>NZ_JNKG01000001.1:0-105005 GCF_000701965.1 Prevotella sp. RM4
TCGCAGCAGGTAACTGTTGTAATATAGTGAATCTATTGGAAAAACCAAGGAAATACGCTAAAAATTTAGTGGCGCTCGCGAATAAAAAAGATTAATATTTTTGCTTTTGATTACTGGAGAAGTATTATATTTGCAGCCGATTTTTTAACTAATAAACAACATTAAATTAATTTGAAAAACGATGGAAACAATCAACAACGAGCTTGAAAGAGCTCAACTTGGGGCAGCTTCGGCTGCTGGCTGCGGAGCGCCCCTTGACTACCTGCCAAGTTTAAAAAATTACCTCAACCTTGCCAGGGAAATAGCCAGCCAATATTGTGTGGTATCTATTGAAAACAGTAGAATTAGAGCCTTTGTTGCTCGGTTCTTTATGCGACAACTGAAGGGTGCCGTGAAGTTACTACCGGGGTATATCGAAGACCTGAAACGTGGTAAGTGCATGGAGGCGTTCAGCATCTCGTCGGGGATGCATCGCAAAGAATTGTTCTGGCTGTGGTGCGAAAGAATCTGTAGCGACATGGAAGGGGAAAGCTTTTACGAGAGTCTGAAATGCTACATCGAAGACCTGAAAACGCTATTGGCTGAGGCTGAGAAAGCGTTGATGCATTGCGATTCTGCCATGTTTGAGAGATTCTATTTTGCCAAAAAGCAGAACTACAGTGGCGATGCGATATCGAAGAGATTTGAGAAATGGCGTTACGAGAACCTGTGTGTGACCATCGACAAACTGAGAGAACTGCAGGCCAAAGTGGTAGCCGAATCGCTTACAAAAGGTATCATGAGATTTGCGCCTGTGCCGTCGCAGAAAGAGCTAAACGAGGTGCAAATGGACTATCTGAAAGGATTTCTGCCTTATGATTTTGTGATGAGTGACGATTTTTGTGTAGCATGTGCCCAGTGGCGGCAGTTTATGCATTGGAACGACACCATACTTATTATCGACTACAAGAAATATGGGAAATACATCCAAAATCATTACTACGACTTTAGCGACACGCAGCTGCAAGCCATCTTTGAACTCGACATGAAGCTGTACCTGATACACAAGGAGATGGCTCGACTGAACCCAGAACTGATAAATGTGCTACAACCTACACAAACAGGAACGTTGGAGAACACAACCCTGTTTGCACCTTATAATACCATAACCCGAATGCTGCAGCAGGATTGGTTTGATGCGGTTTCGGTTGATAAGGAGAAATATACTACCATGTGGCGTGATGAGCTGGTGAGCTGTCTGATGAAATCGGAGATAGGTAGCGTTATAGCTAACGATTGGCAGAAAACCGACAAACGACCAAAGCTGAAGGCTGCTGTGGTGGGTAGCCTGAAAAAGGCTGGCGTAATACAAGGCAGCGATCTGGGTATTGCATCGGCAATTGTGGGCGATAATAAAAAAGAAAGTAAGAATTTTGCCATCTATATGGGAATGGGGAAGAAAGGGCCCATTGCTGACTGGATTTGCAACTATGTAAAAGACTGAATTAAGCCTAAAATTCTATTGAAAAGTTCTACTGGCATTCAACTGGAATGTTGGTAGAATTTTTTTTTGATTTTTTTCTTGCCTGTAAACAAAGGCGTTTGCGGGCATTTTTGTCCGTTCAACTGAAAACTCAACTGAAATTAATTTTTGAGTTGAATAGTTGAACTCTACCTTTGCCGACGTGATCCTTGACATGCTGGTACAACATTCACCTTCCGAACGGCGGAGGGCGATAAAATGGCGTATGTATACGCACATGTGCGCACAGAGGCGCACGTACATTATTAAACAATAACAATTTAAAATTTTAAAGATTATGAATACAATTACAATTTCAAAAACAACTTCAAGTTTAACAACCCGCATGCATGCTCAGTATAACCAGCAGCACATGACGTCGCTGGAAATAGCGGAGATTTGCGGGAAACAACACAATCACGTATTGCGCGACATTAGAAGTATGGAGCCTGCGTGGGAAAAAGTTAATGGGTCCAAGTTTGGACTCATTGAGTATAAGGATTTGCGTGGACGTTTAAAGCCATGCTATTCGCTCACCAAAACCGAGTGTCTCTATGTCGCCACTAAGTATGACGATGAGATGCGAGCAAAGCTGGTGCTGCGATGGGAACAGTTGGAAATGGAACGACTGACACAACGCCAGTCGATGCGATTGCTTACCACCAAGCAAGAGGTGCTGCACGAGTCGGAAGAGATAGTAGGCGAGCAGCTGGATGAGGTGAACGAGGAGAGCGACGGCTGCTTGACGGTTTCGGAGATTGCTGCCGTTTACAACATGACAGCGCACGACCTGAACTCGTTTCTGGTTGACATGAAGATTCAACGATGGCGATGCGGACAGTACCGACTACTACCCAAGTACGAAGGGTTAGGGCTGACGGCCGATCGATTGAATGTGAGTTACTCGCTGAAAGGCAAGCTGAAATACGAAACCTATCTGGTTTGGACTGAGAAAGGTCGCGATTTTATAACTAACCTGATTGAAAACGGTCATGGCTGGGATTAAACGAAAAGAATATCTGCTGTATCTGGCTAACGTGAGAGCCGAGGAGCAGCAAGCGTATGATCGCGGATATCGGATTACTCGAAAAAGTATCGAGGAAATCAGAGAAGAGTTCCAAGCTAAATACGGAAGCATTTATTACATTAAAGATTAAAGATTAAAAAATTAAACATTATGAACACAATGATTTTAAGAGTGAAGAAGTGCGGTGTAATGACAACCGTACAGAGTGAGAAAAGTGAGAATGGTGTGCTGAACAAGCGAACCTTAGTGTTACAGGAACTTGGTGGCAAATATGCTAACAGCTATGTGGTTACAACACTTGGTAACTTGGCCACCATAGAGTTTGCTGAGAACGAACTGGTGGTTGCTGATTTGCGATTCCAAACTCGCGAGTACAATGGACAAGCGTTTATGGACGTTGTTGCAAATGAGATTTGCAAGATTAAACATTAAACATTAAACATTAAAGATTAAAACATTCCTTATTTCATATTTTACTAGTTATTTGAGTTGAGGTGAGGAGGATATTCTCGAGTAAATGGCCAAGGAATCCGAAACTTCTTCTCGCTTTAAAACTCAAAAACAAAATGAAAACAAATAACAAATTAAACAAGACAGTAACTGTTAACGGCATGATGGCCGTTACAAAGAGTGAGTTGGAAATGGATTATGTGCAGTTTTTGCCAGATAATCCGAGTATAGGACAAACAGACGCATTTTGCGGGCGAGGCTTAGGCCGGTTGCTTAGCAATGGATCGTTTGAGTTTACTCGTACCAAGCGATTACGCCATAAACCTGAATTTAAAGGGGATTACGCCAGTTTGTCGTTTGGCGCAGATGGCAACGATCGCGTAACATTTGTGGTACCTAACGAGCTGCGCGCCCAGTTACCCACCATCTTACGTAAGGGTATTTGCCCAATCATTAAACACCTACAAAAGAAAGGATTTAGTAAATGATTTACCGCATAGTTAATAAGGGTAAGAAGTTTGCTTATCTGGTAAAGAATCGTGAAGATTTCTTGGTGCTCAGAAACACCAAGGAGAATCTGGAGAACTTAGCTAAAGCGCGCAAAGGTGACGAGAAAGCTAAGGCCCAGTTGGTGCAGTTTGCGTACAATATCGGTGTGCTAAAAAGTTCGGCTTTGGCTGGTTGCAAGAGCATTGGTAGCTACTTTTTCCACGATGTGGATTGCTACGATGCCGAACAGAGTGCAGCGATGGCACAGCAGATACTGGCCAAGAAAGATGAGATAGGCTTGATGATGCTGGAGAAGAGTGCGAGTGGGGGATACCATTTGGTTTGTAAGCGCCAGCCTGGCGCTACCATCCTAGAAAACCAAGTGCGCATTGCGACCATTCTGCAGATTGAGATGGACACCAATGTGCATGATTTGCAAAGGGTGGTCTATTCGACTAGTGGTGATGAAAATGATTTACTTTTTCTCGACGACGAGCTGTTTAGTGAACCCATGACGGTTGAGGAGTGCGAGGCGGAATATGCCCAGTTGAAAGAGCGCGAACGTAAAGGTGAAGAGGAGGTGCCGGCTGGGGCTAAAAAGGCGAGGAAGCACTATAAGCCGTGGGAAGATGATTTAGCAACGGATGATGGCGCGAATAGCCGCGAGAGCCGTGACGAGGGACAGGGCCCAGTCACATCCTGCGACAGGGACCAGTCCCTGGTCACAGCAATCGATGAGCGGGTGAGGTTTGTGATGGAGGCGGTGTTGAAGGCTAAGGGACTGGAGAAGTCGGACTTTACGGATATTGGCGGTAGGCATAATGCGGTGAAGATATTCCTGAGTGGCTGTAACCAGTTATTAAGTAAGGAGGAGGCTAATGGGGCATTGGCAGAACTGATGCCTGAACACTGGGCCGATGCGAATGTACAGAAATGCCTGAGTGATTTTTATGCCAAGTATTACAATCCTGAACGAAAACTGAATAAGGATGAAGAGGCAATATTTACGAAGAGTAGGAGACTGGGGGATGATAAAGAAGCAGAAGTGAGTGATCGTTCTGCTCCTATTCCTCCTGAGATGCCGGCAAAGCTACCGAAACTGATTAAACTACTTACCAAGAACACCCCCAACCAATACAAAGCTGCGGTGGCGCATGCGGTGTTCCCATCGCTCGGAACACATTTAAAAGAGGTGGAGTTTGAGTACACCGATTACGTGAAACATGAGGCTACGCTGATGAACTGTCTGATGGCGCATACGGGCGCAGGTAAAGGCTGTATAGATGAGCCTATCCGTCATATTATGGCCGATATCAAAGCCCGCGATGCCGAGAACACCCGCCGTGAGGCTGAGTGGAAAAAGGACTGCCAAAAGAAGGGTGCCAATAAGGATAAGCAGGTACGACCCGAAGGCCTGGTGATACAGGAGATTGATCCCGATATGACCAAGCCCGCATTAGTTACCCGTATGGACGAAGCTGAGGGCCACTTTGTATATGTTAAGCTGAACGAGATTGACCTGTTTGAGCAGCTGAAAGGTCAGACTGGCAAGCAGCATTTCCAGCTGATGTGCTTAGCTTTCGACCCAGGTGCTGAGTTCGGTCAAACACGTATCGGTACCCAGAGTGTTACAGCAAGACCAAAGTGTAGATTCAACTGGAACGCCTGTACTACTATCCAGAAAGGTCGTCGTTTTTTCAGTCGTGTGCTCACCGATGGTCCTATCAGTCGTATTAACTTCTGTACCATCCCAGAGATGGAGATTGGTGCTGAGCAGCCCATCTACGGCAAGTACGACGAGGCGTTTGATGCTGAGCTGAAAACGTATATCGACAACCTTGTGTCGGCTCATGGTGTGGTGGATTGTCCGCAGGCATTCAAACTGGCTAAAAAGCTGCAGGAGGAATGCGCTGAATTTGCCAGATTGTCGCAGGATGAAACCTACTGGAACCTGTCGCATCGTGCCATTGTGATAGCCTGGTTAAAGGCCTGTGTGCTGTATGTGGCCAATGGCTGCCAATGGGAAAAGACGATTGAAGATTTTGTCCGTTGGAGCCTGCAATACGATCTGTGGTGCAAGATGCAATTCTTTGGTGAAGACATTGAAAGGGCCACCCAGGAAGGCGAGCGCATAGGAACCCGCGGACCTCGCAACCTCTTAGAGCTGTTGCCAGATGAGTTTACCATAGAAGATGCAAAACGTGTACGACAGCAACAGGGCTTAAGCAGCGCGAATGCTGCTAAAATGGTAAGAAACTGGAAAAGCAGAAAGTATGTGACTCAGATATCAGATATCGGTTTTAAAAAAGCATCAAGATTTATAGGAAATGGAAACAGTAGTACAGTTAAATAGTAATGCAAATCTCTCCCAGCACTTCACGCTGGGGGAGTTTACCAGGAGCAAGTATCCTGAGGTGTATAACATCCCTAGTCATGAGGCGATTGCGAACCTTGCCAACCTCTGTACTTGGCTGGAGGTTTTGAGGGAAAGGGCTTCGCAACCTATCATCATCAACTCGGGTTATCGATCGCCGCAGTTGAATCGGAAGGTTGGGGGAGCGGCGAATAGTAATCACTTAACGGGGTGTGCGGTGGATATCCGAACCTCTGGGTATGAGCAGGCCATCTGCTATGCGGCGATACTGATTAATTATGCCAAGGAATCGACACAGGAGTTTGATGAACTGCTGATAGAGAAGCGCTCGGCTTTGCCGCTTGGCTCGTCCAAGAACCGCTATGGTGCGGTGTGGGTACACTTTGCTGTGAGGCCGAAAGATAATCGGCACAAAATACTATTTATTAATGCATAAAAAACAGCGGGGCTTGGGGGCTCCGCTGCTTTTTGTATGTGTAAACGGGTTTACTCGTAATCGAATGTACCAAACTCGCTCTTGATGGTGAGGCTCTTCTTGCCTTCCTCGATATGTCCTACTACCTGAGCATCGATGTTGAAGCTCTTTGAGAGGGCGATGACCTGATCGGCAACCTCGGGACGAACGTAGATTTCCATGCGGTGACCCATGTTGAATACCTGGTACATCTCCTTCCAATCGGTACCTGAGCACTCGTGGATGGCACGGAACAATGGGGGTACAGGGAACATGTTGTCCTTGACGACGCGGCAGTTGTCGTTCACGAAGTGGAGCACCTTGGTCTGGGCGCCGCCTGTGCAGTGTACCATACCGTGGATTTCGGGACGGAGCTCGTCGAGCAGCTTCTTGATAACTGGTGCGTAGGTGCGGGTGGGTGAGAGCACGAGCTGACCGGCATTAACGGGCGAACCTTCGACGGCATCGGTAAGCTTGTACTTACCGCTATACACGAGCTCGTCAGGGACAGCGTGATCGAAGCTCTCGGGATAGTTCTCGGCCAGATACTTGGCAAACACATCGTGACGGGCTGAGGTAAGACCGTTTGAGCCCATACCACCGTTGTAACGCTTCTCGTAAGTGGCCTGACCGGTTGACGACAAACCAACGATGACATCGCCTGGGCGGATGTTGGCATTATCAATCACGTCGGCACGCTTCATGCGGCAGGTAACGGTGCTATCTACGATGATGGTGCGAACCAGGTCGCCTACATCGGCAGTCTCGCCACCAGTGGGGTAGATGCCGATACCCATTTCGCGGAGTTCGGCCAGCAGCTCGTCGGTACCATTGATAACGGCTGAGATAACCTCGCCAGGAATCAACATCTTGTTACGACCGATGGTGCTTGATACCAGGATGTTATCTACGGCGCCCACGCAAAGCAGGTCGTCGGTATTCATCACGATGGCATCCTGAGCGATACCTTTCCATACTGAGAGGTCGCCAGTTTCTTTCCAATACATGTAGGCGAGGGCCGACTTGGTGCCAGCGCCATCGGCATGCATGATGTTACAATACTCTGGGTCGCCCCCTAAGATGTCGGGGATAATCTTACAGAAAGCCTGTGGGAAGATTCCCTTGTCAATGTTTTTGATAGCGTTGTGCACATCCTCTTTGGCAGCACTCACGCCTCGCATCATATATCTATTATCCATAATCTAAACTATTTTTCGTGCCAAAATTCCCAGCTGGCGAAGGCTTGGAGCAGGAGCATCTCGAGGCCGTTCTTAACCTCGGCACCGTACTTGGCGCCCTTGCGCATAAACAGGGTTTGGTCGGGGTTATAAATGAGGTCGTAAAGGATGGTGTGCGAATCCATTGCCTCGTAAGGCAGATCGGGGCACTCGTCGGTTTTGGGGTACATGCCTAATGGCGTGCAGTTAACAATGACGTTGTACTCCTTGATAACCTCGGGGGTAATCTGATTGTACTGGATGGTGTCGGGGCGCTCGTAACGGCTGACGAACACGGGCTCGATGCCTAACGACTTGAGACCGAAGTTGATGGCTTTTGAGGCGCCGCCGGTGCCCAGGATAAGGGCTTTTTTGTGCCACTTGGGGTCGAGCATGCTCTCGATACTCTGGGTGAACCCGATGACATCGCTGTTATAGCCCTTGAGCAGCGTTTTATTCTTCTCATGGACCACACGGATCACATTAACAGCACCGATGGCACGTGCCTCGGGCGAAATGCTGTCGAGGAAAGGAATCACCTTCTCTTTATAAGGGATGGTGACGTTGAGACCTTTAAGGTTGGGATTGCGGTCGATGATCTCGGGGAGTTCATCAATCGTGGGAATCTCAAAGTTCTCGTACTTGGCATTGATGCCTTCGTCGGCAAACTTCTGGTTGAAGTAGCTGATGGAGAACGAATGTCCCAAGGGGTAACCGATAAGTCCGTACTTGTCCATAAATTTAGTATTTATTTAGTTGCAAAATACATGGTGCAGATGCCGAAGGTGAGCCTGCGGAACGAGGCCTCGGCAAATCCTGCCTTCATCAGAATATCTACCATGCGCTCGCCCTGGGGGAAAGCCTCGATGGTTTTTGTGAGATAGGAGTAGGCGCTGGTGTCGCGCGAGATCAGTCGGCCATAAACGGGGAGCACGGTGTGCGAGTAGATGTGGAACAGCTGCTTCATGGGGAACTTAACAGGTGTGGTAAGTTCGACGATGCTGAGATGGCCACCGGGCTTAAGCACACGATACATTTCGCGAAGACCGGCATCGAGATCGGCAAAGTTACGGATGCCGAATGCGGCGGTAACGGCGTCGAAGGTATCACTATTATAAGATAGGTGTAGGCAATCCTCTTTCTCGAAGGTTACAATGCTGTCGAGTCCGAGTGCCTTTACCTTCTGTCGGCCTATCTCCATCATGCCCTCGCTGATGTCGGCACCTACCACGCGGGTGGGCTGCAGCATCTGGGTGGCCAGGATGGCGAAGTCGCCTGTGCCTGTGGCTATATCGAGCAGCGACTGGGGCTTGAAAGGCGCCAAAGCCTTGATGGCCTTGCGGCGCCAACCCTTATCGATGTCCCACGACAAACGGTGGTTAAGCTTGTCGTAGGTAGGGGCGATGTTATCAAACATCTGCTCTACCTGCGACGCTTTTTCACCTTCGCCGTATGGCTTTATCTTCTCCTGATCGTACATTAATGATTAAACATTAAACATTAAACATTAGCGAGACTTAAAGGCTGCGAGCCATTCGCTGACGTTCTTCTCGATGCGCTGGGCGATATCCTCGTCGCTGTTCTCGCGCTCAAACTTCTCGCCTACGATGTGCTCGTAAAGCTCGATGTAACGCTCTGATACGCTCTCGGCATACTCGTCGGTAATCTCGGGCATGGTCTGTCCGGGCTCGTTCATGAAGTCGTGCTCGATGAGCCACTGACGAACGAACTCCTTAGAGAGCTGGCGCTGGGGCTCGCCCTTGGCAAGCTTCTCCTCGTAACCATCAGCATAGAAATAACGGCTTGAGTCGGGGGTGTGGATCTCGTCGATGAGGTAAACCTTACCATCGCGCTTACCAAACTCGTACTTGGTATCAACGAGGATCAATCCGCGCTTGGCGGCAATCTCCTGTCCGCGAGCGAAGATCTTGCGGGTGTAGTCCTCCATGATGGCATAGTCCTCGGCAGATACGATGCCCTGAGCGATAATCTCTTCCTTCGAGATGTTCATGTCGTGACCCTCATCGGCCTTGGTTGTTGGGGTGATGATGGGCTCGGGGAAACGCTCGTTCTCCTTCATGCCGTCGGGCAGCTTCACACCACACAGTTCGCGGCAGCCGTTCTTGTACTCGCGCCAAGCCGAACCGGTAAGGATGCTACGGATAATCATCTCAACACGGAAACCCTCGCACTTCAGACCAACGGTTACCATGGGATCGGGGGTAGCCAGCTTCCAGTTGGGGCAGATGTCGGTAGTGGCATCGAGGAACTTGGCTGCAATCTGATTGAGCACCTGACCCTTGAAGGGGATTCCCTTGGGCAGTACTACGTCGAATGCTGAGATACGATCGGTGGCTACCATCACCATCAGATCGTCGTTAATGTTGTAAACGTCACGAACCTTGCCGTGATAAACGCTCTTCTGACCTGCGAACTTAAAGTCCGTCTTAGTTAATGCTTTCATTGTGTTATTTGACTATTTGACAATTTACTATTTACTTGTTGGGTATTTCGCCCTTCATCTCTTTATCAAACTCCTCGTAGGCGTTGACGATGCGGGTTACGAGTTTGTGGCGAACGATATCATCGCGCTGCAGATTAACAATACCAATGCCCTCTACATTGTTTAATATATGCAGGGCCTCGATAAGTCCGCTCTTTTGCGAGTGGGGCAGGTCGATCTGCGTCATGTCGCCTGTAATAATCATCTTGGTGTTCCAGCCCATACGGGTGAGGAACATGCGTATCTGGGCGGGCGTGGTGTTCTGCGCCTCGTCGAGAATCACAATAGCATCGTTCAGCGTGCGACCGCGCATAAATGCCAAGGGGGCAATCTGAATGATGTTTTTCTCCATCATATCCTGCAGTTTAACCTGAGGCAGCATGTCCTCGAGGGCATCGTAAAGGGGCTGCAGATAGGGGTCGATTTTATCCTTCATGTCGCCAGGTAGGAATCCGAGTTTCTCGCCAGCTTCTACAGCTGGGCGCGAGAGGATAATCTTTTTGGCGGTTTTGTCTTTCAGGGCTTTAACGGCAAGGGCTATGGAGAGGTATGTTTTTCCGGTACCAGCTGGGCCAACGGCAAACACCATGTCGTTATGGTTGTAAGCCTCGATGAGTCGCTGCTGGTTGGGCGTTCGCGCCTTGATGGGGCGGCCCGACATGGAATAAACCACAACGCCATCGGGCACATCATCGCGCGTGCGCTTACCTTTTATGATATCGAGGATGTCCTCGTCGCCAAGCGAATTAAAACGGAGTACATGGGCGCGCAGCTTTTCAACACTTTCCTCGAAAGCTGCCATTTGTTCCTCGTCGCCCAAAACGCGAATCACATTGTCGCGGGCCATGATGCGCAGTTTGGGGTATAACGAGCGAATCATCTGTAAGTGCCCGTTGCCAACCCCATAGAATATCACGGGGTCAATGTCTTCTAATACGATATGTTTCTCTATCAAAAGCTGAAGTTTTTTATTTTTGGGCACAAAGTTACAAATAATTTTTGTATCTTTGCAACGCAAAACAGAATTTTTAAATGAAACTTACAAAAAAAAGATATTTAATAGGATTTATGGGCATTGTAGCGGTGCTTGCGGTGGTACGTGCCGAGTTTCCGCAGCTGGCTGAACCAAGAATTGCTGAGAGCCATGTAGAGGTGAATGCCGACAGTGTGGCAGCTGCGATGCCTCATACCGATTTCAGTGCTACAGCTACTGCTAAGAAGCACAAGATATACTCGGTGCCCAGCTTTAAGGCTTGCTTCCCTGATACCCAGTCGGTGCAGTTGGCTGCAGCGATGAAGTGGGGTGTGAAGCGTGTAAAGAACCGCGAGGATGCCGAGAAGCGTAAGAGCGAGCTGGTGTATGTGGGTGCCAACCCTTACGTGCATATCGACAAGCTGTACTCGAGTATTCCTTACCTGGTGCCCCGTGCGGCGGTGCTGCTGCAGGATGTAGGACAGGCATTCTTCGACAGCTTGTATGTAAAGGGCATTGCCCTGCATCGCCCCATTGTTACCAGCGTGCTGCGTACCGAGGCCGATGTGACCAAGCTGCGCCGACATAACGGCAATGCTACCGAGAACTCGTGCCATCTGTATGGTACCACCTTCGACATCTGTTACAACCGCTACGAAACGGTTCAGGATCCTGATGGACCTGCGCGCAGGGCTGTGCGTAACGACAGCTTGAAATACGTGCTGTGCGAGGTGCTGCGCGATATGCGCGAACAGGGTCGCTGCTACATCAAATACGAGGTGAAGCAGGGGTGCTTTCATATGACAGTACGTTAAACATTAAACATTAAAGATTAAACATTAAAGATTAAACATTAAAGATTAAACATTAAATAAGAACTTAGGACTATGAGATTAGACGGACGAAGAGAAAGCTCGAATGTTGAGGATCGCCGCGGTATGAGCGGTGGTGCTAAGGCTGGTATCGGAGGTATTGGCGGTATTATTCTGATTGCTCTGTTTACCTTTCTGCAAGGTGGAAACGTGGGCGATGTCGTACAGAATGTGGTGCAGCAAGGCTTACAGATGCAGGCGCCTACCGAGACCGTTGGTGAGGAGAACTTTACTGAGGAGGAACAGGAACTGGCCTCGGACTGTAAGAAGATTCTGGCTAGTACCGAGGAGGTATGGACCAAGGTGTTCGAGGAGAATGGCTGGGGCGAATACCAGTATCCCACGCTGGTGCTGTTCAGCAATCAGGTAAACTCGGCTTGCGGTTCGGCTACAGCTGCGGTGGGTCCGTTCTATTGCTCGGGCGACCAGAAACTGTACGTGGATCTCTCGTTCTTTACCCAGATGAAACGTCAGCTTGGTGTAGAGGGTAATACCTTTGCCTACGCGTATGTGATAGCCCACGAGATTGGTCACCATATTGAGTACCTGACGGGTACACTGAACAAGGCGCATTCGGCTATGAACCAGACAGATAAGGTGAGTGCCAACCAGATAAGTGTGCGCTTGGAGCTGCTGGCCGATTACTATGCCGGCGTGTGGGCGCATTACGAGGATGCGATGAACCACTCGATGGAGTACGGCGATTTAGAAAAGGGCTTGGAACTGGCTAAGGCTATCGGCGACGACTGGTTGCAGAAGAAGGCTCAGGGTCGTGCAACACCCGAATCGTTTACCCACGGCACCAGCGATCAGCGTAAGCGCTGGCTGAAGCGTGGCTTCGAGACTGGCGACATGCGCACCACAACCTTTGCTGTACAGAATTACAACGATCTATAATTACTCGTGATGATAGGGCTCGCCTTTGATGATGGTGCAGGCACGATAGATCTGCTCGGTAAATACCAAACGAATCATCTGATGCGAGAACGTCATCTTTGAGAGCGAGAGTTGCTCGTTAGCACGGGCATATACCTCGGGAGAAAATCCATACGGTCCGCCTACGACGAATACCAGTCGGCGGGCCGTATTGCGTTTCTGCTCCAGCCACTTGGCAAACTCGATACTACGAAACTCCTTACCATGCTCGTCGAGCAGCACCACGGTGTCGCTGGGCTGAATCTGTTTCAGAATAAGTTCGCCCTCGGTGGTTTTCTGCTGTGCCTCCGACAGGCTCTTGGTGTTTTTGAGTTCGGGGATGGTTACGAGCTCGAAAGGCATGTAATGACCGATGCGATCCACATAATCATTGATGCCCGCCTGGAAATGCTTGTCGGTGGTCTTGCCAACCAGTATTAAGATAGTCTTCATGATTGAAAATTGAATATTGAAGATTGAAAGTTATTTTATGCTTTTGTTGGTTACGAACTCGTCGAACTGACTCTTATAGCCGTTAAACACATTGATATCTACATCGCCACGAATACCGTTTACACGGCCATCGGGGCACAGTTGCCAGAAGGCCAGGCGCACATCGGGCTTATACTCGCCGTAGCGGGCAATCCACACGTCGTAGTCGCGCTTAATGTCGGGCACCATACCAAAATACTTATTGATAAACATCTGGTTTATATATAAAATAGGTGTTACGCCGCAACGGGCCTTTACCATCCTGCACCAGATACGTATCTGCTGGAACATCTTCTCGGCACCGCCTGCTGCACGTATCTGTGCGTCGCTGGGCTCTACGTCGAGCACTGGGGGCAGGTCGCCCTTCTGGAACTTGGTGTGCTTGATGAAATGCTTGGCCTGGGCGGCACCCGATGTCTTGAGCGAGAAGAAGTGGTAGGCACCGATGGGGATACCATGCTTGCGCGCCTTGGCGTAATCGTCGGCATAGAACTTATTGGTTACGGTAACGCCCTCGGTACTCTTGATAAAGATAAACGAGATGGGGTAGTTGGCCTTGCCGTGCACGTTCTTGTGGTTTTTCTTGCCTAAGAAGCTGATGCTGAGCTTATCCCAAAGGATGGGTGATTTGTGGCGCCCCTTGCCGTGCTGGTAGCGGGCGATATCAATGCCATAGATACGCTCGGAGGTGTACTTCATGCGTTCGCCCCAGAATCGGTTCTTCTTCCATTCGCCCACCTGCAGGCGTGGCTCGCCATCGGTAGGGGTGAGCAGTTGAATGCCGAATCCGTCGCGCTTGTCATCGGTCCAGTGACCCTCGAAATAGCTGCCATCGGCAATGTAAGCACCATGACCGTTGGCTTTGGTACCTCTGAAGTCGCCTTGGTAAGTTCCTAAGCTGTCGATACGCAGACCTGTTTTGATGGTGTCGGCCTGATAGGTGGCCACAATGGTGAAACCAGCCGAGTCTAAAGCCAGCGTGGTGCCCTCGTGGGTACGGTTGCGCCAGTTGCCCACGTTCCAAACGGTTAGTCGCTGGGCAGGTTCAATCTGCAGGCGCTTACCGTTGGCAAAGGCTGCCACCATCTCATAGCCCTCGTCCATCACGTTGTGACGGTCGAAGTAATACTCAAATTCGTCGCCAAAATCGGGCATAGAGTCGTTGGGCAGGGTGTCGGCCTCGGCGGCAAGTGTGTTCTGCATATCGGCACTCAGTTGCATGCCGGGATGCGTGGGTTGCCTCAGAAAGTAGGTTGATGCCAACAGCAGAACAAAGGGTGTTATAATAGATATTAATACCTTTTTCATTTATTTACATGATTTCGGGTGCAAAGTTACAAATTAATTTGCTATCTTTGCCATCAAAATAATGATAATTTTTATGCTTATGATAAAGAATTGATGTGCGAACAGGCCCCCAAAAAGGGCTAAAACTAATAAATTGATAGATTTTTCGATAAAAAAGTTACGAATTGTTTGTTTATTCCAACGAAAATGATTAATTTTGCAGCCGAAAATAAGAAATTAAGCAAAAATGAAGAGTCTGAATCTACTTAACAGCCTGTTTATTATTATTCGACTGCTTGGGGCAGGTCGGAAGTGACAGGGTATGTAGATAATTGACAATGTTTCATTGAAACTAAAAATTAAGATAGAGCCTTTCTCACTTCCGAGTGTGAAAGGCTCTTTCGTTTGGAATAAATTAATAGTTTAATCGTAAAATAGTAAAATTGTAAAATGGAAAGGTTGTTTATTTTCGACACAACGCTCCGCGACGGCGAACAGGTGCCCGGATGCCAGTTGAACACCGTAGAGAAGATTCAGGTGGCTAAGGCGCTTGAGCAGTTGGGCGTGGACGTGATCGAAGCAGGATTCCCTATCTCAAGTCCAGGTGACTTTAACAGTGTGATTGAAATCTCGAAAGCGGTTACATGGCCAGTGATTTGTGCGCTGACACGTGCCGTTGAACGCGATATCGACGTGGCTTTCGAAGCCCTGCAGTATGCCAAGCACAAGCGTATTCACACGGGTATCGGTACCAGCGACGAGCACATTCGGTATAAGTTCAACTCAACCCGTGAGGAGATTCTGGAGCGTGCCGTTGCCGCCACCAAGTATGCCAAGCGATTTGTAGATGATGTGGAGTTCTACTGCGAGGATGCCGGAAGAACAGACAACGCATATCTGGCCCAGGTGGTAGAGGCGGTAATCAAGGCTGGTGCTACCGTAGTAAACATCCCCGATACCACAGGCTACTGTCTGCCTGAGGAGTATCACGATAAAATCAAATACCTGATGGAGCACGTGGATAATATTGATCGTGCCATCATCTCAACCCATTGTCATAACGACTTGGGTATGGCTACAGCCAACTCATTCAGCGGTGTGATGGCAGGTGCCCGCCAGGTGGAGGTAACCATCAACGGTATTGGCGAGCGTGCCGGTAACACATCGCTCGAAGAGATTGCCATGATACTGAAGTGCCACAAGCAGTTAGGTATCGAGACCAACATCAATACCACCAAGATTTATCCTACCAGCCGTATGGTGTCGAGCTTGATGAATATGCCCGTTCAGCCTAACAAGGCTATCGTGGGTCGTAATGCCTTTGCGCACTCAAGCGGTATCCATCAGGACGGTGTGCTGAAGAACGTACAGACCTACGAGATTATGGACCCCAAGGATGTGGGTATCGACGATAACTCAATCGTACTCACCGCCCGCTCAGGTCGTGCTGCCTTGAAGCATCGTCTGCATGTGAACGGTGTGGATCTGACCGAGGAGAAGTTGGATAAGGTATATGAGAAGTTCCTGGTATTGGCCGACCAGAAGAAGGAGGTGAGCGATGCCGATGCTCTGATGCTGGCTGGTGCCGATACAGCTGATACACATGCTGTTAGATTAGACTTCCTGCAGGTTACTACAGGTAAGGGCGTGAAGAGTGTGGCCAGTATCGGACTGGACATCAGCGGACAGAAGTTCGAGGCAGCTGCTTCGGGTAACGGTCCGGTTGATGCAGCCATCAAGGCACTCAAGAAGATTATCATGAAGCAGATGACGCTGAAGGAGTTTACCATCCAGGCTATCTCGAAGGGTAGCGACGATGTGGGTAAGGTACACATGCAGGTGGAGTACGATGGCGCCCTTTACTATGGTTTTGGTGCCAACACCGATATCGTTACCGCCAGCGTCGAGGCGTATATCGATTGTATAAACAAGTTTAAAAAGGAGGAAGATTAAAAATGAATACACTCTTTGATAAGATATGGGATAAGCACGTGGTGCAGCAGGTGGAGGAAGGTCCTACGCAGCTGTATATCGACCGCTTGTACTGTCACGAGGTAACATCGCCTCAGGCATTCGACGGCATGCGTGCACGCGGACTGAAATGTTTCCGTCCCCAGCAGATATTCTGTATGCCCGATCACAATACACCTACACACGATCAGGACAAACCTATCGAGGATCCCGTTTCGCGTAAGCAGGTGGACACCCTCGCCAAGAATGCAGCCGAGTTCGGACTGACCCATTACGGCATGATGTCGAAGGATAACGGTATCATCCACGTGGTAGGTCCTGAGAAGGGATTATCGCTGCCAGGCATGACGATTGTTTGTGGCGACTCGCACACCTCTACCCATGGCGCAATGGGTGCTGTGGCCTTTGGTATCGGTACCAGCGAGGTAGAGATGGTGATGGCCTCGCAGTGTATCCTGCAGCAGAAACCCAAGTCGATGCGTATCACCATCAACGGCGTGCTGGGTAAGGGTGTAACACCTAAGGATGTGGCCCTTTACCTGATGGCACAGATTACCACCAGCGGTGCTACGGGCTACTTTATCGAGTATGCCGGATCAACGGTTAAGGCTATGAGTATGGAGGGCCGACTGACGCTGTGTAACCTCTCGATAGAGATGGGTGCGCGTGGTGGTTTTATCGCTCCCGACAGCACCACGTTTAATTACCTGAAGGGTAGGGAGTATGCACCCAAGGGCGAGGCGTGGGACAAGGCTGTGGCCTATTGGAAAACGCTGAAGAGTGGCGACGATGCTGTGTTCGATAAGGAGCTATCGTTTAATGCTGCTGATATCGAGCCCCGTGTTACCTATGGTACCAACCCTGGTATGGGTATCGGTATTACTGAGAATATTCCCGCTAATGCCGAGCAGGCTAAAGCACCCGAAGCAGGCTTTGAGAAGGCCCTGAACTATATGCAGTTTGAGGCTGGACAGAAGTTGCTGGGTACCAAGGTGGATTATGTGTTCCTGGGTGCTTGCACCAACGGACGTATCGAGGATTTCCGTGCGTTTGCCCATCTGGTTAAGGGCCGTCATAAGTCGCCCGATGTGGTGGCTTGGCTGGTACCTGGTTCGTGGGCTGTGGATAAGCAGATTCGCGAAGAAGGACTGGACAAGGTGCTCGAGGCTGCTGGTTTCGAAATCCGTCAGCCTGGCTGTTCGGCCTGCTTGGCCATGAACGACGACAAGGTGCCCGCAGGTAAGTTGGCGGTGTCAACATCCAACCGCAACTTTGAAGGTCGCCAAGGCCCCGGTGCCCGCACCATCTTAGCATCGCCCCTCACCGCTGCCGCCGCAGCGATAACCGGCGTGATTACAGATCCACGAGAGTTAATATAGCAACGGACAACAGGACTGAAAGAAAAAATCCTCGCGATAAAATAATCCTAAAGTCCTGTAGTCCGTTGCAAAAAAACAAAACAAGATGAAACAGAAATTCAATGTAATAACAAGTACGTGTATTCCGCTTCCAATGGAGAATGTGGATACCGACCAGATAATACCCGCCCGATTCCTGAAGGCCACCACACGCGAAGAGAAATTCTTTGGCGACAACCTGTTTCGCGACTGGCGATACAATGCCGACGGCACGCTGAACAACGACTTTGTGCTTAACAATCCCAAGTACTCGGGCTGCATCCTGGTGGCAGGCAAGAACTTTGGTTCGGGTAGTAGTCGCGAACACGCTGCGTGGGCCATTGCAGGCTACGGCTTCCGTGTGGTTATCAGCAGTTTCTTTGCCGATATCCATAAGAACAACGAGCTGAACAACTTTGTGCTGCCCGTGGTGGTGAGCGAGGCGTTTCTGGCTGAACTCTTTGCCAGCATCGATGCTGATGCCAAGACCGAAGTAGAGGTGGATCTGCCCAACCAGACGGTAACCAACAAGGCTACCGGGCGCAGCGAGCACTTCGACATTAACGCATACAAGAAGCATTGTCTGATGAACGGATTAGACGATATCGACTTCTTGGTGGAGAACAAACAGAAAACAGAACAATGGGAACAAGCGAACAAGTAAACAAATTCAAGCGTGTAAAGCCCTTTGTGGAGATTATGGACTCTACGCTGCGCGATGGTGAGCAAACCAGCGGCGTATCGTTTCTGCCCCACGAAAAGCTGATGATGGCCCGTATGCTGCTGAACGATCTGAATGTGGATCGTATCGAAGTGGCATCGGCCCGTGTGAGCGAGGGCGAACGCGAGGCGGTAAGCATGATTTGTCGCTATGCCTCACGTATCGATGCTCTCGAAAGGGTAGAGGTGCTGGGCTTTATCGATGGCGGCAAAAGCATCGACTGGGCTGCTGAGTGCGGTTGTAAAACCGTGAATCTGTTGGCCAAAGGCTCGCTGAAGCATTGTACCCAGCAGTTGCAGAAAACACCCGACGAGCACATAGAGGATATCCATCGCGAGGTGCGTTATGCCCACGAAAAAGGCATTACCGTTAACCTGTATCTGGAGGATTGGAGCAACGGTATGAACGAGTCGCCCACCTACGTTTACAAGCTGATGGATGCGCTGTGCGATGTGGGTATCCGACGCTTTATGCTGCCCGATACCTTGGGTATCATGAACCCGCTGCAGTGTATCGAGTACTTCCGCAAAATGCTGAAGCGTTATCCCGATACGCACTTCGATTTCCACGCCCATAACGATTACGATCTGGCGGTATCGAACTCGTTGGCTGCTGTGCTGAGTGGTGCCAAAGGTCTGCACGTAACGGTGAACGGACTGGGTGAGCGTTGTGGTAATGCACCGCTGTCGAGTGTGCAGGTAATTCTGAAGGACCAGTTTAATGCCCGCACTAATATCCGCGAGGACAAGCTGAACGACATCTCGCGTATGGTTGAGAGCTATAGTGGTATTGCCGTAGCACCTAATCAGCCTATCATCGGCGATAACGTGTTTACACAGGTGGCTGGTGTGCATGCCGATGGCGACAAGAAGGATAACCTGTATTGCAACGCTTTGGCGCCTGAGCGATTCGGTAGAAAACGCGAATATGCCCTTGGTAAGAATAGCGGTAAAGCTAACATCGCCAAGAATCTGGAAGAACTCGGTTTGGAGCTCACACCTGAGCAGACCAAACGTGTAACACAGCGTATTACCGAACTGGGCGACAAGAAAGAGATTGTAACGCAGGAGGATCTGCCATTCATCGTGAGCGACGTGCTGAAACACGATGCACCAGAGGATAAAGTTAAGCTGGTAAGTTATGTAGTATCAACGGCTTATGGATTGAAACCTGGAGCAAATATAAAGGTGGAGATTAACGGACAGGCGTACGAGGCTTCGGCTACTGGTGACGGTCAGTACGACGCTTTCGTAAAGTCGTTGCGCTATATCTATAAGAAGTATCTCGGACGTACGTTCCCCATCCTGCAGAACTACGCTGTTACCATCCCGCCTGGCGGACGAACCGATGCGTTGGTACAGACCGTGATTACTTGGAACGATAACGGCAAAATCCTCCGCACCCGCGGACTGGATGCCGACCAGACCGAAGCGGCCATCAAGGCTACCTTCAAGATGCTGAACATCATCGAAGATGAACAAGAGAAAGAAATATAGTTGAAAAAACGAAATGGAATTATGAAATTAAAGATTGCTGTATTAGAGGGCGACGGAATAGGCCCAGAGATTATGAAACAAGGTGTGGCTGTGATGGATGCAATTGCCGCTAAGTTCGGTCACGAGTTTGAATATACCCCTGCTATCTGTGGTGCTCACGCCATCGAAGAGGTGGGCGATCCTTACCCCGACAGCACCCACGAGGTATGTATGCAGGCCGACGCTGTGCTGTTTGCCGCTGTTGGCTCGCTGAAGTTCGACAACGATCCTACCGCTAAGATACGTCCTGAGACAGGTTTGCTGGCCATGCGTAAGAAGTTGGGTTTATTTGCCAACGTGCGCCCTGTGGCTACTTTCGATTGTCTGCTGCACAAGTCGCCATTGAAAGAGGAACTCCTGAAGGGTGCCGACTTTGTGGTGATTCGCGAGTTGACTGGCGGTATGTATTTCGGTGCCAAGTATCAGGATAACGATCAGGCCTACGATACCAATATCTACACCCGTCCAGAAGTGGAGCGCATCCTGAAGGTGGGCTTCGAGATGGCAATGACCCGTAAGAAGCACCTGACTGTGGTTGATAAGGCTAACGTGCTGGCATCGAGCCGTTTGTGGCGCCAGATAGCCAAGGAGATGGAGTCGCAGTATCCCGAGGTTACTACCGATTACATGTTTATCGATAATGCCTCGATGCGTGTGCTCACAGAGCCCCGTTACTTCGATGTGATTGTAACCGAGAATACCTTTGGTGATATCCTGACCGACGAGACCAGCTGTATTACTGGTTCTATGGGCTTGCAGCCTTCGTCGTCATTAGGCGAGCACACACCGCTGTTCGAGCCCGTTCATGGTTCGTGGCCACAGGCTGCCGGTCAGAATCTGGCTAACCCAATCGCTCAGATTCTCTCAGCTGCCATGCTGCTGGAGCACTTCGGACTGAACGAAGAGGGCGCCCTGATTCGTAAGGCTGTTACCGCCTCGCTCGATGCCAACGTGCGCACCCCTGAGATTCAGGTCGAGGGTGGCGAGAAATACGGCACAACCGAAGTAGGAGAGTGGATTGTAAATTACATTAAGAATGCGTAAAGTTGTAATGATAGCTGCTATGTTTGTGGCGCTGGGCGCAGCTGCCCAGACGCCCAAACAATGGCGCGATTCGGTATCGGTGCTGATAGAGCAGATTAATCTGAACCCCAATAATCTGGAACTGCGCTTGAAAAAGGCTGAGGCTAACATTAATCTGCAGCAGTACGAGTATGCCCGCGATGAATATTCGGCTGTATTGAAGAAAGACGAGAAAAACCTGGCGGCACTTTACTTCCGTGCGTTCTGTCAGACGCAGTTGCGACAGTATAGCTTTGCCCGTGCCGATTACGAGGCTTTCTTAGCTATCCATCCCGAACACCTGGAGGCGCGCTTGGGTTTGGCACACGTGCTGCAGTTGTTGGGACGAAAGACAGATGCTGCCGATGAGCTGAACCGTGCTGTACAGATGTTCCCCGACAGTACGGATGCCTATGCTGCCAGAGCAGCTTTTGAAACACAACAGGAGCAATACGATGCAGCCCTGTACGATTGGGACGAAGCTTTACGATTGGCGCCTAAGAACGCAGAGCTGACGGCATCGAAGGTTGATGTGCTGTTGCGCTTAGGACGTAAGAAAGAAGCCCGCGAGGCATTAGACCAAGCCGTAAAGCAAGGAACCCCGCGTGCTGCGTTACGTGAGTGGTACGATAAGTGCAAATAAAATAATAAAGCCCACCAAATTTGGCGGGCTTCATTATTATTAGGGCCATTTTATTTTATCTAGCAGAAACGTATTTGTGCAGTGTGGCGCGAACGGCACCATTACCAGCAAACAGTTCCTTAACCATTCCCTCGATCTGCTCGCCCAGACCAGCCTCGTACAGGTCGAGACCAAACACGTCCTTGCGGCTGTAGAGAGTCTTCAGGCAGCTCCAATCCTGATCGGCCTTACCAATCTGCAATGGAGCAACGATAGCCTGCAGTTCCTCGAGCATGGGGTCGGGTGAACAATCAAAGGCTGTACCATCATCCTTGATACCCTTCAGGTAGCGGGCGTAACCAGCCAGTGTGAGAGGGATGAGTACTAGATTGCTCTTATCCAAACCGCGAGCGATGTACTTCTTCAGAGTTTCACCAAAGCGGATAGGCAGCTTCTGACTGGTATCCATAGCGATACGCTGTGGAGCATCGGGCATGAATGGGTTTGGCAAACGGCGATTGATAACAGCGCCGATAAACTCGTAGGGGTTCAGCACACCTGGATCAACTACTACTGGCATAGCCTCGATATAACCCAGCTTCTGAACGAATGGGCGCAGGTCCTCGTCGGCCATCTCGGCAGAAATCAGTGTGTAGCCCAGCATGCAGCCATAGATACTCATGGCGGTGTGCAATGGGTTCAAGCAGGTGGTAACCTTCATGGTCTCTACCTTATCAACGGTTTCGCGAGTGGTGTAGAGTGCACCGCCCAGATCCAATGGTGGACGACCGTTGGTGTAGTTATCCTCGATAACGAGATACTGTACCTCTTCGGCATTTACGAATGGAGCGGTGAAGGTGTGCTTCTCGGTCTCGATGTAGTTGTTGTCGTCGAAACCATCAGCAGCCAGCATCTCCTTTACCTTCTCGTGTGGACGAGGGGTAATCTTATCAATCATCGACCAAGGGAAGGTAATCTTCTTCTCATCCTTCAGATAGTCGAGGAAGGCAGCGGGTACCAATCCGTCCTTCACCCAACGCTCGGCATAAGCAAATACACCAGCCTTTACCTTATCGCCGTTATGCGAGCAGTTGTCCATGCTCTGGACGGTGAGAGGCATCTGTCCGGCGTTGAAACGCTCGAGCAACAGGGCGCAAACCTTACCCATAGCGAATACAGGCTTCAGTCCGCGAGCCAGGTCGGCCTCGTTGTAGGTGTAACCTTTCTCGGTGATGGTGAACGAAATCATCTGCAATGATGGGTTCTTGAAGATCTCAACCAGGCGGTTCCAATCCTCAAACTGCGGGTCGGCCTTCAGGGCTTCGGTTACGCTGGCAATCACCTTCTTCTCGATAGAACCGTCTGAGCAGAGGTTCACACAGAGCGAAAGGTTGTTATAGGGGGCATAAGCCTTATCGATAACCTCGAAGTCGAAAGTCTCGGCTACAATCACACCGCGATCGTACTTACCTGTGTTCAGTGCGTCGTTCAGGATGGCAGCAGGGAAAGCACGGAAGATGTTTCCGCCACCGAAGTGTACCCATGTGGGCTCCTTGGCTGTCTTTTCGCGTACAGCCTTGATATCAAACTTAGGAAGCTGGTAGCCCTTAGCTTCCCACTCTGCGGCATTTAACTGTCCGCTAATAATATCATTCAGTTTCATACTCTTATTTTTTTGCAACGGACCACAGGACTTAAGGATTTTTTCCACAAGGATTTTTTTTCTTTTAGTCCTGTTGTCCGTTGCTAAATTATTTAATCAAAGAATCCGGGTTGTTTGTATTCGATGCCTAATTCGCGATCAACGGTGGCGAGGATACCCTGTACCTGACCGAGGGCGAACATACGACCCAAGAGAGTGTAACCGGCATTGTGACCGTGACTGCTCTCGTCCATAATACCACCAGGCTCATCGGTAAAGGTCATACCATGATCCACACGCATGGGCAGAGCAGGATTCTCCTTCTCGAAGATACGGCACAGCTCAATCAGATCGGCACGACCGCCCAGGTGAGAGGCCTCAGTAAAGTCGCCATTGGGGAAGATGTGGCACGAACGCAGGTGAACGAAGTGTGTGCGAGAGGCAAACTTCTTAGCCAACTCAACCACATTGTTATAAGCGCCTGCAGAGAGCGAACCAGCACAGAACGTGAGTCCGTTATGCTTGTTGGGAACAGCATCCAGGAACCACTGGATATCTTCCTCGGTACGTACGATGCGTGGCAAGCCCAGAATCTCGATAGGGGGATCGTCGGGGTGAACACACATGTTCATGTTGCACTCCTCGCAAACAGGCATGATAGCCTCGAGGAAGTACTTCATGTTGGCACGCAGCTTAGCCTTGTCGATGCCTTTATACAGATCGAGGAACTCGCGGAACTTCTGTACAGGAGCCTCGTCGTTCTCGCTGAAGTTACCGCTTACGAATCCCTGAGTCTTAATCACGATATTCTCAACCAGTTTGTGGTCCTTCTCGGGTGTCATGGTCTTAGCCAGCTCGTCGCACTCGGCGATGACGCTGCGGCCCTGGCCCCATCCCTCGGGGAACTGGAACTTCTCCCATTCCTCGCGAGCGCCTGGACGCTTCAGGATATAGATGTCGAAATAAGCAAATTCGGCATAGTTGAAATAGAGGTTAGTGGCACCGTTGGGGTTGTCGTGGAACAAGTCGGTGCGGGCCCAGTCGAGTACGGGCATGAAGTTGTAGCAGATGCAGTGGATACCTTCGGCAGCGAGGTTACGCAGACTCTCTTTGTAAACCTCGATCTGGTGATCGCGATCGGGACCGCCGTATTTGATTGTCTCAACAACGGGCAACGATTCTACTACGCTCCAGCGCATACCGTAGCTCTCGATGTACTCGCGCAGGTCGCGAATCTTCTCACGAGTCCAAACCTCGCCAAGGGGTACATCGTGCAGGGCGGTAACAATGCCCTCAACACCGATTTGTCTGAGTTGTGCAAGAGTAATCTTATCCTTCTTGCCAAACCATCTCCATGTTCTTTCCATAATTAGTTATTATTTTGATTTGCTATATTTTTTGATGCTGCAAAATTACGCATTTATTGGTAAATGAGGTTGTGTTTTTAGCTCATTTCTTTGTTGATTTGTACTTTTTTAGCTTATTTCCCATGATGAGCTCACGAAAATCATATGGTTTACCACCGTTGGGGGCTATAGTAGAGGGGATGCTGGCTGCTTCGCCCTCCATACCGTAGCGGTTCATGGCCGTAACGGCGTAATACAAGGTGCGACCCTTATGGGGTACGGTAATCGACAAATCACGCTGACGGGTAGCAATCAGGTTCTCGGGATTGTTTACATCAACGGGTAGTGTTTCTGAGGCATAGACATTATATAATAGATAGTCGGCACCCGAATAGTCGGTAGCCTTCTGCCACGATATCATATCGTTGATCATACCGCGTTTCATCTGCAAATGGCTAACAGCCGATGGGGCCTGCTTGCCTGCCCACGTCATAGGTGGAATCAAGGCTGGCACCATATTAAAGTCGCAGGTAAAATCGTAGATACCTTTGGTATTGTCGGTAAAGAACTTACTGCGGAAGAAAGTGCATCCCAAACCAAGCTGGCGCAGCACGTTCATCTCGCGGGTAATCACATCCAGATTCCAGTTCTTTTCGCGGGGATGCATCATGTAAACAGCCAGGCCTGGAGCTACCATACGTCCGTAGCTATGCTCCAACCAATCTACCGCAAAGGGGAAGAAGTTATTACCCTGAAAATACATCATCGGGTACAGGGCATCCATCAGTCCGTCGCGCAGCCAACCTTGGGCGTCCTGGCAGACGGTAGTGTTTGCATTCCAACCCGAACTTTTGTATCTGGTTAGGTCGTCGTATTTGCCTATAGGCGAGCAAGATAGCTTAATCCATGGCTTTAAACCTTTAACGGCACGATTAATCTTGCGAACGATGTCGGTGATGTACTGTCGTCCTTGTGGGCGCGACACCTTCAGCTTCCAGGTTTCGGGGTAGCGGATGTAATCCAGATGGATGCCATCTACATCGTAATTGCGGGTTACTTCGGCACAGAACTGGGCCAAATAATCGCCCGTTTGTGGCTTTTCGGGATCCATATATCCCTCGTCGCCAATCTTACGAATCAGCGATGGGTATTTCTGTCGGAGCTGCTTACAGCCTGTACCGTTCCATTTTCCAACGGGGATGGTAACAATCCAAGCGTGGCACTCCATACCACGCTTATGGCACTCGTTAATGCAGAACTGCAGAGGGTCGTAACCTGGCGATTTGCCAGGATGACCAGTAATGCAACCGTCCCAAGGCTCAGTGGTGGTTGGGAAAATAGTGGTGGCACGCACTCGGGTTTGTATCAGTACGGTATTGATACCAGCCTGCTGCAGTTGGTCGAGAATCGAAATCAACTCGCGCTGCTGGGTAGGTGTAGAGTAGGAGTGAGGCCAGTCGATACCGCCAATGGTGGTTAACCAAACGGCTCTGACTTCATGTTTTTGTGTATTCGCTTTGGTGGTTAGCACAAGTGCTAAAAGCACGAAAATATGTATAATTGTCTTCAAAATGATATTTTTTTTGATAATTTTGGTGCAAAGTTACTTTATTTTTTCCATTTCTCAAATAAAAACACTACTTTTGCACAAAAATAATTCAAAAATAGCTAAAGAAAGATGATTTCGTTTGTATTGAGTCTCGTTGCTCTTGTGATAGGCTACTTCTTCTATGGTCGCCTGGTAGAGCGTGTGTTTGGTCCCGACGACCGTGTGACTCCAGCTGTTGCCAAAGCTGATGGCCTAGACTACATCGTACTTCCTTCATGGAAAATCTTCATGATCCAGTTTCTCAACATTGCAGGCACAGGTCCTATCTTTGGTGCTATCATGGGTGCCAAGTTTGGTCCTGTAGCGTATCTGTGGATTGTTTTTGGATGTATTTTCGCCGGTGCCACCCACGATTATCTGTCGGGCATGCTGTCTATGCGTCATGATGGTGCAGGCCTGCCGGAACTCATCGGTCAGTATCTGGGCAAGACCACCAAGAATATCATGCTGGTGTTCACCGTGCTGCTGCTCATTATAGTAGGTGCGGTGTTTGTCTATTCGCCAGCCGAGATTCTGCATTCTATAGGTGGTGACACCCTTATGTGGATTATCATCATTTTCAGCTATTATGTCATTGCCACTATGTTGCCTATTGACAAGATTATCGGAAAGATATATCCGCTCTTCGCCTTCTCGCTGCTGTTTATGGCAGCTGCGCTGATGGTGTGGTTGTTCCTGCATTGGCCCACAGTGCCCGAGCTATGGAACACCTTCTACAACCTTGGTGCCGCTACCCATCCTGATACCTGGAAGGATAACATCTTCCCAGCTTTGTTTATCACCATTGCCTGTGGTGCTATCTCAGGTTTCCATGCTACACAGAGTCCGCTGATGGCCCGTTGCGTAAAGAGCGAGAAAATGGGTCGCCCCATCTTCTACGGCGCCATGATTACCGAGGGTATCGTGGCACTTATCTGGGCTACAGTAGCATCGTGGTTCTTCTATGGTACCCCCGCTCCAGGCTATACGCTGATTGAGCAGGCTACTGCTGGATTCCATACTTCGGCTCCTGCTGTAGTAAACTTGGTTTGTAACGAGTGGTTGGGTGTTGTTGGTGCTATCCTGGCTATGTTGGGAGTAGTTGCTGCACCTATCACATCGGGTGATACTGCTTTCCGTTCGGCCCGACTGATTGTTGCCGAGTGGTTAAAGATGAATCAGCGCCCCATCCCTAAGCGCTTACTTATCTGTATCCCCTTGTTTGCCATCTCTATCGCTATGCTGGTATGGCAGATTGAGAATCCCGATGGTTTCAATACCATCTGGCAGTATTTCGGTTGGAGTAATCAGGCACTCAGCGTGTTCACACTCTGGACCATCACCGTTTATCTGGTTCGCAACAACAAGTGTTTCTGGCTCACGTTGATTCCTGCCTTGTTTATGACTACCGTTTGCTCAACCTACTTCTTTGTGTCGAAGCAGTTCCTGGGTCTTGGCAACGATGGTTATCCTTATGGCGCAGTTTGTCTGGGTGTAGCTATCGTATGGTTTGTATTATGGTATCGAAAGAATAATAACTTAAAACAGTAATGATTATGAAAAAGTTGATGATGGCTGCTATCGGCCTGATGATGGCAATCGGTGCTAACGCACAGTATCTGAACGATTCTCAGAAAGTTTTCTCTCAGGATAAGTGGTACGTAGGTGCCTCCCTCTCAGGTTTGGATTTGAACTATCACAAGGGTAGCGATTGGACCTTCGATCTTCATGCCAAAGGCGGTTATCTCATTGCCGACGACTGGATGATTACTGGTTTGGTAGGTTATCAGGCTCAGACCGATTTCCCATCGGTGGTACAGTTGGGTGCCGGACTGCGTTATTATTTTGAGAGTTGCGGTGTGTATGCAGGTGCTACAGCCAAGTATGTACATTGCGACGACTTCAGCGATTTCCGTCCTGAGCTGAGCGTAGGTTACGCTTACTTCCTGACAGGTAAGCTCACTATTGAGCCTGAGGTATATTATGAGCACAGCACCAAGGATTCTGACTACTCAGGATTCGGCGTACGTCTCGGATTCGGAATTTATTTCTAAAATCAAAATAATAGTAAAATAGTAAAATTTAAAATTAATGTTAAGTGTTGATGAATTGGTTGACAGACTGATAGATCTGTCGTTTGCCGAAGATATAGGCGATGGCGACCACACTACCTTGTGCTGTATCCCCGAGGATGCAATGGGTAAGAGTCATCTGCTGATTAAGGAAGATGGTATCTTGGCAGGAGTAGAAATTGCAAAAGAAGTGTTCCACCGTTTCGACCCCACCATGCAGGTTGAGGTGCTGATGCAGGATGGAACCCGCGTAAAGAAAGGCGATATCGCCATGATTGTTTCAGGAAAAATCCGTTCGCTGCTTCAGACCGAGCGTCTGATGCTGAATATCATGCAGCGCATGAGTGGTATTGCCACCATGACCGATAAGTATGTGAAGCGTCTGGAGGGTACCAGCACCCGTGTGCTTGATACCCGTAAAACCACACCTGGTATGCGTATGCTCGAGAAGCAGGCCGTAAAGATTGGTGGTGGTTGCAATCACCGTATCGGCTTGTTTGATATGATTCTACTCAAGGATAATCATGTTGATTTCGCAGGTGGTATCACCAACGCTATCGACCGTTGCCACAAGTATCTCGAAGAGAAAGGTTTGAACCTGAAGATTGAGATCGAGGTTCGTTCGTTCGATGAGTTGCAGCAGGTGCTCGACCACGGAGGTGTGGACCGTATCATGCTCGATAACTTCAGCGTGCCCGATACCAAGAAGGCGGTTGATATTATCAACCATCGTTATGAGACAGAATCGAGCGGCGGTATCACCTTCGATACCATCCGTGATTATGCTGAACAGGGTGTAGATTTCATCAGCGTTGGTGCGCTCACACACTCTGTTAAGGGACTCGACATGAGTTTCAAAGCTTGTGACTAATATATAATAATGTATATGAAAAGAAAACTGATACTAGCAATTGCGCTGATGGCCGTAATGGGCGCATCGGCATGTACTAACTTTATTGTTGGCAAGAAAGCCAGCGCCGACGGTTCGGTGTTTGTAACTTATAATGCCGACTCGTATGGCGCATTCATGCCCCTCTATCACTATCCCGCAGCCAAGCATCAGCCAGGTGAGATGCGTAAGGTGTACGAGTGGGATACAAACAAGTATCTCGGCGAGATTGCCGAGGCTGCCGAGACCTATAATGTGATTGGTAACTCTAACGAGTGGCAGGTAACCATTGGCGAGACTACCTTTGGTGGTCGCCATGAGATGGCCGACTCTACAGGTGTTATCGATTATGGTTCGCTTATCTACATCGCCCTGCAGCGTTCTAAGACTGCTCGCGAGGCCCTGCAGATTATGACTTCGCTTGTTGAGCAGTATGGTTACTACTCTGAGGGTGAGACCTTCTCTGTAGCTGATAAGGACGAGGCTTGGATGCTGGAGATGATGGGCTGCGGTCCTGATCGCACCAAGTCGAAGGAGCGCACCGTTTGGGTAGCTGTACGCATTCCTGATAATGCTGTAGCAGCTCACGCTAACCAGAGTCGTATCACCAAGTTCCTGGATGGTCGCTATGTACAGGTAAAGATGATGGACCTGTTTGGTAAGAAGTATGCCGTTAACGGTAAGAAGCCTGTTCCCAACCTGATGCTTTGCTCAAGCAATGTGGTAAGCTATGCACGTGCGATGGGCTGGTTTGATGGTAAGGATGCCGACTTCAGCTATAATGCTGCTTACGCTGCTCCCGACTTCTCGGGTCGTCGTTTCTGCGAGGCTCGTGTTTGGAGCTTTTTTAACCGCTTTGCCGACGATTTCTCGGAGTATGTTCCCTATGCAGCCGGTAAGGAGAAGAACGCTAAGGAGATGCCACTTTGGATTATCCCTAACAAGAAGGTAACCATCCAGGATCTGCGCGATGCTATGCGCGATCACTACGAGGGCACACCATTCGCTCTCGATACCAATATCGGTGGCGGTATCTATCAGATGCCTTATCGTCCAACACCTCTTACATTCAAGGTGGGCGAGCAGGATGTATTCAACGAGCGTCCTATCTCAACCCAGCAGACTGCTTGGAGCTTTATCTCACAGATGCGTAGCTGGATGCCTCGCGAGGTTGGTGCTTGTTTCTGGTTTGGTAACGACGATGGTAACATGGTGGCTTACACACCTATGTACTCTTGTATCACACGTCGCCCCAGGTGCTTTACTGAGGAGGGTGCCGATGACGTAACTTTCTCGATGGACAATGCTTTCTGGGTATGCAACTGGGTTAGCAATATGGTTTATCCTCGTTACTCACAGTTGTTCCCAACCCTGCAGGCCGTTCGCGATTCGCTCGACGCTTCGTATGCTCAGCTTCAGCCCGAGATCGAGGCTAAGGCCCTCGCATTGCCTACAGCCGAGGAGCGTGTGAAGTTCCTGACTAATTACAGCTGCAAGAAGGGCGACGAGATGATTGCTCGTTGGCAGAAGCTGGCCTTCTTCCTGATTGTGAAGTTTAACGATATGGCTGTTAAGCCAACAGATGCCAACGGCACTTTCCTGCGCACACCTTATGGACATGGTGCACGTGCAGAGCGTCCTGGTTATCCTGAGCAGTATGCGCGTGATTTGTTGAAGCAGACAGGCGACAAATATCTCGTACCAGTGGAGGAGAAGAAATGAGCACATTGAAAGCCGCACTCTTCGACCTCGATGGTGTAGTATTCGACACAGAACCCCAGTATTCTATTTTCTGGGGTTCTCAGTGTCGACTCTATCACCCCGAACGTCCAGGTCTGGAACACGAAATTAAAGGTCAGACGCTCACACAGATCTACGATCAGTGGTTCAGTGGTCCGTTGGAGAAAGAGCAGCCTGTAATCACAGATAGACTTAACGAATACGAGAGCCACATGCATTACGACTATATCGAGGGCTTTGAGCAGATGATTGCCGATTTGCGCGCTCATGGTGTGAAAACGGCAGTTGTAACCAGCTCTAATTTGCCTAAGATGCAGGCTGTGTATCGCTATCAGCCTGAGTTTAAGTCGTTGTTTGATGCTATTCTTACCAGCGAGGATTTCGAGCGTAGTAAGCCCGATCCCGATTGTTATCTCAAAGCCGCCGCGCGCTTGGGTGCAAGCACCGATGAGTGTATTGTTTTCGAGGATAGCTTTAATGGTCTGCGTTCTGGTCGTGCTGCCAATATGAAGGTAGTGGGACTGGCAACCACCAATTCGGCAGAGTCGATCAGCGAATTGTCCGACATCCAGATATCCGATTATCGGAATATGGACTTTAACCAACTTTCCTCTCTACTTTAGGGAATTCCCCATTGTGGTTTATGGATTTTCCTTTGTAGGAGTAAGCTAAATTATCTAACTTTGCAATATCAAAAAATAATCGAATGTCTAACAAAAAAAATAGAAAGGGTACAATTATGAAGAAGCTCTACACAACACTGATGATCGCGATGATGGGATTGATGACACTGTCGTTCACGTCTTGCGAAACCGATGAGGAAATCGCCTACGATCTCGAAGGCACATGGGTTGGTAATATGTCGATTGCCGATGCTTATGGTGAGGCGTATGTTGATTCTGAAATCACATTCCTGCGATACTCAAACTCTTACACTGAGGGTAATGGTCTCTGGGCCGATTATTATGGACCACGTGACTACGAGGTATATCGTTTCGAGTGGTATGTTGATTTTGGTACCATTTATATCCGCTTCGAAGATGGCGCTCGTGTAGAAATCCGTAGCTACTCTTTGAACTCAAATCGATTCCGTGGCCGCTTCTGGGATGGCGACAAGGAAGTAAGCTTCGAGCTGCGTAACTCTACTCGTAAATACGACTACGACTACAACTGGGGTGGCAGTCACTATCGCACCCGCAGTGCAGCCGATGCCAACGAGGCTCGCCCCACACATCCCCGTATCAAGTAAATGCAGTTTTCCCCTAATACTAACCCCGCTTTACTATCATAGTAGAGCGGGGTTAGTGTTTGGGTAAATTTGAGGTATCTGGGATATCAATCCAGGCGGGTGATGATAGGCATGGTCCACTCGTTATGGGCGATACGATCAACTGGGTTGTAGATACGGAAGATAAGATGGAAGTCGTCAGCAGGTGCAGGCAGCCAGTTATCGGGATGGTCTGTATCCGGTTCGTGCGAAACATAAATGTCGAGTGAACCATCATCATTGCGCTTCCAGTTGTCGCGGTCTGTGATATTATAGCGATTCTGCTCGTTGTCGTAGAGGAAGTTGTCTTCGCCATAGAGGGTCACACTCCAGAAACCGTAAGGCTTTGTTTCTGGCCAGTTGTCAGAAGTTATATGCAGACGATAGCGATGATTGCCATTAAGGTGCTGTCCATCGGCATCAACGTTGGCGCGTGGATATACAGCCACGCTTACAGGATTAGCTGCGAGGGCTGCCACAGCAATAAGAGCACGATAATAGTATTCGGTACCGAACTCTGCAATAGGTTCGCCATAGAACTGCCAAGAGCCATTGGGCTTAACAAACTGCTGACTGCGTGGCGTTGTGATAGCGATAATATTGGTTACGAGGTTTTTCCACAATGTCTCTGCCTCACTGCCGAAGATGGAAGCGTCGAATTTCAGACCAGGACCTACATTGATACGCTTAAGGTCGGCCAGCCATTCGGCATCTTCTTTTGCTGGTGGATTGGTGAGCATCAGCTCATTGGCGCGAGCAAAGAATTTGTCCATAGGCATCGTCATGATGTAATCCACAGGAGCTTTAAAGTCGTAATCAGGGTTGTAGGTACCCTTACCTGTATATTCTGCGCCGGTAGTCAGGAAGTCGTTCAGCATATAGGTACGCATCTCGTCCTGGATAGCATGTACGTTGTCCAGGTCATCCTTACCCTTGCAAACAGTACGCAGCAGCATCCACACATGGTCGGTAGGACTGGCGATGTGAGTCATGTTGGCTGGCACTTCGCCTTTAAAGTTAGGACCGGTAAAACAGAAGTAACCATATTCACCCTCGATATCGGTGGCAACAGGAGCTGCTATGCAGTTGCTCCAGGCATCAAGAATCTGAGCCAGACAGAAACGATCGGTGTGTGGCAGGCGCAACACGAGTGCATCTCCTGAGAGGTCCATCATCACCTGTGTGTAGTTGGTGTCCACGTTAGGTGTCACCACCTCTTTGGTATTAGCATTGGCCAGCACGCGGGCGTGAATCAGACGGTTGGCTGGTGCCTGCTGCTGACCAACGGGTTCTACTACGTTAGTCATATGAATATAGGTAGCGTCCATGAGCATCAGCGGCAGTGCATAGACGTAGGCTCGCTCAAGCAAATCGGCCTTCTCGGCATCGGTTAGATTTTTTGACGCATTAGCGGGGTTGTCGGAATAGGTATTGCATCCTGTGCCAACGATGGTTGCCAGCAGCATCATGGCTGCTGTAGCAAGGTAGTGAATTAGTTTTGTTTTCATACTGAATAAATTTGATTTATAGTGATATTTTGTTTATGGCGGCAAAGATATGAAAATAAATTGAAAAAACAAAATATATAAAGAAAAAATTAAACATATAAACCACTGTTGTGGTAGATGGATGTAACTCGCATAAATAAAGAAAAAAGTATTTTCCTTTGGTTATTCGCATAATTTGCAGTAACTTTGCACCCGATTATATATATAATAAGGTGAAATGAGTGCATTTAAGAAAAAAAGAAGATGGCATTGCTTGCCCGGACAGGAGCCCACAGAGATGGATAAAACCATTATGTATTGGGAGAACAAAGGTAAGCTGGTGCCAACACGTGACTTGATTAAAACCCCTGAACAGATAGAAGGCATCCGTAAGGCGGGTGTTGTAAATACCGCTGTGCTCGACGCAGTGGCCAAGGAGATTAAGGCTGGAATGAACACACTCGAGATCGACCAGATTTGTCGCAAGGTGTGCGAGGATGCTGGTGCCATCCCAGCCTGCTTGAATTACGAAGGATTCCCCATGAGCGTGTGCACCTCGATCAACGAGGTGGTATGTCACGGTATCCCCAAGGAGGAAGATGTGCTCGAAGAGGGCGATATCATCAATGTTGACTTTACTACCATCCTTGATGGCTATTATGCCGACGCCAGTCGTATGTTTATCATCGGCAAGACTACACCCGAGAAGGAGCAGCTGGTGCGTGTAGCTAAGGAGTGTCTGGAGATTGGTATGGAGGCTGCTAAGCCTTATGGCTTTGTGGGCGATATCGGTCATGCCATCGAGAAGCACTGTAAGAAATACGGCTATGGTATCGTTCGCGATCTGGCCGGACACGGCGTGGGACTGAAATTCCACGAGGAGCCCGATGTAGAGCACTACGGACATTGTGGTACCGGTATGCTGCTGGTTCCTGGTATGGTGTTCACCATCGAACCTATGATTAACATGGGTACCTGGAAGGTATTCATCGATGCCGACGATCCATACGGATGGGAGGTTATTACCGAAGATGAGTTGCCTAGCGCACAGTGGGAGCATACACTCGTGATGACAGAACATGGTGTAGAGATACTGACGTACTAAGATGAAGGATATATATATATTAGGTATAGAAAGCTCGTGTGATGATACTTCGGCAGCTGTACTGAAGAATGGTATCCTGCTGTCGAACGTCACAGCATCGCAGGCTGTACACGAGGCATACGGTGGCGTAGTGCCCGAGTTGGCATCAAGAGCACACCAACAGAATGTGGTGCCTGTAGTTGATCAGGCCATCAAGAAAGCTGGTATTACCAAAGAGGATTTAACAGCGATTGCCTTTACCCGCGGTCCCGGACTGATGGGCTCGTTGCTGGTAGGCGTAAGCTTTGCCAAAGGTTTTGCCCGCTCGTTGGGTATCCCTATGATTGATGTAAACCATCTGCAGGGACACGTGATGGCACATTTTATCAAGGAGAGCGAGGACGATCAGCACCAGCCACCATTGCCATTCCTGTGCCTGTTGGTATCAGGTGGTAACTCGCAGATTGTAAAGGTGAACGCCTATAACGATATGGAGGTGCTTGGACAGACTATCGACGATGCTGCTGGTGAGGCTATCGATAAGTGCTCGAAGGTAATGGGACTGGGTTATCCCGGTGGTCCTATTATCGACCGATTGGCTCGTCAGGGAAATCCTAAGGCCTATCAGTTTGCCGAGCCTAATATCCCTGGTCTCGATTATAGTTTCTCGGGCTTGAAGACCTCGTTCCTGTATTCGATGCAGAAGTGGGTGGCCGAGGATTCCGACTTTATCGAGAAGCACAAGGAAGATATCGCTGCCTCGCTGGAGTGGACGATTGTTGATATCCTGATGAAGAAGCTGAAGAAGGCTGTGAAGCAGACAGGTATCAAGCACGTGGCTGTGGCTGGTGGTGTGAGTGCTAATAACGGCTTGCGCAATGCGTTCTACGATGCCGAGAAGCGTTATGGCTGGACGATTTATATCCCCAAGTTCAGTTATACCACCGATAATGCGGCCATGATTGGTATTGTGGGCTATTATAAGTATCAGGATCAGCAGTTCTGCGACATCAGCGCCCCCGCATTCAGTAAAGTAACGTTTAAGTAGTAATAATTAGCAACGGACAACAGGACTAATAAGATTGATTATCACTGGAAAATAAACTTTAAGTCCTGTAGTCCGTTGCAAAAAAAGAAAATTAAACTAAATATGGATTTTGAAAGTAAGATAACAAGTAGAGAGGTAAGTGAAATCCTCTGGGAGACCGAGAAGACTGTAAGTACTGCCGAGAGTTGCACTGGTGGCCGTATAGCTGAGGCTATTATTGCAGTACCTGGCGCATCAAAGTATTTCAAGGGTGGTATTATCTCATATATCAACGAGGTTAAGGAGAATCTGCTGGGTGTTGACCATCAGTTGCTCGAAGAGAAAACCGCTGTGTGTGAGGAGGTTGCGATAGCTATGGTAAAGGGGGCGTGTAAGGCGCTGAATACTGATTATGCAATTGCTGCTACCGGTTTTGCTGGTCCTACCGGCGGTACCAAGGAGATTCCTGTTGGCACCATCTGGTTGGCATGCGGACGTCCCGAAAAAGTGGTAACCATGAAGCTCGAAGAAGACTATGGGCGCGACATCAATCTGGCCATTGCTACCAATCGTGCTATGGAGATGTTTTTGGGCTTTTTGAAGGAGGAAGATGCCCCCAGACCCACGCGAGAAGGTTAAAAATCATTAATTCTTTGAATTTCCGGTCGTGTAATTATCTGAATCTCAATAAAATTGTGTAATTTTGCACGCTGTTTGGAATAAGTAAGTGTAAATCACAAGTAAAAAGGTAGATAGAAATGTCTAAGATTTGTCAAATTACAGGAAAGAAGGCACAGATAGGTTGCAATGTGTCTCACTCAAAGCACCGTACAAAGAGAAGCTTTGACGTTAACCTTTTCAGCAAGAAGTTCTACTACGTAGAGGAGGGTTGCTGGATTCAGTTGAAGATTAGCGCTGCTGGTCTTCGTATGATCAATAAAGTAGGTCTGGATGCTGCCTTGAAGCAGGCTGTTGCCAAAGGATTTGTAGACTGGAAGGACATTAAAGTGATAGGAGATTAAAATCATGGCAGGAAAGAAAGCTAAAGGTAATCGCGTTCAGGTTATCCTGGAGTGCACAGAGCACAAGAATAGTGGTATGCCCGGTACTAGCCGTTACGTAACCACCAAGAATCGTAAGAATACGCCAGAGCGTATGGAGCTTATGAAGTATAACCCAATCCTGAAGAAGATGACTCTTCACAAGGAGATTAAATAATACGACTGAAGTATGGCAAAGAAAACCGTCGCAACCCTCCACGAAGGCTCAAAGGATGGTCGCGCTTACACAAAGGTAATCAAGATGGTTAAGAGCCCTAAGACTGGTGCTTACATCTTCGACGAGCAGATGGTTCCCAACGAGGCCGTTAAGGACTTTTTCAAGAACTAATTTACATTTATTATATTGAAATTAGAGGTCGCAAGGAAATTTGCGGCCTCTTTTTTTGGTTGTGTCGTAAATTATGCCTATCTTTGCAATCGAAAATATTGCAATATGGGATTATTTGGATTTTTTAGTAAGGATAAAAAGGAGACGCTCGATAAGGGTTTGGAGAAAACCAAAACGAGTGTGTTCGATAAACTGACTCGTGCCGTAGCCGGTAAGTCGAAGGTTGATGATGATGTATTGGATAATCTTGAAGAGGTGCTCATCACCAGCGATGTGGGTGTAGATACCACATTGAAGATTATTCAGCGCATCGAGGAGCGTGTGGCTCGCGATAAATATGTCAGCACTTCTGAACTTAACCGCATTCTCCGTGAGGAGATAGCCGAACTGCTGGCGGAGAATAATTCAGATGATAACGATAATTGGGATTTGCCCGCCGATCATAAGCCCTACGTTATTCTGGTGGTAGGCGTGAACGGCGTTGGTAAAACCACAACCATAGGTAAGCTGGCTTGGCAGTTCAAGCAGGCCGGCAAGAAGGTTTACTTAGGTGCTGCTGATACATTCCGTGCAGCTGCTGTTGAGCAGTTGTGTATCTGGGGCGAGCGCGTAGGTGTGCCTGTTATCAAGCAGCAGATGGGTAGTGATCCCGCCAGCGTGGCGTTCGATACCCTGCAGAGTGCCAAGGCTAATGGTGCCGATGTGGTATTGATTGATACCGCTGGTCGACTGCACAATAAGGTAGGCTTGATGAACGAGCTGAAGAAGATTAAGGATGTGATGAAGAAGGTACTGCCCGAGGCACCCGACGAGGTGATGCTGGTGCTTGATGGCTCTACCGGTCAGAATGCCTTCGAACAGGCCAAGCAGTTTGCTGCCGTTACACAGATTACCTCGCTGGCTATCACCAAGCTTGATGGTACAGCCAAGGGTGGTGTGGTAATTGGTATTTCTGACCAGTTGAAAGTACCTGTAAAATATATCGGACTGGGCGAGGGTATGACCGACCTCCAGTTGTTTAATAAACGTCAGTTTGTAGATTCGCTGTTTGACATTAAAGATTAAACATTAAACATTAAACATTAAAGATTAAATGGCGAAAACAATAGATATTATATCCCTGGGCTGCTCAAAGAATCTGGTTGATAGCGAGACTCTGATGGGCTTGATGGAGGCCAATGGCTATCAGTGTACACACGATAGCGACGACCCTCAGGGCGAAATCGTGGTGGTAAACACCTGCGGTTTTATCAACGATGCCAAGGAAGAGAGCATCAACACCATTCTGGAGTTTGCTCAGGCCAAGACCGAAGGTCGTATCGAGAAACTCTTTGTGATGGGCTGTCTTTCTGAGCGCTATCTGGCCGACTTGGAAAAAGAGATTCCCGAGGTTGACGGCTGGTACGGCAAATTTAATTATAAGAAACTTTTGAAAGACCTGAATGGCGAGGAGTATAACGCTTGCGAGGGTAAGCGCCATATCACCACACCACGGCATTATGCATATATTAAGATTAGTGAGGGTTGTGATCGCCATTGTGCGTATTGCGCCATCCCTCTAATTACTGGTAAGCACCAGAGTCGCCCCATGCAGGAAATCCTCGACGAGGTGCGTTATCTGGTTAGTCAGGGCACCAAGGAGTTTAATGTCATTGCCCAGGAGTTAACCTATTATGGTGTTGACTTGGATGGCAAGCAGCATATCGCCGAGCTCATCGAGCAGATGGCCGATATCCCTGGTGTTGAGTGGATTCGCTTGCATTATGCTTATCCCACACACTTCCCTTGGGATCTGTTGCGTGTGATTCGCGAAAAGCAGAACGTATGTAAGTATCTGGATATCGCACTCCAGCATGTATCAGATAACATGCTGAGCCGTATGCGTCGCCACGTGACTAAGGACGAGACCTATGAGCTGGTTCGTCGTATGCGCGAGGAGGTGCCCGGCATCCACATCCGTACCACCCTGATGGTTGGTTTCCCAGGCGAGACCGACGAGGATTTCGAGGAACTCAAGGCCTTTGTAAAGTGGGCTCGTTTCGAGCGTATGGGTGCTTTCTCGTATTCGGAAGAAGAAGGAACCTATTCGGCTGACAACTTCGAGGACGATGTGCCTGAGGATGTAAAGCAGAGCCGATTGGATAAGATTATGCGTATCCAGCAGAATATCAGCGCCGAACTCGAGGCTGAGAAAGTTGGAAAGGTATTCAAGGTGATTATCGACCGACGTGAGGGTGATTATTATATCGGTCGTACCGAGTTCTGTTCGCCCGAAGTTGACCCTGAGGTGCTGATTCCAGCAACTGAGGCAAAACTTACCATCGGCAACTTCTATGATGTATTGATTACAGATTCGGAAGAATTTGATTTATATGGAACCACAATCATTAAAACATATGAACAATAAAGACTTTATCACAGAATTGGCGCAACGCACGGGTTATTCGGCTGATGAAACCCAGCAGTTTGTGAATTGTGTAGTTGAGGCAATGGGCGACCATTTTCAGGACGACGACTCAGTGCTGATTCCTACATTCGGTACATTCGAAGTTAAGAAGAAGATGGAGCGCATCATGGTAAATCCTTCTACAGGACAGCGCATGCTGGTGCCACCAAAACTGGTGCTTACATTTAAGCCAAATGTAAGTTGGAAAGAACGTGTAAAGAATGGAGGAGCTGAGTGATGGGAAAGATTTCGATACAAGAATTAGCCAATGTGCTGGTTGAGCGCAGAAAGATGAACAGACGCGATGCAAGTTTGTTTGTAAGTGCTATGTTCGATATCGTACAGCAGCGACTTGAAACCGATAAGCTGGTTAAAGTCAAAGGTCTGGGTACGTTCAAGATTATTGATGTTGAAGATCGCGAAAGCGTAAACGTAAATACAGGCGAGCGTGTGCTGATCGAGGGGCACGGTAAAATTACCTTTGTGCCCGATGCCCTGCTGAAGGAACTGGTAAACAAGCCATTTGCCCAGTTCGAGACGGTAGTGCTGAACGATGGTGTGGATTTCGACGATGTTGATACCACAACCACCGATGCTCCCGAGCCCGAAGTTGATGCTGAGCCCATCGTTGAGCCAGAACCAGAGCCTGTGGTAGAGCCCGAACCAATTGTTGAACCAGAGCCAGCTCCAGTAGTTGCTCCCGAACCAGAGCCCGCTCCTGTGGTTGAGCCTGAACCAGTTGTAACTCCTGAGCCCGAGTCAGTTGTGGTTCCCGACGATGATCATGCAGCTATGCCATTGGTTGACTTTGGTGGCAACGAGGAGCCCGAACCAATTGTCGAGCCTGAGCCCGTTGTGGTTCCTGAACCAGTTGTTGCTCCAGAGCCAGTTGTGGTTCCTGAGTCAGAGCCCGTAGCCGAGCCTGTAGAAGAAATGATGTCACTTGATGATGAGTTCGACGACGATATCGATGATGAACTTGAGGAGGAACTGAAGTTGGGTATGACTATTCGTCCTGAGACAACAGTTCGCCCAAAGGAAGAACCAAAAGTTCTGGAAGATATCGATGATGAAGATATTCCAGAATGGGTTATCGAGCCTTATGTTGCTTCGCCCGCCGAAGAACCCAAGGTTGAACCCGAGCCCGTTGTAGAACCCGAGCCTGTGGTTGCTCCAGAGCCCGAGCCAATTGTGGCTCCTGAGCCAGTTGTTGCCCCTGAGCCCGAGCCAATTCCTGAGCCCGAGCCTGTAGTAATACCTGAGCCAGAGCCTGTGGTTGTTCCCGAGCCAGAGCCCGTTGTAGCTCCCGAACCAGAGCCAGTAGTTGCTCCTGAGCCTGTTGCTCAGCCGGTGGTTGAAACACCACGGCCTGCTGCAAATTCTAATCTGCAGTCGATCCTGAGTTCGTTCCAGACCATCAAGAAACCAGCTCCTGCACCCGAGCCAATCCCTGAGCCCGAGCCAGCTCCAGTAGTAGCACCCGAGCCCGAGCCTGTGGTAATCCCAGAGCCAGCACCTGTTGTTGAGCCCGTTTATACCCCAGAGCCCGAACCTGTTGTTGCACCAGAACCGGTATACGCTCCCGAGCCTGAACCCGTTTATGCTCCTGAGCCAGAGCCCGTTAAACCAGTTGTAACACAGCTTTCTGACGAGACAAGGATTACCGAAGAGTCGCTGCGTGATATGCTTGAGGATGATCCCGAGCCCGTCGTAATTCCTGAGCGAGCACACGTGGTAGAGCCCGAACCCGTAGTTCTGGATGAACCTGCTCCCGTAGTAGAGAATCGCAAGATGACTGCCGACGAAGAGCTTGCTGCAGCCTTTAAGAGTATGGGTGTTACAGACGAGGTCGTTTCTGAGCCTGCACCTAAGAAGGTGGTAGAGGAGGAAGAGCCAGAGAACGAGGAACCCGAATATGAGTTTGAGTCGGCCCGTCCACGAAAGTCGGCTGGCAAGTGGGTATTGGCCTTGCTGGCATGTATCATTGGTTTAGGTTGTGGCTATCTGCTGGGTAATCATTATCCATATGCCAACTTCCTGCCTGATGAGAGCAGCGAGACTGTGATCCATGTTCAGAAGGAAACAGCTCCTGAGCCACAGGCTGTCCCTGATATTGAAGCTGTAGTGGATGAAGCCCCAGCAGAACCGACTGCAACCGAGGCTGATATCAAAGCTGCTGAAGCAAAGGCCGCTGAGGAGGCTAAGGCTGCAGAGGCTAAAGCCAAAGCAGATGCCGAGGCAAAGGCCAAGGCCGATGCTGAAGCAAAAGCCAAGGCTAAGCAAGAGGCCGAGGCCAAGTCGAATCCTATTGCCGATAAGTACGACGCGATGGACGTAAGAGTACGCTTGGGCGCCTATCGTATTGTAGGTACCGACCGCACGGTAAAGGTGAAGGAAGGCGACAATCTTGTAAAGATTTCACGCCGTGTTCTGGGACCCGATATGGAGTGTTATCTCGAGGTATATAACAACATCAAAGCCTCTACACCACTCAAGGTTGGCCAGGAAATTAAAATTCCAAAATTGCAGTTGAAGAAGAAAAAGAAGGCCGCAACAGCCAACTAAATCAGCAAATAATGAAAAAGTTTCTTAAAACTTAGGTTTTGGGAAACTTTTTTAATATTATTTAGACTGATAAAGTGTGGCAAAGTCCTTTAAAAAAAGTATTTTTGCAGTCAAATTTAGAAAACAATTAAAGATATAAATATTATGGCAGAAGCTATTGATATCCGAGAGTTAAATATTCGGATTGAACAACAAAGCGCATTTGTAACAAATCTTGTGAGTGGAATGGACCGCGTAATCGTTGGTCAGAAACATCTAATCGACTCGCTTTTGATAGGTTTGTTGAGTGATGGACATATTTTGCTGGAAGGTGTGCCAGGTCTGGCTAAGACATTGGCCATTAAGACCCTTTCGCAGTTAATCGATTCAGATTACAGCCGTATTCAGTTTACCCCCGACTTGCTCCCTGCTGACGTGATAGGTACTATGATCTACTCGCAGAAGGACGAGAAGTTCCAGGTAAAGCAGGGCCCCGTATTTGCCAACTTCGTGCTGGCCGATGAAATTAACCGTGCCCCAGCAAAGGTGCAGAGTGCACTGCTCGAGGCCATGCAGGAAAAGCAGGTTACTATCGGTAGTCAGACCTTTAAGTTGCCTAACCCATTCCTGGTAATGGCTACTCAGAACCCTATCGAGCAGGAGGGTACCTACCCACTGCCTGAGGCACAGGTCGACCGTTTCATGCTCAAGGTGGTTATCGATTATCCTACACTCGAAGAGGAGAAGAAGATTATCCGCGAGAATATCACAGGCGAGATGCCTACCGTTACCCCTGTAACTACAGCCGAGGAGATTCTGAAGGCTCGCAGCGTGGTTCGCGAGGTTTATATCGACGAGAAGATCGAGCAGTATATTGCTGATATCGTGTTCGCCACCCGTTATCCCGAGCGTTATGGCTTGAAGGATCTCAAGGACATGATTTCGTTTGGTGGTTCGCCTCGTGCCAGCATCAATCTGGCTAAGGCTGCTCGCGCTTATGCTTTCATTAAGCGTCGTGGCTATGTGGTTCCCGAGGATGTTCGTGCTGTGGCTCACGATGTATTGCGCCACCGTATTGGACTTACCTACGAGGCCGAGGCCAGCAATATTACCAGCGAGGAGATTGTTTCAAAGATTATCAATAAGGTTGAAGTGCCTTGATAGTGAATAGTGATTAGTGAATAGAGAATAGTGGAAACTTCTGAAATAATAAAGAAAGTCCGTAAGATCGAGATCAAGACCCGTGGCTTGAGCTCAAACATCTTTGCAGGTCAGTACCACTCTGCCTTTAAGGGTAGGGGTATGGCCTTTAGCGAGGTGCGCGAGTATCAGTTCGGTGATGATGTGCGAGATATCGACTGGAATGTGACTGCTCGTTTCCATCGTCCTTATGTAAAGGTGTTCGAAGAGGAGCGCGAGCTGACGGTGATGCTGTTGATCGACGTCAGCGGTTCGCTTGATTTCGGCACCCAGAAGCAGATGAAGCGCGATATGGTGACCGAGATTGCTGCCACCCTTGCCTTCAGTGCTATTCAGAACAACGATAAGATTGGTGTGATCTTCTTCTCGGATAAGATCGAGAAGTACATCCCGCCCAAGAAAGGCCGCAAGCATATCCTGTACATTATCCGTGAGATGCTCGACTTTAAGCCCGAGTCAACACGTACGGATATCAAGCAGGCCATCGAGTTCTTGTCGAGTGTCCAGAAACGTCGTACCACAGCCTTTATCCTGAGCGACTTCTATGTGCGTAGCGATTTCCAGCAGTCGTTGCAGATTGCCAATCGCAAGCACGATGTGGTAGCCATCCAGGTGTACGACCAGCGTGCACGCGAGTTGCCCGATGTGGGATTGATGAAGGTTGTAGATGCCGAAACTGGCTACGAGCAGTATGTGGATACAAGTTCCAAGAAACTGCGTCAGGCTTACCAGAAGTACTGGTTAACCCGCCAGGCCCAGTTGCAGGAAACTTTTAATAAGAGCAATGTAGACAATGTGAGCATAGCCACTAACGACGACTTTGTGAAATCGTTGCTACTGCTATTTAAACAACGTAGTTAAATGAAACGTATTTTTCTTCTTATATCGCTGATAGCCAATGCGCTGCTGATTTCGGCACAAGTATCTGTCGAGGCTGAGATTGACTCGATTCAGATCTTTGTTGGTCAGCAGACTCACCTGCGACTCACTACCAATGTGCAGCCCAGTCAGAAGGTTGAGTTCCCGCAGTTTCAGCCCACACAGATGATTACAACTGGTGTTGAGGTGCTGAAGTGCGAGGAGCAGAAGCAGGATATCGGTGATGGATTCGAAGCCCGCACGATGGTGTACACACTCACCTCGTTCGACGATACCCTTTATTATCTGCCACCACTTACCGTTAAGGTGGATGGTAAGCAGTATAAGAGTAAGAGTCTGGCCCTGAAGGTGCTCACCATCGATGTGGATACCACCAAGGTCGATCAGTTATTTGGTCCTAAGGATGTGCAGGACAACCCGTTCCTTTGGAGCGAGTGGAGCTTGCCATTCTGGTTGAGTGTGCTCATGCTGGTACTGTTGGCTTTGTGCTACTATCTGTACTTGCGTTTGCGCGACAACAAGCCCATCATCACCCATATCCGCATTGTTAAGCACCTGCTGCCACATCAGAAGGCCATGCAGGAGATTGAGCAGATTAAGGCCGATAAGATGGTGGCTTCGGAGAACTCGAAGGAGTACTACACCAAGCTTACCGATACCCTGCGTAAGTATATCGAGGAGCGTTACGGATTCAATGCGATGGAGATGACCAGTAGCGAGATTATCGAACGCCTCACCGCCTCGCAGGATCAGAAAGCACTCGACGAGTTGCGCGAGCTGTTTATGACTGCCGACCTGGTTAAGTTCGCCAAGTATTCTACACTTATCAACGAGAACGATAAGAATCTGGTGAGCGCCATCGACTTCATTAATCAGACCAAGCTCGAGAATCAGCCTGTAGAAGAAAAGGTTAAACCACAGCTCTCTGAGGAGGATCAGCGTACACAGAAGTCGCGCCGCCTGCTCAAAACCATTATCACCCTTATCTCGGTGGTATGCGCCGGTCTGTTCGGCTTTGTGGCTTACACCCTTTATCAGTTATTGAATTAAAACAGAACAAATGGAATTTGCCAATAAAGAATATCTGCTGTTGCTTCTGCTCATCATACCTTATATTATATGGTATGTGATGTACAGAAAGAAAACCGAGCCCACGCTGCGGATGAGCGATACGTTTGCCTTCCGCTATGCGCCAAAAAGCTGGAAGGTTAAGCTTATGCCCCTTTCCATGCTGCTCCGACTGCTGGTATTTGTGATGATAGTCATGGTGCTGGCTCGCCCTCAGACCCGTAACTCGTGGGATAGCAAAACCGTGGAGGGTATTGATATCATGCTGGCTATGGACGTATCTACCAGTATGCTGGCCGAGGACTTGCGCCCTAACCGTATCGAGGCTGCCAAGCAGGTGGCTTCTGAGTTTATCATTGGTCGCCCCAACGATAATATCGGCTTGGCCATTTTTGCCGGCGAATCGTTCACCCAGTGCCCCATGACCACCGATCATGCATCGCTGCTGAACCTGCTGCAGAATGTGCGTACCGATATCGCCGCCCGTGGACTCATCGAGGATGGTACCGCTATCGGTATGGGACTGGCCAACGCCGTGAGCCGACTCAAGGACTCGAAGGCTAAGAGCAAGGTGGTGATTCTGCTTACCGATGGTAGTAACAACCGTGGCGATATCTCGCCATCTACCGCTGCCGAGATTGCCAAGAGTCTGGGCATCCGCGTTTATACCATTGGTGTGGGTACCAATAAGGTGGCACCTTATCCTATGCCTGTGGCCGGTGGTGTGCAGTATGTGAATGTGCCCGTTGAGATCGATACCAAGACGCTGAGCGAGATTGCCAGCATCACTGAGGGCGATTTCTATCGCGCCACCAATACCAACGAACTTCGTAAAATCTATAAGGAAATCGACCAGCTTGAAAAGTCGAAGCTTAACGTCAAAACCTTCAGCAAGCGTTACGAGGCCTACCAGCCTTTTGCACTTGTGGCTGTGTTGGCGCTGTTGCTCGAGATTCTGCTGCGTGTAACTATATTTAGGAGGATACCGTAATTATGTTTAGATTTGCTGACCCTACATATCTTTATCTCTTAGCGGTGATACCAGTACTGGCCATCATCCGCTTTCTCACGTATCGCAATCAGAAGAAACGTTTGCGTAAGTTTGGCGATCCCAAACTGCTGCGTTCGCTCATGCCCGATGTGTCTCGTTTCCGTCCCGCAGTAAAATTCTGGATTCTGCAGGGTGCTTTGGCATTGCTGGTTGTTATGCTGGCCCGTCCGCAGTTCGGCACCAAGATCAGTAACGAGCAGCGTACCGGCATCGAGACTATTATTGCGATGGATATCAGTAACTCTATGCTGGCCGAGGATATCACGCCCAGCCGTTTGGACCGTAGTAAGATGATGGTCGAGAATCTGGTGGATCACTTCACCAACGATAAGATTGGCTTGCTGGTGTTTGCTGGCGACGCTTTCGTTCAGCTGCCTATCACCAGCGATTACGTGTCGGCCAAGATGTTCCTCTCCAGCATCGACCCCTCGATGATGGCTACCCAGGGCACCGATATTGCCCGTGCCATCGATATGGCAACCCATAGCTTTACCCAGGAAGAGGGTATTGGCAAGGCCATCATTGTGATTACCGATGGCGAGGACCACGAGGGTGGGGCACTCGAGTCTGCCGAGGCTGCCAAGAAAGCTGGCATGCGTGTGTATGTGCTGGGTGTAGGTTCAACCCAAGGTGCGCCTATCCCCATTCCAGGCACAGGCGATTATATGAAGGATAATACGGGCAACACGGTGATGTCGGCCCTCAACGAGGATATGTGTCGCCAGGTGGCTCAGGCTGGTGGCGGTGCCTATATCCATGTAGAGAACAACAGTGCTGCTCAGGACCAGTTGGATAACGAGCTTTCAAAGCTGGCCAAGAAAGAGACTACCAGCACTGTTTACAGTGAGTTCGACGAGCAGTTCCAGGCTGTGGCCATCTTGGCATTGCTGCTGCTCATTCTCGAGATTTGCATCTTCGACCGTCGCAATCCGCTGCTCAAGCGCCTGTCGCTTTTTGGTTCTAAGAAGAAAGCCGCTGCTACCGTAGCTTTGTTGCTGGTGGCTGTTACAGCCAGCGCCCAGACCGATCGCCAGTATATCCGCGAGGGTAACAAGCAGTTCCGTGTGGGGCAGTACGATAAGGCCGAGGTGTCGTATCGTAAGGCTGTAGAAAAAAATCCCAAGAATCCGCAGGCTGCTTATAACCTGGGTAATGCGCTGATGGCCCAGAAGAAGGACTCGGCCGCTGTGCAGCAGTTCGAGCAGGCTACCCGCATCGAAACCAACCCGCTGCGTAAGGCTGCAGCCTATCATAACATGGGGGTTATCTGTCAGACACATAAGATGTATGGCGAGGCCATCGAGGCTTACAAGAATGCCCTGCGCCTGAATCCTAACGACGATGAAACCCGTTATAACCTGGTTCTCTGCAAGAAGCAGAAACAGAAGCAGGACCAGAACCAGCAGCAGAATCAGAACAACAAGGACGATCAGAAGAAAGACAATCAGAAGAAGGACGATCAGAAAGATCAGAACAAAGATAAGAAAGACGACAAGCAGCAACAGCAGCAGAAGCCTCAGATGAGTAAGGATAATGCCGAGCAGCTCTTGAATGCCGCCATCCAGAACGAGAAGATGACGCAGGACAAGATGAAGAAACAGCAGCAGAAGCCGCAGCGTCGTAATGTATTAAAGAATTGGTAATGAAACGTATAGCGATATTTATAGCAATGGTAATGACCACGGTTCTGGCCGTGGCCCAAACATTAACAGCATCGGCACCATCGCATGTAGCGGTGGGCGAGCAGTTCCGGTTGTCGTACACGGTCAACACACAGAACGTGTCCGATTTCCGTGCTGGTAATATCCCCTCTGAGTTCGAGGTGCTCATTGGCCCGAACCGCTCCATGCAGTCGAGCTATCAGATGATTAATGGTCACACCTCGTCAACCTCATCTATTACTTATACTTATATAGTAGCAGCTACCAAGAATGGTACGTTTACCATCCCTGCAGCTTATGCGGTGGTAGATGGCAAGAAGATTACCTCAAAATCGCTCACCATCAAGGTTTCGGGCTCGGTTTCGGGCTCAGGCTCTAATTCGCGCCAGAATAGCGACGATGGTGCTGAGATGCGCGATGCCGGTAGTCGTATCTCGGGTAGCGACCTGTTTATCAAGGTAAGCGCCAACAAAAAGCGTGTTTATGAGCAGGAGCCCATCCTGCTTACCTATAAGGTTTACACGCTGGTGCAGCTCACTCAGCTGCGTGGCGATATGCCCGACCTGAAGAGCTTCTATACCCAGGAGGTGGATCTGCCACAGCAGAAGTCGTTCTCGATTGAGACTGTCAATGGTCGTCCATATCGCACCTGCACCTGGAGCCAGTATGTGATGTTCCCACAAACCACTGGTAAACTGCAGATTCCGTCGATTACCTTCGAGGGTATCGTGGTGCAGCAGAATCGTAATGTGGATCCGTTCGAGGCATTCTTCAACGGTGGCTCAGGCTACGTAGAGGTGAAGAAAAAGATTGTGGCTCCTGGTATTGATATTCAGGTTGATCCGCTGCCACAGCGCCCAGCCACATTCTCGGGTGGAGTAGGTAAGTTTAATATCTCAGCCCAGCTCGATAAGACAGAGACCAAGGCCAACGATCCTATCAAACTGCGTGTGATTGTGAGTGGTACAGGTAACCTCAAGCTCATCAAAGAGCCTGTATTGAACTTGCCTAAGGACTTTGATAAGTACGAGCCCAAGGTGACCGACCAGACCAAGCTGACCACAGCCGGACTTGAGGGTTCGAAGATTTACGATATCCTGATTGTACCACGCCATCAGGGCCAGTACGATATTCCACCCGTTGAGTTTACTTATTTCGATACCGCCACCAAGCGTTACGAAACGGTAAAGAGCGAGGGCTTCCATCTCGATGTGGCCAAGGGCTCGGGTAGTGCTTCGGTTAGCGATTTCTCTGGTCAGGAGGATGTCGATGAGTTGAACAAGGATATCCGCTTTATCAAGACGGGCGATGCCGATCAGCATCTTACCAACGATTTCTTCTTCGGCTCAACTGCTTATTGGATTATCATCGCTGCGCTGGTAGTGGTGTTCATCACGCTGTTTGTCATCTTCCGTCAGCGTGCCATCGACAACGCCAATGTTACCAAGATGCGTGGTAAGAAGGCCAACAAGGTGGCCACCAAGCGTCTGAAGCTGGCAGCCCGATTGATGACCGACAACAAGCCTAACGAGTTCTACGACGAGGTGCTGCGTGCCCTGTGGGGTTATGTGGGCGATAAGCTCAATATCCCAGTGGCCCAGTTGTCGCACGATAACATCAGTCAGAAGCTGGCCGATCGTGGCGTACATCAGTCAATCATCGATAAGTTTATCGGTGCTATCGACGAGTGCGAGTTTGAGCGTTACGCCCCAGGCGATCCAAAGGGAAATATGAGTAAGGTTTACGATAAGGCCATACTGGCCATCGAGAAGATCGAGGAGGTGATGAAGAAGGGTAGTAAGAAAGCCGCTACTTTGGTATTGTTGCTGCTGTTGGCACCTATGGCTGCCCAGGCTGCTACCAAGGCCGAGGCTGATAGCGCTTATATCAACGGCAATTATCAGGAGGCCATCAAGGGTTATGAATATATGCTTAAGCAGGGTGCTTCGGCCGAACTGTATTATAATCTGGGTAATGCCTACTATCGCACCGAGAATATCACCCGTGCCGTGCTTAATTACGAGCGCGCCCTGCTGCTCTCGCCAGGCGATGCCGACATCCGTTTTAACCTGCAGTTGGCCCGCTCTAAAACCATCGATAAGATTGTGCCCGAGAGCGAGATGTTCTTCGTTACCTGGTATCGCTCGTTGGTAAATCTGATGAGTGTCGACGGGTGGGGACGTATGGCCCTTGTGTCGCTGGCCATCGTTATCGTGCTGTTCCTGGTTTACCTGTTCTCGGCCCGTGTATGGGTGCAGAAGTTAGGTTTCTTTGGCGGCATCGCCCTGTTGGTGGTATTTGTGTTCAGCAATTTCTTTGCCTGGCAGCAACGCCAGCAGTTGCTGTATCGTCAGGGTGCCATCGTTATAGCCCCATCGGTAGCCGTCAAGAGCACGCCTGCCCAGAACGGTACCGATCTGTTTATCCTGCACGAGGGTACCAAGGTGGTGATTACCGACAGCTCGATGAAGAACTGGCGCGAGGTACGTTTGGCCGACGGAAAGAAAGGTTGGCTGGAGAGTAAGAAAATAGAAATGATTTAATACCCTATGTTTGAGACGTTGATTGATTTCGACCGCGAGTTATTGTTGGCCGTTAACGGCAGCGATTCGCTGTTCCTCGACCGTATGGTGCGCACGCTTACCAACGGTCTTACATGGATACCGCTCTATCTGTCGCTGTTTTATATGGTGATGAAGAATAACGATAATTTCCGCCGTTTGCTGTATGTGCTGCTGGGTGCTGGGTTGTGCATCCTGATAGCAGGTACGCTTAACGACGAAATCGTAAAACCCCTTGTGGCCCGTTGGCGCCCCACGCACGATCCCCAGATTGGCACGCTGGTTGATATCGTTGATGGCTATCGTGGCGGCAAGTATGGCTTCTTCTCATCGCATGCAGCCAACACCATGAGCATTGCTGTGTATTTTATCTGGATGGTGCGCAGTCGCCGTTTGTCAATCGCACTGGTCATCTGGTCGCTCCTTAACTGCTGGACCCGCATGTATCTGGGTGTTCACTTCCCAGGCGACATCATGGTGGGCCTCTTGTGGGGTGTGGCTGTAGGCACAGGTGTTTATTTCCTCTATGGTCGTATTACACGTGGCATGTACACACCTCGTAATCTTAATCCCGACCAATACACCCCGGGCTGCTATCGCCGTTTAGACTGCAACTGGCCTGTAGGCGTGTTTGTATTAACATTAGTTTTTGTATTTATTAAAGCTTGTATTATATGAATTCCGATCCACGACATATTCGTATCAGCGATTATAATTATCCGCTCCCCGATGAGCGTATTGCTAAATTCCCTATTGCCCAGCGCGACCACTCTAAGCTGTTGGTTTACCGTCAGGGCCAGGTAAGTCACGATGTATTCTATAACCTCCCCGAGTATCTGCCCAAGGGTGCTCTCATGGTGTTTAATAACACCAAGGTTATCCAGGCGCGCATGCATTTCCGTAAGGACACAGGTGCCCTCATCGAGGTGTTCCTGCTTGAGCCTGCCCAGCCTTCGGATTACGAACTGATGTTCCAGACCTCCGAGAAGTGCGCGTGGTATTGCCTGGTGGGCAATCTGAAGAAGTGGAAAGAGGGAACCCTGCGTCGCGAAATCGAGATAAAGGGTCAGCAGGTGGTTGTTACAGCTACCCGTGGTCCTATCCACGGCACCTCGCACCGCATCGATTTCGAGTGGACCGGTGGTTTCTCGTTTGCCGAGATTATCGATGCCATGGGCGAACTGCCCATTCCTCCGTACTTGAATCGTGAAACCCAGGAGAGCGACAAGACTACCTACCAGACCGTTTACTCAAAAATCAAGGGTAGTGTGGCTGCACCTACTGCAGGTTTGCATTTCACCCCCGAGGTGCTGGCAGCCGTCGATGCACACGGTATCGAGCGCGAGGAGCTCACCCTGCATGTGGGCGCCGGAACCTTTAAGCCCGTAAAGAGCGAGGAGATTCAGGGTCACGAGATGCACACCGAGTATATCTCGGTTCGTCGCGACACCATCCGCAAGCTGCTGGCTCACGATGGCTGTGCCATTGCCGTTGGTACCACCAGCGTACGTACACTCGAGAGCCTGTATTATATGGGACTGAAGGTGATGCAGAACCCCGAGGCATCTGAGGACGATTTGCATGTAAACCAGTGGGAGCCCTACGATACCGATACCCAGGTAAGCACCGTTGAGTCGCTTACAGCCCTTGGTGCCTGGATGGATGCCCACGGTCTCGAAGTGCTGCATAGCAGTACCCAGATTATCATCGCCCCCGGTTACAACTATCACATCGTAAAAATGCTGGTAACCAATTTCCACCAGCCACAATCCACCTTGCTGTTGCTGGTAAGCGCCTTTGTAAAGGGCGATTGGCATAAGATCTACGATTATGCGCTGGCCAACGATTTCCGATTCCTCAGCTACGGCGATTCATCGCTGCTTATTCCATAACACAAAAAAATAGGAGTCCCAATCGCGGAGCTCCTATTCTTTTTATTAAGTATTACCAAAAATTACTTCTTCTCTTCAGCCTTCTTCTCCTCGGCCTTCTCGGCAGCAGGCTTAGCAGTTGGCTTGTAGCGCTTGTTCAGACCGTTGATGACGTCCTGAGTAATATCCAGCTTCTTGTTGCCCATCAGGATGTTGTCGCCAGCCTTCGAAAGGATCAGGTCAAACTTCTTATCCTCGTTGTACGACTTCAGGAAGTTCTGCAGTGAGTCGCGCAGAGCCTCGTTAAACTTAGCTGTCTCGCTGGCCAGTTCGTTCTCCAAACGTGCCTGCAACTCCTGCAGGTCGTTCTGCTGGCGCTGTATAGCGGCCTGCTGACTTGCTGCCTGCTCACGGCTCTGGAAACCGTTGTTGTTCAACTTCTGCTGGAAGTTAGCCATAGCAGCCTGCAGGGCATTACCTTTCTGGTTCAAAGTGTTACGGGCGTTGTTGCTCTTCTTCTGCAGGGTTACGCTGTAGTCCTTAGCAAAGTTGTACTGAGTCATCAGCGAGTCAACCTCTACATAAGCAATCTTCATACCCTCGCCGCTAGCAGCAGCGGGCTGATCGTCCATCTTTGGACTCTGGTTGTTGCACGATACCATCATAGCTGCGATGGCCAGTGCTGGAAAAATGTACTTTTTCATTTTCTGTTTTTAATTATTATTTTTTGAATTTTCAATTTTTACTTCTCCGAGACAGCAAACGGACTCTTGGTGCGAAGCTCGCGATCCTGGTCCATCACACAGTGTATACCTCGGTCTTTCATCGCCTGCGAATCGTGAATGTGCTGCGATGAGAACTTGCCGTTGCGCTTTAAAAGCACCTTTACGAGCAAAAATGCCATGCATATAGCAATTATTAACGTGGTTATGAGTAGAGTCTCAATCATTTTTTATATCTTTGCGGCTGCAAAGTTAAGCATTTTATAGCGAAATCAAACAAAAAAAGCATTAATAATGAATAAAAACGATTTAAAACCTGCAGTTGTGTTCGCAGAATTTGCGAAGATTAACGAAATTCCGCGTCCATCTAAGCGCGAAGAGAAGATGATCGAGTATCTGAAATCATGGGGCGAGAGCCACAATCTGGATACAAAAGTTGACGAAACCGGTAATGTGATTATACGTAAGCCCGCCACCAAGGGTATGGAAAACTGCAAGACTGTTATCCTGCAGAGCCATATGGATATGGTGTGCGATAAGCTGGTAGATGTAGAGTTCGATTTCGATAAGGACGCCATCAAGACCTATGTAGATGGTGAGTGGCTTACAGCCGAGGGTACCACACTGGGTGCCGACGACGGTATCGGTTGTGCCATCGAGCTGGCCATCCTGGCATCTGATGATATCCAGCATGGTCCTATCGAGTGCGTGTTCACTCGCGACGAGGAGACTGGCTTGAGCGGTGCCGAGGGCATGAAGGCTGGTTTCATGACTGGCGATTACCTCATCAACCTCGACTCTGAGGACGAGGGCGAAATCTTCGTATCATGTGCCGGTGGTCGTAACACCACAGCCAAGTTCACTTTCCAGCGCCAGCAGGCTGCCGAGGGTAGCTTCTTTATGAAAGCCCAGCTCAAGGGCCTGGTTGGTGGTCACTCAGGTGATGATATCAACAAGAAGCGCGCTAACGCCATCAAGATCCTCGCTCGTTTCCTGTATCAGGAGATGAACCGTTACGAGGGCATCCAGCTCGCTCAGTTCCATAGTGGTAAGCTGCACAACGCCATCCCACGCGATGGTCAGTTCGTGATTGCCGTACCTCACGATGTAAAGGAGAACGTAAAGGCCGACTGGAATGTATTTGCAGCCGAGGTTGAGGACGAGTTCCATGTTACCGACACCCAGATGGTTTGGAGTATGGAGAGCACCGATGCCGAGCCTGTTATCGACCCTGCTGTAGCCAAGAACTTTGTTTGGGCTGTTCAGGCTGTTGATAATGGCATCTACGCTATCTGTCAGGACGAGGAGCTCGGCGGTATGGTCGAGACCTCTTCAAACATCGCCAGCATCCACTCAACCGAGAATGCCATCGAGATTCTGTCAAGCCAGCGCAGTAACGTCATGTCAAACCTCGACAATATGTGTGCCACCATCCGTGCCGCCTTCCAGTTGGCAGGTGCCGAGGCCACATCAGGCGACGGCTATCCCGCTTGGAAGATGAAGGCCAACTCTGAGCTTCAGAAGATTGTTCGCGAGAGCTACGTAAAACTGTTCGGTAAGGAGCCCGTGGTACGTGGTATCCACGCTGGTTTGGAGTGCGGTCTGTTCTCAGAGCGCTATCCACAGTTGGATATGGTAAGCTTCGGTCCCACATTGCGCTATGTGCATACCCCCGACGAGCGTCTGCTCATTCCAACCGTACAGATGGTATGGGATCATCTGCTTGATGTACTTAAAAACATTCCGCAGAAATGATGCATACGCGCGCGTACATTATAAATATAACCCTTTGCTTGGGTGGGCTGCTTTTCGCTTCGTGCGGAAAGCAGTACACCGCCGAGCAGACGGTGAAGGATTTTGTGGCCGAGAATATGCAGGATGGGGTAGAGACCTCGGGTGTTGATTTTGCCGATTTGGGCACTACACGTCACATTAACGACACACTTGTGGCAAAAATGCGAAAAAATGGTGCACCCTTGTTCAAAAGCGGCATTCAGTATGCTCAAGCACCCGCTGGCGATTTGTTCTATCTGAGAATGAGATACTTATATCAGGGTGACACATTGCAGAATACCTTTTATCTCGATTCAACGCTTACCCAAGTGGTAGCTTTCAAATAACTTTTTCGAAAAAAAGTCGAATAAAAATTTGGAGGATTCAAAAAATAGTCGTACCTTTGCACCCGCAATCGAGGAGATGCCCCAAGGTTTGGTACTCTAAGGTCCTTTGGAAGGATGGGTGAGTGGCTGAAACCAGCAGTTTGCTAAACTGCCGTACGGGTTCCCGTACCGGGGGTTCGAATCCCCCTCCTTCCGCCTCAGGAAGTCTCCACGAGAGCGTGTCGATGTTGGTCGATTCATCTAATGGTTAGGATACAAGATTCTCAATCTTGGCATAGGGGTTCGATTCCCCTATCGACTACAACATCTTTGACATTCTGGTCGATAATTTGACATGCTGGTCGATTCATCTAATGGTTAGGATACAAGATTCTCAATCTTGGCATAGGGGTTCGATTCCCCTATCGACTACAAAACATGAGCTTCCGTTTTTACGGGAGCTTTTTTCATTCCCTAAAACTAATGTTCGTATGATGTTTCCCGAAGTACATAACAGCGCGCAGCTTACTGAGCTCATTAGCAGCATTGGCTTTTTGCCCTTGCTCGATAGTGGTATTCGTGGTTTCTCGGCCGAAGAGATTGTTGCTGACGATTGTCGTTATGTAGTGTTCAGCGATGGCGGTTGGGACTGGCCGCTGTGGAAGTGGAAGGGTAGCATCATCACCGAGGGACATCATGTGTATGGTAAGTTCTTTGCCGGCAAGGCAGGCTTTATCAGTCGTGAGTGGTGGCCCGATTTCTGTAACTACCGCCGCAGCAAGTATCCAGCGCCCCAGGAGGGCAGTATTGATGAAGCTATCCTCTTTACCTTAGAGCAGGAGGGCAGTCTGATTACTCGCGAGCTGCGCAGCCAGTGCGGTTTCACCGGTCCTAAGATGCGTAGTAAGTTCGATGGCTACGTTACCCGCCTGCAGATGGCCACCCGTATCGTTACCGAAGATTTTGTGTATCCCCTCGACCGTCACGGTCGTGAGTACGGCTGGGGCTGGTCGCTCCTCACCACACCCGAGCGCCTCTATGGTCGCGCTGCCACCCAGTGCCCCCGCACCTCCGAAGAATCCTTCCAGCGCATCTTCGCCCACATGCAAACCATCTGCCCCCAAGCCTCCGACAAACAACTCCTTAAAATGCTGAAATAATGCAGCATTTTGAGGAGCTGTTGAATTAAAAAGAGGACTATCCTTTTAGATAGCCCTCCTGTTACTTCTTATTTATAATCCCATGCACGATGTCGCGCCCAGTGCCGTTACAATCGCAGTAGCGATACTAGCAATCATCTGCACGATAAACTTTAATGTTTCTTTCTTTGTCATAATTATTAATGGTTATAGGTTAATGTTTCATGTTTAATGTGAAGGGTGGGGCCTAAGCCCCAAGCCCTTAATCACCAATCGGCTCGTTATGATTTCCGCCGCCACCGGTATTACCACCTTGGTTGCCGCCACCAGTGTTTCCACCGGTATTGCCACCGCCATTGCTTGGCTCGTCGGGATCCTCAACTGTACCTGGGTCTGTCGAGGTTACACGCTTAATCTCCTTGCCATCGCGGTCGTAGCAGGTAATCTGGATGGCCGTGCCTGCCAGCTCCTCCTTCAGATCTACGGCAGGGGTGAAGATAATACGTCGACTGGTTACCAGTCCCGCTTTCACCTCATCTACTTTGGCCACACTCTTGGCGCGGATACCGAATCGCATGGTTCCCAAACCTGGCAGCGCAACTGAGTGACCTTCAGTGGCCCAAGCCTTAATCACTTCGCCAGCAGCATCCCAGCATGCCTGCATAATGCCTTTGCTAACTCCGCTGCGCAGAGCAGCCTCCTTAATCACCTTGTCCTGCGAGAGTGAGGTGTACAACTCCGGCATCATGATGTAGCGATAAGTGCCCTCATACTTGCCAATCTTCTGCAACTTTTCCTGTGCTTTAACTTTCAGTGCCATAATTCTAATTTTGTTTTTGTGTTGTTGTTTGTAAATAAAAATGTTTAATGTTTAATCTTTAATGTTTAATGTCTCAACTCCGATGTAGATTTACGTCCACGTGAGGGAGATTTTCTTAGTGCACGTGGAAAATAGTTTTGCCGCACGCGGTCGCCATCTGTCTCATTCATTTCAACGGTGCAAAGGTACGATATTTTGATTGCGGTCTACGAATAATTCCCCAACTTTTTTTCATTTTTCTCGAAAAAAATTTTCTGTGCAGTCAATAGTCATTAATGTCAATAGTCAATAAGCCTCGAACAACCCTGTATTTTAAATAAAAGAATATATATAATATATTATATATATTCTTTTAATACTTACCCACATTTCCACTACTCTTAATGACTAATGACTAATGACTACTAATGACTGAAATATAGCTCGCAGGATATTGAGGTTTTTTCTAAAGAAAAACCCGAAAAAAATTGGATGCTATCCAAAAAAGATGTATATTTGCAGCGATAAATTTTAAATGATAAATGAATGGAGATTGTTCTGAACGATTATCACAAGAAAATGAACGCTATCAAGATAGCGAAGGTTGCATATTGGAAAGCGCATCCGCTTTCGCGTGCGGAGTCCTTAAAGAGATTGAGGAACTTGCGGGAACAACGTCTTGCAAATCTCTCCAACTGGTAAGGCTCAAGAAATGGGCCCAAGAGCAAGGCTGCTGGTATAATGATCGCAGCCTTTTTGGCGATTATTTTGATCGTGGCTCAGAGAACGAAACTTATTTGTCACCAGATCTTAATGATATTATAAAACTTAACGACTTCCGTTATTCTGACGATAATCTCACTTCTTTCTTTGAACGTATCAAGGCTCATAATACTTACTTCCCTGATTGTGCATATCGTATGATTGGCTTTGCAGAGAATATCCAAGGAAAGATTTGTGCGGTCCTTGTTCAACCATTTATCTCTGATGCACGATTAGCTACAAAAGAAGAAATTTACGATGAGTTTATTCGCCTTGGCTTTAGTCCGGAAGATAATGGTGAATACTTTACTAACGGTAGGCATGATATATTTGATGCCGTTGATGGTAATGTACTCGTTGACGATGAGGGACATCTGTATTTTATTGATACTATCATATACAAATCGGGTACAGGCGGTGTAGAGGCATACAACAGTCTTTCGCCCAGAGCAAAATCGAAATAACAATCAATATAGCTTTACCTAGCAGGTAATGATGGTTAATGAGTAGAAACATTAGCCATCATTTAAAAAACCTTAAACTCGCAAATTTTAAATAATCACCATACTTGAAACACACATTTTTTATTTATCTTTGCCATCGTTTTTGGGCTAACTTACCCTATACCAACTTCAACTATGAGTATTATACAACTAAATATAGTAGGTATTCCTTACCGTAAAGATCTTTATGGGCATGTCGGCGAGTTTCTTGCTGAGGCGCCTGGGCATGCTATGACTCTCAGACCTGAAAGCGCTAACGACAGCGACAAGGTTGCCGTTCGTGCTTACGACTGGCTGGGGCGACACGTAGGATATGTATCAAGTCCAGAGCTACCGAGAGCATGGGGAGCGCTACGATGCAGCGAACAAAACAAATTAAGAGGTATGATAGTTGGTTCTAATATCGAGCACCCGTGTGTAGCGTTCGAGTGTGTGGTGTTAGATTATAAAGGCCCTGTAACCGACTTGTATCCGCAAAAAATATTTCTGGATTGGAAATATACTGGTCCTGTACTCGATATTCCAGAAGAGTTTGATAACCTGGTTTATATGCGCGATGAAATAATAGACCGACTAACCGAACGTGATGAATGGGATGATGAAGCACAGGCGCACTTTATCTCGCTAGTAAAACGTTTTTCCGCTTATCTGAAATACGATATTTCGGGCGAAATGAGCGACTATCGAAAACACCTGATAGAGATGCTTACTGATATCGGTGACTGCGAGTTTCAGGAGGTCATCGACGAACTTACAATGTCAGCTGGACGTACAGGTCGCGAGACAACGTGTGGTAGTGTGCTGGAATTTTGGAAAGAGCAGATGCAGTCGGCCGATACACGAAAACATCTGATGGTGCACCAACGAAAGTATAATGCCAAGACGGTAGAAAAGGAACTGGAAGAGTTTCCCGAAAACTTGTACTTTGAATGGAAGGCTAACCCCGAACGCTTTGTTTCAAAACTATATTATCGGCATATTCCTCGCGAGGTTATATGGCGATTTGTTTCAGGCATAGCATTTGTAGAAATGACAAATGCTATCGCCAAGAAAGCCGAAGATGAAAAGGCTATACACGAAAAGCGTAATGTGATATTAACAGGCGATAATGCTAGTTATATAGAAAATAAAGAATAATAAGATACAATGGCAAGAAGAATAATAATGACGGGTGATGAGGCGCAGTATATAGAGCGTCGTGGTGCGAATGCACAGCCCGATGACGACCGCGAGATACGTATGGAGGGGCGGCACGCCCGCTACGAGGAGTGCTCGGTAGCGCAGGTAGCTCACTTCCCTGTTAATAACGATGAGGCTGTGGGTAAGCAATGGTTTGAGTTCCTGATTAGGAATGGTTTTATTGCACCTGATACAGAAATGAGTTGTTGGCAATATCTGATGGGCTTCTCAACCAATCAGCCAACTGACATTAAACCGATAGAGTGGATGAAAACAGTTGAGACGGCACGACTGATGCTGGTAAAGGTGAATAACGAGGTGCTTGCGAAGAAACAGATGACCATAGCACACATGAACGAACTGGCAGCACAATGCTTTACCAAACAGGGGCAATCGCTTAAATTGGCCAAACCACGAAAAGAGTTATCTGCCGATGCTGATGCAATAGAGAATTTTATTCCGACCATTTCCGACCTTTAACCGAAACACCTGTAAATACTAGGTTTTCGACATATTTCTCCCGACTGTTTCCGACTGCGAAATGGTCGGGAGATACCTTTATTTTTCTGCTTTTCAATGCCAAAAAGTGCTTAATTTTGCACTCGTAAACCTGAGGCTTCTCGGTGATTTACAAGTGTTAATTTGATTTATTGATACACATTATGGAAACAAAAATCTTAAAAGTGGTGCGCCAGGGCGAGGCCTTTGGTGTACAGTCGTCGAAAACAGAAAACGGTACCATCCAGAAGTGCAACATTGTGCTGCGCGAGATTGGTGGCGGGAAGTTCGAAAACGAGTATGTGTGCGCCATGCTTGGCAATCTGGCGGCGTGCAGGTTCTACGAAGGTGATGTGGTGGCAGCCACACTTCGTTTCTCTACACATGAGTATCAGGGGCAGGTGTTTCAAGAGATACTTGCGACCGATATCGTAGTTATTAAACATTAATTTTCTGAGTTGAGGGTGAGGAGGATATTCTCGAGTAAATGGCCAAGGAATCCGAAACTTCTTCTCGCTTAAACACTTAGAAAAAATATGAAAACAAGAAAAAGCAGAATTTTAGGAGAACAGGTAATGGTTGAAGGTCTGATGACCTTTGGCAAGTTGGAAACAGGACTGCGCACGCTTGATTTTGAGTGTTGCGAGGATGTGGCGGCCGAGGCTTTTAAGGGTAAGTTCGTGGTGCAGGGCATGCGTGATGGTAACGTGTATATGAGCGAGTTGCCTAAGCGACCAAAGAACAAGCCGCTGTTTCGTGAGGATAACTGCTCGTTGTCGCACGGTCGTAACGGTTGCTACTATTTTGTATTCTCGCTGGATGAGGATGAGGTAGGGCAGTTACCCCAGAAACTAACTGAACAGACAAACGCCATAGCCAGCAAGATGATTAGGAAGTTGCTTTTGGAAGGAGGTGAGCTGGGATGAGTTGCCACTTAGTATATTACAAGGATGGGGCGAAGATGATGCGCCCCGTCCTTTCGAGAGAGGAGTATCTGGCTTTGCGAAATGGTGGCGAGCAGCGGCAACTGGTGCAGCGTATCCGCAATGGCGAGGAGGCGCTGAAACACAAGTTGCAGCAGATGAACTACAGCTGTCTGCCTAACGATGATGGCAGCCTGAAAGGCAGCGCCCGCATGAGCACCACTGTAGGTATGGATATCGACCACCTATCGGCCGATGAGATGCCAGCTATCCGCGAGCGCATCCTGAGTAAGAAAGATGAGCTGGGCTTGTTGATGCTCGAAGAGAGTGCCCGTGGCGGTGGCTACCATCTGGTGTTTGCGCGAAAGCCCGAACTGAGCCAGGAAGAGAACCTGAAATGGGCGAGCAATCTGATATCTGTGGCCTACGATAGTGGTGCCAAGGATATCACTCGTGTTTTCTTTACCACCAGCGAGGAACAACTTATCTACCTGGATGATGCCATCTTCGAACTCGAAGAAGTTTTAGGCACGGATGACACGGCCTTTTTAAAAAAGGACGCGGCTGTTGCCTGCCAAAATAAATTCAAGGGCATAGCGTATAAGGATATTATTGCGGAGTTTTGGCGGCGAACGGGTGGGGTTCCTAACACAGGCGAACGCAACAAGCGACTGCACCAACTGGCTGCTAACCTGCGTTCTATTTGCGACGACAGCGAGGAGTGGCTACTGGCGCTGATGCCCAACTTGGGATTACCCGATCACGAAATGCGCTCTATCATCCACTCGGCTTGTAAGGAACCTACCAAGGGTTCGCGACTGATGGACCAGATAGTGGCAGCCCTCGCCACATCTACCTATGATACCATCGATACCGACGACCAGCAATTGTCAATTATCAATTCTCAATTGTCAATTAAGAAGTTGCCTCAGGGTGTTAAGGATTCGGTGGCGGCAGTAGGTCCCGAATTGGCCATGCCAATCATTACGGCGGTGTGTCCATGCATAGGTGCGCTGGCCACAGGGGTAAAGCTTGATGTACACGGGCGTGTGCGCGGACTTAATCTGATATCGTACATTGTTGGTGAGTTTGCCAGCCGCAAGGGCGATATCGACCCGGTGGTGGATGCCTGGATGAGCGAAGTTTCGGCTATGGACGAGATGTATCAGCAGCAGGAGGACGAGTATCGACGAAAGAAACGAGCCTCTAAAAACAAGAAGGAACAGCCCGAAGAGATAGGACTGCCCGTGCGATATATCGCCTTGAACAACACGGTGGCTAACCTGGCCGAGCGCTTGGCAAACGTTGAAGGTAAACATGCATTTTCGTTTACACCCGAGGCTGATACCGTGGCACAGAAATGGCGTTCGGCTATGAGCGATTTCTCGGTACTGCTGCGTCAGAGTTACGATGGCAGTAGGTACGATCGTGAGGCCAAGAGTGCCGAGGCGGTGAATGTGCATATTAAGCACCTGCTGTGGAATGTGGTGATGTGCGGCACACCTGATGCGCTGTACCGTGTAGTAACCAATTATACTGATGGATTCCAGAGTCGTATCGCCCTGTCGCAAACGCCCGATAATACCTATGCCAAGTTGGAGGATAAGCCCTATGTACTGACCGACCGACAGACCGAACGCATACAGCAGGTGGCACATCTGTTACCGCTGATGGCAGGCGAAGTGGTGCTGCAAAAACTGGAAGCAAGGGGTAGGGCATGGCTTGAAAAAATACGACTCGAAGCCATGATGAACGACGACCGTGTAAAGGCTCGTGAACGATTCCGTACCTGTGTTACTGCCCAGCGAATGGTGTGCTGCTTGATGCTGTGTAAGGTGTGCGAGCAGCTGATACAGAAACACGGACTGAATGGTGCCGAAACCCAGCTGAAGCAGAAACCCTACTTATGGAAGGAGATGCTGCAGAAAACACAGACGCCGGCTATGCTGGATATGTACGACGTGATAGCCGACCAGCTGTTGGATAGTGCGTTGTATTATTTTCGCGATCGCATAGAAAATGCCTATCGCAGCAGGGATTATGCTGCCGGTAACAGTAGGAGTCGTCGTTCTAAGAACGATACCATCTACGATCGCCTGGATGTGCAGTTCAGTTTCGATCAAGCCATGCAGTTCAGCGTAGCCATCAAGGGTGCCGATGTTACCCGCAACAGCGTGCAGCAGATGCTGAAAAACTGGCGCAAGCAGGGGTTGGTATCGCTGACCGATGATGGCGGGTATCGCAAGGTGAGTTAGTCATTATAGTCAATAGTCATTAGTCATTAAGAACATGGACATTCAGAATAATCAAGCATGCTTTGTGCAGCTCTGGCGTCAGCTGGAGCGCACAAGGCGCGTGCTTTCAAGCTGTTATAAGCGGTTCAGTGTGCGTAACGTACTTAAGTTGTGGTTTGGTGCTGAAGCTACCGACGACTTTATTTGGCAGGTATGCAAACAAACAGTGGTGAGCGACGAACAGGTGTGTGGCAACGATCTGTTGTCATCTCCGAGACACTATCCCCGCATACATCGAGAGTTGCTTAGGGCTATCGTAGCCACCAAATTAGGGTTAGGCCTACGTCACGTAAAACTACCCGATTTGGATGCCGCGTATAGCATCGCATTTCCAAATAGTACACCGATTAACGTAAACAAAAAGAAAAGAAAGTATGGAACCTATAGTACAGTTGAACAGTAAAGCAAATCTCTCCGAGCACTTCTTGCTCGGGGAGTTCACCAGGAGTAAATATCCTGAGGTGTATAACATTCCCAGTCATGAAGCGATTGCAAACCTAAAGCGATTGTGTGAGTGGTTGGAAGTATTGAGGGAGAAAGCCTCACAACCTATTATCATCAACTCGGGTTATCGATCACCGCAGTTAAATCGTAAGGTTGGTGGAGCCCCCACCAGTAATCACTTAACAGGGTGTGCGGTGGATATTCGCACTAATGGTATGGAGCAGGCCATCTGCTATGCGGCAACCCTTATCGATTATGCTAAAGAGACGCAGCAGGATTATGACGAACTGCTGATAGAAAAGAATCGCTACGGTGCCATCTGGTTACACTTCGCCGTGCGGCCTAAGGATAATCGCCATCGGGTGAACTTTATCAATGCGTAGCCTTACACTTCGAAGCGGATGTAGGTGCGGTCGTCGAAGGAGTTGTTGCCTTGTACGAAGGCCTTTGTGGCTTTGAATTGGCCGATGTTTAGGGGATCGGTTTCGCGCTGGTGGGCCAGGAGCGATTCTGATTCCTTAAGCGTTGGGGCCAGTTGGGGATAGCCGTCGCTGGCAAACACAATCTCCCATTTCTGGAAGTCGAGCGGGATGACTTTTACCTTTTGCTCGGGGATGGGGAAACCATCGATAACGGCGTAAGTAATGTTCTGATTTTTCATTACGTCGAGCATGGTAGGAATCATCACTTCGCGGGCTGGGTCGTGGGGCTGTAACAGGTCGGCCTGGGGCACGCCTGTGGCCAGCAACTCCTTAACTTTGGCAGCACGCATTTCGGCCAGGGGCTGCTCGTAGGGCTTAGGGTTATCGAAGAAATTACCACCTATCAGACACTGGCAATCGCCTACCATCCAAACCTCGCGGCGCAGGCGACTGTAGATGATGGCCGAGGCGCAGAGGCGCTCCTCGGGATGTTGCTGCATGCGCTCAACGGGGAAACGCAGCCGGTAATGACGGCGCAGCGCACGGGTAACACCAACACAGAACTGATGGCTGCTGGTGTTGGCCGGCATCTTGCGAATATAACGACTGATGAGCTGCATGGCATAGCGGCCATTGCTCATAAGGGGGCAATGGCGACGCTTGGTTTTGGACGTGCTACCGTCGATAACGGCAATAAAATCAGAAGTTACGACGATTCCGTCCTCGCTTTTCTTGCTGGGGCTTTTCGCTATGATGCTTTGCTCGAGAATTTTCATTTTTAAAATTTGGATTATAAGATTTAGGCTTGCCACCGCCAGATGGCTTGCCGTAACCTGATGGCTTGCCGCTACCTGCGGGCTTTGGGCCACCGCCATAAGCAGGGCGATAACCGCCTTGTGGGGGCATGCCGCTATACAACTTGGCAATCAAGTCGGGGCGACCGATGCGGCGTAACGACTGCTCGATGCCACGGCGCTCTTCGGGTTTGTACCAGAAGAAGAACTGGCGCTGGGCCAACTTCTCCTTTGGTGTTTTGGCGCTGAACACGGGTTGCAGGGTATAAGGGTCGTAGCCTGTGTACCAGGTTTCGGTGGCATTGGTGAGTGGCGTGGGGGTAAAATCCTGTACCTGCTCCAGATGGAAATCGAGGTTCTTGGTAATCACCGCCAGCTCGGCCATATCCTCTTCCTGACAGCCTGGGTGGCTGGAGATGAAGTAGGGGATAATTTGCTGGCGAAGTCCCTCCTCGCGATTAATGCGATCGAAGATGCGCTTGAACTCATAGAACTGCTGGAACGAGGGCTTGCGCATGAGGTAGAGTACACGATCACTGGTGTGCTCAGGGGCTACCTTGAGTCGACCCGAAACGTGGCGGGTAATGAGCTCGCGGGTGTACTCCATAGCGGCCTTATTACTGGCCTCGTCCTTGCTACGATGTAATAATAAATCATAACGCACACCACTGCCGATATAGCTATGTTTGATGCCTGGAAGGGCATCTACTGAGCGGTAGATATCGAGCAGTTTTGAGTGGTCGGTATTGAGGTTAGGACATATCTGCGGATGGATACATGATGGGCGACGGCACTTTTCGCAGGCGTTCTTGTTGCGTCCGCTCATGCCGTACATGTTGGCCGATGGGCCACCCAGGTCGCTGAGGTTACCCTTAAAGTCGGGCATCTCGATGACTTGTTTTACCTCGCGCAGGATACTCTCTTTTGAGCGGCAGGTAATGAATTTGCCCTGGTGGGCCGAAATAGTACAGAATGCACAGCCGCCAAAACAACCGCGATGGATGTTTACGGAGAACTTGATCATCTCGTAAGCGGGAATGCGCTTACCCTTGTACTTGGGATGTGGCTGACGTGTGTAAGGCAAATCGAACGATGCGTCGAGCTCCTCGGTTGTCATGGGTGGATAGGGTGGATTGATAACCACATAACGTCCATCCACACCCTGCAGCAGGCGCTGGGCGTGCATCATGTTCGACTGCTCCTCGACGTTCTTGAAGTTCTCGGCCTGGGCCTTTTTGTTTTTCATGCATTCCTCGTGTGAGTGCAGCACGATGTCGCGATCGGTAATGCCACCGATAATATCCTCCTTACGTGAGAGATAAACGGTTTGCGGCAGGTCGCGAATATCACGTATGCTCTCGCCGGCAGCCAGGCGGCGTGCCAGTTGGATAGTAACCTTTTCGCCCATGCCGTAGGTAATCATATCGGCAGGCGAGTAGCACAGCAGGCACTTCTTGAGGCTGTCGCTCCAGTAGTCGTAATGACTCACGCGGCGCAGCGAGGCCTCGATACCACCCAGCACTACGGGTACATCGGGATAAAGCTCCTTGAGGATTTTGGCATATACGATGGTGGGGTACTCGGGGCGCATATCGTGGCGACCGTCGGGGCTGTAGGCATCCTCTGAGCGCAGGCGGCGTGCGGCGGTGTACTTGTTTACCATCGAGTCCATACAACCTGGGGCGATACCGAAGAACAGGCGAGGGCGACCTAACTTCTTAAAGTCGCGATAGTCGCCATGCCAGTCGGGCTGTGGCACGATGGCCACACGGAACCCCGCGGCCTCGAGTGTGCGGCCAATCACGGCGGCACCAAACGATGGGTGATCAACATAAGCATCGGCCGAGAACAGGATTACATCAACGTAATCCCATCCCCGGAGTTCGAGCTCCTTTTTTGTTGTGGGTAAAAAATCAGTTAATCTGTACTCTTTCAAATCTTATTTTCCAAATTTTTCGGCCATCAATTAAACGGTGTGCCCTGCAAAACGCGTGTGGTCATGCCCAGACCATCGTTGTCTTGATGCTTCCAGTTAATGTATAATAGCACAAGCTGCTGCAGGCCGAATGCCTTCATGTTGGGATGATAGATGACATCGAGACAGAGGTCGAGCAGGGTTTTATCCTTGCCGGCATCGCCCTCGAGCAGTGCGCGAATGTTCAGTTTCAATTTGTCAAGTACCTGTTCGTCGACGTAGCCATTAGAGTCGATCAGATCGCGGAAGAGCTGATACTTCTCGATGGTCTGCAGGTGTTCGTCACTTACTTCGATACTACGGGTTCCAGATGAATTAGATTGAATTTTCATACTTTTAGATAATTTTTTATGGGTTATTTGATTGTAATAGGAATTGCAAAATGCCCCGCATAATGCTGTTGCGCTTGGGCTCGTCCTTGATGCACTCGAAGGGGAATCCCATGGCGAACGACTTGTAATCGGTGCCGTTATAGGCTACCGAAGCGCTGTAATCGTCGGCATACTTCATGGCCGAGAATGCGGGATAAACAGGCTCGATGATTTCGGGATGCTGATCGGCATAGTGCTGCTCGTTCAGCTGGCGATGGAAGGTGAACTGCAGACCGAGACCGTTGATAGAGTCGCGCTGCAGCGAGTCGGCATTCTGGCCCTGATAGGTTAGCTTGAGTATGTCGGCCAGATATGTGCGATCCACGGGATCCTGCATGTCGCTGCCCAGGTAGGCGCCGCTAACCAGTAGCGAACCGCCGCGCTTGGCAAACAGGCGGATATGTTCGCGCAGCATGGGCGACATGAGCTGATAAGGTACCAGCGAGTAGCCATCCTTGCGTTGCAAACCAAGGATCACATCCATCATTTCATAATTCTGAGGGTGTACCTCGTTATTGTCGAGTGCAGCCACCGAGCAGCTGGCCACGCGGTATTTGCGGGCGGTGGCGATGGCTGCAGCATGGGTGCGGATATAATCAAAATCGTTGCCGGCGATAAACTGGCCTTGCAGCGAGTCGTTGGTGTAGCCAAGGCCATCGCGGCGCTCGCTACCTATCTTGCTCTTGTCCCAACCTATCTGATAGCCCAGCCAACCTGCTGTGCGACCATAGGTAACGCCGGCATCGGTGTCAAGGTCGAAGCCTTGCGAGGCGGTGTTATCTACCACCTGTGGGGCAGCCAAACGGGTAAAGCCGTTGACGATGAGTACCGACTTCTGGGCCTCGGGCACATCGAATACCGATACCACCTCGCTGGGGAAACTCTCGCCGCCATCGTTAACGGCTGTGACGCGGAACGAGTACAACTTTTCGGGATCTACGGGGATGGTAACAGATGTTTCGGTGCCACCTTTGATATAGGTACCGTTATCGAATCCGCTGCGACCTGTGGCTGTGTAAACCACATAGCCGGTGGGCTTGGCGGTGGGTTCGTATTCGTCGTAAACGGGGTGCCAGCTGATTTTGGCCTCGCCACGACCGGTAAGTTCGGCCGAGAGACGGTTAGGTGCCAAGGGCTGAACCACGTATTTCTTGTGGTGCATGGCGCTGATGTAGCGCAGCAGGGTTTTATAGATGCTGCGTGCCAGGTCGAAACGGAAGTTAGGATCCTGACCCATGCGCATGTCGGCAAAGTTCTGGTGCGACATGGTTTCGAGAATGGCGCTGGGCACCATGGGGCAACGGGTTTCGCTGTAGTTGCGATCGTAGAGTTCGCGTGTGGGCCAGTTGCCGTATTTCTTTTTGATATCTGCGGGGATTGAGTAGAGCAACTCGTCGGCCAAGTCGCGTGATACCAGGCGGGTAAGACCTGAGTTGAGAATGCTGTCGTTAAGATAGGTGGTGCACACGCTCAGGGTGCCTGTGTGGCTCTTGCCATCGCGGGTGTAACCGGCATCGCTGTGAATGGCCAGCGAGAGTTCGATGGGCACATTCAAACCGGTGGTGTCGGGTACAAACACAGAACCGCCAGCCAGGTGGTTGGTCATATAGCTGCGCACGTTGATGTCGTCGCCGTAATCGTCCTCGCCATCCTTGGTGCTATACACCTCGTAAGGCATGCCTGCCCACTGGGCGTAGTAGCGTGCGGCTTCGAGGCAGCGGGGCAGTCCGCTCACACCGCGACCACGATCGATGTTACCCATACCGCCGCCAAAACGTACGGCATCGGCTGTTACCACACCGTGGTGGTGGCGACTCTGGTTGCTGAGCGTTACGCAGTTGCGTGTGCTCTGTCCTTGGTCGAAATAAAAAGTGCCCAGGTAAACCCATGTTTTCTCGCCCATCGTCTGATTCACACGGAACTCGGTGGGGATGCCTTGGTGCCATACGGTATAGTGGGCATCGTCGATGCTCTTATCGGTGGTGTGATAGCTCACATATACGGCGTAATTACCGCTCTCGGTAATGGCGGGTTTCCAGATAATTTCGCTCTGGCGCTTGACGTTGTCGGTAGTGGCCGACTGGCGACAAGTACCAGCGGTGAACGGATTTTCGAAGTCTTCATAACTGCCTGAATGCCAGGCGAAACCATTAGTATTGCTCTTGCTCCACTGATGGACGCCGTTGTGCTCGGTGTAGCCTGTTTCGGGGGTGTCGTTATCCACTATAAACTCATTGCGCTGCCAGTCGCGTTCGCGTGGTGAGAACACAATGGCGCCTGCATTCTGCAGCATGGGTATGAGGTAGGGGGTAACGATGGTTTGTGTAAACAGGTCCTCGCGAGTACCAAACAGTGCGGGGCGCTGCCATTTCCATGTGCTATCCTTGACGTTGAAATAGCGACCATGACTGGCCCAGAGCGAGATATGACGGTTTTGCAAACCCTCGGTGATGGTGTAGGGGAGTGAGGCGTTGCGAACCCATGGACGACCGTGATAATCGATGTCGCCCCAGGTGCGGCTTTTGTCCTTGTGCTGGCGCAAACGGTTTGGCACCAGCTGGCGCAGATCCCAGCCACCGGTAGTGATAGTGAGATTGTAATCCTGAACCGAATCGGGCAGCAGCTGCTGCACTTCCTGATAGATGGTTTCGGCCAGGTCGTCGGTAAACAGCTGTTCACCAAGATTATTGTTGGCGCTGATATCGACAGTGCGCAACGAGTCGTTAACCACCAGAGTCTTCAGGTGGAAAGTAGAGCGTATGCGTTGCTCATCGCTCTTAAAGTTCACAAAGTATCGGTCTATTTTATCCTTAAGCGATTTATAGGGGTCGGGCGGTGTTTTAACCTTAGCTTTCCGAGCCGCATCGGCGGGCATGGCAGTAAGCAAGGCAAACACAGCCGCGAGTATGATACTTGTACGTTTCATTGTTTGGTAATATCTCCTATCTCTCCTATCGAGAAGTTCTCGGGCTTCTTGCCCTTGAAATCCTTAAAATATAATTTTATTTCCCGCATGTCGGTCTCCAGGTCGCCTGTGGGAATGATGGTTTTTGTACACTGAATCAGTTTGCGTTCATAATCCACCCCATATAATAAAATAGGTATGCCGGCCTTAAGTGCGATGAAGTAGAACCCTTTTTTCCACTCGTCAACGCGGCTGCGGGTGCCCTCGGGGGTGATACAAAGTTTGAACTGAGAAACCGACTTGGCTGTATCGGCCATCGCGTCGGTCATGCTCATCTTTTTCTGTCGGAATACGGGTATGCCGCCCATACTACGGAAGATAGGGCCAAGCGGCCAGAAGAACCATTCCTTCTTCATCAGGAAGTTAATCTTCATACCCTCGGCTCTACTGTAAAGCTGCCCAAGCAAAAAGTCCCAGTTACTGGTGTGGGGCGCTAAACAGATAATGAACTTTTCGGGGTGGTTTTCGGAAATCTCCTTCTGCCACCCCATGCGTTTGTACAGAATCCATCTGCAAAGTGATTTTAGCATTGCAGCAAGGGATTACGCGTTAAGCTGATCAACAATCTGCTGTGCTTCAGCGGTAAACTTATCGCGCAGGTCCTTATAATATGCCTGTACATCCATTCCTGGCTCTGGGTGTGATATACGACTGATGTAGTTAGCACGGAGCATGATTACAGAACGAATCAAGGCATCGTCGTTTTCCATGTTTCTATCGTTATCATACAATGAGAGCGCTACAGCCTCAGCAAAAATCTCGTCACAGATTGCATTAATGCTTTTCTTAAGTGTTCTTTTGTTCATCATAATTATTTCGTTTAAATCCCCTCCTTTTGGGGTGTTTTGTTATATTCATAAAGCAAAGTTAGAAAAAAAATCTGAGATTACAAGTGTTTTACACCAAAAAAATATTAAAATGCCAAAAATACATCGATTTCTTTCGTATTTCTTACAAAAATTCACTAATTTTGCGGCTCAGAAAACAATTACTCATTAATTTATAAGGAATAATAATATGGAAAAAAGTGCATTGCAGATGGCGAGAGCCGCTTATCAGCCTAAGTTGCCTAAGGCACTTCAGGGTGCAGTAAAAGTTAAGGAGGGTGCCGCTACACAGAGTGTAGGCGACCAGGAGGAGATTAAGAAGCTCTTCCCTAACACTTACGGTATGCCTATCGTAGAGTTTGAGCCCGCTACCGAGGCTAACAACACTAAGATGAACGTAGGTATCATCCTTTCAGGCGGTCAGGCTCCTGGCGGTCACAATGTGATTACTGGTCTCTTCGATCAGATTAAGAAGCTGAACCCTGAGAACCGTCTGTTCGGTTTCATCCTGGGTCCTGGCGGTCTGGTAGATCACAACTACATGGAGCTCACAGCTGATATCATCGATGAGTATCGTAACACTGGTGGTTTCGATATGATCGGTTCTGGTCGTACAAAGCTTGAGAAGGTTGACCAGTTCGAGAAGGGTCTCGAGATTATCCGCGAGCTGAACATCAAGGCTATCGTTATCATCGGTGGTGACGACTCTAACACTAACGCTTGTGTACTGGCTGAGTACTATGCTGCCAAGAACTACGGCGTACAGGTAATCGGTTGTCCTAAGACTATCGACGGTGACCTGAAGAACGATCAGATTGAGACTTCGTTCGGTTTCGATACAGCTTGTAAGACATACTCTGAGCTGATTGGTAACATCGAGCGCGACTGTAACTCAGCACGTAAGTACTGGCACTTCATTAAGGTAATGGGTCGCTCAGCATCTCACATCGCCCTGGAGTGCGCTCTGCAGACTCAGCCAAACATCTGCCTCGTATCTGAGGAGATCGAGCAGAAGGGTATGAGCCTCGACGATATCGTTACATACATCGCTAACGCTGTTTGCCAGCGTGCTGCTGATGGTAACAACTTCGGTACTGTTATCATCCCTGAGGGTGTTATCGAGTTCATTCCTGCTATCAAGAAGCTGATTGCTCAGCTGAACGACGTTCTGGCTATGCCAGAGGCTAAGGAGCTGGATCGTCACGAGTCGATCGACTTCGTTAAGGCTCACCTGACCGACGAGAACCTCGCTGTATTCAACAGCCTGCCTACAGGTGTTGCTCGTCAGCTGGCTCTCGACCGCGACCCACACGGAAACGTACAGGTATCACTGATCGAGACCGAGAAGCTGCTCTCTACTATGGTAGCTCAGAAGCTCGAGAAGATGAAGAAGGAAGGCAAGTACGCTGGTAAGTTCTCAGCTCAGCACCACTTCTTCGGTTACGAGGGACGTTGCGCTGCTCCTTCTAACTTTGATGCTGACTACTGCTACGCTCTTGGTACATCAGCTGCCCAGTTGATTGCTAACGGCAAGACCGGTTACATGGCTATCGTTAAGAACACAACAGCTCCTGCTGAGCAGTGGATTGCTGGTGGTGTGCCCATCACAATGATGATGAACATGGAGAAGCGTGCTGGTGAGATGAAGCCAGTTATCCGTAAGGCTCTCGTTGAGCTCGACGGTGCTCCTTTCAAGACCTTCGCTGCACAGCGTGATCGTTGGGCTCGCGAAACCGCTTATGTATATCCTGGTCCAATCCAGTACTGGGGTCCAACAGAGGTTTGCGATCAGCCAACCCGTACACTTGCTCTTGAGCAGGGTAAGTAATTAATTTATTAGGCGCGAATTACGCGAATTATCACGAATTATTTTATTTATTCGCGTAAATTCGTGTAATTCGTGCCTTTTCTTTTTCGTTGATGCCAAAGCGCCGAGTTGTTCGTAGAAAAGGGGTAGGTACTACCCGCACTTACCATGGTCCACGTGGCCATCGTAAGCCCGGATTCTTTGTCCGTATTCTACAACATATGCCCGGGTGGGCGTATTGGGTAGGCGGCGGTGCTGTTGTGGCGGTATACGTTTACTTTTTCTATTATTTCTTTGTAGGTCCGTTCGGATTCCGCTGGCGTGCCCTTTATGGCGACGTGAGCTATCCCGAGGGCTACGAGATTCATGGTATCGACATCAGTCATCATCAGGGACGCATCAACTGGGATGAGCTGAAGGATAACGGACAGATAGACCACTGTCCTATCCGCTTTGTGATGATTAAAGCTACTGAAGGGGCTACACGTACTGACGAAAACTTCCGTGAGAATTTCTATCAGGCACGTGAGAATGGTTTTACCCGCGGGGCTTATCACTTCTATAGTGTGCATACGCCCGCTGAAGAGCAGGCTTATCATTTTATCAATACCGTTAAGCTGGAGAATGGCGACTTGCCTCCTGTGCTTGACGTGGAGCATAAACCTAAGAACCAGAGTGATGAAGACTTCAAATACTCTGTGCTACGCTGGTTGCACTTGGTGGAGAATCACTACCAGGTGAAACCTATTATCTATACCTATTTTAAATTCAAGACACGCTATCTCTCTGATCCTGTGTTCGATCAGTATCCTTATTGGATAGCGCATTATTATGTTGACTCGCTGGAATACCAAGGACCTTGGAAATTCTGGCAGCATACCGATGTGGGTCGATTGCCGGGTATTAAAGGTAATGTTGACTTTAATATCTACAATGGCTCGTATTACGACCTGCGCCAAATGACTCTTGGTTCGCAAGAGACGATTGGCGAAAAAGCATACCGCGAATAAGTTTTTGGGTTGTTATCCCCTGCGGCGGAATTCAGAGCAGGTGATAGCGGTGGCGATGGCTACATTCAGGCTATCGGCAGTTGGCCCCTTGTGGAAATCAGGAATCAGCAGCTTGTGGGTAACACGTGCGCGCACGGCATCGCTGATACCATTACCCTCGTTGCCCATTACAATCAGGCCCTGTTGCGATAGCTCCTGTGTGTAGATATTCTCACCGTCAAGGAAGGTGCCGTAAACGGGGAAATCTTTGGGCAGTGAATCAAGCAGTTGCATGGTGTCTATATATATAAGGTGTACGCGGGCAATCGAACCCATCGTAGCCTGAACCACTTTGGGGTTCCAGGCATCTACTGTACCCTCGCTGCAATAGATGGTATCGATGCCAAACCAGTCGGCAATGCGGATGATGGTTCCCAGGTTGCCGGGATCCTGGACGTTGTCGAGCAGAATGGATAGGTGTGGGGTGTTAGGTGCTTGGTGTTGGTGGGTAGGTATGGGGAAGAGGGCGAGCACCTGCTGGGGGTGTTGCTGCAGAGAGAGTTTGGTAAGCTCGTCGTTGGTAACCTCGATGGCACCGGCAACAGGGTTGTCAGCTATCCATTCGGCAGTAGCAAACAGCTGCTTGGGGGTATAGCCGGCTTTCAGTAAATCGCCCACAACCTTATGACCTTCGGCAATGAAAAGGCCCTCTTGTTTGCGAAACTTCTTCAACTCAAATTGGTGTACGTATTTGATCTGATTCTTGCTTATCATACTCTGTCTGTCTGATTTTTGTGCAAAGTTACAGGTTTTTAGGCATGAATTACGCGAATTAGCCGAATTTTTTTAATATTTCGTGTTAATTCGTGCCATTCGTGCCGTTTTTTTTATTAATTTTGCGCCAAAATGGATCTGAAGGCAACTCATAATAGGTTTTTACCCCCCATATGTCTGGCTGCAGCACTCGTTCTGAGTAGCTGTTCGGTGAGTCGTGATATTCCGGAAGACAGCTACCTGCTGAACAAAGTAAAGGTGGTTGCCGATGGTAAGTATCACGATATTAATCCGGGTAGTTTGAAGGGCTATGTGCGACAGAAACCTAACTCGCGCTGGTTCTCGGCTGTAAAATTGCCTTTGGGTGTTTATGCGATGGCGGGCAAGGACAGCTCGTGGGTGAACCGTATGCTGCGACAGATGGGTGAGGCGCCTGTTATCTACGATACGCTTCAGGCACAGCTTACTTGTAAGGATCTGCAGCAGGCCCTGCAGAACAAAGGTTATCTGGATGCTCAGGTTGAACTGTTTATCGATAAGAACAAGCATAAACTTGATGCCGTGTATGTGCTGCATCCAGGCAAGCCTTATTTTGTACGCGAACTGGATTTTGTGATCGAGGATACCACGGTGGCGCGCTTGCTGCGTGGACGTTCGTCGTTGTTGCATCAGGGTATGCAGTTCAGCGTTGAGACATTGTCGGCCGAGCGTAATGCCATCACCCAGTATCTGCAGAATCGCGGTTACTTCCGTTTCCATAAGGAGTATATTACCTATGGTGCCCGTAAAGACGAGGAGCAGCTGGGTGTTAACCTGAGGTTGTTGTTGCAACAGCAGCACAAGGCCTATACCATCGATAGTATCAAGTACGAGGGTGGTGCCGACGATCATCTGCATCTGCGCCCCAAAGTGCTGAGCGAGAATACGTTCCTGGAATCAGGAAAGCCTTATTCGGCAGAAAAGCTGCAGAATACCTATAACCACTTCGGACGATTGGGTGCTGTAAAATATACCAATATTGCTTTTGAGCAGCAGCCCGATACCACGTTGCTGGATGCTACGATTCAGGTGCAGACCAACAAGCCATCTACCATCAGTTTCCAGCCCGAAGGTACTAATACCGCTGGCGACTTTGGTGCGGCTGCCTCGCTCACTTATCAGAACCGTAACCTGTTCCGTGGGTCGGAAACATTCAGTTTGCAGTTGCGTGGCGCCTACGAGGCCATCAAAGGTTTGGAGGGTTACAGCAATCAGGACTTTACCGAGTATAGTGCCGAAACCAAACTCTCGTTCCCACGATTCATCATGCCGTTCCTGAGTAGCAGTTTCCGTCGCCGTACGATTGCCACCAGCGAATTGTCGCTGTTGTACGATGTGCAGGACCGTCCTGAGTTCCATCGTCGAGTCTTGTCAGCTGGTTGGTCGTATCTCTGGAAACCCCAGAATCATCATGATAGTTATCGTTTCGACCTGGTGAATCTGAACTATGTGTTCATGCCTTGGATTAGTGAAACTTTTAAGACAGAATATCTTGATAATACCTCGAACCAGAATGTGATTCTGCGCTACAATTACGAAGACCTGTTTATTATGAAAATGGGTTTTGGTTACGTATATAACAACGGTGTGGTAGCGCTGAAAACCAATGTTGAAACAGCTGGTAATCTGTTAGGTGCCTGCTCTAAGATTTTTGGTGGCGACAGGGATGATTTAGGACAGTACAAACTCTTTAATATCGCCTATGCACAGTACGTAAAGGGCGATTTTGACTATACCCAGCAAATCTTCAAGGGTACTAACGATCAGTTGGTGTTCCACATCGGTCTGGGAGTAGCTTATCCGTATGGTAACTCTAAGGTGTTGCCATTCGAGAAACGTTACTTCTCGGGTGGTGCCAATAGCGTTCGCGGATGGTCGGTTCGTAGTCTCGGTCCCGGTCGATATAAGGATAAGGACGGACGTATAAACTTTATTACAATGACGGGTGACCTGAAGCTGGATTTGAACGTGGAATATCGCATGAAGTTGTTCTGGAAATTCAACGGCGCTATTTTTGCCGATGCCGGTAACATCTGGACGCTGCGCGATTATCCCGATCAGCCTGGCGGACAGTTTAAGTTTAATACCTTCCTGAGCGACTTGGCTGTGAGCTATGGTGCCGGTTTGCGACTGAACTTCGACTATTTTATTCTGCGCTTCGATTTGGGTATGAAAGCCATCAATCCTGCTTTCGAGATTGAGTCGGAAGCTCACTACCCACTTCTTCATCCAAAGTTGAGTCGCGACCTTGCCTTCCACTTTGCAGTAGGTATGCCATTCTAATTACTGTTAAAAAAGTAAAATAGTACGGCATCTCTAAATTTTAAATTCTCATTTCTCGATTATTTGTGCTACCTTTGCACGAAAATTATATTTGAGATGTTGAAGTTTATATCCTTTGGAAGCGGTAGCAGCGGTAATTGCTATTATCTGGGCACAGCGACCGACGGGCTGATTATAGATATTGGAATAGGAATACGCACACTGAAGAAGTATTGTAGAGAGTATGGTATTCAGCTTAATTCCGTGAAGCGTATCTTGATAACGCACGATCATGCCGACCACATTAAAAGTGTGGGTGCCCTGAGTCACGACTGCAACCTGCCTGTTTATGCCACACATAAAGTACACCAGGGCATAGACCAGAATTATTGTGTAACGAAGAAAGTATCGCAAGATCATAAACACGAGTTGGTAATTGGCGAGCAAGTACAGCTTGGCGACTTTAAGGTACGCCCTTTTGCTGTGCCTCACGATGCCAGCGAGAATGTGGGCTACGAACTGGAGGTTGAAGGTATTGTGTTTGTGGTGCTTACCGATGTGGGGAGCATTACCGACGATATCAAGCAGGCCATTAATCGTGCCAACTACCTGGTGATCGAGGCCAACCACGATGTGGAGATGCTGAAGAATGGTCCTTATCCCGCTTATCTGCAGCAGCGCATTCTGAGTGGTAGCGGACACCTGTCGAACGTATCGTGTGGTGAGGCGCTGGTTGAGAATATGAGCGAGGGCCTGAAGCACGTTTGGCTGTGCCACCTGAGCGAGGAGAACAATCATCCTGAGTTGGCACGTAAGACGGTAGAGACCATCCTGCGCAGTCATGGTGTGATTCCTGGCAAGGATGTGGAGCTGGAAGTGCTGAAGCGCAAGACACCAACAGGAGTCTACGAGATTAAAGATTAAACATTAACGTTTATGGTGGAGGTAATTGTAAAAGACGAGGATTTGCAGCAGGCTGCACTCGAGGGAATGGATGAGTTCCTGGATGTGTTTGTAAAGGCTATCTACGATGCTATCGGTGGCGAACTGACTACCGAGAGCATGGCCAAGTTGAATGCCGACCAGCTGACATTGCTGGCCTGGAACATTCTGCACGAAGAGGTGATGGATGGCGGATTTGTACAGCTGATTTACAACGGCTACGGTCCCTTCATCTTTAAGAACCCCCTGGCCAAAGCACTGCGCCAGTGGGATATGCGTGCCCCCTCAAAGTTGATTTACGATGCCCACACCCTGTGGCTGAAATATCGCGAAGAGATTGAAACCGAGAAGAGCGACGAGGATTTCATGGCTATGTTCGAGCAGTATCCTGAGTTCGAGAATCTGGATGATATCTTTATAGAGAACGAGGAAGAGTGGACCGAGGATATCGCCCATTATGTGGACGATCACCTGGACAACTTCGCGAAGATCATTTAATAGTAAGAGATGAACAAGACAGAAGAACAGTTACGCAAAAAGAGTCCTGTACAGATTCGCAACAAGAAGGCCTCGTTCGAGTACTTCTTTGTTGAAACCTATACTGCAGGCATCGTGCTTACCGGTACGGAGATTAAGAGCATCCGACTGGGTAAGGCGAGCTTGGTGGATACCTATTGCGTGGTGCTTAACGGCGAGTTGTGGGTGAAGGGCATGAACGTTAGTCCTTACTTCTACGGTTCGTACAACAACCACGAAGCCAAACGCGACAGAAAGCTGTTGCTAACCAAGAAAGAAATACGCGCCCTTGAGAGTGCCACCAAACAAACGGGTTTTACCATCGTGCCCACCTTGGTGTTTATCGATGACAAAGGCCGGGCCAAGGTAGATGTGGCGCTGTGTAAGGGTAAGAAGGAATTCGACAAGCGCCAGACGCTGAAGGAAAAGGAGGATCGCCGTGAAATGGACCGTGCGATGAAAGTCTGGAAATAATTGAAGATTAAACATTAAACATTAAGGGTGAAGAAACTAAACGAGATCATAAAACAGCGTATTCTCATACTCGATGGCGGTATGGGAACCATGATAGGTGCCGTGATGGGCAAGGTGGGTAACAGCGACGAGCTGAACCTGACACACCCCGAGATAGTTTCGGATATTTATCGCAAATACCTCGAAGCCGGTGCCGATATCATCACCACCAACACGTTCAGCAGTCAGCGCATTTCGCAGGCTGAATATCATCTTGAAGACCGTGCGCATGAGATGGCCAGCGAGTCGGCACGCTTAGCCCGACAGTTGGCCAATGAGTATAGTACCGACGACAAACCCCGCTTTGTGGCAGGCTCGATCGGTCCTACCAACAAAACCCTTTCGATGTCGCCCGATGTAAGCAATCCAGCTTTCCGCGATGTGACTTACGACGAGATGCTGGAGGCTTATCAGGAACAGGCCGACGGACTGATTGAGGGTGGGGTAGATACGCTGCTGATAGAGACCATTTTCGACTCGCTGAATGCCAAATGTGCCATCGATGCCTGTATGCGCGCGATGGAAGCACGCGGGGTAGAATTGCCCATTATGGTGTCGGTAACGGTGAGCGATCTGGCTGGTCGTACGTTATCGGGTCAGACGCTTGAGGCGTTCCTGGCCAGCGTCAGCACTTATCCTATTTTCTCTATCGGACTGAACTGCTCGTTTGGTGCCACGCAGATGAAACCTTTTATCCGCGAGTTGGCCCAGAAAGCACCTTATTATATCAGCTGTCACCCCAATGCCGGATTGCCCAACGCCCTTGGTCTTTACGATGAGACCGCAGAGAGTATGGCTCCCAAGATGGGCGAGCTGGTGGATGAGGGCATCGTAAATATCATCGGTGGCTGCTGCGGTACTACCGATGAGTTTATCCGTTTATACGGTCCGCTGGTGGTTGGCAAGAAACCCCATGTGCCCGCTCCTAAGCCACACTCAATGTGGCTTTCTGGACTAGAGCTACTAGAAGTTCTAGAAAATCTAGAAGCTAGATTTACCAATGTGGGTGAGCGATGCAATGTGGCGGGTTCGCGAAAGTTCCTGCGACTGATTAAGGAAAAGAAATACAACGAGGCTATCTCTATCGCCCGCAAACAGGTGGCCGATGGAGCCTTGGTAATTGATATCAATATGGACGATGGCTTGCTGGATGCCAAGCAGGAGATGACAACCTTCCTGAATATGATTGCAGCCGAGCCTGATATCGCTAAAGTGCCCGTGATGATCGACTCGTCGAACTGGGAGGTGATCAAAGCCGGACTGAAGTGCGTGCAGGGTAAGAGCATCGTCAACTCAATCTCGCTCAAAGAGGGCGAGCAGAAGTTTATCGAGCACGCTCAGGATGTGATGCGTTATGGTGCTGCTGTGGTGGTGATGTGTTTCGACGAAGAGGGACAGGCCACTACCTACGAGCGTCGTATCGAGATAGCCTCACGTGCCTATAAGATTCTTACCGAGCAGGTGGGTATGAACCCGCTCGACATCATCTTCGACCCCAATATCCTCGCCATTGCTACGGGTATGGAGGAGCATGATGCCTATGCTATCGACTTTATCCGCGCTACCGAATGGATTAAGCAGAATCTGCCCGGTGCACACGTCAGCGGTGGTGTGAGTAACCTGAGTTTCTCGTTCCGCGGTAACAACTATATCCGCGAGGCCATGCATGCCGTATTCCTGTATCACGCCATTCAAGTAGGAATGGATTTCGGTATCGTAAATCCTTCAACCAAAGTTACTTATGCTGATATTCCTCAGGATCAGCTTGAAGTAATCGAGGATGTGGTGCTGAACCGCAAGAAGGGTGCATCGGAGGTTCTGATTGAGTTGGCCGGTAAGATACTCGAGGAAGAATTAGCCAAGAAAGAAGCGGGTGGCGCCACGAGCGAAAATACCCCTTTTCAGGACCGCGCCCAGACGCCAGTTGAAGAGCGATTAGCCCAGGCGTTGATTAAGGGCGACGGCACATTCTTGGAGGAAGATTTGAAAGAGGCCCTGCCTAAGTTTACCCATGCGGTACAGATTATCGAGGGTCCGCTGATGGCAGGTATGAATACCGTAGGTACGCTGTTTGGTGAAGGAAAAATGTTCCTGCCGCAGGTGGTGAAAACTGCCCGCACCATGAAGCAGGCCGTTGATATCCTGCAGCCCTACATCGAAGCTGAGAAAACCGAGAGCACCACTTCGGCAGGTAAAGTGCTGTTGGCTACCGTTAAGGGCGACGTGCACGATATCGGTAAGAACATTGTGAATGTGGTGATGGCCTGCAACGGCTACGAGGTATTGGATATGGGTGTGATGGTGCCTGCCGAGCAGATTGTGAAAAAGGCTCAGGAGGAGCACGTGGATATGATTGGTTTGAGCGGCTTGATAACCCCCAGCTTAGAGGAGATGGTGAACGTGGCCGAAGAGCTGAAGAAAGCCGGTTTGGATATCCCCATCATGATTGGTGGCGCTACCACCAGCGAGCTGCATGTAGCTTTAAAAATTGCCCCCGTTTATGGCGGTCCGGTAGTATGGATGAAGGATGCCTCGCAGAATGCACTGGTTGCCCAGAAGCTGTTGACCGACAAGCAGGCGGTGGAGCATGAACTCGACCAGAAGTACGAAACCCTGCGCGAGGAATATCACCAGGAGCAGGCTCAGATTGTGTCACTCGAAGAAGCAAGAAAGAACAAATACAAATATGAAGAATAAATACCTATTGATGGCTCTCGCCCTGATGCTGGCGATGACAACTTGGGCTCAGAAGCGAGAAATGCGCGGAGCCTGGATACAGTGTGTAAACGGACAGTTCCAGAATCTTGGTACCAAGAAGATGCAGCAAACGCTTACCTATCAGCTGGACGAGTTGAAGAAGGATGGCGTAAACGTGATTATCTTCCAGGTGCGCCCAGAGTGCGATGCGCTCTACGAGAGTAAGATTGAGCCTTGGAGCCGATTCCTGACCGGCACACAGGGTAAGGCCCCCAATCCTTATTGGGACCCCCTGCAGTGGATGATCGACGAGTGCCACAAACGCGGTATGGAGTTGCACGCATGGATTAACCCCTTCCGTGCAAAGACCAAGACCACCCATCAGTTGGCCAATAACCATATTGCCGTTCGCAAGCCCTATAGCTGTTTTGCTTACGACGATTTGTTTATCCTGAATCCTGGTATGCAGGAAAACCGCGATTATATCTGTATGGTTGCCAAGGATATCGTAGCCCGTTACGATGTGGATGGTATCCATATGGACGATTATTTCTATCCTTACCCCGTGAAGGGACTGAGCATTCCCGACGATGAGCTGTTCCACGATCACTCTAATGGTATCAAGGATCAGAACGACTGGCGCCGTTATAACGTAAACCTGTTTATCGAGCAGTTCTATCAGGCCATCCACGAGGTTAAGCCATGGGTAAAGGTGGGCATCTCGCCATTCGGTATCTATCGTAACAAAAAGAGCTCGCCTGTGGGCAGTAACACCAACGGCACCCAGAATTACGATGATTTGTATGCCGACATTCTGTTGTGGGTAAACAATGGTTGGTTGGATTATTGCGTGCCCCAGTTGTACTGGGAGATTGGCAATAAGGCTGCCGATTATGCAACCCTGATTAAGTGGTGGAATCAGCATGCCGCCAACCGTCCGCTGGTGATTGGTGAGGATGTTGAGCGCACCGTGAAATATCCCGATTTGCAGAACCCCAACAAGCACCAGATGGATGCCAAGATGAATCTGCACCGTGCTAACCCAGCTGTGAAGGGTACCGTACTGTGGTATGCCAAGGCTGCTGTTGATAATGTGGGCAATTACGGCACCTTGCTGCGCACCAAGTACTGGCAGAATCCTGCCTTGCAGCCCGAGATGCCATTCCTTAGCGATAAGGCTCCTAAGAAGGTAAAGAAGCTGGCACCCGTTTGGACCGAGGATGGTTACATCCTGTTCTGGACGCCCACCCACAGCAAGCACTGGGATCAGCACCCCAACAAGTTTGTGGTGTATCGTTTTGCCAAGGGCGAGAAGGTGAATGTAAATGATGCCTCGAAGATTGTGGCCATCACCGATAAGCCCTTCTACAAGCTGCCTTACGATGAGGGTAAGGAGAAGTTTACTTACGTGGTAACTGCTCTGAACCGTATTCAGAACGAGAGCAAACCTGCTTCGAAGAAGATAAAATTATAAGAACAATGAAAGGGTTGATAGGAGGAATTTTTGCTGTGATGCTGCTGGCTGCCTGTGGCGGCAGGAGCATGAGTGCTGAGGAGATGCAGCACAAGTTAGACAGTATTCAGAAGATAGAAGCTGCCGAGCGATTGGCGGCTCAGGGTATCAACTTGGCTGATGCCGATAACCCGCTGAAGCAGTTCTACGACAGCTTGAACCTCCTGCCATTACCCATTACCTATAGCGATGAGCTGGTGCGTTACCTGCCCGATTTCAAACCCGTGCCTCAGGATATTGCCAAGGCATTGGAGCTGGAGGGTAACAACAAGCAGAAAGCCATCTCGCTATCCGAGTCATTAGGTGCACGCCTGATGATTCTGGCTGCCGATGAGGAAGACGACAGATACTCTTTGTGGCTGTATTCTTTAGACAACGATTATCTGCCTGTAGATAAACTCTGTTTGTACGCGATTGATGAGGAGGCCGATCTCGACGATTTCGGTGCCGAAGACATCCTGCAGTACTTCACCATCACGAGTGATTACGAAATTCATTTGATGGACTACTCGAAGGAAGCCCACAAAACACGCACAGAGGAAGTGTTTACGCTAGATGCCCAGCGTAATTTCCAGTTGCAAAAAAGTGAGGAGTTAGATTAGTCGGCCAGCAGCTGCTTCAGGAACGCATCCAGATCTTCGTCCAAACCCTTCATCAGTTCGGGATCGAAAATCACGGTCTCGTCGTCAACCAGATACAACTCGGCTACCGGCTCCTTGTCTTCATTCTCCAGTACAAACGAGAATGGTTTCAGAATCGACATATTCTCGATGGTATCCTTCATCTTATCCAGACACTTGCGGAACACGGCAGGTATCTCTTCGAAGAAATTGTCGGATGTATCGCCAATCCAGTCTTCGATGATGCAACGGTTAATCTCTTCGTCGTTATCGTCGAACGCCATCAGCTCGCCGGTATCCTGCGTTACGCGGAAGTGGATATCGGTCATTACATTAGCCTCCTGTGTAGGAGGAAACTTGTCGGCTATCTTACGGATAGCACGCTCAATCTGCTGCTGAGCTAGTTCGGTTGCTTTCATCTTTCTTTTTGTATTAATTCTGCGACAAAAGTATAAAAAATCTTTTGTAATTGCAAACGATTACGATTATTTTTGCTAAAAAACCGCATTTTCGCTTGTTTTATTCAGCAGATTGTCGTACCTTTGCAAAATGTAATGTCTACTTAGCAAATTAATGAGTAATAAGATAACACATTCGGGAACCGTTAAAAGTATTATGGATGGATGCATCAAGGTGCAGATTGTCCAGACCTCTGCGTGTGCTGCCTGTAAGGTGGCTTCGCACTGTAACGCTGCCGAATCGAAAATAAAGATTGTGGATGTGTTTACCACCGATACCGCAAGCTACCAAGTAGGGCAGGAGGTTACCGTGTGGGCATCGATGGATGTGGCCAACCGCGCCCTGCTGTTGGGCTTTGGCGCACCTTTCTTATTATTAATATGTGTACTGATGATAGCCCTGAAGCTTACAAGCGATGAGGGGCTTGCTGCGTTGGTGGCTTTAGCGTCGTTGGTACCTTACTATCTGGCGCTGTGGGCGATGAAGAACCGCATCCAGCAGCAGATAGCCTTCAATATCGAGAAATAATTATAGTAACTAAAACAAATAGATTATGAATTTCATCTTGATTGCAGTAATTGTACTTGGAGCTATCGCCTTGATAGCTGCTATTGTGCTTTTTGCAGCCTCCAAGAAGTTCGCTGTCTATGAGGATCCCCGTATTGCGCAGGTGGGCGAGTTGTTGCCCGGAGCCAATTGCGGTGGATGCGGATTCCCTGGTTGTAGCGGTATGGCCGATGCCCTTGTGAAGGGTGCCGATGCCGGAAGCCTCGACGGACTGATGTGTCCTGTTGGTGGCGCTGAGACCATGGGAAAGGTAGCCGACTTGTTGGGGATGGCCATCGCCAATTCCGAGCCGATGGTTGCCGTAGTGCGTTGTAACGGTACTTGCGAGCATCGTGCCAAGATTGCCGAGTATTCGGGTTTGCGTACCTGTGCCGCTATGCATGCTTGTGGTGCTGGCGAAACAGCTTGCGGTTTTGGCTGTCTGGGTTGTGGCGATTGTGTGGCTGCCTGCCAGTTTGGCGCTATCAGTCTGAATCCTGAGACAGGAATCCCCGAGGTCGACGACGAGAAGTGTACCTCGTGTGGTGCTTGTGTAAAGGCTTGTCCGCGTAACATCATCGAGCTGCGCAAAAAAGGTCCAAAGAACCGTCGCGTGTTCGTTTCGTGTGTTAACAAGGACAAGGGCCCTGTTGCCATGAAGGCTTGTGCCGTTAGCTGTATTGGTTGCGGCAAGTGCGAAAAGGAGTGTAACTTTGGTGCGATTACCGTTGAGAACAACCTGGCTTACATCGACCACACCAAGTGCCGTTTGTGCCGCAAGTGTGTCACCGTTTGTCCTAAGCATGCTATCGTGGATGTTAACTTCCCAACGCCTGCACCTGCACCAAAGCCCAAAGAACCTAAAAAAGAAGAGGAGGCAAAAGCATGAAGATAAAAACATTTAGTATGGGTGGTATCCACCCTGCAGAGAATAAGCTTACCCACGAGGTGGCCACCAAGGTAGCAGCGCTGCCTAAGCAGGCCATTTTCCCATTGGGTCAGCATATCGGTGCGCCTGCCAAACCCGTGGTCCAGAAGGGCGACAAGGTAAAGGTAGGAACCATGATTGCCGAAGCTGGCGGTTTTGTGTCGGCACCTATTTTCTCGTCGGTCAGCGGTACCGTATTCAAGATTGATACGGCTATCGATGCTACCGGTTATCGCAAGCCCGTGATTATCATCAATGTCGAGGGCGATGAGTGGGAAGAGAGTATCGACCGTTCAGATAAACTTGAACTGGTGGCAGCTCATCCCGAGCTCACTCCCGAGGATATTGTAAAGCGTGTACAGAACGCCGGTGTAGTAGGTATGGGTGGTGCTTGTTTCCCCACCTTTATCAAGTTGACACCTCCACCAACAGCTAAGGCCGAGTGCGTGATTATCAACGCTGTAGAGTGCGAGCCTTACATCACAGCCGACTATCGCCTGATGATGGAGCATGCCGATGAGATCTTGGTTGGACTTGAGCTTCTGATGATGGGCGCCAAGGTAACCAAGGGTTATATCGGTATCGAGACCAACAAGCCTGCTGCTATCGAACTGCTCACTGCAAAGTGCAATGAAAAGTTCAATGGCACCCAGTATCAGGTTGAGGTTGTGCCTTTGAAGCAGCGCTACCCACAGGGTGGTGAGAAGCAGTTGGTTGATGCCGTGATTAATCGTCAGGTACCCGCACCTCCTGCCATCCCTGTAAATGTGGGCGCTATCGTACAGAATGTGGGTACAGCCTTTGCCGTTTACGAGGCTGTGATGAAGAATAAACCCCTGTTTGAGCGTTACACCACCGTTACCGGTAAGAAACTGCAGAACCCAGGCAACTTCCTGGTGCGTATGGGTACACCGATGAAGGATTTGATCGACGCTTGTGGCGGTATGCCCGAGGGCGATAACAAACTGCTGGCTGGCGGACCTATGATGGGTAAGGCCCTTACTTCGGTAGAGGTGCCCATCTGCAAGGGAACCAACTCGGTAACCATTATCTCTGATGATGAGGCTCGCCGTAAGGATGCCCAGCCTTGTATCCGTTGCGCCAAGTGCGTAGGTGTTTGTCCGATGGGCTTGGAGCCTTACCTGCTGGCAAAACTCTCAGAGGTAAAGAACTGGGAGCGTGCCGAGAGCGAGGATATCACCAGTTGTATCGAGTGCGGCTCGTGTCAGTACACTTGTCCGGCTTATCGTCCGCTGTTGGATAACATCCGCTTGGGTAAGAGCACGGTGATGGGTATCATCCGCGCCCGCGCCGCCGCAAAAAAATAAAATGTTTAATCTTTAATGTTTAACGTTTAATGTCTAAGTTAATAGTTTCATTATCGCCACACGCTCACAGCCGCGATTCGATCGAGCGCAACATGTACGGTGTTATCATCGCCATGATGCCTGCGCTGCTCGCTTCGTTCTATTTCTTTGGCTTGGGTGCGGTTATCGTTTCCGCTACCAGTGTGGCTGCCTGCTGCTTCTTTGAGTGGGCTATCTGCAAATATATTCTGAAGAGACAACAGAACACCTTGGTCGACGGATCGGCTGTGATTACCGGTCTGCTGCTGGCGTTCAACGTGCCTTCGAACCTGCCCATCTGGATTATCCTGATTGGTGCGCTGTTTGCCATCGGCGTAGCTAAGTTTACGTTCGGTGGTTTGGGTAACAATATCTTTAACCCTGCGTTGGTGGGTCGTGCTGCCTTGCTGGTAGCTTTCCCTGCCCAGATGACCACTTGGCCTAAGATTGGACAGTGGGATACCTATCTCGATGCCGAGACAGGTGCCACACCGCTTTCGATTATCAATTCGGCCATCCGTATGGGCGATGCCTCGTTGCTCGAGCAGTTACCCTCATCATTCGACCTGTTCTTAGGTTCAAGTTCGGGCGGTGCTGGTGCCATGGGCGAGATTTGTGCGTTGGCCCTGCTGTTGGGTCTGGCCTTTATGCTCTATAACCGCATTATCACTTGGCACATTCCTGTATCCATCCTTGGTACTGCGTTTGTGTTCTCAGGTTTGTTGCATCTGGCTAATCCTGTTTATCCTGATCCATTTACCGTGCTGCTTACCGGTGGTATGATGCTGGGTGCCATCTTTATGGCAACCGATTATGTTACCAGTCCTATGACACCAAAGGGTCAGTTGATTTATGGTGTTGCCATCGGATTCCTTACTGTGGTTATCCGTAACTGGGGTGCTTATCCCGAGGGTATGTCGTTCGCCATTCTCATTATGAATGCGTTCACACCGCTCATCAACAATTATGTTAAACCAAAACGTTTCGGGGAAGTTTCGAAATAATGTAAAAATTTAAAAATGAAAAGATTATGAAGAAACTCGAATCGTCATTATTAAATATGGTGCTGGTGCTCACCGGAGTAGCAGTTATCATGGGTGGTATCCTGGCTTTTGTGAACCACCTTACCGAGGGTCCTATTGCCGATCAGAAAGCCAAGGCGCTGGCCGATGGTATCAAGTCGGTGATGTGTGTCGACGACCTGCAGGTAGCTAACACCGATACCGTAAAGCAGACCGATGCCAAGGGCAAGGAGCTGGTTTATGTGATTTATGAAACTAAGGATGCCCAGGGCAAAGATTTGGGTGCTGCTGTTGAATCTACCACTGGTGGATTTGGTGGCAACCTGAAGGTGCTGGTAGGTTTTAATACCGAGGGCCAGATTCTGGGTTACACGCTGTTGGAACATGCCGAAACACCAGGTCTTGGTGCTAAGGCAGATAAGTGGTTCCAGAAAGGCGAGAAGGGCGATATTATCGGTCTTACGCCTGCTCAGCCTCTCACCGTATCGAAGGATGGTGGTAAGGTAGATGCCATTACAGCATCAACTATTACTAGTCGTGCTTTCCTGTTGGCTGTAAACAATGCTTATAACGCTTACAAGGCTGCCCCCATGGATGCAGCTACAGGCGCAACTAAAAAAAGTGAATAGTTTATGAATGCAATACAGATTATAAAAAACGGCATTGTTAAGGAGAACCCTACGTTCGTCCTCATGCTGGGTATGTGTCCTACACTGGCCACTACCACCTCTGCTGCCAACGGTATGTCGATGGGCCTCGCCACAATGGCGGTACTCATCTGTACCAATGTGGTTATCTCGTGCTTAAAATCGGTTACTCCCGATAAGGTACGTATTCCTGTGTTCATTGTAGTGATTGCTGCGTTTGTTACGCTGCTGCAGATGGTTATCAAGGCTTATCTGCCCGATGTCGATGCCTCGTTAGGTTTGTTTATCCCGCTGATTGTGGTTAACTGTATCATCCTGGGTCGTGCTGAGGCTTTTGCCGCAAAGAACTCACCCGTAGCTTCGCTGTTCGATGGTATCGGTATTGGTCTTGGTTTTACACTCGGTCTTACCCTGCTGGGTATGTGTCGCGAGCTGTTAGGCTCAGGTTCAATCTTCGGATTCACCCTGATTCCCGAGACTTATAACATCCTGCTCTTTGTGTTGCCTCCAGGTGCATTTATCACCCTCGGCTTCCTCATCGCCATCGTGAACAAAATTAGGAATTAATGTTCAATGGTCAATGTTCAATGGTCAATAAATAGATTATGGAATATATACTGATTTTCATTAGCGCCATCTTTGTCAACAACATCGTGTTGTCGCAGTTCCTGGGCATCTGTCCGTTCCTTGGCGTTTCAAAAAAGATTGATACCTCGCTGGGTATGTCGGCAGCTGTAGCCTTTGTGCTTACGCTGGCCACCATCGTTACCTGGTTGGTTCAGAAATATGTGCTCGATGCCTTTGGCCTGCAGTATCTGCAGACGATTGCCTTTATCCTGGTGATTGCCTCGCTGGTGCAGATGGTAGAGATTGTGCTCAAAAAGGTGTCGCCAGCCCTCTATCAGGCATTAGGTATTTTCTTGCCCCTGATTACCACCAACTGTGCCGTGCTGGGTGTGGCCATTCTGGTTATCCAGAAGGATTACAACCTGCTGCAGTCGGTAGTCTACGCCTTCTCAACAGCCATCGGCTTTGGTGTAGCTCTTACCGTGTTTGCTGGTATGCGCGAGCAGCTTGAGTTGGTAAAGATTCCTAAGGGCATGCAGGGTATGGCCATCGTCATGCTCTCGGCAGGTTTGCTTAGCCTGGCCTTTATGGGCTTCTCGGGTGTGGATGGCGGACTGAAGATTCTCTTTGGTCTCGACTAAATAGCCGCCTATTGGTAAAAAGAGTCCGAACTATTTTGTAGTTCGGGCTTTTTTTTTTAACTTTGCCCCAAATTTACAGTATTTTAAAGATGAAGATTGGAGATAAAGTAAGATTCCTGAGCGAAGTTGGCGGCGGAAAGGTGGCTGGCTTCCAGGGTAAGAATATAGTGCTTGTTGAGGATGAGGACGGCTTCCAGATGCCGATGCTCATCAACGAGGTGGTAGTGGTAGGCGAGGAGAGCTACGAAACTACCCGTATGGTTGAACAGAAGGCCAAGGCCCGTATGGCTGCCGACGATGACGAGGAGCCCGAGATTGAGCCTGCCGACCGTCCCATTACCTTTAAGCCAAAACCCGAGGAGCGCAAGGGTGGCGACAAGCTGAGTGCATTCCTGGCCTTTGTGCCTATGGATGTAAAGGAACTCTCGCAAACCCGTTTTGAGAGCTATTTGGTTAACGACTCGAACTATTATCTGCGCTATGTGCTGATGACTGCCGAGGGTACAGCCTGGAAGCTGAGAGCCGAGGGCGAGATTGAGCCTAACTGCAAGGAGTTTATCGAGGAGTTCGGTCGTGAGGACCTGAACGATCTTGAGCATCTGTGTGTACAGCTGGTGGCTTACAAGCGCGAAAAACATTTCCTGCTTAAGTCGCCCGTTAATGCCCAGGTGCGTGTAGATACCGTTAAGTTCTACAAGCTGCATGCCTTCCGCGAGAACGACTTCTTCGAGCAGCCCGCACTTATTTACACACTCATTGAGAACGACGTACAAAAAGTAAAACTATGAAATACGGATTTGTAAACGTAGCAGCTGCTGTGCCCACCGTAAAAGTGGCCGATGTAGAGTATAACGTGCAGCAGATTGAGAGCCTGATAGCTCAGGCCGAGGATCGTGGTGTCGAGGTGATGGTGTTTCCCGAGCTTTGCATCACGGGCTATTCGTGTCAGGATCTGTTTAAAGAGCAACTCCTGTTGGATCATGCCGAGGATGGTGTGGTAAAACTGCTTGATTTCACCCGCAAGCTCAACGTTATCGTGATTGTTGGTTTGCCAGTGGTAGTCAACGGTTTGCTGTACAACTGTGCAGCAGTGCTGCAGGGTGGACAGCTGTTGGGCATTGTGCCAAAGGTTTACCTGCCCAACTACGGCGAGTTTTACGAGAAGCGCTGGTTTGCATCGGCTCAGGACCTGAATCCTACCGAGATTTATTTTGCAGGCAGTCCTGTTCATGTTTCAGCCGAGCCGCAGGTGTTTGTTACTGCCGATGGCGTGAAGTTCGGTGTCGAGATCTGCGAGGATGTATGGGCACCCACACCACCAAGCAACAACTTGGCTTTGGCTGGTGCCGATGTGATCTTCAACCTCTCGGCCAGCGACGAACTGATTGGTAAGCATGCTTATCTTAAGTCGCTGCTTGCCCAGCAGAGTGCCCGTATGATTAGCGGTTACGTTTATGCCAGCTGCGGTTTTGGCGAGTCTACCCAGGATGTGGTTTATGGCGGTAATGCTATTATTTTTGAGAATGGCCGACTGCTCGAAGAGGGCGACCGATTCTCGTTGCAGCCACAAATCAAGATGTGTCAGATTGATGTGCAGGCGCTGCATGTTGAGCGTCGCACCAATACCACTTTCATCAATGCACAGCGTAATGCCCACGCTCGCGAAATCGCTTGCAAGGCTACCTGCCAGCGTCCGTTCGAGCTCTTCCGCAATATCGATCCGTATCCCTTCATCCCCAAGAGTGAGGATATGCAGGCATCGTGCGAGGAGATTCTCAATATCCAGGTGATGGGTTTGGTAAAGCGTCTGCACCATATCAATGGTAAAAAGGCTGTTATCGGTATCAGCGGTGGTCTGGATTCTACCTTGGCACTGCTCGTAACCGTTAAGGCTTTCGATAAGTTAGGTCTCGACCGTCAGGGCATCGTGGGTATCACCATGCCTGGTTTCGGTACCACCGACCGTACCTATAACAATGCTCTGAAGCTGATGGAAACCTTGGGTGTTACCATTCGCGAAATCAGTATTGCCGCAGCTGTAACCCAACACTTCAGTGATATCAATCACGATGCCTCGGTTCACGATATCACCTACGAGAACTCGCAGGCCCGCGAGCGCACACAGATTCTGATGGATGTGGCCAACAAGGAGAACGCCATCGTGGTAGGTACAGGCGACCTGTCGGAGTTGGCACTTGGTTGGGCTACCTATAATGGCGACCACATGTCGATGTATGGTGTGAATGCCGGTGTGCCCAAGACTTTGATTCGTTACTTGGTAGGCTACGTAGCAGGAGAAATGGCTACGGATACATTAATGGATATCATCGATACCCCCATTTCGCCCGAGCTGATTCCAGCCGACGAAAACGGCAATATCAAGCAGAAGACCGAGGATCTGGTTGGTCCTTACGAGCTGCACGATTTCTTTATCTATTACTTCCTGCGTTACGGCTTCAGTCCTAAGAAGATTTTCCTGTTGGCCAAGCGTGCCTTCTGCACCGCTACCAGCGAGAAACCAGCCCTTTACGACGAGGAGACCATCAAGAAATGGCTTACCACCTTCTGCCGCCGATTCTTTAATCAGCAGTTCAAGCGTTCGTGCTTGCCCGATGGTCCAAAGGTGGGTAGTGTCAGCTTGTCGCCTCGAGGCGATTGGCGTATGCCAAGCGATGCATCATCCGCCCTTTGGTTGAAAGAATGCGAGTCGTTATAAAAGAAAAATGAGTTAGCTAAACGCTAACTCATTTTCTTTAAGTGTGATATGGATGGTGGCTCCCGGTTCAAGGTCGCCATTCACTATCAGGTCGCTAATGCCATCCTCCAGATAGTTCTGTATAGCGCGCTTTAGCGGACGGGCACCAAACTGCACATCGTAACCCTTGGTGGCCACAAACTCCTTGGCCTCGTCGCTCAGGTCGATGTGATAGCCTATCTGCTCAATACGGTTGTACAGGCTCTTCAGCTCTACATCGATAATACGCTTGATGGCATCCAGATCCAGCTGGTCGAAGGTGATAATCTCATCCAGTCGGTTCAGGAACTCAGGCGAGAACTGCTTCGACAGTGCCTTCTGTACAATGTCGCGTGCATACTGCTTGTCCTTGTCGCTCTTCATCAGTCCCGTCTGTGCCGATGCACCGAAACCTACGCCACGGCCAAAGTCCTTCAGCTGGCGAGTACCTGCATTCGATGTCATGATAATCACCGTGTTGCGGAAATCCACCAGTCGTCCGTTACCATCTGTCATGCGTCCCTCGTCAAGCACCTGCAGCAACAGGTTGAACACGTTGCTGTGAGCTTTCTCAATCTCGTCCAACAGAACAATCGAGTAGGGGTGGCGGCGCACGCGCTCTGTCAGCTGTCCGCCCTCGCCGTAACCTACGTATCCCGGAGGTGCACCAATCAGTCGCGAGGTGTTAAAGCTCTCGGTATATTCGCTCATGTCGATACGAATCAGCGCCTCGCTGCTGCCAAACATAAACTCGGCCAGCTTCTTGGCCAGGTAGGTTTTTCCCACACCTGTAGGACCTAAGAACATAAACACGCCGATAGGGTGGTTGGGCTCCTTCAGTCCTACACGGTTGCGCTGGATGGCCTTTACCATCTTGTCGATAGCGGCATCCTGGGCTATCACGGCGTTCTTCAGCTCTACGGCCATACCCTTCAGGCGTACCCCCTCCTGTTCGGCCATGCGCTGTACGGGCACACCCGTCATCATCGAAACCACCTCGGCCACCTGGTCGGCATCTACCACCAGTCGCTCTTCGCCCTCGCCGTTGCTCCAGCGGTCGTTCAGCTCCTTCAACTCCTTGGTAAGGGTTGTCTCGCGGTCGCGATAACCGGCTGCCAGCTCGTAGTTCTGGTTCTTCACCGCTTTCTGCTTCTTTTCGCGGGCATCGGCCAGCTCCTTCTCCTTCTCAATAATCTCGGGTGGAATCTGTGCGTTGCCTAAGTGTACCTTCGAACCAGTCTCGTCCAGCGCGTCGATGGCCTTATCTGGCATAAAGCGGTCGGTAATGTATCGGTCTGTCAATTTGACACAGGCCTCGAGTGCCGCGTCAGTATATGTCACGTGGTGGTGCTGCTCGTAGCGGTCCTTGATGTTACGCAGAATCTGCAGCGTCTCCTCGTTGGTGGTAGCCTCTACCTGTACCTTCTGGAATCGGCGCTCCAAGGCACCGTCCTTCTCAATGCTCTCGCGATACTCATCCAGCGTGGTAGCACCAATGCACTGTATGGTGCCGCGTGCCAAGGCAGGTTTCATAATGTTGGCAGCATCCATACTGCCAGGGGTAGAACCTGCACCGATGATGGTGTGTATCTCGTCGATGAATACAATCACGTCGGGGTTAGCCTCCAGCTCCTTCATCAGGGCTTTCAGGCGCTCCTCAAACTGTCCGCGATACTTGGTGCCTGCCACAACGCCTGTCATATCCAGCGTAAAAATGCGCTTTCCAAACAGCATTGGACTGCAGTGGTGGGCCTCAATCATCTGTGCCAGTCCCTCTACAATGGCGCTCTTACCTACACCAGGCTCGCCAATCAGTATGGGGTTGTTCTTCTTGCGGCGACCCAGAATCTCTACAATACGCTGTATCTCGCGCTCGCGACCCACACAGGGATCCAACTTACCATCAGCAGCGGCCTTTGTCAGGTCGGTACCAAAGCTGTCGAGTACAGGTGTCTTCGAGGCGGGCTTCTTCTGGGCGGTGGTGCTCTGACTGTTGGCATTGCTGTTAGCGCTCTTACCGCCGGTCATCTCAAACTCCTCTTCCTCCTCGTCGGGCAGTCCTATGCCGTTGCTCACGTTATTACTTACGTTTGTGTTCTTCGGCGCAAACAGTATGGCTGCAGCGTCGTCGTATGTCACATCGTTCATTTCTAAAACTTGTTTTGCCCCGTTGTTAGCCAAGTCGTGCAGTATGGCCAGCAGCAGGTGTTGTTCGTCTATCTTATTGGCTCTCTGTATGCGTGCCTCCAGTACAGCCAGTCGCAGTACGTTGCTGGCCTTCTCGTTCAGCACCAGGTCGGTAGTGTGTATGGGCTGACCGATTTCGTCCTCCCTTACGCGCATTTCCAGTTCAGTCTTTACCGCCTGCATATTCAGGTTCAGCCTGTTAAACAGGTCGATAACCGGACCCTCATTACTGCGCAGAATGCCAAGCAGCAGGTGTTCGGGACCCACCGATCGGCTAGCCAGTCGAGCTGCCTCTTCACGCGAGAAAGCCAGTATTTCTGATAGTTTTGGCGAAAATTGTGTCGTCATCTATGTCTGTTTCTAATTGTTATTAATATACCTTATATTATATATCTTTTGCAAAGATACAACAAATCTTGCAAACATCGTGCCATAAAAAGCTAATTTTTTACCATAAAATAGCTTAAAAGGTTTGGTGGGTCGCAAAAAAATAATTACCTTTGCACGGTTAAAAACGCGTCAGAGGGCTTAAAAATGCCCTTAAACGCAAAAATGGTAAAATTGTACATAGTCAAATAGTAAAATAAAAAGATGGATCAAACATTCGACAACGACAGAATTATTAAGATCAACATCGAAGAAGAGATGAAATCGAGCTATATCGATTACTCTATGTCAGTAATCGTGGCCCGTGCCCTTCCCGATGTTCGTGATGGCTTCAAGCCTGTTCATCGTCGTATCCTTTACGGTATGATGAACATTAATAACGTTTCTACCCAGCCTTATAAGAAGTGTGCCCGCGTAGTAGGTGAGGTGCTTGGTAAGTACCACCCACACGGCGACTCTTCAGTATATGGTGCCCTGGTACGTATGGCCCAGGATTGGAACATGCGTTACACCTTGGTTGACGGTCAGGGTAACTTCGGTTCGGTGGATGGCGACTCACCTGCTGCCATGCGTTACACCGAGTGCCGCCTCTCAAAGATGGGTGAGCACATTATGGACGACCTGGATAAGGAAACCGTAGATATGGCGCCTAACTTCGACGACTCGCTCGAGGAGCCAACTGTTATGCCTACCAAGATTCCTAATCTGCTGGTTAACGGTGGTAACGGTATTGCCGTAGGTATGGCTACCAATATGCCTACCCACAACCTGGGCGAGGTAATCGATGGTTGCTGCGCTTATATCGACAATCCTGATATCGATACCGAAGGCCTGATGCAGTATATCCCAGGTCCCGACTTCCCAACAGGTGCTTATATCTATGGCCTGCAGGGCGTGAAGGATGCCTATGAAACAGGTCGCGGACGTATCGTAATGCGTGCCAAGGCCGAGATTGAGAGCGGCGACACACACGATAAGATTGTGGTAACCGAGATTCCTTACGGTGTAAACAAGGCCGACCTGGTAGCTTACATTGCCGACTTGGCTAATCAGCACAAGATCGAGGGTGTGGCAAATGTTAACGATGAGTCGGGCCGTCAGGGTATGCGTATCGTTGTGGATTGCAAGCGCGATGCCAACGCCAACGTACTGCTCAACAAGCTGTTTAAGATGACAGCCCTTCAGAGCTCATTCTCAGTTAATAACATCGCTCTGGTAAAGGGTCGCCCACGCCTGCTTTCGCTCAAGGAGTGTGTCAAGTACTTCGTTGAGCACCGTCACGACGTAACCATCCGCCGTACCAAGTACGATCTGCGCAAGGCTCAGGAGCGTGCCCACATCTTGGAGGGCTTGATCATCGCCGTTAACAATATCGACGAGGTTGTACATATTATTCGTAACAGTAAGACTCCTACCGACGCTCAGCGTAACTTGGAGGCCCGTTTCGAACTCGACGAGCTGCAGAGTAAGGCTATCGTCGACATGCGTCTGGCTCAGCTCACTGGTCTGCGTGTTGATCAGCTCCACCAGGAGTTCGACGACTTGCAGAAGCTTATTGCCGAGTTGCAGGAGATTCTGGATAACCCCGAGCGTTGTAAGGAGGTGATGAAGGCCGACCTGCAGGAGGTGAAGGAGAAGTATGGCGACGAGCGTCGTACCGAGATTATTCCTTTCGACCACGAGTTCAATGCCGAGGACTTCTATCCCGACGATCCAGTGGTTATCACCATCTCGCACATGGGTTACATCAAGCGCACCCCACTGTCAGAGTTCCACGAGCAGGGTCGTGGCGGTATGGGATCAAAGGCAGCCCGTCATCGCGACAACGACTTCACCGAGTATATCTATCCTGCCACCATGCACAACACGCTGCTGTTCTTCACACAGAAGGGTCGTTGCTACTGGCAGAAGTGTTACGAGATTCCTGAGGGCGATAAGAACTCAAAGGGTCGCGCTATCCAGAATATGCTGAATATCGAGCCCGATGATGCCATCAACGCCGTTCTGCGTATCAAGAACTTCAACGATACCGAGTTCCTTAACTCGCACTACGTGGTATTCGCTACCAAGCAGGGTATCATCAAGAAGACCTGTCTCGAGGCTTACTCACGTCCACGTGCCAACGGTGTGATTGCTATCAACATCAACGAGGGCGACCAGGTAGTAGGCGTTCGCCTCACCAACGGTCACAACGAGCTGTTGCTGGCTAACCGTAACGGTCGTGCCGTACGTTTCGACGAGAACGATGTGCGCGTCATGGGTCGTGTATCTACCGGTGTAATCGGTATGCGTCTCGACGGTGGCGACGACGAGGTTGTAGGTATGGTTTGCGTCAACGATCCTAACACCGAGACTATCATGGTAGTTTCTGAGAACGGTTATGGTAAGCGTTCTGAGGTTGAGGATTACCGTAAGACCTCACGTGGTGCCAAGGGTGTTAAGACCCTCTCAATCACCGAGAAGACCGGTCGCCTGGTAGCCATCAAGGTGGTAACCGACGAGAACGACCTGATGATTATTAATAAGAGTGGTGTACTGATTCGCCTGAAGGTGGCCGATGTTCGTGTCATGGGCCGTGCCACACAGGGTGTTCGTCTCATCAACCTCACCAAGAAGAACGATAGCATCGCTTCGGTATGTAAGGTAATGCACTCGCAGGCCGAGGACGAAGATATCGAGGAGGCAGAGATCGACGCTGAGGCAGCTCAGGCTGCTGAGGCCCCCGAGACCGAGAATAAGGATTAAACTATCCGCTCAAGTAAACGTCAAAAAATAAATTTTAGTAACAATAAGTTCAACCAATTTTAAAAGCTTATGAAAAAATTAATCATGATGGCATGTGTGCTGGTAGCTAGCTCTACCGCATTTGCCGGCGACAGTGACGCTTTGAAGGCTATCCTCAAGGCAAAGACTTATGCAGAAGCTGAGACACTCGTAAAGAGCAGCCTTGGTTCTCTGGCTAACGATGCCGAGAAGGCAAAGGCCTACAACAAGCTTGTTGACCTTGCCCTGAACGACTTTAATGCTCAGAGCGCTATCCAGACCGAGAATCAGGTAAACAAGCAGATGGGTAAGGAAGAGAAGCCCGTTGATATGAAACTGATGAACGAGATGGCCTATGCCGCTCTCGTAGCAGGTATCGAGTGCGACAAGTTCGACCAGATGCCTAACGAGAAGGGTAAGGTAGCTCCTAAGTTTGCTGCTAAGAATGCTCAGCGCCTGTGGACTGCTCCACGTAACACTCTGGTTAACGCTGGTCAGGACGCTCTTACCGCTAAGGATAACGCCTCAGCTCGTAAGTACTGGCAGCTGTTCACCGAGAGCGACGCCGCTCCTATGTTCAAGGATTGCGACCGCGAGCAGCAGAAGCCTTTCTTCGGTCAGGTAGCTCGTTTCGCTTCAATCTTCGCTTATCAGGACAAGGATATGGCTAAGGCTCTTGAGTTGGCTGATGTAGCTATGAAGGATCCCGAGGAGTACGAGAATGCTCTCAACCTCAAGCTCGAGATTCTGGGCGACGGTCTGAAGACTAAGGACGACTCTGTTAAGTATGCTGCCAACCTGAAGGGCATCTATGCCGAGCACAAGGTCGACGGTGTAATGGAGAAGCTGTACAACACCCTGCTGGGTCTCGGTCAGACCGACGAGGCTAACAAGATCCTCGACGACGCTCTTGCCGCTAATCCTAACAACTTTGTAGCCCTCGCCGATAAGGGTCTGGCACTGCTCCAGGCTAACAAGGCCGAGGAGGCTGTTCCTTACCTCCAGAAGGCATTCGAGGTTAAGCCCGACAACGCTATCATCGCTACCTACGCAGGTACAGGTTACAGCGTACAGGCTCAGAACATCGAGGATCCTGCTAAGAAGAAGGAGCTGTACAAGAAGGCTATCGAGCTGTTCGACAAGGCTAAGGAGCTCGACCCCGACATGCTGCAGGCTAAGTGGGGTTACAACCGCTACAATGCATACTACAACTACTATGGTGCTGACGCTCCTGAGACCAAGAAGGCCGAGGAAGAGTCACGCTAATCTGCAATCAAGTATATAAACCCAATCAGCCGAGGAAAAACTCCTCGGCTGATTTCTTTTTATATATGCAATCGTTTTTAGAGACGCTCACAAATATTGGGTGTCAGTATGAGCTTGCAGACGAAGAGGGCGATGATCGCATCTTCTTTGCCTATCAGGGCGAGCATTTCTTTGTGGAAGCCCGAAACAATTTGCGTTTTATCCAGATATACGATACGCATTGGGGACATGTAGAACTATACGATGTTGAAGAGTTTGCACGATTAAAGAAAGCTATCAATGGTGCAAATCTTAACAATACCGTTACAACGGTTTATACCATCGACGAGGAGGCCAAGACCGTGGATGTGCATAGCAAATCTATCATTCTCTTCATTCCCCAGATTCCCGATATCGGCGACTATTTGCGCTTGGAGTTAAACGAGTTTTTTGGCGCCCATCGCTTTGTGGGTAACGAGATGGCTAAGCTGAGAGAACAAGAAGGTACCGAAAAAATCCCTCAGGCTTCGTGTTGAAACCTGAGGGTGATAGGATAGAGCCTACTGCAGTATGCGTGGCGGGCCGCGCAAGTGCAGGTCCTTGGCTATCTACATGGCGCCCATGCCGCTCGGCTATGCCGCTTGGCTTGTCCAAGAACTTGTGGCGCTTCGGGGCTAAGCCCCGATGCACGATGTCGCGCCCAGGGCCGTTACAATCGCTGTAGCGATACTGGCAATCATCTGTACGATAAACTTTAATGTTTCTTTCTTAGTCATAACTTCTTAGTTTTTTCATTCTTACATTTTTTCATTTTTACATTGGTAGAGTAGGGTGGGGCTTGCGCCCCCAACCCTTAGTCTCCGATAGGCTCGTGGCTTCCACCACCGCTATTGCCACCGCCGCTATTTCCGCCGCCTCCGGTGTTTCCACCGGTATTACCGCCCTGGCTACCACCACCGCCACTGTTGCTTGGTTTATCCTCTTCCTCGGTCAGCTGTCCTGCAAATGTCTCTGCATTCACAAACTCTGCCTTCTTGATAAACTCTCTACTCGAGATGTTGGTCTCAGCCTCCTGGTCGGGTAGGAATCTAATGTGCAGGGCCTTCAGGTTCTTGGCTGGCGAGAAATCCTCCTTCTTCAGGGCTCCACCTTTCTCGTTCTCGATGGTGGTGAAGAAGATGCCCAGACCGTCGATCTTTACTCGTTTCGAGTTCAGGAGCATTTCCAGCAGACAGCTTCTGAATTTCTCCAGCACTCCGAATACCACGTCTGGGGTGTAGATGCTTCCGTGTTCCGAGATGTGGTTGGCCATCTTGCGGGTGTTCAGTGTTTCGATGGTTTTTCCGTGGGCAAACCACTTACCGTAAATCTTCGAGTTCTTGATGTTGTTCTGCTTCAACAGATAAAAAATCTTTGCCATAATGTTGTGTGTTTTAATTTTAAAATGGTTAATAACTAAGTGTTGTTTGTGTCTCTCAAAAGTTGTGCGCGCTTTGTTTTTGATTAACGATGCAAAGGTACAAAAAATATTTCAAACTACCAAATATTTTAACCACTTTTTTAATCAAAAAGCAAAAATATTTTGGTTATCTATTCCGTACGCCAAGAACCGTAATTTTATCGCCTCAAAAATTACGGATTTTGCTCAAATAAGTACAACCTCGTCTCCTATGCTTACCTCCACACCGCACGCCGCACGCCGCAACTTTTCCGTACTTCACACTCGCAGCATCTTATCTTTAGAATATTATATATTATTATATATATTATAATATATATAATAATATATAATATTTATAATACTAATTAATTTACCTCCATCACCGCACCCCTCCACACCGCAAAACCAAAAAGTTGCGGCGTGCGGCGTGCGGTGTGATGCTATCACCACTACATGCATTTTAGCGGAGTTTAGAGGTCCGTTTTTTGCATTTTAGCGGAGTTTACAAGCCTAAGCCAATAACAAATGTTAGGTTTATTCGTAAAAATGAGAGAAAGTTGGCGTAAAAGATGTCACCAATGATGTCACCAAAGATGTCACCAATGATGTCGGAAAAGATGTCGGAAAAGAACTATCTGAGCGTCAGATAGTTATACTGAAAATGGTATCTTTTAATTCCAGAATTTCAGCAAAGGCCATTTCGGAAAAGATTTCGGAAAAGATTTCGGAAAAGATTTCGGAAAAGATTTCGGAAAAGATTTCGGAAAAGATTTCGGAAAAGACCTCTATAACAGATAGAACAATCGAAAATGATTTGGCAAAGCTGAAAAAGTTGGGTATCCTTACTCGAAAAGGTGGTCGCAAGGATGGCGAATGGGTACTAACAGATTTAGGTAAATCGGTATTTGATAAGCTTACATAATAAGACACCATAAAGGTGTCTTTTTTGTTGCAAATTGCATTTTTTATCCCCATTCTTGTATTTTAGCGGAGTTTTATTATTCATACAGCAATCATAGGGACTCGACAGTACCTTTTAACCCCATCTTTTCCCATTCATCAGCCATACGTCGTTCAACGTTCCGCCTGATTTCAAGCGAACGCTTAATGCGCGCTAATGCTTCCTCGTACGTAACCTTCTTTATTCCCATTTTTCTCTAAATACTTATTCTTTGTAGCAAATATAGGATTGTTTTTATTTTATTCCAAATATTTTGGGACTTTTTTGATGTATACTGCATTTTTTTAGCCCCATTCTTGTGTTTTCCCAAAACTTTTTGTACCTTTGCCATCAAGTACTGGCTAATCGTCGTAACCCGACGCTGCTACGGCAGAGGTGTCTTGGAACGTAAATTCCTCAGTCACAGAGCCTCAGAGGAGGTGCCGGTATGATTTTTGAGGGTAAAATAACATAGCGTTTGTGCTATATTCGGTGATGTCCAAGAACCTAGGAAATTCAATAGACGTCCATAATACGAATAAGTACCAGCGTCTACGCTTTTGGCGTGGACTGGACTTATCATTGTGGATGGGTTTTCCTAGGACCTTTGGACATCGATAGGCGCCAATCCGCGCTTTTTCGTGTCCTTAGGTCCTAGTGCATAGAACCCATTATCATCCGAACAGAGTCCATTCGCTCTAAAGCCAACATTCTGATGGAGTTGATAAACAATGTCAAAAAAACGCTGCGTGATGATTTTATGCAGCAAATAAAGGCAGGAAGCCGTTTGTCTATAGCGGCCTCTTGTTTCTCCATCTATGCCTTTCAGGAACTGAAAGAGGCACTCAAAGATATTAAAGAACTGCGTTTTATCTTTACTTCGCCGACATTTACGGCTGAGAAAACACCTAAGCAACAGCGTGAATTCTATATCCCACGATTAGACCGAGAGCGAACACTCTATGGTTCAGAGTTTGAAGTGAAGCTTCGCAATGAGCTCACTCAGAAAGCTATAGCCCGTGAATGTGCAGAGTGGATTCGACAGAAGGTGTGTTTCAAGTCTAACCGCAACAATGATGACATGAATGGTTTTATCCACCTAGATGATGTCAGCTATTATCCTGTTAAAGGTTTTACTACTGTTGAACTTGGTTGTGAAAAAGGTAATAATGCCTTTACAATGATTCAGAAAAACTATGCTCCTGAGTCAACGGCTTTCTTAGATATATTCAACCAACTATGGAATGACAGCAGTCGCCTTCAGGTTGTAACCGAAGAGGTGATTGACAGTATTAGCAATGCCTATAAGGAGAATGCACCTGAGTTCCTATATTTCGTGGCGCTCTATAATATTTTCAACGAGTTCTTAGAAGATATCAGCGAGGACGAACTGCCCAAAGAAGCTACAGGTTTTAAGAATTCTGCAATCTGGAACAAACTCTACAATTTCCAGCGTGATGCCGCTTTGGCAATTATCAATAAGTTGGAGAAGTATAATGGTTGCATTCTAGCCGATAGCGTAGGTCTTGGAAAGACGTTTACAGCTCTGAGTGTTATCAAGTATTTCGAGAGTCGCAATCGCACCGTTTTGGTGCTCTGTCCCAAGAAACTTTTTGAGAACTGGAACACTTATCGCCAGAACTATGTCAACAATCCGCTGGCTAAGGATCGTTTGAATTATGATGTACTTTATCATACTGACCTCAGTCGTGAAAGTGGCTATAGCAACGACCTTGATTTGGAGCGTGTTAATTGGGGAAACTATGATTTGGTGGTGATTGACGAAAGCCACAACTTCCGTAATGGTGGAAAGGTTTCTACCGATGAAAATGGTGAGAATCCTCGCGAAAATCGCTATCTGCGCCTGATGAACAAGGTGATTCGTGCAGGCGTGAAGACCAAGGTACTGATGCTTTCTGCAACACCAGTCAACAATCGCTTCAACGATTTGAAAAATCAGTTGCAGTTGGCCTATGAGGGAAAGGCTGATGACTTCAACGAATTATTACCCACCGAGCGTGGTATTGATGATGTTTTCCGTCAGGCACAAGCAGCCTATAATCTATGGTCAAACTTCTCACCCGAGGAGCGCACTACTGAGCGCCTGCTGGGAATGCTCAGCTTCGATTTCTTTAAACTTCTGGATGCTGTCACCATTGCCCGCAGTCGTAAGCATATCCAGCAGTATTATGATACGACAGATATTGGCACCTTCCCTGAGCGTTTGAAACCTATCTCTCGTCAGCCCCATCTGACTGACCTTGATACGGCTATCAACTACAACGAGATTTTCGAGCAGTTACAATCGCTCCGATTGGCCATCTACGCACCCTCTGCTTTTATCCTAGATAGTCAGCTCTATAAATATAAAGAGGAGGAAAGTACTACAGGTCACCGACTGAGTATCGAGGAGCGCGAGCAGGGTATTCAACGCCTGATGAACATCCAGTTGCTGAAGCGCCTGGAGTCGAGTGTTAACTCGTTTCGCCTTACTTTGGAACGTATACGTGATTACATGAAGGAAACACTCGATGCCATCGCACGCTACCAAAGTGGTGACAAACGCATTTCTGTTGACGACTACGAAGATGTGGATGGCGACGAGGATGAGCAGGACTTCATGATTGGTAAGAAGAAAAACCGTATTCTCTTAGAGGATATGGACTACATATCATGGCAACGTGAAATCAAGGAAGACCTTGATGTCATTAGTCTGTTGCTGACGATGCTGGAGAGTATCACACCCGAGCACGACTCAAAACTGCAACAGCTCATTGCAGATTTGCAGCATAAGTTTGCCCATCCTATCAACGGCGACAATAAGAAGGTGATTATCTTCACAGCTTTCTCAGATACAGCTCTCTATCTTTACGATTGCTTGGCAGACAAGATCAAATCTAAATATGGTTTGAATGTGGCTCTGGTTACAGGTGATGTAGAAGCAAGGAGTACGCTTAAGTTGAAGGAAAAACTCGATTTCAATAAGGTGCTAACACTCTTCTCGCCTATATCCAAAGAGCGTGCAGCCATCTATCCCCATTTACATGAGGATATCGATGTGCTGATAGCTACCGACTGTATCAGTGAGGG
>NZ_JNKG01000002.1:0-77760 GCF_000701965.1 Prevotella sp. RM4
TATTAGGTGGTTATTGCAGTGGGGTCCCACCTCTTCCCATTCCGAACAGAGAAGTTAAGCCCACCTGCGCCGATGGTACTGCAATGCAATGCGGGAGAGTAGGAAGCCGCCGTCTTTATTTTAACGATAGCCCTGGAGATACACTTCTCTAGGGCTTTTTTTATTTTCAAAAACTAACGAACTATGAAGAGATTAAATGTATTAGCCGTATTGCTTCTGATGGTTGTCGCCATCAGTGCACAGAATTACAAAACTGTTTCAAATATCAGTTATACTTCAAAAACTGATGCTTATGCTAAAGAGCGTTTGAAACTGGATGTGTATTACCCAGAAGGTAAGAAAGATTGTCCTGTAATAGTATGGTTTCATGGTGGCGGATTAGAGGCTGGCCAGAAAGAGATTCCACAACGATTAAAGGATAAAGGGTATGTGGTGATAGGTGCTAACTATCGTTTATTGCCTAAAGTTACTGTTGATAAAACGATTGATGATGCTGCCGAAGCAGTTGCTTGGGCTTTTCGTCATGCTAAAGAGTATGGTGGCGATGTGCGAAAAATAGTTGTAACAGGTCACTCTGCAGGCGGCTATCTCGCCATGATGCTTTGTTTAAATAAGGCTTGGCTTAATAACTATCAGGTTGATGCTGATAGTGTTTGGCAGTATATTCCTTTTAGTGGTCAAGCTATTACCCATTATAATGTACGTAAGATGCAGGGCATCCGGCCTTTGCAGCCAACTATCGACCAGTATGCGCCGCTTTATTGGGTGCGTAATGATTGTCCACCATTGGTGTTGATTTGTGGTGATCGTGAGTTGGAATTATATGGTAGATACGATGAGAATCAGTATCTGGCCCGTATGATGAAATTAGTTGGTCACAAACAAACCTATTTGTATGAGATAGATGGTCATGGTCATGGTGGTATGGTAGATCCTGCCTTCCATATTCTTGATACACATATCAAGCAGATGCAGGGACTGCCCGTAAATCCTTGATATGTGGATTCTTATACGTAATGACTAAGTGCCTCTTAGCCATTACGTTTATTGATATAAATAGCTACACCAATGATGATGAGTGCTACTACTGCAATAATGTGTAATAAATCCATAATGCTTAATATTAATTTGTTTCACGTTGCAAAGATAAACAAATTAACTAAGAAAATGGTGTAGTTTTAAGAAAATCTTTATACAAGGCTGAACAGAAACTGCTGGTTAGTATATTGCCAGCTGACTGTTCCAAAACGGATAAGTCGCGCCAGGAGTGTGATAACCTTGTGGCGTGGTAGGCGTGATTGGCGAACAATCTGGTTAAGTGTTTGCTGTGTGGGCATGGCGTCGAGTAGTTGACGTATTGTGTCATCGTAGGTCATGACAGTTCCTTGGGGGTTCTGTGATTCACGCCACAGGGCCAGGTGAACAGGAGAGACCACAATATTCTCGTCGTTGATGCGGATATATGCTCGTGCCTTACCTTCTGCATCGATGGCGCAAACAGGTTTGCGGGTAGATGGCGGAACGGTAGCAATCACAATGGTACGTCCCTCAATATGATAGGTGTCGAACTTAATGCTTGCTTCGGGCTTGCAGTATTTGTAAGCCGCCTGGTGCATCATGTATATTTCCTCTTCGGAACGGACGCCTGATAGATTTCCATCATCGCGTACGCCTATCAGCAACCGTCCTCCATCGGTATTGGCAAATGCCGATACTGATTTAGCCAGTTTACAGGCGTCAGACACACGGTACTTGAAGTCCTGTTGCTGGTGTTCGCCCTCACGAATGAGGCTATGGATATAACGCTTATCGTCCATACGTCTGAAAATGAAAAGAGGACTGACTAACGTCAATCCTCATATTCAAAACGAGCCTCTTGTCGGATTCGAACCAACGACCCCGAGATTACAAATCACGTGCTCTGGCCAACTGAGCTAAAGAGGCGGGTGGGTAAGCGATCTGCATCGCGCCGCTACAACCTAATACCCTTGCTGCGTTCCCACCCTGGGGGATTCAAAGGGAGCTGGCCGTACAGGACTTACCCGTGTAATTTTAAAGAACTATTTGCTTAAAGCGGGTGCAAAGGTACTACTTTTAATTGAGAATTGAGAATCGAGAATTGAAAAATTTCGTGATTTTAACTATTTTTTCAGGGATTGCCCCCGTTATATGCAGGAAAATGCTTAATTTTGCACCCTGTAAGAGGTAAATGTTAAAAGATGACCGCACCAGAATATGTACAATTAAAGGCTTACGCTCGTCAGGATGGTTTCTTTCTGGCTATCCTTTGGATTGCTAGCTTCGCAAGCTACATTGTTGGCTTGACTAATCAGGTTCTGGCTATGGCTGCTATGCTGATGGCTGTGATGACGCCATTCTTTGTAGCCAACCGCTTGCGCAAATTCCGCGACGAGGGTAGGGAGGGTATTATCTCCTTTGCCCGTAGTTATGCTTATACTATTTTTGTGTTCTTTTATGGCGCCGTGCTGTTGGCAGTGGTTCAGTATCTGTATTTTGCTTATATGGATAATGGCTATCTGGTAAGTTCGTTTGCCAAGATGATGAGCACTGAGGAGGGTAAGGCCATGTTGGAGCAATATGGTATGACCCAAATGGTGGACGAGAGTTTGGCCGAAATGGCTATGACGCGTCCTATCGACTATGCGCTGAATATTCTCACCATCAATATCTCGTTGGGTTTCATTCTTGGTGTGCCCATCGGACTGATTATGCAGCGCAAAAGAATTGAAAATTTGAATTGAAATTATGGATATATCAGTAGTTATACCTCTTTATAATGAGGATGAGTCTATCCCTGAGCTTTATGCGTGGATAGAGCGTGTGATGAAGGCAAACAACTTCAGCTATGAGGTGATTTTCATTAACGATGGTTCTACCGATCGTTCGTGGGAGATTATCTCGGAGCTGAACAAGCAGCAGCCCGGTGTGGTAAAGGGCATCAAGTTCCGCCGAAACTACGGTAAGAGTCCTGCTCTGTATTGTGGTTTTGAGCAGGCTCAGGGCGATGTGGTGATTACCATGGATGCCGACCTTCAGGACTCGCCTGATGAGATCCCAGAGTTGTATCGTATGATTAAGGAAGAGGGCTACGATCTGGTGAGTGGCTACAAGCAGAAACGATACGACCCCATTTCGAAGACTATCCCTACCAAGCTGTTCAATGCTACAGCCCGCAAAATAAGCGGCATTAAGAATCTGCACGACTTTAACTGCGGACTGAAGGCTTATCGCAAGGCGGTAGTAAAGAATATCGAGGTGTATGGCGAGATGCACCGCTATATCCCTTATCTGGCCAAGAATGCTGGATTCAATAAGATTGGCGAGAAGGTGGTACAGCACCAGGCACGTAAGTATGGTTCGTCGAAGTTCATGGGTTTGAACCGCTTTGTGAATGGTTATCTCGACCTGCTCACACTCTGGTTCCTGAGCACATTTGGTAAGAAACCTATGCACGTGTTCGGCTTCCTGGGTACACTGATGTTCTTTATTGGTTTTATTTCTGCAGCTTGGATTGGTGCTGATAAACTGTGGTGCTTGGCTAACCATATCCCCCAGCGATTGGTAACCAATTCACCATTCTTCTACATTGCGCTTACCATGATGCTGATGGGAACACAGCTGTTCCTGACAGGCTTCCTGGGCGATCTGATTAGTCGCTCGTCGAGCGGACGTAATGATTATCAGATAGAGGAGAAGATATGATGAAACGTCTGTTATATCTGTCGTTGGCAGCGCTGATGGTAGCCTGCTCGTCTGTCGATTGTCCTGTCGACCGTACGGTGGCAACTCTTTATCAGATACGCACCAGCGATGGTAATGAATTAACGATTACTGATACAATGACCATTTCGACCGTTAATGTCGATAATGAGAACGTGGTGCTTTACAGTGGTCGCGACTCTATTATATATAATAAAGGTGTAGGCATTAGTCAGTTTAACTTGCCTATCAGTTACTCGCATCCCGAGGATGTGCTGCTGTTCAAGTTTGAAATAGCCAATACTGATTCGCTGGTACGCGATACCGTATGGATTAAGAAGGACGACTATCCCCATTTCGAATCGGTGGATTGTAATACCACTTTTTTCCACACGCTCACCAGTGTGCGCTATACCCGCAACTACATCGACTCAATTGTGATTAATAACCCATCAGTAACCTATGATTCTAAGACGGTTCATTTCTACCTCTATCCTAAGAGCGACGATTAGTATCCTGGTGCTTTCGGCATCGGTGCCAGCTCAGGCTCAGAAGTTTTTCTCGTTCCAGAAAGACTCTGTGCCCATGTTCCGTGGTTTTGCTGTTTCGTTCGATCTGGTTGGAGCGGGACTGATGGCTTTTACTGATAATGGTCAGTACGAAGGTGCCCTGCGTGTTAATTTGCACGACGAGTGGTTCCCGATTATCGAGGCTGGATTGGGACGTGCTAATCACAACGATGATGTAACAAAGATTCACTATAGCACATCGGCTCCTTATTTCCGTATTGGTATTGATAAGAATCTATTGAAGGATAAACACGGTGATAACCGTTTGTATGGTGGTTTGCGTTATGCTTTTACATCGTATAAGGTTGATATTTCGTGCCCTGATTTTACCGATCCCACTTGGAAGTGGCCTACTGGTTATGGTGTGTTAGATGCCCCTTGCAACTACCATTGGATAGAGGCTGTAGTGGGTGTTGATGCCAAGATTTATGGTCCCTTGCATTTGGGCTGGAGCCTGCGCTATAAGCGCCGCATTGCCCATAAGGAAGAGGGCGATTTTGGTAATACTTGGTATGTGCCAGGCTTTGGAATCTTTGGCGATACCCGTCTGGGTGGAACCTTCAATGTGATTATTGATATCTAAGAAACTGATGCAGCAACCCAAGAACAAAAAGCTTTTGTGGCAGTTGCCATTTCTGGTACTGCTGATTGTTGGTACGGTGCTGATTATCCGTCAGCAGCGTAATATGCCTTATCATAAAAGTGCCGATAAGGTATTCGGAACGTTCTATCACGCTGTGTATCAGTGTGATTCGGATATGACGTATAGCATCAACGCAGAGTTGGCTAAGGTAGATGCCTCGCTGTCACCATTCAATCCCCAATCGATTATCACTGCTGTAAATCAGAATCAGGATGTGCAGCTTAACGATATGTTCCTCGAAGTGTACAAATTGGCGATGAACATCTCGAAAGAGACTGATGGTGCTTTTGATATCACTGTTGCCCCGTTGGTTAATGCTTGGGGCTTCGGCTTTAAGAATGGTATCGAGCCCTCGAAACAGCAGGTAGATAGTCTGATGCAGATTATTGGCTATCAGAAGGTTACCCTCGAAAAAGGTAAGATCAGTAAGACTGATGATCGCATCATGCTCGACTGCTCGGCTATTGCCAAGGGTTACGGTACCGATGTAGTGGCCAAACTGCTGCGTAGCAAGGGCGTTAATAACTTTATGATCGAGATTGGTGGCGAGATTGTTACCAGTGGTTTGAACCCCGATCAGAAACCTTGGCGCGTAGGTATTTCTAAGCCTGAGGACGATGTGCAGGGCGCAGGTCAGGAGGTTCAGAGCATTGTGGCTATTACCGATAAGGCGATGGCTACCAGTGGCAACTACCGTAATTTCTACTATAAGGGCGGTAAGAAATACGCCCATACTATCGATCCTAAGACGGGTTATCCCGTTCAGCATAGCATCCTTTCGGCTACGGTGTTTGCTAACACCTGTGCTGTGGCCGATGCCTATGCCACCTCGTTTATGGTGATGGGTGTAGAAAAGGCTAAGCAGGTACTTGCGCAGCACCCTGAACTGATGGCTTATCTGATTTACTGCGATCAGGATGGTAAGAATGCCGTTTGGTATTCGCCCTCGCTTAAGAATAAGATTCAGCAATAAAAGCGTATGGCTGTTCTCCAGATTTTTGATAAGCTGCTGCAGTTCCCTTTGTTCCAGGGTATGAGTCGCGACGATTTGGAGATTGTGGCTGGTCACACCCGTTTCGGATTCTTGAAGTTGAATGCTGGTAAGACCGTGATGAAATCGGGCGATAACTGTCATCAGCTTTATTTCCTGATAAATGGCAGTCTGAAAGTGCGCTCGTTTGCCGACGACTATGGCTATCATGTTGAGGAACAGATTTCGGCTCCTTATATCATTCAGTTGGAGGCGGTGTTTGGCTATAACCAGCGCTACACCCGCGATTTTATAGCCCAGACCGATGTGAACTTCCTGACGCTCGACAAGGAGGAGGTAGTGCGACTTACCGAAGATTTCCTGGTGTTCCGCTTGAATATGATTAACCATTTTGCCACTCAGACGCAGAAGCAGATGCGTCAGGTGTGGTACCGTGCACCCCAGTCGCTCGAGGACCGTGTGGTACGATTCCTTACCCAGCGTTGCTTGTATCCAGCCGGTCATAAAACGTTTAATATCCTGATGACCCGATTGGCCGAGGAGGTGAACGATAGTCGCCTCAATGTGTCGCGTATTCTGAACGATATGCAGCACCGTGGACTGATAGAGTTGAGTCGTGGTAAAATAGAGATTCCTCAGCTCGAACGCCTGCTTTATACCAAGTAGAAACGCCTATTCTTTGCGTTTTCAGCTTTTTTAATGTATTGTTTTGTAAAGTATCGGATTTTTGTCGTAACTTTGCATCGAAAATGCGAGAACGGGCTGCACCGTCCTTGCAATCCGAAAAGAGTTAGTATAATGATAAACGAAAAGAAAGCTAGAACGAACCCGTTCTTTGAACCTTATAACACACCTCACGACACAGCCCCATTCGACCGTATCCGCATGGAAGATTTCGAAGAGGCTATGTTGGAAGGCATCCGTCGCGACGATGAACAGATAGAGCGTATTATCAATAATCCTGCAAAACCTACATTCGACAATACTATTATCAGTGTAGATGACGAGAAGGATAAGGAGGGCTACTACGATCTGCTGGGTCGCGTTTCTACTGTATTCTTTAATTTGCTTTCGGCCGAGACCAACGACGAGATGGATGCGTTGGCTCAGAAGATGAGTCCCATCCTTACCAAGCATGCCAACGATATCCGTTTGAACGAGCGCCTGTTTGAGCGCGTAAAATATGTTCATCAGCATCATCGTAAGCTTACTGCCGAGGAGAAAATGCTGCTTGATAACTGCTACGATGGTTTTGTGCGTAGTGGTGCTCTGCTCGATGCCGCTGGTAAGGAGCGTCTGCGCCAGCTTACCGAAGAGGCTTCGATGCTAGGCTTGCAGTTCTCGCAGAATCTGCTAAAGGAGAACAAGGCCTTTACACTGCATATTACCGACGAGGCTCAACTTGATGGCCTTCCCGATACTGCTCGCGAGGCAGCAGCTTTGGCAGCCAAGGAGCAGCAGAAAGAGGGTTGGGTATTTACACTCGACTTTCCCTCGTATTCGCCCTTTATGACCTACAGCACCCAGCGCGAACTGCGCCGCCAGCTGTATATGGCTAAGAATACGGAGTGTATCCACGATAATACCGAGAATAATCTCGAGATATGTAAGCGACTCATCAACCTGCGTCGCGAACTGGCTCAGTTGCTGGGTCATAAAACTTATGCCGATTACGTGCTCAAGCACCGTATGGCAGGTAATGTGCGCAACGTATATAAGTTGCTTAACAACTTGATTGATGCCTACAAGCCCACAGCCATCAAGGAGGTAGAGGCTATCGAGAAAATGGCACGCAAGCTGGAGGGCAACAACTTTAAGCTCGAGCCATGGGACTTTTCGTTCTATTCGCACAAGCTGCAGCTTCAAAAGTATAATCTCGATGCCGAGATGCTGCGCCCATACTTCGAACTCTCGAAGGTGATTGACGGCGTGTTTGGATTAGCCAATCGTCTGTACGGTATCACCTTTAAGGAGAACAAGGATATCCCCGTTTATCACCCTGATGTAAAGGCTTACGAGGTGTTTGATGAGGATGGCTCGTTCCTGGCTGTATTCTATGCCGATTTCCATCCCCGCAAGGGTAAGCAGGGTGGAGCCTGGATGACCGAATACCAGGGCCAGTGGAAAGAACGTATCGACCAGAAGAAACCTTTTGGCGATGATAATATGCGTAATGTGCGTCCCCACGTCAGTGTGGTGATGAACCTTACTAAACCTACCGAGGAGAAGCCCGCCCTGCTTACATTGGGCGAGGTGGAGACCTTCCTGCACGAGTTCGGACACTCATTGCATGGCATGTTTGCCAACACCCGTTTCGAGAGCCTGAGTGGCACCAACGTGTGGTGGGACTTTGTGGAGCTGCCCTCGCAGTTCATGGAGAATTTCTCGATCGAGAAAGAGTTCCTGCGCACCTTTGCCTTCCACTATCAGACAGACGAGCCTTTGCCCGATGAACTTATCGACCGCATTGTAAAGAGTCGTAACTTTAATGTGGCTTACGCTTGCATGCGTCAGGTTAGCTTCGGTTTGCTGGATATGGCTTACTACACCCAGAAGGATGAGTTTACAGCCGATATCATTCAGTTCGAGAAGAAGGCTTGGGAGAAAGCCATGGTGCTGCCTCAGTTGCCCGATACCTGTATGACGGTGCAGTTCTCGCACATTATGGCAGGTGGCTATGCCGCTGGCTATTACAGCTACAAGTGGGCCGAGGTGCTCGATGCCGATGCTTTCAGCGTGTTCAAGAAACATGGCATTTTCGACAAGAAGACAGCCAGCAGTTTCCGCGAGAACATCCTGTCGAAAGGTGGTACCGAAAATCCGATGACATTATATAAACGGTTCAAGGGTGGCGAACCCACCATTGACGCATTACTTAAACGGAATGGAATCAAAAAACGACAAGCAAAGTAAACTTGACGTACGCTATCTGCGTATGGCACGTATTTGGGCTGAGAACTCCTACTGCAAGCGCCGTCAGGTTGGTGCGCTGGTGGTAAAGGATAAGATGATTATCAGCGATGGTTACAACGGCACTCCCAGCGGCTTTGAGAACGTGTGTGAGGACGACGACAACGTAACCAAGCCTTACGTGCTGCATGCCGAGGCCAATGCCATTACTAAACTGGCGCGTAGCAATAACAACAGCGATGGCGCCACCATCTACATTACCGCTTCGCCATGCATCGAGTGTGCCAAGCTTATCATCCAGGCTGGTATCAAGCGTGTGGTTTATGGCGAGAAATACCGCCTCACCGATGGCATCGAGCTGCTTGAGCGTGCTGGCATCGAGGTTATCTATATTGGATTAGAAGATAAATAAAAAATGAGTAAGAATAGAACTAATCGTTTCATGCCTTTGCTTATGGCCGTATGTGTGGTTGTGGGTATTGTTATCGGAACGTTTTATGCCAACCATTTCTCAGGCAACCGCCTGAATATCATCAACTCGAGTGGTAACAAGCTCAACAACCTGCTCCATATCATCGACGATCAGTATGTGGATACGGTGAACATCAACGAGCTGGTTGAGAAAGCCATGCCTCAGATTCTGGCTGAGCTCGATCCCCATTCGGTTTACATCAGTGCCCGTGATGGCGAGATTGCCAACGACGACCTGCGCGGCTCGTTCTTTGGTATCGGTATCGAGTTTACCATCCGTCAGGACACCATCCGTGTGCAAAACGTGATTGGTAATGGTCCTGCCGAGCGTGCCGGTATGCTGGCTGGCGATAAGATTGTTGAGGTTGACGATTCGGCCTTTGTAGGTAAGAAGGTTACCAACGAGGAGGCCATGCACCGCCTTAAGGGTCCAAAGGATACCAAGGTTAAACTGGGCGTTATCCGCTATGGCGAGAAGAAAATCCGTCATATTACCATTACCCGTGGCGAGATTCCTACCAAGAGCGTTACCGCTTGCTACATGCTCGACGACGAGTGTGGCTATATCAAGATTCGTAACTTTGGCGAGAATACCTATCCCGAATTGCTGATTGCACTGGCCAAGCTGTCGCAGCAGAGTTTCAGCAATCTGGTTATCGACCTTCGTGGCAACACCGGTGGCTATTTAGAGTCGGCAGTGCAGATTGCCAACGAGTTCCTGTCGCGTGGCCAGCTGATTGTTTACACCCAGGGGCGTGCTTTCCCACGTCAGGATTACCGTGCCGATGGTCGTGGTTCTTATCAGCGCCTGCCTCTGGTAGTGCTGGTCGACGAGAGTTCTGCTTCGGCTTCTGAGATTTTGGCAGGTGCCATTCAGGATAACGATCGTGGTACCATTATCGGTCGCCGTTCGTTTGGTAAGGGTTTGGTTCAGAAACCTATGGAGTTCAGCGACCACTCAATGATTCGCCTCACCATTGCTCGTTATTATACCCCATCTGGTCGTTGCATCCAGAAGCCTTATAACAATGGCAACCATTACGACGACGATTGGTTGACCCGTTATCAGCATGGCGAGTTCTTCTCAAAGGATAGCATTAAGAATACAGGTCCCGAGTACCACACCAACAATGGTCGTATTGTGTACGGCGGTGGCGGTATCACTCCTGATATCTTTATTCCTGAGGATACCCTTGGCGTTACCTCTTACTACAAGGAGGCTGCCATGTCGGGTCTTATCCTGCAGTTTGCATTTACCTATACCGACGATAACCGTGCCAAGCTGGGTGCGATTACCAACGTAAAGGAGATGGAAACCTATCTGAAACGCCAGAATATTGTTGAGCAGTTTGTAAACTTTGCTGACAAGAACGGACTGAAGCGTCGTAACCTGATGATTCAGAAGTCGTACAAGTTGCTCGAGCGCTTTGTAGTAAGTCGAATTATCTATAACATCCATAACGAGCAGGCCTGGACCGAGTATCTCAACCAGAACGATCCTGTGATTGATGAGACTCTGAGACTGTTCCATTCCGAGGGCGCATTCCCTCAGAAACCGATGCCCAAAACCAAGGGCAAGCAGGTGGCAAAGATTGCCGACAGTCGCGAAATCAGGTTGCTCAGTAAAATGATAGCTCATGCTTAATAAGAACGCTCTTCGCGCCCTGATGCGCGAACGTAAACAGCAGTTCACTCAACAACAGTTGGGTGAACTGTCTGCTACTGTGGTATCCCATATGAGGGAGTATCTCATGTTTATGGACAACATTGTGGCCTATTACTCGCTTCCCGACGAAGTATGTACCCATCAGTTGCTCGACGAATTGCTGGCAGCAGGCAAAAACGTTTACCTGCCGAAGGTGGTAAGCGATACCGAGATGGTGCTGTGCCGATATACGGGGCGTGATAGTCTGCAGAAGGGGGCTTTTGGTATTATGGAACCAACGGGTCCGGTTATGCCAAAAGAGAAGTACAACGATATTAAAGTTGTGCTGGTGCCTGGTGTGGCTTTTGATAAGGAGAACCGCCGCCTGGGTCGCGGTAAGGGCTATTACGATCGTTTCCTGAGTTCATTCTCTCAGCCGCGATGCGCTGTGTTCTATGGTGTCTGCTTTGATTTCCAGCGTGTAGATGCGATTCCCGCCGACGAACACGATGTGTGTATGGATGGCTTGATTAGTTAAACCTTACATCGGCTATTACCTGAGTGCCCACATGGGCATTCAGTTTGTTTACTATCTCTCTGCGCATCATCGATAGGTCAGCCCTCATGGCAGGGTTGGTCAGATGTACGTATAGTGTTTGGTTTCTGATGTACATACTCTCGGTGTAGTTGGCCACAAATTCGCCAACCACCTCGGCCCACGAGTCCATCAGTCGTTTCTGCAACAAGGGCGTCTCCAGTCCCTGTGCTCTCAGATTCTTCAGAATCAAATCTTTTACATTATGTACGTCGCGCTTAAACATCTTTCTGCGTTTCTGTTATTTCTCCCTTATCTACGTGGAAAATCTTATAGTCCAGCGTCTGCCGGCTCAGTATCAGGTCCAGGTGGTCGCGATTGGTATCGGTAATAAAAATTTGTCCGTAATCATCGCCTGCCACCAGTTTTACTATTTGCTCCACGCGCTGGGCGTCCAGCTTGTCAAAAATATCGTCGAGCAACAGTAGTGGGGTAGTCTTCGAATTGGTACGCTTCAGGAAGTCGAACTGTGCCAGCTTCAGGGCAATCACAAACGTCTTGTTCTGCCCCTGACTGCCTTCGCGTTTCATCAGGTGTCCGCCTAAGGTTATCTCCAGGTCGTCGCGGTGTACACCATGCAGCGAGTAACCTATGGCACGGTCCTTGAATCGGTCGCGCTGTATCACCTCCAACAGCGGACCGCGCTGGCAATGCGACACGTAGTTCAGTGCCACCTGTTCGCGATTACCCGAGATGGTTTCGTGAATGCGCTGGAAGATAGGTGTCAACTCCTCAACAAATGCCTTTCTGCTCTTGTAGATGCGCTCCCCCTCGTAGGCCATCTGTTCCTCAAACAGGCTGATTACATCCGGGTTGGGCTCCTCGTCAAGTTTCAGCATCGCATTACGCTGCTGCAGGGCCTTGTTATAGCGGTTCATGGCCTCCATATAGCCATGTTCGTATTGGGCAATCACCATGTCCATCAGGCGGCGTCGTTCCTCGCTGCCACCCTCAATCAGCAGGGTGTCTGATGGCGATACCACCACCACCGGTATCAGTCCGATATGCTCCGACAGTCGGCGATACTCCTTCTTGTTGCGCTTAAAGTGTTTTTTAGTGCCTCGCTTCATGCCACAGTAAATGTGCAGGTCGCCCTCGTAGGCGCCCTCCAGCACAAAGAATTCGGCCCCATGACGTATCACTTGCGAGTCGATAGGATTATTGGCCGAATGGCAGAACGACAGGTAGTAAATCGCATCCAGCACATTGGTTTTTCCCACCCCGTTCTGTCCTATCAGACAGTTGATTTTGGGCGAGAAATCCAGTGTGGCCTCTGCTATGTTTTTGTAGTTGATGACCGATAACTTTTCTAGAATCATAGTGCAAAGGTAGCGTTTTTTGGGCATTGATGCTAAGGATTAACACAGATTAATAAATATTTTCCGCAAAAAAATATAAAATGTGTGTCTTTTTTAGTAACTTTGCACCCGATTTTTGGAAATTTAAATATAAATATTATAATGGCAAATACAACAAATCAACAGCAGGCCGCCCAGACAGCTGAGCAGAGCCTGAATCAGAGTGAGGCTTTCTTCTTTAAGTACAAGAAGGCCATTGGTGCTGCCGTAGCAGCAATTGTAATCATCATCGCTGGTGTGGTTCTGTACAAGACCTACGTTAGCGGTCCTAAGGAGGTTAAGGCTAGCACAGCTATCGCCAAGGGTCAGGAGCTCTTCATGGCAGGCGATTATCAGAAGGCTTTGAATGGCGACAGCGCCAGCTTCAAGGGCTTTGTAAAGCTCGCCGACGAGTTCAGCAGCACAGCAGCTGGTAACCTGGCAAACCTTTATGCCGGTCTCTGCTACGCTAAGCTTAACAAGTGGGAGGATGCTGCTAAGTACCTCGAGGAGTTCGATGGTGCCGACGATCAGATGATTTCTCCAGCTGCCGAGGGTGCTCTGGGTAACGCTTATGCACACCTGAACCAGCTCGACAAGGCTGTATCACACCTGAAGAGCGCTGCCGAGAAGGCCGACAACAACTCTCTGTCGCCTACCTTCCTTATCCAGGCTGGTGAGATTCTCGAGAGCCAGGGTAAGAACGATGAGGCCCTGAAGCTGTATCAGGAGGTTAAAGAGAAGTACTTCAACTCTATGGCTTATCAGACTATCGATGGCTATATTGAGCGTGTTTCATCAAAATAATCTCCATGGCTACTAAAAACTTATCGGAATACGATATTACCACAGTGCCCGACGCTTCGAACATGATCTTCGGAGTTGTCGTGGCCGAGTGGAATCCCGAAATAACTGGCGCCCTGCTCGACGGATGTGTTAGCACACTCGAAAAGCATGGCGCTTTGCCTGAAAATATCCATGTTAAGACGGTGCCTGGTAGCTTCGAGCTGATTTATGGCGCTCATCAGATGACCCTTAATGATGGTTACGATGCCGTCATTATTCTTGGTTGCGTGATTCGTGGCGAGACTCCTCACTTCGATTACATCTGCCAGGGCGTTACCGAGGGTGTGGCTCGTCTTAATGCAACAAGCAATATCCCTGTAGTCTTCGGTTTGCTCACCACCAACGACCAGCAGCAGGCACTCGACCGTGCCGGTGGCCGCTTGGGTAATAAGGGTGATGAGTGTGCCGTTGTAGCCATCAAGATGGCAAAGTTCTAATCTAATCTAACGCATATTATGAAAAAGGTTTTTGTTCTTCTGTTAGTCGTGTGCTTCAGTGTGGGCATTGCCCAGGCTCAGCAAGCCACGAAGAGTGAGTTACATCAGCGTGCCGAGAGCGAAATGCAGAAAGGTAGTGTGGCAGGTGCCCGCTTTAGCTTTATCCGCGCTTTCGAAGAGTACACCCGTCAGGGCCAGTTAAAGGTTGGCATGGAGTGTGCCACTCGTGGTGCTGCTTTGTATTACAAGGATAACTATTGGAAAGAGGCTTTCGATTTGCTTCGCCGTGCCGATGCTGAGATTGATGCACGTAGCAAGAATGCTAAGGAGAAGGCTGCCCTCCATTACATCATCACTAAAGAGCGCTTGGCCATGTACATCAAGCTGCGCAAGAGTGATAGCGCCAAGGATCAGCTTGGCCTGATGGAGACCCAGGTTACCTACGCTGCCGACGAAGAACTCAAGAACGACCTTCTTTATAATAAAGCCGTATATCATTACTCATTCGGACAGAATGCCCAGGGTAATGAGGTGTTCAAGGAGATGGCCGGTAAGCTTACCGCCTCTAAGCAGTACGACAAGGTTGACGAGGTTTACAAAACCCTGATTGCCAATGCCCGTCGTAGTGGCAATGCCAATATGGTGGCACAGTCGTACAGCAACTATCTGGCTTGGAAAGATTCGGTTAACACCTTGAAGCATGCCGATGAGATTGGCGCACTGAAAAAGCAGATTTCTGACAACGAGGCTAAGATCGACGATCAGGCCAGCTCGCTCACAGCGCGCCAGGCCATTATCGTAGGTCTGTGCATCCTGGCAGTAGCTCTGGCTGCAGGTTTGGTATTGGGTGGTATTGTATTGATGCGCTTTATCCTGCTTACCCGTAAGCAGAAGAAGCTCATTAACCTGGCCAACGAGAACAATGCCCTCAAGGCCAAGTTCATCAGCAATATCTCAGCTCAGCTTAATCCTACACTCCACAAGCTCGATGCCAAGATTCCCGAGGTTAAGGCCCTGCTCGATTTCTCTGAGCATATCGCCACCCTCTCTGATCTTGAGAACACCATCGGTCAGGAGGTAGAAACAGCCGATGTACAGCTCACCCCATTCTGCAACGAGCTGGTCGACGCTATCAAGAGCAAGGTTAACCCAGGCGTGGTAGTAAAAACTAACGTGCCCGCCTTGAGCGTTAATATGAATAAGGAGTATGTACAGCATATCCTGCAGCACCTGCTGGCTAATGCTGCTATCTATGCTCCAAAGGATGGTACTATCTGGTTGGAATACAAGAAGCGTGGTGCACACGTTCACCAGTTCCTGGTATCTAACACCGGCGAGCCTATCCCCGAGGATAAGCGCGACGACGTATTCAAGCCATTTACCGAGGTGAAGGACTTTACCGAGGGCGACGGTCTTGGCTTGCCTATCTGTAAGCAGATGGCCATCAAGATGAAGGGCGACCTCGATATCGATCCCGAGTTCACCAAGGGTACACGCTTTGTGCTGTTGTTACATTCTTAAGCAAACAACTACACCTTTTATAACTTTACAGTTGATATGTCCACCAGCCCATTGACTATTGCATAGATGGTCAATCCGGCTGGTGAATGTATTTGTAGCTTGCGGGCTATGTTGCGGCGGTGGGTAATCACCGTGTTGATTGATATACACAAGTGATCGGCTATCTCCTTGTTCGACATACCCTGCACCAGCGAAATAATCACATCCTTTTCACGGTCGCTCAGCGCGTCGGGATTCTGTGCGGTGGCATTGCCAAACACCATACCCGAAATGTTGCGTGTCACGTCCTGCTGCTTGGTAATCTGCTCCAATCGGCGGATGGCAGGCACAAAAATATGGTCCTCAACCATCGCGTGCTGGCGCAACCAAACCTCGTTCTCGTAAATATCGTGCAGTGTAGCGGTAAGCTGGTTGTTGTGCAGTCCGTCCTGTGGCAGATATTTAATAATCAGCAGTTTCAGCTCGCGCAGTTTCTTGTCGGTAGCACCGTGGTGCTTCGAGAATGTCTCTACGTTGTAATCATTGGCAGGCTCGCCATCTATCAGCTGCTGTACGTAGGGGAACAAGGTTTTCTGCTCGTACTGCATGTGGCGACGTATTTCGTGGGCATACTCATCGTAGAATTTCAGTATCAGTCGGCCCAGCGAGTCGTTCTCGTCCAGACTCTCGCTCAGCTCTCTGCGAATGTAAGGCAGCTGGAACTCCAGAAAATAGGCATGGCTGGCCTCCAGATAGTGCAGCAGGGTGGGCACGCTGATCTGTTCGTCGTTGTCAAACTCACCATAACCGTTCATGGCGAAGTTCACCACTGCCAGGAATGTGTAGGTGTCCACATCATTGTCCTCGCAGGTTTCGCGTACCGTCTTATCTCCAAAACCCAGGTTTATGCCAAAGCTTCCAAGTGCCTGCAACAAATCGTAATTATCGCGGATCAGTGATATCATTTTATCGTCCGCTTCATACATCTTCTGATTCTTCATTTCCTTACCTGTATGCCTATTAATGATTACGGGTGCAAAATTAATACTATTTTTTCATATATACAATACTTATTATTAGGTATTTTTTTGTTGCTTGCTGCACGTTTCTCAATTATTCTTCGTACCTTTGTGCCCAAAAGTAAGTAACTATATGAACCAGAAACTATCTCACATAGATTTCGAACAGGCTGGGGCCGACGTGTTCTGTTTTGATAACGGAACCCAGGTGCGCGAGTATCATGCCATCATTCGCGTGCAGCAGGCGTGCCTTCCGTTTGCCCAGCAGGTCGAGGCTGTGCTGAATGCCTACAACAGCTTGCTGGCCCAGTTGCCTGGTGCGCAAGCCGTATTTAAACGTTATTTTTTAAGCGATGCAGCCAATCAGGCCGACGCTATAGTAGTAAACGATGTTACCGACTGTGCCAAGAGCATTATCCAGCAGGCTCCTTTGGATGGTACCAAGGTGGCGCTGTGGGTGTGGCTCATGACCGATGTGCAAACCTCTATGACGCAGAGTGAGCTCTACGAGGTTAGTCACGGTCAGTTCCGCCACCTGTTTAATGCCTCGGCTCATAACCTGGCAGCCAACTCCGAGTACCAGATGCGCCTGCTCTTCAACGAGTATATCATGCAGCTGGCCCAGGAGCGCTGTACGCTGGCCGATAACTGTATCCGTACCTGGCTGTTTGTCAACGATATCGACTTGAACTACGGTGGTGTGGTACGTGCCCGCAATCAGGTGTTCTTCACCCAGGGCCTAACTGTCAATACCCACTTCATTGCCTCTACCGGTATCGGTGGTCGCCAGCAGGATCCTAATGTGCTCGCCCAGATGGATAACTATGCCATCGCTGGCGTGCGCCCCGAACAGGTGCATTATCTCTATGCGCCTACCCATCTTAATCGCACCAGCGACTATGGTGTATCATTCGAGCGCGGCACCATGGTAAGCTATGCCGATCGCCGCCATGTATTCATCTCAGGTACCGCTTCTATCAATAATAAGGGCGAGGTGATGTATCCCAACGATATCGTGAAACAAACCCAACGTATGTGGGAGAATGTCGAGGCACTGCTGGTCGAGGCCGATTGCAATTTCGACGATGTAGCCCACATGATAGTTTATCTGCGCGATGTGGCCGATTATCAGCTGGTGCGCAGTCTCTATGCCGAACGGTTCCCAGGCAAACCCTGTGTCATCGTTCATGCGCCGGTGTGCCGCCCCGGGTGGCTCATCGAGATGGAGTGCATGGCCGTTAAGGCCGTGTGCTTGCCCAACATGCCTCAGTTCTAGTAGCCTTTTAGCATGAAACCCCTTCGCTTGGCCTTCAAGCTGCTGGCAGCCTTCCTGCTGCTGGTAGTATTGTTGGTGGGTGCAGGCGTGGTGTTGGTAAATACCAAGGCTTTCCAGCAGCGTGTGCTGCGGCAAACCACCCAGATGCTGAGCGAGCGCCTGCAAACGCAGGTAAGTATCGATAGTGTTGATATCCGCTTTATGGCACAGCAGCTGCGCCTGTACGGACTGCATGTAGCCGACCAACAGCAGCGCCCCCTGCTCACTGTCCGCCAGGCCGGGGTAGATGTAGATATCAGCGAACTGCTGGGTATTAAGTTTACCATCAAGGATGTCGAGTTGTCGGGGGCCCGCGCCCTGTTGCTCAAGCCCTCAAAGGATTCGGTATCCAACTTCCAGTTCATCATCGATGCCTTTAAAAAGCAACCCAAGGCCAAACGTGATACCACTGTGGCGCCCCGCAAGCGTATCCAGTTCGATATCCACAGCGTGCGCCTGAATGATATCCAGGTAACCTATAATCAGCTGTCGTTGCAGCTTGCCCAGGCCCTCATCAAGGGGCGCAAGGGTAAATATCAGGCGCAGGCCCAGTTGCAGCTGGCTACCGATAATCACAAGCCCCGCAAAAATGCAGGCAAGCCCAAACGCGGATTCTTCGATGTAGGTCATCTCAATGTCACCTGCCATTTCAAGGCCGCTATCGATGCCACCGAAAAGGACACCCTCCGCTTCAATCTCTCTGAGTTGCAGGCCCGCGATTCCATCACCGGCATCGATATCCGCAACCTGCAGGCCCAGGTGCGCTTGGCAGGTAAAAAGCTGCTTTTAAACAATGTGCAGGTACAGCAAAAGCACACCCAGCTGCACATCGCCCATGCCGCTATGCAGTTGCCCAGTAAGCGCGATAGCATCCCCCTCAGTTTCAGCACAGGCCCCATCGCTGGCACCGTTTATCTCCAGGATATCTCGCGTGCCTTTGCCCCCGTGCTCAGTAAGTTCACGCTGCCCCTCCAGCTCAGTTGTACCATGAGTGGTAATCAGGATGTGCTCAGCTTCCGTCAGGTAAAGGTTGGCACCGCCGATAAGCGCCTGTCCATCGCTGCCACCGGCGATATCACCAACCTCAAGAGCAAGGAAAAGCTCACTGTGCTGTTCCATGTCAACCGGATGACGGCCAAGAGTGGTATCAAGGAGCGCATCATCAGTCAGTTCCCCGTTAAGCGCCTCATGATGGCGCAGCTGCATAACTTAGGTAATATCAGCTATGTGGGTAGTTTCCGTGTCATCCGTAAGGAAGAGCGCTTCTGGGGTACCCTTGGCACCGCCGTGGGTAGTCTTAAGTTCCAGTTCTGGCTCGACGAGCGCAACAAGTATGTCGTAGGTAATGCCAGCACCCGAAAGTTGCATTTTGGTAAGGTCATGGGCATGAAGGATGTCGGTCCCCTGGCAGCCAAGGCCGATTTCAAGATTGATATCAGCAAGCCCCGCACCGCCGCCATGCGTCGCAAGTTAGGTGGCAAACTGCCTATAGGCGCTGTTAATGCCACCATCGATGATTGCAGTTATAAAGGCGTTCATGTGCGCAATGTGGCCGTTATTGTAAATAGCAATGGCGCTGAGGCTACCGGCGATGTCATCCAGCGTGGCAACTGGCGTGATATCTCCTGCTCGTTCTCGTTTACCGATACCAACCAGATGCACAAGCTCAAGGTAAGTCGCGGTCGTATGAAGTTTCATAAGATGAGCGACGAGGCCAAGCAGGCCAAACGCGAGCGCAAAGAGGCCCGCAAAGCCGAGCGCCAGGCCAAGCGCGAAGCCAAGAAAGCCGAGAAAGCCGCCAAGAAAGCCGAGAAATCAAAGAAAAGTCGTTTTTGTTTTTTTAGCGCCAATTACTTGCAACTTTCAAATATCTTTCGTATATTTGCCCCAATCTAATCGTTAACATATTATTTATACTAAAACTAAAAGCTTATGAAAAAACTATTATTACTATTGTTGGCTATGGTTGCTTTTAGTGCAACGGCCGATGCGCAGGGCTTTCTGAAGAAGCTAAAGGATAAAGCCCTCGAAAAAGCAAAAGACAAGATTGAGAACAAGGTTGAGCGCACCGTTGATAAGGAGATGGATGCAGTGCTCGACGGTAAAAAGGGCCAGAAAAACTCGAAAGCTAAAAATCAGGCCGACGATGCCGAAGCGGTCGACGACACCCCCGATGCCGTAGGTCAGAACCAGAAGAGCGACTTTGTTCGTGGTAGCGTTATTCTGTTCCAGGACGACTTCGCTACCGAGCAGATGGGTGAGTTCCCCTCAAAATGGGATGTTAGTGATGGTAGCTTGGAGACAGCCTCTATTAATGGTAAGAAGTATGCGCACAGTAATGCCCCCGACTCACGATTTTCGCCCCTGATGGAGAATATGAAGTCGTACCTGCCCGATGTGTTCACCCTCGAGTGGGATGAGTTCTTCTGTAAGGCTGGCGATATCCCCGATTTCCCCTTCGAGTTCCAGTTCCTTGATGCAAGTGGCAATCAGACGGGCCATATCTATCTGCGCTATCGCCCAGGCAATCCCGATTGTTACGGCAACTATACCTTTAAGAAGGGTGGTGGTATCGATCAGAATGTTGGTGGCAGTATGGATTGGGATCATTTAAAGCAATACACCAAGGTTGGCCAGTGGAATCATTTCGCCATCTCGTTCAACAAGCGTGCTTTTAAGTTCTACCTCAATGGCACGCGCATCATCAATCTGCCTAATGTAGCAGCCCCCGCTCGTTTCGAATTCATTATCCAGGACGAGAATCCCTATCGTGGCGTTGCCAATGTGGTGCTTGCCAAGGGTGCAGTAGAGCTCTATCAGCGCCAGGCTACCGATCTCTCAGCTGTTGAGAAAGCCATCGCCGAGACGGGTAAGTTCGTCACCAATAACATCCTGTTCGAGACGGGCAAGGCTACCCTGAAGCCCGAGTCGATGGAAGAGATTCAGAAGGTGGCCGACTATATGAAGAAGAACCCCAGTGTGCGTTTCGAGGTGCAGGGCCATACCGATAATCAGGGCTCCGATAAAATCAACGATCCCCTTTCGCAGCAGCGTGCCGAGGCCGTTGTTAAAGCCCTCGCTCAGTTAGGTTGCGACGAGTTTAACCTGCGTGCCGTAGGCAAAGGCAGTCACGAACCCGTAGCTGACAACAAGACCGATGCCGGCCGCGCCCAGAACCGCCGTGTAGAGTTTATTAAGAAATAACAAGTACCGATATGAAAAAACACTTAGTAATGCTGGCTGCCTTGCTCATGATGGGCACAGCAGGCGCCAATGCTCAGGGATTTCTGGGCAAACTAAAACAAAAGGCACAGCAAGCCGTTATCGGTAAAAAAGCAACTGCCGAGATAAGCGAGGCTGTGCAGGACGAGAGCGATGAGCCTGCCGACCCATCTAAGTTGGCTGTGGCCGCTGGCGACGATATCGTGCCTAAGCGTAAAACCCCTACAGTTACGTGGGATGGAACCTTTACCCCCTCATCGGCCTCGTCGGCTTCGGCTTTGATGGCCGAGCTGCCACAGTTGCCATCGGCCGAGAAGATGGCCCGCAGCACCATGGAGGAGCGCGATGCCTATGCACTTAAGATAGCCCGCGTTGTGGCCCGTGCCGAGCAGTTGCAGGAGGGTGCCAACGGCTGCTCCGATGCCGATATGGAAGCCCTGCGCCAAAAGTGGGAGCGCAAAGTGCAGGATATGTTTGGCCTTACCAAAGAGGAGATGGCTATCCTGAACGATGAGAACGCGCCCGACTCGAAGAAGGAGCCCATCCAGCAAAAAGTGATGGCTAAAATCATGGGTGGCAATGTTAACATGAGCGAGATGGAACGCTTTGAGAAGATGAGCGAGAAAGAGCAAGAGGCTTACATCAAGGCTCACCCCGATTTTGTACAGAAGATGCAGAAGATGGCCATGAATGCTGGCAACTTTAGCAAGCAGATGCAGCAAACTACAGGTGCCCTTACAGGCTATGAGGCTAAGGTGGGACAGCTGGCTCAAAACTTTGCTAAGGTGATTACGCGCGAGGCCAATCACGATTACAGTGCCATTGGCAAAAAGTACGATAGTAAGTTGCAGAAGCTTTACGAGCAGATATGTGGTATAGATGATGCAGCCAAGATTGATGCCCTTTATGATGAGGCCGATCAGTTGCTGTACAACTATCGTTTAGAGGCTGCCAAGGAGTATCGCGCCTCGCTGCTGCGCCTGATTTCCGAGCACAAGAAGTTTGCTGCCGAATATACCCGCTTGTCGCGTGAGGTGGTTGCCAGTGGCGATCTGCCAGAATGTGCCATCGGTCGTGCCGACCTGAATAGCGTGATTGCCGTGGGCAACATCTTAGACCAGGCCTATAAGGATCTGCCCGAGCTGCAGGCATCGCCCGTTTGTCAGGAAACCGTCTACGAACTGCCAAAAGGCTGGACATTTGGTGCCTGGGAGTGCCGTGGCTACATTGGTGGCGTAAACGATTTTAAATCACCTGGTGGCAACTGGCCTTTGTTGGCCCAGAACGCTGAGGCTGGCGAGTATGCAGTAGTCGAGAATGGCAAGTTCCGCAAGATTAACGAGGATGAGCTGAAGGCCATTAATAAAAAGGCCGATGCCCGACTGAAGAAGGGCGCTAATTCAGGCACTAACCCACCTTATGGTGTTTATAAGAGTCGTAGTGGCAAGCGCGTTGTAGAGTACTCTAAAACGGGCGAGATTATCCTGAATGGTATGACCACCTACGCTCCAGCGGCCTTCACTGCTAACCCCGATCGTTTAGAGTGGATTATCTTCGATGAGGGTAAGATTGTAAAGTGTACTTACAAACTGTAAAATGGTAGGTTTGCGCTATCTCATACTGTGGTTGCTGCTCTTTATGGGCAGCACCACTGTTTTTTCCACACGTTATCAAAAAGTGTTTGGTAGCGATTGGACCTCGGCAGCACGTTATGTGGCCGATCACCACGCCGAGTGGCAGCAGGAGTTTGCGCCCTTTGGTGTGGATGCACGTTTGGCCGAGGCTATCGTGTTTCCAGAGCTTATCCGCTATTCCATGTGGCAGGACGAGATAGAGCGAGCCGCCGTTAATGGTCTTTATGTTACCAAAGGCAGTCAGGGTGCCGACTTCTCTATTGGTCGGTTCCAGATGAAACCCTCGTTTGCCGAGCAGGTAGAGCAGGCGTGGAACCGTTCTTCGTTATCCAAGCAATACGGCTTTGTGTTCAACCTGCAGCCCAACAACCAAGCCCGTCGCTCGCGCATTCGCCGACTCTCCACCATGCAAGGCCAGTGCCGTTATCTGGCCATTTTTATCTTGTTACAACAGCAGCGCCATCCCCAGTTGTCCCGTTTGTCGCACAAGGACCAGGTGCGTTTCTTAGCCACCGCTTATAACCGCTCCTTTACCGCCTCCTATAGTCAGATACGCAAAATGCAGCACCACCGCCATTACCACACCGATGTTATCAAAACCCGCAGCACCCGCCTTTACTGCTATGCCGATATCGCCGTAGCGTATTACAATCAAATATAGAGCTCACAGACCATGCTGTGGGCTCTATCTCTTTTAATGGTTAATGGTTCGTGGTTGTTGTTCAACCTGCCATGCAGCTCGGCTATGCCGCTTGGCTTGTCCAAGAACTTGTGGCGCATCGGGGCTAAGCCCCGATGCACGATGTCGTGCCCAGGGCCGTTACAATCGCTGTAGCGATACTGGCAATCATCTGCACAATAAACTTCAATGTCTCTTTCTTTGTCATAGCTTTTAATGTTTAATGTTTAATGGTCAATGGTCAATGGATAGGGTGGGGCTTTCGCCCCAAACCCTTAGTCTCCGATGGGCTCATTATGGTTTCCACCGCCACCGGTATTGCCACCAGTGTTTCCGCCGGTATTACCACCGTTCGATGGCTGGTCGGGATCCTCGATATCGCCGCTATCACCGCTGGTCACACGTTTCAGCACTTTACCATCCTCGTCCAGACAGGTAATCTGGATGCTGGTATTCTTCAGCTCGTCCTTTACGTCCACGCTGGGGGTGAACACGATACGACGGGTGGTGATCAGACCAGTCTTCACATCCTCCAGCTCCTCAACAGCCTTACTGCGAACTCCGAATCGCATGGTACCCAGTCCTGGCAGGGGCACTGAGTGGCCCTCGGTGGCCCACGTACGGATTACTTCACCTGCAGCATCCCAAGCTGCCTTAATCACACCTGCAGAGATACCACTACGAGTGGCTGCGTCGCGAAACACCTTCTTCTCTGCGATTGCACTATACAGGTCGGGGCGCATAATGAAACGCTTACCTGGTTTGTTGCCGATTTTAAGCTCTCGGCGCTGAGCAATTACTTTAATCGCCATACTTCTAAAAATTTTAATGGTTAATGTTTAATGTTTAATATTTTCAATAATCTCGCTTTGTCGCCTTGGAGTGCAGGTTTTAGCCGCTATTAGTACTTTCAATTGTTACTATTAATGCGCGCAATTTCTAGATTTAATTCTCGCAATTTTTAGCCTTAATGCCGCTGCTCTTACTCTCTCAATTTGACAATGCAAAGGTACGAAAAATTCAGCACATATACAAGCGTTTGTTCGTTTTATTTTTAATTTATTTCTACATAGATTTACCACTACCGAGCACCTAACGTCCTAACGTTCTAACATTATGAGTTTTCTATTATCCCATCACCTATCAATACTCTCTATAAATATATATTATTATATTATATATTATAATATATAATATAATAATATATATTCTAATAAGCACGTTAGTTACTACCTAACAAAATACCAAATGTTAGTTTGTTAGGTGGTTAGATGGTTAGGTTGTATTAAATTATATGTTAAAATCTCGCCTGGTTGTGAATTGTTTCGATAATAATCTTTATTTTTGTAACTTACAATTGGATATCGTTGATATGTTAGGAGCAATAATAGGTGATATTGTGGGGAGTCGCTGGGAATTCAACCCTACTAATGACTACCATTTCGAACTGTTCTCGGATGAGAATGGTTTTACGGATGATACTATTTGTACCATTGCAGTTGCTGATGCAATTTTGCACGATTCTGCCGATTATGGCAGGTATATTCACGAGTGGTGCAGGAATTATCCTAATCCCAAAGGGGCTTATGGTGGTCGCTTTTCCGGGTGGATCCGTAGTGATAATCCACAACCCTATGGCAGCTATGGTAATGGATCTGCTATGAGAGTCAGTCCTGTGGCATGGGCATTTCATAGCATGGATAACGCTCTTAAAGCAGCTAAGCAAACTGCAGAATGTACACATAATCATCCTGAAGGCATCAAGGGTGCTCAGACTGTGGCACTTGCTATATGTAGAGCTCTTCAGCTCCGGAGACTGAATTCTAAGGCACGCGATGTTGTAAAGAAAGTAATTGCTGAATGTGTAGACTTCTCCGGATATGACATCAACTTACAAAAAGAGAAAGTTCAAAACAAATTTGATGAAACATGTCAAGGAACTGTACCTGTTGCTTTATGGATTATCAGTCAGAGTACAGACTTTGAGGATGCTATCCGCCGTGCTGTTAGTCTTGGTGCTGATGCCGATACATTAGGTGCTATTGTGGGTAGTATTGCAGAGGCTGTTTGGGGTATACCCGAAAACATCAGAACCACTGCACTTTCATATCTCGACGGCAGAATGAGAAAAGTACTGTCTGCCTGGAAGAGCTATGAGCAGATAAAAACGATCGGCATAAATACTTTTGTTGAGAAGTATATTGACTACTTCCTTAACAAATTCGCTCCAGATTCTCATGCATATTACGATTTGTTTGATTCGCCATCTTTTCCTGATGAGTGTTGGGGCTTAGGTTTCGATATGGATTGTGGAGAGAGTTTTATTGCTGCTTATGGCGAAGAAGCGTGGCGTTCTCACAATCAACTGTCATCGGTTATTGAGAAAGTTGACGATATAATAATCCTGGGTTCAGCGTTTTTCTCTCGATGGAGATACTTTAATCACTGGGCATATGGACATGCTACAGACAATGACAAGGAGTGGTTCCTAGCCATATTGCGACGTATGCAAGAACTTACAAAATAAATGGCAATAATTATGGATAAGAATGATTTACCAAAAGATTATATCCCATCTGTCAAAGACGCTGATTGTTTTATCGATTATTGGAAGAACTCAAGAGAGGATTCTGATCAGGAGGGAGCCTTGAATAAACTCTTCTTGGATATATGCAAATACAATGAATGCATAGAGGACATTCTGATTAAGAGTTCGTCGCTAAATGATTTCTATAGCACAAACATCTATGATATTCATGCTGTGGCTCAGCATATCCTATCGTTGCATATCGATGAGCGACTGGAAAAGCACGACTTGTCATTAGTTGAGGATATTGCAGATGTAAAAGAGATAGGTAAAAAGTACTATTCATTTGCCACAAAATATTGTAGCCATCATCAGCCAGATTACTATGCGATATACGACAGCTATGTAGAAAACGTTTTGGTGTCAATGAACATGCGGGATAGATTTGCTGACTTTAAGCGTGAAGACTTAAAGGATTATGGTACGTTTATGATGGCCATTAAAGCATTCCAACAGCGATATGGCTTGCAATGTTCTATCAAAGAATTGGATATGTATCTTTGGCAATTAGGAAAGTGGTATTTCAATCCATACATGTCTTTCTTATACTACAATAGAGAGGAGGATAATCCATTTTCCCCTGATGATATTAGAAGTAAGTTCTGGTATGGTGAGATGATGTTTGTTACCACTCATCAGAAAATCGGTATGTGGAAGCAAGAAGGCAAAGAGTGGCTCAAGACAGCTAATGATGATATAAAGAAGCTGGCAGAGAAATATAGTGCAGATCAGTTCGGATTGATAACATATATCGCATTCCAGTACAGCAAGTGGTATCCTTCAGATGAGCCTGAATGGATCGTTGAATATTAATTATGTAGCGGTTAATTATTGTTTAAGCGAGAATGGATAATCATAATATAATAGAAGACAATTTTCATCATTATGCTTATAATGATAAAGATGAGCTTGTTCATCTGACTAAAGGTATGGAAGTTATACGTGATGACTATAGGTGTATAGCTTGTGGTGAGACCATGCGCCCAGTTATGGGGGAGGTAAGAGATTGGCATTTTCGACATAAGACAGTAAATCCTGATTGTAACCATGAGAGCTATCTTCATCAATTAGCAAAAAAGATAATTAAGAAACGTTTTGATGAGAGTGAAAGTTTTATTGTTTCATATTATGTGAAAGAGGTATGCTCTAATTATAATAGTTGCAAAAAGCATTCAGAGGCATGTGTGAGGGATTATTTGAAACAAGTCGATTTAAAAGAGAAATACGATACGTGTGAGATCGAAGAAAAGGATTCCCATTTCCCTTTTCGGGCAGATTTAAAACTATCCAGCCATAATCATCCAAATAGGAAGCCGGTTTTCTTAGAAATAGCATATACGCACGACTGTGAGTCTGTAAAAATTAACTCAGGTATTCAGATTATAGAGCTTAAGGTTTCTGAAGACAATGATATTTCTAGTCCATTGAATGAAGACTTAGTGATGTTAGATTATACATCAGGAAACCCTTATCAATATGGCTATTTACCAAAGGTTAGGTTTTTCAATTTTAAAAGAGTAGAAAAATCAAGTAGCATATTCAAAAAGTGTGTTCAGTATCGCTACATAAAAGCCAAGCAAAGTCTTGTACAGAGGTTTTATCAATCCGATACTTTTTTTATACAATATAATGCTATCAAAAAATGCCCCAAATATCCCGGATGCAAGTTTGCATGTGACGAATGTAAAAAACAAGAAATAACAATAAGAAAAGATTTAAAAGAGGTTTATGATATTTGTATGGAAGATGAAAATGGTAATCTTGTATTAATCAAGCAGAATTCTTCCGTTCCATATACTACAATCAAATGCTCTTTTGAAGGCAAGGCTAGTTATGAAGCTAGAGGGCAAATTATAGAACTTCTTAATTATTCTGATGCAGAAAAACCATTAACGGAAGATCTGTTGAATATAAATGTGGAGTGTCCAAATAATCCATATGATAGTGTTTTTCGGCCAAGTGTCCGTTTTTACAATTTTGAAAGGGTGGTTTGTGAAGAGTGTACAATTAAACTTAAAAGATTTGTGTTGACAAAAGATGGTGGCGAAACTGACTACAAATTATTAGAAGATACTGATTGCCGTCATATTGACAACTGGCCGGATAATGCTATTTATGGTCTTGTTGTTCCAGACGTTTTTACTTCGTCCTACAACCTCATGACTTATGGATTGATGAGAGCTTTTGTAAATGGCTATAAGATATACGATTGCCGTTTTTGTAAACATTGCATGGAAAACAGAGGAAGATGTGTTCACTATGGGTATAATATACGTGATTTAGTATCAAATAATGAGATAAATAGTATAGAAGAAAGCAAGAAATGTAATGGTTTCCAAATAGATATTTCTATGTGTAAGCAAATTGTTGACCTTTACAAGATTCCTACGATTGAGTGGAAAAGATCATTTTCGCTTTAAAAACTTTGTAGCTTACAAATATTTGTGCTATCTTTGCAAGCATCATTGGAATGCTAAGTTTAGAATAATATGTTTGGGTGCAGTATGAAACACGTAATTATAGTTGGTTTATCCATGTTGTGTATGGCCGCTCATGCACAAAAGATAAGCGTTGATAGGATTGAAGAGGATGGGCTTCATCAGATAATGACAACAACAAAGAAATTTAAAGTTGATGGTGTTGCGTTTGATATCGGCATGAAAATATTTGAGGGGAAATATAAAACTACTTGGTATTTACTTGTAGCTACGCACCATAGTATGGCTCCTTCGTGTGAGGTGGTCATAAAACTGGGCAATTGTGAATCTTTGTGTCTTCCTTGCAAAAATCTGAATGTTGGAAAAATAGATACTCCGGGTTATGGGATACCTATTGGGAGTATAACGAAAATTTATCCATCAGGTGAAGCGGATTATTTTTCTGCAATATTCGAACTCACCCCGAATATAATCAATAAGATAGAAGAACACGGTATCATTAAGCTACGGGTATCTACAGGAACAGAATTCCTTGATAGGGAGTATATTAAAAACCAGCTTGGCAGTTATTTGGAAAAGTGCCGAAGTGTTATTTTGAAAAAGATGAAAGATTCTTCTATTAATAAAGACATTCTTGATGATTTCTAATTATTAACAGAAAGTGGATATGAATTAGGTGGTCGCAATTTGCGACCACCTAATGTTTAAGATCTCAAATTCTTGCTTAGGCAAGCGTCCCATAGGGCCGAGCGGTGATCTTAGAAGTTTTGAAGTCACATTTTGTGACATCAAAACCTGAAGATATTTCACCATATGTGAGTGAATGTCTAAGGGGATGGAAGCCCATGTGCTAAATTGTCTTAATATATATCCTGCATCTTTTGTTAAGTGCAGGATTATTTGTACTTTTTAGAATGTTATTATATTGCTAATAGGTCAGTCCAAATTGCCAGAGGGGGATGATGTTGGTATGGCCTGTTTCGATATCGTCTTTTACTACGTAGCCTTGGGCTACATTTTGTATCTGCTTCTGCTTCTTGCTCTTTCCGCCCACCTCAAAGGTCTTGCCGTCTATTTCGAAATCGCTTATTCGTGAACTGATGACATCAGTAGTTACACGCATCTGATTGTAGAAGAAAGTCTCGCGGATGTTGCCAATGTCGGTACTCTCATGTCCAAGTACATAGGCCAGGTTCGTGTTGTCAAGATATACTTTCTCTACCTTTCCTAAACCACGTATGCCGCCAGTGTCGTCGCGTAGTTGTCCTATCATACCAGCCTGTTCCATGTAGAGGAAGTAGTCGGGTAGCACGTTGCGACTTACACCTATCACTGTGGCCAACGACTCCATGACAGGTTTAAAGGGTACGCTCTGTGCTATCACGGCCAGTAGCTTCTTTAGTTTGCGGCCTGTTGATGCGTTCATATTCGCATATTGGGGGATGTCTACCTCCATTGTTTGGTTGATAACCTGGCGTAAACGCATCTCATAGCCACCCTCGTTTGCAAATGGATAGTAGCCGTTTTTTAGATAATTCCTGAATAGGGGCAGTGGATGATTGATGGTATCAAGTTTCGCTTTATGCTCCAGGATATCGTTGATGGTATATACCGGGGCGGTTATGTTATGAAACAATGCCAGATATTCTCGGAACGAAAGTCCCTGCATAGTGAATATCAGCGTACGTCGGCTAAGGTCGGATGCTCCCTTTGTGATATCAAGTATTGATGAGCCTGTGAATCCAACCTTCAAGTCAGGATGAGAGTCATAGATGAGTTTCAATTCTCGCGACCAGTTCTCGTATTTATGAATCTCGTCGATGAATATCTGCTCACCACCGTCTTTTACAAACTCATCTACTGTGTCGATAAGTGTGTGGGTTGAGAAATACAGATGGTCGGCGGCTACATATAGCATGTGTCGCTTGTCTCTGTTCTCTTTGATGTATTGTAGGATCATTGTTGACTTTCCCACACCACGTGGCCCAACAAGTCCAAACATTCTCGACTCCCAACTCACCTGATCGTACATATACCGATGGAATGTTGAAGTGGTTAACTTCAACTGACTCTCCATAAATTCAATAAGCGAAATATCCATAATCGTTATATTTTTTGCTGCAAATATAATAAAAATGCACTATAACAGTGCATAAAATGAAAGAAAAATGCACTAAAGTAGTGCAATTTAACGATTTTTTGCGGAAAAACACTATGGAAATAAATTTTCTTGATTGGCAAGCCTTCTGCTAAATAGTCTTAATATCTATCCAGCATTTTTTGTTAGGTGCAGGATTATTTGTACTTTTGTGTACTTAAATTAATTTGAATTAATCAATGGCTAAGAACAACAAAAACCAAATAGAGGTTGAACCGGTCACAAAATGTGACCAGTTAGGAATAATATTTGGACTGTTATAATAAGATATGTAATATATGGAAACAAAAGACATAAAACAACTTCAGTATGAAAACAAAAAACTGAAGAAGGAGTATGGTAGGCTGCTTGAAGAGATTCAGCGCTTATGGAGATTTAAGAAGGAAACAAAGCTGTTTTCTTCTGAGTATATGAAACGTCTGCAGCAGACTGACCTTAGGAAAAAGGTGTTTGAAGGTACTGACTTTACTATTTTTAAAGGCATTAATGAAAGCGATAGCAGGCAGTTTATGCTTTACAATATAGAAAAGATAATTGGTCAGCAGCCAAATGGTGATGCAGCCCAGAAGTACGTGTCGCAAATATATGGTGAGAAAAAACTGTTGGATTTAGACGAACCATTCCCGTTTATACCTATGGAGAATGTGGATGGCTGGCTTCTTGATATGGTAAGGCTGATGGGATGCTTGATGGGGCAGAACCCTTGGGGAAAGTGCTTTTCGTTAAGATGGCTCAGCTCTAGGTTTGAGGCTGGAACTGGAGACGATCCGTATCAGTTCTCACCAGAAAACGAAGAACTTTTGTATTGGCTGGAGGTTACGGAATATAGAAGAATAGCTGCGCTTGTCGCCAAGATGGTAGAAAGTATAACTATGCTCGAATACCAGAGAATATCTTCGGCTGTTTATGATTATATATGGGAGAAACTACATGGCTTTATCCCTGATTGGGCCAATGTAGACCAATGTAATTCGTATATCAATAGCCTGCTTGATATAATAAATAATGTAAACGCCCATATCAAGGAAGGTGCACAACGTGGGCTCTGTATCGAAGAAGTTGGGCTGATTGACTCACTTTGGGGTGATGTGAATCATACCTACCATAAAGACTATTTAGCTGCAACTAAGGAGATTTGGCAGAAGATAAAGCCTGTTCGTGATAGTTTTTGTGATGGCAGCAGGAATCGAGAGAATTATCAATTATTCGTTAACGATATGCTTAAAATTGCTCTGCCGATTGCAGAGCAATACAATCTTGACATGGAACTTGACGATGAACATAGTCTACCGTTGAGTTATCTTAAGTATTGGTTGGAATCAATTTATTGTTACGATGATTACCGCCTTGAATAAAGAACCACTAATACCACGTGGCGACTATTCGCCAGTAGTACGTGATAGGATTAACCGGTTAAAGCAAGATGCCGATCGGTTATTCTCATTGGGTGCAGTTCGAAAGCGATGTCAGCAGGCTTTAGTGCAGTTTTACGCCAATCTTAAGCCAGAACCATACGTAGATCTGCGCACTCAGCTATCTAACAATAGGGAGTATCGCTTTGCGCAAAGTCTTACGCTTACCTATAGATCTACCAACGATAGACTGGTACAATGGGCAAAGGGGTGCATGAGCGAATATCTGCTGCAAGAAGCTATTGAGGAGCGCGAGCGGTTGATTGAGAATTTTGCGCGTATTAAACTTGCCAGCCGCTGGTATCAGATGAAAGACGATGATGAGGCTTGGCGTGTGTTCTCGCAAAACATACCCTATGACGATGCCGACAGGGAGAAAGAAATAGATGAGTTTTTTGAAACGCTGGATATCCTTTGTATCCTGACAGATGTGATTAACGGCCATGCTGCAGAGTACGGACTTGATGTAGACTACCATACGCGTACTTTGACGGGAGTTTTAGCTTCAGAAAAAGCGGTGAAATACTGGGAACGACTGGTAAAACAGCAGTTTGTTGACCAGCACTACATGCTATTGGCAAGCACTACTCGCCAGCAAGCAATGTATATTGCAGAACTATTTGCAGAAAAGCTGGAACTGGAAACCAAATGGAAAACTTTTGAAGACTTCTGGGGTATCAACAATCTGGCCCAGGAAAAGCATAAATGCACAGAGTTAGGTAAGTTACCTGCCCGCTATGATGATATCGATGTGGTTTTTAAGGATTAATGTAACTGCCTGATAATCAATATAAGTATCCCCTATATAGTCCCTACTATAGCCCCTATTATAGCCCCTATATAGGGGCTTTTTTTGTTTTAATAACTGTACCTTTGCCATTGATAATTAAAATTAATGTTGAATCCGAGTGGGGTGGGAGTCCTCTGAGGTGAAAAGCTGCAGCAATCATGCTCTTCTCACAAAACACTTGGAAAAGATGAAACAAGTAGTATTGCGTATCGACGACGCAGCTTTTGAGAAGTTTATGGGTATGGTTGATCTGTGCCCGATGGTAGAGGTGCTGAATGTTTGCGGCACTGGCGACAAGAAACTTACCATTGATGCCTATGTGGCATCGGCCATTCGCGAAATGCGACAGGCCCTGGCCTTTAAAAATCCCTGCGACTATGCTTACCTGATGGTGGCTATGAACGAGAGCGTGGTAAAAGGATTGCCCTTTTTCTATACCCCCAAAGATTTTATCGACTATATGCACCAATCGGATTTTGATAATCTGCCTGGTCGCACCACTATCTACGATACCATAGCTAAGGTAAAAGGCAAGTACCCCGACTGGACGTTTACCGATAGCCCCAAAGCCAGCGAGGCACTACGCAGAAAGAACTTGGTGAAGCGATTTTTGAGTGCCTTTATGAGGGCTCAAAGCAATAAGTCGGACGGTTGGTCGGACGAAGCTTAAAGGTGTCGGACGATACGTCGGACAATAGAAAATAAAGCCTTCGTGGGGTGAATTTTTATTGCGAACTTTGCCGATGAAATCAGCGAGAACAGGCTGCACCTCAGCAATTCGAGCGAGCTCGATTGCATTCGGTTTGCACTGTCCTTGCACTGTCGAAAGGAAAAAACGACGCAAATTTAAAATTAAAAGTTATGGTAAGACAAAGTATTTTTGAAAAGAGAAAAGGCGGTCAGTTCATCTACGAAGATGAAGACCTGATGAGAGTACAGTGCTTGGAGCATGATGCCGAGAGCGTGATGTGCCAACTGGAGAACAAGTTAAGCCAACCGTTGCTGTTTATGCTTAACCAACAGCTGTTAGGGTTCAGCAGTCAGATGCAGCAAGAACTGGCAATGGATATGGTTGACTATGTGTGCGACGACGTGATACGAATGACGGGATGCCCATCGGCTGATTACGTATTGGAAACGTGTTACGCATGGATAGAGGAAGAGAGGGAGGTGTAGCGTGATGGAACAGATAGTTAATGCCTATCACATTAAGGTGAACAAATGCTGCGCATCGTGCAAGCATAAGGAAAGCCAGAATGATGGTACAAGGCAGTGCACTAAGACGGGGCAGATGGTAGAAAAGAAATCGGTATGCTCTGAGTGGGAAATGAACGACTGTCTGCGCAATGCAGGCTTGCAAAAGGGAGCCGTGGTTCGCCTGAAAGGAACTCAAATAGTACTAATCAAATAAAAAAGTAAAGTTATGAAGAAAATGACAAAGATTGAAAAGATGGTGCGCATGTTTAGCGGCACCGACGATATTGAAAAGCAGTTTGCTAATGATGTACAGACTTGGGGTGATGAGTTTACAGCTATAGCCGATAAGCTCGACATCCGTAACCCTTGGGATCAGGCTGTGCTGGTAGCTATTCTGACCAACATGTTGGCATGTATAACGGTTAACGCCATGTTTGATGGTGTGAACTTGGAGAAGGCTATACGTGATAACTATTATGATGCCTTGAAGGAATACAAGAAACAGGCTGCAAGGGAAATTGCGAAAGGTAACATCTAAGAAAGGTAAGTAAATAACCGAGTCGAAGTGTGGTGGAGGAAGTCTACGTAGTGAAAATGGCCAAATTCTAACACAACCCTTCACTCATCAATTCGACAAGTTATGAAAAAATATATTGCTATTGACGAAGAGGTTCTTGTGCGCCTCGTTGAAGGAAAGCGCGTAGAGGGTTCACTACATCGTGACAAGTTTACGGGAGTGATAACATTTAATGCCTATAAGCGTAAGTCGCGTAATTGCGCGAACGACCGCCTGGTAAAAAAGTTGCCATGGGGCTGGGTTAAGGAGAGTATACAGCGTATCAAGGTGTATGGCAGTTTCCCCAAAGAATTGGGTGCTGCAGCAGTGATGGGGCTGATGGACGATCACCATCGCGACGCCAAGAATGCGATGATAGAACGTGAACTGATTGAATTCTGCTAAGGCTTAATTCGAAATTGATAATTGAAAATTTAAGATTATGTTTTGCTATCAGAAAAACTTTAGTAACCCCACCTTGCCGGTAGATGAGGCTCAGTTCTGGGCTCTTGTTAAGGGCACCAAGTGGAACGAGAATATCGATAAGTATCGTGAAACGGGTGATGCAGCGTTGAAACGCAAACTGCCTGCATTCATCTTCCAGGCTACTTTCGACGAAACAACATCGGCCAAAGGTAGATTAGGTGCCTGGCGCAAACAGGCAGCCACCCGCTTAACGGGCCTGGTGGTGATGGATCTCGACCATATCGAGAACCCGTTAACCCTGTATCAGGGCTGGATAGATAAGGGCCTCGACCTGAAGGCATTGGGCATTGTTCTCGTGTATATCACACCCAGTGGAAAGGGATTGAAGATTGTGTTCAAGGCCCGACTGGATTGGGGCAACCTGATTGATAATCAGCACGCTATGGCCAAACTGCTGGGCGACGAGGTGGTAGTGGATGAGGCCTGCAAAGACTCGTCGAGAATGAGTTACATTTGTAAATATACCGATATTTTATTTATTGATAAAGAACTGTTTAGTTATGAGAACCAAGAGTATGCTGAGCGATATACTGCTCTATATCGAGACGGTCGCTCACAGAGCGAGAGTGCGAATCTTCCAGAAACATCAACTCCCATCGAGCATAGTAACGAACCTGTAATGTGGCGTGGATATGATGTACAGTGTATTATTGATAAGCGCTATGGCGATAAGCTGCCATGCCGAGAGGATAGAAACCGACATAACGAAAGCCTCAAGTTGGCCTCTGATCTGCTCACACTACTCGACGGCGATAGGGTTGATGTGCAGCGAGTGCTCGAAAAGCAGACGTGGGTACAGGAACTCATCAGCGAGGGCGAAAGGATGGAGAACACCATATCGAGTGCCGTTGAGCACAAACGCGATAAGGAGAAGAAATTCCTTAATCAGCTGCCCAGTAAACCCATGCTTGAGGCTATCCAGGAGGTTACGGGTAAGACGTACCAGGAGATTACGAAGGGCACGAAAGCGTCAACGGCGGCGGTGCTGAAGGATGATACCATGGCACAGATGCTGTGGGAATGGGGTGAAGAGATTGAGGCCCTGAGTGAGTACTATCCAGCCCTGAAGGATGTGTGCAAGGGCTTGAAGCACAACCAGTACCCAGCGGCCCTGTTTGTAGCAGGCGGCCTGTTGATGACGCTGATGACACGATGCACGTATCGCTTTTACCATCGTCCAGAGGAATTGCGACGATTGAACAACTCAACGCTGATTATCGGCGATCCAGCAAGTGGTAAGAGTTTTGCCACCCGCTTGTTTAAGCTGCTGGCAGCACCTATCATCGAGGCTGATAAAGTAGGTAAGGAGGCCATTAATGCCTATCGTGAACAGATGCGCACCAAGGGCGCCAACAAGGAGAAGCCTAAGAAACCTAAGGTGATTGTACGTGTACACCCCGCACGAACCAGTAATGCCCAGTTTATTCAGGACATGGTTAACAGCGTAGAGGAGGTGGATGGCGAGCCCATGCAGCTGCACATGCTGACGTTTGATACCGAGCTGGACAACACCATCTGCGTGCAGAAAGGTGGTAGCTGGATCGACAAGCAGAGCATGGAACTGAAGGCGTTCCACAACGAGGAGGATGGACAGGCTTACTCTAACAACGACTCTATCCTGCAGGATTTCTTCGTAACCTGGAACTACATCTACACGGGTACGCCCATCGCGCTGAAAAAGAAGGTGAACGCGCAGAACTTCGGCTCAGGACTGGCCACCCGACTGACCTGCATTCCGCTGCCCGCTACCAACTTTAAGATGATGAGTCGTGAAAGCAATGTGGATTACGATAGCGACAACCGCTTAAAGGAATGGGCTAAAAAGCTGGATCGTACCAAGGGCGAGCTCTCAGTTCAGAAGCTGGTGGATGAACTCTACGACTGGACAGCCCGTCGAATGGCCGATGCTGAAGAGAACGACAGCAAAGCCGACGAGATGCTGCTAAAGCGTTGTGCCTACCATGGCTTGAACTTCTCGGCTCCGTTTATTGTGATGCGCCACTGGGGCGATCTGCATCAGGAAGGCAACTACTGGTGTGGTACATTCGAAACGGACGAAATCGATTGGCGATTGGCAGAATTGATAGTAAACATACAGTACGCCTGCCAGCGTTACTACTTTGGTGCGATGGCCGAAACCTACTTCGACAACAAACTGAAGGATGTCAGCGTAAACGTTCAGCGTCGTCAGAAAACCTACGAAGGTTTCGAACGCTTGCCCGATGTGTTTACAACCGATGATGTGGTGCGTTGCTTCCAGCTTAAGAGTGCTGCTACAGCCTATATGCGTATCAGCCGACTAACCAAGGACCGACTGATAGAAAAGGCAGAAGACTATGTTGAAGATGGTTGCGCCAAGGTGCGCTATCGTAAAACCGGTCTGCTCATGATCTAACGTCCTAACATCCTAACAAACTAACATTAAGAAAATGGAACAGATAGTACAGTTAAACAGTAAAGCAAACCTCTCCGAGCATTTTGTGCTCGGGGAGTTCACCAGGAGCAAGTATCCTGAGGTGTATAACATTCCCAGTCATGAGGTTATAGCCCATTTGAAAAACCTCTGCACTTGGCTGGAGGTTCTGAGGGAAAGATCCTCGCAACCGATTATCATTAACTCTGGTTATCGATCGCCTCAGTTGAACAGAAAAGTTGGTGGAGCCCCAACCAGTAATCACTTAACGGGCTGTGCGGTGGATATCCGCACTAATGGCATGGAACAGGCCATCTGCTATGCGGCCATCCTTATCGATTATGCTAAAGAGACGCAGCAGGATTATGACGAACTGCTGATAGAAAAGAATCGCTATGGTGCCGTGTGGTTGCACTTCGCCGTGCGCCCCAAAGATAATCGTAGAAAGGTGGCGTTTATACAAGCGTAGTATAAATGATATAAGCAGTTATTGCTTATAGGCGGCGAGTTTGTTGAGGCAGTACTGGCGGAAGTCGGACCAGTGGTAGTAGGGGGCGCAGTCGGTGGAGATGGGGAGGGTGGCCTCGACCTCGTTGAGCAGTACTTTTACGAGCACATCCTTATCCTTGGGATTGCTGCGGTAGAAGATGAACTGCAGGTTGCTGGCCATCGGAAACACACTGCTGCACCACCAGCCATGGCCCTCGAGCTCGTCGAGGTTGTCGGTAGAGAAATCAAACCCGTTAACACCTATGAGACATACCAATGGGAGCAGTACGGTTTCGTGACCGAAACGCAACTGTGCACCAGGATCGGGTAGTTTGATGCAGCTGTCGGCATCGGCAATCATCTTCTTAAGCAGGTGGCGCTGCGTGTAAGGCTGGTTGCCACCGTTAAGTTTGCAGGCGCCATGCTGCAGATACCAGTAGGCGTTGTCGACCTGCCACATGCGATACAGATCGTTGGTATTAAAAAGACCAATAAGGTTGGTGTTGCGATTAAAGTTGGTGTTGAGCTGGAAGAGTCCCATCTTCATGAGATAATAGCTGAAGTCCTCCTGGTTTACAAACTCTTCGGCGATATCGGGATTCTTGAATATCAGCTCCATCAGTCGGGTGTTACCCATACGGGTGGCGGTATAGGCGTCTAAGGCTTTCTGAGCCTCAGGGGTCATATAGCTCTTACGTAATTTCTTGTCCTGATAATTCATATACCACTGGGTGCGCTTTGAGGCCTGCATGGTGATGTGCAGCTGCGGGCATACCTGCAGCATCTCCATGGCTAAAGAGCCCATCGACTCGATGCAACGGGGCACAACGGTGCTGATACAGGTAACGTTGGCGCCTGGATGGAACACCTCGGGGAAGCGTTCGGCCATGCGGCGACCTATATTCTGCATCTGCTGTTTGCCATAGCCGGTAAGTTCGCCCCAGCGGCCTTCGGTGTTGCGCATGATATTGTTCATGTGGCGCAGTACCTGCTGGCCTGTAGGTGTAAGCTCGTCGAGGCTGTCGGCATGCAGCATCATGAAGTAGGGGGTGTCGAATCCGCTGCGATTGCTGATGTAGCGTGAACCATGGCGACCATAGTGCGAGATATAGAACGGCTTTTTGTCAGCGGGGGCTGGTGTGAGCTTGGCGGTGATGCTATCGGGATACACATCGTAATTGCATGATGCGTAGGATGGGCGCTGCTTGATCAGGTCGATAACACTTTGGGCCACAGACAGCCTACAGCTGCTTACGGCCAGTATCAACAGGAGCGTGTATTTGATTTTGGTGTTCATGAAATGTTATCTTTTTTTGTGGCTGAATCGACGGTTCTCGTAGCGATAGATTTTGCGCAGATAGTAGCGCTTAACATCCTTCCAGTGGTAGTAGGGGGCGCAATCGGTTTTGATGGGCAGGCGTGCCTCCTCGCCGTTGAGCAGTACTTTTACCAGCACATCGGGATCGTCGTGATTGGCGCGATAGTGAATCATGATAATGCTGCCACCTAAGGGGGCGATGCGATAGTTGGCCCAGCCATAGGCTTCGAGCGAGTCGAGGTTGTCGGTATGCAAACCGCAGCCATTAAGCTCCATCAGGCAGGCCATCGACATGATAACTTGCTCGTTGGTGTAGCGCAGGTGCATCAGTGGACTATAACGTTTAAGCACGCTGTCGCCCATGTGCATCATATTACGCAGGGTGGCGCGCTGCAGGTAGGCCTGATAGCCGCCATTAAGGGTGCAGCCACCATAGTTAATATAGTGCCAGGCGTTTTGCTTGCGCCAATGCTGGTGAATCTCCTTATCTGTAAAAATGTCCCAGAGGGTAACTTTTTTATTGATGTTGGCATGCTGCACGTTACCTGCCAGAATAAACAACTGGCGGGCCAGCTTGGGTACATCGATGCTTGAAACCACGTAGAAGGGATCGTTAAAGAGCGACTGCATCAGGCGGTTGTCGCTCGAGTTGAGCGATACAAAGCGATTGTAATGCAGCATGGTGAGCGAATCGGTACGCTGCGAGGTAAGTATCTTATCTTCGGGACACATAAAACGATTTTCCTGTACCGAAGCCTTGCTACGGGCAATGATGGGGTGGTGCATGGCCGAGAGTTGCAGCAGCCCCTCCTGCATGGTCATAATGCAGCGGTTCTCAACAATACTGCGCACGCTGTAGTAGCCATCGGGGGTGAACATATCGGGGTAACGATCAACCAGTTGCTTTACCATGTCGCGCGACTGCTGGGCGCCGATAGGGGTGAGCTCGCCATCGCGATCCTGCGCATCCTGGCACAGTAACTTGATACGGCGGAACACATCCTTACCCAGCTTGGTAAGCTTGCCTAAGCTGTCGGCCTTTGCAAAGGTGGCGTAGGTATCGGTATAGTAATCCTTTTTATCGAGATAATACGAACCCGGGCAGCCGTAGTGGTTGATGTAGAATGGTCTTTTACCGGCGGGCGCGGGGGTATCCTTAGGCATCTTGCCTATGGGGAGTGCATAGAACATACCTGCCGCACGGTTAGGGTCGGCCTGCAATTCCTTTTCCACCGATTGCGCCTTAACGCCTGCAAAAGCAGCTGTTAAGGTGATGAAAAATATGAGTAGACGTTTCATTGCTTAGGGCATTTATAGAGCTTTGGCTGCAAAATTAGTGATTTTTTGGCAATATACCAAACTGCGCACTAAAAAAGTACGTAACTTTGCAACTATTTTCGTACCTTTGCCAGCGTATGGAAAAGAATAAGGTATATAAGGATTTGTTTGTAGACTTTGACGACACGCTCTACGACACCCATGGCAACTCGGAGATTGCCATACGCGAAACGTTCGAGTATTACCAGCTGGGACGCTATTTTGCTGACCCTCAGGTGTTTTACGATGCTTACTGGGAGGCGAATATCGACCTTTGGGGTCGCTACTCGAAGGGTGAGATTACGCGCGACTACCTGATAGTGGAGCGATTCCGCCGACCCTTGAGTGTGGGCATGGGTGATGCTGCTACCGAGGCGTACTGCCTGGAGATGAGCGACCAATTTCTGGCGTACTGCAGCAATAAGCCCGGCACGGTGAAGGGTGCACACGAGTTGATGCAATACCTGCGCGAAAAGGGCTACCGTATGCACATGACGAGCAACGGATTCCACGAGGTGCAGTACAAAAAACTGGCTGCCTGCGGTTTGCGCGACTATTTTGATACGATTGTGCTGAGCGAGGATGCGGGGGTAAACAAACCTGCTGCGGGCTATTTTGAGTATGCTTTTAAGCAGACAGGAGCCAAGCCCGAAACAACGCTGATGATAGGCGACAACCTGCAAACCGACATTAAGGGCGCGATGGCCGTGGGCATAGATGCGCTGCTGTTTAACCGTTGGGGATACGACATAAAAAGTGGAGACCCTGAGGCCCCCACTTACACAGTATCTGATTTACTTGATATCAAACAGATTATTTAAAGATTACTTAGCATAAGCTACAGAACGTGTTTCGCGGATAACGGTAATCTTTACCTGACCAGGATAGGTCATCTCGTTCTGAATCTTTGTAGCGATATCGGCGCTGAGGGCCTCGCTCTCGGCGTCGTTCATCTTATCGGCACCTACAATCACACGGAGCTCGCGACCAGCCTGGATGGCGTAGGTCTTGGTAACACCGGGATAGCTCATAGCGATGGCCTCGAGGTCGTTCAAACGCTTGATGTAAGCCTCTACAATCTCGCGACGTGCACCAGGACGGGCACCTGAGATGGCGTCGCACACCTGTACGATAGGAGCCAGCAGTGTCTGCATCTCCATCTCGTCGTGGTGAGCACCGATGGCATTGCAGATATCAGGCTTCTCCTTAAACTTCTCGGCAATCTTAGCACCGTAGATAGCGTGTGGCAACTCGCTCTCCTCGTCGGGTACCTTACCGATATCGTGCAGCAATCCGGCACGCTTAGCCTTCTTAGGATTCAAGCCAAGCTCGCTGGCCATAACGGCACACAGGTTGGCTGTTTCGCGCGCGTGCTGCAGCAGATTCTGACCGTATGATGAGCGGTACTTCATCTTACCGATGATGCGGATGAGCTCGGGGTGGAGACCGTGAACACCCAGGTCGATAGCGGTGCGCTTACCAGTCTCGATAATCTCGTTGTCGAGCTGCTTCTTAACCTTGGCAACTACCTCCTCGATACGTGCAGGGTGGATACGGCCATCGCTCACCAGCTGGTGGAGTGCCAGGCGGCAAACCTCACGGCGAACAGGATCGAAACCAGAGATAACGATTGCCTCAGGAGTATCGTCGACAACGATTTCAACGCCTGCGGCGGCCTCGAGTGCGCGGATGTTACGACCCTCGCGACCGATGATGCGACCCTTCACCTCGTCGTTCTCGATGTGGAACACGCTTACCGAGTTCTCGATAGCGGTTTCGGTAGCTACACGCTGAATGGTCTGGATAACTATCTTCTTGGCCTGTGCGTTAGCGTTCAGCTTGGCCTCGTCCATAATCTCGTTGATGTAGCTGGCAGCGGCAGTCTTAGCCTCGTCCTTCATCGACTCAACCAGGCGGTTCTTAGCCTCTTCGGCGCTGAGACCTGATACCTCCTCGAGCTTCTCGCGCTCCTTGAGCTGCATCTTCTCGAGCTCCTCGGCCTTTACAGAGAGCAGCTTCTTCTCGTTCTCGATGCGCTGCTGCTGATTGTCGAGTTCGTTCTTACGGCGGCCCAGTTCTTCCTGGCGCTGGTTGAGCGAAATCTCGCGCTGCTTGAGTTTGTTCTCACTCTGCTGGATGTGCTGGTTGCGCTGCTGCACCTCCTTCTCCAGCTCGCTCTTCTTATTGATGAATTTTTCCTTCACCTCGAGCAGTTTTTTCTCTTTGATGACGTCGGCCTGCTTGGTGGCAGTGTCGATCATTTCATTGTATTTCCCCTTCAGAACGTAGCGGAATACAAGGTATCCGCAGACTCCTCCTAATGCGAGGGCGCCTGCAGCGATCAGTAGTACAATAATGATATCCATATAAAATCTATGTTAATAAAATGATATTCTCACTTAAGTGCCTCCTCTATTTCAGAAGTCAACTTAGTGAGAATACTATTGTAGGGATCAGTGTCGTGGTTGCCGCGCTCACGCTCGTACATCAGGGCGATATCAATCAGCGTCATGAGCGCTATGGTATGCTCGCCCTTCTTACCCTTATAAGCCTGCGAATAGGCGTTATAACGGTCGGTAATGAGTTTGGCTGCCTTACGATAGAATTCCTCGTCGGAACGCTTGATGGTTACTTCGATTTCTTCGTCGTAGACGTGCAACCTGATATGTAGTTTCTCGTTATTCACTTCTGTCATTGTGGGCACCTTTTATTTATTGTTCGTCGCTCAGAATGGCTATGCACTGATTTACCGTTTTTATCATCTTGGTGACGCGGGCTTTTGCGCCTTCAAGATCACCGTCGGTAATCTGCATCATCTTAGCCATCTTCAGTGAATTGTAATCATTCTGTGCCTGAGTCAATTTGGCCTGCAGGTCGGCTATGTCCTGCTTACCCTTTTCGATTTGTGCCAGAAGATCTTCGTTCTCCTTCTTCAACTGCTTGAAGTGGAGAATCATCTGTCTTACACGCGTTTCGAACGCCAATATCGTTTGCTCGTTTGCACTCATGATGTAACTATTTGGTGTACAAAGTTATATAATTTATCTTTTAAAGTATAGCGTATCAGCTATCTTTTAAGATATTTTAAACCTTTTACTTGTCGTCCTGTGCGGGCTTGGGTTCTTTCTTAGCCAGCATCACCACCTTGAACACAAAGTCGGTTACCCACTTCTGTGAGAAACCTAAGCGACGGTTGTACTCGCGAACGGCTACCACGCTCTTCAGTACAGCGGGGTCGGTAAAGTCGTTCTTGGTAAAGATGTCGTTCACGGTCTTCTCGGTCATGGTGTAGAGTGCCTTCTTCATGAATCCGGGCAGGCGGAGCTTAAACTTCATCAGGTTGCCGGTAAGCATCATGATGTCCTGAGTAAAGCCCTGGAACTGCAGCAGGTAGGTCTGTGCATCCTGAACCTTCTTGCAACGCTTGCGCAGGCTTGAGTCGATCTCCTTAAAGAAATCGTCGTCCATGCCGTACATCTCCTTGAGCATCTTTTTACAACGGGTGCGCTCGCCAACACCTAACTTATTGTTTACGGTAGCTACCTTGAGTGTGGTTTTAAACACACGCAGGTCGGGCAGGGCAGCGAGGTTGGTAATTCCCAAGTCGGCTGCCATGGCTGCCTGGAAATATACGCGAATCAGCGTCATGAAATCCTCCATGCCGCCAACCTTCTGTTCGCTGTTATTGCCAAATAATTTATTCCAAAATCCCATAAAAATCTATTTATAATTACAAATCGACTGCAAAATTAATAAAAATTAGGCACGGATTACGCGGATTAACACAGATTAATAATAATTTTATATAAAAAATCCGTGTAATCCGTGTAATCCGTGCCAAAAACTGTATCTTTGCACCAAATTTTAAATATCAACGTATGAAAGGAATTGTTTTAGCTGGTGGTTCAGGTACACGCCTTTACCCCATTACTAAGGGCATCAGTAAGCAGCTGATACCTATTTTCGACAAACCGATGATTTACTACCCCATATCGGCACTGATGCTGGCTGGTATCCGCGAGATTCTGATTATCTCGACTCCACACGACCTGCCAGGCTTTAAGCGCTTGCTGGGCGACGGATCGGATTACGGTGTGCATTTTGAGTATGCCGAGCAGCCATCACCCGATGGACTGGCACAGGCATTTATCATAGGCGAGAAGTTTATTGGCGACGACAGCGCCTGCTTGGTGCTGGGCGATAACATCTTCTACGGTTCGGGCTTTACAGGCCTGCTGAAGGAGAGTGTTGAGAATGCCGAAAAGCGCGATCAGGCCACTGTGTTCGGTTATTACGTGAACGACCCCGAGCGCTACGGCGTGGCTGAGTTTGATGCCGAGGGTAACTGCCTGAGCATTGAGGAGAAGCCCGAGCACCCCAAGTCGAACTACGCCGTGGTAGGTCTTTATTTCTACCCCAACAGCGTGGTTGAGATTGCCAAGCACATCAAGCCATCGGCTCGTGGTGAGCTGGAGATTACCACCGTTAACCAGGAGTATCTGGCACAGAAGAAACTGAAGGTGCAGACCTTGCAGCGTGGCTTTGCCTGGTTGGATACCGGTACACACGATTCGCTCTCGGAGGCTTCGACCTTTATCGAGGTGATTGAGAAGCGCCAGGGCCTGAAGGTGGCTTGCTTGGAGGAGATTGCCTTTAAACGTGGCTGGATAAGCAAGGAGAAGCTTGAGGAAGTGGCCAAACCGATGGCCAAGAACGATTACGGCAAGTACTTGTTAAGCTTAGTAAAATAAAAAAAGAAATCCCGCATTTTTAAGTGCGGGATTCTTTTTTGTTATTGCTGTGGGTACTCGAGTGTTGCTTTGGCAAGTGATAGCGGGTTACCCATATCGTACATACGTCCGCGTAGCCTTACACCAACCATGCCACTGCGCTTGCGAACAGCCTCGAGAGCTGCGGTAAGCTCAATCTCGGTTACGTGGTCGCCCTCAATCTCCTTCTGCATGATGTCCTCGTGCAACTGCGAGAATACCTCGGGGGTAAGGATATATTGTCCGAATACGCTGTAGTACTCCTTGTCGCCTTTCTTGTTGCGTACACCTAAGAACTCCTCGGCATAGCTGGCCTTGGGTTTCTCGCACATAGCGTTCACGTTCAGGATGGTGTGATCGTTATCCTCCCAAACACCGTGCAGAATGCCATAGCGGCTCACTTCGGCCAGGGGGATAGGATGGATACTTACCATCAATCGGTTGTAGCGCTCGTAATCCTCGATCATCTGTAAGGCACAAGGCTTATTTGAATCGCTGCGATACAGTGTATCACCCAGCAACAGCAATACGGGCTCGTTACCTGCAAACTGTGCTGCCTGGTAAACAGCATGACCAAAGCCACGCTTTTCGCGCTGATATACGTAGTGCAGCTTCTTACCTATATCTAATATATGATTCTCGTACTCCTGGGCTTCGGGGTTCAGCTTGCGCAGATGCTCATCGGGCAGGGGATGCTCGAAGAAGTCGGCATACTGCTGGCGCTCCTCCTCGGAACCTAATACCAGACAGATTTCCTCGATACCACTCTGGATAAGCTCCTCGAGCAGAATGAGTATCACCGGACGTACCATGCCATCGGGACATGGGATGGGGAAGAAATCCTTCTTGATAACACGCGTGGCGGGGTAAAGACGTGTACCGAAACCTGCCACGGGCACGATAGCACGGCGCACGGTGTGTACGGGCTTGAGTGTGAGCGTGTAGGCTTTCATGCCATGCGCATTGAGATAATCGGCCACCTTTTGCTGCGACTCGGCATCGCGCGCCAGGAACTGTACCGAACCATCGCCATGCGAACCTACACCTTTACCACCCCAAACCAAAGGCTGGATGTTGGGATCGTTCAACGTGGCGTGCAACTTGGGCGAGTGCAGGGCTTCGGACATAGGCGCAATCTTCTCGTCGAACATCGCCTCGGCCTCGGTCATCAGTTTTCCTAAGCTCTCGGCATCGCCGGCAGCCATGTATTTGATGGCACGATCGACGATATCCAGGTTAAGCTGTCCCAGAGCTTCGTGCTCGGCACGTTCGGCATCGCTATTGGGGAAGGGGTAGGCCTTGTTCAGATCCGACAGAATCTTGATGGTATCCTTCTCGGCGCACAAATCAGCGAACACCCAGTGCAAGGGTTTCTTGACGTTCAGCGAGCGTACCTCGATCTCGTCGCCATCAAAGGTCATCAGGTTAGGCTTTACACCAAATGCGCAGGCCTGGTCTAAGCGGCCGCAACGGCTACTGGTGCGCAACTCGCCTAAGTATGCAATGTTCATCTCGCCTAACGTGTTGAGATTCAGATTATATAACTGATTAAAAGCGCGTGCCACCAGCACACAGATGGCGGCCGACGACGACAAGCCACTCTTCATGGGCAGCGTCATATCGGTGATGCGAATGCGCACACCGCCAACCTTATACCACTCGAGCATGTACGATGCCACACCCGCACAGTAGCAGAAGAATGATCCACTTTTTGCAATACGCTTTAGTTCTGTCTCGTCCATGCGACAGCTGAAATCCTGCCACACGCTTTTAATCTCATCGGCTGTGCTGTAAAGCTCAAAAATGCTCGACTTCTCTACTTCGGCGTAGATTCCCTGTTCGATACCCGTCACGATAGCTGCTCCAGGTTTAATGTCGGCATTCATTGTTCGGTAGTGTCCCGCCCAGTCGGTATGTTCACCAAACAGACACAGGCGTCCTGGTACGAATAGTTTCATATTTTTTCCTTTTTAGGTTACTTCGATACTGCAAAAGTAGTAAAAAAATGTCACAATGTTAAGATTTTGAGCATTTTTTTTGGTGATTTGGATAAAAATATCTATTTTTGCCGCAGATTATTAACAATTTAAATGATTATTGCCTATCGAAACAAACTCTACTCAATTTTTAATTTTTGAGCATATGAGTACATTTACAAGTATGACTGACCAGGAATTAGTTCAGGCTTACCTAGATGGTAATAACCATGCATTCGACGAGTTACTCTCACGCACCCAGGACAATATCTTCAGCTACATTATACGTGTAGTGAAGGATGAGGAGTTGGCTAACGAATTGTTTCAGGAAACGTTCCTGAAGATTATCAGCAAGATACAGAACCACCAGTATACCGAGACAGGTAAACTGCAGTGGTGGATGATTCGCGTGGCACATAACACGGTGATTGACTACTATCGCGACCTGAAGAAGAATTTTGTGGTAGATGCGCCTAAGGAGAACGATCTGAGTGCCGTGAAGGGCGAAGAGGTGATAGATGTGAATCGCGAAACCGAGCTTACCAACCAGCGCACGCTGAAGCAGTTGGTGCTGCTGATGAATGCCCTGCCTGCACCACAGCGCGAGGTGGTGTATATGCGATACTTCCAGGATATGTCGTTCAAGGAGATAGCCGAGGAGTTGGGATGCAGCATCAATACATCGTTAGGACGTATGCGTTACGCCCTGATCAACATGCGCAAATACTCGCGCGAATACAATCTTAATCTCAGCTTAGAGTGAACGGAGCGACTTGATGATGCCCTCGGGATCGGCTGCGCCAAACACGTAGCTGCCACTTACCAGCACATCAACTCCAGCTTCGACCAAGCGTGGGGCTGTCTGGCCCTGCACACCACCATCAACCTCGATGAGTGCGTGGCTGCCTTTCTCGGTGATCAGCTGGCGCAGGCGCTTTACTTTATCGATGGTGTTCTCGATAAACTTCTGTCCGCCAAAGCCTGGGTTTACGCTCATCAGCAGTACCATATCCACATCGTTAATAATATCCTCTAACACGCTAACGGGCGTGGCGGGGTTCAGTGTTACACCGGCTTTCATACCAGCCTGGTGAATCTCCTGAATGGTGCGATGCAGGTGTACACAAGCCTCGTAGTGCACATTCATCATCATGGCACCCAACTTGGCTGTCTGTGCAATGTAACGCTCAGGGTGCTCTATCATATAATGTACATCGAGTGGCTTTTTGCAAGCTTTTGCTACTGCCTCGAGTACGGGGAAACCAAACGAGATGTTGGGTACGAACGATCCGTCCATCACATCCAGATGAAGCCAATCGGCCTCACTGCGATTAATCATGTCGATGTCGCGGTCGAGATGCAGAAAATCTGCGGCAAGTAATGATGGTGATACTAATGCCATAATTTTTTAAGTTAGTTCAGGTTCGACGTTTTGTTGCAGTTACTACGATAGGTGTATGCAACAAGACGAATGAGGTCGAGCGTTTGCTTGCGCGGCTTGTACGTCTTCTCGCTGAACATGTTGTCGTCTGGAGTAAAAATCTTCATAGGCAATCTGTTTTTATTGTTCTACCTATTATAGTAACGCAAATATACCTTATTTTATTATATAATTATCGAAATTTTTAATGCCATTCAGGAAATCTTTGCCATTCATGCGCTTTTTTCCTGCCAACTGCAGCTCCTCGATCATCAGCAACTCGTCGGCTGCCTTGATGCAGGGCTTGCGGTCGATAATGGCGGTGTGACCGAGCTCGCCGGTGGTATTTCCGGTTTTGTTGGTCTTGAAAATCTTCAGCACCGTTTCCTTACCATCGGGCGATACCAGTGTGGTCCAGGCGCCGGGGTAGGGCGAAAGACCGCGGATAAAGTCGTAAACTTGCTTGGCTGGCTGGTTCCAGTTAATCTGGCAGGTCTCCTTGAATATCTTCGGTGCTGCGTGCAGCTCGCTACCTACGGGAATCATCTGCTCCTGAGGAATGCTCTCGGGGTGTCCGTCGGCAGCGATAATTTTTTCTAATGTCTCCAGACAGATCTCGGCACCCAGGTTCATCAGTCCGTCGTACACATACTCTACGTCGGCTGTGTCGGGGATAGCGAAGGGCTTCTGCATGATGATGCGACCGGTGTCGATATCGTGGTCGAGGAAGAAGGTGGTTACGCCTGTTTGTGTTTCGCCGTGAATCACCGCCCAGTTGATGGGGGCTGCACCGCGATACTGTGGTAGCAAAGCGGCATGTACGTTAAAGGTGCCGTAGGCGGGCATATCCCAAACCACCTCGGGCAGCATGCGGAATGCTACTACCACCTGCAGGTTGGCCTGATACGAGCGCAACTGCTCTACAAACTCGGGATCCTTCATCTTTACGGGTTGCAGTACGGGCAAGTTGTGCTCAAGAGCATACTTCTTAACTTCCGATGGCTGCATCTCAGTCTGATGGCGACCAACGGGTTTGTCGGGCTGAGTTACTACAGCCACTACATTATAATCGTTCTCAACCAGAGCCTGCAGTGTTGGCACCGCAAACTCGGGTGTTCCCATAAAAATAATACGCAAATTTTCCTTCTTCATTTCTTTTATTTTTTTGGGGGGCACGGATTTACGCGGCTCTCTTTAAGAGAAACGCTGCTTCCTTCGCAGCCAGCCGTGTCTTTTTTTAAAAAGCAGTGTTAATCCGTGCCTAAATTTTAATCTTCCGACATATCGGCCACCATTTTGCGATACATGGTGTAGATGCGCTGGCGCGAGATGTAACCCTTCAGACGGTTCTCGGCATCGAGCACGGGGAGCCAGTTGGCACCGGTGCGGTCGAAGGTGCGCATCACCTGTCGCATCTGCATGCCATCCGTGAGCAGTGCTTTGGGATCGGTCATCAGCTGCGACGCCTTGAAGTGGTGATAGAGTTCTATTCTGAATACTACGTTTCTGATTTTCATAATGTCGATCTCGCCCAGCAATTTGCCGCCTGCATCGAGCACGGGCAGTACTGTGGAGTGGCTGCGACTGATTTTGTGTACAATCTCGTTCAGCTCCATATCGGGCTCAACACCCAGATAGTCGCGCTCAATTACCGAGTCGAGATTCATCAGCGTCAGCACAGCGTGGTCGGTATGGTGGGTAAGCAGTTTTCCCTGCTTGGCCAGGCGCGAGCCATAGATGCTGTGAGGCTCGAAAATGCTGATGGTCATATAGGCCACTACGCTCACAATCATCAGCGGCATAAACATCGAGTAGCCGCCAGTCAGCTCGGCTATCAGGAAGATACCCGTAAGCGGCGCGTGCATCACACCCGACATCACACCTGCCATACCCAGCAGCGCAAAGTTCTTCTCGGGCACATACACACCGATGGAGTTGATGTTCCAAAGTCGCGAAAAGAGGAAGCCGGTAAAACAGCCGATAAACAGCGATGGTGCGAATGTTCCACCGCAGCCGCCTCCGCCATTGGTGGCCGATGTGGCTACTACCTTGGTAAACAGTACCAAGGCGATATATACCAACAACAGCGAACCCTGCCCCGAGAACATCGAGTTGTTGAGTATGCGGTTCCAATCGTCGGCATTCTGTCCGTTCAACAGCAGGTTAATGCTGCTGTAGCCCTCGCCGTAGAGGGCTGGGAACAGGAAGATGAGCAGACTAAGCGTGGTACCACCGATGGCCAGCTTTACGTAAGGCTTATCCTTGAATTTCGAGAACACATCCTCGCAGGCGCCCATCATGCGGATAAAGTAAAGCGAAACCAGTCCGCAGGCAATGCCTAAGCCTATGCAGGCCGGTATGCGCTCCACGCTCCACTCGCTATCCAGATGGAAGGTAAAGAGCGATGAGTCGCCACTGAAGATATAGGTAAACACGGTGGCTGTTACGCACGATACCAGGATAGGTAGCAGGGCCGACATGGTCATATCTATCATCAGCACCTCGAGCGTAAACACCAGTCCGGCTATCGGGGCCTTAAAGATACCGGCGATAGCACCTGCAGCACCGCAACCAACCAACGTCATCAGCATTTTTCGGTCGAGGTGGAACAGCTGACCCAGGTTTGAACCGATGGCCGAACCTGTAAGCACGATAGGTGCCTCGGCTCCTACCGATCCACCAAAGCCGATGGTGATGGCCGAAGCGATGACGCTCGACCAGCAGTTGTGCGATTTCAGTCGCGAACGGTTGGATGAGATGGCATAGAGAATGCGCGTGATACCGTGCGAGATGTTATCCTTTACGATATAGCGTACAAACAGCGACGTGAGATAGATACCCACAACGGGGTAAACCAGGTAGAGCCAGTTGGCACGACTCTGGTTGAACGAGCTGGTGAGCAGCGTTACAATCTGGTTGATAATCCAGTGCAGCACAAAGGCAGCCACGGCGGCGAAAAAGCCCACAAGCAGGGCGAGGATAATCATAAACATCCTCTCGCTTACGTGCTCCACGCGCCAGTCGTGCAACCGCTTCAGCCACTCCGGTCTTCTATCTGTTACTGTTGTCTCCATCTTTTTATTTTTGGCACGGCCTAATTATTATTTTCGTATTACTGTAACTTCGCCGTTTTCTTTCAGTTTGATAATGCTCGAGGGGGTGTGGGGCTTGTGCTCCTGGCGACGGCTCCAGCATACGTAATCTACAGCCTCAAGGATACGTGGGTCGATGTCGCAGTAGTTCTGTGCGGCAGGCTCGCCACTGATGTTGGCCGATGTTGATACGATGGCCTTCTGGAAACGGAAACAGAGCTCCTTCGAGAAAGGCTCGTTGGTGATACGGATACCCAAGCTGCCATCCTCGGCAATCAGGTTGGGTGCCAGGTTGATAGCGCCATCCAGAATCAGTGTGGTTGGCTTGGCATCGGTAGCCTCTTTCAAGCTGTCGATCAACTGCCAGGCCACATCGGGCACATTGCGGAAGTAGCGCTGCATGCGGGCATCGCTATCCACCAAGCAAATCAGCGCCTTCGAATCCTCGCGCTGCTTAATCTCGTAAACACGCTTCACGGCCTCGGCGTTAGTGGCATCGCAACCAATACCCCAAACGGTGTCGGTAGGGTAGAGGATTACACCGCCCTTACGCATCGTCTCAATAGCCTGTCTTATATCGTCTTCTTGTTTCATACGCTTTTTTCTTTTGGCACGGATTAACACGGCTCTCTTTTAGAGAAACGCTGCTTTTTGCGCAGCCAGCCGTGTCTTTTATTAAAAAGCCGTGTTAATCCGTGCCTATCATTTAGAATTCTGATGTGAAGTGGAACTTGATGTTTTCGAAGTCCTGCTGGGCCATGCTCAGCACGTAGCCGCTATCGGCCAGGAACACGTCGCGGCCGTCTTTATCCTTAGCCATGTACTGGTACTTACGCTTCTTAAAGTTCTCCAGCTCCTGTGGATCGTCGCTCTCAATCCAGCAGGCCTTATACAGATGTACGGGCTCCCAACGGCACTTGGCGTTGTACTCGTTCTCCAGACGATACTGGATAACTTCGAACTGCAGCTGTCCTACGGTTCCGATAATCTTGCGGTTGTTAAACTGGTTAACGAACAACTGTGCCACACCCTCGTCCATCAGCTGGTCGATACCCTTCTGCAGCTGCTTGGCCTTCATGGGGTCGTCGTTCTCGATATACTTGAACAACTCAGGTGAGAACGAAGGCAGTCCGCGGAAGTGCAGCTTCTCGCCTTCGGTCAGTGTGTCGCCAATCTTAAACATGCCACCTGTATCGGGCAGACCTACGATATCGCCTGGCCAAGCCTCGTCGATGGTGCTCTTACGCTGCGCCATAAACTGTGTGGGGCTTGAGAAACGCATCGTTTTACCCTGGCGCACGTGCAGGTAAGGCTGGTTGCGCTGGAACTTACCAGAGCATACCTTACAGAATGCGATACACGAGCGGTGGTTGGGGTCGATATTAGCGGTAATCTTAAAGATAAATCCTGTAAACTTGGGCTCCTCGGGCTGCACATCGCGCTCCTCGGCCTTGGTGGGGCGGGGCGATGGTGCAATCTCAACAAAGCAGTTAAGCAGCTCCTGCACACCAAAGTTGTTCAGGGCCGATCCGAAGAATACGGGGGCCACTTCGGCCTCGCGATAGGTCTCTACATCGAACTCGGGGTAAACACCATCCACCAGCTCCAGGTCCTCGCGCAGCTTGGCGGCGTTCTCCTCGCCTACACGCTGGTCGAGTTCCTCGCTGTCGATGTCAACCTCTACCTTATCTGTTACACGCTGCTTGTCGGGTGTAAACAGGTCGAGCTTCTGTTCGTAGATATTGTAAACGCCCTTGAACTTGGCACCCTGATTGATAGGCCAAGACAGTGGGCGAACCTTGATTTCGAGTTCCTGCTCCAGTTCGTCGAGCAAGTCGAAGGGATCGCGACCTTCGCGGTCCATCTTATTGATAAAGATGATAACGGGTGTTTTGCGCATGCGGCACACCGTCATCAGTTTGCGGGTCTGAGTCTCAACACCTTTGGCACCATCCACTACGATAATAGCCGAATCTACAGCGGTGAGTGTGCGGAAGGTATCCTCAGCAAAGTCCTGGTGACCTGGGGTGTCCAGAATGTTCACCTTGTATTCGATGTCCTTGCCATCGGGGGTGTAATCGAACTCCATCACAGAGGTCGATACAGAGATACCACGCTGCTTCTCGATATCCATCCAGTCGCTGGTGGCAGTTTTCTTAATCTTGTTGCTTTTTACAGCTCCAGCCACCTGTATCTGTCCACCGAACAGCAGAAATTTCTCTGTCAGTGTAGTCTTACCCGCGTCCGGGTGCGAAATGATGGCAAATGTACGTCTTCTTTCTATTTCCTGATTCATAAATCATATTCTTTAGGCACGGATTAACACGGCTCTTTTTAAAAGAGACGCGGCTTATTCTTCGTCCGTTTGCCCTTCTTTTGTTAATATCTTACGTCTAACTTTCACTGAGCGACCAAAATTGATCAATAGTCCCAACTCCATATGGGTGGCTGCCAAGTAGTTTATTAGCTGCCATTCATGCTCTGGTCGTAAATCAGTTACAGCCTTTAATTCTATAATAATCTTATCTTCAACTACCATGTCGGCAACATAGTGCCCAACTTTATCGCCTTTATAGTAAACATCTAATGGTTTTTGACATTCACACTTCAGGCCCATTCTACTAAGCTCTTTATACAAAGCGTTACCATACACGGCCTCGAGGAAACCAAATTTTAACTCATCGTGTACGAGATGAGCGGCATGTACAATTTTCTTTGATAAATCTTCGTATAACATAGCCGTGTCCTTTTTTTTAAAAAGCCGTGTTAATCCGTGCCTAAAAGAGCGATGCACTCGGCTAGGCTGGTTTCCCAGTAGGGGATTTCGATGTTGTAGGTCTGCTTTATTTTTGTTTTGTCTAATACGCTGTAGTGCGGACGGGCGGCGGGAGTAGGGTACTCGCTGGTGTGCAGAGGGCGCACATGGCAAGTGTTGATACCGGCAATGCGGTGGATGGCCTTGGTAAAGTCGTACCACGAGATAACACCCTCGTTGCTGAAGTGATAAATGCCTGGCACGATGCCCTGATTGATGGCGGCAAAGATGGCTACAGCCAAGTCGCGTGCATAAGTAGGTGTACCTATCTGGTCGAAGATAACACCCAGCTCGGGCTTCTCCTTACCCAAACGAATCATCGTCTTTACAAAGTTATTGCCGAATGTAGAGTACAACCATGCCGTGCGGATAATCATCGAGCGCTTGCAACCATTGGTTACCTCCTGCTCGCCTTCCAGCTTGGTGCGACCGTAGGTGCTGTTGGGACATACACTATCCTGCTCGGTATAAGGGCGGTGATTGGTACCGTCGAACACATAGTCGGTAGAAATCTGAATCATCCATCCACCACGCTTCTCGATGGCTTTGGCCAGCAATCCTGGGGCGGTGGCGTTCAGCTTGTGGCACAGCTCCTGGTTCTCCTCAGCCTTGTCCACGGCAGTGTAGGCGGCGCAGTTCACAATGCCGTCAATCTCGTTGTCAGTTACAAATCGGTTGATGGCTTCCTCGTCGGTAATATCCAGCTCAGCCACATCCGTATTAAAATAGGTATGCTGCTGGTTTTCCTTTTCCAGCAGCTGCATCTCGTTTCCAAGCTGCCCATTGCATCCGGTTATCAATATCCTCATGACGCTCTATTTTTTTTCTTGGCACGGATTTACGCGGCTCTCTTTTAGAGAAACACTGCTTTTTTTGCGCAGCCAGCCGTGTCTTTTTATTAAAAGCCGTGTAAATCCGTGCCTAATAATTACTCGAATTTCAATCCTTCTTCTTTGTCCTTTTTATAATAATCTGAGAGCATGCCGATAAAAGTTGTTATCTCCTTTACGGCATGTGCTGTGTCGGGCGAAATGTCCTTCTTCTGCAGGCGCAGCAACATCACACCGTACAGCGAGTTAAAACATGTCTCAATCTCGTTCTCCTCCTTGTTGGCACCACGGTTGCGCAGCTCTACGATAAAGGGCAGCACTTTGTAGTAAGCCGTGTTGTAAAAGGGAAATTTGCTGCTCTGCAACAGCTGCTGGTGCAGCTCAATCAGCATCTGCATGGTAACCTTGTTAATCTGCAGGTGTCCCTGCTCGCGGCATCCCTCCTGATTCATCATGCGTATCAGGTTGCCAAACCAGTCGGTCTCTTCCTCCTTCTGTTCGTCGTTGTAGTCAAAGCGCTCAATATACTCGCGCTTGATGCGTTGCAGCGAGCAGTCGAATGCTCGCACCGTGTCTTCCATCTGCCACATATACAGCAGATACTCGGCAATGTTGGTTTTTCTAAGTTCGTTTGCTATAAACATATTTTATGCTAAAAAAATCTTACCAGGTTGGTGGTTAGTCCGAGCAGCATAATGATACTGCCCACGATTACTGCCACGCCAATTACTTTGTTGATGATCTTGATACCGTTAGTATCAAACTTAGTGCGTATCTGATCTACCAGCCATGTCAGTCCCCACCACCACAGCAGCGCGCCTGCTACAATGCTGGCAAAACCCACAATCATCTCGAACGGATGGTTGGGCAGCACAAAGGCAAACTGGGCATACATGGCCAGGAACAGGAAGATGATGAGCGGATTAGAGAATGTAACCAGAAAGGCCGTCCACGTGTTGTACCACAGTGTGCCCTGCTGCTTACCGCTCTGGTGCATTTTCTGTGTGGGGTCGGTATGGTAGGTGTACCAGCCGAAACACAGCAGCAATATGCTACCCGCTATCTGCAGATAGAATCTGTTCTGATCGTTGGTGATAAAATCCATCACAAACGACATTCCGAAGCCAGCAAATGCCGCATAGATAATGTCGCTCACAGCGGCACCTATGCCAGTGGCAAAGCCAAACCAGCGGCCTTTATTCAGTGTGCGCTGTACGCACAGAATACCTACCGGTCCCATCGGTGCGCTGGCAATCACACCGATCAACATCCCTTTAAAGATGAAGTCTAATATATTTATTGGTATATGAATTGGCATAACGGGTGCAAAGTTACGAAAAAATTTCCGCTTACGGCTGATTTTAGTCATTCTTTTATAAAATAATGGTTAATTTCCGTAAAAAGTCAAGTGTTATGCCGAATTTTTTAGTAATTTTGTGCCTTGAAATCAAAATACGATATTAATATAGACTAATAAACTTATTATAATTATGAACGAACAGAACGCAGAAATTAAGCCTTACGTTATTGGCTTAGACTTAGGAGGTACCAATTCGGTATTTGGTATTGTTGATGCCCGTGGCGATATCAAGGCCACTACAGCCATCAAAACTGGTGGTTACAGTAATGTAGATGATTACGTGGCCGCATCGGTCCAGGCTTTGCAGCCTATCATCGAGCAGGTTGGTGGTATCGAGAAAATCAAGGCCATGGGTATTGGTGCTCCTAACGGCAACTATTATAATGGCACAATCGAGTTTGCTCCTAATCTGCCTTGGGCTCACAATGGTGTAGTGCCCCTGGCTAAGCTGTTCAGCGATGCATTAGGCATTCCCGTAGCCCTTACCAACGATGCTAATGCCGCTGCTATCGGCGAGATGGTTTACGGTGTGGCTCGTGGCATGAAGAACTTCATCGTTATCACTCTTGGTACCGGTGTAGGTTCGGGTATTGTTGTTAACGGACAGCTGCTTTACGGTCACGATGGTTTTGCTGGCGAGCTGGGTCACGTAACAATGGTTCGTGGCGAGGAAGGTCGCGCTTGCGGATGCGGTCGTACAGGCTGCTTGGAGTGCTACTGCTCGGCTACTGGTGTGGCTCGTACTGCTCGTGAGATGCTGGCTAAGACCGATCGTCCATCACTGCTGCGCGACATGAACCCCGAGGATATCACATCGCTCGATGTATCAATCGCTGCCGGTAAGGGCGACGAGCTGGCTAAGGATATCTACGAGTTTACAGGTAAGATGCTTGGCGAGGCTTGTGCCGATTTCGCTGCCTTCTCATCACCCGAGGCATTCATCTTCTTTGGTGGTATGGTTAAGGCCGGCGAGCTGATTATGAAACCTATCCGCGAGGCTTACGATGCCCACGTTCTTAAGATCTTCAAGAACAAGGCCAAGTTCCTCGTTTCAGGTCTCGATGGCGCAAGTGCAGCCGTTCTCGGTGCCTCAGCCATCGGTTGGGAAGTATAGATAATCACAGGTTAATATTATTGGTTAGAGGGGCTCGCCGCGTGATGCTGCGAGCCCCTCGCTTTTTGTTGGTATTTTTCGTACCTTTTTGTGCCCTTCTTGAAGGTACTCCCGCTCGAAAAATCTCAAATATATTTGGATTTTTGCTCGCTTATTCGTATCTTTGCAGGCATTATGGAGAAACTTATCGAATTATATACCCAATGGAGGGGAGCTGAGCCGGCTAATGTTCAGCAGATTCCCGGGGGCGGTAGTAACCGCACTTACTTCCGTTTGACCGACCAGCAGGGACAGAGTGTGATAGGCGTGATAGGTACCAGTCGCGACGAGGACCATGCGTTTATCTATCTTACCAAGCATTTTTCGCGTCTGCAGATGCCGGTGCCAAAGATTCTGGCTGCCAGCGACGACCAGCTGCGATACCTGCAAACCGACTTGGGTAGCATGTCGCTTTTCGACGCTATCCGAGGCGGACGCGAAGCGGGAGGGCGTTACACCCTGAAAGAGCAGGAACTGCTGCGCCGCACCATTCGCGAACTGCCTAAGATGCAGATGCAGGGGGCGCGCGACCTGGAATTCGACAACTGCTACCCACAGGCGGAGTTTGACGTGGACAGTGTGCTGTTCGACCTGAACTACTTTAAGTACTGTTTCCTGAAGGCTACGGAGATTGATTTCCACGAGCTGAAGCTGGAGGCCGACTTCCGACTGATGGCGAAGGACCTGACTTCGGAACAGAGCGATTCGTTTCTGTATCGCGACTTCCAGGCTCGCAACGTGATGCTGGATCACGATGGCAATCCTTGGTTTATTGATTACCAAGGCGGCCGAAAAGGTCCGTTTTACTACGATGTGGCTTCGTTCTTGTGGCAGGCCTCGGCCAAGTATCCGCACAAGTTGCGCCGTGAACTGGTATATGAATACTACAACTCGCTGAAGAACTACATCGAGGTGCCCACGGTGCGCCACTTTGTAAACCGCCTGTCGCTGTTTGTGCTGTTCCGTACCTTGCAGGTGCTGGGTGCTTACGGATTCCGCGGCTATTTTGAGCAGAAAAAGCATTTTATTGAGAGCATTCCACCTGCCATACAGAACCTTCGCGAGTTGTTGGCAAGCAGCACGCCTTGGCATTATCCATACTTGATGGAGATTCTGCAGAAGCTGACAGAGCTGCCACAGTTCCAGCAGATTGAGACGGTGGCCAGTCGTGCCGATGGTTATAAGACGACTGATTTGAACCCTTATAAGGCCCATCCACAGGACGGACCGGCTACATTCTCGAAGTACGATGCGCAGGGACCGCTGGTGGTTAAGGTGTTCAGCTTCTCGTATCGCAACGGCATACCTGAGGACGAGAGCGGTAACGGTGGTGGCTATGTATTCGACTGTCGTAGCACGCACAACCCCGGCCGTTATGAGCCTTACAAAAAGCTGACGGGACTGGATGAACCGGTAATACGATTCCTGGAGGATGATGGTGAGATACTGACGTTCCTGGATTCGGTTTATAAGTTGGCCGATGCGCATGTGCGCCGCTACATTCAGCGTGGCTTTACCAGTCTGATGTTCTCGTTCGGATGTACAGGTGGTCAGCATCGCAGTGTGTATTCGGCTCAGCACTTAGCCGAGCATATCCACGAAAAGTTTGGTATCGAGGTTCGCGTAGAACATCGCGAACAGAAAATCAAACAAACCTTCGAAGCAAAGAATATTTAGGCACGGATTACTCGGATTACACGGATTTTTTTTGGCACGGATTTACGCGGCTTTTTTTTATAAAAAAGGACACGGCTTTAGCATTGCAACTATAGCCGTGTCTTTAATTTATTAAGGCCGTGTTAATCCGTGCCTAAAAGAAAATAAATTACTCAGCGCTCTCGGGCTCCTCGTCCTTGAAGTCGGTGATACCGGCCTCGATAAGGATGTTGTACCAAGTGATGAGCTTCTTGATGTGGCTATCCTTTACACGATCCTGATCCCACTCGGGCAGTACCTTTGTAAAGTACTCGCGCAGCTCGGCTGACGAGGCCTTCTTCTCGTTGATGCTGGCACGCTTACCGTTCTCCAGCTTCTTCAGGTTGTCGAGAACATCTGTCAGGGGCACATCATCAGTCTCGGTAAACATGGCGATATCGCCAAGTGATGTGATGCGATCGGTTGCGAAGGCAGGCATGCGCTTGTGAGTAGCATCCAGAGCCTCTACAATCAGATTGTTGTTACCGCGGGTAACAAGCTTGTATAAACCGGGCTTGCCGGCAATAGCTAAAATGGTTTGTTGCATTGTTTTATTATTTTATTAATTTGATTATCTATATCAGCTTCTCCATCGTTAATCAGCACAAAGTCGGCCTTACGTATCACCTCCTGCTGTGGCAGTTGGCGGTTCATCCATTGCAGCGCCTGTTCGCGACTGATACCGTCGCGCTCCATCACACGCTGCAGACGAATCTCCTTGGGGGCTATCACCACTATCACCTTATCTACCAGAACATTGGCTCCGCTCTCGAACAGGATGGCACTCTCCATGTAGTCCAACCCGCTTTGGCGGAAAGCCTCGAATACGGCAGGGTGTACGATGGCGTCGATGGCCTTGGCATTGATAGGCGATGCCAGTAGGAATTTGGCCACTGCGGCCTTATTCAGTATGCCTTCGGGAGTATAGGTTTCGGGACCAATCAGCGCTGTAAGTTGCTGGCGCAGCTCAGGCGAGTTACGCATCAAGCGTTTGGCCTCGCTGTCGCAGTCGAAAACTTCGATGCCCTGCTCTTTCAGCACACGGCACACGTAGCTTTTACCACTACCAATGCCGCCCGTAATACCTATTTTCATTCTTCGTCGGATTCGATCAGATAGTCAACCATGCTGGTTTCCAAACGTGCTCTGGAAATGCCGCGTGGCACGCTCTTAAGATAAATGTGGCACTTTTCCTGCGGGTGGTCCTTAATCTCGTTGTAGTCGGCCACTACGTAGAAGTCGGTTGGCTTAAGATTTCGGTACACACTAACACCCGTTACGAATGTTACATTTACGCGCGATGGGAATGTGCGGATAGATTTGCCCTTAGGCAGATTGATGGCCTTGATGGGTACACCCTCGATGCTCTCCTCGGTAAGTACGTCGGTGCAGAAGGTTACACGCACATGGTCGGGTATCATCTTTACGCCCTTAATCTTGGCCAGTTCGCAGTTAGCACGCAGCGTATCGCGGAAGTTGGCGTAGTTAAGCTGCTCGGTGTAAACCACGTTGATGCTATCCAGCTTTTCGGGCGAAGCGTAGATGGTAACGCTATCGGGACTGTAAGCCACACGCGAAATAAAGAACAGCTCCTCGGGAATTACACGTCCGCTCCAGCGTACGGGCACCGTTTTCTTGTCGCCGTAGTTGTAATAGAACTCCAGCTTCTCGGGTTTCATAGCCGTGATGCGCGATCCGTTGGCCAGCTGCTGGTAAACCAGCTTCTGCAGCTCCTGCTGTGTAATCACACCAGTACCGTTGCCGTGCGAGTAGTTCTTAAAGTTCACATTTACCTTACGCAGTATGTCGCCATACATATAAGTAAGGAGTGTGATGCCCTTGTCGCGGATGGTTACGCGCACCGTGTCGGTCTCGTCGCTGGTAAGCACGGCATTCTTCGGAATACCTACTACCGACACGGGGATGGCGAACTCGCGCTCGTAAACCTCGTTAAGTGTGGTTTGCAGCCAGAAGATGCCCGAAAGTGCCAGGAAGAACACGAAAATCAGCAGCTCCTTGTTAGTCTTGCTAAAAAGGAGCTTGTGCAGAAATCGTGCAATGCTTCCCAGATACTTCTTCATTTACTTGCTCTGCAGAGTGCTTGCCATATCTTTGTAAACCGATGTCTTCTCGACGGTAACAACCACGTCGCGAGCAATCTTGATGTCGACTGTGTTCTTAGCCAGGTCGATGCTCTTAACTGTGCCGTGGATACCACCACCGGTAACTACCTCGGTACCTTCAGAAAGTTCGTTCTGGAACTTCTGGATTTCCTTCTGTTTCTTCTGCTGTGGGCGGATCATGAAGAACCACATGATGGCGAATACAGCCACCATCATGATAATCATGCTCATACCGCTACCGTTCTGTGCTGCCTGTGCAGCGAGTACAAAATTAGTCATGTTTCTTTGTTATAATTTGTTTTTTGGGTTTATATTCTCTCTCCTTCTTAGGTTCGATGAACTTAGCCAGGCGGCCGCTCTCAACCAGGTTGCGGGCGATACCATCCAGCATACCGTTGATGTAGCCGGCACTCTTTGGGGTAGAGTAGAACTTGGCAATCTCAACATACTCGTTGATGGTTACGCTGATGGGCACGTTGGGCAGGGTCATCATCTCGGCGATGGCAATCTGCATCAGGATGATATCCATGTAAGCCAGACGTGAGAAATCCCAGTTACGCGAAGCCTCGCTCATGTAGCGCTGGTACTCGTCGGCATTCATGATAGCTGCACGGAACACCTTGCGCGCAAAGTCCTTCTCCTCCTCGCTGTCCCACTCGGGCAACAAATCCTGCTTGGGGCCGTTAGCCTCGTCGAAACGCTTGATGGTCTTCAGTACAAATGTATCAACGATGGTCTTATCGTCGTTCCAGTACAGGCTCTGGTCCTCCAGAATAGCGTCGAGCTCGTCGTTGTCCTGAATCAGGGTGCGATATATCTTGCGCCAGAATTCGCGGTCCACATCGTAGTTATCCTCGGGGTTATTCATGTAATCCTGATAAACCTCGCTCTGCTCAATCTTCTCGAGCAGCGATGCTACAAATGCGGCATTCTCGTCCCAACCGCTCTTCTGGGTGCTGATAAAGTCGTTAAGCTGCTTATTCTCGGCCAACTGAATGGCAAAACGGTTCAATACAAAACGCTGCGATGGCTCGGGTGTGCCTTCACGCTTGGCACGCTGTACCATCACCTCCATACGGCGGCTTGCTTCTTTATTTACGGCCACCATCAGGGCCAGCATGTAGTTGTAGAGGTCATAAGCTTTCGAGAGACTGAAAAATAACTCTTTTTCAGCCGTGTCGATGTTCTTGTTACCGTTTTGATAGTAGGCGTAGGTTAACTGAACAATCTTAATTCTGATAATTTCTCTGTTAATCATCTCACTTGATGTTTTTTATTATTATACCTATTATATATATAAACTTTTCGTTTAAATCGGCTGCAAAATTAGTAAAAAAGGTCGGAATAAGCAAGAAAAATACAGAAAATTGAGGTTTTTTAGCCAAATATTTGGTTGGTATCAAAAAAAGTAGTACCTTTGCACCGCTTTTTCGGCTTCGTGCCGAGATTCGTGTGATGGCGAATTAAGCAAAACGTAATTTTTTAAACTTAATTTAGAGTAACACATTTATGAAAGAAATTAGCGTAAGTGGCCAGAAGCGTGCCACAACTGGTAAGAAGGCCAGCAAGGAAATGCGTAAGGAGGGTCTTGTACCTTGTAACATGTACGGTGAGGCAAAGGGTGAGAACGGTCTGCCCGTATCACTGTCATTTGCTATTCCTGCTTCACAGCTCCGTCGTGTTGTTTATTCACCCGATGTTTATGTTGTAAACCTGACTATCGATGGTGAGGCTCACAAGGCTGTAATGAAGGAGCTCCAGTTCCACCCAACAACAGATGCTCTGCTGCATGTTGACTTCTATGAGGTTAACGATGAGAAGCCAATCACAATTGGTATTCCTGTTAAGCTCGTTGGTCACGCTCAGGGTGTTCGTGATGGTGGTCGTCTGAGCCAGGCTGTTCGCACACTGAACGTAACAGCTCCTTACAAGCAGATTCCTGAGGTTCTGAATGTAGACGTTACAGAGCTCAAGCTCGGTAAGGCTATCAAGGTAGCTGAGCTGAACTTCGATGGTCTGCAGATCGCTACTCCTGCTCAGGTTGTAGTATGCTCAGTTAAGGCTACACGTGCTTCTCGTTCTGCTGCTGCAGCTGCAGCTGAGTAATTATCCAATTTAGCGAATGGATAAGTACTTGATTGTTGGACTGGGAAATATCGGCGACGAGTACGAGAACACCCGCCACAATACAGGCTTTATGGTATTGGATGCTTTTGCTAAGGCATCCAATATTCATTTTGATGATAAGCGCTATGGTTTTGTGGCCGAAACATCGCTGAAGGGCCGTAAAGTTATCCTGCTCAAACCGTCCACCTACATGAACCTGAGCGGTAACGCCGTTCGTTACTGGTTGAACAAGGAAAATATCGAACAGAGCCGACTGCTGGTTATCAGCGACGATGTAGCTCTGCCCCTCGGCGCTTTCCGCTTGAAGGCTGGTGGCTCTAATGGTGGACATAATGGATTGGGCCATATTCAGCAGCTCATCGGACAGAATTATGCGCGCCTGCGTATGGGCATCGGCAACGATTTTCCACGTGGCATGCAGGTGGATTGGGTGCTCGGCAAGTACGACGAGGAGGATATGAAAACCCTCGCACCAAGTATCGATACTGCTTGCGAAATTATCAAGAGCTTTGTATTGGCTGGTATTGATATTACTATGAACCAGTTTAACAAACTGGGCAAGAAATAGTTTATGGAAGAAGCAAGAATTGACAAGTGGCTTTGGGCATCGCGTATCTTTAAGACCCGCTCTATTGCAGCCGATGCTTGTAAGAACGGTCGCGTTACCATCGGTGGGGTGAACGTAAAACCCTCGCGTATGGTAAAGGTAGGCGAGACTGTAAGCGTGCGCAAACCGCCCATTACCTACTCGTTCCGTATTCTGAAGACTATCGAACAGCGCGTAGGAGCAAAACTCCTGCCCGAAATCTACGAGAATGTGACGGCTCCCGAGCAGTACGAACTGCTGGAGATGACGCGTATCAGTGGTTTCGTTGATCGTGCCCGTGGTACCGGTCGTCCCACCAAGAAGGATCGTCGCAGTTTGGATGCGTTTATCAGCGACATGGAATAAAAACCGAGAAAACTATGACATTATTTAACATCGGACTGATCGTCGTAGGTATCATCCTCGTTATCTGGGGAGCCGATCGTATGACGGATGGAGCCTCAAAGCTGGCCCGCGACATGCGTGTGCCCGAAATCGTGATAGGTCTTACCATCGTAGCTGCCGGCACTTCGGCGCCCGAGCTGTTTGTGAGTCTGATGTCGGCCCTGAAGGGTACACCCGATCTGGCCGTAGGTAATGTGATAGGTTCTAACATCTTCAACACCCTGCTCATAGTGGGTTGTTCGGCTGCAGTAGCACCAATCGCTGTGGCACCCAACACGGTTAAGAAGGATATCCCCTTTGCCATCGGTGCTTCGTTGCTGCTCTTTATGCTGTGTGCCGACGATATGGGCTCTGTACACCTGTGGGGTAACGAAATCAGTCGTTCGGATGGTATCATCCTGCTCATCGGCTTTGTGGCCTTTATGGTTTACACCTTCCAGATGGCTGCAAAAGATGGAAAGTTGGATTTCCTTGACGAGGAGCTGGGCGTGGAGCGCGAAAAGCCCAAGAAGGATTATACACACCTGTGGCGTAACCTGTTCTGGATTGGTCTCGGACTGGGCTGCTTAATCGTGGGCAGTCATATCTTTGTAAACGGTGCTACTTATGTGGCTTATCGTTTCGGTATCCGACAGAGTGTGGTAGGTCTTACCATTGTGGCTGGCGGTACGTCGCTACCCGAGTTGGCTACCAGCGTGGTGGCTGCTTACAAGGGTCGTTCGGCCATGGCTATCGGAAATGTCATCGGCTCGAATGTGTTTAATATTCTGCTTATTCTCGGCATCACTTCGGTGGTTCACCCCATGCGCATTATGGGTATCACCATCGTCGACTTGATGATGATGCTGATTAGTATTGGACTGATGTGGATATTCGCAATCACCAAGTATTTTGTATCGCGCCGCGAGGGATGGGTACTGATACTTACCTTTATGGGTTACATGGGTTGGTTGCTGTATCTGTTGTAATGGATAACAGGGGTACTTGAACACCCCCTTTAAAAAAACAAGAAATATGGAAAAATTAAAAGACAATCAGAGAATCAGTGTGCTGTTTATGTTTTACGGCATACTGTTTTGCGTGTGCCTGATTACGGCAAACGTATTGGAGACAAAACAGATTTCGTTTGGACCTGCTAACATGACGGCTGGACTCATTGTGTTCCCCGTAAGTTACATCATCAACGATGTGGTTTGCGAGGTGTGGGGATACCGTCGTACGCGTCTGCTCATCTGGCTGGGCTTTGCCATGAACTTTATGTTTGTGGTGTTTGGTGCCATCGCCGACTGGATTCCTGGTGCCTCGTACTGGCATGGTGAGGAGGGATTCCATCAGATTTTCGGATTGGCGCCTCGTATCGCCGGTGCATCGTTCCTGGCTTTCCTGGCAGGATCGTTTATGAATGCCTACGTGATGAGTAAAATGAAGTTGAGCTCGAACGGTAAGAATTTCTCGGCACGTGCCGTGATGAGTACTGTCTGGGGTGAGCTTACCGACTCAATCATCTTCTTCCCCCTGGCGCTGGGTGGTGTTATCCCCTGGGAGGAGATGCCATCGCTGGTTATCACACAGGTAACACTGAAGACGGTTTACGAAATCATTGCACTTCCTGTAACCATCCGTGTGGTAAACTTTACCAAGAAGCACGACCACGAGGATGTGTTCGACAAGGATGTAACGTACAACATCTTCAAGGTCAAGGAACTTTAATATTTAATGTTTATGATGAGAGAACAAGAAGGTTTGCAGGCACTCGGTAAGAAGACTGAGTACAAGAGCGATTATGCACCCGAGGTGCTTGAGACTTTTATGAACAAGCATCCTGAGAATGATTACTGGGTACAGTTTAACTGTCCTGAGTTTACATCGCTGTGTCCAATCACGGGTCAGCCTGATTTCGCTGAGATCAAGATTATGTATATTCCGGGTGAGAAGATGGTGGAGAGTAAGAGTTTGAAGCTCTATCTGTTCAGCTTCCGTAACCATGGTGATTTCCACGAGGATTGTGTGAATGTGATTATGAAGGACTTGGTTCGTCTCATGGATCCCAAGTACATCGAGGTAATCGGTCTTTTCACTCCCCGTGGTGGTATCAGCATCTACCCCTACGCCAACTACGGTCGCCCCGGCACCAAATTCGAAGCTCTCGCCGAACAAAGACTGATGAACCACACGTTTAAGTAGTCCTCGCGTGGGTCGAAAAAGAAAGTAGTCCCAAAAACGTCCTGGCTCGGAGGCCGGAACCATATTTTTTCAAAGCACTCAATGAACTCGCTGCGCTCAAACAGCATTTCGTATTTCGTTGCTCAGATTGCTCCGCAATCAGAGACTCAATATCGCTTCAAAAAAATATAATTCCTCTAAAGACCTCCTCGTGCGGAATGTTTTTGGGATTACTTTCTTTTTCTCTAGTTACTTGCTTTCATTGGGATAAATCCCTCGAAGTGCTACGTTCGAAAACACTCTTGCGTCCCTTCGGTAGCAAGCGACCAAGGTCGAGCGCTTCGACAAGCGAAGCGGCAAAGCCGTAACCGCACATCGTGCTTCATGCTTTCTCGTGATAAATCACTCGAAAACATTCCGCACGAGGAGGTCTTCAGAGGAATGCAAATTCTTTGAATCAACATTGAGTCTCTGATTGCGGAACGCAATCTGAGCAACGAAATACGAAAAGCTGTTTGAGCGGAGCGAGTTCTTTGAGTGATTTGAAGAATTTGTGTTCCGGCCTCCGAGCTCAGGACGTTTTCGCACCTTTCTTTGTTTCGTTTCTTTCGGTGACGAAAGAAATGAAAATCTTCTGTATAGATACTCGCGAAAAGCCTATGCCACTACTAAAAATTATAAAATTTGTAGGATATTTGCCGCTATGTGCAGAAAAAGTGCTATATTTGCATTCAAATTTCGAAAATAAGCTTATAAAATATGGCAAAAAAGAAGATTCAATTCAGTCTCGTTTACAGAGACATGTGGCAGAGTTCAGGCAAATTCCAGCCTCGTAAAGACCAGCTGGAACGCATTGCGCCCGCCATTATCGATATGGGCTGTTTTGCCCGAGTAGAAACCAATGGTGGTGCCTTTGAGCAGGTGAACCTGATGGCAGGTGAGAATCCTAACCTGGCTGTTCGTGCTTTCTGTAAGCCTTTCAACGAGGTTGGCATTAAGACTCACATGCTGGATCGCGGTCTCAACGCACTCCGTATGTATCCTGTACCCGATGATGTTCGTGCTCTGATGTATAAGGTTAAGCACGCTCAGGGTGTAGATATCACTCGTATCTTCTGTGGATTAAACGATACCCGTAATATCATTCCAAGTATCAAGTGGGCCAAGGAGGGTGGCATGACACCTCAGGCTACACTGTGTATCACCACTTCGCCAGTTCACACCGTTGAGTACTATGCTGCTATTGCTGATGAGGTAATCGCTGCTGGTGCCGAGGAGATCTGTTTGAAGGATATGGCTGGTATCGGTCAGCCTGCTATGCTGGGTGCTCTTACCAAGGCTATCAAGACCAAGCACCCCGATATCATCATTCAGTATCACGGTCACTCAGGTCCTGGATTGTCGATGGCATCTATCCTCGAGGTTTGTAACAACGGTGCCGACGTAATCGATACTGCTATCGAGCCTCTGTCATGGGGTAAGGTTCACCCAGATATCATCTCGGTTCGTTCTATGCTGAAGAACGAGGGCTTCGAGGTGGCCGATCTGGATATGAACGCCTATATGCAGGCACGTACACTCACTCAGGAGTTTATCGACGACTGGTTGGGTTGCTTCATCAACCCTGCTAACAAGCACATGTCATCACTGTTGCTTGGTTGCGGTCTGCCTGGTGGTATGATGGGATCTATGATGGCCGATCTTGGTCCTATCCAGAAGATGATTAATAAGGAACGCGAGAAGAAGGGTGAGAACGCACTCACTATGGACGATATGCTGGTTAAGCTGTTCAACGAGGTTGAGTATGTATGGCCACGCGTTGGTTATCCCCCATTGGTAACACCATTCTCTCAGTACACTAAGAATATCGCTCTGATGAACCTCCTCACCATGGAGCAGGGTAAGGGTCGTTACGTGATGATGGACGATGCCATCTGGGGTATGATTCTTGGTAAGAGCGGTAAGGTGCCCGGAACAATCGCTCCCGAGCTGGTTGAGCTGGCTGAGAAGAAGGGTCTTAAGTTCACTGATGCCGATCCTCACACACTGTTGGAGAACTCACTCGATACCTTCCGCAAGGAGATGGGCGAGAACGGTTGGGATTACGGACAGGACGACGAGGAGCTGTTCGAGCTGGCTATGCACCCCGAGCAGTACCGTCCATTCAAGAGCGGTCAGGCTAAGAAGCAGCTGCTGGCTGATATCCAGAAGGCTAAGGATGCCAAGCTGGGTGGTGGTCAGAAGATTTCGCAGGAAGAGATCGACGCTATCAAGCATGCTAAGGCCGACGCTGTAAAGGCTCCTCTGGCTGGTCAGCTGTTGTGGGGCTTCGGTGGCGAAGGTGTACTGGCACCATGTGTTGAGCCATTCATCGGTCAGAAGTACAAGGAGGGCGACACCTTCTGTTATCTGCAGACCAAGTGGGGCGAGATTGTATCAATCCCTGCCGCTATGGGTGGTAAGCTGGTTGATATCAGCGTTAAGCCTGGTCAGAACATTCGTCAGGGCGACACCATCGCCTGGATTGAGCGCGAAGCTTAAACTTATATAGTTTTAGGCACGGATATGTTTTAGGCACGGATTTACACGGCTTTAATTTTATTAAAGACACGGCTGTAGTGAAAAAGCAGTGTTTCTTATAAAAGAGCCGCGTTAATCCGTGCCAATTTATTATTTCCATCCGTGCCAAATTTTTATTATATGGATTACCAATCAATAATTGATAAATATTATCCTGAGGATAATGAGCTTAAGCGTTTGCTGATGCATCATTCTCGTCAGGTGGCGGATAGATGCTTGAAGATTGCCAAGCAGCACCCCGAACTACGTCTGGATACCGATTTTTTGGAAGAGGCAGCCATGCTGCACGATATCGGCATTTTTCGTTGTAATGCCCCCAGTATCCAGTGTGTAGGCACCGAACCTTACATCTGTCATGGTTATTTAGGTGGCGAGATACTGCGCAACGAGGGCTTTTTGCGCCACGCGCTGGTGTGCGAACGTCATACCGGTACAGGTCTTACCCGTACACAGATTGAGCGCCAGCAACTGCCATTGCCTCTCGACCGTAGTTACGAGCCTGAGACACTCGAAGAGCAGGTGGTGTGCTATGCCGATAAGTTCTATTCAAAGTCGCATGTAGCCCACGAGCGTTCGGTAGTAGAAACAGCACAGAGTTTGGAGAAATTCGGTGCCGAAGGCGTGCAGAAGTTCCTGAAATGGGTGGATATGTTCGAATAAAGTAAAATTTTTGTGATAATCTCTGTTAATCTATGGCGAAAATCGCAGAATTATTTGTAATTTTGCACCCGTGAAAAGAAAATCGGTATTGATTGTGTTCGCTTTCGTTATCCTTTTGGTGATGGCGGAAGTGCCCATGAAGATGGTTTCCAGAGTTCAGCAAGGCTCTGGTAACAATGATAGTATTCCCACAGATAGCATCGTAAAGGATACCATCAAAGCAGCCTTCGACACCATTAAGGCTACCATCGATACCACTCAGATGGACTCTATTCAGCTCGCCATATATCGTCACAACAAAGCTATCGACGATTCGTTGGCGCAGGATAGTATCAATAAGCGCCGCAAAAATGGTATCGATTCACCAGTAGAGTATTCGGCTGAGGACTCGCTTACATACGAGGCAGCTTCGGGTTTGGCACATCTGTATGGCGACTCGAAGGTGAAGTATCAGAATATGGACCTGCAGAGCGACAAGATTTATATGAGTCTTGACAGCAGTTTGGTACATGCCACAGGTAGTTTCGATTCTACAGCCAACGGACTCAAAGGTACCCCCGTTTTCAAGATGGGTAACGATGAGTACCAGAACGATACCATGGCCTTTAACTTCAAGACCAAGAAAGGTTTGATTTCGAACGTATATACGCAGCAGGAAGAAGGTTTCCTTACCAGCGAACTGACGAAGCGCGGTGCTGATGGCGAGATGTTCCTGCAGCACGGTCGTTATACCACTTGCGACGATCCGCATCCCGATTTCTACCTCGCCATGTCGCGTGCCAAGGTGCGCCCTGGTAAGGATGTGGTGTTCGGTCCTACCTATCTGGTTGTGGCCGATGTGCCTCTGCCATTGGCTATCCCTTACGGATTCTTCCCCTTCACCAAGAGCTACTCAAGCGGACTCATCATGCCTACCTATGGTGATGAGACCGAGCGTGGTTTCTATCTGCGCGATGGTGGTTACTACTTTGCCATCAACGATAAGATGGACCTGAAGCTGATAGGTGAAATCTATACCAAAGGCTCGTGGGGCCTCTCGGCAGCCTCTAACTATCGCAAGCGTTATCGCTACAGCGGTTCGTTCATGGCCAGCTATCAGAATACCATCAACGGCGAGAAGAATATGCCCGACTACTCTAAGCAAACCAGCTTTAAGGTAGTATGGAGCCATCGTCAGGATGCTAAGGCCAACCCTTACTCGCAGCTCTCGGCAAACGTAAACTTTGCCACCAGTAGCTACGAGCGCAATAACCTTACCTCGATGTACAATCCGCAAACGCTCACACAGTCAACACGTACCTCATCAGTATCGTGGAGCACCACGTTCTCGAGCATCGGTATGACATTGAGCTCAACCACCAACTTAAACCAGAACATGCGCGATAGTACTATCTCGCTCACATTGCCCGATCTGAATATCTCAATCGCCCGTTTCTATCCCTTCAAGCGTAAAAAGAGGGCAGGTAATGAGCGCTGGTACGAGAAGATCTCGATGCAATACACGGGTCAGATCAAGAACGAGATAACCACTAAAGAGGATAAACTGCTGCACTCGTCGCTCTCAAAGGACTGGAAGAACGGCATGCAGCACAATATACCTATCAGCGGTAACTTTACCCTGTTCGGCTATCTCAACCTCAACCCATCGTTCAACTTTACCGACCGTACCTATTTCAGTAAGGTACACAAGGGCTGGGATGCCGCTGCTCAGCGCGAGGTAGTAGATACCCTGAGCGGTTTCTATAACGTTTACAACTGGAACTTCAGTATTGGCGCCTCTACCAAGCTTTACGGTATGTGGGTGCCCAACCGTAAGATATTCGGCGATAAGATTAATGCTATCCGCCACGTGGTTACCCCAACCGTTAGCTTCAGCTATGCACCTGACTTCAGTGCATCGCGCTATGGCTATTACGACTACTATCAGAAAACCGATGCCGATGGTAAGGTAACCATGGTTGAGTACTCACCCTATCAGATTGGTACCTATGGTGTGCCTGGCAAGGGTAAAACCGGTAGCCTCTCGATGGACCTTTCGCAGAACCTCGAAATGAAGGTTAAGAGCGACGACGACTCTACAGGCTTTAAGAAGATTTCGCTCATCGACGAGTTCCGCATGTCGATGTCGTATAACTTTGCTGCCGATATCCGTCCTTGGAGCGACCTGTCAACCAGTTTGCGACTCAAACTCTCTAAGAACTATACCTTGAACCTCAACGCGGTGTTTGCTTCGTATGTTTACGAGGCCGATAGCGTGGGTGCCGTACCACGTGTATCTGAACACAAGACTTATTGGGGTATGGGTAAACTCGGCCGATTCCAGGGTATCTCGCAGAACCTTTCTTATACCCTCAACAACGAGAAGATTGTTAACTTCTTTAAGCGCTTACGTGGCGAGAAAGTGGATAAGAAAGAACGTAAGAACGACGATAACGAAGACGATGAGTGGGACGACACCCTCGAGTCGAACGTAGATAAGGATATGGAGAAAGCCAAGCATGGGGCTAATCGTAAAGGTAGCGGTTCGAAAGCCGAGACCGACGAGGATGGCTACATGGCCTTCCAGATGCCTTGGAGCCTGAGTATCGGTTATGGTGTTACCATGCGTGAGGACCAGACCCTCTCAAAGTTCAACTACAACACCATGCGCTATCCTTATAAGTTTAGTCAGAACCTCAATGTAAGTGGTAACCTGCGCATCAGCGACGGATGGAACATCTCGTTCTCATCTGGTTACGATTTCGATAATAAGAAGATATCTATGACAACGGCCTCACTTAATCGCGACCTCCATTGCTTCAATATGTCGTGCTCGGTAGTGTTGGCACCATACACTAGTTATAACTTCTCATTCCGCTGTAACGCGTCAACGCTTACCGATGCGCTCAAGTACGACAAGCGCTCAAGTTACTCAAACGCTGTGCAGTGGTACTAAACTTAGTACGCTATGGCAGAATTACCCCCAATGATAGCCGACCTGGCACTCATCTTGATGGTGGCAGGTGTGGTTACGCTCATATTTAAACGCTTAAAGCAGCCCCTTGTGCTGGGCTACATCGTGGCAGGTTTCCTGGTTAGTCCTAACATGACCTATACGCCATCGGCTGTTGATATGGCCAACGTACACCTGTGGGCCGATATCGGTGTGATGTTCCTGCTGTTCTCGTTGGGATTGGATTTCTCGTTCAAGAAGATTCTTAAGATGGGCGCCTCGCCCGTCATATCCGCTATCACCATCATCTTTTGTATGATGATGCTCGGTATCGTGGTGGGCCATGTGTTCGGTTGGGGTAAGATGGACTGCATCTTCCTTGGAGGTATGCTCGCCATGTCGAGTACCACTATTATCTATAAAGCTTTCGACGATCTCGGATTGCGCCAGCAGCAGTTTGCGGGCATGGTTATGAGTGTGCTTATACTCGAGGATATCCTGGCCATTGTCATGATGGTGATGCTGAGTGCCTTGGCTAGCGGTTCTGATATGGGTGGCGGACAGCTTTTGCAGTCGGTCATGCGTATCGGTTTCTTCCTGATACTATGGCTGGTGGTGGGTATCTTTGCCATCCCGCTGTTTTTGCGCCGCGTGCGCCGACTCATCAATAACGAGGTGCTGCTCATCGTAGCCTTAGGCTTGTGTTGTGCCATGGCGGTGTTCTCAACCAAGGTTGGTTTCAGCTCAGCTTTCGGTGCTTTTATCATGGGTAGCATCCTGGCCGAGACCATCGAGGCCGAGCGTATCGAGAAACTCGTCGAGCCTGTTAAGAACCTCTTCGGTGCCGTGTTCTTCGTGTCGGTAGGTATGCTGGTCGATCCAAAGATTCTGGTCGAATATGCCATACCTATTCTCTGCCTGGTACTCACCATTATCGTGGGTCAGAGCCTGTTCGGCACCATCTCGTTTATGTTGGGCGGCCAGTCGCTCAAGTCGGCCATGCGTTGCGGCTTTTCGATGGCGCAGATTGGTGAGTTCTCGTTCATCATCGCCTCGTTAGGTTTGTCGCTGGGCGTTATTGGCGATTTCCTTTATCCCGTGGTGGTAGCCGTATCTGTCATCACTACCTTCTTGACTCCTTACATGATTCGTCTGGCCACGCCAGCCTATAATAACCTTGAGAAGCGTCTGCCTGGTAAGCTTATCAAGTCGCTTAACCAGTTGGCCATGGGCAATACGCATAGTCAGGAGGAGAGCAAGTGGAAGCGCCTGCTCACGCAGATGACCATCAACACCATTGTTTACTCCATCCTTTCGTCGGCATCCATTGCCATGATGTTTGCCTTTGTGCTGCCCGTAACCCGCAAAATGCTGCCCGGCTGGGAGCTTCATTGGTATGCCAACGCCATCACCGGTGTGCTCACCGTGGCCCTCATCGCACCCTTCCTGCGTGCCATGGTCATGAAGAAGAATCACAGCGAGGAGTGGAAAGCCCTGTGGGCCGAGAGCAATCGCAACCGTTTGCCATTGCTGTTCACCATCCTCGTGCGTTTCCTCATTGCCGTCAGCTTTATCTTCTACATCTGCAATTTCCTCAGCCGATTCACCAATGCCTTGATGATTACCATCGGTTTTGTAGTCATCGTGCTCATCATCCTCTCACGCCGTACCAAGCACCGTAGCATCACACTCGAGCGCCTGTTTATTCAGAACCTGCGTTCGCGCGATATCGAGGCCCAGGTGCATGGCAAGAAACGTCCGCTCTACGAGGGCAAGCTGCTCGATCGTGATATCCATATTGCCGATTTCACGGTGCCGTTCAACTCTTGTTGGATGGGACAGTCATTGGCACAGCTCAAGTTGGGTACCAAGTACGGTGTGCATGTTAGTAGTATCCTGCGTGGAGGCCGTCGTATAAACATCCCCGATGGTTATAACATCCTGTTCCCAGGCGATGTGCTTCAGGTCATCGGTAGCGACCAGCAGTTCACCGCTTTCCGCGATGCCATCGAGAACGAGGTGCTGGGTATCGATGTAGATGTGGAGATGCGCGAGATGAAGTTGCGCCAACTCATTATCGGTACCGACAGTCCGTTTGTGGGTCAGACCCTCATCGAGAGTCGTATCCGCGATCGCTTCAGTTGTATGGTGGTAGGATTAGAAGAGGGAAAGGAAAGCCTCTCCCCCTATAATCCTAATCGTAAGTTCCGTGCAGGTGATATCATCTGGGTGGTAGGCGAGCAAGAATCGCTCGACGCCCTGTTTAATATTAAGGATTAAACATCAATCTTTAATGTTTAATGTTTAATGTTTAATGTTTAAAGATTAAAGCCGGCAGTGAGTTCGCAGATTTTGACGATTACTTGCTTGGCTTTTTCCATTGATTGGATGCTTACAAACTCGTAAGGTCCATGAAAGTTCACGCCGCCCGCAAAAATGTTAGGGCAGGGCAATCCTTTAAAACTCAGCTGTGCACCATCCGTACCACCACGGATAGGTTTTACTTTCGGAGCCACACCGCAGTCCTGCATAGCATGCAGCACCAGATCTATCACGTGCATCTGCGGGTCAATCTTCTCCTTCATATTGTAGTACTGGTCCTTTGTTTCAAGTGTTACAGTACCCTCACCATATTTCTCGTTCATCGCAGCCACCACGCTGGCCAGTGTGCGCTTGCGCTCCTCAAAACGGTCGCGGTCGTGATCGCGTATAATGTAGTGCATGCTCGCCTTCTCAACACTTCCCTGTACACCCAGCAGGTGATAGAATCCCTGATAACCCTCGGTAGTCTCCGGGCGCTCATCCGCAGGCAGCATCGCAGCCAGTTCCATCGCCAGCAGGTTGGCATTCACCATCTTGTCCTTAGCATAGCCAGGATGCACGCTTACACCTTTTATATATATCTTGGCGCTGGCAGCATTAAAGTTCTCAAACTCCAGCTCGCCCACATCGCCGCCATCCATGGTGTATCCCCATTCGCAACCGAATTTCTCTACATCAAAGTGGTGCGCGCCCATACCAATCTCCTCGTCGGGGTTAAAGGCCACGCGTATGTCGCCATGCTTTATCTCCTTGTGGTCGCGCAGGTAGCACATCGCCTCTACTATCTCGGCTATGCCCGCCTTGTCGTCGGCACCTAATAGTGTGGTACCATCCGTCACAATCAGGTCCTCGCCTGTGTGCTGCAGCAGCTCGGGGAATTTGGTGGGACTCATCATAATACCCTCCGAAAGCAGAATATCGCTGCCGTCGTAGTTGCGTACAATGTGTGGCTTGATGTCAGCACCCGAGCAGTCGGGGCTGGTATCGTAGTGCGAAATAAATCCGATGGTAGGAATCTCATCTTTCGTGTTGGCCTTTAGTGTAGCGTAGATGTAACCCTTCTCGTCCATCTCCACATCACTCAGTCCCTCATGTTCCAGTTCTTTCTTCAAGTACTCGGCAAACACCAGTTGTTTCGCCGTACTCGGTACGGTGTCACTATCCTCAGCCGACTGTGTGTCAAACTGCGTATAGTTTATAAATCTTTCTGTAATGTCCATAATTGCCTGCAAAGATAATGTTTTTCTTTCAAATTCCATCATCTTTGCCCGATTATTGGCATTTATTACATAAAAAACGGGAAGCGAACATCACTGTTGGCTCCCCATATAATCTTAAAAAACTAAATTAATCAACCATAAACCTTAACCATTAAGATCTTTTTTCGGTGCAAATATAAGTATTATTTCTTAATGATATGCAATTCCTCGAAAGCTTTAACATAATTTATACAGGAAGAAAAATCCCTCAGGCTTCGCTTTGAAACCTGAGGGTGATATGATAGAGCCTGCTGCAGTATGCGTGGCGGGCCGCGCAAGTGCAGGTCCTTGGCTATCTACATGGCGCCCATGCACGATGTGGCACCTAGGGCCGTTACAATCGCAGTTGCGATACTGGCAATCATCTGTACGATAAACTTTAATGTCTCTTTCTTTGTCATAATGGTTAATCTTTAAAAGGTTATTACTCAATGGTCAATGGTTAATGGTCAATGGAATAGGGTGGGGCCTAAGCCCCAGCCCTTAGTCTCCGATAGGCTCGTGGCTTCCACCACCGCTATTGCCACCGCCGCTATTTCCGCCGCCTCCGGTGTTTCCACCGGTATTGCCGCCCTGGCTGCCACCACCGCCGTTGGTGGTCTTCTCACCATCGCCGCTCAGCAGACTCTCGGCATTCACAAACTCGGCCTTCTTCAGGAACTCACGACTTGAGATGTTCATCTCCTGCTCCTGCTCAGGCATGAATCGGATGTGGAGAGCCTTCAGGTTCTTACCCACATTAAACTCCTCCTTCTTGGGAGCACCGCCGGGCTCATTCTCCAGGGTAGTGAAGAAGGTA
>NZ_JNKG01000003.1:0-50069 GCF_000701965.1 Prevotella sp. RM4
CCTACTGATCGTCGGCTAGGTGGGCCGTTACCCCGCCTACTACCTAATCAGACGCATCCCCATCCTATAGCGGTAAACCTTTGGTATTCTTCAGATGTCCTCTAAATACAACATAGAGCATTAATCCGACTTTCGCCGGGCTATTCTCTACTATAGGGAAGGTTGGATACGCGTTACTCACCCGTGCGCCGGTCGCCATCAATCAAAGCAAGCTTCGATCATGCTGCCCCTCGACTTGCATGTGTTAAGCCTGTAGCTAGCGTTCATCCTGAGCCAGGATCAAACTCTTCACTGTAAAAATTTGTTTGTTTATTCTTAATAAATAAGAATTATATCTGTCTCAGAACAACTATCCAAATTCAAGAAATTGAAACGGTTTGTTCATTTACCCAAGTACTTCGAAAAGTACTCGCTTCTTGTACTACTTCTGTCTATGTAAATCTTTCAAAGAACTCTTTCTTAGTGTGCTATCGTTTTTAAGCGAAAGCGGGTGCAAAGGTACGACATTTTTTAATACCATCCAAATATTTTCGAAAAAAAATTCCCAAAAACACGAAAGTTTTCGGGAATATTTACATATTTGGCATTTTTACCTCTTATTATATATAATGTACGCGAAAAGCCTATTCTCGACGTCCAAAAATACGCAGCAGATAAATAAAGAGGTTTATGAAGTCCAAATAGAGGGTCAAAGCACCCAAAAGTGCCATCTTCTGAGCAGCCTCTCCAGCATCGGGTGCCATCAAAAGCATATTTTTGATTTTCTGAGAGTCGTAAGCAGTAAGACCCACGAATATCAAAACGCCCAGATAGCTCACAATCATTTCAAGACCAGAACTCTTCAGGAAGATATTCACAACAGTAGCGATAATAATACCTATCAGCGCCATGAAGAGAATCTTTCCCATCGACGAAAGATCGGTCTTGGTTGTATAACCGATGAGTGCCATTACCGCAAATGTACCAGCAGTGATAAAGAATACGCTGGCGATACTCGACATTGTATAGACAATGAAGATAGACGAGAACAATGCACCATTAATAACCGAATACAGCACAAACAGCAACGTAGCTGTAGTGAGCGACAATCGGTTAATGGCAGCACTTACGCCAAACACGATGGCGAACTCGGCTATTACCAGTCCCCAAAGGAGCACTCTGTTAGAGTACAAGGCGGTAAGAATACCAGGACTTGTAGCCACACCATACGCTGTAACACCTGTAAGCACAAGAGCCAGCGTCATCCATACATACACTTTCCGCATCAATGCGGGGAAAGCAGCCGACATTGAGAACTCTCGCTCACGTGTCAGACCATCAAAGTTAAATTCGTTATAATTCATACTCATTATTTTATTTCGAGATTCATTAATGTTACCGCAAATTTAATGCCACAAAGGTAAGCATTTACTTTTAATAAAACATAAATAAGCAACAAAAATACCGATTTATTAGTATTTTTGGAAATTTTTCACTATATTTGCCCATGAATAACTAAAAAAACAAATATAATAATACACTAACGAAAATGAAAATCGGTTTATTTATTCCCTGCTATGTTGACGTGGTTTATCCTCAGGTAGGAATAGCCACTTACAAACTATTAAAGCATCTAGGGCTGGATGTGGACTACCCGCAAAACCAGACCTGCTGCGGACAACCGATGGCTAATGCCGGATTTGAGGGACAAGCTATCCCACTTGCCGAAAAGTTTGAAGAGAAATTCAAAGGTTTCGACTATGTGGTATCGCCCTCGGTTAGTTGTACTGCGTTTATAAAGTTAAACTATCCCCGCTTATTGAAAGGTAAAACGGAGTGCGAGACTGCCAAGAAAGCGATGGATGTTGTTGAATTCCTGCACGATGTGGTGAAGGTCAACCATCCATTAGGCACCTTCCCGCACAAGGTTAGTTTACACAACTCTTGTCACGGCGTGAGAGAATTGAGGCTGAGCTCGCCTAGCGAGGAGAATATCCCCAAGTTCAATAAAATCAAGGATTTGTTGAACCTTGTAGAGGGCATACAGGTATTAGAGCCTGAGCGCCCTGACGAATGTTGCGGTTTTGGCGGTATGTTCTCGGTTGAGGAAACAGCCATTAGCGAGCAGATGGGTATAGATAAAGTGCAGCGCCACATGAAAACCGGTGCACGATTCATAACCGGTCCCGACTGCTCGTGCCTGATGCACATGGCAGGTATTGCCAAGAAGCAAGGATTGGATGTGGAGTTCAAGCATGTGGTAGAGATCTTAGCAGCAGGACTTTAATAATTGAAAATTGAGAATTGAAAATTAAGAGTTATGAGTACAGCACATAGTAACGCAGCGAAGGAGTTCTTGAAGAACCAGACATACGCAAAATGGCACGACGCCACTTTCTGGGCAGTACGCACCAAACGTGACAATATGGCATACGGACTTGATGAATGGGAGCAACTACGCGAGAAGGCCAGCGCCATCAAGCGCCATACCATCACCCATTTGGACGAGTATCTTGACCAGTTTGCCACAAAGGCCGAAGAAAATGGTTGTATTGTACATTGGGCCAAAGATGCGCACGAATTCAACGAAATCGTATATGGTATCCTGAAAAACCATAACGTCAAGAAACTCGTTAAATCGAAGTCGATGTTGACAGAGGAGTGCGAGATGAATCCGTACCTGGAGCAGCATGGTATTGAGGTGGTTGAGACCGACCTGGGCGAACGCATCATCCAGCTGAAAGGTCAGGCACCGAGCCATATCGTGATGCCGGCTATCCACCTGAACCACGACGATGTAGGCGAACTATTCGAGGAGAAACTTGGCAGCGAGAAGGGCAACCACGATCCCACGTACCTTACTTATATAGCCCGATTGAGTCTGCGCAACGAGTTTCTTACCGCAGATGCTGGTATGACGGGCGCCAACTTTGGTATCGCAGAAACAGGCGATATCGTGGTTTGTACCAACGAGGGTAATGCCGACATGTCGACTTCATGTCCCAAACTGCACATTGCTGCTATCGGATTGGAGAAGATTATTCCTAATTACGATTGCTTAGCCGTGTTCCAGCGCATGCTTTGTAGAGCTGGAACGGGCCAGCCTACCACCACGTTCACCTCGCATTTCCGAAAGGCACGTCCTACTGCCAACCCCATGCACATTGTGCTGGTTGATAACGGACGCAGCGAGTGGATTGGTAACCCTGAGCATTGGGAAGCACTTAAGTGTATTCGTTGCGGATCGTGTATGAACACCTGTCCTGTTTATCGTCGTAGTGGCGGCTATTCGTACAGCTACTTCATCCCAGGTCCCATCGGCATTAACCTTGGTATGCTTCGCGATCCACAAAAGCATTCCGGTAATGTTAGTGCCTGCACCCTGTGTAACTCATGTCAGACGCTCTGCCCAGCCAAGGTAAACTTAGGCGACCAGATTTACATGTGGCGCCAGCAGTTAGACGAGTTCGGTACTGCTAACCCGCAAAAGAAGATGATGTGTAAGGGCATGAGTATGGTATATGGCAACGAGGGCGTTTACAATCTTGGTACGGCTTTGGCTCATTGGGCCAACCTCATTCCATCGCCACTTATCAACTGCGGCATGAATCCATGGGCCGAGGGGCATAAGATGATGAAATTCCCTAAGGAAACATTCCACTCGCTATGGAAGAAAGGAAAAGTGAAATAACTTTGAACATTGAATATTGAACATTGAACATTAAGTTATGAGTAACAAAGACGATATTCTGAAGAGATACAGGGCGAATGTGAGAGAGAAATACGACATGCCCGATTTGAGTGATATCAAAGCAACCACCTACCCCAACCCACTGGTTCAGTTTGTAAAGATGACAGAGATGGTAGGCGGACAAGTGATAGAAGTTGATCCTGGCCGCGATATCAACGTGCTTATCAAGGAGTTGTTTCCTGACGCCAAGGAGATTGCCTCAAATCTGCCAGAGATAACCATCGCCACTAGAAACCCTGATACTGTTGGCAGAGCCCGCGATCTTAACGGCACAGATGTTGGCATTATCCGAGGTAAATTTGGTGTAGCAGAAAACGCGTGCATCTGGATTCCACAAACCATGAAGGAGAAAGCCGTTTGCTTCATCTCCGAGAATCTGATCATCCTACTACCTAAGAGTCAGATTGTAAACAACATGCACGAGGCTTACAAGCGCATTGAGTTTGATAACGAATACGATGGATATGGTACGTTTATCAGCGGTCCGTCGAAAACGGCAGATATTGCACAAGTACTGGTGATGGGTGCCCAAGCGGCCCGAAGCGCCACCGTATTACTACTGCCAGAATAAAGGTATAAGCATTAAACACATTCAGGAGGTCGATTATCACATCGACCTCTTTTTTGTGATATCAAAGTAACCATTTATACCAATCGTAGCAAATGCCACGCCCTCCAAAACCCTCCTTCTGATAAATCAATTGTTTATTCAAATATGTACCTTGATTTTCGGTTGAGATACCAAAATCAAAAAATCGATGATGACAAAAAGACAGACTGATCACCTGCTCAAACAATCCATCGAGTGCATGCAACTCTCTCCCCCTTGGGTTGGCTGCAATGTATTGCGAATGAACCACCTGATTAGTAAGATAAAGCACACAACCACCAATGGTTTCGCAATCTTCTTTTGCAACAAACAAACGTATTTGCTCAGGAAAACGCTCGTGCAACAACATTATTTCATCGAGTGTATGCACAGGTTTCAGGCTATATCGCTCTTGCAAATTAGCCGACAGAATTTTCCAGAAAGGCTGATAGTCCTCGGTTTCCTCGATCACCACACCTGCCTGAAGGGCCTTTTCTGCCCCACTTTTTCTGATACGATACCACGTATTTGGCTGCTCACGGGAGATGGTTGTAGATAAACTACGTGTAATACGCACATCGAAAACCTCAACGATAGCATAAAGATCTTCTTCCGAAGGTTGCTCGTGATATATCCAAGGCACAGGTTTATACACCACTTTCTTTAAACCCATTGAGCGCCATTTTTCTGCCAATAGTTTAAATATCTCAACAACATCGGCAGCTGTAGCCTTGCCGTTCATGAGCAGTCCGCCGTACGTTAAGCCCTGATGCGAATAAAACGTATCGCCATCCACATTACCGGGCAGCAACGCATAGAGTTTTCCTCGGCGATAAATCATCAGCGAGAAATCTGTGAATCGGTCAGCATGATAGTCCATATAGTTACGATCGAAGAGGAAAGTGCCGTTCTTCGATGTAGCCACGAACTGGTTCCATTCGGTGGCCAAGTCGGGTGTGTATCGTTTTATTTCGAACATCCGATGTATTTCAAGAATTCGTCGTAATCATAGATGTAATCATCCTCGTCGTAATGTTCCGAAGCCAGAACCAGACATACGCCGCCCGAAGAGAAATCATCAAGTGTTCGCCAGATATTGGTATCGATCAGCAAGCCTTGCCAAGGATGATTCAGTAACACAGTCTTGCGTTCGTAACCATTATCCAACGTTACATGAAACGAACCGCTTAGAGCAATCACAAACTGACGGAGCTTTTTATGCGCATGCCCTCCCCTGCTCTCACCACCAGGTACATCATATACCCAATAGGCGCGCTTGATATCGAAGGGAATCATAGCCTGCGCTTCAGCAAACGTCAGATTGCCACGCGGATCAGTGATCCTGGGCAAATCTATGATTTTAACCTCTAAGCGGTTCATTCTATAGTTACACTTGTTTAGTGTTCAAACTTAGTGTATGGATCGGTACCCAGTACGGTCTTAGCCAGACGCTTGGCTTTGTCGCGCAGCGCATTTACATCGTCGCCAACCTCACCGTAACAGAGTACTACACCCATACGACGACCCTTATGGGCCTCGGGTTTACCGAAGATACGGATACGTGTGCGATCCTCCTTCAGTGCCTCGTCGAAGTTGTAGTCGAGTAATGAGCGATCGACAGGTGTAGAAGCCTCCTTTGGTGAGAGAATTACAGCCGATGCACCAGCATGCTCAAGATGAATTGCGGGTATAGGCATTCCCATCACGGCACGGAAATGCAACTCAAACTCACTCAGGTTGGTGGTATGTCCGAGTGTTACCATACCAGTATCATGCGGACGTGGACTCAGCTCGCTAAAGATAACCTCGCCCTGCTTGGTCAGGAAGAACTCAACGCCCCAGATACCAGCACCAGTAAGGGCCTTAGTTACCTTATCGGCCATTATCTGTGCCTGCTTCAAAGCCTCATCGCTTATCTTATATGGCTGCCACGACTCACGGTAGTCGCCTGCCTTCTGTACGTGTCCGATTGGAGGACAGAACAGTGTGGGCCAACCATTCTTCTGTGTAACGGTGAGCAGGGTAAACTCCGAATCAAAGTCGATAAACTCCTCGATGATTACCTCTTTCACATCGCCACGACTACCTTCCATAGCCTCCTTAAAGGCCTGCTCCAGCTCGTCGTCGTTGTGTACATAGCTCTGACCGTGACCAGATGACGACATCAATGGTTTAACAACACATGGGAATCCAATCTCATCGGCCGCAGCCTTGAACTCATCAAAGGTCTTGGCATAGAAATATTTTGCTGTGCGCAGTCCCAGTTCCTTCGATGCCAGATCGCGGATAGCACGACGGTTCATTGTAAAGTTTACGGCGCGGGCAGATGGAACCACCTGGATACCCTGCTCCTCGAACTTAAACAGTCGTTCGGTACGTATAGCCTCAATCTCAGGCACGATGATATCGGGCTTGTGCTTGTTTACCACAGCCTCAAGAGCATCGCCATCGAGCATTGAGAATACTTCGCGCTCATCAGCCACCTGCATGGCTGGCGCATTGTCGTAACGATCGCAGGCAATCACATACTGGCCTGCACGCATGGCGGCTATCACGAACTCCTTACCGAGTTCTCCTGAGCCTAAAAGCAGAATCTTTTTCATTTTTCTATTGTTTGTTTCAACATTTGCCACTCGGGCGTTACAGCCAACTTGCGTACGCACTGGTCGATACGCGCCATAGCATCTTCCTGACTCATCTTCAGCTCCTTGGCTATCTCCTGCAACGATTTGCGTTCGCAGCCAAACAGTCCATAGTAATGCGTCACAGCCTCCTCTTCCTCAGGTGGCAACAAGTAGAGCAGATGCTCCAGATAGTGCTCCATCTGGGGAGTAACGCTGGTGGGATTGATACCAATACGCACCAGATACGAGTGGAGTTCTTTAGTTAAGTTATCTGTTGGCATACATATTATCGTAATACTTCTGATAATCGCCGCTGGTTACATTATCCAGCCACTCCTGATTGTCGAGATACCAGCGAACGGTTTTCTCGATTCCCTCTTCGAACTGCAGAGAAGGCTCCCAACCCAGTTCCTTCTGGAGTTTTGAGCTGTCGATAGCATAACGCAAATCGTGTCCGGCACGGTCGGTAACGAAGGTAATCAGGTCCATATCCTCGCCTTCCTTACGACCCAGCAAGCGGTCGACGGTCTTAATCACCACCTTGATGATATCAATGTTCTTCCACTCGTTAAAGCCACCGATATTATAGGTATCAGCAATCTTACCCTCGTGGAAAATCACGTCGATAGCACGAGCGTGGTCCTCAACATACAGCCAGTCGCGTACGTTCTCGCCCTTACCGTAAACAGGCAGAGGCTTGCGATGACGGATATTATTGATGAACAATGGAATCAGCTTTTCGGGGAACTGGTAAGGACCGTAGTTGTTCGAGCAGTTGGTTACTACTACAGGCATGCCATAGGTATCGTGGAATGCACGAACAAAGTGGTCGCTAGAAGCCTTCGAAGCCGAATATGGTGAGTGAGGATTGTACTTGGTTGTCTCCAGGAAGAACTTATCGCCGTAAGCCAGATGGTGCTCTGAGCTTGATGCGGTAGTTGTGAATGGAGGCTCGATACCCTCGGGGTGTGTCAGCTCCAATGCGCCATACACCTCATCGGTACTGATGTGATAGAAGCGCTTACCCTCGTACTTCTCGGGCAGACTCTCCCAATACAACTTGGCAGCCTGCAACAGGCTCAAGGTTCCCATCACATTGGTCTTGGCGAATGTAAATGGATCCTTAATCGAACGGTCAACATGGCTCTCAGCAGCCAGGTGGATGATACCGTCAACCTTCTTATCCTGCATCAGCTTGTAGAAAGCATCAAAGTCACAGATATCCATCTTCACAAACTCGTAGTTGGGTTTGTTCTCGATATCTTTCAGGTTAGCCAAGTTACCAGCATAAGTCAACTTGTCGAGGTTGATAATGTGATAATCGGGATACTTGTTCACAAACAGGCGGACTACATGTGAGCCGATAAAGCCTGCACCTCCAGTAATAACGATAGTTCTTTTCATATCTATATATTTTTTTAATCTCCTAATGTTATAACTTCTAAATCTTTAAATTCTTTTCCGTCGATGGTAAGGCGGACCAGGGTTCTGTCTTTATGCCATCCCTGTATTCCAGCGGCACCTGGGTTTATGTGCAGCAGATTCAGGGTTTTGTCATATTTCACTTTCAGTATGTGCGAGTGTCCTGCCACAAACAGCTGTGGCGGCATGGCATAGAGCGTAGAGCGAACACTGGGATCGTAGTTGCCAGGATAACCGCCAATATGCTTAATCAGCACATCTACATCCTCGCACTTAAATCGGTTCAGCTCGCGATACATCAGTCGCAGGTCTCCCCCATCACAGTTTCCACATACAGCTCGGAAGGGACGGAATGCAGCCAACTTCTCGGCCACCTCTACACTACCGATATCGCCAGCATGCCAAATTTCGTCGCAGGGTTCAAAGTAGTGCAGATACTTATCGTCCCAATAGCTGTGAGTATCGCTCAGTATGCCTATTCTCTTCATAATCCAAAACGCTTGCGAATAAAATCGGCAATCAGTTTCTCGGTTTCTTCAAGTCCCAGCAAACTGGCATCCACGCACAGGTCGTAGCTTTCAGCAGCGCCCCACTTTTTTCCTGTATAATAATTATAGTATTGCGCGCGACGGGCCTCAACATGTTCAATCAGTTTACGGGCATGCTCAGCATCCAACTGTTTTACTTTTGATACGATATCTACGCGGAAGTCCATCGAGGCGGTGATAAACACGTTCACCACATTCTCGAAATCTCGCAGAATGTAGTCGGCACAACGGCCCATAAACACACAACTGCCCTCGCTGGCTGCCTTTTGGATGGCATCGCTCTGAAACTTAAAAAGGCTCTCCTGCGAGAAGTTCGAACCGTACAAGTTACCTCCCATAAAATGTGGTGTTTGCACATTCAGCAATCCACGCAAAAAGCCTTTCTTCTCATCGTTCTGTTTAAAGAACTTCTCTGAGAATCCACTCTCTTTAGCAGCCAGATTCAGCAACTCGCGATCGTAATACTTCGCTTCAAAGTCCTTGGCCAGCATGCGTCCTATTTCCTGTCCGCCAGCACCAACCTGTCTGCCTACGTTAATAATAATATGTTTCATTATTCTTTAGTTATTCGCATTCGCAGCTTTAAATTTCTTCATATACCACATCAGCAAGGGTATTGTCATCGCAAACGACAGGAAGTCGCTGGCTGGCATCGAATACCACACACCGTCGAGCCCCCATATCAGCGGGAACACATACGCCATCGGTAGCAGCAAGAAGAGCTGTCGCGACAGCGAGAGGAATATCGAAACCTTTACTTTTCCGATGCTCTGGAAGAAATGTGTGATGGTAGCCTGCGCACCTACCACGAAGAATACCAGCATATCCAGTTTGATACCCGTGGCCGACAGTTCTATAAGTGTTTCGTCGGTGGTAAAGATGCGAGCAATCTCGCGGGGGAAGAGCATCGACAGTATCCAACCTACCAGCAGGATAGTTGTAGCACATCCGATGGCCATAAACAGGCATCGCAACATGCGGTCGTACTTCTCGGCACCGTAATTATAGCCCACGATAGGCTGCATACCTTGGCACACACCCATTACAAACATAAAGAACATCATCACCACCGAGTTGGCTATCGAGTAGGCCCCCACAGCCATATCGCCACCATAGCGAACAAACTGGTTGTTCATGAAAATCACGATTACACACGATGTAACGTTCATCAGGAATGGCGATATACCGATAGCAATGATATTGCTTACCAATCGTTTCTTCAGTTTATAGATGCCGCGTTTCAGGTGCAGTATCTCGTTCTTGTTCGAGAATAGCCACAACTGCCAGCACATAGCAATCGTTTGCGATGTTACGGTAGCCAAAGCTGCACCACGGATGCCCCAACGGAACCACCATACAAACGCCAGCACCAGCAATATGTTCATGCCCACTGTAAACAGCACCGAGTACATGGCATGTTTGGGTTTGCCTGCTGCACGCAGCACAGCGTTCATACCAAAATACATGTGGGTCATTACGTTACCCAGCAGGATAACGGTCATAAACTCGCGTGCATAAGGCAGTGTTACTTCGCTGGCACCGAAGAAATACAGGATGGGATCCAGGAAAAGCAGACAGATAACCATGAACGAGAAACCAATAATCAGGTTCAGCGTCAGGGTATTACCTAACAGATTCTGCGCTGTAAGATAATCCTTCTGTCCCAGCTTTACGCTAATGCTGGCACTCGATCCCACACCTACTGCTGCACCAAAGGCTGCACTCAGGTTCATAAAGGGGAAGGTAATGCCCAAGCCTGCAATAGCCTCGGGGCCTACTATCTGACCAATCATAGCACGGTCGATGATATTATAGAGACTCGAAGCCGACATGGCCACGATTGCAGGCAGGGCATACTGCCACAGCAAATGCCCTACGGGTTTCGTTCCTAATGCCAAAGCGGCTTGTTTGTTATCACTCATTCGCGTACATATTTATTAAAACGCTGCAAAGGTACGAATATTTTCCGAGATAAGATGCACTTTTTAAAATAATCTTTGTATCTTTGCACTCGTAAAATCAAATTGAATGACCAATTTACGTTTGATAAACCTACTGATTGCCGCACTTTTCTGCGCCATAACAGCCAGTGCAGCCACACTTCCCAAGAGGAAATATCCTGGGGGCAAATGCTATATTTGGCGTTATACTTTGCAGGATAAACGCGAATCAAGTTATACGCTCGACCGCCCTCAGCGCTGGCTCTCGCACAAAAGTATTGAGCGCCGCCGCAAGCAGGGATTACCCTTGGATTCTACCGACCTGCCCGTAAGCAGCGGCTACTTGAAAGCCATCGATCGCATGATCAACGATGCCAATCGCAACGTTAAACGCTCACAAACCGAATCGATGGTTATCGGTACCAGCCGATGGAACAACACCGTATTGGTTCGTTCGGCCGACACCACTTTTTTGCGTCGTTTGGGCGAGCAAGCTTACGTAAAGAACTGCGAGATGGTGTGGGAAGCCCCCGATAGCATCGAGCGTCAAATCAAGATAAAGGCCAACGCAGGATTCAACTCATGGGACAGTCTGAAAGGATCTTTCTATGGTCATGGTCGCGAACAGATCGAGATGCTAAACGGTCATCGTTTGCATAATATCGGTTGTCGTGGAAAAGGCATCACCATCGCCGTGCTCGATGGCGGATTCCAGAACTGCAACGTTCTACCCACCTTTCAGCACGCTATCATATCAGGCGTAAAAGACTTTGTTTACCCAAATAGTCCCAACTTTTATCAGGAAACCGATCATGGCACCAAAGTTCTGTCGACTATGGCCGCCAACGAGCCTGAGGTGCTGATAGGTACAGCCCCCGATGCCCATTACTGGCTGCTGCGATGCGAGGATCAGGAAACCGAGCAGCCTGTCGAGGAGGATTATTGGGCGATGGCTGCCGAGTTTGCCGACTCGTTAGGCGCCGACATCATCACATCGAGCTTAGGCTACACCGAATACGATAACCGTCATGGCTATTACCACCAGCACGATCTGGATGGTCGCACAGCCCTCATATCGCGCACAGCGTCGATGGTGGCACAAAAGGGTATGGTGCTGGTAAACTCAGCTGGAAATAGCGGCATGGGCCCTTGGAAGAAAATCACTTTCCCTGCCGATGCCGATAACTGCCTGACAGTGGGCGCACTGAATCATCAACGTGTAAACGCCCCCTTTAGCGGCGTTGGACCTACACAGGATATGCGTATCAAACCCGACGTGATGGCCCTGGGCAGTCCTGCCAACCTTATTTCTGGGCGTGGCGGTATTGTTCGCGATATGGGAACCTCGTTCTCAACCCCCATCGTAGCCGGACTGGTTGCTTGCTTGTGGCAGGCCTTACCCGAGAAAACAGCTCTCGAAATCATTAATCTGGTACGCCAGAACAGCGATAGTTATCAGAAGCCCGATAATATTTACGGCTACGGTACCCCTAATTTCTGGCGGGCGTACATGATTGGAAAGATAGAGTAAAACCGAAGAATTAAAAAGTTGAATACAGAGCGCCATATCACATTATTCGAGCTTAACCGCTTGGTACGCGAGGCTATCGAGGATGCTTTGCCCATGGAATACTGGGTAGAAGCCGAACTCAGCGAGTGCCGCGAATCACGTGGTCATTGTTATATGGAACTTATTCAGAAGGATGAACAAACCGCCACACCTATCGCCAAAGCCTCAGCCAAATGCTGGGCCAACAAGTGGCTTACCATCCGTCCTTACTTCGAGCGCACTACCGGTCAACAACTGCATGCCGGCATGAAAGTGCTGCTACAGGTTTACCCGCAGTTTCACGAGGCTTACGGTTTCTCGTGGATCGTGACCGACATCGACCCCACCTACACCTTAGGCGATATGGCCCGCAAGCGTCAGGAAATCATCCAGAAGCTTAAGGCCGAGGGCGTGTTCGACCTGCAAAAGGAACTACAGTTACCCGTTTTCTGCCAGCGTATTGCCGTTATCTCATCGCAAACAGCCGCTGGCTACGGCGATTTCTGCAACCAACTGGCTGATAACCCTTACGGCTTTAAATTCGAGACACAGCTCTTTCCTGCTATCATGCAGGGCGAGGGCGTTGAACAGAGCATCATCAGTGCTCTGGAGCAGATTTACGATATGCCATTTGATTGCGTAGTGATTATCCGTGGTGGTGGTGCTACCAGCGATATGAGCGGTTTCGACACCTTGGCTTTGGCCGAAAATGTGGCCAACTTCCCAATACCTATCATAACAGGTATCGGCCATGAGCGCGACGAGAGCATTCTCGATATGATCTCGCACACCCGCGTAAAAACACCCACAGCTGCAGCCGCCTTGCTCATCGACCACCTGAAGGGCGTACTCAAAACCATCGAAGGAGCCCAGAGCATGATTACGCACTACGTTCTGCAAAAATTATCAATTGCCAATTCTCAATTGTCAATTATATCCGAGGCTATTCCCCGATTGTTCTCGATTGTAAAAACCCGACAGGAGGCTAAGATTGATGCCCTCTATACCCGCCTGCCAATGTTGATAGAGCGCCGATTCACATCAGAGAGACATCGTCTGCAACTGATGGACGAGAAGCTCAAAGCCCTCGACCCAACCCTATTGCTGGCTCGCGGCTACAGCATCACTATGCATAACGGCCGGGCCGTAAAAGACGCATCGCAGTTGCCCCCCGGCGCCGAAATCGAAACCCGCCTAGCCAAGGGTACCATTCACTCAGTAATTAAATCCGTATAAAATACAATGGAAAAAGAACTGAAATACGAGGCTGCTATAGCCGAATTACAGTCCATCGTACACAAGATGGAGAACGACGAACTCGACATCGACCAGATGGCCGAGCAGCTTAAACGTGCCCAGCAGTTAATCAAGCTCTGCAAGGACAAACTTACCAAAACCGACGCCGAAATCAAGAAAATACTTACAGAATAAAAGATTTTAGGCTAAAAGTTTTGCTAATTTGATATTAATTATATACTTTTGCATGCAAATTTGAAATTTCAAACATAGAAAAAAGTAATATGAAGAATTTGGATTGGGGTAGTCTGTCATTCGGCTACATGAAGACCGACTACAACGTACGTTGCTATTATCGCGATGGAAAGTGGGGCGAAATCGAGGTTTGCTCCGACGAGTATTTGAATCTGCACATGGCTGCAACCTGTCTGCACTACGGTCAGGAGGCTTTCGAGGGTCTTAAGGCTTATCGTTGCCCCGATGGCAAGGTTCGTGTGTTCCGCGTTGACGAGAATGCCAAGCGCCTGCAGAGCACCTGTCGCGGCATTTTGATGCCAGAGGTTTCAACCGAACTGTTCACCGAGATGGTTAAGAAGGTAGTCCGCCTCAATCAGGAGTGGATTCCTACTTACGAGAGTGGCGCTACACTCTATATCCGCCCACTGCTTATTGGTACCAGCGCTCAGGTAGGTGTTCACCCTGCCAAGGAGTACTGTTTCCTCATCTTTGTTACACCAGTAGGCCCATACTTCAAGGGTGGTTTCTCAAGCAATCCTTATGTGATTGTTCGCGATTACGACCGTTCAGCCCCTCTCGGCACAGGTAAGTATAAGGTAGGTGGTAACTACGCTGCCAGCCTGTTTGCCAACAACCTGGCTCACGAAAAGGGCTATGCCTGCGAGTTCTATCTCGATGCCAAGGAGAAGAAGTACATCGACGAGTGCGGTGCTGCCAACTTCTTTGGTATCAAGAACAACACCTATATCACACCAGAGTCGACCTCTATCCTGCCCTCTATCACCAACAAGAGCTTGATGCAGGTTGCTGAGGATCTGGGCATGAAGGTTGAGCGCCGCCCTATCCCCGAGGAGGAGCTCGAGACCTTTGAGGAGGCTGGCGCTTGCGGAACAGCCGCTGTTATCAGCCCTATTTCTTATATCGACGACCTCGATACCGGCAAGCGCTACTCATTCGGCGACAAGCCAGGTCCACAGTCAAAGAAACTCTTCGATACGCTCCGTGGTATTCAGTACGGCGAACTCGAGGACAAGCACGGTTGGACAACTGTAGTTATCGAGTAAGCACAATGGGTAATAATCAATATTATAAGAATCGTGCACTCGCCGATTTGGAAGGCAAATGGGACAAAGTAGCCATCGCCACACTTATTTACATGATTATCTGTGGCGCAGTAGGCACCGTTACCGACTATACACTCTTTCAAGGTAGTAGCTTTTTATGGAACATCATCTGTCTCCCATTAATGTGGGGATTCCAGGTGTATTTCCTGCGCCTCATTCACAAGGAGGACATCAGCTACGAGCGCCTTTTCGAAGGCTATAAGGACTTTGTACGCACCTTCTTAACAATGTTCTTATACTTTATCGCAGTTATTATCGGCACATTGCTGTTCATCATCCCTGGCATCATTGTAGCTTGCGGATTTGCTATGGCACCTTTCATTTTAAAGGAAGATGCCGAGATAAACGCAGGCGACGCTTTAACGAAGAGTTGGCAGATGATGAAGGGGCATAAATGGGCATTATTCTGGCTCGGTCTGAGTTTCATTGGCTGGGCAATCCTGGCATGTCTCACACTGGGTATCGGATTCCTGTTACTGTCTCCTTACATGGAAACAGCCTGCGCTCACTTCTACGAAGATCTGAAGAAGGAAGCCGTATTGACATAAGAACTCATATTTTAACGTGCACTAATATGAAGAGCGCCCCGCAAGTGATTTTGCGAGGCGCTCATCTTTTATTTCATTCCAACAATCTTCGTTGCAGGTTTTTCTTTGTTGCGGCGATTCACAACCGTAACAACCGATTGCGCCAGATTGATAAATGCCAATCCAGTAGATGTGTCGCTGCTCAATGCAGCTGGGGTTCCAGCATCACCATTGTCGCAGATGCTCTGTACCAGTGGTATCTGTGCCAGCAAAGGTACCTGCATCTCCTCGGCCAACTGCTTGCAACCCTCCTTACCAAATATATAATACTTGTTCTCGGGCAGCTCTGCGGGTGTAAACCAGGCCATATTCTCAATCAAACCGAGAATGGGCACGTTCACCTTCTCGTTGCGGTACATATCGATACCCTTACGTGCATCAGCCAAAGCCACCTGCTGTGGGGTTGACACAATCACAGCGCCTGTAATAGGCAGTGTTTGCAGCAATGTAAGATGGATATCGCTGGTGCCTGGAGGTGTATCCAGGATAAAATAGTCGAGTTCGCCCCAATCGGCATCAGCAATCAGCTGCTTCAGCGCACTTGTAGCCATACCGCCACGCCACAGAGTAGCAGTGTTTGGCGATACAAAGAAACCAATCGACAGCAGTTTAACACCGTACTTCTCGATAGGACAAATCAAATCGCGACCGTCTTTCTTTACAGCGTAAGGCTGTTCATCCTCAACATTAAACATCTTAGGCATTGACGGACCGAAGATATCGGTATCAAGCAATCCCACCTTGTAACCCAAACGGGCCAAAGCGATAGCCAGGTTAGCCGATACGGTGCTTTTACCTACACCACCCTTACCCGAGCTAACGGCAATAATATTCTTAACGCCAGGCAGCATCTCGCCCACCTCTGGACGTGGTTTCGACTTGAATTCTGTTTCAATCTCTACCTCCACCTCCTTGCCGCAGTGGTATTTGATAGCCGCCTCGGCAGCTTTTACAGTTGATTTCAGGAAAGGATCGGTATCGCGCGGGAACTCCAGCACCACCTTTACTTTCCAGTTCTCACCATCCTTCTGTGGAGCAGCCACAGCAGGTGTATCAGCCACCATACCACTCTCCACCACATTCTTCTTGGTGCCTGCATACGTTACCGTAGCCAAGGCATCCATCACCATCTTGGGGTATATTACATTTTCCATTATTTCGCCTTATCTAATGAACTTCTTTTTGATCTGTGATACGAGCGATAGTCGTCCAGTTCAATCTCCACCTCAGGTTCAACCAGCTCGCCGTTGCGAGGCAGATTCCACTTCATATATTTAATATTCAGTCCGCGGGCAATCCACATGCCCTCATAATAAGTCTGAATAGCCAGAATCTTCTTCGTCCCCTCGTCGATACGCTCATCGTGATACAAATCCTCTGTACGGAAAATTACGGGCAGCACATTCTTCTCTACCATATAGGTACTATAAGTAAAGAGGAAGTTCGAATCCGTCTTCAGGTGTATCACGCCGCCATCCACCAGAAATTTACGATAGCGGTTCATAAAATAGGTGGATGTCAATCGCTTACGAGGATTCTTCATCTGCGGATCGCTGAATGTGAGCCAGATTTCCTGCACCTCGTCCTCAGCAAAAAAACGTTCAATTATTTCAATATTCGTACGCAGAAAAGCCACATTCTTCAGTCCCTCGTTCAGGGCCTGTGTAGCACCAGTCCACATACGTGCACCTTTGATATCCACGCCAATAAAGTTCATGTCGGGATACAGTTTGGCCAGTTCCACTGTGTATTCTCCCTTGCCGCAACCAAGTTCCAGCACTATCGGGTTATTATTGTGGAAGTACTGCTCGTGCCAGTGCCCCTTCATCTCGAATGGCACATTCTCAATCACCGAAAACGGATACTGGAACACGTTCTCGTACGTTTCCATGTCCGCAAATTTAGCTAACTTTCCTTTTCCCATAATTAAAATTGTGCTGCAAAGGTACGAATAAGTAAGCGAAAAAACAAATTTTTTCGTTTTTTTATTAGCAACACCATACCACCAACTTATCTAAACTGAGCGAGAAAATTCAGAATTCAGTAATTCAGTTTTATAGGGAGCTATATATCCACTGATAAAGAGACATCAGTGGATACAGAATACAGAATACAGTTTATTTGGAGAGGGATAATCTGTGTGTGACTCAGATATCAGATATCAGTTTTCTTGTGAGCTAATACAACTATCGCTTCACTCTCTAATTATCTATCTTATAAATATTATATATTATTATATATATTATAATATATATAATAATATATAATATTCTAATAGAATATATTTAAAGTTACAAATGCTTAGCCAAATAAACTGATATCTGATATCTGAGTCATCTTCGTGCTCATGAGAAAACTGAATTCTGAATTACTGAATTTTTGGATTGACAATGCTCACAACAAAACTGTATTCTGTATTTCTGTATCCGCACAAATTCAAAGGTGGTTCATAATATTTTACATTATTCGTTACACAAATCGTATACAGTATAACCTTTACAAGCATAAAAAATAGCGCTCTCGTGTGGAAAAATTATTTCCCACGTGTGGGAGCAAAAATGCCAAGAAATATGCTAATGCCATATTTTTATGAAAAAATTTGGTAATTTCGGCAAGAAATTGTACTTTTGCGGGCGAAATAACTAAAATATTATCACGACATGCAACCTATAGCGATTAATAAAGTCACCAGCATATGAAAAAAATCATCTTTTCGGTAGCCTTTGCGCTACTTCCGCTCCTGTCATGGGGGCAGCAGGTACCAGCTTTAGACCAACTGAAAGCCGACCCACGTAAATCGTACGGTACGGATTATCCGTATCTGCTCGAAACACCAACACTCACCAAGGCACCTAAGGGCTACAAACCTTTCTACATCAGCCATTATGCGCGTCATGGGTCGCGCTACTACTGGAGCACCTCGCTCTACAAGGAGCTCGACACTTTGCTGACGGTGGCTCACGACAAGCAGTTGCTGACAGCTACAGGCGAGGCGTTCCGCACCAAATTCATGGCCGCCAAGCAGGAGTTGATGACAGGTGTGACCGAGTTGACCGACTTAGGCTGGCAACAGCATCAGGGCATCGCACGTATCATGTACAACAACTTCCCCGAGGTGTTCGAGAAGGGTGGTAACGTGCTGGCCATCTCATCGCTGGTAGGTCGTTGTGTCATCAGTATGTCGGCCTTCTGCCAGGAGTTGGTGCAGTGCAATCCTAAGCTGGAGATTCGCGAGCAGTCGTCGCGTTTCACATTGGATGGTGTGGTGCCTACCGATGGACAGAACCCCGTGAAGCATAACTACCCCAAAGACCTGAAGCCCCGCTACGAGCAGCATCGCGACCTGTTTAAGGGCATTAACGTGCTACGCGACAACATCGTGAAGCGTATGTTTGTAAGCACCGAAGGACTGCCTGGTCGCATGCACCATAACGTGAGCAACCTGATAAACCTGTACACATCGCTACCCAGCATTAACCACGAGGGTATGATGGAGGGAATTCTGACCGACGAGGAGTATGCTGCCGAGTGGGAAAACGACAACCTGGGTGTTTTCTCATGGGTGTACAGTTCGCAGTACCAGATGATTCCTATCCTGCAGGACATCATGAAAAAGGCCCAAGCAGCGATTGATGGCACCAGCGACCGTGTAGCCGATTTGCGATTCGGACACGATACGTGCATTGGTCCATTAACAGTACTGATGGGTATCAATGGTGCCGATCGCGACCCAGAGGACCCGAACGAGGTAAAGAACTGCTACCAGAGTTGGGAAACCTGCAAGGCCAGCAACATCCAACTTGTTTTCTATCGCAACAACCAGGCTGATGTACTGGTAAAGTGCCTGATGAACGGTCGTGAGGCTACCCTACCCGTTCCTACAGCTACATACCCGTACTATAAATGGACCGACTTCCTGCAGTTTTACACAGAAAGGTGCAATCAAAAATTTTAAGCTTTAGTATTAGGCACGAATTACACGAATTTCACGATTTTTTAATTTCGTGTTAATTCGCGCAATTCGTGCCTGAATTATTTGTACAGTGTGATGGTACCGCCATCACTCTGGGCGTAGTCGATAAGGAGTTTCTGAATGTATTCGGCATTGGCACGAACACGTTCTTCGTTACCATCGTAGCCGTTGATGAGCACAACGAGATGGGTAGTCCCGAGCGTCATTTTGGTGCGCTCATGGTCGCTGGTAGGGGTGCCTACCCCACCCTGTGCATCTCGATAAACGGGCAGTCCGGAAATGTTTAACGGACCGCGACCGATACCCTCGTAGGGCTCACCCTCTTTACCAACACCTAGCACCAGTTCGGGCCCCACAAACTTATCGGCATCAAATCCACCAATGCTGTAACCATAGGCAATCGAAGCCAGGTTTACCAGATCTACCAACGTATCAATCTGGTAAAGCTCCTTTCCCTGCAGCATTCGACGGATAAGCTGCTCAGAGGCAGGACGATAGCGTGAGGGATCCTTGCCACATAACTTATATACCGCACGTGTGGCGGCGATAGATGGCAACGACTTTACGCTTTCGGTAGTAAGCTCTTGGCGCAAACGTGCCTCAACCTCGTGGATAGCCTGCCACAAACGGTCGCTATAAGGCGTATTTACCACCTGAGCCTCAACGCATGCCCCCACAAAATTGGGGCACACGCTGGATATTTCGGAAGACACACTTACCTGTATCATTGCTGCATATTCTGAATGGCATCGCGGCACTGCTCCATCAACCAACGGGGCGTGCTGGTGGCACCACAAATACCTACACTCTCGATACCTTTCAACCACTCGGGCTCAATCTCCTGTGGATCCTCAATCAGATGGGTATTGGGATTTACACGCAGGCACTCGTTGTAGAGCACCTTACCATTCGAACTCTTACGTCCACACACAAAGAGCACCAAATCGTGCTTGGTGGCAAACTGCGAGATATTGGGCATGCGGTTAGCTACCGAACGACAGATGGTATCGAAGCTCTTAAACGTGGCGTTGGGCGAGATGTGCGTCTGGATATAATCGATGATGCGACGGAACTCGTCGAGCGATTTCGTGGTCTGCGAATACAGGTAGATATCGCGGGTAAAGTCGAGTTTGGTTACCTCGTCGCTACTCTCAATCACAATCGCACTACTATGAGTCTGACCCACCAGACCAAGCACTTCGGCATGACCTTTCTTACCAAAAATCACAATCTGTGCCTCCTCACCTTCGGGAAGATTGGGCGAGGTTTCGTACTGCTCCTTGATACGCTTCTGCAGTTTCAGCACCACAGGGCAGGTAGCATCGATAATCTCAATATTGTTTTTACGGGCCAGTTCGTAGGTTTCGGGGGGCTCGCCATGGGCACGCAGCAGCACTTTCGCGTTGTGCAGTTCGCGCATCTGGTCGTGATTAATGGTAATGAGTCCCATCTCGCGCAGGCGTTCGCACTCCATACCGTTGTGTACAATATCACCTAAACAATAGAGTGTTTCGCCCTGAGCGAGCTCTTCTTCGGCTTTCTTGATAGCGGTGGTAACTCCGAAGCAGAAACCACTGCCGTTATCTATTTCGATAATCATGAATGATTAAATATTAAACATTAAACATTATTTTTTGAGCAAAGAGAAATATTCGTCGAGAAGATCCTGAGCAGCTACGAACGATGTTTTCTGACCAGCGAGAACAGCAGTTTCGGCGGTGCCCAACTGAGCCTGGATGGCGGGATTGTTGTAGAAGTTGAGTCGCAGATGCTCGTTAATACTCTCGTACATCCAGTATTTAGCCTGCTCATTGCGACGATAGGCAAAATAGCCGTTGGCCTTTACAAAATCCATATACTCGTAAATCATGTCGAATATCTCTTTTACGCCTGTACCGTAGAATCCACTGTAGCAAAGCACCTTTGGACTCCAACCACTATCTGGCATTGGGAAGAAGTGGAGGGCATTACGGAAATTGGTAGCCGCCATCTGGCAACGGTCCACATTATCGCCATCGCACTTGTTAATCACAATGCCATCGCTTATCTCCATAATTCCACGCTTAATACCCTGCAGTTCATCGCCTGTACCAGCCACCTGAATGAGCAAGAAGAAATCTACCATCGAGTGACAGGCTGTTTCGCTCTGACCAACACCCACGGTCTCAACAAATATCTTATCGAAACCAGCGGCTTCGCACAGAATAATCGTCTCGCGAGTCTTGCGGGCCACACCTCCCAACGAGCCAGCTGATGGACTAGGACGTATGAACGACGACGGATGTTGTGCCAGCTTCTCCATACGTGTTTTATCGCCCAGAATCGAGCCCTTGGTGCGCTCGCTACTAGGGTCGATGGCCAGCACTGCCAGCTTTCCACCCTTCTCCTTGAGTACGTGCATACCGAACTCGTCGATCGAGGTACTTTTACCTGCGCCTGGTACACCACTGATACCAATGCGGATGGAATTGCCACTATAAGGCAAGCACTTGTTGATCACCTCCTGAGCACGGGCCTGATGGTCGGGATTCACACTCTCAATCAGCGTAACAGCCTGCGAGAGGATGGTGACATCGCCCTTAAGGATGCCTTCTACCATCTCGCCAACAGAGAGTTCGTGACGACGGAAACGACCACGCTTGAGGTAGGGGTTAACGATAGAGGGCTGCTCTACCCCACTGTTTACCTGCAAGCCTGCATATTCTGAGCTATTTTCGGGATGTTCCATATGACATTGAACATTGAAGATTGAACATTCTTTTTACTGCAACTTGATGTTGACCACCACTTTGGCGTGGTCGGGATCGTTGGTAATCATCAGGATACGGGGACGTGTACGAAGCTTCTGGAGCTCTTCGGCAATACCCGTAATCTTTAAGTTAGCACTCTGACCTGGGGCAATCTCACTCTTCGAGAGGGTAACCTTCAAGCCAGCCGTAAAGAGCTGGAGCGAGGTAATCTTCAAGGGCGAAACACCTGTATTCTGCAACGTAACAGTAGCCGTTTTCTTGGTTTTGCCGCCAAAGTCGGTAAAATCCACATCGGTAGCCGACATCTGCAACTGTGGTGCCAACTCCTTATTCTCTTTCTCGAACTGCTTCATATCGGGCAACAATACGGTAGCCACATCGATGGCGAAATCCTGACGAACCTTATCGCCTGGGTTATGAGCCATATAAAGAGTGGTCTTGGTCAAACCATAATCGCGCAGTTTCTCTGAGAGCAACTTCACGCTGATGGTAGCCGCACGACCAGGCAACAGATGATCGGGACTGGTGATAGCGGTGAGATAAGGAGGCAGGTGCATCAGGTTAGGACGCATGGCCTTCTTTCCGTTATTCAGGATGTGAATCTCCTGCTCAGGCACATCGCCCTTGTTCACATCATCGAACTCAAGCACGGCCTTATCCAACAGCAGGTCGCCCATCTCGATAGGATACTCACCCGAGTAATCTCTGAAATCGCTCTTAACCACACCCGTCATGGTAAGGTAGAACGGCTTTTTTGAAGCATTGCTCTTTACCAGACACATCTTCTGGAAGTGACCTAACATACGGGCATCGTAAGTCATCTTAATAGTGAATCGCTCGCCAATACCCACCTCTTTGGGATATTCTATTTTGGTGCAACCACAATCGGGTTTCACACTCTGAATAACCAATCGGCGCAAACCCTTGTTACGCATCTCGAAGGTGGCTGTAACAGGCTGTTCGTAGCCCGTAGCACCCACATCGATGGTGGTTGTTTTTACGGTAAGACGCTGTGCATTCACCTGGAGAGGCGAAAGCTGAGAAGCGAGAATTGAGAGTAGTATTACTGTTAATTTCTTCATCAATATTATAATATTTAATGTTTAATCTTTAATGTTTCCGAGTGAGTAACGGCGCGGAACTCGGGTGCATAGGCACACTCTACGGTGGCGGTACCTGTTTCGTAGGTTCCGGCTCGATCGATATAATACTCGGTTTCGATCACATGGGTACCCTTCGACAGCATGCCGAAGAAGTAGCATGTGGCATTATCGCGAGGTGTGACATAAGCACCCGCATGATAACCACTCAACGGCTTAACGGGCTCCATACAAGCCGCACGCTTATCAACCACCTGCACAAAATCGTAATCGCGATCGGCAGTGATGGTAAGGCGGACGCGGATACGGTCTCCGACCGTGAATTGATAATTGACAGTTGACAATTGACAATTATTTTTCAAGATCTCGCGCTTGATGGTGAGACCACTGCCGCTATTCTCAACCTGCTTGGCGGGCTGGAAATACTGGGCATAAACGGCACCCCATGAGGTTCCATCGGTAGTTTTGCGGATGGTGAGTTGCTTACCCTTTGGCAATTCGGTCTTTACATAGCCGATAGCTGCTGTTGCCTTGGGCAGCGCAACGGTGCGGGCATCGATACGGACAGCAGGCATGTTTGAGCTTTGTGCCAAACGGCTCTCCTGACCTTTCAGGAAGGCATAAACGGCATTCACGCTGTTGATAGGTGTATCCCAAGCCTGGGTGCGCTTTTGCTGCAGCAACCAGCGTTGCATCTCATCGATAGTCTGCACATCATCAGGAGTTAACTGCTGCAGGGCCTCGATGGCGATACTCTGGGTTGGAATCTTATAATCAAACCAAGAGTAACCTGCACGTGGCGTATCGTAGTAGCGTCCCATATCCTCGCGGTAAACGGTGTACTCCTTGAGCGACTGGGCATATTCCTGAGCACGTTTGGCGTCAACCTTGGCAAAGATGACTGCTGCAAGAGCCTTATCGTAAATGCTCTGACGCTTGATATTTTTTTTAAGTAGCTCGATGAGATAGCTGTTGGCCTGCTGAACATCGGCTGGCAACTGGCGATCATCAAGGGTTACCAGATACAACCACTGCAGGGCCTTATAACTTGGGAAGTAAACCTCGCCCTTCTTCTCGGCTTTCTTCAGTTCCTTTACCAGGTCTTTTATCTCGTTGCCCATATAGCCAAAGGCCTTATTCAGCATGGTGCTGGTAGCACTCTGCTTCTGGGTGAGGGCATTCAGGCGTACCAGCATTTCGCTCACGGCAACAGTGGTATAGAACGAGCTTGGCATACCAGGGAACCAGGTCCACGCACCCTCAGCGTTCTGCAGTTTCTGCAACTTCTCGACGGTGGTAGAGAGACGGTTATTCATCAGGTTCTCGTCGAAGAAGTCAACCAAGCGATGCTTCTGCTCAGTCTCGTTGTCGGCATCCAGCACCCAAGGGGTTTCGTTCAGAACAAGATTCTTCAAATCCTCATTCTTCTCTAGTTGAGAGTTGAGAGTTGAGAGTTGAGAGTTTTCTTCCTGCTGCCACTGGGCGAACACGTTCTTGATCTGTGGATTCTGATTGATGATATATCGTCCCAGTCCGTTGGCATAGAACGAGGCGGCCAGTGAGATGGCGTTATCGTCGCTGGGCGAGCCTACTGCTGGCAGGGCCTGCACCATGAGCCAAACAGGATTGTTAGTATATTCGAAAGTAAGTTTGGTATTCTTGGCATCAGCAGGAACCAACTTGTTCAAATCGATGGTAGCAGTACCAGGCTGGTGCTGGGTGATAGGCATCGAAACAGTAACTCGCTCGGTAGCTGGGAGTACAGGCAGATAGTGCTGCTCACCATCAGAATAGCCGTTACCGCTGATCGCCATTTTGACGATCAACATTGAACATTCTTGGACGTGCCAAGCGGCAAAGCCGAGCGGACCATGGACCATTGACCATTCAAACTCGACGGGGGTTGTAGAACCTGCGGCGAGCGATACTTGCTGCGACTTTTCGTACACGATGGCGTTAGTCTCGGCATTGATGAGCTGCAGGGTTACCTTGCCTTGTGCCTGTTTCTCGCTAAAGATACGGGCAGAGATGGTGGCCTTATCGCCCTCGCGGATAAAGCGAGGCACGTTAGGCTGTATCATCACATCCTTCTTAGCCACAGCCTCACCCGCAATGTTACCATAATGTAAATCGCGCGTGTGCGCAAAGCCTAACATCTGCCAGGTAGTCAAACTCTCTGGCAAAGTAAACTTGATAGCCACGCGACCATTGGCATCGGTAGTAAGTTGGGGATAGAAGAAAGCGGTTTCATTCAGATTTTCTCGAACTTGCACATCTGATGCTGCAGTCTGCTCTTCATTAGCAGCCTCTTCGGCACCATTAGCGGCATAAGCGATCCCCGAATCGGTGCTCTGCTTCATCATCTTCATATCGGCAGCCATAGGAGCGGCTTCGGCCACTTCTAATATCATATCATCACCCACATGGCCACGACTCAAAGTCTTAACACCGCGGAACGAGTGGCGATAGAATGCCTGGGGATAAACATTGTGATCAAACAAGCTGAAGCCTATCCCAGCATAGCTAAAGTCCTCACAATCAAGCGATGCAAATCGGCCAAAGCTACGGGGCAAAACATACTGCCAATTTACCGAAGGCATTGCTATCCACTGATAAGGACGGAAATTCCACTTATGCTTAGCCAACTGATCCAGACTCTGATCGTAGAGTGTAGCCATCAAGTTAGCGTCAACAGGGTTGCCTTCACAATCCTTGATGATCAGTGTCCACTCTTCCTTCTGTCCTGGTGTCAGACGATCGCGGAAGGTTGCCCACTCTAAGGTGAGCTTCTTATCAGGCATGGGGCGCTGAATCTGGGCGGTATGGGTGTAACACTTGCCGTTCTTTACCCAAGCAAAGGTAAGCAGCAAGCCGTTTTCGTACTCATCCTGATAGGTAAACTTGCGATTTATCAGCTCGTTACTCTTATCCACACTACCCTGCTCTATCAGCTTAAAGCCCGAGAAGATACTATAGAAGATATGCACATTCTGATCCGAGCTACCCACCTGGATGGTAACAGGCGTGCCATCGTTAGGGAACTGGGTGGCCGACTGATAGAACCAATCATCTGTATCAGTAGCAGGTTTCTCATCATCGAGCGAGAATACCACGAAGGTTCGATCGATGGTCTGATCCTCATACGCAACCTCTACACGATGCTTACCAGAAGCCAACTTAGCCAATGCTATCTGCTGATTTGTTCTGGCCATCTGCCACTCGCCACCGTCAATGCGATAACGTACTTCGGCATCGATATCCTTACCTGCGGCATTGCGCAGATGGAATGTGGCTTGGGGGTTATCTTCAACCAGCACTTTTTCGTCGAGATCGATGCTGAGTGCGGTAGGACGATTGCCCAAAGGCAACGTGAACTGTCCCTGGTGCGTTTCGCCAGCCATATCAGTTACATCGGCCTGCAATACAAAGTTGTAGAACATGGTGTACTTGGTTTCGGGCATCTCCAGTGGCATTTTTATCACAAAGTTACCATCGGCATCGGTGGTAGCTTCGCCCGAACAAATCTCGGTACCGTGATTGCTGTAGCCCAGAGCACCCTCGTCGTAGTAGCGATTGTACGACCACCACCAAAGGGCGGTACGGCGCAATACCTTATACGCTACCTTGGCATCCTGAACAGGCACACCCGCATAGCTGAGTGCTATACCTTTGATATCAAGCACATCGCCAGCCTTATAGGCATCCTTATATTCTGCAAAATCCACATGGAATGTGGGACGCTTGTACTCCTCAACACGAATGAGCCGCGAGGCATTCTCAACCTGGATGGTAAACAAGCCTGTAAGTCCCTTGGCAGGTAGGGTAAAATCTACTGCACCCACACCATAGGCATCGCTCTCGGTCTGCTTCTCGGCCACCACCTTATGGTTGGCATCGCGCAGCACAAATTTTAAAGTCTGATGGGCACGAACGGTTTGTTTGATGCCCTTCTCCACCTGATACACCAATGCCGAAGCATGTACCGTCTGACCTGGACGATAAATGCTGCGATCGGTAAAAATAGCGGTCTGATTCACCATGCGAACAGCCCCGTAGAATTCATAACTACCATTACCATACAGCACTGCACCCGCCTTGTCGGTATCGGTATAGGCAAATACCGAATATGGACGTTCCTTGATACGCAGATGCGCATCGGCAATGGGTTGACCAGTCGTAGCATTCACCACCTCGTAACGTATTTTGCCATCGGGCTGGGCCTCGGCAATCGTAAAGACGTTGGTGACATGATACAACGTACGGATTACCTCGGTAGCGGGATTGCTTTTAAACTCCACCAGGTACATGCCTATAGGCAGACCCTTCAGCGTCATACTATCTCCGAAAATCTCGTAATCGGGGCGAGCGGCAAAATGTTTCGTTTCTGTAACCACAGGGGCTCCTAACAACGGGCGGATCTTAGCCCACCCCTTTTCGCTTGATGGCGAGTGTTCGATATCACCTTCGCAACGTACGGGATACACCGTCATAGTGAGTTGCGACAGATGGCGTAAATCATTCAGCATCACCTGCTGGGCCTGCATGGGACGAACCACAGAGAGGGGATACGACAGGTGGAACTGGGGATTGGTGAGCTCTTTTTTGGCATTACGCAGATAGTTAATCTCAGGCCATCTCCCCCACTTGGCAATGGCATCGTCGATAAAAGCGATACGATCCACAGCGGGGGTGTTATAAGGCAGTGCATTATATCTGTCGATAGCCAGATGGGCATCGATAATGCTCACAGCCTTCTGGTTGCCTGTCTTCTGATAGTAATCGCGCAACTGCTGATACTCACCCAACTCGGCACCTATCACACTCAGCATATCGTTGCCAAACACCGAAGCATCGGCACCCATCACCACAAAAGGCTGATACGAGCGCTCCTTGGTTGCGGCCAACAACTGGCACAGCTCGGGGGTAAGCTGGGGCTTCTTGATGCCTAAATCAATGCTATAGTTCTCGTTATCAATCTGCCAAAGCACCGTTTGGTAAACCAAACGCTGCACCTTATCGGTAGCCTTCTGATAGCGTGCCACAATACGATTCACCTCAGGTTTCAGCGAATCGGGGGCGATATCCACCATCGTTTGGGCGGCATAAAGCTCGGCTTTGAGCAGCTGTCCGTATTGTTGTTCCTTCTCGGCCTTCTTCACAATCTTCTGCAGCACCTCGTACTGAGTCTTGGGCAGATCTTTCTTTTCGGCCTCTGAAACCTGTTTCCAGAGTGCCGAATAGGATTGTCCGAATAGGAACATTGGCATGATCAAAGCTATAGTTATGATGAGAAATTTCTTCATAAAGCCCACTTTAATTGGTTTAACTATGCAAAGGTAGCTATTTATTTCCCAAATACAAAGAAAAATAACGTTTTTTATTTTGTATTTTGTTCGATTTGCACTATCTTTGCACCTATGATTAACCAACAATTATTGAATCCGAAGAGCATCGTCGTTATCGGCGGCTCTAACAACGTGCATAAGCCCGGTGGTGCTATAGTACGTAACATTAAGAATGGTGGTTTCGATGGTCCGCTGCACATCGTAAACCCCAAGGAAGACGAAGTGCAGGGAATCAAAGCCTATCATGATGTAAAGGAAATCCCCGAAACAGATTTGGCCGTGCTCGTAGTGGCTGCCAAGTTCTGTCCCGATTATGTGGACTATCTTTGTGCCGAGAAAGGGGTGCGCGCCTTTGTGATTATCTCAGCCGGATTTGGCGAAGAGACGAAGGCGGGTGCCGAACTGGAGCAACGCATCCTGGATACGTGCAAAAAGTTCGGAGCAGCACTCATTGGTCCTAACTGTATCGGACTGCTGAACCGCAACCACCATAGTGTGTTTACGCTGCCCATCCCCAACCTGAATCCACAGGGTGTTGATTTCGTATCGGGATCGGGTGCCACAGCGGTATTTATTCTTGAGAGTGCGGTTATCAAGGGCTTGCAGTTTAACAGTGTGTGGAGCATTGGTAACGGCAAGCAGATTGGTATCGAGGATGTGCTGCAATATATGGACGAGCGCTTTAATCCCGAGACCGATTCGAAGGTAAAACTGCTTTATATCGAGAATATCTCTAACCCCGATAAGTTGTTGTATCATGCCAGCAACCTGATTCGTAAGGGTTGTAGGATTGCAGCTATCAAGGCTGGTTCGAGCGAGAGTGGCAGTCGTGCTGCCTCATCGCATACAGGTGCCATTGCTTCGAGCGATTCGGCTGTAGAGGCGCTGTTCCGTAAGGCCGGTATCGTGCGCTGTTTCTCACGCGAGGAGCTCACCACCGTGGGTTGCATTTTTACATTGCCCGAACTGAAGGGTAAGAACTTTGCGATTGTAACCCATGCAGGCGGTCCTGGCGTGATGCTGACCGATGCCCTGTCGAAAGGCGGACTGAACGTGCCCAAGATCGAAGGTCCTGAGGCCGACGAACTGAAAGCACAGCTCTTCCCAGGTTCATCAGTAGCCAACCCTATCGATTTCTTAGCCACAGGTACTGCCGAGCAGTTGGGTACCGTGATTGATTATTGCGAAAACAAGTTTGATCATATCGATGCCATCGCCGTAATCTACGGCACCCCTGGCCTCACCCATCTGTACGAGGCCTACGATGTGCTCGACAAGAAAATCAAGGAGTGCAAAAAGCCTATCTTCCCCATCCTGCCCAGTCTGCACACAGCAGGTCCCGAGGTTGAGGAATTCCTGAAGCGCGGTCATGTTAACTTCAGCGACGAGGTGACGCTGGCCACAGCACTCAGTCAGATTATGCGCACCCCACGCCCTGCACCACCCGAGGTGCAGCTTTATGGCATCGACCTGCCCCGCTTACACATTATTATTAAGGGTATCGAGAACAATGGATACGTATCGCCCGAGGTGGTACGCGACATCCTCTCGTGCGCAGGCATCCCCCAGGTTCCCGAGATGGTAAGCACCAGCAAGGAAGAGCTACGTGCCTTTGCCGAACGTGTGGGATTCCCCGTAGTGGCTAAGGTAGTTGGTCCTATCCACAAGAGCGATGTGGGTGGTGTAACGCTGAACATCCGCACCCCCGAGCACTTAGAGTTGGAGTTCGACCGCATGATGAAGATTAAGGATGCCACAGGCGTGATGGTACAGAAGATGATGAAGGGTACCGAGCTGTTTATCGGTGCCAAGTACGAGACGCGTTTCGGCCACGTTATCCTGTGCGGCTTGGGCGGCATCTTTGTCGAGGTGCTGAAGGATGTATCAAGCGGTTTGGCCCCATTGAGCTATGGCGAGGCCTACTCGATGATTCACTCGCTGAAGGGCTACAAGATATTAAAAGGTACACGCGGACAGAAGGGCATCAACGAGCAGAAGTTTGCCGAGATTATCGTGCGCCTATCTACCCTGTTGCGTTTCGCCACAGAAATTAAGGAGATGGACATTAACCCGCTCCTGGCCGACGAGAACGACGTAGTAGCCGTTGACGCTCGCATTCTCATTGAGAAATGAGAAAATGTAAAAATGTAAGAATGTAAAAATGAAGACTGCGATAGTAGGTGGAGGTGCGGCTGGATTCTTCCTGGCCGTTAACCTCAAGGAAATGTGCCCCGATATGGACATCACCATTTTTGAGAAATCGAAGAAGGTGCTGGCCAAGGTCGAGGTATCTGGTGGTGGCAGATGTAACTGCACCAACTCGTTCGAGGCTGTAAGCGATTTGCAACAGGTATATCCACGTGGGCACCGTTTGCTGAAACGACTGTTTAAAACCTTCGATTACCGCGATGCCTATGCGTGGTTCGAAAGTCATGGTGTAAAGCTTACCACCCAGGACGACAACTGCGTATTTCCCGCCTCACAGGATTCGCATACCATCATTAATCTCTTCTTGGCCGAAGCCCGCCGAAAGAACATCGAGATATGCATCCAGCATAAAATCGAGAGTCTCGACGAGCTGAACGACTTTGATTTCAAGGTCATCACCACAGGTGGTGGTACTGCATCGATGGCTGGCGTTCCAACCATCGAACCCGTTCCGTCATTGTTCACCTTCAGCATTGCCGACGAGGCCTTGCGTGCCTTGATGGGCACGGTGGTAGAAGATGCCACCGCCTCGATCCCAGGCACCAAGTTCCGCAGTAACGGTCCGTTGCTCATCACCCACTGGGGCATGAGCGGACCAGCCATTCTGAAGCTCAGTAGTCATGCCGCTCGCGATTTGCACGAGCATAACTACCAGATGCCTTTGGCTGTGAACTGGACCTCGCTCAAGGAGCCCGACATCCAGCAGGAGTTGCGCACCATCATCGCCCAGCATCCGCAAAAACAGATTGCCACCATCCGTCCCTTTGGATTGCCCAGTCGTTTGTGGGATTACCTTGTAGCCAAGACCCTTGGCGAACGTGCCCAGAACCGTTGGCAGAATCTGAACCAGAAGGAGCTGAACCGTCTGACCAATGCCCTGTGCAACGATCAGTACCAGATAGCAGGTCGTTCGGCCTTTAAGGACGAGTTTGTGACCTGTGGTGGCATCGATTTGGCGAGTGTGAATCCCAATACCTTAGAAAGCAAAAACCTCCCCAGCGTTTATTTCGCTGGAGAGGTTCTCGATATCGATGGTGTCACAGGTGGCTTTAATTTCCAAGCCGCTTGGACCACCGCTTATACCGTAGCTTGCGCCATTAGTCAACAAGCCCGTTGTAGTCAGTCTCCTTCTGAGGGATAACCCATGTCCATGCATTGGTCTCCTCAGGCTGGATGGTGATGTCGAACACACCCTCCATAAAGCTACCCCCCTGCTTGCGGTTCTTACGAACGATGGGCTGTCCCCAACGCTTGTAGTCGAACCAGTCGTTACCCTCGGCAAAGAGGTCGAAACGACGATACAGCTTAATCTCAGTCATCAGGTCGTCGCCGGTCTTGGTGCTCTTGGTGTAAGCCTCGTCGTACTGACTAACAGCCTCAAATAGCAGCTGCTGTGCCTCAGCCTCCTTACCCAGGTGCATATCAGCCTCAGCCTCGGTGTAGAGCATTTCGGCTGCACGGATGATGGGGAACGAACCACCACCAGGATAGAAGTCAACCAAGAACTTAAACTGCATGTAAGCATAAATGAGCGAGGTGAGCTTACCACTCTGGTCGAAATACAAGCGATCCTTGTACTCAGCCTTTGCGCGGTTGTAGAGCATACCAGTGCTACGACCAGCTGCATTACACTCGGCATACTCCTCTTCGGTTGGTACCAGATAGAGCGAGCGGCGCACGTCGCTGGCAGGAATCTGATCGATGAGCTCCTTGCTGATGGCTACAGGATAAGTGCGGCAGTTGCTGGCACTTGAGTTGGCACCGATGTAAGCAAAGAAGCTATAGTAAGAGATGTTCTGCTGTTCATCCTCATACACGCCCCATATCCACTCGTTGTTAGGTGTGTGGAAACCGTCCTGATACTGCTCAACCGTCATCAGCTTGTGGCCCTCGCGAGCCAGAGCTGCATACTTGGCAGCATTCTGCCAATCCTCGCGGTTGAGAGCTGCCTTGGCATAAACGGCATAGGCCACATCGAGACCGGGCTGGAAGAACTCCTCGCGCTTGCGATCGCTCTGCTGATAGAGTGCAATGGCCTCGTCGAGGTCGTTGTAAATCTGCTGATAGGTCTCGGCCTGAGTAGCGATGGCCTGCTCGCCCAGACTCTCGTCGACACGCAGCACGATACCATCGGTATTACCCTGATGATCGCTCCAACGGTTGGTGTAGAGCTGAGCCAGACGGAAGAACGAGTAAGCACGGAAAGTAAGGGCCTGAGCCTTGATAAACTTCTTATCGTTCTCCTCACCCTCGGCAGCATCGATATTGTTGATGATGGCATTGGCATTGCTCACCAACTTGTAATAATAGAACCAAGGATAAACGGTATAATCAGAAGTTGGACGCAGGTGGTAGGTTGAGTTCCACACACCCTGCCAACCAGAGTTATTGCTCTTCTGAGCATCGTTACCTGTAAAGGTGCCATACCAGTTCAGGATGGTGCCCTCGCCATTACAGCCCTGCTTGCTCATATACTGAGTAGTCATGGCCTTGCAGATACCATTGAGTGCCATCTCGGCATTCTGGGTGGTGCTGAGCACGGTGGGAGTACCCATCTCCGACTCGGGAGCGGTATCCAGGAAATCCTTGCTACAAGCGCTGAGTGCCAGCGTTGCGATACCTATATATATATACTTTTTCATAAAACTATTCACTATTAACTATTAACTATTCACTCTTAAAACTTGATGTTCACCCCTGCAGAGAAGATGCGTGGTGTGACGAAGGTAGCACTCTGAGTGCCAGCAAAGTTCTGCTGTGGGTTCATACCCTTGCGTGCAGTCAGTGTGAAGAGGTTTTCGCAGGTCAGTGTGAGCATCACGTTCTCGATACCAGCCTTGCGCACCAGTTCCTTAGGCAGCTGGTAGCTAAGGTTGATGTTCTTCAGAATGAGATAGCTGGCACTGGTGAGCCAACGTGAAGAGGTAGAGTTGAGGTCGGCCTCAAGACCACTCACGATGACAGGAACGTCGCTCAGCATAGGCACACCGTTGCGGTCGATAGCATCGGTAGCAGTAGCCTGTTCGGCGGTCCAGCCCTTCAGCACGTCCTTATGCAGGGCGGTTGGGGTGCTCTGTGAGTTCATCAGCAGCTGATAGTTGCTGTCCATCACCTTACCACCCAGCTGATAGGTGAACAGGGTGTAGAGCGAGAAGGCCTTGTAGCTCACGCTGAAGTTGAAGCTACCATAGGCGGTAGGCATGGCCGAACCGTGGAACTCGCGCTTGCCATAGGTGGTGAGATAGCTGTAAGGTGTGCCATCAATCACAACCACAGCGTTCTTCTGCGAACCGGTAATCTCTGCACCGGCAGGGTTACCGTAGGTAGTGCCGCCATCGGTAAAGAAGTACTCATCGCCGTTGAACTTATAGAGCGAGAGTCCGTTCTTGGTGTTCACGCCCTCCCAGGTGTAGGTATAGAACTGATAGCGGTCCATACCCTCAACAATCTTCTTGGTACCATCGATGATACCATCGCGGTTCTGCTCGGGCAGCTTCACCACCTTGTTCTTCTCGAAGGTGATGCTGGCGCCAACGTTCAGCTTCCAGTTCTTGGTCTTCAGCACGTCCATATCGGCCGAAAGCTCGACACCGTGGTTTGAGATGGTACCCAGATTCATGGTGGTTACCGACTGAGGTGTGGTGGTATCAGTAGCACCCGCAGAGAGTGGGTTGTAGACGTTGAAGATAAGGTCCTTGTTGCGACGGTCGAAGTACTCGACATTGAAGTTGAGCTTGTTGAAGAGGCGACCCTCGATGGCAACACCCCATGACTGACCTGTCTCCCACTTCAAATCCTCGTTAGGCAGCTGAGAGATATAGTAAGCACCCTTGCCGGCATGAACATCCTGCTGATAGAGGGCCATATAGCCATAGAGACCAGAACCAGAGTCGTTACCTACCTCACCATAGTCGGCACGCAACTTCAGGTAGTTCACCCAGTCATACTGCTTCATAAACTTCTCGTTAGAGATGACCCAGCTGGCACCTGTGCTCCAGAAGTTACCCCAACGGGCATTCTTGGCAAAGCGCGACGAACCATCGCGACGGAACGAGAACTCGATGTTGTAACGGCTGTCGTAGCCATAGCGCACACGACCCAGGTATGACTCGAGGGCGTAGTTGTCGTTGTAGTCGTAGAGCTGAGCAAACTGAGTGAAGTTGAGCAGATTGGTGAGATTGGGCACAATCTCTGAATCCTTACCCGAAGCCATGTAGTTGCGGGTGAGCTTGTAGCTCTCGTGACCCAGCAGAGCGTCGACAGAATGTACGCCAAACTCCTGGCGCCAATGCAGCTGCTGCTGGAAGGTGTAGTTCTTCTGGCGAACATCGGTACGGCGCAAACGGCCGTTGTTGGCCTTACCGTCGCCAATCACAGCCGAGTAGTACTTGTTCTCTGAGTCGTTGCTCAGGTTCAGACTACCCTTCAGCGAGAGTGTGAAGTTGTAAGGCAGAATGATATTGGCGTAGGCAATACTGTTAACGGTATTGCGGATAATCTTATCGGTGTTCAACTGGTTCTCCCAGATGATGTGACGATCGGGATACTGATTGCGGGTGTGAACCACCTGACCATCGGGATCGATATATGAACCGCCATCGTACATCAGGTTGCCCATACCGTCAAGATAGTACTCACCTGTAGTCAGGTTGTGGGCATGAACAGGATAAATGGGCGAAATCTTGCGACAGAAGTTGAATGGGTTGGTATTGGCGTTACCAGTACCATAGCCGGCATTGAAGTTCTGGTGGGTAGCGTTAAGACTAACACCCACCTTGAGCCACTCAGCTGGCTGGATGTTACCCGAGAGACGAGCCGACAGACGGTCGAAACCAGAGGTCTTCAGGTAGCCCTGCTCGTCGAGATAGCCTAATGAAACCAGATAGTCTGACTTCTCGGTAGCGCCGTTGGCGTTGAAGTTGTACTCCTGACGATAGCCGTGACCAATGGCCTGCTTATACCAGTCCAGATCCTCGCCATAGGTACCCTTTATGCGGGCGTCGCTCACCAGCTTGCCGTCGGCAGTAAAGAGTGCCTCGTCGGCCTTGTCGAAGATATTCAGCTGAAGTCGGTCGGCAATCAGGTGCTTCGAGGCGTATGCACCAGCTGTAGCAGCATCGTCGCCAGCAGCCATGCGGTTGTTCTTCATGTTGAGCCACTGAGCCTCCATCCACTCGCGGGCGCCCAGACGGTCGTACTCGGCAATACCGCGTGAATAGGTACCCTGCTTCACATCGAAGGTGATGTTCATCTTACCCTGCTTACCCTTCTTGGTGGTAATCAGGATGACACCGTTAGAGGCACGGTTACCATACAAAGCAGCCGAAGCAGCATCCTTCAGTACCGACATCGACTCGATGTCCTGTGGGTTCAGGTCGCTGATGCTACCGCTATAAGGCACGCCATCAAGAATATAGAGTGGTGACGAAGAACCATTGACGGTTCCCACGCCACGAATACGGATCTGTGGATCCTCACCAGGAGCACCAACAGTGCTGTTCACCTGAACACCAGTTACCGAACCTTCCAGAGCCGATGCTACCGAAGTGGTAGGACGCAGCTCGATGGCATCGCTCTTTACCTCCTGAATAGATCCGGTAAGCGATGTCTTCTTCTGTGTACCGTAGGCCACAACCACTACCTCGTCCAGGGTGTGTACATCATTTCTTAACTGAATCTTTAAAGTTTTTGTGCTTACTGCCACCTCCAGGGGCTCCATGCCCACATAGGTAATACGCAGTGTTTTCATACCCTCTGGTACTTCGAGTGTGAAGTTACCATCATAATCGGTAATGGTACCAATGCCTGCATTGCCAACCACCTGAATGGTGGCACCAATAATAGGCTCGTTATCCTCATAACTTACCACTGTACCAGTAACCGTTGTTTGTGCCAGCGCCATCCCCACACTAAGGAACAGCCCAGCCAACATCATACTGAGTCTTTTCATTTAATTTAAAAGTATAAAAAATATATTAGTAATTACTATTCAACTTAACAAACCAAAATTATCAACCTAATCTTCTTCTTTTTTCTAAAATTTTAATCAATATCACTGGAATGAGGGCGCAAAGTTAAGAATTTTTTTTAATACTCACAAGTTTTTTTCAAAATATATGGTATTTTTATGCTCAATTCTTGCGCTAAGTTGCTCCAACTATTGTACGTTTGTGCAAATTTCGTAACTTTGCATCCGCAATTATTGATTACTATCGTTAATAAAATATTTTTCGCATCATGGAACAACAGAAACGCTACGGTCACTTCGACGACCAGCACCGCGAGTACGTGATTACCGACCCGCAGACTCCTTGGCCCTGGATTAACTATCTGGGCAACGAGGACTTTTTCTCTTTAATTTCTAATACCGCCGGTGGTTACTCATTCTACAAGGATGCCAAGTTCCGCCGTATCACTCGTTATCGTTACAACAATGTACCAATGGACAATGGTGGCCGATACTTTTATATCAAGGACGGCGACACCGTTTGGAACCCAGGTTGGAAGCCCTGCAAAACTCCACTCGATTTCTACGAGTGCCGTCATGGTATGAGCTACACCCGTGTCACTGGTCGTAAAAACGGCATCGAGGCCAGCGTGCTGTTCTTCGTTCCCCTCAAAAAATGGGCCGAGGTACAGAAGCTCACACTCACCAACCAGAGCAACGAGGTTAAGAACCTCAAACTGTTCTCGTTCGAGGAGTGGTGCCTGTGGAATGCCGCTACCGATATGGAGAATTTCCAGCGCAACTTCTCTACTGGCGAAGTCGAGATCGAGGGTAGCACCATCTATCACAAGACCGAGTACCGTGAGCGTCGCAACCATTATGCATTCTACCATGTAAACACCCCTATCCAGGGCTTCGATACCGATCGTGAAACCTTCGTAGGCCTCTATAACGAGTTTGCCGATCCCCAGGTAGTGATCGAGGGCAAGCCTCGCAACAGCCACGCCCACGGTTGGAGCCCCATCGCCTCGCATTACATCGAGGTAACCCTGCAGCCAGGCGAAAGCAAGGATTTTGTGTTCCTGCTGGGTTACATCGAGAACGAACAAGACAAGAAATTCTCTGCCCCTCAGGTCATCAACAAGGAAAAGGCACACGCCCTCATTGCCGAGCTCGACACCACCGAGAAGGTTGATCAGGCCTTTGCCGAGCTCTGTCAGTACTGGGATGCCCTCCTTAATATATATAATGTACGCACGGGTAACGATAAGCTCGACCGCATGGTTAACATCTGGAACCAGTACCAGTGCATGGTAACCTTCAACTTCTCTCGTTCGGCTTCGTTCTTCGAGAGTGGTATCGGCCGTGGCATGGGCTTCCGCGATTCTAACCAGGACCTCGTAGGCTTTGTACACCAGATTCCATCACGCGCCCGTCAGCGCATCATCGATATTGCCTCAACCCAGTTCCCCGATGGTGGCTGCTATCACCAGTATCAGCCCCTCACCAAGCGCGGTAACAACGATATCGGCGGTGGATTCAACGACGATCCCTGCTGGCTCATCTTCGGTACCGTGGCTTACATCAAGGAAACAGGCGACTTCTCAATCCTCGACGAGATGGTACCATTCGACAATCAGCCAGGCTCTGAGGTAACACTCTTCGAGCACCTCAAGATTTCGATGGATCACGTTATCAACAACCTCGGTCCTCACATGCTGCCACTCATCGGCCGTGCCGACTGGAACGACTGCTTGAACCTCAACTGCTTCTCATGGGATCCAAACGAGAGTTTCCAGACCACCGAGAACGTATCCGAGGGTACCAAGGCCGAGAGCCTCATGATTGCCGGTCTGTTCGTTGTAACAGGTAAGGATTACGTTGCCCTGTGCCAGAAACTGGGTAAGACCCAGGAGGCCGAGCGCATGCAGAAGGCTATCGACGCTATGATCGAGGCTGTGAAGAAGCACGGCTGGGATGGCGAGTGGTATCTGCGTGCTTACGATTTCTATGGCAATAAGATTGGTAGCAACGAGTGCGACGAGGCCAAGATCTTCATCGAGAGCCAGGGCTGGTGTACCATGGCCGAGATTGGTGCCCAGGAAGGTATGGTTGCCAAGAGTCTCGACTCTTGTAAGAAATACCTCGAGTGCGAGCACGGTATGGTGCTTAACAATCCCGCCTTCACCAAGTATATCTACGAGTACGGCGAAATCTCATCATACCCTGAGGGCTACAAGGAGAATGCTGGTATCTTCTGCCACAACAATCCTTGGGTCATCATCGGCGAGTGCCTCGCAGGCCGCGGTAACGATGCCTGGAGCCACTACGCTAAGATCCTCCCCTCATACGTCGAGGAGAAATACCAGACACTGCACAAGGTTGAGCCATACGTAAACTGCCAGATGGTAGCCGGTAAGGACGCCTTTAAGCCAGGCGAGGGTAAGAACTCATGGCTCACAGGTACTGCAGCTTGGATGTGGTACACCGTATCAGAGTTCATCCTTGGTATCAAGCCCGACTACGATGGTATCCGCATCGATCCCTGTCTGCCACAGACAGCAACCGACTACACCGTGCAGCGTAAGTTCCGCGATGCCGAGTACGAGATTACCATCCATCCAAACGGCGCCCAGAAGGGAGTTAAAGCCATCACCCTCGATGGCCAGCCTGTTGATGGCACCGTTATCCCCTACTCTGCAGGCAAGCACGTAGTCGAGGTTACTATGTAATCAGGATTACATATACATCTATACAAACCAATCCCCGCCCATCACTGAGCGGGGATTATTGTTTCAAACAATAATAAATGCAACCTTACGTCGATTATCTTTCGGCCTCACTGCAAAGTGCAACCACACGGCACCATAACGGTTCTTCTCTATTAGCAGCTCATCGTAATCCTGATTACTTTCTTTAGCATAGGCTATCAATATAGCAGCATATTCTATGGCCTGTTCCATACCATTAGTACGGATATCTACTGCACAGCCTGTTAAGTGATTACTGGTGGGAGCTCCACCAACCTTACGATTTAACTGCGGTGATCGATAACCAGAGTTGATGATAATAGGTTGTGAGGCTTTATCCCTCAATACTTCCAACCACTCACACAATCGCTTTAGGTTTGCAATCGCTTCATGACTAGGAATGTTATACACCTCAGGATACTTGCTCCTGGTGAACTCCCCGAGCACATAATGCTCGGAGAGGTTTGCTTTACTATTTAACTGTACTATCTGTTCCATTCTCTTTAATGTTTAATGTTTAATGTTTAAAATGTACCTGCGTACCTGCGTTCGGGGGTAACATCAGAACACCATAATGGCCTTTTTGCGATACCTGAACTTGGTGGTGCCATCTTCTACATATTCGCCAGCCTTTACTATAGTTCCGTCTTTCTGCATTCGTTTTATTCGCATACGGGCGGCATCGGGACCGTTTAGCATAAAGCAACGCATCACATCAGCTGCAGTAAACTCTTCAGGTAAACGGTTATAACCCTCTATTGTTTTCTGGTTGTGGCGACGATTGGTTGATGCATCACGCAACTTATCGTCGAAATACTTCTCAGCTAATGAACCAAAGTAGTGGCGCTGACAGGCAAACTGGATGTTTACGATTAACTCAGCCAACTGGTCGTCAATCTCGTCCGTTTCAAACTCACCGCACCAGTAGTCACCCTCTTGGTGCAAGTCGCCCCAGTGGCGCATCACGATAAAGGGTGCCGAGTAGTTAATGCCATGGTAGGCACAACGTTTCAACAGCATCTCATCGGCCTTGCTCTCATTGTCCTTGGCATCGGCCATGCGACGTGCCGTCCAGTCGTACATCGTTCGAACAATGCGTTTAATGGATAGTTCGCCCTTGGTTTTATCCAGCTTCTTGGCCCATTCAAGCAGGCGGTTGTCGCTGTCCTCATCCACTTCTTCATCCAAGTCCATCATTTCAAAGTGCGTGCTGGGCAGGGGGATGCAGGTTAATCGGGTTGCCAATCCACTACCGAAGTTCTGTTCGTTCACCTTCTTTTTCAAGGCGATGGGCGTACCGGTATAAACGTAGTTCCAAGTCACGTTAAAATCCTGCATAATCGAGTCCATGTTCGAGTAAGCCTGTCCGTCCTCCTCGTTGTGAAACGCTTTAAGCTCCAGGTTCTGCTTGTCAATCCAGCTACCACCTTTCTGTACACTCAGGGTATTATCCAACTCCGTATCAAACGTGAGCATGTGCAGCTGCATATCCGTGCCATCCACGTTTTCTACAGCGTTCACCATATCCTGAATAAACTGGGCGTTACTGGTTCGCGAGGGGTGTACACGCACCACTACCTTAGGTTTCTTGGGTTTCTCCTTATTGGCGCCCTTGGTTTTCATCTCCTCTCGATAGCGATTAATGGTGTCCTTACCTGCCTTATCGGCTGCCACAATGGGCGCAGCCAGGAACTCATACAGGCGGGTGGCGAAACTCTTACCACTGGCAGGATCGCCGATTATCAGGGCCGAGGCATTCAGGCGGCGCAGCTTCGAGGGACGATGATAGAAGCGGTACGTGCAGCGTGTCATCAACGTCATCATCAATGCGCCTGATACTATCAGTGCAGCAGGATATTGGTTGCGTTTCAATCCCTTGCAGGCATCCTGCAGCGCAGGGTAATAAGGGAACAGCGCCTCAATCTTCTCGCCCCAATCCCACAGCCATTGCTCAATCTCTTCCTCACCTATGGTGGCGGTGTCTGTCGTTTCGCCCTGCGTAATCTGTTTCCATGTTTGGCCGCACGCTTGGCAAATTGCCTCTTGCATAGCCTTTGAAGGACATTGGGTAAGGTACTTCTTTTCGCGGTCCGCCATGCGCTCTGCTGCCGATGCCACCGTCTGTGCCACGTTCTCGTCGCGCTCCTCGATAATCTCCTGCACCCACGATTGTCGTTCAAGTATCCGCTGCACCAGCTTTCGGTCGCCATCAAACAGCACCAGCAGGTCGCTTGCCAGTTTAAGACTCTCGTTGTGTCGGTTACTATCGGCTGCACAGGGCAGCTTTGCGCTATAGCGCTTATCAATAATACATTGTATATCATAATCTCGCCACTTTATTTCCACTTCATGATCATCCACCTCCCTACTCTGGTCAGCGCACAGTTGGCCATCTTGGTGGGCCACAGCAACAGTTTGAGTAACACCACTGTGACCAGCCCTATACTCAGCATTGTATTTCTCGGCAAATTCTTTGTTCTCATACGTAAACAGTTCTTTATCAATGTATAATATATCCGATTCCTTGCAGATGAACGACATGCGTGATGCGTCCTTGCAACTTTCGTCAACCTCAACACCCAGGATCTCAGCCATCCGGTGCTGGTTGTCGATGAGATTACCTACCGCAGCATCAGCCTTAAACACAACTTTCAATCCCTTACCGCTGGGTGTGATATACACCAAAAGTATTCTCCTAGCCGCGTCTTTATTTATAAAGCCGTGTTCATCCGTGCCTAATCCCCATTTGTCGAACACCCCTTTGGGGTCTTCCACGTGATCGATATCCATTACCACAAGTCCCGTTAACAGGGTGGCAGCCTGTTTGCGCCAGGCACCTGTTTTACCAGCCTTCGATGTTGTTGCATCAAACGTAGCCTGGAAGATAAACGCAGGCAGTTTACGCTTCAGACTGGCATCGCCCGTTTCTCTGAACTTATCAATGTTTTCGTTCCATTTCCCTGCCCTGACGAGCGCATAAAACTGCGCTTCGTCAACGGGCAAAGTAGGATTACTAAAATTCTTCTGATAACAAAAACTCATTCAACCTCCTTTTTATTCGTTATTACTATCTTCGTGGGCAAGCATATTGTCGATTGTTTCTTTAAATCTGTCGCCATCAACTTTGTGACCACCAAAAAAGAAATCATAACCTATCTGCATGTGGTCGTGCTTTACCCATCGCCATGAATCACCATAGAATAATTTATCAAAATCTTCTATCAGCTTCTGTGCCTCCTTGCCAGTAGTCATAGGCAACGCAAGTTTCAGGTAATTATAGCTCTGCATAATGCCAATCATGGCTATTACCAGGCCTTCAGCATCTGGCTCAACATTGCCAATTATCAGTCTAAAGATGTCGCGTGCCAACAGGTCACCTTTACGGGCAGTCAGCATAATCGACTTATCTTTCTTACGACGATAGAAACTCCAATGACAATAAAAGTCAATTACCTTGTATCCAAGTTTCTTTACTTCTTTATACAGTTTCTTTTCCATATATTCCAATTTTTAAGTTAAGCTAAACACGATCTATAATCTCGTGCGTTGCAATAATTCCCTTGGCCATCTGGCACTCACGATCCATGATGTTACACAAATGCGCCGAACTCAGTTTCGAGGGCATGGTTTCACGCCATTTGTAGCGGGTTTTAGTTTTAGCCACTATACCAAAGTCGGTATGGCCCAATATTTCCTCACAATAACGCTTGCGGGCCTGGCGCTGATACGCCCTGAACACAATTTTACCCACCTCAGCATCGTAGTGCATCGACCCTTCGACATACTTTCCCTCCTTGAGACGATTTACCACCTCATCAGTCATTTCAATGTATTTTCGCATAATTCTTTTGTTTTTAGTGAGTCGTTGGGCCCATTTGACTCGGTTAGTTACTAATCTATGATTATCTTTTTAGTTATGATGTGGCGTACTACACCTTGAGCACTTCCGGCTTTGCTCATACCGTAGCTTATCTGCCACTTGCTGCATTTAAAAGTCTGTTGTACTTTCAGTCCCATCAGCTTGCAGGTGCGCTCCCCTTCGTAGTCTATCACCTTATGCTCGCACGATGCACAGCAGCACTTAATCTCTATACCAAACAGGTTTCTCATTTTGTATATTATTTTAGCAATCTTCAAAATCTTCTTCTTGTTCTCTCATAATACCATGTTCTACGGCAATCAGCGTATAACAGCAGTCCAGCACATAGTCAGCCGATGGGCACCCCGTGGTACGTACCACATGTCCGAGTGCGAAAAACAAAATGTCTTCGGCCATCTCACGCTGCATCTCTCTACAGAATCCCAACAGCTGCCAACGCAGCATTTCCAGCAGTTCTGCACTCACTTCGTCCTCAACCTGGGCCATAATCTTTTCAGCACAACGGGCAATACCGAAGTCGCCGCTCAGATCCTTGCTAACCACATGGTCAACCTCTGCGTAGTGTTCTACATAAAGCATTCTTCTTTTCATTTCTACTCACTTTTTTAATTCTACATTTATAAACTAATTTTGCATCGTCGCGAGGAGGTTTATTTCCTTTTGACGATGCAAATGTAGGCATAAAAAATTGCGTCGAACGGCGTATCCGTCATATCAACTTTTTCCCGTCTTTTTTTCCACAAATTAGATTAATCTTCCACATTTTTTCCACAAATCCACTCTTTTATTACCTCCCAAAATGTATCGCAAAGTGTTCTATGTGGGTTATAGTCCATTTCGTAATACAACTCATCGTAATCCTCAATCTGAAAATCGCGACGCAGATTCTTAAACTCATTACCACTAATGGCAATCCTTGCAGGCCAGCCACTTGGTGTTGACTTCTTAGCCATACCAATAAAGTCGCATTGGGTAAGGCTGGCATCCAGCCGGTCGTGAATCACGAAATAGATGCCCTGCCATTGATTCTTAAATCGGAACAGCTTGGGATAGTTGGCACGCAATTCGCCAAGACACGAACGCAACAAGCAGGAACGCTCATCAGGCGTCATACAGCGATACTTCTTACGTACCAGGTCTTCCACACTGCAACGATACCTGGTTGATGGGCTAACCTTATCCTCATCCATATTAGGAACAGGGTATTTGCGCACCTGATAGAAGTCACGTATCTCGTTAGCCTTATTAATAAGGTACGCAAGGCCATGCGCACATCCATGCGCCAACAGCGAACACACGTAATGTTCGGCTAATGCGTAACTACCTGCACCCATAGCCATGTTTACCAACTGATCCTCGCGAATCCTTACACCATCATGCCAGATGTACTGAACTTCTTGTTCATTTCTCATAATCTTTTTTAGAGTTATGAGTTCAGTCTTAGGCCTAATCCCTCCCTCAGAGTTAATAATATATTTAATTTTAGCGGGTGCAAATATATGTGTTTTTGAACATAAAAAAGAGACCAATTCCGAATTTCGGAAGTGGTCTCAAAATAAATTCTGAAAATTCGAAAAATTCCGAAAATTCTGAAAATTCCGAGTTCATTAGTCATGCAATGAGTGCAAATTTCTCCAGTTGGCGACAGAGATTTAAGAAGTCGATATCATTATCGTATTTCTTATATTTAGCGCCACGATACGTACAATACGACGTACTGTCACGCCCTTTCCCACTACCGAATTCATCAACAAACACTTGGTACGGTATGGGTTCGTTCAGCATTTTCAGTTTTATAAGAGCTCGTTGCCCCATCATCACCGCCTGCGAACTCAGCTTTCCGTCGGTAAACTTATGCAGTATCTGCATCACGGCATCCACATCAGTGGCTATTATATAGTCGCGATACTTCTTTACCGATTCAATCTTCAGCTTCTTTATCTTCTTTACTTTCTTCGTCTTCTGCTCCAAAAGTTTCTTACATGCGGGTGCCAATTCTTCAAAGCCCATTCCTAAAAAAGGGTTCAGTGTATCCTGATGCTTGGCATATAGAAACGACTCATAGCAGTTCCTTGCAATCATATTCAACGCTTCGTCGTAGCCCATATCCCAAGGTTCAAGATCCATCTTCACCCCCTTCTCCACCAGTATCTTGTTAAAGGCTCTTTTCACCACCTTCAACAGTGTGCGTGCATCCTTGAATGCCGGTTTATAGTCGAGCAAAGCCAGATATGGAAACTCAACCCTGTCGCTCACCTGGATACAAATCTGGGCATAGTCATCAGGTGTTGTATAACGACCCACGCTTATCATTATTTCGCCCGCCTTGGGCACTATCGAGTATTTTCGTGTATATTTCTCGTTCGTTTCAGGATCTCTGAAATCAAAACGTTTTCTACGATAGTCGTTTTCAATAGCTTGTTCTACCAGTTTCAGTAATTTTACACCTGCAGGTCCACCAAACAACGTACCCTCGGTGCTTAAGAGTTGGAGCTTGTACATCTTTAAGCTCCATTTTGTTTTCCTCATTTTGGTTTTCGTTTATATGATAGTATTTATTTAGTAAACTTCCAGACTCCCTTTCAGGTGCCACAAACATAACAAGGCGGTGCGTCTTTCATCATTAAGACTTTCCGCCCAAATATTAAACGGAAAATCTTATGTTATCATCATCTCTTTGCCCTCCTCTGCAAAAAAAATAAGTTCAACATGTTTTCTAAATTATCTCTGATATAACAAGCCATTTCCCTAATTATGATAGAGAAAAGTATAAAAAAATACTATTTTGCTTGCAAAATTGAAATTAATCTCTTATCTTTGCACTCAGAAAGTACATCGGAGACTTGTTCTCCGTCATCAGAAGACTCCTTGGAAGCAAACGGGCGCTTTATCTCGTCAATACTTCTGAGGAGTTTATTTATTTCTATAGGTGTTAATGCGTGGTCATAATAGGTACATCCATTTTTCACACCAATAGCCAGTTTAACAGTATAATCTATGCCCTCCATTTTCAACCCCACAACGTAATATCTAAAGGTATCATACTCGTTTTTGTTTTTCTCATTCAGATCTTCTGCTATGAATATAGATTTCCTTATTAGTTCTGGTATAAGAGCCAACGACTTCAAGTGAGCCAAATTTTCAGCATCATGCCTTGTAACCTTTTCAGCACCCTTACGAGTCACTTTAATCAAATCGCCAGTATCAACATTAAGATAACTGCCTCTGATGTTAGCCCTCAGATACTTCTCAGCTGATTTGTTAGTCAACTCATATAAACCTTCGTACTCTTTTCCTGTTGATATTACTATTTGACTCTCTGCGAGTTTCTTTATTCGCAGAGAAAGCAAATCTGTTTCTTCATTATTGGTTTCTATGTTGTTCATTCTTCAGTTTTCTAAATATGCTTGCAAAGATAACACAAATATTTGTAAGCGCCAAAAGTTTTATGGGGAAATAACATTCAACGCAACTTTTTTCAAAATTCAAAAAGCTGATATAATACTTAAAGTTGTTTCATCATCTGATCCCATTCTATCTCTTTTGCTTTACGAATATTAGGGATATCATAACTACTACAGACAAATGTTTGTTCTTTCACACTACTATCATTGTCTATATAAACACAGGTGGCATAGTGATAAGAAACACCAATACTATTCTTATGAAATATTATCAGCTGACCGCACGTAGAATTATAAACGACATCTATAATAAAGTGCCTTTGTCTGTCAAACATAAAATACTTTTTATCCTTTATGAATACGTAATACTCGTCAAGGCTGCTACAATTATCAGGGATGCGCATAACTGATTCGTCAATTTCAACTCGTAATGCTGCCATCGTCTCCTTTGAAAATATACTTTTTCCATAGCCTAATGGTGTTTGACAATCATTGTATTCGTCATTTAGAAACGACTTGTACATCTCATCTTTAAGCCCAGAATAATAATCGTACCTCATTTGTCTATTTTCCCCTTGAGCGGGAATTTCCTGTGGTGATGGTTGAGGGAGAGATTCTTCATCATTAGGATTATTAATCCAATCACGACACATAGGAGAGCAGAGTAAGAATTCCTTAAGATTATCTACTGCCTGTTTACTAACATTAATTTCCAGGCAGGTAATACCAGATTCCACAATTTTCTGTCTCTTTCTTCCATTTACCTCATGAGTGTTATTAATCTCTATTGCCCATCGTTTGCCATCCGCTGTGATACCAACAATGTCAGGTTGCATATCTTTTCTATCCTCACGTCTTTCGACTTCAACTTCCACAAACTCTAGTTTGCGAGGAGCTACTGATTTATATTGCGGAGCCATTACAGACATATTCTCCTCAATGATTTTTTCTGAAAGCATATGCAAAATTGTCATAGTAGCTCCATGGCAATTTGAATGCTTTGAATGAGCGAAATATCGAGCACGAGCACCTGTACCTATTCTTGCTTCAAGTGGTTTCCTACATTTAGGACACCGGCAATTACAGGCCAATCCATGTTCTTTTATGCTGTAGATGCTTACTAACTCATTATTTGAATTAAGCGCATACGGCAGTTTTCTATCATAAGCGGTCCTTTTCAAATCACTTTTTTATACTATTTTGTACCACTTTATCAAATTCCTCTTTCGTGCAGGGTTTACGTAAAATCCAATAGGAAGTTGTAGATGTAGAGCCTGTTCCTCCTGAAGAAGCTCCATGAGTCGTAGCACCATTCAAATACATTTCCCATCCTTGCGAAAAGAAATACATCAAGGCACCAGCTGGAGTAGAGAATTTGACTTTTTCTCCATTCTCATCACGAAGGCGTTTCACCTCATTCCCATCATCATAAAAGACTTTAAATTCCTCATTTGTAAAATCTCCGTAGAAAGATACAATATTATAAATATAATACTTATCTGTCTCCCCTTGGCAATAACCAAACAAAGGAATTGTCAATAATAGCAATAAAAATACCTTTCTCATAAAACAAATCATTTTTGTTGCAAATATAATGCAATTAAGCGAAATCGCCAAAAGTTTCATGTGAAAACTTGTGTAACTTGCAAGGAAGTTGAGAATTATACCTACTTCAACTTACTGTACAACTCAAGCCCTTTGAGAGTTAACAGCTATGGCCGATTGCACCTTATATCCTAGAGCTATTATCACATCAAGATTGTAGTGATCGATGTTTCGACGCACCTGGCGTTTACCCTCTTGACGAACTAATAAGAATTTCTTATAAGTTCCCTCTTTATCGAGTTCTCCATCTGCATAGATATTGGAGATATGCATTGAGATATCATTCAAAAAGAGTCCCTGCTACACCACACGCTGGAAAGATGTGATTAAACTGAAGTAATGCCGAACGCCGAACGCAGGTACGCAGGTACATTTTATGTGTTCGGACTGCGCATGTGAAGAAAACGATATAATCTATATTATATATTTAAATTTATATATATTATAATATATATAAATTATATAAAGAGATATAACACAGGCTGGTATCACTTGATTTTTACAAAATGTACCTGCGTACCTGCGTTCGCCATACCCTGTAAAACGGGTATATTTGGGCGGTACGGCAGAATCTGGTGGATAGTTTACGAGTTTTCTGTAAATCCTGCCGAACTTTCTCTTAGATTGTAAGGTGGTATTATTATAATAGTATATTTAAGGCCCTTTATATATCGTATTATTTCTTTACATTTTAACATTTCAAGAAAAATCAGAGAATAGACGAATAAAAACTCTTTTTGCATCGATTTTTTTTGTACCTTTGCATCGTCAAAAAGAAACAAAGTGCACACGTGGATTGAGACACACGAGAGTAATTAAAATTAGTATTAACCATTAAAATTAAAAAGTATTAGAGTATGGCAAAGATTTTTTATGAGTTGCGACAGAACAAGAACAACAAGTCGCAGGTATTTGGCAAGTGGTTCGCCCACAGCAAGAGTATTGAAACCCTGAACACCCGCAAGCTGGCAAAGCACATCAGCGAGCATGGTAGCGTTTACACGCAGGATGTAGTATTTGGTGTGCTTGAGAAGTTCCGTAGCTGTCTGGTTGAGATGCTGCTGGAGAGCAAGCGAGTGAAGATCGACGGTCTGGGCACCTTCTTCACTACCCTGGAGAATGAGCCCGGCGGTGCTCCCAAGAAGGAGGAGTTTAATGTGGGTAAGAACCTGAAGGCTCTCCACATCCGATTCATGCCTGAGCAGGAGCAGGAGATGAACATCTCAAGTCGTGAGTTCCTGAAGAAGGCCGAGTTTGTGAATGCCGAGAGTCTGCTGAGCGGCGATGGTGAGAAGACCACCAACGGCGGTGGTAGAAGCCAGGGCGGCAATACCGGTGGAAACACCGGAGGCGGCGGAAATAGCGGCGGTGGCAATAGCGGTGGTGGAAGCCACGAGCCTATCGGAGACTAAGGGCTGGGGCTTAGGCCCCACCCTATTCCATTGACCATTAACCATTGACCATTGAGTAATAACCTTTTAAAGATTAACCATTATGACAAAGAAAGAGACATTAAAGTTT
>NZ_JNKG01000004.1:0-7230 GCF_000701965.1 Prevotella sp. RM4
ATGGATTTGGGACTGAATGAGTTCCGTATGGATTTGCTCGACTATATGAACAGCAACCATGATGTAGAGCATACGCCTTTTGGTCTGCATGCAGTAGTGCGAGGCAACGCTCAAACGCCTGCAGGTACCATCTTTGTGCTGAAGAATCGCACGGCAGGCGTCAACATCGACCATAAGAACCAGTTGCATCCATTCTATATGGTTTATATCTGTGACGATGGCGAGGTACAGGTAGATCATCTGCATCCCAAAGAGCTGTTAGATAAGATGCGACTCATCTGCAAACAGGTTTCAAAACCTGATGTAGAACTCTGCCATGAGTTTAATAAAGAAACGCGTGATGGCTTGCGTATGGGCAAGTATTCCGACTTGCTCAGTAAGGCCATCAATTCGATTATTTCCGTTAAGGAAGAATCAGATGTAGATAGTTTCTTGGAGGGTTTTGTAGGTGAACTGTTTGAGGAACATTATGTGGGCCTCGACGATTTTGAATTAATCTGTTTCTTAGTCATCAAGTAGCCTATGTACGGATTGCCACAAGCCACAATTATCAATCAGCCGCTCTTCAAAAAGACGGTGTTTGAGAAGTTCAACCTGAAAACGGTTGAGCGAGAGCGTTTTGATGCCGACATCAGTAAGATGGCATTGGTGGCTCGAATCTCTCCAGCCACCGTTCCTGCTTTGGCAGAAGGTCAGGAGATAAAAGGCTTCTATGTACTGCAAGTCACTCTGAAACATCAGGAATATGATGTTAAGAATATTCTGTTGCTCCAGAAGCTGATACCTCAGCAGATTGTTTATGCATTACAATTTGAGAATCAAACGCAGTTGTGCGTGTTTCATACTCGTTTGCAGCAGTCTGACTGGCGTGATACGGAATCAACGGAGATACCTCTGACGGGTTTGTCGCTCGATGAAGTATGGGAGAATATCGTTGCTGTTATTGGCGGTTTGGATGCTCAGGCAGAAGAATCTATCGAAGAGCAGATTATCAATCGCGAACAGCGAGAAAAACTGCTTCGCCAGATTGAAGCCCTCGAAAAGCGAGCCCGCACCGAAAAGCAAACCCGTAAGAAATACGAGTTACATCAACAGATTATAAAATTGAAGGAGGAAGCAGGGATATGATAGTCAACGCTTTATTTCCGCATCAACTTGATATACCATTCTTCATCAGGATAATGGCCACAATAATGTTTGCCGTCACCTCCCAAATCCCACTGTTCAACAATTTCCCATTGGCGAATCGGAAGAAGCTCGTATTTGCCTGTAATGATATAAGTAGCTTCTTTACGACGAAATTTACGATGGCTTATTTGCTTGCCTCGTTTCTGAGATTTGCAGCAGCACCAAGTGCAGGCTGGTGTCTTTTTTTTACTTTTACCCATAATGCTTGTAATGTTATGAGAGGTCGCATGCTCTTGATGCGCCACTCGGTTAAACATTACGAGGCAAAGGATTTTTTGAAGTGTATCATATGAATTGAATTTGAATTATGCCGCAAAATTAAGAATAAAAACTGAAATAACAAAATAAAGATGGAAAAATTAAATATGCAAACCACTGATGTGGTGGACGAGAATATCAAGCGAATAGGGGAAATGTTCCCTAACTGCTTGACAGAAGTGAAGGACGAAAAAGGGCGCCCTCAGGTGGCAATCGATTTTGACCAGCTCCGTCAGGAACTGTCGAAGAATATTGTGGAAGGCCCTGAGGAACGCTATCAGTTCACTTGGCCTGATAAGCGCAATGCCATCCGACTGGCAAATGCACCTGCCACAGATACCCTTTGCCCTTGTCGTGAAGAGAGCGTAGATTTCGACAACACGCAGAACCTCTATATAGAGGGTGACAACCTGCAAGTGCTGAAGCTTCTGCGTGAGAACTATCTAGGCAAGGTGAAAATGATATATATCGACCCGCCATACAACACGGGTAATGACTTTGTGTATAACGACAATTTTGATCAAGACAAGCAGGAGTATGTTCACAATAGTGGACAGTATGATGAAGATGGTCATCAGCTTGTCACAAATACAGAAAGCAATGGCCGCTTCCACACTGATTGGCTTAACATGATTTATCCTCGACTGAAAGTGGCTAAAGATTTGTTGAGTGAGGATGGTGTGATATTTATGTCAATTGATGACAATGAGTGTGATAATCTATGTAAAGTCTGTAATGAAGTATTTGGTGAAATCAATTTTGTAGCAAATATATCTTGGCAAAGAACATATTCACCTCGTAATAACTCTACTGGTGTTCCATTAGAGGTTGAGCATCTACTTTGTTATAGTAAAAATCCTAATTGGACACCAAATAAACTTCCAAGAACTGCAGAAATGGATGCTCGTTATGATAATCCAGACAATGATTATTGTTCCTGGAAAAGTGTTGATGCTAATGCTCCAGGAGCAATAAGTCACCAGGGTATGGTTTATGCTATTCAAAGTCCTTTTAACGGTAGACTTATTTATCCCGCCAAGGGGAGATGTTGGTGTTTCGCACAAGAAGATGTCTTTAATATCATGGCAGAATGGGGAGAATATGAATTAGTTGACATTCATGATGAATATCAACGCTCCATTATTTGTGGTGTTTCAGAATCAGATGTTAGAAAAGGAGTGAAATCGATTATGTTGAAAAAGTCACTAGAAGAAGCTAAAGTATTTGCAATTAATCGATATAATAAGGGTAGTTGGCCAAAGTTTTATTTTACGAAAAACGGACAAGGTGGCATAGCAAGAAAAACCTACTTGGATAGTGTTGATGGAAGAATGCCAACTAACTATTGGCCATATTCTGAAGTTGGCCATACGGATGAAGCAAAGAAGGAATTAATGAAATTGTTTAATGGAGAGAATACTTTTGATACCCCAAAACCTGTACGATTAATGAACAGGTTATTGAGTATTTCTACAAATAAAGATGACATAGTATTAGATTTCTTTTCTGGTTCTGCAACTTTAGCTCACGCAACAATCTATAAAAACCATGAAGATGATGGAAAACGTAAATTCATATTGGTTCAAATTCCAGAGAAAGCCGACAATCCTAATTATCCAACCCTTTGTGAGATAGGTAAAGAACGTATTCGTCGTGCCGGTAAGAAAATCAAGGAAGAGAGCCCGTTGACTACGCAAGACCTCGATACAGGCTTCCGTGTGCTGAAACTTAATTCTTCGAACATGCAGGATGTGTATTATACTCCAGCTGATTTCAACGAAAAAGACCTGTTTGAGGATAATATCAAGCCGGACCGTACAGAGGAAGACCTGCTGTTCCAGACGATGATTGATCTCGGCATTGAACTGTCCGCTAAAATCGAGCAAACGCAGATAGCTGGCAAGACGGTTTGGAACGTGAGCGATGGCTACTTGATGGCTTGCTTTGATGAGGCTGTGAACGAGACCACTATCACCGAAATTGCCAAACAGCAGCCATATTACTTCGTGATGCGCGACAAGAGTCTCGCCAACGATAATGTAGCCGATAACTTCGAACAGGTTTTCAATCACTATAGTAAGGACACTATCCGCAGAATCCTATAAGTCATTAATTGGTTTAAAACTTTAGTCCAATTTTAGTATGAATAGAATTACAAATTTGACTCGCAGGGATATCATTGAAGTGCTTATTGTTGGCATCGATATAGATATGTTCATTGAGACAAATCACTATTATTTCAACTTTTGGGGAAGAATGACAACGGTAGAATTCCTAAACAGGTTGTATTCATTGAAAGATCTTCCTTCTTTGGACTCTCGCTATAAAAATGCTGAAGAAGATATTCGTGCCCATACAATGTTAAATCCCGATGACTATCCAAACAATTGGCTTTTTGTTGATGAAAGATTTCCATTAATGAATGGAAGTGATGAGGATTTCTTGCTGTTTATGTGCGAAATTTTTCATCCAGAAGTTAGAAATGAAAAAGTAGATTGGAAGACTTTCTTAAATAAAATAAACGACTTATTGCGAAAAGATGATTACGAGTTATATCCGAAAGGTCAAATATCTGGTAGAGATGTTTATGGTTGGAAGGATTTAACAGCTAAACGGTTTTATAGATTAAAAGAAAATGAGATTACTTGTTTTTTGCAGTTATTTAACCGTGGAGGCTATGTTTTGAACTTTAGCACACCGGAATTTGATAGCTTTACAAAGAAAATTGTTAATATTGGATTGTGTTCCAGATATGGGCTTTCTAAAGGAAAGTCTCTTGAGTGTTTTGTCGATGATGGTACTGAAGCGGAGGTAATTAAATTGTTTAATGCTCTCATGGACCATTATGAAATGCAGCCAGAGTATATAAAAGAAATTAATGGAAACGATAAATGGAATTCCCTTTATAAAAAATGTAAAGAGATTCTCAGTAGAGTTGCTAGTGAACCAACTATTCTGATTGAGCATGCAGAGCATCTAAAAGAGAAGTTCTCTAGTGACTTTCTTACATCAGAAATTGATTTGATGTATAAGATGCAAAAAGATAATCCAACAGAAGCAATTGGTAAAGCAAAAGAACTTATTGAGAGTTGTTGCGAGACCATCTTGGAAAAGAGTGGAATACCTTTAAATAAGGATTGGAAGTTAAATAACCTTGTGGATGAAACTATGAAATTATTAGAAATAACTCCAAAGTATATTCCTGACACAGTAAAAGAGGCGAATGCAATAAAAGGATTACTTGGTAGTTTAAAAGGTATAGCATCTCAAATTGCAATTATTAGAAATGCGTATGGGAGTGGACATGGTAAAAGTGCATCGTATAAGGGGCTTCAAGAACGCCATGCAAAATTGGCAATAGGCAGTAGTATAACCCTGGTAAACTTTTTATGGGATTCATTTGAAAGAAAGAATTAAATTAACGAGTAATATTATTAATATGAAGCTAAAATATACATTAGTCATTATGATGTTGGTGGGATGTCTGAGTATTATGGGGCAACCGTCAAAAACTGTTTTAGTGCAAGGACAACCTAAGAACATTCCAGCACAAGTCAACATTAATCAACAAGAAACCATTTTGAAGTTGCAAGCAGAAAACGAGGCGATGCAAAAGCAACTTGAAAAGATGGAAAAAGAGATTGAATTATATCGTGGGGATGTGAGAACCAAAGTAGCAGAACTAGACTACGCCCAAGATCGTTGGTTGAATAAATTAGCTATTATTATGGGATTGATAGGTGTCGTCCTCGGTATAGCTGCACCATATTTTATAAATAAGGATAATAGTAAACGCTTGGAAAGTAGATTCTCTGAGATGAAAGAAGATTTAAAGGATCAAGTTCTACAAGCTAAAAATCAGGCATTAGCAGCTACAGGTCAAGCAAATAATGCCAAAAAAGCTTTTGAGCAAATACAGACCCAAGTTAATTCTGTTTCAGAACAAGCAAATGCTGCTACACAACAAGCAATGATTGCAACAGATCAGGCAAGACAGGCAAAGCAGGCTGTTACAGATATAGAAGTGATAAAAACACATATTAACAAGATTGAGGAAAAGATTAATGCTGATACAATTGCTGCTGAAAAGGCTGCAAAGGAAGCTAAGGCTAATCAGATTTTTACTTCTGCTGTTAATGAGAAAGACCCGTTGAAAGCTATTGAATTATATAATCAAGCTGTTGAGCTTAAACCTGATTATTATGAGGCATATTGTAATCGGGCTCTTAGAAAATATGATATACATGACCAAACTGGTGCGTTGGCTGATATAGACAAAGCTATTGCTTTGAAAAGCGATGATGGTGACTTATATTTAAATCGTGCAATTATAAAAGATAATGGCGGTGATTTGGGAGGCGCCTTGGTGGATTTAAATAAAGCAATTTCCATAAAACCTTATGATGCAGAAATATTTTACAATAGCGGAATTGTAAAAGATGAACTGGGGGATAAAAAAGGCGCATTGTGTGATTACGATAAAGCAATAGATATAAACCCTGATTACGCTATGGCGTTAAATAATCGTGCTAATATTTATTTGGAATTAGGAGAACTTGATAAAGCACTTTGTGATGTGAATGTAGCTATAGAAAAGGCTTCTAATGATTGTTATTGCTATGATACACGTGGTCAAATATATATGGCAATGGACAGATATGATGATGCGTTGAAAGACCTAAACCATTCTTTATCTTTAGATGGTAATTACATAGAGGCTTTAGAGAATCGTGCACAATGTTTCCGTAAATTGGCAGAAGAAGAGCAAGACCATGCAAAGAAAGATGATTTGCTTGCAAAAGCAGAAGCCGATGAACAAAAGATAGTATCGTTAAAGAAAGAGAATAAAGCATGAAGTTTAAGTTTAAGATACAACAATACCAGACAGAGGCTGTGGAGCAGACGGTAAACGTGTTTGCTGGGCAGCCATCGAAAACGAATGCGCAGTATCGTCGTGACTTGGGTAAAACCAAAGGGCGAATTGTGTATGAGGAGGAATATGTGGGATGGCGAAATGCGGATGTGGAACTGAGTGACAAGCAACTGCTTGACAACATCAAACAGCTGCAAGTGGATGGCAACATCCCACAGAGCAAACAGCTAAGTAAGCCTGAAGGTCTTGGCGCCTGTTCGCTTGATATAGAGATGGAGACTGGTACGGGTAAAACCTACGTTTATATCAAGACGATGTTCGAAATGAACAAGCGTTATGGCTGGTCGAAGTTTATCGTCGTGGTGCCCAGCATTGCTATTCGTGAGGGCGTATATAAGAGCTTCACGATGCTGGAAGAGCACTTCATGGAACAATACAACAAGAAGGCTCGCTTTTTTATCTATAACAGCTCGAACCTGACGCAGATAGATTCATTCAGTAGCGATGCTGCTATCAACGTGATGATTATCAATACCCAGGCCTTTGCACGCGACTTCAAGGAGGATGCGAAGAATAAGGTCAGTCTGATTATGTACACCAAGCGCGACGATTTCCAGAGTCGCCGACCTATTGATGTGATATCTGCCAACCGTCCTATTATCATTATGGACGAGCCACAAAAAATGGAAGGTGCTGCCACACAGCGAGCGCTGAAGAACTTCAAACCGCTGTTTGTGCTGAACTATTCGGCTACACACAAGACATCGCACAACTGCATCTATGCGCTGGATGCCTACGATGCCTATTGCCAACGACTGGTAAAGAAAATCCAGGTTAAGGGTATCACACTCCAGAACCTGATGGGCGCACAGGCGTATATCTATTTCGATAGTATCGTGCTCTCAAAGAAT
>NZ_JNKG01000005.1:0-5097 GCF_000701965.1 Prevotella sp. RM4
ACCTGGAACTTCGACTTCGTCAAGAAGCACACTCGTGGCACGGGCTATCCCTTGGAGTCGCGCAATGTGTCCTCTCGTTTCGCCTTAGGACTCTGCTATGGTGCTGGTGCCGACTATAAAGGTCCGCAGTCTGTAGGCAGCTCATGGGAGATCATGTGGACTATCTCTGAGGTGGAGAAGTTTGGCTATGGCCAGCATCATGGCTACTCGATAGGTTTTGGTATCGATTGGCGCAATTTCCGTATCGATGGTCGCAGTAAGTTCGTAAAGCTCGACGATGGTACTATCACGGAAGAAGCCCTGCCTGCAGGATTTAATAACGACTTCTCAAGAATCAAGGTGTTCAGTCTCATCATCCCTGTGATGTGGAAGTATCGCACCAAGCAGCTCACCTTTGGTCTGGGTCCTGTCATCAATATCAACACCTATGCCAGCATCAAGAACCGCTATTGGGATGCCGATGGAGAGAAGCATAAGCAAGTATTCAAGAAAATACACCAACGCCCCATCACGGTGGATATCATGGCCGAACTAAGCCTGCGCAACTGGTTCAGCATCTATGGCAAGTTCTCACCCATGACCATCCTCAACTCTACCTATGCCAAGGATGTCAATTTCCAGCCTGTATCGTTTGGCGTATATTTCTGAAAAATACAAAATTACAAAAAAATCCCATAGATTGCAAAAATATCTGTGGGATTTTTTATATTAGAACTCATCAATAAAATGTATTTTTAATGAATATATATTTTGATATATCGGAAATAATCTCTACCTTTGCAGGCGTTTTTTGCAATCAAAGAATTAATGAGGAAAATTATATATATTGTACTGATAGGTATTTTTTTTATTAACTGTGGGGGACGTGAATATGATGAAATGCAAATACGCTTGCAACAATTGAATGCATATAATAAGGCTGACTCCGTTTTCAATACTACAAAGGAAGCTAAGGCAGTAGTAGATTACTTTGAGGATCATGGTACTCCTAACGAGCAGATGCTGGCCTACTATTTGTTGGGGCGAGCCTACTACGATATTCATGAGGCTCCTATGGCTCTTAACAGTTTCCAGACAGCTATAGAGAAAGCCGACACCACAGCTGAAGATTGCGACTTCCGCCAACTAAGTCGGGTATATGGGCAGATGAGCGATATTTTCTATTATCAAGGTCTATATGAACAGGAAATAGAATTTGAAGATATTTCTGCATATTATGGTTGGAAAGGTAAGGATACATTGAATGCTTTGCTAAGTATGGCAGGACAAACTTTAGCATATTTACAATTAAATAAAATAGATTCAGCAATCGTAGTATGTGAAAATGTAGTAAATCTGTTTGATAAGTTTGGTTATAAAAAAGAAGCTGCTAGTTATTGTTCCACAATATTAATAGAACTTATTGATAGGGGAGAAATATCTAAAGCAAAATCTTATATGAACAGATACGAAAAAGAATCTGGCTTTTTTGATCAAAATTATAATATTGAAAAAGGAAGAGAGAGCTACTATTACACTAAAGGATATTATTATTTTGCAATTAATGATTATGATTCTGCAGAATACTATTATCGTAAAGAATTAAATGAAGGCAAGGACTTTAATAATCAAAATGGTGCTTCAAGAGGTCTGGCAATTTTGTTCCAAAAGACTCATCAGCCTGATTCTGCTGCAAAATATGCTCTTTATAGTTATGAAATGAACGATTCTGTTTATGCTCAAAGAACTACAAGTAAGGTTGAGCAGATGCAGGGAATGTATGACTATTCAAGAAATGAGAAGATTGCTCGACAGGAAAAAGAAAGGGCAGACAAAGAAGAAAAGATGGTAAATACCATACTAAGCATAATGGTTGTATCTATATTGGTTATATTCTATATAGCAAGGATTATTTATGAAAAGCGTAAAGCAGAAAAGCAAGCATACATCCAAAAGATCTCTGACTTAGCAAAAGACCAGATTGAAATCACAAAGCTACGATCTATAGCAGAACATACTGAAGAACTTAGCCAACTTATCACGGAAAAAGAATCTCAAATTGCGATTATGGCTAATGATATAGAATCATATAAAGAAAGGTTAGGTTCCCAAAAGAAATCTGCTGAATCAGTGTTAGAAGAATCTGATGTATATATAGATTTGCAAAAGAAAGCTATAAAAGCTATCGTATTGGATGACGACGATTGGTATCAAATTAATATGATAGCGATTGAGGTATTGCCCAATTTCTATAAATTCATTTCTTCCAAGAAACTTGATTTGAACGATAAAGAGTTTAAAACTTGCATTCTGATGCGCATGCATTTTAGACCCAAAGACATTGCCAATATGCTTGGGGTATCTCAGGCATATATCACGAAAATACGTAATAATATGATGCCAAAACTCTTTGGAATAGAAGGAAATTCTAAGGAATTGGATAATAGAATCATGCAGTTTATGTAATCTCAAATTATTAATTAAAAACTGTTTGGAGCTCGTAATCGTCTGATTATGAGTAAGTTTGCTTCGAGGTTAATTCTTGGTTAATTATTAAAACCGCTTTTTCTAATCTATTTGATTTTATTGTTATACCTTTGCATCCGCTTTTGAATATATTTTAAATATTAATGTATAATATTTTATTTAACATGAAGAAAATTATTGTTATTGTATTATTATTATTATTATCAGTTAGAAGCAACTTTGTGTATGCAGAGAGTATTCTTGTTGATATAGCAGTGGAGATTTTTGATAAAACGCCTCAATTACCAGGTAAAGGTAAAGCTCCTATTCGTATACCTCGAATATATCAAGATGGGTATAAACTTACCTTATCAAGTTCTCATCCCGAGTACATTATTAATATAGTACAAGATGATGAGGTAGTATATTCATCTGTTATCCCTGCTGGTGTTACAGAGTTTGAACTGCCATCATATCTTAGTGGTGAATGTACCATCCAATTCATAAAAGGCAGATTCTGTTTCTGGGGAAATATATCATTGCAATGACTTTAGTTAATAATTAATGTTTAGTATGAAAAGTATTATTTTATCTAATGGATATTGGGTGTTATGGATATATATTTTAGTTTTTTTACCCTTTCAAGTATTTGATTTTTACAAACAAGAAATAAAAACAATAAGTGGTTATATTTATAATTTTATTACTTTGCTTATTGGGGCATTATCATTATATTTATTAGTAGCTAAACAAACAGATATTTTGCTTGTTCCAAATAGTTTGAACTTATTTTTGGTACTCATTTTAATTGTGGTCTATATTCAAGCAATTTATCAAGTTATTATAAGACATAAGATAAGAGATATACTCTTTTTATCTACATTAAGTATGGCAATATTGATGTTATTATTATTTATAAAATTTTAAAAAGTATGAAAAGATTATTTATTTTTGCTGCCACGGCATTGTTTGCTGTGAATTTTATTTCATGTTCAAATGAAGCGGTAGAGAAAGTAGATGACTCTAAATTAAGTATCAAAAGAGTTAAAGCCATTGAAAATTATAACGATGTTTTCAATTCTAATTTAAACTATTTGGTTAAAACAAGATCTATAACAGATTGTGCTTCTCAAGACAATTATGATAGTATTTCGGTTGTTATGGGAAAAGAAATAGTCGAAAAGTTATCATTTGCATCTAATACTTTAATTGCAGAATTTGGAATAACAGATAATGATTTTATTGAAGTTATTAAAGAAGTTACTGAAGAACAGAATTTAATAGATGTTCCTTCTTTGGAGGAAGCAAAATGCATAACAGCTCTATCTATTCTTGATATATATCTACATGATAAAGATAATATTCTTAATACAAAAACAAGAGCAAATGAGTTAGATTATATACTTTGTCTTGGTGGAGGATTTGGTGTGAAAGATATGGTAAATGCAGGAGGTAGAGCTATAGCGAAAAAAATTCTTACAAGAGCTGCTGTTAGAATGATGCCAGGATTTGGTTGGGCTTATGGAGCAATGAGTGCAGCGTATTGTATTGCTAATTTGTAATTTGTTCATTTAAATCCGAATCATAGAGGGGTCGGTTCTCCCAATCACTTTTCCCTTGAAATCTGATCATCAGAACCGACCCCCGATCCCCGCAGTTGAGGAGTTCAAAGAAGCAAAGAAGACACCACTGGTTGTGGTGATGGATGATGTGCGCTCGATGCATAATGTGGGAAGTGTATTCCGTACTGGCGATGCGTTCCGTATCGAAGCGGTCTATCTGTGTGGTATCACCAGTACACCTCCAAGTGCAGAGATCCATAAGACGGCTCTTGGGGCTGAGGATAGTGTAACATGGAAATACTTCGATACGGCACTTGAGGCAGTTGAGACATTAAAGGCTGAAGGCTATGAAGTTTATTCTGTTGAACAAGCTCATGGTTCAACCATGCTTCAGAACTTTACACCTATTAATAATAAGAAGTATGCTGTGGTGTTAGGCAACGAGGTAAAAGGTGTTCATCAGGAAGTCATCGATGCTTCGGATGGTTGTTTAGAAATACCTCAGTTTGGTACCAAACACTCCATGAATGTATCAGTAACAGGTGGCATCATCATCTGGCATTTTGCTAAAAATCTTATTCTCTAAAAAAAGTGTTCCTTTGATGTCACAAATCTGATTATTGTTCGTATATAGGATAAAAGCAATAAGCAAAAGGAGAATGACAACAGAGGCGTTTCAACAACAAGCAGAAGGGCTTAGGCTTCAACTAATCAGTGTGGCTCAGAAATATCTGGGCACTACTGATGAGGCTGAGGACATCGTACAGGATACGATGGTGAAGCTCTGGCTGATGCGCGAACAACTGAAATCGCCTATTTCAGCTTTTGCCTGTATGGTTACTCGCAACCTATGTATCGATTGTCTGCGCAGAAAGCATCCCACAGTAGATATCACTCAATTATCTTACGAAGATGATCTGAGCGATGATGGCGAGCAGATAGAACAGATGCTACGCGTTATCGACACACTTCCTTCTACACAGCGAACCATTCTGCGTATGCATCATCTACAAGGTATGAAAACCAAGGAGATTGCTATCGTGCTTGGCTCAACCGAGGTGGCTGTGCGTAAAACGCTGAGTAGAGCCAG
>NZ_JNKG01000006.1:0-2407 GCF_000701965.1 Prevotella sp. RM4
ACATCCGCATTTCGCCATCCCACATATTCCTCCTCATACACAATTCGCCCTTTGGTTTTACCCAAGTCACGACGATACTGCGCATTCGTTTTCGAGGGCTGCCCAGCAAACACATTTACCGTCTGCTCCACAGCCTCTGTTTGGTATTGTTGTATTTTAAACTTAAACTTCATACACCTGCAACGTTTAGAGGATTCTGCGGATGGTATCCTTACTATAGTGATTGAATATCTGCTCGAAGTTGTCTGCTACGTTGTCGTTGGCGAGGCTCTTGTCGCGCATCACGAAGTAGTATGGCTGCTGCTTGGCAATCTCTGTGATAGTGGTTTCGTTCACAGCCTCATCGAAGCAAGCCATCAAGTAGCCATCGCTCACGTTCCAAACCGTCTTGCCAGCAATCTGCGTCTGCTCGATTTTGGCGGACAATTCTATGCCGAGGTCTATCATCGTCTGGAACAGCAGGTCTTCTTCTGTTCGGTCTGACTTGATGTTGTCCTCAAACAAGTCTCTTTGGTCAAACTCCTCTGGGGTGTAATACACATTCTCCATGTTCGACGAGTCGAGTTTCAGCACACGGAAACCAGTATCAAGGTCTTGTGTGGTCAGCGGACTTTCTTCCTTGATCTTCTTGCCTGCACGACGGATACGCTCTTTTCCGATTTCACAGATATTTTTATAGCCAGCCTTGTAGGCTTCACTCTTTTCATCCGTTGCCTCAGGCAGTTGCACCATGATGAACTTGCGCTTGCCTCCATATTTAGCATTCATGTTAAAAATAGCGTGAGCCATTGTTGATGAGCCAGAGAAGAAATCCAAGATTAAAGCATCCTTGTTTGCGAAATAACTAAGGAGATGAACAAGTAATTGATTGGGCTTAGGAAAACTAAATATTTCCTTTTTTCCAAAGAGGTTGGCGATATCATCTGAACCATAATTAGGGATCGAACTCTCATCTATAACAGAACTAATCACTTGCGTATTTCTCTCTTTTCTATATCTAGGAAGTCCATTCCTATTAAAAAAGATTTCTAACCATTCTTGGCCTTTAACGTCAATAGTTTTTTTACCGGTCCCAAGATTTTTAAAATATTGCTCAATTTGATTCTTATAAGGCCATGTTCCCCTAAGGATGACATCTTCCTGTAAGATACCATCTACAAATAGCATTCTACCACTAACAATTTTCAATTGAACTTCATCCCCCACATGATCTGAAAACTCAATATTCGTAACCCCTTCTATTCTGCATCCTTTCTTAAAAAGGATATCATTAAATGGATTTTTGGGACTAGGTTTGTTGTAACAATAATGTTCCAAATCCTCTAATTCATCGCTACGATTAATCCCAAAACAACTTTTGACACATTCAGCCCTTTTTCCATAAGCTAGAATATACTCATGGTTCTTTATAATTTTATTAAATCCTTTAGAAGAACCACGATTAACCCATATCATCTCACCTCTATCAAGTCTATTCTTTTGGCCAAAGATTTCATCACATATTTTTCTTGTATTATCAACTTCATTATCATCAATGCTAATAAATATCACGCCATCCTCACTCAACAAATCCTTAGCGACTTTCAGACGTGGATAAATCATGTTAAGCCAATCAGTATGGAAGCGGCCATTGCTTTCTGTATTCGTAACGAGCTGATGACCATCTTCATCATACTGCCCACTATTGTGAACATACTCCTGCTTGTCTTGGTCAAAATTGTCGTTATACACAAAGTCATTACCTGTATTGTAAGGTGGATCGATATAAATCATCTTCACCTTACCCAAATAATTCTCACGGAGCAGCTTCAACACCTGTAGATTATCACCCTCGATATAGAGGTTCTGCGTATTGTCAAAGTCCACACTCTCCTCACGGCAAGGACGCAAGGTGTCTGTGGTAGGTGCATTTGCCAAACGAATGGCATTGCGCTTATCAGGCCAAGTGAACTGATAGCGTTCCTCTGGGCCTTCCACGATATTCTTTGACAGTTCCTGACGGAGCTGGTCAAAGTCGATTGCCACCTGAGGGCGACCTTTTTCGTCCTTCACTTCAGTCAAGCAGTTTGGGAACATTTCCCCTATTCGCTTGATATTCTCATCCACCACATCTGTGGTTTGCATATTTAATTTTTCCATATTATAATTGTTCTTTTAGTTTCATTATTTGTTGATGCAACTCGTATTTCTTGCGAGTTTGCTTTTCGGTGCGGGCTCGCTTTTCGAGGGCTTCAATCTGGCGAAGCAGCTTTTCTCGCTGCTCTCGATTGAGTATCTGTTCCTCGATAGATTCTTCTGCCTGAGCATCCAAGCCGCCAATAACAGCAACGATATTCTCCCATACTTCATCGAGCGACAAACCCGTCAGAGGTATCTCCGTTGATTCCGTATTGCGCCAGTCTGACTG
>NZ_JNKG01000007.1:0-1203553 GCF_000701965.1 Prevotella sp. RM4
TGACGTTGATAGGGTGCAGGTGTAAAGACGGTGACGTCAAAGCCGAGCACTACTAATTGCCCGAACTCTTTCGCTTCATGCTGATATTATCAGATGTAGTTGTTTCTGAAATGAGCTTCTACACAGTTTTCTTGTGTGCAATTGTCAACCTTATACGTTGTCATTGATTTGGTTGTTGATAATGTTCAATGGTCAATATTCAATGTTCAATGAACGAACTATTAGGTGGTTATTGCAGTGGGGTCCCACCTCTTCCCATTCCGAACAGAGAAGTTAAGCCCACCTGCGCCGATGGTACTGCAATGCAATGCGGGAGAGTAGGAAGCCGCCGTCTTTTTAAAACGAAGTAGGAATCACTTTCGAGTGGTTCCTATTTTTTTGTATTTATTATTTGGTATTACAAAGAAAAACGAGTTTTCCTTTGGTATTTCACTCGATTTGCACTATCTTTGCAGTGATGAATCTATTGAAAGGCAGTTTGGTTTGGTTAGGGCGTATCCATCAATGCCGAGGTTTTGGCATCCAGTCGCCTACCGATTACTCGTTTGTACGTTATGTGATAAACGAGCATTGGCCTTATTATGCCTACGAACAGTTGAAAGGCGATGATTGGCTCACTACCAAACTGGGACGGTTATACTTTCGATTAGCCAATTGGCGCCAGCCAGCTATGATGATTCCAGATGAATATCAACGCTACTGGCAGGCAGGATGCCATCAAACAGCTTTTACACCTATTATTAATAAAGTAGAGCTGGCAAGAGTTACCATTGAGGATAAAGCCTCCTGGGAAGCCTTAATGCCAAAATGCGATAATCAATCTGTTATAGTAGTCGAAGGTATCTGGCGTGATTGGGAACGTTGGCATGAGATAGAGTCTGACGATAGAACAGTGATTACCTACGACCTTTACTATTGCGGTATCGTATGCTTTGATAAAACGAGATTTAAACATAACTATAAGATTAACTTCTAACCAATCAATTTATGAAAATAACTAAAGTCTATACCCGAGGTGGCGATATGGGTAAAACATCGCTTGTAGGCGGTCAGCGTGTATCGAAGGCCAGTGAGCGTCTTGAGGCATATGGCACGGTAGATGAACTGAGCAGTCATTTAGGACTGCTGGTCTCGCTTTTACCTGATGGTGATGACAAGGCGATGATTATGCGTATTCAGAATTGTTTGTTTAATGTATGTACCAATTTAGCTACCAATCAGGATCAAACAGTCTTATCTCCCTCTGCATATTTGCCTGAGGGCGAAATAGAGATGGTAGAACATCAGATAGACGATATTATGAAGTTGCTGCCCGAGAAACAAGGGTTTGTATTGCCAGGAGGTACTCGTGAAGCTGCACAGGCCCATGTGTGTCGTACGGTGTGTCGTAGGGCCGAACGCCGCATTGTCGCTTTGTCGGAAGTGGCTAAAATTAGTCCCGAAATATTGCAATATGTGAACAGATTGAGCGATTATCTGTTTGTTTTGGCAAAAAAAATAAATTTTAACGCAAATCAGAGTGAAATAGTATGGCAAAATGTTGGTAGATAGAAATTAATTCATTACTTTTGCGGCCGAATAAAAAATGAATTAGTTAAACTAACAAACTTGTATTATGTATTGGACACTTGAATTAGCTTCGAAATTAGAAGACGCACCTTGGCCCGCTACCAAGGATGAACTCATAGATTATGCCATCCGTTCGGGAGCTCCACTCGAAGTATTGGAGAATCTGCAAGAGATTGAGGATGAAGGTGAGGTGTATGAGAGCATCGAAGACATCTGGCCCGACTATCCTACTAAAGAAGATTTCTTGTTCAACGAGGATGAGTACTAATTGCTGAAAACAAACGAGCTCTAACCTTAGACGTCTTTTAATGAGCAACATGACAAAATCTGCGTGATTTGTCATGTTGCTTATTTTATATTTCTGTTATACACACGTGTTGTTTGTTGAATTGTTAACTACTTGATAATCAGTATGTATTTTGTTTGTAAAGGCTTATATTGCCTTATACAAATCTTTTTTATTGGCGAATAATGGATATAAGAGGTTAACTTTGCACCGCAAATCAATCCAAAGCTAACAAATTAACAATTTAACAAAAAATGAAGAAACAACTAACCAAAATTTGTCACTTCTGGTTACCTGCCAGTTCTGTGATGCTTTGCAGCCTGACTATGCTGATGGCTGCTCCGTTGTTGCCTCAGGCTCCTGCGGCTGTGGCGCAAAGCGTACAGACCAACCAGGTAACAGGTCTTGTAACCGATAAGCAGAAAGAACCGCTTATTGGTGTTACCGTAACTTTGGTGGGTACTGAAACTCGTGCCATTACCGATGCTGATGGTATGTTCCGAATTAACGTGCCCGCTAAGAGTGGTACTACGTTAGAGTTTAATTACATTGGTTTTGCCAGCAAGCAGGTAAAGGTAAATGGTTCGCGCCTGCTGAATGTGATGCTGGAGGAAGAAACCAATGAGTTTACCGAAGTGGTAGTAACTGGTTATTCCAGTCAGAAGAAAGCATCTATCATAGGTGCTATCGAGACCATCAAGCCTGCTGAGCTGCAGTTCGGTTCTACGCGTACCTTATCTAATAATCTGGCTGGTAAGCTGAGTGGTGTTATTGGTATCCAGCGCTCTGGTGAGCCTGGTTATGATGACTCAAACTTCTGGATTCGTGGTATCTCTACCTTCTCTGGTAGCAACAACCCATTGATTTTGGTTGATGGTGTGGAGCGCGACTTGGATAACGTAGATGTTGCTGAAATCGAGTCGTTTTCTATATTGAAAGATGCTTCGGCGTCGGCCATGTATGGTGTCCGAGGTGCTAACGGCGTGATTGTGATTACCACCAAGCGTGGTAAGATTGGTGCACCTCAGGTGAGCTTCCATGTAGAGCACGCTATCAATCAGCCCACTCAGTTGCCCAAGTTTCTGAATGCCCCCGACTATATGTCGCTGCTCAACGAGCTGGCTACTCAGGATAAGGTGGCTCTGCCGTTCACTCAGCAGCAGATTGACCGTACCCGTTCGGGTTATGATCCCGATCTTTATCCTGATGTGAACTGGGTGGATGCCATTACAAAGGATTATGCCTATACTACTCGTGGTAATCTGGAGGTGAGCGGTGGTTCCGACTTCCTGCGCTACTCGATTGTCACTTCATATTTCAAGGAGACAGGTCTGCTGGAGCAGGATAAGAGTTTGGTTTTCGATAATGCAACTAACAACCAGCAGTATAACCTGCGCACCAACATTGATATGGACGTGACCAAGACCACCATGCTCCGTGTAAACATTGGTGGTTATCTGAACCGATTCAAGAAGCAGCGTTGCAATACCAATGATGCGTTTGGTGAGGCTTTCCGTACCTTGCCTTTCGTGCATCCAGCCCGTTATAGTGATGGTGCTATCCCTGTGATTTCGTATCGTGCTAACCCTTGGCGTACGGTCACTCAGCAAGGTTACGACTTCATTACTTCAAGTAAAATTCAGACTCTGTTCAGTGTTGAGCAGGATTTGAAGATGATTCTGCCAGGATTGAAGGCTAAGGGTCTGTTTAGTTTCGACCGCTGGAACCGTAGCCGTCGTAGTCGTACGGCTAAACCAAGTACCGTATTCCCCGCTACTGGACGTGATGAAGAGGGTAACCTGATTTACTCGCAGCATGAAGCTGGCGATGAATCGCTGGGCAACGAGCAGGGCAATGAATATGGTAATACCCGCGTGTATTTCGAGACCGACCTGATGTACAACCGTCGTTTCGGTAAGACTGATGTAGATGCCATGTTGCTCTACAATCAGCAGGCCTATGATGATGGTAGTATTCAGGACTACCGTAAGCAGGGTATCGCCGGTCGCTTGTCGGCCACCTATGACAACCGCTATGTGGCTGAGTTCAACTTCGGTTACAACGGATCTGAGAACTTTGCTAAGGGTAAGCGTTTTGGTTTCTTCCCCTCTGTGGCTGTAGGATGGTTGCTCAGCGAGGAGCCATTTATGGAAAAGCTGAAGCCCATCTTCCATAAGATCAAGTTCCGTGCCAGCATTGGTCAGGCCGGTGATGATAATATTGGTGGTCGTCGTTTTGCTTATCTTGGTACTCTTAAGACTGATGCAGAGGGTTACATCTGGGGAACCAACGGACAGCGTAATTATGGTCATAACAAACCAGAGGAAGGTCCGATGGGTATCTCGGAAGGTGAGATTGGTGTTGAGAACCTGACTTGGGAGACTGTTACCAAGAAGAACCTTGGTGTCGAGGTTGGTTTGTGGAATATGCTCGACCTGAATGTGGATATCTTCAGTGAGAAGCGTAAGAATATCTTTATGGAGCGTAGCATCATCCCCACTCAGACTGGTTTTGTGAAGGCTCCTTGGGCTAACTTCGGTCAGGTATCTAACAAAGGTTTTGAGGTGACGCTCAATTTCCACAAGCAGTGGAACAAGGACCTGTTCACTTCGGCCTATGGTAACTTTACTTATGCCAAGAACCGTGTGGATGAGAAAGACGAGCCCGAAGCATTGAAGGGAACCCATCGTTCGGCTACAGGTCGTTCAATGAACGAGTTGTGGGGATTGGTTGCTGAGCGCTTATTCACCTACGACGACTTTAATGCCGACGGAACCTTAAAGGATGGTATTCCTACACAGGATGGTGTGGGTGCTGCCATTCTGCATCCTGGCGACATTAAGTATGTAGATGTGGATGGTGATGGTGCTATTACCGAGGCCGACGAAGGTTACATTGGTGGTACTGAAGACCCACGCATCGTGTATGGTTTCGGTGGTGTGATTAGCTACAAGAACTTCGATTTCAATTTCTTCTTCCAAGGCACAGGTGATATGTATCGTGTGATTGGTAATCAGCCTTACTTCCTGCCTGGTGGTGGTACTACTACGGAGGGTAACGCCTACAGTTATAATCTCGACGATCGCTGGACAGAGACCAATCAGGATCCATATGCCTTCTGGCCCCGTCTGACCTATGGTCCTAACGTGAACAACTACCGTCGTTCTACCTGGTGGAAGAAAGATATGAGCTTCCTGCGTTGTAAGACTCTTGAGGTTGGTTATACCTTGCCCAAGTCTTGGTTGCAGAGTTTCTATGTGAAGAGTTGTCGTGTGTATGTCAGTGGCAATAACCTGTTCTGCCTCTCGTCGTTCAAGCTGTGGGATCCTGAATTGGGTACCAACGATGGTTTGAAATATCCAATGAACCGTTCTGTGATGTTCGGTATCGACATTAACTTTTAGTTTATCGTATTATTGTTATGAAGAAGAAACTTCTATATATTTTCTGTGCGCTTAGCGCCATCAGCGGCTCGTTAGTGTCGTGCTCCGACTATCTCGACAAGGAGCCTGATACCGAGCTGACCACCGATATGGTGTTCGAGAACCGTGAAAAGGTCTATCAATGGTTGGCCTATGTATATAATGTGATTCATACGCCTGATAAGTGGGAGCTGAAGACCGATGGTTATGAGGTGTTCGCCGATGATATGACTCCTTCTAAGCGTTGGCAGCAGTGGGATTGGAGCAAAGTTATCCCAAAGATTTTTGGCCAGTGGACCATTAACTCACAGTGGGAAGGTAATTACTGGATGATGATGCCCCGTTATATCCGTCATGGCTACATCTTTAATAATATGGTAAAGGCGATGCCTGATCACGACCTGCCACAATCGGAGGTTGACAACATGAAGAACGAGGTGAAGTTCCTCACTGCCTATGGCTGGTGGCAGTTGGCCGAAAACCATGGTGGTATCCCCTTCAAGCCCGATTATATTGCACCCACCGATTTTGATTTGGCAGATTTGATGGTAGGTCAGTCTAAGTTCGACGATGTGGTTGACTACTGCGATAAGCAGATGCTGGAGGCTGCTATGGCACTGCCTGCTGTATATGACGATCCTTCGAAATATGGTCGTATCAACCGCATCATGGCGCTCACCGTTCGTTCGCGCATGTTGCTCTTTGCCGCCAGTCCGCTGGTGAACGGTAACCCTTGGTACAAGGATTATGTGAACAACGAGGGTGAGCAGATTTTTAATCCTACCTACGATCCACAGAAATGGGTGCGTGCTGTAGAAGCTTTGAAACTCTGTATCGACGAGGCTGAGAAAGCCGGCTATGCCCTTTATACCGAGCAAGGACCTAATGGTGAGATCGACCCCTTCATGAGTACCTATAACGTGCACATCAAGCGTTGGAGCGAGGGTAACCACGAGATTACCTTCCCTGTAACTAAGAATAACAGTTATAATTTCTTCCTGGTTAAGGTGAGTGTACGTGAGTATGGTGGTGGTTGTGGTCTGGGTGTTTACCAGGGTTTGGTTGATGCCTTCTTCACCAAGAACGGTCTGCCCATCACCGATCCTAACTCAGGTTATGTAGAGAACGGCATGTCAACCACTATCGACGACCGTTCGGATATCACCAACTGGGAGTATGGTACAGGTAAGCCCGGACAGGTTACCGACCGTGGTACCTATAATATGTACTGCAACCGCGAGCCCCGTTTCTACAATGCCGTATCGTTCCACGGTGCTTGGTTGGCAGTAGGCAATCGTAAATACGATTTCTTCTATAACGGTCGTGATAATATCCAGACATCATCACCCCACGATGCCCCACAGAATGGTTACCTGGCTCGTAAGGGCTTGAACGTGCTCGATAATAACCTTACAGGATCAATTACCCCACGTCAGGGCTTCACCTATCGTCTGGCCTTCACCTATCTCGACTATGCCGAGGCTGTGAACGAGTGCTACGACAACAGCTCTTCGCGCCAGGAGGCTCTGAAGTATCTGAACCGTATCCGTGAGCGTGCCGGTGTGCGCCAATACACTACTGCCGATGTGAGCCCGATGGACGAGAAGTTCATCCATGTGGATGACACCCAGGCCGAGCTGCGCCGTGTGATTCGTGCCGAGCGCCGTGTGGAGCTGTGCTGCGAGAACAACCGCTGGTATGATATCCGTCGCTGGAAGGAGGCAGAGAACCTGCCCGAGATGTGTGGCGACGACTATGGTATGAACTTCCAGGGTAGCACTCCTGAGGAATTCTTCAAGCGCACCGTGTTCCAGACCCGTATCTGGAAGCGCCAGTACTACTGGATGCCTATCTATATCGACGAGTACGAGAAGAACCCCAACTTGCGCGAGGCCCCATTCTGGGTAAACGAAAATGGTAATTAAGCTATAAATGAATACGATTATGAAGAAATATGCAATGATATTCAGTGCCTTGTGCACAGGACTACTGTTCACATCGTGCAACAAGGACCCAGAGTATTTCACGCTGGAGGAGCAACCCGACGAGATGCACGTGAAGAGCTCGGTTGAGGAGATTACCCTTAGCAAGAGCTCGGCCGACCAGACGGCCGTGACCTTTACCTGGGATGCGGCCACAAGTGTCGACCCATCAACCGAAGGCATCAGCTACAAGCTATGCCTATATCCCACAGGTCAGAAGGATAGTCACTCGGCCTACATGGAGTTAGGAAATAATCTGTCTTACTCGATGACTCACGACGAACTGAACACGCTGCTGAGTCAGTGGGCGTTGCCAGGTCAGGCTGTCAAGGTTACGGCACAGCTGCTGGGAATGTTCAAAAACGAGCAGCATTATATCAAACCAGAGATTTCGATAGTAGAGTTCACTGCTACAGGCTACGAGAAATACTCACCCTACCTGTACATGCAGATTACCACCGATGATGGTAAGAAGAGTACCCAGCGTCTGGATCAGCGCCAGTTGGGTACCGGTATCTACGAGGCTACGTTGAACATGAGTGCCTGCAAGTTCCACTTCACCACCACACCAGAGGCTTATCCTGCCTATGGTATGGCCGATGGCGAGCAGTTGGAATACTATACCGAAGGCGAAGTTCGCGATTTCCGTTTCGATGGTGATGGCAAGCGTACAGTGATTGTTGATACCAACACGGGCTTTAACGATTGCCGTGTGCTTGATATCGTTCAGTTGCCCACACCAGGACAGATCTGGATTTGTGGAAACGGCTGTTCGGTAGGTTGGAATACAAACACCTCTAATGGTCGTTTGGAGATGGTAGGTAGCGCACGCGAACCATATTATTATGCTTGGACTGGCGATTTCAATGCTGGTGGTGAGTTTAAGATTGGTGTTGGTAATGGCTGGGGCGATCCCTTCTTCTTCGCGCCTGACTATAATGCCGACCCCGTGAGTGATCATCGTCTGTCACCCTTCCGTTATCAGGACAATGGTGGCGACGTGAAGTGGGTGCCCTCGGTAAGCGGTCGCTACACGTTGACACTCTGTTTGCTGGCCACAGATATGTGGACTAAGTTCGAACCAGCTAATTAGTAAGTAGTAAAGTAATATTTCGGCCGATGGGCAGTTAGTAGCTCTCTGTGAGCTATTAATTGCCTGTTGGTTTTTATGGCGTTAATTATTGTTATATTTTGAATTGAGATGGTGCGTGGTTGGGTTTTTATCTTTAACTTTGGCTGCGATTAACGAAGACTCAAACTAAAATGAAGATTAGGAAACCTATACTAACATGTTTATTGGTATTTTTAATGGTGCCTGTTAAGGCTGCAATTGATAAGAATACTGCCGACTGGTTAAACAAACTGGATGCCAGTCTTGCCAAGCGTGACTATTATGAGAAACAGCGTATCGACCGTATTGAAAGTCTGAAAGAGGGTATGGCTAAAGCCAAGGCCGAAGGTCGCGAATTTACCCAGATGTACGCCTTGTATAACGAATACAAAAGCTACCGTTACGACTCAGCCCGTCACTACTCTTATGCTTGTTTGGGATTAGCCACTCGTCTGCAGAATCCACAGTATATCGCCCAGTCGCAAGAGGCCATCGCCTTCTCGTTGATCTCGGCAGGTATCCTGAGTGAGGCGCATGATATCCTTCAGTCGATGGATCGTAGTGCCTTGAGCGGAAAATTGCTCGAGGATTATTATGAGATTAACAGCTTGCTGTGGCGCAATATGGCCGATTACATCAAGGAAGAACCCTTTTATACCAAATATATCAACAGAAGTAATGGGTATCTCGACTCGCTTAAGCAGATTGTGCCGCCCAATTCCTGCATGTGGTGGTCGGTTACTGGTACGCGCCAGTTGCGTGAGCACGAGCATCAGAAAGCACTCGAGTCGCTGCAACATGTACTTGATGGATGTGGTGACGACTTGCACATGCGTGCCAAAGCGATGGCAGAGATGGCATGGGCTCATATCTTGTTGGAACATGAGGATAAGGCTATAGTATGTTTCGCCCAAGCGGCTATGGCTGATAACGAAACGGCAACACGTGAGATAACCGCTCTTTATCATTTGGCTCGTCTGATTTTTAAGGAGGGTGAGCATGAACGTGCCAGCGTGTATGTGCATCAGGCTTTAGAGGATGTAAACTTCTACGGAACCCGACTCCGTAAGGTGGAAATCAATGATATCCTGCCTATTATCGAGCAAGATCGCTACGATGGTATGCGTGGTCAGCGTAACTGGCTGTTTGTGGCAACGGCCCTGTTCGTTATCCTGTTGTTGGCATGTCTATGGAGCTACTGGACTATCCGCCGTAAGAACCTAAAGCTTACCGAGGCGCGTGAAACCATTGCCGGGCAGTTGGAGCAGCTCAAGCTCACCAATCTGCAGTTGCAGGAGGATGATAAGATCAAGAATGCCTATATCGGTCGCTCATTCTATACCAATGCCGAGTTTATTGCCAAGTTGGAGAAACTTTATCTGGCTATCGATCGTAAGATAGCTGCGCGCCAGTATGAGGACTTGCGCTCGATGATGAAACTCTCGACGCTGAATACGGAGCGCGCGAGTATGTACGAAGCTTTCGACCAGACATTCTTGAAACTGTTCCCCGACTTTGTGGAGCGTTATAATGCGCTGTTCGAGGAGAAAGATCGTAAGCTGCCAGATAACGATCAGTCGCTGACATCCGAGATGCGTATCTTTGCCCTGATTCGATTAGGTATCAACGATAGCGAGCGCATCGCTAAGTTCCTGGACTACTCGGTACATACGGTGAATACGTATAAAACTCGAATAAAGAACCGATCGACGGTTGACAACGAGCAGTTTGAGCACCTGATTATGGAAATCTAGGCGGCTCGCTGCTCAATATTTCTGTTATACAAACAACTAACTTGACTTAAGTGAACTTGCTGATTATCAGCGCCATCTTTGTTATACGACTGATTATTCGTTATACATTTACTTGCTTTCTTTTGTATGTGATCTATTTGCAGTACTTTTGTGCATGAAATAACAAAAACGTAATATATAAAAATGAAACGAATTCTAACTTTATTATTCATTTGTCTGAGTATCAATACAGCGTGGGCACAGGAGTTGAATCCCGTGGCTCATCCCGATGCTGTTGTACGCTCAGGAAAGGCGCGTTTTACTGTATTAACGCCCGAAATGATCCGTATTCAGTACAGCGATCGCTCGTTGTTCGAAGATCGTGCAACGTTTGCTATCGTAAACCGTCGTTTACCCGTTCCTGCCTTTACGGCTGTAGAGAAGGATGGTTATCTTGAAATCAAGACATCGGCCCTGACACTTAAATATAAGATAGGTGGCGTGATTGATGGTCGCAAGCCATCGGCCGAGGTGCTCAACATCTCGATGCAGCTTAACGGTCGCCCCGTGTTGTGGTATCCTGGTAAGGACGATGCGATGAACCTGAAGGGTACAACTCGCACCCTCGACGGACAGATTGGTGATAACAAGCGCCAGGAACTGGAGAATGGTTTGTTGTCGCGTGCCGGTTGGAGCATTATCGACGAGTCGCCATTGGCCCGTCGTGGCGATGGCTCAACCACATTCGCATTCGACAAGCAGGTGGATGGTATCGACTGGGTGGCCGAGCCTGTGGATAAGCAGGCCATCGATTGGTACTTCCTGGGTTATGGCCATCAGTATAAGAAAGCTTTAGGCGATTTCATCAAGGTGGCTGGTCGCCAGCCCATGCCGCCACTCTACGTGCTGGGTTACTGGTACAGCAAATACCAGCGTTACACCTCGGATGAGTTTATGGAGATTGTGAACGATGTGAAGCGCTTCAACATCCCCATGGATGTGATGATTTTTGATATGGACTGGCACACACAGGGATGGACTGGTTGGACTTGGGACCGCACAGCTATTCCCGATCCTGAGGGACTGATCGACTGGATGCACCAGCATGGTTTGAAGGTGTCACTGAATCTTCACCCAGCCGATGGCGTGGATGATGATGAGGACTTCTTCAACGATCTGCGCGAGGACATGGGATTGGATAAGCAAACCAAGCGTGTGCCCTGGAACTTGAGCGATGGTCGTTTCTACCATAATATGTTTAAGCACATTATCCGTGCTCGCGAGCGCCAGGGCGTAGATTTCTGGTGGCTCGACTGGCAGCAGAACCTCACCAGTAAGTATGTTGACGGACTGGGCGAGACCTTCTGGTGCAACCATGTGTTCTATAACGATATGCGACTGAATCGTCCCAACCATCGTCCGCTGATTTTCCATCGTTGGGGCGGACTGGGCAGCCACCGTTACCCGATTGGTTTCTCTGGCGACTCGTTCACAACCTATGGCACCCTGGCCTGGCAGCCTTACTTTACTGCTACTGCCTCGAATGTAGGCTTTGGCTACTGGGGCCACGATTTAGGCGGACACCAGCAGACAGGTGGCAACGATCCTGAGATTTATCTGCGCTGGATGCAGTTCGGAGTGTTTACCCCCATCTTCCGTACCCATGCCACTAACTGGGAGGGTATCGAGCGTCGCATCTGGAAGTATTCTAACTTCCCCTCGCTGCTTGAGACGGTTAAGTTGCGCTATGCGCTGATGCCTTACATCTATACCGCTGCGCGTCAGGCCTACGATACAGGTGTTAGTCTGTGCCGTCCGCTCTACTACGAGTGGCCAGAGGTTAATAATGCTTATCTGTTTGAGGACGAGTATATGTTTGGCGATGATATCCTGGTGGCACCTGTTGTTACCAAGCCCGAGAGCGATGGTATGACAGCCCGTCGTACTTGGCTGCCCGAGGGCCGTTGGTTTGATGTGTGCCGCAATAAGGTGGTTGAGGGCAACCGCACCTTTACCGACCGTTATGCCATGGAGGAGATTCCTTACTTCTTCCGTGCCGGTAGTGTGATAGTGAACAACCCACCGATGATGAATCTCAACACACGTCCTGACCGTCTGATACTGAAGGTGGTGCCTGGTGGCAATGGACAGACCAAGCTTTACGAGGACGAGGGCGATACCGAGGGCTATAAGCAGGGTGCTTATACCACGACAACCATCAGTCACGAAGGTAACACGCTCACCATTCTTCCCCGTGAGGGAAAATTTGCGGGCATGCCTGAGAGCCGTTCGTACACCGTAGAGTTCCTGGCTGTTAATCGTCCTAACGCTGTGGTTATCAACGGTAGTCTGGTGGCAGAAAGCGAATGGAAGTATGATGCGCAGCGCCGTTTGCTCACCGTAAATGTGGCTCGTACAGCGTGTGATAAGAAAACAGTGGTAACTATTAAATAATGTAAGCGTGATGAAAAGATTATATATGATGATGGCTGCACTGGTGGTGTGTATCACCTTGTGTGCCCAGCAGTATCAGGAACTGTGGATTATCGGAACCGCTGTGCCTGGTGGTGCCCAGAAACTTACCAAGGTAAGTGATAACGATTTTAAGTATGCTGGCCGCTTGAAGGCAGGCGAACTGCGCGTTGCCACAGCCAAGAAGGCAGGTAAGCGTACGACCTATCTGGTGGCCGACGCCCCCGATGCCAATATCGTGAACAAGGGAATCGGCTACACTGTTACAACTGATGCCAAGCAGGCAGCCTGGCAGGTGGTGGTGACCGAAGATCGCTACCGTTTTCATATCGATACCGAGAAGAAACAACTGCGAGGCGAACTGTTCCAGCCTTGGGGCGAACTGTTCCTGGCTGGCGGTGCCACCGAGGTAGGCTGGAAGTCAGAGGGCCATATGCTTCTGATGAAACAGGACCTGAATAATCCTTGTATCTGGACTTGGGAGGGCGAGCTGAAACGTCATCCCGAGGTTGAGGAACCTGGCAGCTTTAAGTTCCAGGGCCAGGATCGTTGGCATCCCAAATCCATCCATCCTTATGCTGCCGATACGGATATTCTTAAGGATCAGCGTTTTCATACTGGTGGCGATGATACTAAGTGGACGTTGTCGGTCGATGGGCGTTATCGCATCAAAGTAGATTTGTTTAACGAAACCATTCAGGCAGAGTTAGTGAAATGAAAAAACAATTGGGTTAATTAATAGTTAGTAATCATGACTGTAAGAATCAGTTTTATCCTTAGTAGTCTGGCCATCGCATCTGTTGCGATGGCTCAGTCTGCATTTATCACCAACGATAGTGTGGCTGTGTTTTATCCTGCCCATTACGATGCTAAGCAGCATCAGCCTTCGCCCATTTTTGAACAGGAGCCTGCAGCTGTTAATCCGTTGGATGCCAAGTGGCCTCTGCGCGTGGCTTTCAGTCAGCAGAATGGTCATAGTATTGCTACTATCCGCGTGGTCGACGATGTGGATTTCTATGGCACAGGCGAGGTAACAGGTCCGCTGCGACGTAATGGTCGAACCATCGAGTTGTGGAATGTTGATACCCCTGCCTATGGTGTTGATGGCGGTACCCACCTTTACCAGAGTCACCCATGGGTGATGGGATTACGCAAGGATGGTACAGCCTTTGGTATCATTGCCGATAACACCTGGCGACAAAAGATTACCACCGCCGACCACGAGGTAACCTTTGATAGCGAGGGGCCTGCCTTCCGTGTGTTCATTATCGAGCGCCAGAGTCCTCAAGCTCTTATGCAGGCATTGGTTGGTCTCACCGGTACTATGTCGCTGCCACCCTTGTGGTCGTTAGGTTACCACCAATGTAAGTTTACCTACTATCCAGATAGTAAGGTGATGGAGGTGGCCGACAAGCTGCGCAAGCATCGTATCCCATCAGATGTAATCTGGATGGATATCGACTATATGGACGGCTATCGTATTTTTACTTTCGATCCAAAGGGCTTCAGCAATCCTAATCGTCTGAACGATTATCTGCATCAGAATAACTTTAAGTCGGTGTATATGATCGATCCAGGTGTGAAGGTAGAGAAAGGTTACTTTGTTGATGATCAGGGTACCGCTGGCGACTACTGGGTGAAAACACGTGATGGAAAGCCTTTCGAGGGCGATGTGTGGCCAGGCGCTTGTCACTTCCCCGATTTTACCCGTCCCGAGGTGCGTACCTGGTGGGCTACCCTCTATAAGGACTTTATGGCCAAGGGTGTGGATGGTGTTTGGAATGATATGAACGAACCCGCCGTGTTTGGACAGAAAGAGAGCACCATGCCGCGCGATAACCAACACCTGAATGGCGATGGTGGCGCTGCAGGTCCACATCTGCGTTTCCACAATGTGTTCGGCCTGAACATGGTGCGTGCCAGTCGTCAGGGTCTGCTGTTGGCTAACCCGCAGAAGCGTCCGTTCATCTTGTCGCGCTCAAACTTCTTAGGTGGTCATCGCTATGCGGCTACCTGGACAGGCGATAACCTCTCATCGCCCGAGCAGATGAAACTCAGCGTGCCCATGACGCTTACCTTGGGCTTGAGTGGTCAGCCATTCAATGGGCCTGATATCGGTGGATTCTGTGAGAACTCCAATGCCGAGTTGGTGGCTCAGTGGACGGCACTGGGTGTTTACTTTCCCTTTGTGCGCAACCACAATACTAAGGGTACTATCGATCAGGAGCCATGGGCTTTCGACGAAAAGGTGCTCGATGTGTGTCGTACTGCCATCAACCGCCGCTATATGCTCATGCCTTATATCTACACCTGTTTCCGCGAGGCCAGTGTGGATGGTATGCCCGTGATGCGTCCGCTGTTTATGAGCAATCCTAAGGATCTGAGTCTGCGTAGCGAGGATCGTGCCTTCCTGTTGGGACCCGACCTGATGGTTCGCCCCCAGTGGGCAGCCGAGGTGGCTCAGCCCGATGGTGGCAGTTGGCAGCCTTTCACGCTCGAAGACCATACCGATAGCTATCAGGCCGAGTTGCGCCAGCGCCCTGGTTCGATTATCCCTCTGGCTAATCTGGCTCAGAGCACAGCCGAGATGCGTACCGACTCGCTCACCTTGCTGGTATGCGTGGATGCCAACGGACAGGCCGAAGGACAGCTGTATGAGGATGCAGGTGATGGCTTCGACTATCAGAAGGGACAGTATCGCCTAACTGAAATGAAGGCCGTTAAGCTGAAGAACCAGCTCAAGGTAACCCTCACTCAGAAAGATGGACAACTGGCTCCCGTTCAGCGTCAGTTGCGTATCGGCTACGTAAATGGTGGCAGAGTAAAGTACAGTGCCTGGAAAACAGGCTCAGAAATTACCGTTTCCATCAAATAACTACAAAAAAGGCAGAAATGAGAACTCCGGTTTAGGTATAATTGGCTACTTTTGCGGCACCAACCCATTAATAAACATTCTATGATTAAGAAAAATTCTAAAAAAATTTTATCGGTGGCTGTGGCTGCGCTGCTCTCGTCGGGAGCTATGGCGCAGGCCGAGAAGAAAGCCTACATGGTAGCCGATGCCCATCTTGACACCCAGTGGAACTGGGACGTGCAAACCACTATTCGCGATTACGTAAAGAGTACCATCGACCAGAACTTGATGCTTTTGAAAAAGTATCCAAGTTACATCTTTAATTTTGAGGGTGCTGTGAAGTACAGCTGGATGAAGGAGTACTATCCGATGCAGTTTGCCGAGTTGAAACACTATGTGGCCAATGGCCGCTGGCACCTGACCGGTAGCGGCTGGGATGCCAACGAGGTGATTATCTGCTCGCCCGAATCGTGGTTGCGTAACATCTTGCTGGGGCAGACGTTCTACCGTCAGGAGTTCAATACAGAGAGCACCGATGTGTTCTTGCCCGACTGCTTTGGCTTTGGTTACACGCTGCCCACACTGGCAGCTCACTGCGGCTTGATTGGTTTCTCGTCGCAGAAACTGGTGTGGCGTACCAACCCCTTCTACGAGGGTGGCAAGCGTTATCCTTACACCATTGGCCTGTGGCAGGGTATCGATGGCAGTCGTATCATGATGACCCACGGTTTCAACTACAGTCAGCGTTACAACGACGAAGACCTGTCGCAGAACCAACAGTTGCTGCGTGAGATAGGTGAGAGTCCGCTTGGTCAGGCCTATCATTACTATGGTACTGGCGATATCGGTGGTTCGCCCACCATCGCCTCAGTGCGTGCTATCGAGAAAGGTATCAAAGGTAGCGGTCCGATTAAGATTGTGAGTGCTACCAGCGATCAGATCTACAAAGATTATTTGCCTTACGACAAGCACCCTGAACTGCCAGTATTCAACGGTGAGTTGCCTATGGACGTTCATGGCAACGGCTGCTATACTTCGCAGGCTGCCATGAAACTGTATAACCGTCAGAACGAACACCTGGGTGATGCGGCTGAACGTACAGCAGTGATGGCCGACTGGCTGGGCGCTGCCAGCTATCCAGCTGATGTGATGACCGATACGTGGAAGCGTGTCATCTGGCATCAGTTCCACGATGACCTGACTGGTACCAGCATTCCCCGTGCCTATGAGTTCTCGTGGAACGACGAGCTGCTGGCACTCAAGAAATTCTCTGATGTGCTGACACACAGCGTTTCTGGCATCGCCCGTCAGATGGATACACGTGTTTCTGGTCAGCCTGTTGTGGTTTATAACAATGAGACGACACCCGTCCGTGCCATCGCACAGGTGGAACTGAATGATAACCGCGACTACCGTGTAACCGATGCTAATGGTCATAGTGTGGCTTCGCAGGTAGTAGAGCGCGATGGTAAGCGTGTACTGCTGTTCGATGCCGATGTGCCTGCTACTGGTATGGCTGTATATGGTGTTAAGGCTGCTGGCAATAAGAAGATGGCTGCCGCCACCACAGGTCGAACCATCCAGTCGTCGCGTTATCAGCTCACCGTAGATGATTTTGGTGATGTAGTATCCCTCATCGATAAAAAGAATAACCGCCAGCTGGTGGCTAACGGAAAAAGTCTGCGCCTGGTGGTGTTCGACGACTGTCGTTCAGAGAGATGGCCTGCTTGGGAAATCCTGAAGCGCACACTCGATAAGACTCCGTTGCCTGTTCACGATGCTGTAGAGATTACCATCCAGCCTGGCAGCCTGCGACAGACTTTGGTTATCAAGAAGAAATATGGCGAGAGCGACATCATTCAGCGCATCCATCTGTACGAGGGTGCACAGGCCGATCGTATCGATTTCGAGAACGAGGTGGATTGGCGTTCGCTTAATGCCTTGCTCAAGGCCGAGTTCCCACTCAGCGTGGCTAATGCCGAGGCTACCTACGATATCGGTCTGGGTAGTGTGCGCCGTGGAAACAACCGCGATAACAGCTTCGAGGTGTATGCCCACGAGTGGACTGACCTGACCGACCGCAAGGGCGACTATGGTGTGACATTGCTCAACGATTCGCGCTACGGTTGGGATAAACCCGCCGACAACACCCTGCGCCTGTCGCTGCTCTATTCGCCAAAGCCCGGTCGTAGCTATGCTTATCAGGCCCGTCAGGACTTCGGTCATCATGTGTTCACTTATAGTCTGGTAGGTCATCAGGGTGAGCTTGATGCTGTTGAGGCTGTTCGCCAGGCCGACCGTCTCAACAGTCCGCTGCGTTCGTTCCATGCCGATCGCCATGCAGGTCAGTTAGGCCGTCAGTTCTCGTTTGTAAATTCTGATAATAAAAATGTTGTTGTTCGTGCCCTGAAGCGTGCCGAGGTGAGCAATGAGTATGTGATTCGTGTGTATGAGATGAGTGGTAAGGGAGCGCAGCAGGCTCGCATCAGCTTCCCTGCTGCTATTGTGAAGGCTGTTGAGGCCGATGGTACAGAACGCACCTTGACCGATGCCAAGACCGATGGCACCCAGCTGCTGGTAGATATCAAGCCTTACAGCGTCAAGACCTATAAGGTTCAGCTGGCAGGTCAGAAGTCTGCCGCTGTCGATGCCCAGTCGGTGGCACTCGATTTCGACCGCCACTGTTTCAGCTTCAACGAGTTCCGCACCTCGGGCAACTTCGAGGGTGGTAACAGCTATGCAGCCGAACTGCTGCCCGACGAAGGTATCACCGTGGGCGATATCCCCTTCACCTTTGGCGAGAAAGATGCTGCCAATGGCTTGACCTGTAAGGGTCAGACCTTGCAGCTTCCCACTGATAAGGACTACCGTCACTTGTATCTGCTGGTAGCTTCGGACAACGACGACCGTCAGGCCACCTTCACCGTTGCTGGCAAACAGCAAACCGTAGGTGTGCCCTACTACACAGGCTTTATTGGCCAGTGGGGACACGATGGTCAGACCGTTGGTTATCTCAAGGATGCCGAGGTGGCATGGGTGGGCAGTCACCGCCACTCAGGAGCCGGCGACGAGCCTTATGAGTTCACCTATTTGTTCCGTGTACGCATCGATCTGCCTAAGGGCGTTCGCGAGGTTCAGTTGCCTGCTGACGAGCATGTGGTAGTGTTTGCTGCTACTGTGGCTAATGATGCCAACGATGGCACTGCTGCAGCCCCATTGTTCCAAACATCTATCCTGCCCAATGCACAAACCACAGCTGCTGCTACCCAGCCCCAGGTGAACTTGTTGCGCGATGCTAAGGTTATCGCCACCTCAGGCGAGGTGAATAATAGCGAAAGCGCAGCCATGCTGATGGATGGCGACCCTGATACCAAGTGGTGCGATGCCCAGGCTGCCCCAAACTATGTTGTATTCGATTTTGGCAAGCCTACCACTATCACCCGTTGGCGTGTGCTGAGTGCTGCTTGTGAGCAGTTGGCTTATATCACCCGTACCTGTCTGCTGCAGGGCCGTAATAGCGATACCGAAGAGTGGCAAACGCTGGATATGTTCGAAGGCAATCGCAACAACTACACCGATCGCAGCTTCACTGCAACCAGCGTGCGTTACCTGCGACTTTTTGTGATAGCTCCTACACAGGGGCAGGATTCTGCCGCTCGTATCTACGAGTTAGAGGTTTATTAAATACAAAAAAGAGAGCTGACAAACATCAGCTCTCTTTTTTTGTTTGTGACCACGATTATTTCTTTGTATTTGGCAGGTCGGCTGTGCGGGTAAGTACAAAGTCCATGGCCGAGAACCATTTGGCGCGGCAGGTTTCGCCTGTGAATACCGCATCAGACGACATGCCGTAGGCTATCGAATCGCCAGCTACTTCTATGCTATCGATGGTGATGGGCTTCCAACCCATTTCGTCTTCTGGGTTATTGTTTACAGGGATGGTTTGTAGATGTTTCTCTTTACCCATGGCATAGATAAAGGTGCCAGGCCCCTCGGCGCGGGCGTAGCATGTAAGCTGGTAAATGCCTGGTTCAACCTTTTCCTTACGCTCGGCTTGGAATATCTCCTCGCAACGATCGTTAAACACATCCAAAAAACGCGCGTTATTATACCCCTGGCTATCCATAGCATAATACGTATAATGATCGCAGTTCTTGGCCTTTACCAGATTCCAGCTGCCACGTCGCAGGAAATCGGCATCATTCTCATCCATTTTTACACCCTGATAGGTGGTAGTAGAATCGATTTGGTAACGCTCCTGGTAATAGTCGTAATGATAATTGGCTATGGTGATACCTAAGGGCACTGCGATGCATACGGCGATAACCCAAAGCACGATGTTTACGATGCGCTGAATAACACCCATAGGGCGGATCTTGCCTGTGAGTGAGAGCACCATGTGGATAATGGCATAGATGGGCAGAAGCAATACCAGGAACAGGGCGATTACAAAGATGATGAGCAGTTTGGGGTTGCTAACCCATGCGCCTTCCAGTCCCATAGCTCCGAGGCTGAACGGTAGGGTACTGTTTAGTGGCAGCACCATTGCACTAACCGTGGCAATGAGCACGCCGAAGAATCCGAGCGATAGGGCAATGCACACGACGATTGAAATGATAACGACAAAGGCTATAACCATCTTCATGAGGATGATGAACAACAGACGCATAAAACCGGGGCGCTGTACGTGCTGCTTTTCGCCCTCAACCACTACATCGGCCAGGTTCTGCGGCGTTATATCCTTGCCTTCCATCTGCAACAACTGCTCGGGTGTTCTGGCTTCGGGAATAACGAGTGCCAACACCAGATAGATAAAGATACCCACACCATAGCAGAAGGTAAACAATATCATCAGGAATCGCCAGATAACAGGGTCGGTATTGGTATATACAGCAATACCAGACAGTACGCCTGCCAGCATCTTATCCTTGGGGTTGCGATACAGTTTTTTGCCAGCTGTACGTGCACGTACATTCTCATAAATCTTCTGACCCGCCGAACGGGCCTGCTCTTCCCAGTTGGTGCCGTTGCCTTCTTGTTGCTTCTCGCCATCCTCGCCAGTAAGCTCTTCGGGCTTGCCGATACGGGTGATGATTTCCTTAACATGCTCGATGGTGATGGCCTCGATGCCTTGCAGGCGCAGTTCGTCGAAGAGTTCGGCGATGCGGGTCTCGATGTCGTCCACAATCTCGTCGCCGCCCTCCTGTTTCCCAAACGATGAACGGAGCGAGTTAATGTACTGCTGCAGCAGCTCGTAGGCATCCTCGTCTATCTGAAACAGACGCCCACACAGGTTGATGGTAATATTCTTTTTCATAACTTTAATCTTTCAATTCTTCAATCCTTTACTTCCAATAACTTGGGGGTTACATTCTTTAGATAATTAATGGTGTTAGAGAGTTCCTGCCAGGCTGCATCCAACCCTTCGAGAAACTTTTCACCCTCTTTGCTCAGGGCGTAATACTTACGAGGCGGTCCTTGGGTTGACTCCTGCCATTCGTACTGCAGCAAACCATCGTTCTTAAGTCGGGTTAATAGTGGGTAGAGTGTGCCCTCAACCACCAGTAGCTCGGCGTTTTTTAGTTGTTGGATAATGTCGCTGGCATACGATGGGCGATGCTTCAAGAGTAGCAGTACACAATACTCGAGCATGCCTTTACGCATTTGCGACTTTGCATTTTCAATGTTCATATCTTTACCGTTTTAAAAGATTTCTGCGGCAAAGATAAGCAAAAACTTAGTACCTTGTATAACAAAGTACCAAGTTTTTGCAAGGAATTATATCTATTTAACAATTAGGCTGTTATTTGAGAACGAGTAGGGGAGGCTGTTCTCGTTAGTGCCTCGTTGCTGATTGGGCTTTGACGACATACGATAATCGATACGGCCACCCTTCAGCAGGTCGGTGTGCTCCAGATAGTTCTTATCATAAGCAGCACCATTCACGCTCATCTCGCTTACGTAGCAGTTTTCTGTGCTGTTACTGTCGGCATTGATAACCAGTGTTTTGCCGTTGGCCAGATGCAGGGTTATCTTATTAAAGTAAGGTGTGCCCAGTGCATACTGCCCTGAACCCGGACAAACGGGATAGAAACCGAGAGCTGAGAACACATACCAGGCCGAAGTCTGTCCGTTGTCCTCATCGCCGCAGTAGCCATCAGGTGCTGCCTGATACATGCGGTCCATCACCTGACGCACCCAGTACTGAGCCTTCCAAGGCTGTCCTGCCCAGTCGTACAGATAAATCATGTGCTGGATGGGCTGGTTACCATGGGCATAGTTACCCATATTCATGATCTGCATCTCGCGAATCTCGTGAATCACTGCACGATAATAGCTCTCGTCGAAAACAGGTGGCAGGTTAAATACGGAGTCGAGCATAGCTACAAAGTTCTCCTTACCTCCCATCAGACGAATCAATCCTGCAGGATCGTGGAAAACCGACCAGGTGTAGTGCCATGAGTTACCCTCGGTAAAGGCGTCGCCCCACTTCAGTGGATTAAACGGACTCTGGAAGGTACCATCCTCATTTCTGCCACGCATCAATCGGGTTTCCTTGTCGAACACGTTCTGGTAGTTCAAGGCACGCTCCTTATAAGGTTTCAGTTCTTTCTTAGATTTGCCGAGTGCCTGTCCTAAACGATAGATACACCAGTCGTCGTATGCATATTCTAAGGTGCGTGCCACATTTTCTTTGATACCAACATTATAAGGCACATAGCCCAGACGGTTATAATATTCAAATCCCAGTCGGCCTGTGCTTGATACCTGAGGATGAACAGCATTGGCACCGTGCTTTACAGCCTGCCAGAGTGTCTCCACATCGTAGCCGCGCATGCCTTTCAGATAGGCATCGGCCACCACCGCGGCTGAGTTGTTGCCCACCATGCAGCCGCGATGACCAGGACTGGCCCACTCTGGTAGGAATCCACTCTCCTTATTGGTGTTCACCAATCCCTCCTGCATCTGCTGGCTCATCTCAGGATATACCAGGTTGAGCAGTGGAAAGAGCGAACGGAAGGTATCCCAGAAACCAGTATCGGTGAACAGACGTCCGCTGTGCACCTGTCCGTCGAAAGGACTGTAGTGTACAATCTCGCCAGCCTTGTTTACCTCGTGGAACATACGGGGGAATAGAACCGAACGATACAAACAAGAATAGAAGGTGCGCAAGTGATCAACATTGTTGTCTTCAACCTCCAGTCTACTAAGGATGGTGTTCCAACGCTGGCGACCGTCATTGCATACGGTGTCGAACGAGCGATTGCTAACCTCTTTCAGGTTCTGTCGGGCCTGCTCGGCGCTGATGAACGATGAGGCTATACGCAAGGTTACAGTCTCGCCACGAACCGTTTGGAATCCTACTACTGCACCGGCATGATTACCTTCAAAATCGCGTTTGTCGGCCTGTATCTTGCCATCTGCTACTGTAGAGAGGAATGTGAACGGCTTGTCGCTCTCAATCACAAAATAGTTCTTAAAGTTCTCAGGTACGCCGCCACTATTCTTGGTGGTATAACCCTCAATGTGGCAATCGTCGATAATGCGTACCATCGAACCCTTATCAAAAGCATCCACTACGATGCGTGACTCTTTGGAGTCGGGGTAAGTGAATCGCATCACAGCGGCACGTTCAGTGGGTGTTACCTCGGCTGTGATGTCGTAATCAGCCAGATACACCTTATAGTAATACGGACGGGCCGTTTCGGCCTTATGCGAGAACCAGGAGGCACGCTTGTCCTCATCGAACACGGTGCCAACAGTGGGAAGGATGGCAAACTGTCCGTAGTCGTTTATCCAGGGCGAAGGCTGATGGGTCTGCTTCAATCCGCGAATCTTACTTGCGTCGTAGGTATAAGCCCATCCGTCGCCCATCTTTCCAGTCTGAGGCATCCAGAAATTCATGCCCCAGGGGAGTGCGATAGCTGGGTAGGTATTGCCAGTTGAGAGTGCGTGGTTTGATTGTGTGCCTACCAGCGTGTTGACATAATCAACAGGTGCGGTGGCTGCCACAGCACTGCCCCCAAGGAGCAGTGCCACAGCCAAAAGACTCTTTCTCAGATTCTTTTTCATAACAACAATATTACTTAACTAACAATCTCATCCAATAACCACCAATAACCGAGCGAGCTTTGAATCCAACCATCATTCCGGTCTTTGTCTCGTGCCAGTCGCTGATAGGCACGCGCGACTGCGTCTCGTCTATATATTTGTAGATAGGTTCCACAAACTTCAGGAAGGTATCCTTATCGTTGGCCATCGCTGCACTCCACATAATCCAGTCGGTCTTAGTATAGTCCTTACGGATGTCGAGTGGCAGACCGTAGGTGTTCTGCTGCTTCAGGTAGTAGCTTACCTCGCGCTGCATCACCTCATCGCCAAACAGGTTGGTGTTCCACAGTTTGTCCCAGATCATATTATATTTCTGACTCCAAGTGTTCTGGCGGTCGAATGCCAACTTGTAGTGATCGCCCTCACGAGCATCGGCCTCCCATTTCTTGGCCATCTGGCGGGCACGGTTCATATAGCGCTCGGCTGTAGCGGCATCGCCTTTCATGCGGGCCATCAGCGCATAGCCTGCTACGCCCATGATAGCTTTAACCGAAAGGTTACAGTTGTGTGGCCAGTGGCCAGCAAAGTCGTCGGTACACAACTGGTTCGATGGGTCCTGTCCGTTCTCTACCAGATAGTCGGTCCACTGGGTAAGAATGTCCCAGTAAGGCTTTACGTAATCGATGTTACCATCCTGGATGCAGAGCTGTGCAGCCAGAGTCAGCATGTTACCTGCCTCTTCGATAGGCATGTCGCCACCATATACCTGTCCGTTGGCAATGGGGTAGGTGCCCAGGTCGTGAGCAGCAAAGGGCTTGGTCCAGCGACCAGAGCGACTATACTCAAAAATACTGGTCATCATGGCTTTCTGCAACTCAGGGTTGTAAGCCAGGAAGAGTGGTGCCGATGGATAGGTAAGATCCACGGTGTTTACGCAACCGTTAGAGTTGTTCTCCTTCGAGAAGTACAGCAGATGTCCCTCGTTGTCCTCGAACAGCTTATGTGCTGCCAGCACGTGGCGATAAGAGCCAGAGAGAATCTCGGCATAGTGCGCATTACCTACCTTCAGGGCATCGTCGTAAATCTGCTTATCCATGGCGCGGCAACGCTCCATAATGCTCTTGTAATTACGGTTCAGCTTATTGAAAGCGTCGAAGATATCCACCTTGCCACCATGTGCCCAGTAGGCCTTGTAGCGCTGGTACATATACTCGATATCCTCAACCTCGTCGTAGCCAATCAGCGAGAACGATGCCTGTGGCTGCTGGTCAACCTTACCAAAGTTATGAACATAGGCCAGTACTGGGGTGTCGTTTTGCTTGTAAGCACGCACCAGCTGCTGACCGCAGTTCAGGTCGCCCTTGGCCATAAAGCCGTTGATAATGTTGTTGTAGCTGTCGAGTGATACCTTGCCGTTGAAGTCGGCTACATACAGATAACCCCAATCTATGCCGATGCCATCGCCTTTCTTGGCCAGGATGGGCTGATCGATAGTACCTGTCTTAAGATACTTCACACCATTCACTGAAACCACTGTCGACTCTGTGGGCTGATGAGGCTTGTTGGTTGCAATCTGTGGACTTGCCAACAATGCAAACTGCACGTCGTGCTTCTTGCGGTCTAAGCTCTTTACCTGATACGAAACATACGAAACGGGGGTAGAGAGCAGGTCGAGATCATCAATCAGCATAGGCGATGTGAACACCACATTCAATGCTACCGGACCGCAGGTAAATGTGTAGTAGGTTGAAGTGGCCATCACGTCGACGCTCTTCTGTACAGCCGTCTTAACCGAGGTTGCCTCGATACCGATGTTGGCATACAATCCAAAGTCGGCATAGGCACCGCCCGCATTATTGTATACGTGCAGAGCCATCACGTTGCGTCCCTCGTGCAGCAGCTGCTTCTGCTGGGCATTCAGGTGTACCGACTCATTGAATACGGCATCCATACGACCTGTTGCCACCTGTGTGCCGTTGATATACAGCTCGCAGGCATCATCGTGTGAGTACAAGGCATAGAGGTCGCCTTTCAAATCCTCGGCTGTCAGGTTAATCTCACGACGGATATAGATATCACTATGTTCCTTGCTCCACCCCGTGCGGATGTTGTCGCCAGCATTACCAAACGCAGCGCGACCTTTCTGCCAGCCATCGGCTTTGAAATCTGGCTTGTGCCAACCATCAGTCTGTTTAGTCTCTGTGTACTGACCCTCCCAAGCTGCCTCGTCGCTCATCGGGGCGATGGCTTTCAGCACCTTGTGCTCTTTGTCGCCCATAAAGCGGTAGGTAGTGCCATCCACGCGCAACAATCCTTCCAAAGGTTTCTCGTCGCCTGTCCAAAGACGTGTGTTGCCTTCGGTTAACTTGTCGTAGGGCGACCAGATTGAAAAATAGGGATCGTTAACCACAATGGGTACTGCAGGGAGTCGGAGCGCTGTTTGTTTGTAGGGTTTAAACAGTTCTGTTTGTGCAAAGGCACAGGTAACGGCTAATGCCATACCTAATAAGGTAGTAAGTTTCTTTTGCATACTAAGTTTTTAATTTTTGTGTTAAATAAAATAAGTCGGTTGCAAAAATACTGCTTTTCGCCCAATTGCGAGGTTAATTATCGGTTATTTATCACTTAAAAATGTTAAACGCCTCCAAACACAATAAACAGCGCGGAAATACGTTTTATAATATGTGAAACGTTTCATTATCGCAATAGTAGGGCTGTGGATTGTGGCTGCAACGGTGCGGGCGCAATACGATGTTTCCTTTGCTCATTACTGGGCAATGGAGCCATCATTTAACCCCGCGACTGTGGGTAAGAAGGCTAAGTTGAATGTGACTGGGGCCTATGGGCTGCAGCTGGCAGGCTTTGAGCACAACCCAAAAACCATGTACGCGGCGGCCGACATGCAACTGTATGGCTTGGGTACCTATCATGGTGTGGGTGTGCAGCTGCTGAACGATGATATCGGACTGTTCTCGCACAAGCGCTTGGCTGTGCAGTATGCCTACCAGCGACGGGTTCTGAAGGGCAAGCTGAGCGTAGGTGTGCAGTTGGGTATGCTGGGCGAGACGTTTGATGGTAGTAAGGCCGAAATGCCCGAGGATGGCAGCGACCCCGTATTGTCGAGCTCGTCGATTAACGGATCGGGACTTGATATATCGGCAGGCATCTACTATCAGACCCGAAAATGGTTCATGGGAGCATCGGTTCTGCACCTTAACAACCCCGTGGTAACACTGGGCGAAACCAGCGAACTGAGCATTGATGCAACATATTATTTTACCGCTGGATACAATATTCAGCTAAATCATCCGTTTTTTAAAATACAGACCTCTGTGTTAGGGCGCACCGATGGGGTGGCCTGGCGGGCCGATGTAACAGGGCGCGTAAGGTACGAACACGATAAAAAGATGTTGTACGCAGGCCTTTCGTATAGTCCTACCAACTCAGTAACGGTGCTGGTAGGTGGCCGATGGCACGGCATACATCTGGGCTACAGCTACGAGTGCTATACCAGCGCCATTAACGTGGGTAACGGCAGTCATGAACTGTTTGTGGGCTACGAGACAGAGTTGAATCTGTATAAAAAGGGCAGAAATCTGCATAAGAGCGTAAGATTACTATAGTAAATAAGATAAATATGAAGAAACTGATAGGACTATGCACCGTTGCGGCACTGATGCTTACTAGCTGTTTTGGCGGTAAGCTGATGACAGCCAATGGCGGTGAGGTGACAGGTACCAGTGGCAGGGCTTTTACCGAACCTACGCCCTACGGTATGGTGCTGGTTAAGCGTGGCCATGTGAAAATGGGTATTGAGAACCAGGATTCGCTGTGGGGTAAGAAAACACCCGTACGCGATATCTCGGTAGATGGATTCTGGATGGACGAGACCGAGGTTACCAACTCGAAGTATCGCCAGTTTGTGAATTATGTACGCGACTCTATCCTGCGCGAGCGTCTTTCAGAGATTGACGAAACCTACAAGACGGTAAAGACCGACCGCGAGGGTAACGAGATATCGACCGTGCTGAACTGGAAGAAACCGCTGCCCCGCCGCCCAAGCGAAGATGAGCAGGAGATTATTGATGCGATGTACGTAACCAATCCCGTAACAGGCGATAAAATGCTGGATTCCCGACAGCTTAACTACCGCTACGAGGTGTACGACTATACCGCCGCAGCCCTGCGTCGTAACCGACTGAACCCACAGGAACGCAACCTGAATACCGACCTGACAGTTGATCCCGACGAGCAGGTGTGGATATCGAAAGATACGGCCTATGTGGATGACGAGGGGCGTATTGTTCGCGAGAGTATCAATCGTCCGCTTTCGGGACCGTGGGATTTCCTGAATACCTATATCGTAAACGTATTCCCCGACACCACGTGCTGGGTAAACGATTTCCCCAATGCTGATAACGAGATGTATCTGCGTTACTATTTCTCGAATCCCGCTTACAACGATTATCCCGTGGTAGGTGTAACCTGGGAGCAGGCCAATGCTTACTGTGCCTGGCGTACTGAGTATCTGCTGAAAGGCTTAGGTCCCGCAGCCCGTTATGTGCAGCGTTACCGCCTGCCAACCGAGGCAGAGTGGGAGTATGCCGCCCGTGGCAAGGATCAGAACGAGTTCCCATGGGATAACGAGGATGTGGCCAGTGGCAAGGGGTGTTTTTATGCCAACTTTAAACCCGATAATGGCAACTATACCAAGGATGGCAATCTGATTACCAGTAGGGTGGGCATCTATTCGGCCAACTCGAATGGACTTTACGATATGGCAGGTAATGTGGCCGAGTGGACCAGCACCATCTATACCGAGGCAGGTGTTGAGGCAATGAACGATATCAACCCCACACTGAAGTACAACGCTGCTCAGGAGGATCCCTATCGCCTGAAGCGTAAGAGTGTGCGTGGTGGTTCGTGGAAGGATCCCGAGTCGTATATCCGTTCGGCCTGGCGTACAGCTGAGTATCAGAACCAGCCCCGTTCGTATATTGGATTCCGCTGTGTGCGCAGTCTGGCCAATTCAACCAGCGAGCGCGCCAAAAGCACAAAAGGTAAGAGAAAGTAAACACTAAATACGCAATAGTTATGACGATATACAGCAAATATAATGTAATTTACCGCTTGCAGAAGTGGATGGACAGTGTGCCAGGACAGACGTTCCTGAACTACGCCTACTCGTGGGGCGCAGCAATCGTTATCTTAGGTACGCTGTTTAAGCTTACCCACCTGAAGGGCGCCGATTTCTTCTTGTTCCTTGGTATGGGTACCGAGGTGCTGGTTTTTTTCCTTTCGGCCTTCGATCGTCCGTTCGACAAGACTACCGATGGTATGGTGCTGGATACCCACGTGAACGTGAATGGTGAAGCGCCCGTTGCAAGTAAAGGCGGCAGCGCAACTGTAGTAGGTGGTAATGGTGGAACCATCATCATTAATGGCAACGGTGGTACCTATACTGGCTCATCGACCAATTCACCGTCGACACCCAGCGCCCAGCCTGCAGCTGTTCAGTCGGCAGTTGCAGTCCAGCCGACATCTGTTTCGGCTCATCCCGAGCTGGATGCTGCTACATCTACCTACGTAGAGGAACTGAAGCATCTGACTGAGACCCTCTCGAAGGTATCGGCCCAGAACGAGAAGCTGGCTCACGACTCTGAGGAGATGGAGAACCTGAACCGCACGCTAACTGGCATCTGCAAGGTTTACGAGATGCAGTTGAAGAGTGCCAGCGCCCAGATTGGTACGATCGATGATATTAACGAACAAACCAAGAAGATGGCCGCCCAGATAGCAGAACTGAATAAGATTTATAGCCGTATGATTGAGGCAATGACGGCTAAGATGAACGCATAACGACTATGGCAATCAAGAAAAGACCCGTTTCTCCACGTCAGAGGATGATTAACCTGATGTACGTTGTCCTGATGGCGATGTTGGCACTTAACGTTTCGAACGAGGTGCTCAACGGTTTTTCGATTGTGGAGGAAAGTCTGAACCGCACTACAGGTAACTCCGCCAAGGAGAACCTGGCCATCTACAAAACCTTTGAGCAGCAGCTGAAGGCTAACCCGCAGAAAACCCGCGAGTGGTACGACAAAGCCCAGCAGGTGCGCCAGATGAGCGACTCGCTGTATAACTTTGCTGCCAGTCTGAAGCAGGCCATCGTGGTTGAGGCCGATGGCAAGGATGGCGATGTCACTAATATCCGCAATAAGGAGGATCAGGAGCCTGCTAACTACGTGATGCTCTCGCCTACCAACGGACAGGGACAGAAACTGTACAAGGCTATCAACAGTTTCCGTGAGCGTATGCTGACGATGGTAACTGATGAGAAACAGCGACAGATTATAGCCAGCAATCTTACTACCCAGGTGCCCAAGCGTGCTATGGGTAAGAACTGGGCCGAATATATGTTTGAGTCGATGCCCGCTGCGGCTGCCGTTACGCTGCTGTCGAAACTGCAGAGTGATGTGCGCTATGCCGAGGGCGAGGTTCTGCATACTCTGGTACAGAACATCGACGTGAAGGATGTTCGTGTAAACCTGTTGGATGCCTTTGTGATTCCCAACTCAAAAACGATTGTTCGTGGCGACCGCTTCTCGGCCCGTATCGTGATGGCTGCTGTTGATACCACCCAGGTACCCGATATCTTTATCGGCGGACAGAAGGTAAACCTTCAGAACGGACTGTACGAAACCGTGTGTGGCAAGACTGGTGACTTTACGCTGAAGGGCTATATGGAGATGGTGAATGGCAATGGCGACCGCATACGCCGTGAGTTTACACAGGACTACACCGTAGTTGAGCCCAGCGCTACTGTATCGGCCGACCTGATGAACATGCTTTATGCAGGTTATGCCAACCCCATCAGCATCAGTGTGCCAGGTGTGCCGCTGAATAAGATTCAGGCCTCGATGACCAATGGTACGTTGCAGAGCGTGGGGCCTGGCAAGTACATCGCACGTCCAGCAAAGATAGGACAGAATGCTGTGATTACTGTTACCAGCACCAATACCGGTCATGCCCAGCAGATGGGGCAGTACACCTTCCGTGTCAGGAAATTGCCCGATCCTACACCTTATATATCGATGAAGGATGAGCATGGCAATCCCGCCCGATACAAGGGTGGAGCCTTGAGCAAGGGACAGCTGGTGGCTGTAGAACATCTGGGTGCTGCTATCGACGATGGCATACTGGATATTGCATTCCGTGTGCAGAGCTTCGAAACGGTGTTCTTCGACAATATGGGTAACGCCGTGCCGATGGCATCGGATGGTGCACAGTTTTCGGCTCGTCAGAAGGATACCTTCCGCAAGCTGGCTCGTAATCGCCGATTCTATATTTCGAGGGTAACGGTAACCGGTCCCGATGGATTAACCCGCACCCTGACTAACCCCATGGAAGTGATTGTAAAATAAATAAGGTATAAGATAGTATGAAGAGATTATTGTTCATATCAACCCTCGTGCTGATGGTGAGTGCAGCAGTGGCTCAGCCACCACAGCGCCGTGCCGAGCAGCAGGCTCAGCAGCAAACCAAGCAGAATGTAGCATCTTCGGCTATGTCGATGCGCGCACAGATATCATTCCCCACAGCTGTAGAGATGCCCGAAGAGGTGGTGTGGCGTCGCGATATCTATCGTGAGATATCGTTGGAGGATGATGCCAATGGCGGACTCTATTATCCCGTAGAGCCACAGGGCAAACAGCTGAACCTGTTTACCTATATTTTTAAGCTGGCGCTTAACGGCTATATCCCCGTGTACGAGTATCCTACCGATGGCAGTGATGTGTTTACCGATGTCACCAAGGCCGATATGAAGGCCCTACTGGATAACTACCACATTTATTACGAGGAAAAGGATGGTAAGATACGTGTGGATAACAGCGATATCCCTTCGGCGATGGTGAAGAAGTACTATCTGAAGGAGAGTGCCTATTACGATCAGGCCAACTCTTCGTTCCATATCAAGGTGCAGGCCTTGTGTCCCATTATGATGGACGAGTTTGGTGGCGAGGCAACGCAGTACCCCTTGTTCTGGGTGAAATACAGCGACCTGGAACCCTACCTGAATCGTCAGACAGTGATGGCCAGCAGTATGAACAATGCGGCTACTGTATCGATGGACGATTTCTTTACGCTCAATATGTATCGTGGAAAAATCTATAAAACCAACAATGCACAGGGTAAAACGTTGCTGCAGTTGTGTGGTGGCGATGAGGCTAAGATGACTGCCGAGCAGAAGCGTATCGAAGCTGAACTGGAAGGTTTTAAGAAAACGATTTTTGGCGATCCTGCCAAGCGCGACTCATTGGATAGCATAGCTGCTTTGAAGGATACCAAGGCCGATAAGAAGGTGAAGGCTGCCAAGAACAAACCCGCCGCAACCAAGGGCGTAAAGGTGGCTAAGCAGAAGAGTGCCAAGACCGAGAAATCGAGTGGCAGTAGCAACAGTGGTGCTCGCGTGTCGGTACGTCGACAGCGTCACTAACTAGTCAAAATACAAGGGAATAATCGAAAAAAAACGGTTATTCCCTTTTCGATTCCAACTTTTTTCGTAACTTTGCGCCGTGGAATGATTCAATAACATTAATAATTGGTATAAGTTATGAAGAAATTTTTTACTTTAGTAGTGCTGCTGGCAACAATGACTGTTGCTGCTCAGGCACAGGTGAAGTTTGGTGTTAAGGGTGGTCTTAACCTGACTAATATGAAGTTCGACAATTCGGCATTTGATAAGTCGAATCAGACTGGTTTCTTTATCGGTCCGACTCTTAATTTTACGCTCCCAGTGATAGGCCTTGGCATTGATGCATCAGCCTTGTACGATCAGCGTTCGGCTGAGGTTAATGATGAGAAACTTAAGCAGCAGTCAATTCAGATTCCCATAAACCTTCGTTATGGTTTTGGCTTGGGTAATACTGCAAGCATTTACATCTTTGCTGGTCCTCAATTTGGCTTTAATGTGGGTGATAAAAAGACAAATCTGCTGAATGAGGCACTTGATTGGCGCATGAAGGACTCAAGCTTGAGCGCAAATGTGGGTTTAGGTTTGATGCTCCTTAATCATCTTCAGGTATCTGCTAACTACAACATTGCTATGGGTACAACAGGTGAGTTTGATATACTAAAAGATGTACCCGATGCTGCCTGGAAGCAGGTTACGGGAAAAACTAAGGCTAATGCTTGGCAGCTTTCGGTTGCTTACTTCTTCTAAGGGGTGAGTTACGCGGATATCATATTACCTGTTCCGTTAACAGGACTTTTTACCTACGCCGTGCCTGATGGCATGAGCGTAGGTATTGGTATGCGCGTACTGGTAACTTTCGGGCGTAGCAAAACCTACTTGGGTATTGTGGCCCGATTGCACAATGAGAAACCTAAGGACTATCAGGTAAAGCCCATCAGCCAGGTGATGGATGCCACACCTATCATTACCGATAACCAGCTGAAGCTGTGGCAGTGGATTGCCGATTACTACATGTCGCCCATTGGCGAGGTGTATAAGGCAGCACTCCCATCAGGACTGAAAGCCGAGGATGGTTATCGTCCACGTACCGAACTCTACATCCAGCTGTCGCCTAAGTTCCGCAGCGAGCAGGCCCTGCACGTGGCTATTGATATGCTGCAGCGTGCTCCCAAGCAGCTCAAGGCTTTCCTGGATTATCTGGAACTCTCGGGTTGGGACCAGTTGGGACAGACCGAAGAACAGTTCGAGATAACCCGCGACGAGTTGATTAACCAGGGACACACCTTGCAGTCGGTAAACGCCTTGGTGCAGCGAGGTGTGTTGGAAACCTATGATAAAGAGGTGGGGCGATTGAATTTTGGTGGCGATCCGCATCCTGAACATATCAAACCGCTGAGCGATGTACAGCAGGAAGCGTTTAACCAGATACAATTCTCGTTTCTGCAGAAAAACGTGACGCTGCTGCATGGTGTTACCTCGAGCGGTAAAACCGAGATTTATATCCACCTGATACAGCAGGCATTGGATAAGCATCAGCAGGTGCTCTATCTGTTGCCCGAAATAGCGCTTACCGTGCAGATGATGCAACGCCTGCAGCGAGTGTTTGGTAATCGCCTGGGCATTTATCACAGTAAATACTCGGATGCCGAGCGTGTGGAAATATGGCAGAAACAGCTTTCGAAGCATCCCTATGATGTGATTCTGGGTGCGCGTAGTGCCGTGCTGCTGCCTTTCCAGAACTTAGGACTGATTATTGTGGATGAGGAGCATGTAACCTCGTATAAACAGCAGGACCCTGCACCGCGTTATCATGCCCGTTCGGCAGCTATCATGCTGGCACAGATGTATGGCGCCAAAACGTTATTGGGTACTGCCACACCATCGCTCGAGACCTACCATAATGCCAAAACGGGTAAGTATGGTTTGGTAGAGCTTTTCCAACGTTATAAAGGTATTCAGTTGCCTGATATCCAGGTGGTGGATATCAAGGACCTGCAGCATCGTAAGATGATGAACGGTGCGTTCTCACCTTTGTTGTTGGCGAAGACCCGCGAGGCATTGGAGCGAGGCGAGCAGGTGATTTACTTTCAGAACCGTCGTGGCTATGCACCCATGATAGAGTGTAAGCAATGCGGCTGGGTGCCCCATTGTCAGCATTGTGATGTGTCGCTGACGTTGCATCGCAACATGAATCAGCTTACCTGTCACTATTGCGGCTACACCTACCAGGTACCCACCGAGTGCCCTGCCTGTGGTGGACATGATTTGATAACCAAGGGATATGGCACCGAGAAGATTGAAGACCAGTTGCGTGATATCTTCCCTGAGGCCCGTATTGCCCGTATGGACCTTGATACCACCCGTACCCGTAATGCCTACGAACGTATCATCAGCGATTTCTCGGCAGGGCGTACCAATCTGTTGATAGGTACCCAGATGATATCCAAGGGCTTGGATTTTGATAAGGTGTCGGTAGTAGGCATTCTGAATGCCGACAACATGCTGAACTATCCCGATTTCCGTGCTTACGAGCAGGCTTATATGATGATGGCTCAGGTGGCTGGTCGTGCCGGTCGCAAGGGCAAGCAGGGTTTGGTAATCCTACAAACCAAATCGCCTACGCTGCCAGTTATCCAACAGGTAGTGCAGAACGATTATGCCGGATTATACCGTTCGCTGATTGCCGAGCGCCAGCATTTCCATTATCCGCCTTATTATCGCTTAATCTATGTTTACCTGAAACACCGCTCGGATGCAGTGGTTGAGTCGGCAGGTATTGAGATGGGTAGCAGATTGCGCCAGTGGTTCTCGGCCCGTGTGTTAGGTCCCGACAAGCCTGCCATCGCTAAAGTTAAGTCGCTCTCTATTCGTAAGTTGGTGCTTAAGCTTGAACCAGGCATCGGTATGGCCGACGTTCGTAAATATTTAGCGCTTGCCCAGCAGCAGATGCTACAAGACAAGCGCTATTCGTCGCTCCAGATCTACTTTGATGTAGATCCGCTGTAATCATTCTTAGAAATTCAGTTCGCAACCAATACCCAGTACGCGGTTGGTACGTGTAAATGAGTCGCTGATCAGTGGCTCGGTTGAAGTAACACGATCGTAGTGACCGTAATTGGTCTGGAAGTAAGCAGCCTTCAGGGTGATGTTATCGGCAGCCTTGTAGTTAAAGCCGAAACCTAAGCTGTAGCTGTTTACTACGAACGACATATCGTTCATATACTCGTCGGTAAGCTGATAACGGGTAATCTGGCCACCACCACTGATGGTGAGCTTGTTGGTCAAATCCCACTCTGCACCAGCCAGGTACTCGTTGGTACCGCCACCCAGCAGATCCTGAGTATTGTTATACCACTTTACGTCCTTATCAAAGAAGTGATGATAACCTACGTTCAAACGGAAATCGTCGCTGATATTCCACATAGCACCAACTGCCAGCTGTGCAGGTGAGTCCTCGTCAATCTTCTCGCCATCGCGGAACTTATTAACAGCGGGAATCTCGCTGGCCTCGTTAACGGTCGACTCGTTCTTCATGTGAATCTCGGTCTTAGCCTCGTACTTAGCAGCGAAGTTGAACTTACCTACGCGCCAGTCGATACCAATAACAGGAGCTACACCTACGCTCGACTGGTTACACAGCAGGTTCACACCCTGTGAGTACTTCTGCAGTGAGTTCAGGCTCTGCTTGGTTCCCTCTAACTGGGCCAGCTGGGTTGTAAGCTCGGCAGGAACGTCAACGCCTGCTGCCTGATACTGGGCAATACCAGCGTTAACCTTGCTGATACCAGCATCAATGGTGGTTGTTGCTCCCTGCAGGAAGCTACCGAAGTCCAGATAACCATTAGCGGTGTTTACCATGATGTTGCTGATCTTAGCCTTGTAGGTAGCTGTGCCGTAAAGCACACGCAGACCACCATAAACCGACAGATCCTTTGTAACCTTGTAGGCTGCACCAAGCTGGAAACCAAAGTAATACTGGCGGCCCTGCATGTAGCCATCCATATCGTAACCGGTAGCGCCCAGAGGCTTCAGCTGGTTGGCAATACCACCAACTACGCTCTCGAACGAACCCAGTCCGTCCTGGAACTCACAGGCTCCACCACCACCAGGAACTGAGAAGTTGAACTGCAAACTCCAGTTGCCCTTGTTGTAAGCGGCCTGGATTGAGGGGAGAAATGGTGCATCGGCAATACCCTCGAAAGTCTTGGTGCTCTGACCGTTGTTCTTCTTACCTAAGGCAAACAACGGATTGTTGCACTCGATAGTACGGGTCTGGTGGGCATACTGCCAGTTGATACCTAAGTAGAAACCTTCGGGCATGAAGGCTACACCGGCGGGGTTACTGTATACTCCATCAAGACCGATGGCTGCATCTCGCGCAGGATTGCGCAAAAAGTCGATACTCTGATTGGTGTTGGTTAAGATGCCACCAGCTGTGGCTGTTGTTGTAGCTGCTGTCAGCATCAGGCTGGCCAGCAAGACATTCATCTTTTTCATAATTTAAACACTTTTTTTCAAAATCGGCTGCAAAGGTATAGTGAATGTTTCAAAATCTTATGTTTACGCACACAAAGTTAACGTTGTTTAACGAAAATTGCACACAAACCTGCACAAATGTGCAAAAGTGTGCAGGTTTTTGCACACTTTTGGGTGGTTTTGTGCATAAATGGATTTACTTTTTCAGCTCAGGATAGCTCAAACGGGTGTGATAGATGGTCTTCAGCTTCTCTATCAGCACGGTTTTGGCATAGGCAATATCACGGAAGGTGATGGGGCACTCCTTAAAGTAACCCTCGGCCACCTGAGCATCAATCAGTCTGTTTACCAGCTCGCGAATCGACTTCTCGGTGTAGTCGGGCAGCGAACGCGAGGCAGCTTCTACGGTGTCGGCCATCATCAGAATGGCCTGCTCCTTAGTAAACGGATTTGGACCAGGGTAGGTAAACAGCAGGTCGTCGACATCGTCGTTGGGGTGAGCATTCTTATATTGTACGTAGAAGTACTTGGTTTTTCCCTGTCCGTGGTGGGTGGTAATAAATTCCTTGATCACGTCGGGCAGGTTGTACTTGTCGGCCAGTTTGGTTCCCTCGGTAACATGACTGATAATCATCTGGGCGCTGTCTATCGGATTCATCTTCTCGTGTGGATTTACACCCGACTGGTTTTCGGTAAAATAGATAGGATTAACAATCTTACCGATATCATGATACAGTGCACCAGTACGTACCAGTTGACTCTTGGCGCCGATTTTGTTAGCAATCTCGGCAGCCAGATTACCTACCTGAATAGAGTGCTGGAAGGTGCCAGGGGCCACCTCGCTCATCTTGCGCAGTACGGCCTTGTTCATATCCGATAGCTCAATCAGCGTAATGTTGGATGTAAAACCGAATGCTTTCTCGATAACATAGAGCAAGGGGTATGAGCAGAATAGTAGTACACCGTTGATAATCAGGTAGTTGTATTCGCTATAACTGATTTTTGATATGTCGTTGATGCGAATCCAGTCGAGTGCCAGGTTGGTCAGGATGCCTGCAACCGTAACCGATACGGCAGTCCAGAACAGCTGCGAGCGACTGGACAGTTCGCGCAGCGAGAAGATGGCTACGAGTCCGGACACCAGTTCAACGGCCACGAACTCCAGCGGGTACTGCAGGAAGCAGGCGCAGGTGAGCACCATGGTGGCATGAGCCATGAAGGCTGTTCGCGAATCCATGAACACTCGGATAAAGATGGGCACCATGGCAAATGGTACGATATATACATGCAGTACGCTATGCTCTACCATCGCCGAGGCAATAATTGTAAACAGCACAATGAGGGCATACAGCATGGTGGTTGAACGTACTTTCTCAAAGTAATCTTTTCTGAACAGGGTAAGGAAGATGGTAAAGCAAGTAATCAGGATGGCTGTATATAGCAGCTGTCCCATGATGTTCAGGCGAATTTTCTCCTGATCCACATTCTGTCGCTCCATCTCTTTCTGGAACGACAACAGTTTGTTGTAGGTCTTACCATCTACAATATCGCCACGGTCGATAATCTTCTCACCTCGCTGTACCAGTCCGCTGGCCAGTGGAATACTGTTCTGCAGGTCGTTCAAACTGGCCTCACTGCGTTCCTTGTCGTAGGTAAGGTTAGGTGTGATATAATCATTCAGGTTGCATTTCTGCAGCACCTCGCGATGCTTGGCAAGTGTCTGATCCTGAAATAGTTGTTCGTAGGCTGATACCACCGAGTACACATGGCTGATTTGTGAGCTGGTGGCGTTCTTACCGCTGACGATACGTACAAAACGAGAGGTGTCCTTACTGATTTTGGCATACTCGGAATTGCTCATGATACCCTGCTCATACAGACGGTGCAGGCGATTGGCAATGATGCTGATGTAATCGTTGTGCAAGCCAGGAATACCATTTGAGTAGTCTTTTGAGAATTGGCGTACCTGCTTGCCCACAATCTCGCTGTTCATGATGTAATACGGCTCATATTGCTTCATGATGCTGTCGCGCTCGGCCCTCACGGCTTCGTCACTCTTGTAGATGGGGAAGTCGAATGGCGCTTTCAGGTCGGTATATATCCAAGGTCGGCCTTTTTCGATCTTGAAATTGTGCTGACTGCTGCGTGGCATCATCCATACGATGATGGCAACAGTTATGATGATCAGACCCAAACGAATGAGAAAATCACGCCAAGTTAGGTCGTTTTTAATGTTAAAACTACTCATTTCTACGTATTTTATGCAATTATGGTGCAAAAATACGAAAAAACTCTCAATTTTTTTGTAACTTTGCACACAAATTTTAATTGATTATGTCAGAAAGAAGAGTAAGAGTACGTTTTGCACCCAGTCCAACGGGTGCTTTGCACATTGGTGGTGTGCGCACAGCATTGTATAACTACCTGTTTGCTAAGCAGCATGGTGGCGATCTGGTTTTCCGTATCGAGGATACCGATAGTAACCGTTTCGTACCTGGTGCCGAGGAGTATATCATTGAGTCGTTCAAGTGGCTCGGTATCAAGTTTGATGAAGGTGTTAGCTTTGGTGGCGACAAGGGTCCTTATCGCCAGAGCGAACGTCGTGATATTTACAAGAAATATGTTCAGCAGTTGCTGGATGCCGATAAGGCTTATATTGCTTTCGATACGCCAGAGGAGTTGGAGGCTAAGCGTGCTGAGATTCAGAACTTCCAGTACGATTGTCATACCCGCAGTCAGATGCGTAACTCGCTGACCATGCCTAAGGAAGAGGTTGAGAAGCTGATTGCCGAGGGTAAACAGTATGTGGTTCGCTTCAAGGTTGAGGCTGGTCAGGAGATCCTGGTCAACGACCTGATTCGTGGCGAGGTACGTGTTAAGAGCGATATCTGTGATGATAAGGTGCTTTATAAGAGTGCCGACCAGCTGCCAACCTATCACCTGGCTAACATCGTTGACGACCATCTGATGGAAATCTCGCATGTTATCCGTGGTGAGGAGTGGTTGCCATCTGCTCCATTGCACGTCATGTTGTATCGTGCTTTCGGTTGGGAGGACACCATGCCTCAGTTTGCTCACCTGCCATTGCTGCTCAAGCCCGATGGTAAGGGTAAACTGTCGAAGCGTGATGGCGACCGTCTGGGATTCCCTGTATTCCCACTGCTGTGGAAGGATCCTAAGAGTGGTGAGACTTCTCGCGGTTATCGTGAGGATGGTTACTTCCCCGAGGCTGTTATCAACTTCCTGGCTCTGCTGGGATGGAATCCTGGAACCGAGCAGGAAATCTTCTCACTCGATGAGCTGGTTCCTCTGTTCGATATCTCTAAGTGCTCTAAGGCTGGTGCCAAGTTCGCCTTCGAGAAGGCTGTTTGGTTCAACCACGAGTATATTCTGAAGAAGAGCAACGAGGAGATTGCTGCTCTCTTCGAGCCTATCGTTAAGGAGCACTGTCCTAACGAGACCTCAGAGCGCATCCTCAAGGTTACCGAGATGATGAAGGATCGTGTATCGTTTGTTCACGAGATGTGGCCACTTTGTTCGTTCTTCTTCGTGGCTCCTACGGCCTATGATGAGAAGACAGCCAAGAAGCGTTGGAAGGAAGATAGTGCTCAGGTGATGACCGAACTGATTGGTGTGCTTGAGGGTATCGACGACTTCTCGCTCGAGAACCAGGAGCAGATTGTACATGCTTGGGTTGAGCAGAAGGAGTATAAGCTGGGTAATGTAATGAACGCATGGCGACTCACGCTCGTTGGCGAGGGTAAGGGTCCTGGCATGTTTGATATCTCTGCCTTCCTGGGTAAGGAGGAGACCATCGCCAGAATGAAACGTGCGATTGAAGTACTGGGCTAATGATTTACAACCTTGTAATATATCTGTATCTTCTTGGAGTGGCTATTTATAGCCGCTTCAATGAGAAGGTACGTAAAATGTGGCGTGGCGAGCGCGAGGCATTCAAGATTCTACGCGAAAAGGTAGATCCGAATGCCAAGTACGTGTGGTTCCATGCTGCCTCGCTGGGTGAGTTTGAGCAGGGACGCCCCTTGATGGAGCAGCTGCGCAAGGATCATCCTGAATACAAGATTCTGCTCACATTCTTCTCGCCCTCAGGTTATGAGGTGCGTAAGAACTACGAGGGTGCTGATATCATCACCTATCTGCCACTCGACACCATCACCAACGCACGTCGTTTCCTGCGTACCGTACGTCCTGTGATGGCTTTCTTCATCAAGTACGAGTTCTGGTACAACTACCTGCATATTCTGAAGCATCGTGGTGTGCCTGTTTATAGTGTGTCGAGTATCTTCCGTCCTGAGCAGGTGTTCTTTAAGTGGTACGGTCGTCAGTACGGTCGTGTGCTTAATTGCTTCACTCATTTCTTTGTGCAGAACGAGATCAGCAAGGAACTCTTGGCCAAGATTGGTATCACCGATACTACCGTGGTGGGCGATACCCGCTTCGACCGTGTGCTGCAGATTAAAGAGGCTGCCAAGCAACTGCCTATCGTTGAGTCGTTTGTGAAAGATGCTCCTCAGGTATTCGTGGCTGGTTCGTCATGGCCTCCCGATGAGGAGATTTTCATTAAATACTTCTTAGACAAGCTAAGCGGCAAAGCCGAGCGTAATGAGCATAAGAACTGGAAACTGATTATCGCTCCTCATGTGATTGGCGAGGATCATCTCAAGCAGATTGAGAAACTGCTCGAAGGTCGCAAGGTAATCCGTTACACCGAGGCAGAGAAAATGGTCAATGGTCAATTGTCAATGGTCAATGACTACGAAGTTCTTATCATCAACTGCTTCGGCTTGCTGTCGAGCATCTATCACTATGGCAATGTGGCTTATGTCGGTGGAGGCTTTGGTGTTGGTATCCACAACCTGTTGGAGGCTGCTGTTTGGGATGTGCCCGTATTCTTCGGACCAAACAACCAGAAGTTCCAGGAGGCTCAGGGACTGAAGACCAGCGGTGGCTTTGAGATTAGCAGCTACGAGGACTTTGCTGCACAGATGGATCGCTTTGCTGCCGATGACGCTTACCTGCAGGAGCAGGGCCAGAAGGCTGGACATTTTGTAAAAGGCCAGTCGGGTGCCACGCAGAAGGTGCTCTCGTCTGTCGCTCTGTAATTTTTTTGTAAAGCATGAAAACTATGTGGATGATACTATTCCTGTTATTACCATTCTTGGCTATCGGCTATCTGGCTTGGCACATCTGGGTGATGCTGCCTGTGCAGGCTTGTCTCAAGTCGCTTATTATCGCTATAGGCGTACTGAGTTTTGTGATGCTGTTCCTGAATTTCCGTCGCGCCTTTGATAGCATGCCATTGTTTACGGCTCGTTGGGCTTACGAGATAGGTACATCCTCATTGTTTGTTTTGCTTTATCTGGTGATGATTTTCCTGGTACTCGATCTGGGCCGGTTGGTTCGTCTGGTGCCCAAGTCAATTCTTTACCAAAACGGATATACTGCCCTTGGCATCTTGGTGCTGATGGTGGGCGTGTTTGTGTATGGTAATCTGCATTATCATCATAAGGAGCGTGTTGCCCTCGACTTGAAGTCGGCAAAGCCACTTGCGAAGGAATATAAGATAGTGATGGCGAGCGATCTCCATATTGGCTATCACAATCCCCGCAAGGAGCTGGCGCGCTGGGTGGATATGATGAATGCTGAGAATCCAGACTTTATCCTGATTGCTGGTGATATCATCGATGGTAGCATGCGCCCTGTGCAGGAGGAGCAGATGGCTCAGGAGTTTCGTCGCTTGAAAGCCCCCGTGTATGCCTGCTTAGGTAATCATGAGTTTTATGCTGGTGTGCCCGATGCACAGCAGTTTTATAAGGATGCCGGTATCCACTTGTTGGTAGATGAGGCAGCCGTTATCGATAGCAGTATCGTGATTATTGGTCGCGACGATCGTACCAACATGCGCCGCAAACCTATCAAGGATTTGGTTAAAGTTCAAAGTTCAAAGTTCCATGTTAAAAGTCCATACATCCTTGTGCTCGATCATCAGCCTTATAATTTGGATCGTGCCGAGGCAGCAGGTGTTGACTTTCAATTAAGTGGCCACACCCATCGTGGACAGGTATGGCCAATTTCTTGGATTACGGATCGTATCTACGAATGCTCTTGGGGTAGCCACCAGCGTGGCAAAACCCAGTTCTATGTCTCGTCGGGCATAGGAATCTGGGGTGGAAAGTTCCGCATTGGTACCCAGAGCGAGTATGTAGTAGCTACGCTAAAGTAAATACTTAGAATTTTGTAGGTTCTGTTTCACCCTCCTCCAGATAGAATTTGGAGTAGGCCACATAGTGCTTGGCATTATCGGTCTGGCCTGGACGTACGGGCTTGATATATTTGGCAGGTACGCCGCCCCAGATCTCGCCAGCAGGAATCTTGGTGTTCTGCAGCACCAGGGCACCTGCAGCCACGATGGCACCTTCGCCTATCTCACAACCATCCAGTAGGGTGCTACCCATACCAATCAAGGCGTTATCATGAATGGTGCAGGCATGAACGGTTACGTTGTGCCCGATAGTAACGTAGTTACCTATATGCGTAGGACCAGTCTCATGGGTCACATGCACACAACTGCCATCCTGAATATTGGTGCAGTTGCCGATGGTGATAGGCGCCACATCGCCGCGTACTACTGCATTAAACCACACGGAGCACTCATCGCCCATTGTTACATCACCCACAATCGTAGCGTTCTCGCTAAAATAACAGTCTCGCCCCCATTTGGGAGCGAGACCGCGATATGTTTTTATTAGAGCCATAGTCTCTAAATACTTAATTCAAAATCCTGAATTAATTACAGGTTGGCGTTGTCCTTAGCCCAATCCTCAACAGCGGGGATGATACCAAGGCTGATGATCTCGTCGCGCATCTTCTGCAGGTGCTCGTACGAAGCCTGGAGTGAAGCCATCTCCTCAGCTGTGCCCTCGGGCTCAGTGAAGTGTACACCGTCCTTGTCGATAACGGTAGGCATAGCCATCATTACATTCTTGAAACCGAATGCGTTTACATAGCAACCAGCAGGCCACTTGAAAGGCTCACCACCCATAGCACCCTCAATCATCTTAACAGCCTGATATGCAGGGCTCTGGAATGAAGAACGGCCACGGAGCTTAATGATGTTGCTACCACCCTGAGTTGTCATGTGCTTGATCTCAGCCCAACGCTCGTCAGAGAGAGGAAGCTCAGAGAGAGGCTTGCCATCGATGAGAGCCTTGCTGGCAAATACTGCCATCTGCTCACCGTGACCACCGTAAGTGTAAGCGTTAGTAACCTTGTCCTGCTGTACGCCGAACTCCTGAGCCAGCTGCTGCTGCAGACGGGTAGAGTCGAGAGCGGCCAGTGATGTCAGCTGGTTGGGCTTCAAACCTGAGTGAATCAGAGCTGTAAGAGCTGTTACGTCAGCTGGGTTGAAGATAACTACCACGTGCTTAACGTCTGGGCAGTACTTCTTGATGTTCTCACCGAAGTCGGCTGCGATCTGGCAGTTGCCCTTCAGCAGGTCCTCACGGGTCATACCCTCCTTACGTGGAGCACCACCTGAAGAGATGATGTACTTAGCACCAGTGAAAGCCTCCTTAGGATCTACAGTGTAAGAAATGTTTGCACCTGGGAAAGCGCAGTGGCACATCTCATCATATACACCATGAACACCTGGCTCATAGATATCATACAAACAAATGTTGGGAGTCAAGCCCAGCATCAACACACTCTGTACCATGTTAGAGCCAATCATACCACCGGCACCAACAATCACCAATTTCTCGTTAGTTAAAAAAGCCATAATTGTATTTTTATTATTGTTATTTTTAAAGTGCTGCAAAGTTACGAAAAAAGACTCATATAAAGCGTTTTTTTATTATTAATCTGTGTTAATCATGTGATTTTCTGCTAGTTATTTTGTACCTTTGTAATCTCGAAATTACAAAACACGATGATGATGACAGTAAATCAACGAATTGAAGCTCTTCGCGAGGTGATGAAACGTGAACATCTCGCTGCGTTTATCTTTCCAAGTACCGATCCTCATCAGGGCGAATACGTGCCCGATCATTGGAAAGGGCGCGAGTTTATCAGTGGTTTTAACGGCTCGGCTGGTACGGCTGTGGTGACGATGACTTCGGCAGCCTTGTGGACCGACTCGCGCTATTTTATTGCTGCCGAGGAGCAGTTGCGTGGCACCGAGTTCCAGCTGATGAAACTGAAGATGCCCGGAACGCCTACCATCGCTGAGTGGATAGGCAAGGAGTGTGCAGCTGGGGCCGAAGTGGCACTCGACGGCTGGTGCTCGTCGGTGAATGCTGTGAAGGAGCTGATAGCCGATCTGCGTCAGCAGGGTGGCATCACGCTGCGTACTAATCTCGATCCGTTGGCACAGATCTGGACCGATCGCCCTGCTATCCCTGAGCATGCTGTGGAGATTTTTCCATTGCAGTATGCAGGTGAGAGCTGTCGTGAAAAGATTGCCCGTATCCGCAAGGCCTTGCGCGAAAAACATGCCGATGGTATGCTGATGTCGGCTCTCGATGATATTGCCTGGACGCTGAATCTGCGAGGCACTGATGTGCATTGCAATCCCGTGTTTGTCGCTTATCTGCTTATTTCATCCAAAGCTGTTACCTTATATATAAATAAGGTGAAGCTTACCCCCGAGGTTGAGGCTTATCTTAAAGCCGAAGGGGTAGGGGTGGCACCTTACGAGGATGTGGCCAAAGGCTTGAAGGCGTATTTCGAGTATAACATCCTGCTCGATCCCAATGAGGTAAACTATACGCTTTACAAGCAGGTTACTCGTGAGATTGTTGAGGTGGAATCACCCGTCAAGCGCATGAAAACTGTCAAGAATCCTACAGAGATTGCAGGTTTTAGATCTGCGATGCTGAAAGACGGAATTGCGATGGCAAAATTCTTGTGCTGGTTGAAACCTGCCGTTGAGGCTGGAGGACAGACGGAGATATCTATTGACCAGAAGCTCACCTCGCTCCGTGCCGAACAACCGCTCTATCGTGATATCTCGTTCGATACCATCGCTGGCTATCAGGCACATGGAGCCATTGTGCATTACGAGGCTACGCCTGATACCGATATCCCCTTGAAGCCCGAAGGCTTCCTGCTGTTGGATAGTGGTGCGCAGTATCTTGATGGTACTACCGACATCACCCGTACCATCGCCCTTGGTCCGCTCACCGAGGAGCAGAAGCGAATCTATACACTGGTGCTTAAGGGTCATATCCAGATAGAATTATGTAAGTTCCCCAGTGGAGCCACTGGTACCCAGATAGATATTCTGGCCCGAGAGGCGATGTGGCGCGAGGGATTGAACTATCTGCATGGCACAGGTCATGGTGTGGGCACCTATTTGAATGTACACGAGGGTCCTCACCAGTTCCGTATGGAGTGGAAACCAGCACCCCTTGTAGCTGGTATGACCATTACCGACGAGCCAGGCATCTATCTCGAGGGTAAGTTCGGCGTTCGCGTAGAGAATACCCTCTTGATTACTCCTTATAAGGAAACCCAGTTCGGTCAGTTCCTGCAGTTCGAGAGTCTCACCCTATGCCCCATCGACACCACGCCGATTGTAAAGGAGATGATGTTAGACGAAGAAATCGCTTGGCTCAACCAATATCACCAGCATGTTTACGATACGCTTGCTCCTCATCTCGATGCCGAAGAGACCGCTTGGCTTAAAAACGCTTGTGCGCCTATCAAATAGTTGATGAACTCTTAAAATATATGTTTTTGACTATCAGGAGGGTACGAAAACGCAAGAAATTACGTTTTATTTGATAAAAATCGTGTAAAAACTTGGTTGTTTTGTAAAAAATCAGTAACTTTGCACCCGCTTTGCGAGGCACTGGGCCCGAAAGCATTAAGTTTAACATAAATAATTAAAAGCAAAACAAATGATTATTGTACCAGTAAAGGAAGGCGAGAACATTGAGAAGGCTCTCAAGAAGTTCAAGAGAAAGTTCGAGAAGACAGGTGTTGTAAAGGAGCTGCGTCGTCGTCAGCAGTTTGACAAGCCATCTGTACTGAAGCGCCTTAAGATGGAGCACGCTGTATATGTTCAGCAGCTTCGCGCTAACGAGGAATAAAAAAGTTCCCCGAAAATTTGGTAGTTTCGAGAAATTTCCGTAAATTCGTACCCAAATACTAAAGGTTGCGATTTTATGATGATTAACCAGTTTCTGGACTACCTGCGCTACGAGCGGAATACATCTCCGCTAACAGTGCAGACATACGAGGAAAGTCTTAGGGATTTTGAGTCGTATGTGACTTTTAGGGATAAAGAGCTCTCTATAAGTTCGGTAGATACCGATCTGATCCGTGACTGGATGGAGAGTCTGATGGATAAAGGAAACTCTGCGTCGACTATTAATAAAAAGTTGAGTGCATTGCGTTCCTTTTACCGCTTTGCCCTAAAGAGACAACTGGTTAAGGCCGATCCGGCACATGCTGTGATAGGTCCAAAGAAATCAAAACCACTGCCGCAGTTCCTTCGCGAAGGAGAAATGGACCGCCTGATAGACGGCACAGAGTGGAATAGTTCATTTAATAATGTACGTGCGCGTACCATATTATTACTATTCTATGAGGCCGGTTTACGACGTGCGGAACTTGTAAGTCTGAACGACAAGGATGTAGACTTTGAAGCGGCACAACTGAAAGTAACGGGTAAAAGAAACAAGCAGCGTATCGTGCCCTTTGGGGCTGAGCTGGCCGAGGCGCTCAAGCAGTATCAGACTGCTCGCAACGAACAATTCGGCGAAACCGGCGACGCGCTTTTTCTGAGTGACAAAGGGCAACGGATATCCGACAGTCAGGTTTATCAGATCGTAAAGAAGTATCTTTCGATGGTTACCTCGCTGAAAAAACGTTCGCCACACGTGCTTAGGCACACCTTTGCCACTGCCATGCTGAACAACGGTGCAGGGTTGGAAACAATCAAGAGCTTGTTAGGGCACGCCAGTGTGAGCACAACCGAGATTTATACCCACACCACGTTTGAGCAGCTGAAGCGAATTTACAAAGAGGCTCATCCAAGAGCCTGAACCTTTTTTATTAATAACTATTTTAAAATAGGAGGTAACTATGGAGATTAAGATTAAGTCGATTCACTTCGACGCTACCGAGAAGTTAGAGGCGTTCATCGAAAAGAAGGTCGCCAAGTTAGAAAAATCGTTTGAGGATATACAGAAAGTAGAGGTGCAACTTAAAGTAGTCAAGCCAGCCACGGCTCAAAATAAGGAAGCAAGTCTTGAGGTTTTCGTTCCAGGAACCACTCTCTTCGTAGACAAGACATGTGACACTTTTGAGGAAGGAATTGACCTTTGCGTGGATTCTATGAGGGCTCAATTGACGAAATTCAAGGAAAAATTGAGAAATAGATAAAAAAAACTCGAAAAAGTTTTGGTAATTCAAAAATAAGTCGTAACTTTGCAGCCGTTTTCCGACAGGTCGTAAATCTGAAACAGAGAACGGCTGCTTAGAAAAGCCTCTTTAGCTCAGTTGGCCAGAGCACGTGATTTGTAATCTCGGGGTCGTTGGTTCGAATCCGACAAGAGGCTCAAGAAGGAAGGAGGAGGATAGGTGAAAGCCAATCCGCTTGGTTCGAAAGAACAAAAGGGAAGGTCGTCCCTCGCTTAATAAGCGAAAATGACATGGGTGTTTTCCAGAGTGGCCAAATGGGGCAGACTGTAAATCTGCTGTCTTTCGACTTCGGTGGTTCGAATCCATCAGCACCCACTACAAGAGATGTTTGCGGAAATAGCTCAGTTGATAGAGCACTAGCCTTCCAAGCTGGGGGTCGCGGGTTTGAGCCCCGTTTTCCGCTCCAAGAACATGCTGTAATAGCTCAGTGGTAGAGCACTTCCTTGGTAAGGAAGAGGTCCTGAGTTCAACTCTCAGTTACAGCTCTCTTGCGATTAGAAGGAGGAAACTGAAAATTCGTAATAATTAACAGAATTAATAACAAGTAAAATGGCAAAAGAGAATTTTGTGCGCACCAAACCGCACGTAAACATCGGTACTATCGGTCACGTTGACCACGGTAAGACAACTCTGACAGCTGCTATCACAACTGTGCTGGCAAAGGCTGGTCTCTCTGAGGTTAAGTCATTCGATCAGATTGATAACGCTCCTGAGGAGAAGGAGCGTGGTATCACTATTAACACCGCTCACGTTGAGTATGAGACTGCAAAGCGTCACTACGCTCACGTTGACTGCCCAGGACACGCTGACTATGTAAAGAACATGGTAACTGGTGCTGCTCAGATGGACGGTGCTATTCTCGTTGTAGCTGCTACTGACGGTCCTATGCCTCAGACTCGTGAGCACGTTCTGCTCGCTCGTCAGGTGAACGTTCCCCGTCTGGTTGTATTCCTGAACAAGTGCGATATGGTTGAGGATGAGGAGATGCTGGAGCTCGTTGAGATGGAGGTCCGCGAGATTCTGGAGCAGTATGAGTTTGAAGAGGATACTCCTATTATCCGCGGTTCTGCCCTTGGTGCACTGAACGGTGTTGCTAAGTGGGAGGAGAAGGTAATGGAGCTCATGAACACTTGTGATGAATGGATCCAGGAGCCTCCTCGTGCAACTGACAAGCCATTCTTGATGCCTGTTGAGGACGTATTCTCAATCACAGGTCGTGGTACAGTTGCTACTGGTCGTATCGAGACTGGTGTTATCCACGTAGGTGATGAGGTTGAGCTGCTCGGTCTTGGTGAGGACAAGAAGTCAGTTGTAACTGGCGTTGAGATGTTCCGCAAGATTCTTGATGAGGGTCAGGCTGGTGATAACGTAGGTCTGCTGCTCCGCGGTATCGACAAGAACGAGATCAAGCGTGGTATGGTACTCTGCCACCCAGGTCAGATCAAGCCATTCAAGAAGTTCAAGGCTTCTATCTACGTTCTGAAGAAGGAAGAGGGTGGTCGTCACACTCCATTCGGAAACAAGTATCGTCCTCAGTTCTATCTCCGCACAATGGACTGCACAGGTGAGATTTCACTGCCCGCAGGTGTTGAGATGGTAATGCCTGGTGATAACGTAGAGATCACTGTTGAGCTTATCTACGCTGTAGCTCTGAACCCAGGTCTGCGCTTCGCTATCCGTGAGGGTGGTCGCACAGTAGGTTCTGGTCAGATCACAGAGGTTTACGAGGACTAATCCTCAGTAAGCTCTAGGAATCTAGAAATTCTAGTAAGCACTAGATAAAACCAAGCCCCCGTTTTTAATGGGCGGGGGCTTACTTACGGGAATAGCTCAGTTGGTAGAGCATCGGTCTCCAAAACCGAGGGTCGTGGGTTCGAGTCCTCCTTCCCGTGCTAAATAAGAAATAATATGTTTAAGAAGTTTATCGATTATTGCAAAGCTTGTTACGACGAGTTGGCACATAAGACAACTTGGCCTTCTCGCAAAGAGTTGACTCATAGTGCAGTAGTGGTGCTTTCAGCATCGCTTATTATTGCTTTGGTAGTATGGGCCATGGACTTTGTGTTCAAGTCGGTAATGAGTATGGTTTATCCCGGTTAATAAACGTTGTTTGAGAGATGGCTCAGTCAGGAATGAAATGGTACGTACTTCGCGCTGTTAGCGGTAAAGAGGCCAAGGTAAAGGAATACCTTGAGGCCTTGATGAAGCGTGACTCTTTCCTCCAAGCAAACGTTGGTCAGGTGTTACTGCCTACCGAGAAATATGCTCAGCTGCGTAATGGTAAGCGTGTGGTTAAGGAGAAGCTGTTCTTGCCAGGTTATGTGTTGGTAGAGGCCAACCTTCAGGGTGAGATGGCTCACACACTGCGCTTTATGCCTAATGTGTTAGGCTTCTTGGGCGGTTTGGATAATCCAACCCCTGTAAAGCAGAGTGATATTAACAGAATCCTTGGTACTGCCGAGGAGACGGAGATAAAGAGTGAAGAGATTGGTGTACCTTATGCTGTGGATGAAGCAGTTAAGGTAACAGATGGACCTTTCAGCGGATTCAGCGGAATTATCGAAGAGGTGAATGCCGAGAAACACAAGCTGAAAGTTATGGTTAAGATTTTCGGTCGCAAGACTCCTCTGGAGCTTGGATATAATCAGGTAGAAAAGGAATAGGGTGAATGTTACGGTTCGCCTGTTCTCTATATCGGTAGAGGGAGGCTTCCACTCCTGATGCTTATATAACAAAATTCAATTAATAACAAACAGAAATGGCTAAAGAAGTTGCTGGATTAATCAAATTACAGATTAAAGGTGGCGCTGCGAATCCCTCACCTCCAGTAGGACCTGCACTGGGTTCTAAGGGAATTAACATTATGGGATTCTGCAAAGAGTTCAACGCCAGAACCCAGGATAAGGCAGGAAAGATTATTCCTGTTGTTATCACCTACTACACTGACAAGTCATTCTCTTTCGAGCTGAAGACTCCTCCCGCAGCTGTACAGCTGAAGGAAGCTGCTAAGCTGAAGAGCGGTAGTGCTGAGCCAAACCGTAAGAAGGTAGCCAAGGTAACTTGGGATCAGGTTCGCGTTATTGCTGAGGATAAGCTGAAGGACTTGAACTGCTTTACCGTTGAGTCAGCTATGAAGCTGATCGCTGGTACAGCGCGTAGTATGGGTATCACTGTAGAAGGGGAGTTCCCTGGTAAATAATTAATAACTTCAATTAGAGACAATGAGTAAACTGACAAAAAATCAAAAGTTGGTCGCTGATAAGGTTGAAGCAGGGAAAGCATACTCTTTGAAGGAAGCCGCCGCACTGGTGAAGGAAATTACCACCACTAAGTTCGACGCTTCAGTTGATATCGATGTACGCTTGGGCGTTGATCCACGTAAGGCTAACCAGATGGTTCGTGGCGTTGTATCGCTGCCAAACGGAACTGGTAAGGTTACACGTGTGCTCGCTCTCTGTACTCCTGATCAGGAGGCTGCTGCTAAGGAAGCAGGTGCCGACTATGTTGGTCTTGACGAGTATATCGAGAAGATCAAGGGTGGTTGGACAGATGTTGATGTTATCATCACAATGCCTTCTTGCATGGGTAAGCTCGGTCCTTTGGGCCGTGTGCTCGGTCCCCGCGGACTGATGCCAAACCCCAAGAGTGGTACTGTTACTATGGATGTTGCTAAGGCAGTTAAGGAAGTTAAGCAGGGTAAGATTGACTTTAAGGTTGATAAGGCAGGTATCGTGCACACATCAATTGGTAAGATCAACTTCACTGGTGATCAGATCTTTGAGAATGCTAAGGAGTTTATCTCTACCATTATCAAGCTGAAGCCCGCCGCTGCTAAGGGTACATACATTAAGAGTATCTTCCTCTCAAGCACTATGAGCATGGGTATCAAGGTAGATCCTAAATCAGTTGAATAACTCGTTAAAAGATTAGACAAATGAAAAAGGAAGTAAAAGATACTATCATTGTAGAACTTGGAGAGAAACTGAAGGCATATCCTCATTTCTATCTTGTTGACCTGACCGGTCTCGATGCCGCTAAGACATCAGAGCTCCGTGAGAAGTGCTTCAAGAATGAGATTAAGTTGCTGGTGGTGAAGAACACTCTTCTCCAGAAGGCATTTGAGGCTTCAGAAATCGATTTCACTCCACTTTATGAGTGCTTGAAGGGTAACACAGCTGTTATGTTCGCACAGACAGCTAACGTTCCTGCTAAGCTGATCAAGGAGTACAAGAAGGAAGGTATCCCTGCCCTGAAGGGTGCATATGCTGAGGAGAGCTTCTTCGTAGGTGCTGACAAGCTTGATGAGCTCGTAGCAATCAAGAGCAAGAACGAACTGATCGCCGAGGTTGTAGCTCTGCTGCAGTCTCCAATCAAGAATGTTGTTTCTGGCTTGAACGCTGGTGGCAAGGTTCACGGTCTGCTTGACGCTATCGCTGAGCGTAACAAATAAGCGAAATAAGTAACATTCAAATTAAAAACAATTAAAATTTTAAATAAAATGGCAGATATTAAAGCTATTGCAGAAGAGTTGGTAAACCTTACTGTAAAAGAAGTTAATGAGTTGGCAACTGTCCTGAAGGACGAGTATGGAATTGAGCCCGCCGCTGCAGCTGTTGCTGTTGCCGCTGGTCCTGCTGCAGCTGGTGCTGCTGATGCAGCTGAGGAGAAGACTTCATTCGACGTAGTTCTGAAGTCAGCCGGTGCTGCTAAGCTGCAGGTTGTAAAGGCCGTTAAGGAGGCTTGTGGTCTTGGTCTGAAAGAGGCTAAGGATCTCGTAGACGGTGCTCCTGCTACCGTTAAGGAGGGTCTGAGCAAGGAAGAGGCTGAGAACCTGAAGAAGACCATCGAGGCCGCTGGTGCCGAGGTTGAGCTGAAGTAATCAGTTACATACAAATAGCAATCGGTTAGGGACTCCCCAGTCGGGGGTTCCTAGCCTTTTTATTTAAATTATAATTTATGGCTTCAAAAATAATAGATAACAGAGTAAACTTTGGCAGCGTCAAAAATCCGATGCCATTCCCGGATTTCCTTGATGTGCAATTAAAGTCGTTCAAAGACTTCCTGCAGTTGGATACTCCGCCTGAGGAACGCAAGAATGACGGCTTGTATAAGGTGTTCGCTGAGAACTTCCCTATCACCGATACACGTAATAATTTCGTTCTTGAGTTCTTGGATTACTATATCGACCCACCTCGTTACAGCATCGATGAGTGCTTGGAGCGTGGTTTGACTTATAGCGTGCCCCTGAAGGCTAAGCTGAAACTGTATTGTACTGATCCGGATCATGAGGATTTCGGAACTGTGATTCAGGATGTATTCCTGGGTCCTATCCCTTACATGACCGCCAATGGTACATTCGTTATCAATGGAGCCGAGCGCGTAGTCGTTTCACAGTTGCACCGTTCACCTGGCGTATTCTTCGGCCAGAGCGTACACGCTAACGGTACCCTGCTGTATTCGGCTCGTGTTATCCCATTCAAGGGTTCATGGATCGAGTTTGCTACCGACATCAACAATGTGATGTACGCATACATCGACCGTAAGAAGAAGTTGCCCGTAACAACTCTGCTGCGTGCTATCGGTTTCGAGGCCGATAAGGACATCCTGCAGATCTTCAACCTGGCCGAGGAGGTTAAGGTTAACAAGAAGAGCCTGAAGGCTGTGATTGGCTGCAAGCTGGCTGCCCGCGTACTGAAGAGCTGGAACGAGGACTTCGTTGATGAGGATACTGGTGAGGTAGTATCAATCGAGCGTAACCAGATGATTATGGAGCGTGAGACTGAGATTACCGAGGAGAACATGATGGACATCCTTGAGAGTGGCGCACAGACTATCCTGGTGCACAAGGACGCATCTGTTGCTTCGGATTACAGCATCATCTTCAACACACTGGCCAAAGACCCATCTAACTCTGAGAAGGAGGCTGTGCTTTACATCTACCGTCAGCTGCGTAATGCCGATCCTGCCGATGATGCCAGCGCACGTGAGGTTATCCAGAACCTGTTCTTCTCTGACAAGCGTTACGATCTGGGTGATGTTGGTCGTTACCGTATCAACAAGAAGCTTGGTTTGAACACCGATATGGATGTTCGCGTTCTGACCAAGGAAGATATTATCGAGATTATCAAGTATCTGATTCAGTTGGTTAACTCTAAGGCTACTGTCGACGATATCGACCACCTGTCGAACCGTCGCGTACGTACCGTAGGCGAGCAGCTGGCTAATCAGTTCTCTATAGGTCTGGCTCGTATGAGCCGTACCATCCGTGAGCGCATGAACGTTCGCGATAACGAGGTGTTCACACCAACCGATCTGATCAACGCCAAGACTATCTCTAGCGTTATCAACTCGTTCTTCGGTACCAACCCTCTGTCGCAGTTCATGGACCAGACCAACCCTCTGGCCGAGGTTACTCACAAGCGTCGTCTCTCTGCCCTGGGTCCTGGTGGTCTGAGCCGTGAGCGCGCCGGATTTGAGGTTCGTGACGTACACTATACACACTATGGTCGTCTGTGTCCTATCGAGAGCCCTGAGGGACCAAACATCGGTCTGATCTCATCTCTCTGTGTATATGCTAAGATCAACGAGCTCGGATTTATCCAGACTCCTTACCGTAAGGTAGAGAATGGTGTTGCCGACCTGAGCGACAATGGTATCGTTTACCTCACCGCTGAGGAGGAGGCTGAGCACATCATCGGTCAGGGTAATGCACCTCTGAACGACGATGGTACATTTATCCGCTCGGTTGTTAAGTGTCGTCAGGATGCCGACTTCCCTGTAGTTCCACCTACAGACGTTGACCTGATGGATGTATCGCCACAGCAGATTGCCTCTATCGCTGCATCTCTTATCCCATTCCTGGAGCACGACGATGCTCACCGTGCGCTGATGGGATCTAACATGATGCGCCAGGCCGTACCTCTGCTGCACAACGAGGCACCTATCGTAGGTACCGGTATCGAGAAGCAGGTATGTGAGGATTCACGTACCATGGTTACTGCCGAGGGTGATGGTGTGATCGAATACGTGGATGCTACAACCATCCGTATTCTGTACGATCGCACCGAGGACGAGGAGTTCGTAAGCTTCGAGCCCGCCCTGAAGGAGTACCGTATCGCTAAGTTCCGTCGTACCAACCAGAATATGACCATCGACCTGCGTCCTATCTGTGAGAAGGGACAGCGCGTAAAGGCCGGTGATATCCTGACTGAGGGTTACGCTACCGAGGATGGTGAGCTGGCTCTGGGCCGTAACCTGCTGGTAGCTTACATGCCTTGGAAGGGTTACAACTATGAGGATGCTATCGTGCTTAACGAGCGCATTGTTCGCGACGACGTACTTACCTCTGTACACGTTGATGAGTACTCACTTGATGTACGTGAGACCAAGCGTGGTGTTGAGGAGTTCACAGCTGATATTCCTAACGTAAGTGAGGAGGCCACAAAGGATTTGGACGACAACGGTGTAATCCGTGTTGGTGCACGTGTTGAGCCAGGCGATATCCTGATTGGTAAGATTTCACCTAAGGGTGAGAGCGATCCTTCACCTGAGGAGAAGCTGCTCCGTGCCATCTTCGGTGACAAGGCTGGTGATGTGAAGGATTCTTCACTCAAGGCTAACCCATCACTGAGTGGTGTTATTATTGATAAGAAGATGTTCCAGCGTGCCATCAAGGACCGTAAGTCTAAGCAGCAGGATAAGATCGTGCTTGCTAAGATTGACGAGGAGTACGAGGCAAAGGTAGAGGACCTGAAGGATATCCTGATCGACAAGCTCATGGAGCTCACTAAGGGTAAGACCTCACAGGGTGTTAAGGACTACACCGGTGCCGAGATCATCACCAAGGGTAGCAAGTTCACTGCTACAGCCCTGCGCAACCTTGAGTATGGCGATGTACAGATTAGCAACTGGACAACAGACGAGCATAAGAACGAGCTGATTGCCAAGCTGATTATCAACTTCATGAAGAAGTATAAGCTGCTTGATGCTGAGATGAAGCGTAAGAAGTTCGCTATCACTATCGGTGACGAGCTGCCAAACGGCATCCTGCAGATGGCTAAGGTATATGTAGCTAAGAAGCGTAAGATCGGCGTAGGTGATAAGCTGGCCGGACGTCACGGTAACAAGGGTATCGTATCTAAGATCGTACGTCAGGAGGATATGCCATTCCTCGAGGATGGTCGTCCAGTCGACCTGGTACTGAACCCTCTGGGTGTGCCTTCTCGAATGAACCTTGGTCAGATTTTCGAGGCTATCCTCGGTGCTGCCGGTAAGAAGCTCGGTGTTAAGTTCGCTACACCTATCTTCGACGGTGCTAAGCTCGAAGACCTTGCTGAGTGGACTGACAAGGCAGGTCTGCCACGCCTGTGCTCTACCCACCTGTATGATGGTGAGACCGGTGAGCGTTTCGACCAGCCTGCTACAGTAGGTATCACCTACTTCCTTAAGCTCGGTCACATGGTTGAGGATAAGATGCACGCCCGTTCAATCGGTCCGTACAGCTTGATTACTCAGCAGCCTCTTGGTGGTAAGGCCCAGTTCGGTGGTCAGCGATTCGGAGAGATGGAGGTTTGGGCCCTTGAGGCCTTCGGCGCCAGCCATGTTCTTCAGGAGATCCTGACAATCAAGTCGGATGATACCGTAGGTCGCTCTAAGGCTTACGAGGCTATCGTTAAGGGTGAGCCAATGCCTACACCAGGTATCCCCGAGTCTCTCAATGTGCTGCTGCACGAGTTGCGTGGTCTTGGTTTGAGTATTACCCTCGACTAAGTGAGTTAAGTATTAAGAGTTAAGAATTAAGAGAAAGATAATATATATGGCTTTCAAGAAGGATTCAAAAATAAAGAATAATTTTACGAAGATTACCATCGGACTTGCTTCTCCTGAAGAGATTCTGGAGAGCAGCTTCGGTGAGGTTACCAAGCCAGAGACCATCAACTATCGTACCTATAAGCCTGAGCGCGATGGTTTGTTCTGCGAGCGCATCTTCGGTCCTACCAAGGACTATGAGTGTGCCTGCGGTAAGTACAAGCGCATCCGTTATAAGGGTATTGTCTGCGACCGTTGTGGTGTAGAGGTAACAGAGAAGAAGGTCCGTCGTGAGCGTTCTGGTCACATCGAGCTCGTTGTGCCCGTAGCACACATCTGGTACTTCCGTAGTCTTCCTAATAAGATAGGTTACCTGCTGGGTCTGCCCACCAAGAAGCTCGATGCAGTTATCTACTACGAGCGCTACGTGGTTATCCAGCCAGGTGTAATGGCAGGCCGTAAGGATGCCGAGGGTAACGATGCCCTGGGTTCTAACAAGTTCGACCTGCTCTCAGAGGATGAGTACTCAGAGATTGTAGAGAATCAGCTTTCACCCGATAACGAGTATCTCGACGATAGCGATCCTAACAAGTTCATCGCTAAGATGGGTGCCGAGGCTATCTACGACCTCCTGACACGTATCGACCTCGACTCACTGTCGTACGAGCTGCGCGACCGTGCTAACAGCGACTCTTCAGTTCAGCGTAAGAACGAGGCTCTGAAGCGTCTGCAGGTAGTAGAGGCTTTCCGTACATCAGTTGAGAAGGGCATCAACCGCCCCGAGTGGATGATTATGAAGATTATCCCTGTTACACCTCCTGAGCTCCGTCCTCTGGTACCACTGGATGGTGGACGTTTCGCTACATCTGACTTGAACGACCTCTATCGTCGTGTCATCATCCGTAACAACCGTCTGAAGCGTCTGATGGAGATTAAGGCTCCTGAGGTAATTCTCCGAAACGAGAAGCGTATGCTGCAGGAGGCTGTGGATTCACTCTTCGACAACAGCCGTAAGTCGTCTGCTGTTAAGAGCGATAGCAACCGTCCTCTGAAGTCACTCTCTGACTCACTGAAAGGTAAGCAGGGACGTTTCCGTCAGAACTTGCTGGGTAAGCGTGTTGACTATTCAGCCCGTTCGGTTATCGTTGTAGGTCCTGAGCTGAAGATGGGTGAGTGCGGTCTGCCAAAGCTGATGGCTGCCGAGCTGTATAAGCCATTCATTATCCGTAAGCTCATCGAGCGCGGTATTGTGAAGACTGTTAAGAGCGCCAAGAAGATTGTTGACCGTCGTGAGCCAGTTATCTGGGATATCCTTGAGAACGTGATGAAGGGTCACCCTGTACTCCTGAACCGTGCACCAACACTGCACCGTCTGGGTATCCAGGCCTTCCAGCCAAAGATGATCGAGGGTAAGGCTATCCAGCTGCACCCACTGGCATGTACTGCGTTCAACGCCGACTTCGACGGTGACCAGATGGCTGTACACCTCCCATTGAGTAACGAGGCTATCCTCGAGGCTCAGCTGCTCATGCTGCAGAGCCATAACATTCTGAACCCTGCCAACGGTGCACCTATCACCGTGCCTTCACAGGATATGGTACTTGGTTTGTACTACATTACCAAGATCCGTCCAGGTGCAAAGGGTGAGGGACTTACCTTCTACGGTCCAGAAGAGGCTATCATCGCACACAACGAGGGTAAGTGCGAACTGCACGCCCAGGTTAAGGTTATCGTTGATGATATCGTCGACGGTCAGCCTGTTCGCCACATGGTAGAGACTTCAGTAGGTCGTGTAATCGTAAACGGCATCATTCCAAAGGAGGTTGGTTACGTTAATAAGATTATTTCTAAGAAGAGTCTGCGCGACATTATCGGTGCTGTAATTAAGAATGTAGGTTTCGCCGAGGCTTGTGAGTTCCTTGATGGAATCAAGAACCTGGGTTACCGCATGGCTTACGTGGCCGGTCTGTCGTTCAACCTCGATGATATCATTATTCCTAAGGAGAAGGCTGAGCTGATTGCCAAGGGTAATGAGGAGGTACAGCAGATTACCGACAACTATAACATGGGATTCATCACCGACAACGAGCGTTATAATCAGGTTATTGATACCTGGACCCACGTCAACAACGATATCGGTAACATCCTGCTGAAGCAGATGACCGAGGCCGACCAGGGATTCAACGCTGTATTCATGATGCTTGACTCAGGTGCCCGTGGTAGTAAGGACCAGATTAAGCAGCTTTCAGGTATCCGTGGTCTGATGGCTAAGCCTCAGAAGGCCGGTGCCGAGGGTCACCAGATTATTGAAAACCCAATCCTTTCTAACTTTAAGGAGGGTATGTCAGTGCTCGAGTACTTTATCTCTACTCACGGTGCTCGTAAGGGTCTGGCTGATACCGCTATGAAAACAGCCGACGCTGGTTACCTGACACGTCGATTGGTTGACGTATCGCACGATGTGATCATTACCGAGGAGGACTGCGGTACCCTGCGTGGTTTGCAGTGCACAGCCCTGAAGAGCGGCGACGAGGTTATCTCAAGCCTGTCAGAGCGTATCCTGGGTCGTGTATCAGTTCACGATGTGATCAATCCTAAGACTGGTGAGGTGATTGTAGCTGCCGGTGAGGAGATCACCGAGTCTATTGCCGACGCTATCGAGGCATCTGATATCGAGATGGTCGAGATCCGTTCAGTGCTCACTTGTGAGTCGAAGAAGGGTGTCTGCATGAAGTGTTACGGACGTAACCTCGCTACCCGTCGTATGGTACAGAAGGGTGAGGCTGTTGGTGTGATTGCCGCTCAGGCTATCGGTGAGCCAGGTACACAGCTTACTCTGCGTACGTTCCACGCCGGTGGTGTGGCTGCCAACGCCGCAGCAAATGCAAGCATCGTATCTAAATATGATCGCGCTATGATCGAGTTTGAAGAGGTTCGTACCGTTCCATTCGATGAGGATGGCCGCGAGTGTCAGATGGTTGTAAGCCGTTTGGGTGAGATGCGTTTCGTTGATCCTAACACCAAGATCGTTCTCTCTACCGTTAACGTGCCTTACGGTTCGTCACTCTACTTTGGTCACGGCGACGAGGTTGCCAAGGGCGACAAGATTGCTCAGTGGGACCCATTCAATGCCGTTATCGTTACCGAGTACGCTGGTACCCTGAAGTTCAACGATGTGATCGAGGGTGTTACCTTCCGTGCCGAGACCGACGAAACCACTGGTCTGACTGAAAAGATTGTTACCGAGTCGCGCGACCGTACTAAGGTTCCTACCTGTGATGTTATCGGTGCCGATGGCGAGGTAATCGGAACATATAGCTTCCCTGTAGGTGGACACGTTGTTGTTGAGGATGGCCAGACAGTTTCAACTGGTGAAACCCTCGTTAAGATTCCACGTGCTGCTGCCAAGGGTGGTGATATCACCGGAGGTCTGCCCCGTGTAACCGAGCTGTTCGAGGCTCGTAACCCATCTAACCCTGCTGTTGTATCCGAGATCGATGGTGAGGTAACCATGGGTAAGGTAAAGCGTGGTAACCGTGAGATTATCGTAACCTCTAAGACTGGTGAGCAGCGTCGTTATCTCGTATCGCTGTCGAAGCAGATCCTGGTACAGGAGCACGATGCCGTACGTGCTGGTACACCACTCTCTGATGGTGTTATCACTCCAGGCGACATCCTGGCCATTAAGGGTCCCACCGCTGTACAGGAGTATATCGTGAACGAGGTTCAGGACGTATACCGTCTGCAGGGTGTAAAGATTAACGATAAGCACTTCGAGATTATCGTTCGTCAGATGATGCGTAAGGTACAGATCAACGAACCTGGTGATACCTCGTTCCTCGAGCAGGAGATTGTCGACAAGCTCGACTTCGCTGAGGAGAACGATCGTATCTGGGGTAAGAAGGTTGTTACCGATGCCGGTGACTCTGAGAACCTGCAGAAGGGTCAGATCGTTACCGCCCGCAAGCTGCGCGACGAGAACTCTATGCTGAAGCGTCGTGACCTCCGTCTGGTACAGGTTCGTGATGCAGTGCCCGCTACATCTACTCAGATTCTGCAGGGTATCACACGTGCCGCTCTTCAGACTAAGTCGTTCATGTCGGCTGCATCGTTCCAGGAGACAACCAAGGTACTTAACGAGGCTGCCATCCGTGGTAAGGTAGATCACCTGGTAGGTATGAAGGAGAACGTAATCTGCGGACACCTGATTCCTGCTGGTACCGGTCTGCGTGAGTTCGAGAAGATTATCGTTGGTTCAAAGGAGGAGTATGAGCGCATTCAGGCTAACCGCAAGAACGTTCTCGACTTCGCTGATGAGACCATTCTCGAGGAGAAATAAGGCTATCTTTGATTAGCAAAATATGTTAAGAGTGCTGCATGTATGTGCGGCACTCTTTTTTCTTTATTTTGGACATAATCTACTATTAATTAATTCAAAAAACGTTATTTCTTGTTAAATCAAGGGTTTAAACTTGCATTTTCTCCATATAAGTTAGGTGGAATCGGAAAATAGTTGTACCTTTGCAGCCCGAAACGCCCCTATTAAGCGAGATAGGGTGTGTAAAGCGCTGATTATAAATAAAATAACATATATATAAATTAAAAATTAAAGTATTATGCCTACAATTTCACAATTGGTAAGAAAAGGCAGAAAGGTAATTGTTGACAAGTCAAAGTCACCTGCTTTGGACAACTGTCCTCAGCGTCGTGGTGTCTGCGTACGTGTTTACACAACAACACCTAAGAAGCCTAATTCGGCTATGCGTAAGGTAGCCCGTGTTCGTCTGACAAATCAGAAGGAAGTTAACTCTTACATCCCTGGAGAGGGACACAACCTGCAGGAGCACTCAATCGTGCTTGTTCGCGGTGGTCGTGTAAAGGACCTGCCAGGTGTACGTTACCACATCGTTCGCGGTACTCTTGATACTGCTGGTGTAGCTAACCGTACACAGCGCCGTTCTAAGTATGGTGCTAAGCGTCCAAAGGCTAAGAAGTAAAATGACCGGAGATGGTCAGTCAGGCCAAAAAGAAACAAAAAATTTAATCCGTTTTGCTGGAGATAATGTTATAAAGGTTGAGTAAATGTCCGAGCGAAGTGACGTTGAAGAACAAGTAAGAACAGCCCTCAAGCAGAATTTTAATTCAAAAACAAAATGAGAAAAGCAAAACCAAAGAAGCGTGTGATCCTGCCAGATCCCGTATTCAACGATCAGAAGGTGTCTAAGTTTGTAAACCACCTGATGTTTGATGGTAAGAAGACCAAGTCTTATGAGATCTTCTACAATGCACTGGAGACAGTGAAGAGCAAAATGAACAACGAGGAGAAGTCAGCCCTGGAGATCTGGAAGCAGGCTCTCGACAACATTACCCCACAGGTAGAGGTAAAGAGCCGCCGTATCGGTGGTGCTACTTTCCAGGTACCTACCGAGATCCGTCCCGACCGTAAGGAGAGTATCTCAATGAAGAACATGATTCAGTTCGCTCGTAAGCGTTCTGGTAAGTCAATGGCCGATAAGCTGGCTGCTGAGATCATGGACGCCTTCAACAATCAGGGTGGTGCCTTCAAGCGTAAGGAGGATATGCATCGCATGGCCGAGGCTAACCGCGCATTTGCTCACTTCCGTTTCTAATAAATAAGGTAAGAAGTTAAAAGGATACAAAACAATGGCAAACCGCGATTTACATTTAACAAGAAATATCGGTATTATGGCTCACATCGATGCCGGTAAGACAACCACTTCTGAGCGTATCCTGTTCTACACAGGTAAGACTCATAAGATTGGTGAGGTACACGATGGAGCTGCTACCATGGACTGGATGGCTCAGGAGCAGGAGCGTGGTATTACTATCACATCTGCTGCTACCACCTGTAACTGGACATGGAATGGTAAGAACTTCAAGATCAACTTGATTGATACTCCGGGACACGTTGACTTTACCGCTGAGGTAGAGCGTTCACTCCGTGTACTGGATGGTGCTGTTGCTACTTACTCTGCTGCCGACGGTGTTCAGCCTCAGTCAGAGACTGTATGGCGCCAGGCCGACAAGTACAACGTACCTCGTATCGGTTACGTTAATAAGATGGACCGTTCAGGTGCTGACTTCTTCGAGACTGTTCAGCAGATGAAGGACATCCTGGGTGCTAACCCTGTTGTTATCCAGGTGCCCATCGGTGCTGAGGAGAACTTCAAGGGTCTGGTTGACCTGATCAAGATGAAGGCTATCCTGTGGCACGATGAGACCATGGGTGCTGAGTACGATGTTGAGGATATCCCCGCCGACCTGGAGGCAGAGTGCGACGAGTGGCGTAACAAGCTGCTTGAGGCTGCTGCTGAGTACGACGAGGCTCTGATGGAGAAGTACTTCGACGATCCTAACTCAATCACTGAGGACGAGATCATCGCTGCTATCCGTAAGGGTACTATCTCAATGCAGTGTACTCCTATGCTGCTCGGTTCTTCTTATAAGAACAAGGGTGTGCAGCCTCTGCTCGACTACGTATGTGCATTCCTGCCCGCACCTGTTGACGTAGAGGTTATTAAGGGTACCAACCCTGATACCGATGAGGAAGAGGATCGTAAGCCTTCTGAGGACGAGCCTACATCGGCTCTGGCCTTTAAGATTGCTACCGACCCATACATGGGCCGTCTGGTATTCTTCCGCGTTTACTCTGGTAAGATCACTGCCGGATCATACGTTTACAACCCACGTTCGGGTAAGAAGGAGCGTATCAGCCGTCTGTTCCAGATGAACTCAAACAAGGAAATTCCTATGGAGAGCATCGACGCTGGTGATATCGGCGCAGGTGTAGGTTTCAAGGATATCCGTACTGGTGATACCCTCTGCTCTGAGGATGCACCTATCGTACTGGAGTCAATGAGCTTCCCCGATACTGTAATCTCTATCGCAGTTGAGCCTAAGTCTCAGGCCGACGTTGCTAAGCTCGACAACGGTCTTGCTAAGCTGGCCGAAGAGGACCCAACATTCACCGTTCGTACCGACGAGCAGAGTGGTCAGACCATTATCTCAGGTATGGGTGAGCTTCACCTCGATATCATTATCGACCGTCTGAAGCGTGAGTTCAAGGTTGAGTGTAACCAGGGTAAGCCTCAGGTTAACTACAAGGAAGCCATCACCAAGACTGTTAACCTCCGTGAGGTTTACAAGAAGCAGTCGGGTGGTCGCGGTAAGTTCGCTGATATCATCGTAAACGTTGGTCCTGTTGACGACGATTGGGATATCGCTAAGGACGGCGGTCTGCAGTTCGTTAACGAGGTTAAGGGTGGTAACATTCCTAAGGAGTTCATCCCATCTATCCAGAAGGGATTCGAGAACGCTATGAAGAATGGTATCCTCGGTGGTTACCCAATGGATTCACTGAAGGTTACTGTACTCGACGGTTCGTTCCACCCCGTTGACTCTGACCAGCTCTCATTCGAGATCGCTGCTCTGCAGGCATACAAGAACGCATGCGCTCAGGCTAAGCCCGTACTGATGGAGCCTATCATGAAGCTCGAGGTTGTAACACCTGAGGAGAACATGGGTGACGTTATCGGTGACCTGAACAAGCGTCGTGGCCAGGTAGAGGGTATGGAAGAGGCTCGCAGCGGTGCCCGTGTTGTTAAGGCTCAGGTGCCCCTGTCAGAGATGTTCGGTTATGTAACCGCTCTGCGTACCATCACTTCAGGTCGTGCTACCAGCTCAATGGAGTACGATCACCACGCTCCTCTGTCAAGCTCTATCGCTAAGGCAGTTCTGGAGGAGGTGAAGGGCCGTGCCGACCTCGTGTAAGCGCTGCGCGCAATGTAAAAATGTAAAAAATAGAAAATGGGGTCTGCCGCTGAGCAAATGACTCTTTAGTGACAGCCCCATTTTTACATTATTAAATTATATAATTATTAAATTTTAGAAATGAGTCAGAAAATTCGTATCAAGCTGAAGAGCTACGACCACAAACTCGTAGACAAGTCAGCCGAGAAGATTGTGAAGGCTGTTAAGGCCACAGGTGCTATCATCAGCGGTCCTATCCCCCTTCCTACACACAAGCGTATCTACACCGTTAACCGCTCTACCTTCGTTAACAAGAAGGCTCGTGAGCAGTTCCAGCTCTCAGACTACAAGCGTCTGATCGACATCTACAGCTCAACTGCTAAGACTGTTGACGCTCTGATGAAGCTCGAGCTCCCCAGCGGTGTTGAGGTTGAGATCAAGGTATAGTTTTATCTTTATCTGATTATAAAGCAGCGTATCCCCAAGGATGCGCTGTTTTTTTGTTCTGATAGCCTGAATAATCGTTAAAACCATCCTTAACTAATTAATTTAGTTTAAAAACTATAACTTTTAGTTGCATCTAACGAAAACTTTTAGTTACTTTGCATTCGGATATTGATTACAACGCGCAATTTGATTTTCGAACTTAAAGCAAACTGTAGTAAAATGAAAAAGTTAACAAACAAGGAAAAGGAGATCATGGATTTGTATTGGCAGCACGGTCCGATGTTCGTTAAGGAGCTCTTGGAGTACTACGACGAGCCGCGTCCGCACTTCAATACGCTATCTACGATGGTACGCATTCTGGAGAAGGAAGGCTATCTTGGTCATAAGCAGTTTGGTAATACCTATCAGTACTATCCCCTCATCACCGAGGCTGAGTACGGTCGTAAATCCATTGCCGGTGTTATCAAGAACTACTTCAATAACTCCTATCTTTCAGCAGTGTCTGCTTTCGTTAAGGAAGAGAAGATTTCTGTTGAAGAACTCCGGGAACTTCTCGATCAGATAGAAAAGAACCAATAGTCGAAATCGTAAATAACTAAATTGTACAATGATAGATTTTCTGACCTACGACCTGAAAGTGGCTGCTATCTTAGCGGTGTTCTACATGTTCTATCGTGTGCTGCTGTCTCACGAAACGTTCCACCGTGTTAATCGCGTGGTGCTTCTGGCTACAGCTGTGGCATCGTTTGTACTGCCGCTGTGCGTCATCACCCTGCATAAAACCGTTGTGGTAGAGTCGGCCCCCAGTGTGTCGTTTGGCGCCCTTGAGGCTGTGGCCGATATATCGTCAGATGCCGGTATGTATCCGCTTTGGCAGTCTGTGGCCATTGCCCTGTTCTTCATCGGCATGGCTGCCACGCTTGGTCATACCCTCTGGTCGTTGTTCAGAATCGTAAAACTCATTAAGCATAGTCAAAAGTATCCGCAGTCTGATGGTACCGTGATCTGTGTGACCGGTAACCCCGATCTGGCCCCATTCAGTTGGATGCATTATATCGTGATGAACCGCAGCGATTACCTGGCTAACGATGCGGCTATTCTCACGCACGAACGAGGGCATATCCGTTACCACCACTCGTGGGACCTGCTCTTTGTTGATACCCTCACCGCCCTCCAGTGGTTTAATCCCGCCATTTGGATGCTACGCTCCGATTTGCGTGCCATCCACGAATACGAGGCCGACGGTGCAGTACTCTCTCAAGGGATCAATGCGCGTCAATATCAATACCTGTTAATCACAAAAGCCGCAAGCATTGGTGGGTACTCCCTTGCTAACGGTATCTCCCACAGTACCCTCAAAAACCGAATTAATATGATGTTACATACTAAATCACCCCGTCAGCGCTACCTTAAACTGCTGGCACTCCTGCCTATAGTAGCTGTAGCGCTCGCTGTTAATGCCGAGACTGTTACCGACTATGTTTATGCCCAGCCCCAGCAGCAAACACCCGTTAAGAAAGGTGCAAAAGCTGGTACCATTAAAATGGGTAGCAAGTCAATTAAAGTCGTCAAGGCCGATGCCCAGTCAAAGACCGATGCTGCAACCGCTCAGGCCAGCAAGCAGCGCCCCTTCGATGTGGTAGAGCATATGCCGCAGTATCCTGGTGGCGTATCAGCTCTCTTCGAGTTACTTTCTAAAACCGTTAAGTATCCTGCCGCAGCCGAAAAGGCTGGTACGCAGGGGCGTGTGATTGTGACGTTTGTGGTTGAGGAGGATGGATCCATCGCCGAACCTACCGTCGTGAAGTCTATTAGTCCTGAGCTTGATGCTGAAGCTGTTCGTGTTATTAATGCGATGCCTAACTGGGAGCCAGGTACTCAAAATGGAAAGTCCGTTCGTGTAAAGTACACCGTTCCTGTTACATTCCGACTACAGGGCGGTCCAAATATTCCGGCAGATAATGAGAAGCATGCCAATGCGTTACCTGAGACTGTTGTTGTAGGTTATGAAAATGAAACGGTTCAGGGGCTATGGACCCCTGGAGAGAATGCCCCATGTGTCATTATCGATGGAAAAACCGTTGATGGCGCGAAGTTGAAGGACATTGATCCAAAGACTATCGAGAGCATGGACATTATTAAGGGAAAATCGGCCGTCGAGAAGTATGGCGATAAAGCCAAGCATGGTGCCATCTTCATCATCACCAAAAAGAAGTAAAGTAATCTCTCTCTTAAATACAATAATGAAAATAGTTCAAACTATTGTTGCCCTCGCCCTTTTGGCGGTTACACCTGCAAAGGGTGAGGGCTTAGATTCTCTTAAAATCTGCCTGCAGTCTGGCGACAGCTGTATGCAGCAGTATAACACCTTCGAAGCTCTGAAACACTATCAGAAAGCTTATGATTTGGCAAAGAAAAGAAGTCAGGAGAAGGCTGTAGAACATCTTGATCTTCCCCTTAAGCAACTGAATAAGTTGCCAAAGGAGAAGCAAAATGAAATCATCGAGCGTCTCAAGCATTCCGCCGAACAGAGTGCGATAGTTGACTGTGCTGTCCAGATGAAACTGGCAGACTGCTACTACAAGCGTGCTAACTATCGCCAGGTAATAGAATTGCTTAAGACGATTCCAGAGGATAGTCTCTCGCACGAGTCTTTCCGCCAGTTGGCTCAGAGCTATAAGAAACAGAGTGATCTGGACTCTTATGTGTTTTGGACCAGTCAGTTGTTGGCGCGTTTCCCTATGGATGGGGAGATGGTGGCAGGACTCACCTTGGCATATGCGCAGTTGGAACAACCACAAAACGGCATCAAGTGCGGACAGCAGTACTTTGCTGTTGACTCTACTAACGTTGAGGTGAATCGTGCCTTGGCCGATGCCTACTTTATGGATCGCCAGTTCGGCAAGTCGTCGCTGATGTATGAACGCCTGTTAGCTCAGGGCGACTCTACCTTCAATACCCTCTATTCGGCCGGCATGAGTTGTTCGCGTATCGACAGTTTGGAACAGGCTTATAATTACCTGCAGCTGGCTTTCCTTGTGAGTGGTATGAAACATTCGGGTTGTGCCTATCGCTTAGGTGTGGTATGTGTCGATACTCAGCGCTATCCCGAAGGACTGAACTATCTGTCTTTAGCTAAGGAATTGATGCTTCCCGACACCACCATCATGAAAGCAATCACCTTGTCGGAGGGTGAGGGCTATTACCTCACTCATAAATACGAAGAGGCTGTGGCCGCTTGGAAGGAGCACCTGTTGTATAATCCCTCATCGGTAGCCACTTACTATAACATCGCTAATGCCTATGCCTATCTGTTAAAGGACGAGGAGCAGGGTAGGGCCTACTATCAGCAGTTTGTTGAGAAGGCTGCCGAAGTTGACAAACCAACCGAAAAGCTATCGGAGATGATAGAGAAAACCAAGGAGATGCTGCGTGTCTATGAGTTACGCGAGAAATTCAAAGCAAGAAAAAAATAATAACTTAAAAAACTGTTATAAACAATGAGAATATTCATGATTTCTGTTCTGCTGGCTTTCAGTATGATGGCGCAGGCACAGCAGATTGGTGGCATGGTGATTGATAAGAGCCAGATGAAAATGCCAGCCAAGGAGGCTAAGAAGAAGGGTAAGAACGATACATTGGCAGTTGCTAATACAACCTATCGTATCACGTACCAGTCGAAGGCGGTTAACGATACGCTTACCAAACCCTATAAATATCGCGACGATGAGATGCGTCTTGATATCAGTGCCGATGGCGTGTCGAAGTTCTACAGCTATTCGGCTGCGGTTCGCATGAAGTTGATGCGTGAGAAGATAGAAAAGGGGGATTTTGACCTGAGAGACCTACCCAAGGCTGGTATCCTCTCGATGGAGTTCTATAAGAACTATCCAGAGAAAGGTAAGACGTTGATGCTTGATGCGGCGGGTGAGGCTAAGTGCCAGATAGAGGAGAAGATGGAAACACCCGAATGGACCATACTGCCCGATTCTACGGCTGATATCATGGGTTATACCTGTCAGTTGGCTACCACCCATTTCAAGGGCCGCCAGTGGTATGCCTGGTACACCGAGGATATCCCCCTCGACGAGGGACCATGGAAACTGCGCGGTCTGCCTGGTCTCATTCTCAAGGCCTACGACAGCAGTCGTCAGTTCATCTTCGACGGACAGGGAATGGAACAGCCCGACGGCGAACCTATCACCTTTATCAAGATGAAACGTGAGAAAGTGAGTCAGAAGGACTTCCGTCGTTTGAAGGAGAGCTACGATCCGAATGATGTACTCAAGCAGATGGCGGGCACTGGGGCTAAGATTGTGATCATGAACTCCGACGGCTCCAAACTCGATAAGATTGATCGCCCCAAGTTTAATCTCATAGAGTTGCAGTGAAAAACGGTGTCATTCTGTTGATGCTGTTGCTGATGCAGGCGCTTGGTGCCTCTGCTCAGGTAACGGTGCATGGCGTAGTCGAGGATTCTGCCACCCACGAGCGCTTGGTCAGTGCCAGCGTGATGTATCTGCGTAAGGGTAAGACCGTTAAGTTTGCCCGGACCAATGCTGATGGCGAGTTTGCCATCACGGTCGATCAGGTTGCCATGGGCGACCAGTTGCAGGCCACCATGCTCGGCTTTGGCAAACGCAGGCGTGGCGTGCCCATGAAAAGCGCTAACAAGCCAGTTGTACTCTCATTGCCATCCGAGGCCTTCGCCTTGAAAGAGGTAAAGGTACAGGGCAGTCGTATTACGGGACGTGACACCATCACCTTCGATCTGACACGTTTTACCAGCGACCGCGACAACTCTCTGAAGGATGTGCTGAAAAAACTGCCAGGCGTGGATGTGGCATCGAATGGCAAAATATACTATAATAACCAACAGGTAAAGCGCTTTACCGTCGAAGGGCTCGATCTCACGGGTGGCCGCTATAACCAGCTCACGGAGAATATCCGTGCCAAGGATGTGGAGAAAGCTGAGATTGTAGAGCATGACCAGCCTATCAAGGCCTTGCGTGATAAGGTTTATACCGAAGATGTGGGTATGAACGTTACCCTGAAGGACGAGGCACGCGACCGGTTGATGGCCACGCTGATACCCTACTTGTTGGTAGGCCATCCCACGCATGTGGGCGGTACGGCCAATATCCGACAGATAGGTAAGAAGAAACAGCTGATGTACGATGTGGCCTACGACCGCAAGGGCATCGACCTCAGTGAGTCGTATCAGATCCTGGGTGGTAATTACAATCGTCTCGATGGTGGTCATATCCCCTCGTGGTACAGTGTGCCATCGCTCTCGGCACCACTCGACGAGGAGCGCCTGCGTTTCAATACCTCGCAGCGCTATGGCATCAACAGCGTCAGGAAAACAAAGAATGATGGCGAACTGCGCGTGGCTGCCCAGTACGACCGTAGTGTGGTACGACAATCCACCGAGAACCGTACGGCCTACTATCTTGATGGCGAGGCACCCACCGTTACCACCGAACAGCAGCAGAAGACCATTATCACCGATAACTTCTCGGCTGAGGTAGAGCGTAAGGTGAATACCGAAAAAGCCTATGGCAACGAGATGCTCAGCATCGGTGCCAGGCAGGGCGACGGTCTGTCGCTATTCGGCACCAACCAGCCTGTGCAGCGCATCCGTGTGCCACAGCTCGCTCTCGAGGGTTCACTGTATCGTATGTATTCGTTAAAGAGTGGGGCACAGCTCACCTGGAAATCTGTCCTCGACTACCATCATAGTGTGGGCGACCTCTATCTCGATGCCGATTGTAACCGTCTGCGCACCAACCTCTGGCATACCGCCCACCTGCTGGGATGGCAGCGTAAGGCTGGTAAGATAACACATACCTACAACCTGTTTGTCGAGGGCGAGGATGTGTATGTAAACCACACCGATAACCTGCACCTCATCATCGAGGCGCGCCCCCGCTGGCAGTATCGCACCGATAAAATCACGCTCTCACTATCGCCCACGCTTACTTTCCAGCGTTACGTGCGTCAGCAGCAGTCTATGTTCTATCTGCATCCCGTGCTCTCTGCTTATTGGAATCCTGATACCCGTTCCGAAATTCATCTCGGTAGTGCCTACGTACAAACAATGGGTGGTATGCAGAACTATGCTCTCGACAGTTATCGCCGTGATTATCGCACGTGGTACAAAGCAGCCGACTTGATACCTGTCAACCGTCAGGTTTATGCCACGTTGGGCTATCGGTATAAGCGTCCTATCCGTGAGCTTTTTGCCACTGTCAACCTCACGGTGCAGCGCAGTTGGAACAACACCACCAACGATATGCAGATTATCGATGGCTGCTATTACTACACCCTGAAGGAACTCCACAGTCAGAACGACTTTCTGAGTGGCGGTGCCAGCATACAGAAAGGCTTCTATGCCATCAAGACCAAGTTGAGTCTGGGTGTGAATGGCTCGTTAAGCAAAGGTCGCCAGCTGTCGGCAGGTGAGTGGTACAGTTATACCACCCAGTCGCTCACGTTTACGCCTGGTATCATCGTTTCGCCCGCTTGGTGCGAGTTCGACTATAGTGCCAGTTTCTCGCTCAATGGCAACAAAACGGCTGGCAGTTCGCATACCACGCTGTTCAACTGGCGCCAGCAGCTGGTGCTCACTTCCACGATTGGCAAGGTTGATCTCTCTTGGAAGTTTGTGCATCACCGCAACGAGCTGCAAGCCGGCAACACCCTGAACACCCTGCTCAGCGATGCCTCGGTTACCTGGCGATTGAAGTCTGTCCGCCTAAAGGCCGCTCTCAACAACCTGTTCAACAAGCAAGCCTACGAGGAAACCATCTACACTGGTATCGCCACCTCAACCACCAGCTACCTCCTCCGTCCCCGCGAACTCATCCTCTCCGCCGAGTTCTCATTGTAATGATAGCACACGCAGATTATCTGAACAACACATACCTTACCTCGGCTTCCAAAAGCCGGAATTGTTGTGTTTTTGGAGGTATAAAGTATAAAAATACTTAAAAGTTACTACTAAGCCTTAATAATGTTTGTGTATATTATATATTATTTGTACCTTTGCACCCGCAAAAGTGAGTATTGCGCTGGCCGTGGAGCTAACAATGCCCTGATAAATAGCGACTTAGCCTTCGAAAACGAAGTAGTTGAAGTTCCTTTTTAAGTGGGTGTTTTGTGTGCGCGGAAGTTGCGAGAACCACTTAAAAAGGAACATTTATTATATATTTTATAAACATTATTAATTTTTAAACTGAAATGCCAGGATTAATTGGAAGAAAAATCGGAATGACATCCGTTTTCAGTGCCGACGGTAAGAATGTACCGTGCACTGTTATCGAAGCTGGTCCTTGTGTTGTAACTCAGGTTAAGTCTGTTGAGAAGGATGGCTATGAGGCTGTTCAGCTCGCCTTCGGTGAGAAGAAGGAGAAGAATACCACAAAAGCAATGATGGGTATCTTCAAGAAGGCTAACACTACACCAAAGGCCCACTTGGCCGAGTTCAAGTTTGATACCGAGTTGAATCTCGGTGACACCGTTACAGTCGACATCTTCGAGGGTGCCGAGTTTGTTGACGTTGTAGGAACTTCAAAAGGTAAAGGTTTTCAGGGCGTTGTGAAGCGTCATGGTTTTGGTGGCGTAGGCCAGGCTACTCACGGTCAGGACGACCGTCTGCGTAAGCCAGGTTCTATCGGTGCCTGTTCTTATCCCGCCAAGGTATTCAAGGGAATGCGCATGGGCGGCCAGATGGGAGGCGATCGAGTTACTACTCAGAACCTCAAAGTGTTAAAGGTAATTCCAGAGCACAATCTTATCCTTGTTAAGGGTAGCTGCGCTGGTTATAATGGTTCAACTGTTTTAATTAACAAGTAAGATGGAAGTTAGCGTATTGAATATCAAAGGTCAGGAGACCGGACGTAAGGTAACTCTGAACGAGGCTATCTTCGGTATTGAACCTAATGACCACGTTCTCTACCTGGACGTTAAGCAGTATCTCGCTAACCAGCGTCAGGGTACAGCTAAGTCAAAGGAGAGAAGCGAGATTTCTGGTTCTACTCGTAAGCTTGGACGTCAGAAGGGTGGCGGCGGTGCCCGTCACGGAGATATCAACTCACCTCTGCTGCGTGGTGGTGGTCGTGTGTTTGGTCCTACACCTCGTGACTACAGCTTCAAGCTGAATAAGAAGGTTAAGGCTCTTGCTCGTAAGTCAGCTCTGTCATACAAGGCTCAGGAGAATGCAATCGTAGTTGTTGAGGACTTCACCATGGAGGCTCCTAAGACTAAGGAGTTCATCAACATTGCAAAGAACCTGAAGGTTGACGGCAAGAAGACTCTCTTCGTAATGTCAGGTACTAATAACAATGTATATCTGTCGGCTCGCAATCTGCAGGGCACAGAGGTAATGGAGGCTTCACTGGTTAACACCTACAAGGTGCTGAACGCTGATGTACTCGTTATCACTGAGAAGTCGCTGGAGACAATCGACGGTATCTTAAACAAGTAAAAGGAGGACTAAGGATATGGCATTTATCATTAAACCCCTGGTCACTGAGAAGATGACCAAGATTACAGACAAGTCTTCTGTAGAGAAAACTTATAAGGTAAAGGGCGAGGAGCGTACCAAGAAGGCTGAGGCCAAGTATGGTTTCATCGTTCGTCCTGAGGCTAATAAGCTTGAGATTAAGAATGAGGTTGAGGCTCTGTACAATGTTACAGTAATCGACGTGAACACTGTTCGTTACGCCGGCAAGCGTAGCTCACGCTACACTAAGGCTGGTCTGATCAAGGGTCAGAAGAACGCGTTCAAGAAGGCAATCGTTACTCTTAAGGAGGGCGATGTAATTGATTTTTATAGCAATATTCAGTAATAAAAATGGCAGTACGTAAATTAAAGCCCGTAACTCCGGGTCAAAGACACAAGATTATTGGCACGTTCGAGGATATTACTGCATCCGTGCCAGAGAAGTCTCTCGTTTACGGTAAGCGTTCAACCGGTGGTCGAAACAACACCGGTAAGATGACTGTTCGCTACATGGGCGGCGGTCACAAGAAGAAGTATCGTCTGATCGACTTCAAGCGAGAGAAAGATGGTGTTCCAGCTGTAGTAAAGACAATCGAGTACGATCCTAACCGTTCAGCTCGCATTGCACTTCTTTTCTACGCTGATGGTGAAAAACGTTATATCATTGCTCCTAATGGACTGCAGGTTGGTGCAACTCTGATGTCGGGTGCTGATGCAGTACCCGAGGTTGGTAACGCCCTTCCTTTGGCAAACATCCCTGTAGGTACAGTCATCCACAACATTGAGATGCGTCCTGGTCAGGGTGCCAAGCTGGTTCGTTCGGCTGGTAATTTCGCTCAGTTGACTTCTCGTGAGGGTAGCTATTGTGTAATCAAGCTTCCTTCAGGCGAGACTCGTCAGATTCTCTCAGCTTGTAAAGCAACTGTAGGTAGTGTAGGTAACTCAGATCACGCTCTGGAGGCATCAGGTAAGGCTGGTCGCTCTCGCTGGTTGGGTCAGCGTCCTCACAACCGTGGTGTAGTTATGAACCCACATGATCACCCAATGGGTGGTGGTGAAGGACGTCAGTCTGGAGGTCACCCACGTTCACGTAAGGGCTTGTACGCTAAGGGTCTTAAGACTCGTGCACCTAAGAAGCTTTCAAACAAGTACATTATTGAAAGAGCTAACAAGAAGTAAACAAGTTAATTAGAGTAAATTATGAGTCGTTCATTAAAGAAGGGTCCATACATCAACGTATCACTCGAGAAGAAGATTCTCGCTATGAATGAGAGTGGTAAGAAGAATGTCGTTAAGACATGGGCCAGAGCATCAATGATCTCACCCGATTTCGTGGGACACACTGTTGCAGTTCATAACGGTAACAAATTTATCCCTGTTTACGTTACAGAAAACATGGTTGGTCACAAGCTCGGAGAGTTTGCACCTACACGTCGTTTCGGTGGTCACGCCGGTAACAAGAAGTAATCCCAGGGAGAATTAAGAATTAAAAAATTAAAGAATTAAAATGGGAGCAAGAAAACATATTAAGGCTGAAGAAAGAAAAGCAGCACTTAAGACACAGTATTTTGCCAAGCTCAACGGCTGCCCCTCTTCACCCCGCAAGATGCGCTATGTTGTGGACATGATCCGCGGCATGGAGGTAAATCGCGCTCTGGGTGTACTCCGTTTCTCGAAGAAGGCAGCTGCAGCTAATGTAGAGAAACTCCTCCGTTCGGCCATCGCTAACTGGGAAGCCAAGAACGATCGCAAGGCTGAGGATGGTGAGCTGTTCATCACTCGCGTATTCGTTGACGAGGGTGTTACAATGAAGAGAATGAGACCTGCACCACAGGGTCGCGGCTATCGTATCCGCAAGCGTTCTAATCACGTGACTCTGTTTGTTGATGCTAAAACTAATGATGTAAAAGAATAAGTATGGGACAGAAAGTTAATCCAATTAGCAACCGTCTTGGAATCGTAAGAGGTTGGGATTCAAATTGGTTCGGAGGCAAGGACTTCGGAGATAACCTGGTAGAGGATCAGAAAATCCGTAAGTACCTGAACGAGCGTCTGGCTAAGGCCAGCGTATCGAAGATTGTCATCGAGCGCACATTGAAGCTGGTTACCATTACTATTTGCACAGCCCGTCCAGGTCTCGTCATTGGTAAAGGTGGACAAGATGTCGACAAACTGAAGGAAGAACTGAAGAAGCTCTATGATAAGGAGATTCAGATTAATATCTTCGAGGTAAAGCGTCCTGAGCTCGATGCCACGATTGTTGCCAACAACATCGCTCGCCAGGTAGAGGGTAAGATCGCTTATCGCCGTGCCATCAAGATGGCTATCCAGAACACAATGCGTGCTGGTGCCGAGGGTATTAAGGTTCAGATTTCAGGTCGTCTTAATGGAGCTGAAATCGCACGTAGCGAGATGCTGAAGGAGGGTCGTACTCCTCTGCACACTTATCGTGCTGACATTGACTACTGCCACGCTGAGGCTCTGACCAAGGTTGGTATTCTGGGTATCAAGGTATGGATTTGCCGTGGTGAGATCTACGGAAACGTTGACCTCGCACCTAACTTCACTCAGGAGAAATCAAATGGTCGCTCTAACGGCGGTAATGGTCGTGACAGAAAGTTCCGTAATAAGAAGAAGTAATAACGATTTAAAGTAGAAACTTATTATGTTACAGCCCAAAAGAGTAAGATATAGAAGACCTCAGGATGGACGCGGCAACAAAGGCAACGCCCACAGAGGAACAACACTGGCTTTCGGATCTTTCGGTATCAAGACAATGGATGCCAAGTGGATCGACAGCCGCCAGATTGAGGCAGCCCGTGTTGCTATCAATCGTTATATGAACCGTGAAGGTCAGGTATGGATTCGCATCTTCCCTGATAAGCCAATCACTCGCAAGCCTGCTGACGTGCGAATGGGTAAAGGTAAGGGAGATCCCGCAGGATGGGTTGCACCTGTTACACCAGGCCGTATTCTCTTTGAAGTAGAGGGTGTACCTTTCGACATCGCTAAGGAGGCTCTTCGCCTCGGTGCTCAGAAGCTGCCCGTAAAGACTAAGTTTGTTGTAAGACGTGATTTCGATAAAAACGCTTAATTGAGTATGAAGATTAAAGAAGTAAGAGAGCTCGAGACCAAGGATCTGGCAGAGCGCATTGAGGCTGAGGTTGCAAAGTACAACCAGATGAAGTTGAACCACGCAATCACTCCACTTGAGAATCCATCTCAGATTAAGGCCGCTCGTCGCGATATCGCACGAATGAAATCAGAACTTCATCAGAGAGAACTTAATAAATAACAATGGTCCAGATGGAAACAAGAAATTTAAGAAAGACAAGACAGGGTGTCGTTATCAGCAACAAGATGGATAAAACCATTGTTATTGCAGCCAAGTTCAAGGAGAAGCACCCTATGTATGGTAAGTTTGTCCAGAAGACAAAGAAGTATCACGCACACGATGAGAATAACGAGTGCAATGTAGGTGATACAGTGCTCATTATGGAAACCCGTCCTCTGTCAAAGACAAAGAGATGGAGATTAGTTAACATCGTAGAAAAAGCTAAGTAATTATGATACAGACAGAATCAAGACTTACAGTAGCTGACAACAGCGGTGCACGCGAGGCTCTCTGCATCCGTGTATTGGGCGGTACCAAGCGCCGTTATGCCAGCGTAGGTGATATCATCGTTGTGTCTATCAAGAACGCGATCCCTACAAGTGATGTAAAGAAGGGTGCAGTATCAAAGGCTTTGGTTGTTCGCACTAAGAAGGAAATCCGTCGTGCTGATGGTTCTTACATCCGTTTCGACGACAATGCCTGCGTACTGCTGAACAATGCAGGTGAGCTCCGCGGTAGCCGTATCTTCGGCCCCGTTGCCCGTGAGCTCCGTGCCGTGAATATGAAGGTCGTTTCTTTGGCACCTGAGGTACTGTAATAGTTAATAATTAACAGTTAAGAGTTAAGAGAAATGGCAAAGTTCAATATTAAGAAAAACGATACAGTCATCGTTCTGGCCGGTGAGGACAAGGGCAAGACTGGTAAGGTACTGAAGGTTCTGACCGACAAGCAGCGTGCTCTCGTTGAGGGCATCAACATGGTGAACAAGAGTGCCAAGCCAAGCGCCAAGAATCCTCAGGGAGGCTTTGTGAAGATGGAGGCTCCTATTCACATTTCGAATATTAGTTTGATTGATCCGAAGAGTGGCAAGGCTACCCGTGTTGCTATCAAGCGCGAGGGTAAGAATGTCGTTCGTATCGCTAAAAAGTCAGGAGAGGAGATTAAGTAATGGCAAATACAGCACAGTTAAAGAAAGAGTACAAGGAGAAGATTGCTCCTGCTCTTCAGAAGCAGTTCAACTACACTTCTGCAATGCAGATTCCTGTCCTGAAGAAGATCGTAGTAAACCAGGGTCTTGGTGACGCTACTCAGGATAAGAAGATCATCGAGGTTGCTATCAACGAGATTACCGCTATCTGTGGTCAGAAGGCAGTTGCTACATATTCTAAGAAGGATATCGCAAACTTCAAGCTTCGTAAGAAGATGCCTATCGGTGTGATGGTAACTCTTCGTCGTGAGCGCATGTACGAGTTCCTCGAGAAGCTCGTTCGCATCGCTCTCCCTCGTATCCGCGACTTCAAGGGTATCGAGAGCAAGTTCGACGGCCGTGGTAACTACACACTGGGTATCCAGGAGCAGATTATCTTCCCAGAGATCAATATCGATTCAGTTGACCGCATTCAGGGTATGAACATCACCTTCGTTACATCGGCTCAGACCGACGAGGAAGGTTTCGCACTGCTGAAGGCTTTCGGTCTTCCATTCAAGAACGCTAAAAACGATTAAGAGATATGGCAAAAGAATCAATGAAAGCCCGCGAGGTAAAGCGCGCTAAGCTCGTTGCTCGCTACGCTGAGAAACGTGCAACTCTGAAGAAGGTGATCGCTACTACTGAGGATCCCGCAGAGGCTTATGAGGCAGCTCGCAAGTTGCAGAGCATCCCTAAGAACGCTAACCCTATCCGTCTGCACAACCGTTGCAAGATTACAGGTCGTCCAAAGGGATATATGCGTCAGTTCGGTCTTTCTCGTATCCAGTTCCGTGAGATGGCATCAAACGGTCTGATTCCTGGAGTAAAGAAGGCCAGCTGGTAATCTACCTGATTTAAGCAAAAAAGAGATTTATTAATTTAATATTGTCGGGGTAGTCCCGATTAATTAAAACATTTATTTTTATGACAGATCCAATAGCAGATTATCTGACAAGACTCAGAAACGCCATCATGGCACATCACCGTGTCGTTGAGGTTCCTGCGTCAAACTTGAAGAAAGAGATCACTAAGATCCTCTTCGAGAAGGGTTACATCCTGAACTACAAGTTCATCGAGGATGGTCCTCAGGGTACTATCAAGGTTGCTTTGAAGTACAACCCAGCTACTCGTGAAAACGCTATCAAGTGCTTGAAGCGAGTTTCAACCCCAGGTCTTCGCCAGTACACTGGCTACAAAGACATGCCGAGAGTAATTAACGGACTTGGAATTGCCATCCTTTCCACGTCTAAAGGTGTAATGACAGACAAAGAGGCCGCAGCCCTGAAGATCGGTGGTGAGGTTCTTTGCTATGTATATTAATTGGAGGATAGAATATGTCAAGAATAGGAAAATTGCCAATTAGTATCCCTGCAGGCGTTACTGTTGCTCAGGACAAGGACGGTGTTGTAACCGTTAAGGGTCCAAAGGGAGAGCTGACACAGAAGGTTGACCCCTCTATCAAGATGACTATCGAGGACGGTCAGATTAAGTTTGAGATCGACGAGAACAGCCCTGTTAACATCAAGCAGAAGCAGGCTTTCCACGGTCTGTATCGTGCGCTTGTTAACAACATGGTAGTAGGCGTAAGCGAAGGTTATAAGAAGGAGATGGAGCTCGTAGGTGTAGGTTACCGTGTTTCTAACCAGGGTAACATCATCGAGTTCGCTCTGGGTTATACTCACCCCATCTTCATCCAGCTTCCTAAGGAGGTTAAGGTTGAGACCAAGTCTGAGCGTAACCAGAATCCTCAGATTATCCTCGAGTCATGCGACAAGGCACTGCTCGGTCTGATTTGTGCTAAGATTCGTTCTTTCCGTATGCCTGAGCCTTACAAAGGAAAGGGTATTTTGTTCAAGGGTGAGGTTATCCGTCGTAAGTCGGGTAAGTCAGCTTCAGCTAAGTAATCTTGAAAATTAACATCATTAAAAATTGAAGATTATGACAACAAAGAAAGTAGAAAGACGAATTAAGATCAAATATAGAATTCGTAAGAACGTGTTCGGCACAGCCGAGCGTCCTCGTCTGAGCGTTTTCCGCAGCAACAAGCAGATCTATGCTCAGGTGATCAATGATTTGGAAGGTAAAACACTTGCTTCTGCATCTTCACTGGGTCTCGAGGCTATGCCTAAGATCGAGCAGGCTGAGAAGGTAGGTGAGCTGGTAGCCAAGAAGGCTCAGGAGGCTGGCGTTAGCGCCGTTGTCTTCGACCGTAACGGTTATCTGTATCACGGCCGCGTAAAGTCGCTTGCAGACGCAGCTCGTAAAGGTGGACTTAAATTCTAAACGATTATGGCAATGAACAAAGTTAAAGTAAATAGTGACGTAGAGTTGAAAGACAGACTGGTTGCCATCAACCGTGTTACCAAGGTAACAAAGGGAGGTCGCACCTTTACATTCGCAGCCATTGTAGTTGTCGGCGACGGCAACGGTATCATCGGCTGGGGTCTTGGTAAGGCTGGTGAGGTTACAGCAGCTATCGCCAAGGGTGTTGAGGCAGCTAAGAAGAATCTTGTTAAAGTTCCCGTACTCAAGGGTACCATCCCTCATGAGATGGAGGCTCGCTTCGGCGGTGCTCAGGTATTCCTGAAGCCAGCTGCTGCTGGTACCGGTCTTGTTGCCGGTGGTGCTATGCGTGCCGTACTGGAGAGTGTTGGTATCAAGGATGTGCTCGCTAAGTCAAAGGGCTCATCTAACCCTCACAACCTGGTTAAGGCAACTATCGTAGCTCTGAGTCAGATGCGTGATGCCTATACTGTAGCAGGTACTCGTGGAATCAGTATGGATAAAGTATTTAGAGGTTAAAGGAGAAAATAACTATGGCAACAATTAAGGTAAAGCAGATTAAGAGTAAGATCGGTTATCCAGTTGATCAGAAGCGCACTCTCGAGGCTCTCGGCCTGCGCAAGATCTCTCAGGTTGTTGAGGTAGAGGATACTCCTTCAATCCGTGGTATGATCCGTAAGGTACACCACCTGGTAACAGTAGTTGAGTAATTAACATTTTAAAAGTAGATTCGATTATGAAACTGAATAATTTAAAGCCGGCTGAGGGTTCTACCCACTCAAGTCGTCGTATCGGTCGCGGACCTGGTTCAGGTCTGGGTGGTACTTCTACTCGTGGACACAAGGGTGCCAAGGCTCGTTCTGGTTATAAGAGAAAGATTGGATTCGAAGGTGGTCAGATGCCACTCCAGCGTCGCGTTCCGAAGTCTGGTTTCAAGAACATCAACCACAAGGAGTACTTTGCAGTTAACCTCTCTACACTGCAGAAGCTTGCTGAGGAGAAGAACCTCACCAAGATCGGCATTGAGGAGTTGATCGCTGCTGGTCTTACCAATGGCAAGGTGCTGGTAAAGGTTCTTGGCAACGGTGAGCTCAAGGCTAAGGTTGACGTAGAAGCTAACGCTTTCTCAAAGACTGCTGAAGAGGCAATCAAGGCAGTAGGTGGTAACGCAACAAAAATCTAACATTAAAAATGAAGAAGTTAATAGAGACACTGAAGAACATCTGGAAGATTGAGGACCTGCGCCAGCGCATCCTCATCACTCTCCTGTTCGTAGCAATTTATCGTTTTGGTTCGTTCGTTGTACTTCCTGGTATCAACCCAGCCATGTTAAGCCAATTGCAGTCACAGACTGCCGGTGGTTTGATGTCATTGCTCGACATGTTCTCCGGTGGTGCATTCTCCAACGCATCTATCTTTGCGCTTGGAATCATGCCTTACATCTCTGCTTCTATCGTAATGCAGCTTCTTGCTGTCGCTGTTCCCTACGTGCAGAAAATGCAGCGCGAAGGTGAAAGCGGCCGCAAGAAGATCAGCATGTACACCCGTTGGCTCACTGTAGCCATCCTGATGTTCCAGGCACCGGGTTACCTGATGAACCTGAAGATGACTTCGGGAGCTGCCCTGGCAACAGGCATCTCATGGTCATACTTCATGGTTCCTGCTGTTATCATTCTGGCTGCAGGTAGCATGTTTATCCTGTGGTTGGGTGAGCGCATTACGGATAAGGGTATAGGTAATGGTATCTCACTGATTATTATGATCGGTATTATCGCACGTCTGCCTCAGGCATTCATCCAGGAGGTTAGCTCGCGATTCACTGCCATCACTGGTGGTGGACTGGTTATGTTCTTGGTCGAGATCATCATTCTCTATGCAGTTGTTTGCGCATCAATTGTTCTGGTACAGGGTGTTCGCAAAGTGCCCGTTCAGTACGCTAAGCGCCTCGTAGGTAACAAGCAGGTAGGTGGAGCACGTCAGTATATCCCCCTGAAGCTGTTCGCTGCCAATGTAATGCCTATCATCTTTGCTCAGGCTCTGATGTTCATTCCATTGACTATCGTACAGTATTCAGCTCCTGAGAATGCAAGTTGGTTCGTTCGCACGATGCTCGATCATCACAGCTGGACCTACAACATCATTTTCGCTATACTGATTATCGCTTTCACATACTTCTACACAGCCATCACTCTGAATCCTACTCAGATGGCTGAGGACATGAAGCGTAACAATGGTTTCATCCCAGGTGTTAAGCCCGGTAAGGAGACCGCTGAGTACATCGACACAGTTATGAGTCGCATTACTCTCCCCGGTTCATTGTTCATCGCATTCATCGCTATCATGCCTGCATTGGCAAGCTTGCTGAATGTTCAGGATGCGTTCTCTCAGTTCTTCGGTGGAACATCGTTGCTGATTCTGGTGGGCGTTGTGCTCGACACACTCGCTCAGATCGAGAGTCACCTGCTGATGCGTCATTACGACGGTCTGCTCAGTTCAGGTCGTATTCACGGACGTGGAATGGCCGCATACTAATCTTCTATGAAGATATATCTAAAAACTGAAGATGAGATAGAGCTGATGCGCCAGGCCAACCAACTTGTTGGCAAAACGCTTGGCGAATTGGCTAAACATATTAAGCCTGGTATAACGACCCTCCAGTTGGATAAGATAGCGGATGAGTTCATTAGAGATAATGGTGCTATCCCAACTTTCAAGGGTTTCCCCAATCCATATGGAGGGCCGTTTCCTGCCAGCATCTGCACATCGGTGAACGACGTAGTGGTTCATGGCGTGCCCAACGCTGAGACTGTTCTCAAAGAGGGCGACATCATTTCGATCGACTGCGGTACACTGTTGAACGGCTTTAATGGAGATTCGTGTTACACATTCTGTGTGGGCGAGGTTTCCGACGAGGTCAAGCAGCTGTTGAAGACTACCAAGGAGTCGCTTTACAAAGGTATCGAAAGTGCCGTTGCAGGCAAACACCTGGGGGATATCAGCGCTGCAGTGCAGGAGCATTGTGAGGCACAGAAGTACGGCATCGTACGTGAGTTGACCGGTCACGGTATCGGTCGCGAGATGCACGAAGACCCACAGGTGCCTAACTATGGTCGACGTGGCAACGGTATCATGCTGAAAGCCGGTATGTGCTTGGCAATCGAGCCTATGGTAACAATGGGTAACCGAGCCATCTGGATGGATGCTGATCGCTGGACCATCCGTACACGCGACGGAAAGCCAGCCGCTCATTTCGAGCATACCATTGCTGTAAGAAAAGGTCAGGCCGAAATCCTGTCTTCTTTTGAAGAAGTGGAGAAATTAGAAGGTAAGTTATATTAAACATTAAGTATGGCAAAACAATCCGCTATTGAGCAGGACGGAACAATTGTAGAATCGCTGTCGAATGCGATGTTTCGTGTAGAACTTGAAAATGGGGTCCAGATTATTGCGCATATCTCTGGTAAGATGAGAATGCACTATATCAAGATCCTCCCCGGTGATAAGGTTAAGGTGGAAATGAGCCCCTATGACCTGACAAAGGGACGAATTGTATTCAGATACAAATAAACAATACGAATTAATATGAAGACAAGAGCATCATTGAAGAAGCGTACCCCAGACTGCAAAATCGTACGTCGTAAGGGCCGCCTGTTCGTTATCAACAAGAAGAACCCTAAGTACAAAATGCGTCAGGGTTAATGTTAAAAATGCATAAAATGGCGGAGAATTGAAAAATTCTTCGTACCTTTGCATGCTTTTTAGCAAGAAATGTAATTTTTAGAGTAATTTATTTTTATCTTTTTAATTAACAATGGCAATAAGAATTGTTGGAGTAGATTTGCCCCAGAATAAGCGTGGCGAAATCGCATTGACCTATATCTACGGTATTGGTCGAAGTAGTTCAGCAAAGATATTGGATAAGGCAGGTGTCAGCCGTGACCTGAAGGTTAACGAGTGGACTGACGACCAGGCAGCCAAAATCCGTGAAATTATCGGCGCTGAATTCAAAGTAGAAGGTGATCTCCGTTCAGAGATCCAGTTGAATATCAAGCGACTGATGGATATTGGTTGCTATCGTGGCGTCCGTCATCGTAACGGTCTTCCCGTTCGCGGTCAGAGCACTAAGAATAATGCTCGTACTCGTAAGGGTAAGAAGAAGACTGTTGCTAACAAGAAGAAGGCTACGAAGTAATTCTAAGTTGAACATTTAAGAAATTAGGAATTATGGCAAAGAAAACAGTCACTTCAAAGAAGAGAAACGTGAGAGTAAACGCTATCGGCCAGCTCCACGTACACAGTTCTTTTAATAATATTATTGTATCGCTGGCTAACGACGAGGGTCAGATTATCTCTTGGTCATCAGCTGGTAAGATGGGCTTCCGTGGCTCTAAGAAGAATACTCCTTATGCTGCCCAGATGGCTGCTGAGGATTGCGCTAAGGTTGCTTACGACCTGGGTCTTCGCAAGGTTAAGGCTTATGTTAAGGGTCCCGGTAACGGTCGTGAGTCAGCTATCCGTGCCATTCATGGTGCTGGTATCGAGGTAATGGAGATTATCGATGTAACTCCACTGCCACACAACGGATGTCGTCCTCCAAAGCGTCGTCGCGTATAATTATTAGAAGGATTATTAAGAAGAAACATATTTTATTATTATGGCAAGATATTTAGGACCGAAATCAAAAATTGCGCGTCGTTTTGGTGAGCCCATCTTCGGCGCAGACAAAGTTTTGTCTAGGAGAAACTTCCCTCCTGGACAGCATGGCAACAACCGTCGTCGTAAGATGTCGGAGTATGCAGTCATGCTGGCAGAGAAGCAGAAAGCCAAGTATACCTATGGTGTACTCGAGCGTCAGTTCCGTAATATGTTTGAGAAGGCAGCTAAGGCTGAGGGTATCACTGGTGAGGTTCTGCTGCAGAACCTCGAGAGTCGTCTCGACAACGTAGTATTCCGTCTTGGTATTGCTCCAACTCGCGCTGCTGCTCGTCAGCTCGTAGGTCACAAGCACATTACAGTTGATGGTCAGGTTGTTAATATTCCTTCTTATGCTGTTAAGCCTGGTCAGGTTGTAGCTGTTCGTGAGAAGTCTAAGTCACTTGAGGTTATTGAAGCTGCTCTCGCAGGTTTCAATCACAGCAAGTATCCTTGGATTGAGTGGGATGAGAATGTAAAGGGCGGTAAGTTCCTGCACAAGCCTGAGCGCGCCGACATCCCCGAGAATATTAAGGAGCAGTTAATCGTTGAGTTGTACTCTAAGAACTAAAATCATTTAAATTAATGGCGATATTAGCATTTCAAAAACCCGATAAAGTCGTAATGTTGGAGGCCAACGACAAGTTCGGCAAGTTCGAATTCCGTCCTTTGGAGCCTGGCTTTGGTGTAACCATTGGTAACGCCCTTCGCCGCATTCTGCTTTCATCACTCGAGGGTTATGCTATCAACACCATCCGCATTGCTGGTGTTGAGCATGAATTCTCATCAGTTCCCGGTGTAAAGGAAGATGTAACCAACATTATCTTGAATCTGAAGCAAGTTCGATTCAAGCAAATAGTAGAAGAATTCGAGAACGAGAAAGTAAGTATCACGGTCGAGAATTCTACAGAATTCAAGGCTGGTGATATCAGCAAGTATCTTTCTGGATTTGAAGTGTTAAATCCCGATTTGGTGATTTGTCATTTAGATTCCAAAGCATCGATGCAGATTGATATTACAATCAACAAAGGTCGTGGATATGTACCCGCCGATGAGAATCGCGAGTTCTGCACCGACGTTAATGTAATTGCAATCGATTCTATTTACACTCCGATCCGTAACGTAAAGTACGCTGTTGAGCCATATCGTGTTGAACAGAAGACCGACTATGACAAGCTGGTACTCGAGGTTACTACGGACGGTTCCATCCACCCAAAGGATGCACTGAAAGAGGCTGCTAAGATCCTCATCTACCACTTCATGCTGTTCTCTGACGAGAAGATCTCTCTCGAGAGTTCTGAGACTGAGAGCAACCAGGAGTTCGACGAGGAGATTCTGCACATGCGCCAGCTGCTTAAGACTCGTCTCGTTGACATGAACCTCTCGGTTCGTGCCCTCAACTGCCTCAAGGCCGCTGATGTTGAGACACTTGGCGATCTGGTACAGTACAATAAGACAGACCTCCTGAAGTTCCGTAACTTTGGTAAGAAATCGCTCACTGAGCTTGATGATTTGCTCGAGAGTCTGAATCTGTCGTTTGGAACTGATATTTCAAAATACAAACTGGACAGAGAGTAATCTCTTGCCCAATAAAAGCAAAAAATAATTATGAGACATAATAAGAAATTTAATCATCTCGGTCGTACTGCATCTCACCGCAGTGCCATGCTCGCAAACATGGCTATCTCGCTGATCATGCACAAAAGAATCACTACGACCGTAGCAAAGGCTAAGGCCCTGAAGAAGTATGTAGAGCCCCTGATCACTAAGGCTAAGGAGGATTCTACCAACTCTCGTCGTGTAGTATTCAGCTACCTCCAGAACAAGGAGGCTATCAAGGAGCTTTTCTCTACTGTAAGTGAGAAGGTTGGCGATCGTCCCGGTGGATACACTCGTATCATTAAGCTCGGTACTCGTCAGGGTGACGCTGCTCAGGTTTGCTTCATCGAGCTCGTTGACTTTGATCCAGAGATGGCAAAGGATACTAAGAAGAAGTCAACCCGTCGTTCACGCAAGGCTGCTCCAAAGGCAGAGGCCGCTGAGGCTCCCGTAGCTGAGGCTCCTGCAACTGAGGCTCCTGCTGAAGAGGCTAAGGCTGAGTAATCGTTAGAATTTTATATTCTAATTATAAAGAATAGGGATTTTCCTACCAAAGTGTGGGGGAATTCCTTTTCTTTTTTTTGTATATATGCGTATCTTTGCACCGAAATAGTTAATTAGTTAGTTAGATTGGTTATGAAGAAGTTGTTTGTTATGTCGCTTGGTGCCATGCTGCTGCTGAGTAGTTGTGGCACCTACACGGAGACAGGGGCTACCACAGGTGCCTGGTTCGGATCAATCATCGGTTCGGCTATCGGAGGCCTTTCTGGCGGTCCACGTGGCAGTGATGTCGGCACGCTGATTGGCATGGCCGGTGGTGCAATTGTTGGTGCAGCTGTAGGACAAGCAGCCGATGAAGCGCATCAAAAGAAGGTGGAGCAATACGAACAGCGCCGTATGGATCGTGGCAGCGTTCAACGCCAGTCGGATTATGACTATCCCGATGATCGCATATATATGGATAATACACCAGCTCGCACACCTGATGTGTTGGAGATCCGCCGTCCGATGCTGATCGACAGTAGTCGCGACCAGGTGCTGGCACGTGGTGAGGAGGCCAGAATTGTGTTCGAGGTTTATAATACAACAGATAAGATTCTGTACCGCGTACGTCCTAATGTAACAGAAATAAGCGGAAACAAGCATATAGAGGTTTCTGACAACGTAATGATAGAGAGTATAGCCCCAGGTAAGGGCATCAGATATACAGCGCTCGTACGGGCTGATAATGGATTAAGAGATGGCGAGGCTGTTTTCCGTATAGGAGTTTTTCTAGGTCGTAATGAGATTGTTTCCCAGACAAGGGAGTTCAGGATTCAAACAAGTAAGCGATAGGGTTCGTCCTATCGCTTCTTTTTTTCTTTATGCTCCTGCTGCTTTTTCTGTTTCATCTGTTGGTTTAGTTCAACCCAGATTGGTGTGGCGGCATCGCCATCGCTGGTACTTAAGTCGAGCTCTGGCTTGCTGAATACCTCGGCAGGTTTGAACGGGATGACCGACTCGTTAAACTCCTCGACAATCACAGGGGCTATGCCCTGGGCGATGATGCCTAACTCTTTGGCGGCACGATGCGAGAGGTCGATAACGCGACCTTTAACGTACGGACCACGGTCGATGACCTTTACGATAACATGGTTACCATTGGCTGGGTTGGTTACTAACAGCAGTGTACCGAAAGGGTAGGTGCGGTGGGCGCATGTAAGACTGTCGTGATGCAGTCGCACACCGCTGGCCGTTCGGCGGCCGCTGGAGCTTTTAGAATAAAACGAAGCCTTACCGCTCTCGGTTTGCGCCTGAGCGGTAAAGCTTATTATTAGTGTTAGTGTCGTTGCGACTATTTTATGTATAAGAACCATCAATTAAACGATATGCCTGAAGGCATAACGTATAGACCTTGGCTATCGCCGAGCTCTACACAATGCCCTGAGCGAGCATAGCCTTAGCGACCTTCATGAAGCCGGCTACGTTGGCACCCTTTACATAGTTAATGTAGTTGCCTTCCTTACCGTACTTCACGCACTGCTCGTGGATACCACTCATAATCTGGTGCAGACGCTGGTCAACCTCCTCAGCGGTCCAGCTCATGCGCATTGAGTTCTGAGTCATCTCCAAACCTGATGTGGCTACACCACCGGCGTTAACAGCCTTACCAGGAGCGAACAGCTGACCAGCGGCGATGAACTTGTTGACAGCCTCGGCTGTGCAACCCATGTTAGATACCTCGGCTACGCAGAGTGGCTTGTTGGCCAGAATCATGTCGGCATCAGCACCATTCAGCTCGTTCTGAGTAGCACATGGCAGATAGATGTCAGCCTTCTGCTCCCAAGGCTTCTTGCCTGCGAAGAACTTAGAACCCTCGAACTCCTCCTCGTATGGCTGACATACGTCGTTACCACTGGCACGGAGCTCCAGCATGTACTCAATCTTCTCTGCATCGAGACCTGCGGGATCGTAGATGTATCCATCAGGACCTGAGATGGTGATAACCTTGGCACCCATCTCGGTGGCCTTCTTGGCAGCACCCCATGCTACGTTACCGAAACCTGACAGAGCAACGGTCTTACCCTTGATGTCGAGTCCGTGAGTCTCCAGCATGTGGTGAACAAAGTAGAGTGCACCATAACCTGTAGCCTCTGGGCGCAGGATAGAGCCGCCCCATTCCATGCCCTTACCAGTGAGGGTAGCGCCATGGAACTGGCTGGTGAGCTTCTTGTACATGCCAAACAGATAGCCAATCTCGCGACCACCTACGCCGATATCACCGGCAGGTACGTCCATATCAGGACCGATCACCTTGTACAGCTCGCACATGAATGCCTGGCAGAAACGCATAATCTCGGCATCGCTCTTACCACGGGGAGCAAAGTCGGATCCGCCCTTGCCGCCACCCATAGGCAGGGTGGTAAGTGCATTCTTGAAGGTCTGCTCGAAACCGAGGAACTTCAGGATACTGAGGTTTACTGATGGGTGGAAACGCAAACCGCCTTTGTAGGGACCAATGGCGCTGTTGAACTGCACACGGTAACCGATGTTTACCTGTACCTCGCCCTTGTCGTCGACCCAGGGCACACGGAAAGTAGTGATACGCTCTGGCTCTACGATGCGCTCTATGATTTTGGCTTTCTCAAACTCGGGGTGCTGGTTGTACACATCCTTAATGCTGTCCAACACCTCTCTTACTGCCTGTAAGTACTCCATTTCGCCTGGATGCTTCTGCTCCAAGGCCTGCATAATTTTCTCAACTTCCATTGTCGTTAAAACGTTTTAAGTTTACATTTTGTTACTAATTGTACTGCAAAAGTAGGAAAATTACAGATACCATCCAAGTAAAAACCCGAAAATTTTTATCGCAAAGTTACATTTTGTTAATTGTGCGCGTTCCCAGGAATTTATGGAAGGCATCTTGGTAGCCATCGGGCACGTGAATAATCTCGTTTCCGATGTAAATGCAATCGTTGCGGTCAACCTTTCTTATTTTGTCAACCGCTATAATATATGATCGGTGTACACGCAGAAATTTCTCAGGTGGCAGCATCTCCTCAACAGCTTTCATCGTGAGGTGGGTGATGAGTGGCTTGGGCTCGCTGTCGAGATAGAACATCACGTAATCCTTCATACCATTTACATAGATGATATCACTGATGGTGATATTACGCAACTCGCCATCCACGCGAACGAAGATGGCTGATGGGTGATTGGTGATGGGGGATGGGTGTTGGCTGACAGGCGATTCGCTTTTGGCAAACCACTCCTTGGCTTTCTCTACGGCCACCATGAACTTGTTATAGCGGATGGGCTTGAGCAGGAAGTCGAGGGCACTCACTTCGTAACTCTCAAAGGCATACTCCTTGAAGGCAGTGGTGAACACCACGCGGGTTTCTGTTGGTATCATGTGTGCCAACTCCATGCCGTTCAGGTCGGGCATCTGTATGTCGAGGAACAGCAGGTTGGGCTTCTGCTCCTTAACGGCGTTGATAGCCTCTACCGAGTCGGTGAAACTGCCCAGCAGTTTCAAGTCGGGTGTCTTAGCTACAAACGATTCCATCAGCTTTACGGCCAGTGGCTCATCATCTACTATAATACAGGTTAATGGCATATAATGTTTAATCTTTAATCTTTAATGTTTAATGTATAATGTTTAATGTATAATGTTTAAAGTAATCCTCACGTGATAGATATCATCTTCGAGCGTTTGCTCCCAGGTATAATGCCCCTTGTACATCAGGTCGAGGCGGCGACGGGTGTTCTCCAGTCCGATGCCCGAACCACTACGGTCGGCATCATCCTTGGGGAAGTTGGTGTTGTCGCAGTTGAATATCAGTTCGTCAGCGTTCTGCAGCAATCGGATGTCGATCTTCGACGGACGGTTGCTGCTCACACCGTGTTTGAATGCATTCTCTACGAGTGATATGAATAGCAAAGGAGCTATTTCCATGTTCTGTTTGATATCGAACGATGTGGTTACCTCTGTTTTTTCGTTGCAGCGCAGTTTCATCAGTTCGATATAGTTACGCATAAACTCCACCTCGCCCTCGATGGGCACCGTTTTCTTATTTGTCTCGTACATAGCGTAGCGCAACAAATCGCTCAGTTGTGCGATAGCATCCTGGGCGGCATCTGCATCTATTTGGCACAAACTCGAAATATTGTTGAGTGTATTAAATAAGAAATGTGGGTTTATCTGATTTTTGAGCCAAGCCAGTTCGGCCTCAGTGTTCTTAGCTTTCTCTTCCTTGAGCTGCTGCTTGATCTGTCGGATACGCATAAAGTGGCGTATGCCGATGGCGATAGCGCCCACAAAGCAGTTGAGCAGCATAAACATCAACATGCCAGCAAAGATACCTATCCACATGTTTGGTGTCATCGTTATCTCATGCGGAATGCGGTCACGATGGAACCATAGCATGAAGAACTGACTGTTCATCAGTAGGATAGTGAGCAGGTTACACAGTGCGAACCACCAGAACCTGCGGCGGAAAAACAGGAATGGACCGAACAGGTAGAAGTTGATGAAATAGATTACGAAGGGCGAGTGTAGAATACCCCAAACCACAAAGAACGAGGTCTTTGTGGCATGTAAGTCTTGCGTGCTAAGGAATGTGGCCAGCGGCATTGCCAGTATGATGATGGCCCAAACACCAAGCTGTGTCAGTAGTAACCAGATATTTTTTTTATCTATCTTCTTCATAACGCTTGCAAATATATGAAATAATTTAGAATAAAGCATCCTTTTTTGTAAAAAGAACGCTTTATTCCATCTTTTTCTTACATATCGCTGCCGATGCTGTTCAACATCTCACCTTGCGACTGCTGCTCGATGAAGTCGTTCTGTACGCGGCTCTGGTGCTGCTTCTGCGACATTCTTGAGTTACCGAAGGTGTAGCTAACGGTGAAGGTTACGCCGTAGATGGGCACCTTGATGCTGGTGTTGCTGGTAAAGTCCTTACCGCGGCTTGATGTCTCAATATTGATGTTGCCGCCCTTGTTCAGTCCCATCAGTCCTGAAATGCTCAGGTTCAGCTTATCCTTGAGCAGACTCTTCGATACGCTGGCTGTTACCAGGTTGAAACCGCCGCTGTAGCCCTGCAGGTTGTAGCTCTTGGTAGAGGTGATGGCGAAGGCGCTCAGCTTCAGGTCCCAAGGCAGTGTCTGCTGTATGCCGGCCATGATGTTGGCTGTCCATCCGCTGTTTTTCTGGTCGAGTGCTGTACTGCGCAGGTCGGTGTAGTTCAGACCGCCGTTGAAGAAGATACGGGTATTCTTAGTGAGCAGGTAGTTAACATAGCCGCTCAAACCAGTCTGATGACTCTTTACAACGTTGCCGTAGGTGGTGTTCAGCAGGTTGTCGTTATCGTAGAAACTGTACTGCGAGATGGCGTTATCCACAAAATTGTGATGCAGGTTCAGGTTTACCATCAACTTTGATGTAAAGGCATTGTAAACCAGCGATACGTTATGGGCCTTCTCAACATCCAGGTCGGGATTACCGTAGCTCAGAGCAATGGGGTTGGTCTTATCAACGTATGGGTTCAGGTAAGAGATACCAGGACGACTGATTCGCATATTGTAGGTAAGACCGAGATTTGAACCTTGCGAGATGGTGTACTGCATGCTGGCTGTAGGAACCAGACTACCGTAACTGGTGCTGAAGTCCTGACCGTTACCCAGATGATACTCAACATCCTGCCAGGTGTACTCGTAGCGCAGACCAGCCTTGAGACCGAACTGACCAAAGTTGCCTACATACTCGCCGTAACCGGCCAGGATAGAGTTCTTGTACTCGTAATCGGAGCTTGAACTGGGATCGTAGGTGCCCTTCAGATAGTACTTGGCATCTGATGTGGCATCGTGCAGTTGCAATTTACTACCCATACTCAGTGTTTGTCCCTGTGCCAGTGGCATGGTGTAGTCGAGCTGGAAGATGTGGTTGGTGGTCTTATCCTTATTCTCCGAGAAACGGTCGGTCAGATCGATAATGGTCGAGCTTGTTCCAAAGTTGTTGGTCATCTCGGTGGTGGCGGGGCTGTAGTTCAACTGGTAGGTCAGAGCCAGGCTTTGGGTGTGCTCCTTGTTGAAGAAACGCTGGTAGTCGATACTTCCGCTGAATGAAGTACGTGAGTTCTTCATATCTGTAGTACTGCCGTAACTGAATCCATTGCCGTAAGCGTTGCCACCCATGGTGGTGGTAGATGTGCCGGTGCTCTTCATGTTCATCGAGTTCACCTGGGCAGTCAGGTTCAGCACACTCATCGAGTCGAGCTGGTATCCCAGACTCAAGCTTCCCATGGTGAATGGTGTTTTTACGTTGTTGCTCGATGTCATCAACTGGCTAACTCCGTTGTCCTGAATCTGTTCCATCTCGGTGGTGGTGTTGCCAGGTTTGTTGTAGCTGGTCATCACGTTGGCGCTATAACTCAGCTTACCCTGCTGTCCGTTCAGGAACAGGCTTCCGCCCAACTGCTTGTTACCAGCCGATGCACGTACAGTTCCGTTATAGCCGTTCATGCTCTGTGCAGCCTGTGGATTCTGTTTGTTCATCACAATGTTCAGCACGCCGGCAGCACCCTCGGCATCGTACTTGGCGCCTGGGTTGGTCATGACCTCGATGCTCTTAACGGCTGAGGCTGGCATGCTCTTGAATACCATTGATGGGTTGCTCGAGAACATCACGTTTGGCATACCATCTACATAGACCTTAAACGATGAACTACCGTTTACGGTGATATTATCCTGTCCGTCAACCGTTACCATGGGCACTTTGCGCAGCATGTCGAGCACGGTGTTCGACTTTGAGTCCTCGTCCTCGGCTACGTTGTAGCTCATCTTGTCGACCTCCATTTTTACCAATGGCTTCTGAGCAACAATCTCCACACCTTTCAGCATGGTTTCATTCTCTTTCATAAAGATCGTACCCAGATCGAGTGGCGTTTCTTTTCCCAGTTCGATGCTCTGGCGCAGCTCTTCCTTACCTACGCTGCTGAATACGATGTCGAACTTACCCTTACCTTTTACCTCCTGCTGGAAGCGACCGTTCTCGTCGGTGATAAACATGGCGATGGGTTTATCGCTCTTGCCTGCCTTAAACACGCGTACGGTGGCAAATGGTTCGCCCTCATTCAAGGTTTTGTCCATCAGTACGCCACTAACGGTAGTCTTCTGTGCCATTACTACTGCTGAGAGTGTCAGCATCATTGTTACCAGGAAAAATCTAATCTGTTTCATACCTTTTATATTTTTAATTTTTACATTCTTGAATTTTTAAATTTTTCTGCTGCAAAGGTATGAAAAAAGGGGGCAAGCGTGAAATCTCTTTCGACGTTTGCCCCCCTGTGTTTCGACGTTTGCCGTCGGCTTATATCTTTTCGAGTGCCTGCTTGATGTCGTCCAGGATATCCTCTACATCCTCGATACCTACTGAAAGACGGATCAAGTCGGGTGCTACACCAGCCTCGCGCAGCTGCTCATCGCTGAGCTGACGGTGGGTGTGACTGGCAGGATGCAGCACACAGGTGCGGGCATCGGCCACGTGGGTTACGATGTTGATCATCTCCAGCGAGTCCATCCACTTAATGGCTGTCTCGCGAGTACCCTTCAGTCCGAAGGCAATCACACCGCAGCTGCCGTTGGGCAGATACTTCTGTCCCAGTGCGTAGTACTTATCTGTAGGCAGTCCGCAGTAGTGTACCCAAGCCACCTTATCGTTGGCGTTCAGGAACTCGGCTACCTTCTGTGCATTCTTGCAGTGCTGGGCCATGCGCAGGTGCAGTGTCTGCAGTCCCATGTTCAGCAGGAACGAGTTCTGTGGGGCAGGGATAGAGCCCAGGTCGCGCATCAGCTGAGCCACCAGTTTGGTCATGTAGCCCATCTTGCCAAAGGCCTTTACGTAGGTAAGTCCGTGGTAGCTCTCATCAGGTGTACATAGTCCGGGGAACTTCTCGGCATGAGCCAACCAGTCGAAGTTACCGCTATCCACAACACAACCGCCAACCTGTGTGGCCATTCCGTCCATATACTTGGTGGTACTGTGGGTTACGATATCGGCACCCCACTCAAAGGGGCGGCAGTTTACTGGTGTGGCAAAGGTGTTATCCACAATCAGGGGAACACCGTTCTTGTGAGCAATCTTAGCGAAACGCTCAATATCGAACACGGCACAACCAGGGTTCGAGATAGTCTCGCCAAACACAGCCTTTGTGTTCGGGCGGAAGGCTGCCTGAATCTCCTCGTCGCTGGCTTCGGGCGATACGAAGGTACATTCGATGCCCAGCTTCTTCATGGTGACGCCAAAGAGGTTGTAAGTGCCACCATAAATCTCGTTCGATGTGATGAAGTGGTCGCCAGCCTGGCAGATATTGAACATAGCGTAGAAGTTAGCTGCCTGACCGCTAGATGTGAGCATAGCACCTACACCGCCTTCGAGTGTGCAGATCTTAGCTGCTACCGCATCGTTGGTGGGATTCTGCAGACGGGTATAGAAATAGCCCTCCTTCTCCAGGTCGAACAACTTTGCCATCTCCTCAGAGTCGTCGTACTTAAATGTAGTACTCTGGATGATGGGCAACTCAATTGGTTCTCCGTTCTTGGCCTTGTAGCCGGCCTGTACACAAAGTGTACCTTGTCTTAGTTTCTTTACCATCTTGATCCTCTTGTTTTACAATTTGCCGGCAAAAGTACAAAAAAGATGGCAATATGCCAAATTTTGGGCGTTTTTCTTGCATAAATTGAAAGAATTGTTTATCTTTGCAACAGAAACATGTCTCCGTGACTATCTATTAACTTTATGACGAAAACAATTGTACCGCCACCGTTTCTAATACCGGGTGATAAGGTCGCATTGGTGTCGCCTGCCTACAGGGTAGATGAGGCAGTGATAGCCGAAGCCGCAGCAGTTATCGAGAGCTGGGGCTTACAACCTGTTATCGGTCCTCATACCAACTGTTTGAATGCTGATGTGTATGCAGGCACAGCCGATGAGCGTGCAGCCGATATGATGTGGGCACTGCAGGATGATAGCATTAAGGCCATCATCTGTAGTCGAGGTGGTTACGGCTCTATCCATCTGCTTAACCGTATCAGTAGGGATAGTTATCGTCAGCACCCCAAGTGGCTGGTGGGGCATGGCGATATTACCACACTGCTTTATGCTGAGGCTGGGGCAGGGGTGATGAGCATGCACGGACCGATGGCATTCCAGTTGGCAGGTAATCTGGAGCCCTGTTCTACGTTGATGCGCAATATGCTGTTTGGCATGGTGCCGCATTTTAAGGTGCCTGGTAATCCAAACAACCAGTGCGGTCATGGCGAAGGTATTCTGATAGGTGGAAATCTGTCGAGCTATTCGGCCATCGCAGGAACAAAGTTCAACCTGCCCGAAGATCAGGACATTATTCTGTTTCTTGAGGAGATGGAAGAGTCGTTGCACGATATCGACCGTTTGTTCTATATGTTGCGACTGCAGTTAGATTTCTCGCGTGTAAAAGGTATTGTCTTCGGTACTTTCAGTTCTATCAGGTTCGATATTCAGTACGATAGCGTTGAGCAGATGCTTATTGCGCATCTTAACGATCTGGATATTCCTATTGCCTGCGGACTGCCCTTTGGTGCTAACAGGTGTATGCCGCTGTATGTGGGAGCTACATGCACACTTGATGTAACACCCGATGTAACTACGCTTGCCTTTGATGTTGAGGGCGACGTACAGACTGTTGATGTGGCACCTGCCGATCAACAACTCTTGAAATCACAAAAAGATTAAGTTCTTACCACAGGTAATCTTCTACCTCCCCGTCGAACTTGATGGGGCCTTGCCAGTTGTTGGCACGCATTACCTGTTCTATCACCTTTTGCTGGTCGGGTGTTATTAGGCGTTCGCCCTTACGCATCTGGAAATACTGCTTGCGCCCGAACTTAGCAATCAGCTGTCGACGTATCTTAAACTCCAGGTGCCAAGGCATGTCGTAATACATGTTGGTAAAGCCTTTCTTCTTGATAACACGTATATCTTCGCGATACAACGGACAACTGTCGCTTCCCATCAGTGGGTTATGTGGGTTAACAGACAGGTATGTTTCTCTACTGGTATCGGCATAACGGCCTACCATCCATCTCAAACAGTGCCTGTGCAACGGGCAACTGTCTATAAAACATATAGTATAGTGGTCAACTTTATCTTTCATGTGGCAAATATACAAATAAATACCGAATGTGCATCACTTTTTGCAATAATTTTTCTATCTTTGCGGCATGATTATGAAAAAAATAACTATAAGCCTAATGGTTTTGCTGTTGTGCGCGGTTACTAGTATATTCGGATGGTGCCACGCCAACTACTTTCTTGAATACCTTTGAGAAGTAGTTGGGGTCGGCAAAGCCGCAGCTGTAGGCTGTTTCCGAAACATTATGTCCGTCGGTAATCATCTGGCAAGCCTTTTGTATGCGCTTGTGGCGGATGTAGTCGCCAGCCGAGGTGTTCATCAGATTCTTCATCTTGGTGTGCAACAGACTGCGACTCATACCTAATTCGGTGGTGATATCGGTAACCGAGAAGTTGGCGTTGCCGATGTTGCTGTCCACCAGTTCCATCAGTCGCTGGATAAAGTCGCGGTCGAGCTGCGTCAGACTGTCGTTCTGTTTCAGCGATTCTTCACCGTCATTAAAGATGGATTGCTGACGGTTCTGTATCAGTTTGAGAAGGTTACTGATCTGTAGCGAAAGCGATTCGGGGTCGAAAGGCTTCAGTACATAGGCATCGGCACCGTTGCGATAACCATCCTTCACGTCCTCGGGATCGCCCTTGGCAGTGAGCAGAATCACGGGTATATGACTGGTGCTCATGTTGCCTTTTATCATGTTACATAGCTCGGCACCGGTCATCACAGGCATCATCACATCCGATACCACCAGGTCGATATCCGAACGACTGATGGCGATGTCCCATGCTTGCTGTCCGTCGGGCGCCGTTATCACGTTGTAATCGGCAGCAAACAGCTGCTCCAGGAATTTCAGCATATCCTCATTATCCTCAACCACCAGCAAGGTATGTTTATGTGTTGCTGAGGCCGATGGGGCAGCAGTGGCCGAAACGGCACTGCCCGCGATGGTAACGGGTGTGGCATCGAGTTTACTGAGATAGTTGCTTACCGTGGCTTGTTCGCTATCGCCTGCTATCTTGTTCTTATCCGAGAATGCGTTGCCTGAGATGTTCAGCAGTATCGTAAACGTGCTGCCCTTGCCCAGCTCGCTCTCTACCGATACCGAGCCTTTATGGATCTCAACCAGTCGGCGGATGAGCGCCAGACCGATGCCCCAGCCACTGCTGTTGGTGCTGTAGCCGCGCTTGGTTTGGTAGAAACGTTCAAATATATTCTTCTGCTCGTCTTTGATAATGCCGATACCGGTATCGGTTACCTGCATCTTCAGGAACAGGTCGGGCGAATCCGCCGTCTGTGTAATCTCGGCATGGATGGTGATGGCGCCGCCGTTACCTGTGAACTTGATGGCGTTCGACATGAGGTTGTTCAGTATATGCTCGATATACGAGGGCGAGAACCAACCGTCTTCGCCGTTGTCGATGCAGTTCACGGTGAGGTGTAAGCCCTTGGCCTGAACGGCCTCGTTAAAGTTATCGGCCACCACACCCACAAACTCCACTGGGTTGCCCTGCTGTACGTAGAACGGGAAATTGTCTGACTCAATCTTGTTGAAGGTCACCAGCTCGTTAATCAGGTGTTCCATCTTAGAGCAGTTGCGAATGGCAAGGTTCAGCGATTCGCCCACCTCCTTATCCACCTCGCTGGCGCTGATACTCTTTAGTGGCGCGATGATGAGCGAGAGTGGTGTCTTGAGCTCATGTGATACCATCGTGAAGAAGTTCGACTTCATGCGGTCGATCTCCTCAACCTTGGCTTTCTCCATGTTGGCATAGCGTACCTTGGCCTGCTCTTTCATGCGGATATTGTAGAGCGTGAGTCCGCCCCACACCAGTGCGGCAAAACATATAAAGTATATAATGTACGCGAGGGTGGAGAGATAGAACGGTGCCTTGATAACGATGGTAAGCGTGCGTTCAGGACATTTATCCCAGTCGCTGTCGCAGGTGTTTGCCCTTACGTGCAGCTGGTAGGTGCCCGGACTGAGCAGATAACCATAGAACCGGCGTTCGGCACCTACACTGCGCCATTCCTTATCAATACCATCCACCTTTATCTGATACTGTATGCCCTGCACATTCTCGGGCATCACTACACCATACTCGATGTGGAACGAGTGCGACTCTTCGTAGGTGAGTGTGATGCTGTCGGTATAGTCGATCTGCGAGCGTACCTGATCGTTTACAAACAGTTTCTTGAAATGCACATACATGTTCCTGGCCTCGGTGTGCATCTGTTTGGGCTGGAAGGCTATCAGACCGTCGAAGGTTCCCATCAGCACGCGTCCGTCGGTGGCCAGATAGGTTGATGTAAAGTTAAACTGGTTGACGGGCAGTTCGGCACCTGCCGAGAAACAGCGGGTATGCCCATCGCTCAGTCGGTGGCTGAACAAACCTTGGTCGGTACCAATCCACAAGCTACCCGTTTTATCCTCAACAATGCTGCAAACCGTACATTGGCGGGGTATCCATGTGCCTGCCTGATGAATTTTGCCGTTCTTGTTGTTGAGCCAGAACAAGCCGTTATTGTTAGTGCCTATCCACAGGCGACCTTTCGAGTCCTCGAATGACGATATGATGTAATTATCGGTCAGTCCGCTGCCGTTATCCCTACTGTAACTTGTTACCTTGCCGTTGCTGATGCAATACAAGCCGCAAGCCACCGTGCTGGCCCATAACTGGTTGTGGCGATCTACAAACAGCGAGTAGATAAATGTGCGGTCCAGCAGGTCGTCGCCTATCGTGCAGAACGTATCCGATTGCTCGTCGTAGTAGCGCAGTCCCTCCATGGTGGCTATCCACAAGCGTCCGTTCTTATCACGGGTCAGGTAAAAAACACCCTCCGATGTAAGTCCCTTGGTACGGTAATACTGGGTGGTTTTGCGGGTTTGAAGATTATAACGGTATAATCCCTTGAATCGTGTGCCAATCCAGATATCCGATGTCTTCGCATCGTAGTAGATGCTATGCGTGTTCGAGTCTAGACCAGGAATCTCGGTAAAAGGTGTGAACAGACCTGTGATAGAGTTGTAGATGTTTACACCCTGGTCTTCGCTAGCAATCCAGAAGATGCCAGGCGATGTCTCGGTAATCATGCGTGGTATGCGCGCCTTTAACTCGCCTTTCGCGGCACTGGGCTCGAAATGGCGGAACTGCGGTTTCTGAGTCGACAGATAATCTACGCCACCGAAGTATGAGCCTATCCAGATGTTGTTCTGACGGTCGGCCAGGATAGTATATACCGCATTGTCCGACAGACCGTCGCTACCATAGTGCTTCTGTGTGAGTATGCTGCTGCCATCGGGATTCAACGTCAGGATGCCGTTCTCGGTACCAAACCAGATGCGGTGCTGCTTGTCCTCGATAATCACACGGATGATGCCGCCGGTTAGTTGGTTGGCTGTATAACGCTGTTGGGCATGACTCTTCAGATTGTAGCAGATGGCACTACCATCGTTGCAGCCCACCCATAGGCGCTGTTTTGAATCAACTAGCAAGGGGAGGATGGCGTTATGGCTTACGGGCTGTCCATCGTTCAGACTGATGTTTAGCGGTAGTATCTTTGTGAGGTTAGCGCTCATCGAGAATATCATCTGACTGGCCGACACGTAGATGTTGCCTGCCCTATCCTTAGCCAGCGAGGCAATGGTGCCGGCATTGAGCGATGGAATCACTACAAACGAGTCGGTCTTGGCATCGTAAGCATACAACTGTCCCGAGCCGGTGAGTATTCTGCCGTCGTTGGTCTCTACAAAACTGGTGCAGTAGCCCCTTACGTTGAAATAGTTACGGAAGTCGTCGGTTTCGGGACGGTACATACTCACACCGTTCTCGGTACTAATCCATAGGCGGTGCTTGCTATCCACAAACAATCCATGAACAAAGTTATGCACTAATGAGTTGGGCTGTCCCTCAACATGGTAGTAGGTATCTACATTATAACCATCATATCTGGCCAGTCCGTTACGTGTACCTATCCATATATAGCCGTTGTTATCCTGTACCATGCACTCGACCTGCTGGTTGGGTAAACCGCACGAGGTGTTCAGATGCTGGAACTTAAAGTCGGCAGCATTTACCATGACGCTGGCAAATATCCAAGTAAGGAGTAACGTTATATATCGCATAGCTTCGTTTTTATCTGTGTGCAAATTTAGCGATTAATTCTGATATTACCCCTATTTTTGTGCAGTAATTCTGTACTTTTGACGATATTACCCGTTTTCAGAACAATATTACCCGTGCCTAATAATCCTTTTTATTACTTTTGCCGCTGAAATCTTTATTACCAACCCAATTGTAACTAAATGTATAAGAAAGCCAATTTAAGATTATCGATGACTCTGATGGCAGTACTTACTGTTTTACCATCATGTAGTTCGAACGACACGGGTAGCGCAGTAGCACCTGTGCCCGAGAAACCATCTGTACCCCAACAGGAAGTGCTGACTGAAGCCGACCCCACCATTTTTGTGGATACCGATGGCACCTATTATTTATATGGTACAGGTAGCAACTCGGATACTGGTTTCTATGTATACCGTTCTGCCGATATGAAAACCTGGCAGGGACCGGTTGGTAATACCAATGGGTTCTGCTTAACGGGGGCTACCTCGTATGGTACTACAGGTTTCTGGGCACCACAGGTAGTGAAACGTGGCGATACCTATTATATGTTCTACACAGCCAACGAGCAGATTGCCGTAGCAATAGCCACCTCGCCCAAAGGACCTTTTACCCAGCAGGAGAAAAAGTGCATTGCTACCCCAGGAAAAGCGATCGATCCTTTTGTACTGTTTGATACCGACGGTAAGGTTTATCTGTATCATGTGCGATTGCAGGATGGCAACCGTATCTTTGTGGCCGAGATGACCGACGACCTGATGGGCATTAAGGAAGAAACAGCCCAGGAGTGTATCCATGCCTCGGAGCAGTGGGAGAATACGGCACAGGCCAGTTGGGGAGTAACCGAGGGTCCTACTGTACTGCATCTTGGCGATACCTATTATATGTTCTACTCGGCTAACGATTTCCGTAATATCGACTATGCCGTTGGTGTGGCTACAGCCTCGTCGCCTTTCGGTCCTTGGACCAAATCATCGCAGTCGGTTATCAATCGTGCCAACATAGGCTATTACGGCACCGGTCATGGTGATATGTTTAAGGATGCCCAGGGCCAGTGGAACTACGTGTTCCATACCCATAACAGCTTTACCGAGGTGAGTCCCCGAAAAACTGCCGTTGTTGGATTATCACAGACCAGTCAAGGTTTTGCAGTTACCAATGGCACGTTCCATTACTTATATAAAGAGTAACCCACGCAAGCAACCAACAAAAACTTTTATTATATGTTCAACAAAACTTTTTTATTAACAGTCTTTGCTGCTTTTTCGATGAATGCTTCTGCTATCAACATCCAAACGCAGATTAGTATCAAGCAGCCAGGCAACGAGGCAAAAATTATTCAATTACAGGCCGACGGCAATCAGCTAAAGCCTGCCGATGGTAAGGCATTGCCTTTGCACATCAGTGCGCAGTTGGCAAACGATGGCAACGATCAGGTTTATACCGTTACCATCAAGGCCGATGCCACTACGTATTACAACTTCGGTGCGCAGCTTGCCACAGGCATCAAGTCGGCCGATAGTGAGTTCTATCTGCCAGGTTTCTGGTATCACCGCAACCTGCGCTCGCCCAAGCAGGCGCCGGCTTTCCACACTTCAAAGAGTTGGAACTTCCGCGAGGATCGTCTGTCGTCGCCCATGACGAGTGTCTATGATGAGGCTAATGGTAAATCGGTATCTGTGATCCGACTGCTCGATAGCCCCAAGGAGTGCCTGACCACACATCAGCAGGGTGAAATCATTCTGAGTGGTGAGACTTCTTTGGGTTATTTAGGTCTGGATTGCGAGCAGCAGGAGGCTAAACTTACCTTCGGCTATCCTTATATCGAGACCCCTAAGCGCTATATTCGTAAGCTCACCCTGGCAGCTCCGGTATTTGCTTTCGCTAAGATTGAGAAGGGCGAGACCAAGACATTGAAATGGCGTATTGCTGAGAGCGAAGCTCAAGATTTTGGCGAGCACGTAACACTGATGTGGCAGCGCTGCTTCGATAACCTGAAGCCACAGGCATTGAAGCCACTCTTTACGCCTGAGGAGATGAAGAAGGGACTGACTAACTATTTCCGTCAATCGTATGTAAGCAACTATCCCTTGAAGTACAACTCGGGTCACACCTTGCTTACCAGCGATTGTAAGCCTTTCCCCGAGGCACAGGTAGGTTTCTGTGGTCGTGTGCTGCTGAATGCCTTCAATGCTATCGAGTACGGCGAACAGCATGGCGAGCAGGATCTCGTAACCATGGGTAATGAGATTCTGGAGAGCTATCTGCAGCATGGTCTTACCAGTGCAGGTTACTTCTACGATAACGTGAACTTTACACGTGGTTTCCCAAGCGATGATAAGGTAGTACACTCTATCCGTCAGCAGTCAGAGGGTGTTTATGCCATTCTGTTATATCTCAAGTACGAGAAGGCACACGGTCGTCGTCATCCCCAGTGGGAGGCACGTATAAAGGGTATCCTGGATGGATTCCTGAAACTGCAGAAGGCCGATGGCAGCTTTGCCCGTAAGTATCACGACAATGGTACCGACGTGGATGGCACTGGTGGTAGCACACCATCGTCTACCTCAGCCTTGGTGATGGGTTACCGCTACTTCGGTAAGAAACAGTACCTGGAGGCTGCCCGTCGCACTGTTGACTATCTGGAGCAGAATATCATCTCAAAGAGCGATTACTTCTCATCAACCCTCGATGCTAACTGCGAGGATAAAGAGGCTGCCATTGCTGCTGTTACTGCTACCTATTACCTGGCAGCTGTAACCAAGGGTAAGGAGCGCCAGCGTTATATCGACCTGTGTGAAAAGGCTGCTTACTTTGCCTTGTCGTGGTATTACATGTGGGATGTACCCTTTGCACAGGGTCAGATGCTGGGCGACTTAGGTTTGAAGACCCGTGGCTGGAGTAACGTATCGGTAGAGAACAACCATATTGATGTGTTTGTATTCGAGTTGCCACACATTGTAAAGTGGTTGGGCCAGCAGAAGGGTAACCAGCGTTTCCTGCAGATGCACGATGTAATCTTTAACTCGCTCTCACAGCTGATGCCTACACCCGAGCGCCTTTGTGGTATCTCAGTACCCGGATTCTATCCCGAGGTAGTACAGCACACCACTTGGGATTATGGTATGAATGGTAAGGGATTCTATAATAACCTCTTTGCACCAGGCTGGACTATCGCCTCGCTCTGGGAAATGTATTCACCAACACGAACAGATGATTTTCTGAAGAAATAAACAAAAACAATTAAACCTAAACATCAAGAAATGGAAAAAAGATTAATTACCTCGTTGGTAGGCGCAGCTATGCTGATGGCAGCTTCGCCAGCTTTAGCCGAACGAAATCTGGCCTTATCGGTTCATTCCAGTACTGTAGCAGCCACTCAGCAGCAACGTACTGTTACTGGTACAGTGGTTGATGCACAGGGTGAACCCCTGATTGGCGTTACCGTTAAGGAACAGGGCACGCAGAATGCCGCTGTTACCGATATGGACGGACGTTTTAAACTGCAGCTCAGTAAGAGCGATGCACAAGTGGTGTTTACCTATATCGGTTACGTAGATGTGACTGCTCGTGCTACCGATAACATGGTAGTAACCATGAAGGAAGACCGCAACGAACTGAACGAGATAGTAGTAGTGGGTTACGGTACCCAGAAAAAGGTGAACCTGACAGGTTCGGTGGTATCGGTAAACCTTGAGAAGGAAGCCAACTCGCGTCCTGTTACCACTGTGGCCCAGGCATTGCAGGGCATGGCTGCCGGTCTTGATATCCTGCAGGGCTCAGGTAAGCCCGGCGCCGAGAACTTCTCGGTAAACATCCGTGGTGTGGGAACCATGAACGATGCCAGTCCGCTGGTATTGGTAGATGGTATGGAGATGAGTCTCTCGGATGTGAACCCCATGGATATCGAGAGTATCTCGATCCTGAAGGATGCTGCATCGTGTGCCATCTATGGTAACCGTGGTGCTAACGGCGTTATCCTGGTTACAACCAAGAGTGGTACCGAGGGTAAGGTGAATGTAACCTATACCGGAAGGTTGTCGATCAACAAACCGTCAAAGCTGGTTCGCTTTATGTCGAACTATGCCGACTATATGGAGATGGTGAACGAGGCCAGCGAGAATATCGGTACAGCCGGCAAATATCCACAAAGCGTGATTGACCAGTGGCGTCAGGCTGAGGCTAATCCTAATGGCATTGCCGAGTCGGGCTATCCCAACTACGTGGCTTATCCTAACACCGACTGGTATGATGAAATTTACCAGACCAAGGTAATGCAGGAGCACGCTATCTCTTTGTCGGGTAAGGACACCCGCACACGTTATAACCTTGGATTAACCTATCTCGATAACCCTGGTATGATTGTTCGTTCGGGCGAGCAGAAGTACTCTATCAACCTGAAGCTGATTTCGGATGTAACTAACTGGTTACAGCTGGGTGCTCAGGTATGGGGTACACACAGCGATCGCGACCGTAACAACGTGGATGCCCTATCGAGCTGGGAGTTCCTGAAGACCGTGCCTGGTATCTATCCTTATTACGATGGTAAGTTTGGTGGTATCGAGACATCGGTTGAGGATGGTGCTGCCCACAACCCCATGCAACTGTTGAATGGCGATGGCGACAGTTACTATAAGACTACCCACGCTTACAGTACCGCCTATGCTCAGGTGAAGTTCCTGAAGGATTTTACCTTCAAGTCAACCTTTGGTTACGACTACTACAATGCCCGTCATAAGTACACCGACGGACAGAACGAGAGCTATAGCTTCAGTCGTAACGAGGTGGTGGCATCGCCTGCTGCACTCGAGGCCCTCTCAAGCTATATGTACTATCACCACTACTATAACTGGAAGATTACCAATACCCTGAACTGGGCCCACACCTTTGCCCAGAAGCACGATGTAGGTGCGTTGGTAGGTTTCGAGGAAGGTAAGAACAGCGATGGTAATACCGATGTGAAGAAGATGGGTATGATTGATGCCACACTGACCGACCTGAATACCCTGACATCGGAGGAGTACACACGTGGTAACTTTACCGGTTATACCTATCGTTCTTGGTTCGGTCGTTTGAACTATGCCTACGATTCACGTTACCTGTTAGAGGCTAACTTCCGTTACGATGGTTCTTCACGCTTCTCACCCGATAACCGTTGGGGCTTCTTCCCCTCTGCATCGGCTGGATGGCGTATCAGTGAGGAGGCTTTTGCCAAGAACTCATTCCTCAGCGTATTCGATAACCTGAAGCTGCGCGCCTCTTATGGTAAGCTGGGAAACTCATCGGTTGATAACTATGCTTATCAGTCGTGGTACGAAACAGGTTACACCACCATGGGTGGCAAGAAGGTGCCCCGTTTTTACCTGAAGAACCTGCCTAACATGAACGTAACCTGGGAGACTACCAAGACCTTCAACCTGGGTCTCGACTTCAGTACCCTCGGTGGTCGTCTGTCGGGTGTTATCGACTACTACGACAAGCAGACCTCTGGTATCCTCTACCGCCCGTCTATCGGACTGATCTTCGGTGATAAGGTGGCTCCATTGCAGAACCTGGCTGGTGTTAGCAACCGCGGTTTGGAGATGACCTTCCGTTGGGAGGATAAGATTGGCGATGTAACCTATGGTGTGGCTGTTAACGGTTCGTTCAATAAGAACAAGGTAACCGACTATAAGGGTGGCATCATTCAGGGATGGGGTGCCGATCCTAACAATCCCGATCCTAACGTGTACTACTCTAACCTTGGTGAGGTTTCGTCGGGTGGTACCCAGCGCCTGGTTGAGGGACACATGATGAACGAGTTCTATGTATATCCTATCTATAGCGGTAACGGAACTTATTACGATGCCAACGGTGTGGTTAACCCCAATGGTGGTCCACGCGATGGTATGATCCGTACGCCCGAAGACCTGAAGTGGGTACAGGATATGATTGCTGCCGGCTACTCGTTCGAGCCACAGCACGCTGTTACCCAGAATGCTATCTGGTATGGTGAGTATATCTATGCCGATACCAATGGCGATAAGGTTTATGGTGGCAGTCACGACCAACAGTTCATGGGCGAGTCGAACGTTCCTAAGTTTACCTTCGGTATGCAGATGCATGCAGAGTGGAAGGGTATCGACCTCTCGATGAACTGGGGTGGAGCCACAGGTTTCTCAACCTACTGGCGTGAGATTGGTCAGAACTCATCAAACGTGGTATTTGGTTTGAGCATCCCACAGTGGATTGCCGACGATCACTACTTCTATGATCCCAATAACCCCAACGATCCTCGTACCAACATTACTTCGAAGAATCCACGTATGTCGCTCGAGAATCCAAGTATGAGTGATGCCCTCGACAATACATTCCATCTCTATAGCTGCGATTACCTGAAGCTTCGTAACCTTACTATCGGTTACACATTGCCAAAGAGCATCAGCAGAAAGATCTATGCCGAGAACCTGCGTGTTTACTTCTCGGGCGAGAACCTGTGGACTATCACCAGCTTCCCCGGACTTGATCCTGAGATGCGCTCTGGTGAGGGTTATGCTACCATGCGACAGCTCTCATTCGGACTGAATGTAACATTTTAACCATCAACAATGAATAACCAATATGGAAAAGAAAATAATTAATAATATGTGTCGCAGTCTTATCTTGGCTGCATCGAGTATCGCACTCACGGCTTGTAATGCCGATTTCCTGGATACTCAACCTTCCGACCGTGTAGGTACCGACTTGGTATGGAGTACCTATAACATGGCTGATGCCGTGGTGAATGGTGCCTACGAACGTTTCTACTGGGAGCAGCAGGGCGAATGCCCCGACTGGCAGAACTTTGATGCTGCTACCGATGTTTGCGACCTGGATGCTAACTGGGGTGGTTACGATTGGGCCCGTGGCCGTTGTAATGCCGGTTACTGGGGATTCAACGACTGGTGGAAGCGCTTGTATGAGGAGATTTATCGTACCAGCAACGTGATTAATAATCTGGATAGATGCGAGGCCATGGCGGCCAGCGAGCGTGCCCGTGATATTGCCGAGTGTAAGTTCCTGCGTGCCTGGGCTTACTATCGTGCCAACGTGCTGTGGCGTGGTGTGCCCATCTACACCGAACCTGTAGAGTATGGCGAGGACACCAAGCCCCGTAACACTGCCGATGAGGTATGGCAGCAGATTATCAAGGATTGCTCTGAGGCTATCAACGAGCCCAGTCTGCCAAATAAGTACGCCACCTCTGATAAGAACTACGGTCGTGTAACCAAGGCTTGTGCTTACTATCTGCGTGGTCAGGTTTACATGTGGCTGAAGGACTGGGATAAGGCAGCTGCCGATTTCACTGCCATCACCACCATGGGCTTCCAGTTGTTCCCCGACTATAAGAATATGTTCAAGGCTGCCAATGAGCGCAACGATGAGTATATCTTCCAGTATCAGTACACCGACGAGGAGGGTATGGGCTCGCTGTTAGGTCGTACACATGGTAACCGTAATACTTATACCGCCGATGGTTTTGGTTGCTGGAACAACCTGATTCCTAATCCTTACTTTGTAGATTCTTACGAGTATGCCGATGGTAAGCCATTCAATATGGACGAGGTGTTCCCTGGTTACTCAAAGATGGATCCTAAGGCCCGTTCGGTTTACTTCCTGCGTGATGGTCTTGATCCAAATGCTGCCAGCGATAAGCTGAAGGCCGGCTACCAGCAGATGGTAACCTACGGTGCCGACATGAGTCAGTACGATAAGGATGGTAACGAGGCCCGCATTCTGGCTATCTATCAGAACCGCGACCCCCGTATGCTGATGAACTTCATCACCCCGTACTCTACTTATAAAGGTGGTTCAACTGCCGACTGCTGGGATTATACCCTGCGTTGGCCTTACATTGGATCGGATAATGCTGCTCCTTACGACCTGCGTACCGATACCAACGACCGCTTCTACTACCTGTGGCGTAAGTTTGTGCCCGAGGGTCGTGAAACCAAGAACGGCTTGAACAGTGATATCGATACACCTATCTTCCGTTATGCCGGTGCACTCATCTCTTTGGCTGAGGCTCTGAACGAGCAGGGAAAGACCGATGAGGCCGTGAAATACATCAATATGGTTCGTGCCCGTATTCCTGGATTGGCTCTGCTTAATAGCAACGAGTACACCAAGGTAACTGGTCAGGACAACATGCGTGAGCGTATCCGTAACGAGTATGGCTGGGAGCTTTGTGGCGAGGGCCAGCTCTACTGGAAGCAGCTGCGTTGGGATACATGGCTCGATCGTAAGTTGGGCACCAACCGCGCACTGGTTAGCGATCCTTCACAGCTGAATGGTGCTAATGGTATGACCGAAATCTGGGGTACCAAACGCTACACCAATAACTATATTGGCGAGCACGTAAAACTGTTTGCTGTGCCACAGGGCGAACTGGAGCGTAATCCTAATCTCACACAAAATCCTGGTTGGTAATATGTTAGTAAAGAATAAAAGAAGTTACATGTTTTCTATAGTTAGTATAATTGTTGGCTTTATGCCTATTCTGGGTTGCTCATCGTCGGACGACGGTGGGCACTCTCAGGATAACAAACCTATCCCTGTTGTTCAGAAGTATCGTAATCCTATCATTGCAACCTCGTTGCCCGATCCCTCTATAGTAAAGTCGCCCGATGGCGTGTTCTATCTCTTTGCTACCGAGGATATCCGCAACCTGCCCATCTATCGTTCTACCGATTTGCTGAAGTGGCAGTATGTGGGTACGGCTTTTACTGATGAGAGTCGCCCCAAGTGGAATCCTGGTGGTGGTATCTGGGCACCCGATATAAACTATGTTGATGGTAAATATATGCTCTATTACTCTAAGTCGACTTGGGGTGGTGAGTGGACTTGCGGTTTAGGTGTTGCTTCGGCCACCCAACCGCAGGGACCTTACACCGATCATGGGGCACTGTTTATCAGCGAGGATATCGGCATACAGAACTGTATCGATCCCTTCTATATCGAGGATGATGGTAAGAAGTATCTGTTCTGGGGCTCGTTCCATGGTATCTATGGTGTAGAGTTGAGTGCCGACGGACTCACGCTTAAGCCCGGTGCCAAGCCTGTACAGATAGCTGGCAACCAGATGGAGGCTACCTATATCCACCATCGCGATGGCTATTACTATCTGTTTGGATCAAACGGCTCGTGCTGCGAGGGCAACAACAGTACCTATCAGGTTATCTACGGACGCTCTGAGAATCTGTTCGGACCGTATGTTACCAAGGATGGCAAGCGTATGTTAGATGGTGCATTCGATGTGCTGTTGCATGGCAGTAACAACGTGGCAGGCCCTGGCCATAATGCCGAGTTTGTTACCGATGATGCCGGTCAGGACTGGATGATATATCATGGTTACATGAGGAGCGATCCCGATGCTGGCCGACAGGTGTTGATGGATCGTGTTGAATGGGTTAATGGCTGGCCTTTGATAGCAGGCAGCCAGTCGTCGGTAGAAAGTAGTTATCCGACGTTTAATTGTAAGTAATTGGTTGGATGGGAGACTTTAACCGGTCTCCCATTTTTATGTATATTTGTGCAAAAATTATAAAAAACCTCAAAATAATACCATACACCCAATAAAAATGCTTATCTTTGCCCGAAATATAACGCAAACAATTATACGATAAAGCATCATGATTAACAACGACAAGCTGATGTTGAATGCCAACCCTATTGTAGAGGCACTTCAGAAACCCGCGGCAGAGTTTACTAAAGCCGACATTATTGATTACATTGTGAACAACGATATCCGCATGGTTAACTTTATGTATCCAGGCGGCGATGGCAGATTGAAAACCCTTAACTTTGTAATTAACGATCTGGCTTATCTTGATACCATACTTACTTGTGGCGAGCGTGTGGATGGCAGTAGCTTGTTCTCGTTTATTCAGGCTGGCAGCAGCGATCTGTATGTGTTGCCACGCTACCGTACGGCTTTTGTCGATCCGTTTGCCAAGATTCCAACCGTATCATTGCTCTGCTCGTTCTTCGATAAGGATGGCAATCCGTTGGAGTCATCGCCCGAGCACACACTCCACAAGGCTGCTGAGGCTTTCCGTCAGGTAACAGGTATGGAGTTTCAGGCCATGGGCGAGTTTGAGTATTATGTGATTAGTAACGACGAGGGCATTTTCCCTGCTCAGGATCAGCGTGGCTACCACGAGTCGGCACCTTATGCCAAGGCCAATGAGTTCCGCACCCGTTGTATGAAGTATATTGCCCAAGCTGGTGGTCAGATTAAGTATGGACACTCTGAGGTGGGTAACTTCAGTCTGGATGGTAAGAACTACGAACAGAACGAGATTGAGTTCCTGCCTGTGGCTGTTGAGCAGGCTGCCGACCAACTGATGATTGCCAAGTGGGTCATCCGCAATCTGGCTTATGAGTTGGGCTATGATGTAACCTTTGCTCCTAAGATTACCACAGGTAAGGCTGGCTCTGGTTTGCATATTCACATGCGTATGATGAAGGATGGTAAGAACCAGATGCTGGAGAATGGTGTACTGAGCGAGGCTGCCCGTAAGATGATAGCAGGTATGATGGTGCTGGCACCTTCGATTACCGCTTTTGGTAATAAGAATCCAACCAGCTACTTCCGTCTGGTTCCCCATCAGGAGGCACCTACCAATGTTTGTTGGGGCGACAGAAACCGCAGCGTATTGGTACGTGTGCCATTAGGCTGGGCTGCAGATGTGGATATGTGCCATGCTGCGAATCCGTTGGAGCCACAAACTCGCTATGATACCAGCATCAAGCAGACCGTTGAGATGCGTTCACCTGATGGCTCTGCCGATCTCTACCAGTTGTTGGCTGGCTTGTGCGTAGCCTGCCGTTATGGTTTTGAGTTGGATGGCGCACTTAAACTGGCCGAGAAAACTTACGTGAATGTAAACATCCATGCTGCCGAGAATGCCGATCGTCTGGCTAATCTGGCACAGTTACCCGATTCGTGTGTGGCTTCGGCCGACTGCTTGAATCGTCAGCGTAGGGCCTACGAGGAGTATGGCGTGTTCTCGCCTGCCATGATAGATGGTATCATCGAACAGCTTCGTGCCTTCGACGATAAGAACCTCCGTATTACGATAGAGAATTATCCAGAGGAAATCCAGAAGTTGGTTACTAAGTATTTCCATTGTGGCTGATGCTATGCCACGGGTATCTCGAAGATAAACCGGCTACCCTCATGGTAGGTGGTGTCGAGTATCAGGTTTCCACCCAATGTTTCTGCATGACGTTTAGTAAGGGGCAGGCCCAGGCCTAAGCCCTCGCTAAAGTCGTCCACCTTGGTAAAGAACTTAAAAATGTGCTCACGGTCGGCCTCGGCAATACCCTTACCCGTATCCTGTACTACGAAACGTACAAACTCCTTGTTACGTGTTACGTGCAGCGAGATGTGCTGCTGGTCGGAATAGCGTACGGCATTGCAGAGTAACTCCTCCAGACTATATTCCAGATAGCGGAAATTGGTGTGGATGCAGAAGTCATCAGCCAATTCGGTCTTGTATTCTACAGGTATGTCAGGATGATTCTTGGTTGTGAATTTTAGCGCTACCTGGCACACATCGTTGCATGCCACCATCTCGCGCTTATCACAATTGGCAGTCTCAGCCTTGCCGTTTTCAGAGCTGTCGAACAGCATCATCACCATACGTATAAGCAGTCGACTGTTGTGCGTCATGGTGCTGGCAATACTCTTAATCTCATCCTGTCCTAACTCTTCGCTCAGCGATGTGTCGTCGGTAGGGCAATTCAGTATCTGTGCAAAGCCCATAATGATATTAAGCGGTGTGCGTATCTGGTGCGTAACGTTCTGGATGAAAATTGTTTTCTGGCGCTGGGCCTCTACCGCCAGTTGGGTGGTATGCTCCAGTTCACGGTTGTAACGCTTGGTCTGGTCGGTAGCGGTACGCACGCTGTTGATATAATAATTGAGCGACTCCAACATGGTGGCAAAACTGTTCTGTAATCCGCCTATCACATCCGTTCGCTTGGTATGGGCTATATCCACATCTAAATGACCGTTGCTAACTGCTTTGGTTTTTTCAAGCAGTTGCTGTAGCGGACTGAGCGAAACGGTTACCGCCTTATGACAGTTGATAAAGATAAGCAGCAAACCTACAATCAGTAGTGCCACTACAATATAGGTAAGACGGTAGAATCCTCTCAAGATATCGCTATGCGGACAAACAATAGCCAGGCTCCATGGAGTGCCTTCAACGGGCATATAGCATACCAGCGATTTTTTGCCATTGATTTTTACCGACATGCTACCTTTATTACCCTTTGTCATCTCGTAACCTAAGGCTATCAGGTCGGCCTGATGTTGTGGGTCGGCCACGCTGAAGATAGTTTGGTTGAATAGACGGGTAGAATCGGGATGCCCCACATAGCGCCCTTTCTCGTCAATCATCACATAGTACGAGTGCGGATAGGGTCGTACCTCGGCCATAATATTGGAGATGTGCTGCAATGAGAGCCAGATTGAAATAACGCCAACAAACTTACCTTTCTTGTTGAACAAGGGGTGCGTATAGGCGGCTATCGTAGCATCTTCGTCGGTTTCCTGTTCCCTGTTCTTGTCGTTAAACACCACCCAGGTTGGTTTGCGCTGTGTACGAGGAATACTGTACCAACGTTCCTGGAAGTAGCTGTGGTCGGGCTCAATAAAGGTATTGACGCTGTCTTTGGTATTGAACGAAACCGACATGAATCCATCGGGATACTGGGGGATAACACCTGGCTCGGTGCTGATGGCGCAACCATCGGTATAGGGATTGGTGGTTGCTATGCGGTTGGTCATGGCCAGTATCGAGTCGGGGTATAGTGATTGCTCAACTATCCAGGCATTAGTATGACTTGCCGTCTTGGTCGTTATCAGATAACGGTTAATACGGTGCATGGCACAAGCCAGTACATTGCTGGCTTTATTAACAGCTTCGGCACGTATCAGTTTGTGCGACTGCCAGAATAGTACACCTACCGATGCCAGGAAAACTGGTACTGCTAACAGCAGAACCCACATGATGACCTTAGCCGAGAATGAACGACGAATACTTATCATAGCTTACCTCCTTTCTCCTCCAGGTCTTCTTCTTTCTCCGAGAGGTTGATCAGATTATTCAGTATCTGCGTAATGGTGTCGCCGTTTTGCTGGATGTCCTCCACTAACTGGCTCACCGTCTGGGTGCTTGTTTTTTTATCAAAATGACTTAATGCCGACACATCCTCGTCGATGGCAAACGATGGGGCCAACATCTGGTCGGTCATGTTATGCAGGAAAGCCGTCTTCATTCGGTCGGCCTTCTGAGCTTGCTCGTAAGCCTCATGTAACTCTTTACTGCGTTCCTGTATGGTTTGGGTTAGTTCGTGCAGTTCGTTGATGTTGGCTGCCACCGAGTGTTGCATCTGCTGGAAATGGCCTTGCAGCAGACCTATCTCGTCCTTGTTCCGATGGCGTGAGGGTAGGGGCTCGTTATAATGTCCGTGGGCAATGCGATCCGTAAGCTCTGTAAGCATCCTGAGTGGCTTTAGGCGGTGACGGATAATCAGACGGGTGTACAGATACATCAGCACCATGCCTACGATGGCAATGATGATGACAAAATTGAATAGTTTGTTATACTCGCCAAAGATGTCGTTTTCTGAGAATACTACGCCGATACTCCAGCCAGGATTTGTTATCAAGGTGCGATAGGGCACTTTGGCCATCCTGAATGGTTGGTAGAACAGATAGAACTTACGTCCGTCGATGTCGAATGGCAGATAGCCTTTATTACCCGACATCATTGTTTTTACGGCCTCCTGAACTGAGCTGCCTGGCAGGTTGAAAGCCTTGGTTTTTGAGAGATAGCTGACAGTGGGATCAACAATAAACGATCCGTCGTTATCTACCAGCGCGCAATAGGAGTTGGGCGAAGGCCTGGCGGCTGAGATAATGCTTGAAAGCAGTTGTAGTGGCACATGTACGCTGATAACACCTATCGGACTGTGATTAGCGTCGAGTATAGGCGCACAGAACGAGGTGAGTGGCTCTATGTCCGACTTCATGCCGAGTAGCGGGTTCATCCACATGGCTCTGTTCTTACCTATCGGACGATTAAACCATATCTGTTCGGTATAGGGCTTGGTGCCGAAACTGTTACTGTGAACAATGTTGGCAGTGGAGTGATCCTGATGGGTACTATCAGTACTATGTGCATATACCATAAACAGGTCGTGTCCCTTAAAATATCCAGGCTTAAAGGCGATGACACAGCCCGACACGTATGGGTTGGTTTCTACAATCTTATGGGCATAGGTGTACATCCGTTCCGGATCATCAAACTTCATGTTGAAGTATATGTTGCCAGCCGTTTCCTCTACGCTCAGCAGGATGTTGTCGATGTTGTTGGTGGCGCGATCGAGTGTATAGGTGGCTCTATTCAGCGCATCATCTTTCATCGAGTTACGCGAAGAACGAAGCATGACAAGCAGTGTTACTGTTAACAGCAGCGCCATGGCAAGCACTATCATCAGACTGATGCGTAATGGCAAATCACGTTTAATCTTTGCAGTTAGTTTCGACATGTTTTGGACTATGTTAATAGATTGGAATTGCACTCTGTGCAAAGGTATGAAAAATATTTTTTTAAACCAAGTATTCTGTTTAATTTTTTGTTTATTTAGTAAAAAGCCCTGCTAGCAATCTGATTATTGCAGCAGGGCCTGTATCTCATCGCAGTATTACGCCTGTTTGTTTCTTACCATCCATCATGATTTTCAGCGGATGGTCGAAGCGCACGTGACGTACGAACTGGGTTTCTTCTACAGCGGGCATCTGGTCGAGCAGCTCCTTCTGGAATACCCCGTCGCCCGTATAGGTGTTGATGGTGAAGTAGCCTACACCGAACGAGGTGAGGTTCTGGAAGAAGTGTGTGCCCTGCGAGGGGTCAACACGGTAGTTCTTCAATCCTACCTCAACAATCACCCTTGCTGCTGATATGTGAGGCCATTTTACGGGAATGCCCAGCCAGTAATCGCTCGAACCCCAGCGGCCTGGACCAATCAGCACATAGTTCTTGTCGGCCTGTAGGAACTTGCGGTTAATCTCCTCAATCTCGCTGGCGATAGTGGGATTGTTTACAGCGGTAAAATCGTCGTCGGTCTTTACATATACCACATCCACCACATCCTCGGAAATACCATGCCCCAGTGAGTTGTTCGAGCGCAGCAAGCAGTCGCTATCGGGTATCTGTTGCAGGTCTTCATCCAGCACCTGCTTGGCATCTACGATAGGACGAATCTGCAGCAGGTAGAACTCGCCTGTACGGTCGTCGTTCAGGTTGCAGGCAAACTCAATCTCTACGGGGCGCTTCATCTCGTCGGCACCCAGCTTCTGTGCCATCTGCAACAGCTCGGGTAATGGGAATACATCGTGCTGCAGCACACCGCAGAACGAGATGACCTTACGACCACCTTCGTAGATACCATCGCGGATAATGTTGTCGGTAGGATCATAGGTCGAGGCCAGATAGGTAAGCGCACCATCTTCGGCAGCCTGCTTTACGCGTACTTTCTTGATATTAAAGCCGTCGTCAACCTTAAAGTCATCACCAACATGGGCCATATCAAGCGCATAGAATCGGGTCTGGGTCTCGCTCAGGGCAGTCTCCATCTCCGATGTCTGCAGCACCTGCTTGGGGTGATAGGGCGACACGCGCAGGGTTTGACCGCCATCTACGATATATTTGCCTAATCCTACAGCCAGCGATGCAATACCCTCTTCGGCAGTCTCGTCGCCGATGGGGTAGTAGTTCAACGAACGTAGCACACCACTGAAGTTGGGGTAGTACAGGTCGCCATACTGCTTGCCCACTACCTCCTGCAGAATCACAGCCATCTTCTCCTGGTCGATCACGTTCTGTGTGGCCAGCATGTAGGCCTTCGAGTCCTTATAGTAAACCGAGGCATACACACCCTTGATGGCACAGGCCAACATGCGCAGCATCTCGTACTTATCATCCAGATATGGAATCATGTAGGTAGAGTAGATACCTGCAAAGGGCTGGTAGTGCGAATCCTCGAGCAACGAACTTGAACGGATGGCGATAGGACTCTTTACGGCATCAAAGAAGGTAAAGAAGTCGGCTATCAGCGAGTCGGGCAACTGGGCACGCATAAAGTGCTGCAGAATCTCCTCGTCGCTGGCATCGCTCAGGGCAATTGTCCACAGGTTGTTCTTCTCCATAAACTCGTCGAAGAAATCGGTACACAATACCACCGTTTTGGGAATCGATACCTTGGCCTGTTCAAACTGGTTCAGCTCGGGGTGGCGCTTGATAATGTTATCAAGGAATGCCAGACCACGACCTTTACCGCCCAAAGAACCTTCACCGATACGGGCAAAGTGGGCATAGCGGTCGAACTTCAATCGGTCGAACACAGCTACCACACCAATATTCTTCATCCTTCGGTACTGTACGATGGCATCAAAGATAATCTGTCGGTGGGCATCCACGTCCTGCAGCTTATGCCAGGTAACATGCTTCAAGAAGGCCGAAACAGGGAAGATGGCACGTGCTGTAAGCCAGCGACTCATGTGGTTGCGACTCACGTGGTAGAGCATCGAGTCGTAAGGAATCTTGAAGATGTTGTCCTGCAGTTCCTTCAGCGACGATACACGGAACACCTCTTCCTTGGTTTTCGGATCGCGGAATATAAAGTCGCCAAAACCCATGTGTTCCTCCATCAGGTGGTGCAGGTCCACATTCATCTTGGTCGAGTTCTTATCTATAAAGTGGAATCCCTCAGCTTCGGCTTTTTCTTTGTTGGTTATCTCCGAAGAGTCGAGAATCAGGGGCACATACTCGTCGCGACGGCGAATCTCCCTCAGCAGTTTCAATCCTGCCTCTGGGTCGCCATCCTCTACGTGGCTCAGTCGGCCCTCGTGTACTTGCATGGGGAATCGGGTATCACTAATAACACCTAAGGTGTTCTCGTGATACTTCTCGTACAGCTGCATGGCCTCCTCGTAGGTGGTAGCCAGTACCACTTTGGGGCGTCCGCGTTTACGCTGGGCAGCCGCATGCGGGTTCAGCGCCTCGGTCGAGAAACGTTTACTCTGAGCCAGAATATAGTTATAGAGGTTTGGTAGCACGCTCGAGTAGAAGCGGATGTTATCCTCAACCAGCATAATCATCTGTACGCCGGCCTCCTTGATGTCGTGCTCGATGTTCATCTTGTCCTCAATCAGCTTGATGATGCTCATAATGAGGTTGGTGTTACCCAACCAGCAGAACACGTAGTCGAACACCGACATATCCTCGTCCTGAATACGTTTGGTGATACCATGCGAGAAGGGGGTAAGCACCACGCAAGGAATGTTGGGATGCTCGGCCTTGATTTCGCGTGCTACGGTAAAGGCGTCGTTATCCGCATTACCAGGCATACAGATTACCAGGTCGATATCCGTGTTGTGTAGCACTTCGTGTGCCTCCTCGGTTGTCGACACCTGTCGGAACGTGGGTGGGTATCGCATACCTAGCTCCATATACTCGTCGAAGATCTTCTCATCCACACGACCGTCGTCTTCGAGCATAAACGCATCGTAGGGATTGGCCACAATCAGCACATTAAAGATGCGTCGTGTCATCAGGTTCACGAACGACACATCCTTCAAGTAGAATTTGTTCCACTCAGATGGTATCTTGCTTACTTCTTCCATATTCGGCGACAAAGTTATAAAATTTTCCCCAAAGTTCCCACGTTGGGAAAAAATATTTCCCTAACTGGGGAATAAATTTTCCCTAACTGGGAATATCCTCGAGCTAATAAGTGGCAATCTTACGTACGTCGTCTTCGAAAGTCTCTTTGTTGAGGGCTTTGGCTTTGAGTTTAGAACGGTAGGTGTAGATGGTGGTGATGCTGGAACGGAGAATATCGGCAATCTCTTGATTGTCGGTAATGTCAAGGCGGATAAGAGCCAGAATGCGTAACTCGGTTGTTAAACGCTTGGCTGTAGCCCCGTCGTTGTCGGTAATGAACTGATTCTCAGGTGTAAGTAACTTGTTGACCTCGCTGATAAAGTGGGGGTAGATGTTAAGGAAGGCGGTGTCGAAATGACTATGGAAAGTGCGGATACCTGTGTTTACTGGTTCCATCGTTTTGAGTTCGGCATATAGTTCCTCCAGTTTTCGTTCTCTAGCTAATCGGTTTAACTGTTTCATGCGTTGCTCGGTGTTTGAAAGCAACATACTGCTGAGTTCCAGAAAACGTCCAATGTATTCCTCTTTAATGCGATTGGCTTCTTTCATCTGCGTGTTAACAGTCTCAATCTCTTCGGTATGCTTAGCCAGAATCTTGTTCATCTCGATAATCTGCAAACCAGCTGCGTGTTTTTTGCGATACAGACGTAGGGTATAGACGATGATACCTGCAAGTACCAGCGAGATAAAGGATATGATGGCCAGCAGTAGGTTGGTGCGCTGCTGGGTCTGAGTGCGCTCGGCATCGTACAGTTGCAGAATCTGCGGCGCCATGCGTCCTACTTGCATCATGCGGATGCGACTACCATAGAAACGGGCCTCGCTGATGGCTTGTAACAGATAACGGTAGGCATCGTCGTTATTACCGCGGTTCATTAGTATCTCTGAAAGTATGCGTAGCGAGTTGTTCTCACGGATGGCGCATCGCTCATCGCTGATGGCGCTGAGCAGAAGATAACGTTCCTGCTGTTGTTGCATCTCCTTGGTTTGGTAGAAGAAAGCCAGCGTGCTGGTAACAATACTGTAAGCACGCGTACCCTCTTCAAGCTTCAGCAGGTAGTCTTCAAGCATCTGTATGGCTTTGTTGGTGTCGCCAGCCTCGCAAATGTAGGTAGCCTGATTAAAGATATAATCGTAACTGTCTTTGGGCGCAATCTGTATCACCAGCTGTCGATAGTATTGTACTCGTTGTATATAGTCGTAGAAGTATTCGGTGTTCTGAGCCATTTCCGAACGGTACAGGTTCAGCTCACTTTGTTGGTTGTAAAAGGCTATCTTCTGTTGGTCGTTAATCGAGTCAACTGCTACTTCATCCAGCAGTCGGCGGGCACGATCAAAGAGTCCTGTAACAGCCAGAATATGTGCCATACGTACGGCGCTGGCTGCAAAACGATTGTGGTTGCCCGATTTGCGCAAGGCTTTCACATTCTTATCTATATAATAGAAAGCAGAGTCGAACTTATAGGCAACATATTCGTCGTAGAGTCGTTGGTTCAGGTCGTATTGCTGCTCAGCAGTTAAAGTAATACCTTTAACTCCCTCCTTGATGGCTGCCACGCGGCGTTCCTTATCGGCTGTTAACTGGTCGTAGTGTTCTATCAAGCTGTCGAGCGTTTGATAAAGCTGTCGGTTACTTGCTTGTTGAGCCCGACTCTCTGTGGTCAGAACCATCAGAATCAAAATGATGCATTGTCGTATCATAAGTTAGAGTTGTTTGTGTTATGTTGTTGGGCACAAAGATACGATATCTTTCTGAAATAACCAAATAATATAAGCCTATTTATGCCAAATTGCGATTGATTTTCTTTAGATTTTTGTGATGAGTCTAAATTATAACCAGTTTATTTCCAGATGTTTGCGTTTTTGAGAGTTTAGATATTTGTTTGTGGCGCTTGGAGGCGTAGAATGATATCTCTATCTTTGCCGAAAAATTTCAAAATTATGCGATTACTGAGGTTTGTTAGATTTGTTATATTGGTTAGTTTGGTAATGAATGGTGTTACTAAAAGTAATGCCGGAAACGTTAAGGTAACTTCGCCCGACGGTGCCGTGACGGTTACCGTCGGCGTGAAGAATCAACAACCATTTTATATGGTAAACTATGAGGGAAAAGCTGTTGTGGCCCCCTCGCATTTAGGATACCTATTAAATAATGGTGAGTTGGGTGCTAAGACAAAGATGGGCAAGGTAGCTCGCTCGCAGAAGGACGAGATTTGGAATCAGCCTTGGGGCGAAAATGATATCACTCATAATCATTACAATGAACTGATGGTAAATTTCCGCGAACAGTCTGGACAGCCTATGCAAGTGGTGTTCCGTGTGTATAATGATGGCTTCGGTTTCCGTTATATCCTGCCAGATTATAATAAAGGAAAGGAATTCCAGATTATGGACGAGTTGACCGAGATGACTTTGGCACACGATGCCAAAGCCTGGTCGATACCCACTAACCATACCGAGTATTTCGAAGGAATCTATAAGGCCGGAATGCTGAGCCAGAAGGATACTGTATGCACACCACTTACAATAGAGTATGAGAAGGATTTGTATCTGGCCATCCACGAGGCTGCACTCGAGGATTATGCCAGCATTAATCTCACCCCCCGGAGTGCGGATGGTGGCGCTGTTAGATTACTTACCGCCCTTACACCTTGGCGTAGTGGGGTAAAGGTGTATGCCAAGGGGCAGCTTAAGAGTCCCTGGCGTACGATGATTATCAGCAAAACAGCAGGTGGATTGCTCACCTCGAACCTGATGCTGAATCTGAATGAACCATCACAAATTAAAGATACATCGTGGATTGAGCCAGGCCGTTATATCGGCATCTGGTGGAGCATCCACAAAAAACAGAACACTTGGGAGATGGGGCCTACCCATGGTGCTACGACCGAGAACGTGAAACGCTATATGGACTTTGCTGCCCGTCATGGCTTCAGCGGTGTGTTGGCCGAGGGCTGGAATCCTGGTTGGGGACAGGGCGAGAAGATTAGCTATCTGGAGTCGTACCCCGATTTTGATATGCACGAAGTAACCCGGTATGGCTTGCAAAAAGGTGTACGATTTATCGGTCATACCGAAACCTGGGGTAATGCCTCTCTCCTGGAGAGTCAGATGGAACAGGCTTTCAACTGGTTCGAACGATTGGGCATTCGTGCCGTAAAGACGGGATACGTTGGACATTACTTTGATGGTAAGGAGTTAGCTAAGTCGCAGTATGGTATCCGTCATTATCGTAAGGTGATAGAGTGTGCTGCCAAGCATCATATCATGATAGATAATCACGAGCCAGCTATGCCTACTGGCATACAGCGCACTTGGCCAAACCTGATGACCCAGGAAGGTGTGCGTGGTCAGGAATATAATGCCTGGGATCGTCGTGGTGGTAATCCACCATCTCACACCGTTACGCTGCCGTTTACCCGTGGTTTAGCTGGTCCTACCGATTTTACGCCTGCCATCTTTAATTTCTCGGAGATTGTGCCAGGCACTCATCCGCACTCTACATTGGCCAAGCAGCTGGGTGAGTTTGTCGTCATCTACAGTCCGTTACAGATGGCAGCCGATGCCATCGAGAATTACGAAGGTCAGCCTGCACTCAGCTTTATTGAGAGTTGTCCTACCACATGGAGTCGTACTTTAGTGCCCAACGGTGAGATTGGTAAGTATATCACCATCGCCCGTAAGGAGCGTGGCGGCGACAGCTGGTTTATCGGCAGTATTACTAACGAGGAGGCTCGTAGTCTGGAAGTGTCACTCGATTTCCTTGACGAAGGTGCCACTTATCGTGCTATTATCTACGAGGATGGACCTGAAGCCGACTTTGAGCGTAATCCATACGAGATGACGATACGCCAGATTGCTGTTACTAAAGCCGACACCCTGCACCTGCGTCTGGCTCGTAGTGGTGGCGCTGCCGTCAGGATTGAGAAAGCTAAGCAATAAAAGGCAAGATATTTTCAACTAAAACTTTTTTTATAACTCTAATTTTAACAAAAAACCAATGAAGATGAAAAGATCAAAGAATCTTTGTTATCGCCTGCTGATAATGTTGGCGGTGATGTTTTTCGCTTTGGATGTTTCGGCACAGACCACGATTAATGGTCGTGTGAAGGACGAATCGGGCATAGCCGTTATTGGCGCCTCGATCATTGTCAAAGGAACATCGAATGGTACAGTGACTGACTTCGACGGAAACTTCAAGCTGTCATGTAAGCCTGGAGCTACGTTGGTGTTCTCTTACATCGGCTACAATCCACAGGAACTGAAAGCCAAGGACGGCATGGAGGTTGTGCTGAAAGAGGATGTGGCACAGCTGAACGAAGTGGTTGTGGTTGGTTATGGCTCGATGGCTAAGAAAGAAATATCGAGCTCAGTGGTTCAGATTAACAAGGACCAGTTTAACCAAGGTGCAGCCAGCGACCCTATGGCGCTGATTGCTGGTAAGGTGGCTGGTCTGAATGTGGCTGCAACTGCCGATGCCAATCCTAATGCCATGACCGATATCCAGGTGCGTGGTGCTGGTTCGTTGACAGCTAGCAACGGCCCGCTGGTTGTTATCGATGGTATAGCCGGTGGCGATCTGCGTAACATTGCTACCCAGGATGTTGAGTCGATTACCGTACTGAAGGATGCCGGCTCGGCTGCCATCTATGGTACCCGTGGTGCTAATGGTGTTATCCTGGTTACAACTAAGAAAGGCTCGGGCTCGGCTGGTGTTACTAACGTAACCTACGACAGCTATATCGCACTCAATATTCAGAAGCCCCGTGTAGATATTCTCTCTACCGACGAGTTCCGTCGTTCACGTCGCGGTCAGGACTACGGTGCCGATACCGATTGGTGGGGCGAGATTACCCGTCCGGTAAGCTATAGTCTCAACCAGTATATCTCTGTTGATTCATCAACTAAGAATGGTTATTTCGGACTCTCTGTTAATTATAAGAAAGGTAATGGTTTGGATATCGTATCGGGTCGTGAGGAATACGGTGGTCGCTTTGTAGGCGAGCAGCGTGTGCTCAACAACCGTTTGCAGTTCAACTCTTCACTCTCTGCCCGTAAGGTACACGAGAAGTGGGGTAACGACGGCTTGTTTGATACTGCCCTCACCATGAACCCAACCATCCCTGTGAAAAATGCTGATGGCACTTATTATCAGCCCAATTCACCTACAGATATCCACAACCCAGTGAACGATCTGAAAGAGAACGTGAGTCAGGGCGATCGCATCTATTTGTTGGGTAATGCAGATGTAAAACTCAATATCCTGCAGTTAGAGCAGCACAACCTGAATACCTCATTGAGCTATGCCTTGCAGTACAACGACCTGAAGGATAACTTCTATACACCATCAACCTCGAGCGAATCGTTCTGGAATGGTTATGATGGTCGTGCTCGCATCAACTATCAGAAGTGGTGGACCAACCGCTTGGAGTACCTCATCAACTACACCATGACGCTGAAGCAGCACCAGCTTAAGGCTGTGCTTGGCTATTCATGGGAGCGTAGCATGTGGGAGCAGAGTGGTAACGAGAATATGGGCTTTGTTTACGATGCCCTTTCGTATCATGGCATTGGCAACGGTAGCTATCTGCGCGATGGCAAAGCCAACATTTGGGCAGGCTCATCAGAATCTACATTGATAGGTTTCTTCGGTCGATTGAATTACAATTTCAATGATATCATCTACGCTTCGGCCTCTATGCGTCGTGAGGGTAGCACTAAGTTTGGTGCTAACAAAAAGTGGGGTAACTTCCCATCTGCTTCGTTGGCATGGGAAATCATTAATACGCCATTTGCTCAGAGCTTGCAGCATACTTTCCAGAGCCTGAAACCTCGCGTAAGCTATGGTGTAACAGGTCGTTCCGACTTTAATGCTTATCAGAGTATAGCCACCTATAGCACCCGTGGTGCTTATCTTATCGATAACCAGTGGATTAATGGTTATGCACCATCATTGAATGCTAACCCTGATTTGGCTTGGGAAAAGTCGACTGCTTTCAACGTAGGTCTGGATTTTGTTGCATTCAAGAGTCGTTTGCGTGGTAGCGTTGAGTATTTCGACCGTCGTTCGCAGGATCTGCTTTACAACTACACAGCTCCCCAGCCACCATTCATCTACAACACCATTCTGGTGAATGTGGGAACCACCAAGAATACTGGTATCGAGGTCTCGTTGGATTATGACGTGATTGCCAAGAAAGGCTTGAAGTGGACCACCGGTATCAACTGGAGTATGGGCGATACCAAGCTTACAAAACTCTCTAGCGATGCTTACCAGATGGCTTATCTGGATCTGTATCAGAAACCAGGTCCTGGCACCAGCGAGTACTTCTTCCGTGTTGAGGAGGGTGGAAAGATAGGTCAGTTCTATGGCTATGAGCATGCTGGTATCGACGAGAATGGACTGTTGCTCATCTACGATAACGATGGCAATAAGGTGCCTGCAGCTCAGGCTGATCCTTCTTACAAGCGCACCATCGGTAATGGCGCACCTAAGCACTTCCTGTCGTGGAGCAACTCTATCAGCTACAAGAATTGGGATCTGAGCATGCTCTTCCGTAGTGCCCTGGGCTACGAGATCTTCAACATGCGTAAGTATGGCATGGGCCTCAAGGGATCAGGTACTGATAACGTACTGCGTAGTGCTTATACTGATTATAGTAATGTGGAGTCGAGTGGTGGTATCATCTCAAGTTATTTTCTTGAGAAAGGCGACTATGTAAAACTCGACAACGTGACTTTGGGTTATACCTATACTCCAAAGAACCGTCAATTGGTTGAGAGTCTGCGTGTTTATCTCACAGCCAAGAATGTGTTTACACTCACAGGTTATGAAGGCAACGATCCTTCAATTGTTACCTCAACAGGTATCACTCCTGGTATCGACTCTAATAGCGCCTATCCACAGGCCACTCAGGTAAGTCTGGGTGTGACTCTGCGCTTTCACTAATTATGATTTAAGAATATAGAATTAAGAGATATGAAAACAATCAAATATAGCATCATTGCGATGGCACTGGGTTTAGGGCTTACGGCATGTACTGATCTCGATGAGAAAGTGTACGATCGTATCGACGCCGGTGTATATTATCAGAATGAAGCCAGTGTGAAAGGTGCTGTGGCTGCCATCTACGGCCAGACATCACAGACCTTGGCTGGTGAGAATTTCTTCCACCTTTCAGAATATCCCTCCGACCAGATTACATGGCGTGTGTGGAATGGTGGACTTTGGGGATGGGACGAGGCTATGAAGACCGTGCTCTCTTGGCACAACTGGACTTCAGAATCTACCATCATTAATAATGCCTGGAACGGCGCTTGGACAGCTATCGGACTCTCGAACCTGTTGCTGAGCGATCTCGAGGGGCTGAGTGCTGCCAGTCTTGGTATGACCGATGCTCAGTTGGCACAGTATGTAGCCGAGGTTCGCACCATACGTGCATGGAACTATTACTGTATCTTCGAACTTTGGGGTGGCGCGCTGCCATTGAATACCTCGGCTAGTAGTGAGGTGCCTGGTTCGGCTGATCCTGACTGGGATACATCGTGCAAGAAGATATACGATTTTATTGCTACTGAACTCGACGAGACGGTTGGCGCATTGGCAAAGGACGACGACAACCACTCGATGGTGAACCGTGCCAACCAGGCCATGAACCGTTTGCTCAAGGCTCGTTTGTTGCTCAATGCCGAGGTGTTTATCGGCGAGAACCACTACGATGAGTGTGAACAGCTTTCGAAAGATATCATTGGTGGTACTTATGGCAATTATGCGATTGATAGCAACTACCGTAACCTGTACTCGATGGATAATGTAAAGAGTCCCGAGGTAATCTTCGCCCTTGCTGCCGAGGATGGTCAGGGTGCTGCTAACGCCATCTCTAACGTACGTACCATGGTCGGTATGTGGTATGGTTATGCCGATTACTTCGGACAGAGCTACGATGGTATCGGTGCCTGGAACTGCGTATGCTTGGTTCCTTCGTTCGATAACTCGGGTACCGTTCAGCCAACAGGTGGTTCAATCGGTGCCAAGAGTTTCTTGGATTATGGCGATAAATTGGGCGCGCCCTATGAGCGCTTCGACGACCGCGATATCCGTAAGCAGAACTATACCTACGATGCAGCCACCAAGACCCATGGCCCGGGTATGTTCCTGAAAGGCTTGGTACGTGCCAATTTTGGTACCGGCGACGTGCTGAAGGCCGATGCCGACCGCGATGGTCAGGATCTGGTATTTGTCGATCAGTTGGGCACCTTCCTGAATCAGGGTCGCGACCTTGAAACGGTGATGAGTCCTCGTTGGGGCGAAACCAACTCGGGCGTTCGTCTGGTTAAGTATCCTCTCTATCCAAACGATGAGAATGGCGGTTTCAAGAGCATCGATGATGTACAGTTCCGTCTGGCCGAGGCTTATTATAATGTAGCTGAGTGCGAGATGCGTAAGGGTAACAGTGCCGAGGCAAAGAAGTATGTTGATGCTGTGCGCCAGCGTTACTTCAAGGCATCCGATCGTACTGCCGCTCTGAATGTGCCAGGTCCTGGTTTCGATAATTTTGATATGGACTGGATGCTCTCTGAGTGGGGTAAGGAATACCTGGGTGAGGGTAACCGCCGTCGTACCGACCTGCGTCGTTTTGATAAGTTCACTCAGGGACAGTGGTGGTTCTGGGGACGTGCTACCGAGGATGGTATCAGCCTGCCCGCTAAGCGCGACCGCAAGTACGAATGGTATCCATTGCCACAAACAGCCATCTCTGTAAATCCCGGCTTGGTTCAGAATCCCAACTATTAAACATAAAACATTAAAGAATATGAGCAAGAAAATATATAGTGCGTTTCTGGTCATGATGGCTTTTGTGAGCTTGATGAGCAGCTGCACAAAAAACGAGGATATCGTGTTTGATCACGAGCGCCAGCAGTTCGATACACGTACCGATCGCATCCTGTTGGAGTTTATTGCTCCCTTTGGCACTACTGCCGACGAGGAGATTTATATCACTGGTGCTTTTAATGGCGACGATGAGGCGATCGGTGATCCACAGTATTTGTTGACCAAAGCGCCAAACAGTAATGTAAAGTGGGGCATCTATCTCGATCCCAACAGCTTTGTAGCAGGTAAGTCGCTGGCCGATGGCTTCAGCTTCTACTCAAAGAATCAGGGTAAGGAGTTTACTACTGCTGGCGAGGCCGCTATGCATACCGACAATCCTGGTATTGGCACCTTTACAAATGTATGGGGACAGCGTTGGGAAAGCTACTACTGGAGTGGCGGCGAGGCACCTGAACCAGAGCACGACGGATTCTGTGTGTATGTCGACGACCAGACTGGTTGGGATGTGCTCACCCTTTATATGTGGGGCGACATCAACAATATGAATGGCGACTGGCCAGGTATGCAGGTTACTGGTACTTGGAATCACGATGGTATCACCTGGAAATACTTTGATATGGGTGCTGCTAACACCGGATTGGTTGAGAACCTGATATTTAATAATGGTGGAAACGGAACACAGTTGGCCGACTTCAACTTTACCATCGATCGTAACATCTATCTGCGTATCACGCCTGATGGTATAGAAGAGATTGGTGCCGAAGCAAAAGTTGAACACGATGGCTTTGCCCTGTTTGTGCTGAACGAGTCGAGTCAGACCGATCTGGCCTTGTATGCCTGGGGCGATGCCGAAGCCTTTGGCGGTTGGCCTGGAATACCCGTTACAGGCACCCAGACCATCGGTGGGGTAGAGTATACCTATTTTGATATGGGTGCAGCCAATACCGGTTTGAATCTTAATCTCATCCCCAATAATAACAATGGTGGTGTGCAGTGGGAAGGTGGCGATCTGAACTTTACGATTGATCACGACATCTATATCCGCATTTTCGATGGTGGTTATGAAGTACTGCAGTAATCTTATCCTCGCCACAGCGCTGATGCTCTCAGCCTGTGGCGGGGCTACCAAAAGTCTTGTTGTTGATAATACCCAGCCTGTAAGCGATGCCAACCGTGTCATCTATCAGATGAACGTGGGCGCCTTTACTGCCGAGGGTACATTCCAGGCTGCAGCACAGCAGTTAGGCAGGCTCGATACATTGGGCATTGATATTATCTGGTTGATGCCCATCTATCCGCGTGGCGCTACTGTGAATAGTCCTTATGCCGCAATGGATTACAAGGCTGTGAACCCCAAATACGGAACGGTTGATGATGTTAAGGCTTTTGTGGCTCGTGCTCATCAGCTGGGCATGAAGGTATGGCTCGACTGGGTCCCTAACCATGTGGCTCAGGAGAATCCTTGGGTACAGTCGCACCCTGATTACTTTACCCGCGACGACAAGGGCCAGATGATTCATCCACATGGCTGGGGCGATGTGTTAGAGTTGAACTATCAGAATCCCGCATTGGTAAACGAGGTAAACTCGGCTTTGAAGTTCTGGATCAACGAGTGCGATGTTGATGGCTATCGTTGCGATTATGTGTCGAGTCCCACCATTCCCGTATCTTACTGGCAGGATATCATTGCCCAGCTCAAAACATTAAAACCTGGTAAGAAAATCGAGATGATGAGCGAGACCGACATTACCGACCGTCATAACCAGCGTATCGATTCGTGCGGTTTCGATTACGATTATGCTTGGAGTTTTCAGGGGGCAATGGCGCGTTTGTGCCGTCGTGGCTTTAATACTGATACGCTGAAGCAGATTTGTCAGCGATTCCTCGATAAGTCGGCTAAAGTAAAGAATCGTCGTATGGTTTATCTCACCAATCACGATCAGAACTACAACGATGGTGGTAACACGTTGCGCAAGTTCTATGGCGAACATCGTTATGGCCTTTCCGTTCTTGAGTTTACCCTGCAGGGCATGCCGCTCATCTATAATGGTCAGGAGATTGGCGATCCCGATACACTGAATTATTTTACCGATGCCAAAGTAAAGTGGCAGCGTGTAGATCATAAGATGCTGAACACCATCCGTACCCTCATCGCCTTGCATCACCAGCAACCCTCATTGGCCGAGACTGCTCCAGTGGAGTTTCTCGATACCAACGATAGTAACGTGTTAGCTTGGAAACGTAACAACGTGGTAGTGATGGTAAACTTTGGTGGCTATGATGTTGAGGTAATAATCCCTGCGCTTGCAGCAGGCAACTATCAGCAGTGGCTTAACAGTCGGACAATCTTAAACGGTCCCAGTATTTCTGATTGCACTCTCTCTGGATCGTCGCCTCTCAAGTTAGAGGCCAACGGTTATGCAGTATACGTTAAACAGTAATCACCTGCTTCATCATTAAACTAAAGGTATTACTGAATTTGAGTACTCATAGGGGCAGGCTGCTCTGTGAAGAACGGTCGCCCCACTTTTTAATTTTGGTTGGTTATGAATAAAATTTTAATTGCACTTCTGTTTACTTTGAATGTTGGTGGCCTGTTTGCTGCCGATTATGTGGATGACATTAACAAATCGGTTGAGATGCGCTCCGATGGGCACCGTGTGGTGTACGAGATGAATGTAGGCTCGTTTACTACCGAGGGAACCTTTTCTGCTGCCCAGGCCCGGTTGCACGAACTCAAAACGTTGGGTGTCGATGTGGTGTGGCTCATGCCCATCTATCCCCGTGGCGGAGGTATCAATAGTCCCTATGCTGCTACCAACTTCCAGCAAACTAATCCTAGTTATGGTTCTATTGCTGACTTGAAGACCTTTGTGGCTCGTGCCCATGAATTAGGAATGGAGGTATGGCTCGATTGGGTGCCTAACCATACGGCCACCAATGCCGACTGGGTAACAACTCATCCTGAATACTACTTAACGAGTGGTGGACAGATGGTTCATCCCAACAACTATGGCGATGTGTGGCAGCTGGATTATGGCAATGCCGACTTAGTTAATGCTATGAACGATTGCCTGAAGTTCTGGATCGATGAGGCTGATATTGATGGCTATCGCTGCGATTATATCAGTAGTCCTCAGATTCCAGCCTCGTATTGGCAAACCACTATCCCGATGATAAAAGCGCTGAAACCAGTAACCTTCCTTGGCGAGGCCGATATCGCATCCGATGCAACCCGGTTAAAGAGTGTTGGCTTTGATTACGATTATGCCTGGCAGTTCCAGTCATCATTGGCCAGCTATGCCAATGGCACGGCAGCGTCGCGATTAAAGGCGTTTGTCAATACGCTGATACAGAAATCTGCTGATATATCGTTTGGTCGCATGCTCTATGTCACTAATCACGATCAGAATTATAATGAAACCAAGAAAACGCTCACTCAGAAGTATGGCGATAACCGTTATCCCCTCACAGTACTTGCTTATACCGTTTATGGAATGCCACTTGTTTACAATGGTCAGGAAGTTGGCGGAAATCAGGCTCTCGACTATTTCAACGATACCAAGATTGATTGGACAGCAAAAGATGATAAGATGCTGAACACCCTGCGCACGCTGTTTGCATTAAAGCATGCAGTGCCAGCTTTGAGTCATGCCAAACAGACCGCTGATAATCCTGCAACCCAGCTGTTTGATGTACAAGGTAGCACAAGCGTTTTTGCTTATACCCGTACTTTGGGTGATAGTCAGGTGCTGGTAGTTCTTAATATGGGTACTACAGATGCATCGGCTACTATCAACGGACTTACTGAGGGTGATTGGAGCCTTTGGCTTGATAGCAGAACCATTGCCCAGGGCACCAGCAGACAGCAGGTTACGCTTCATGCCTCACATACGTTTGATATCGAGGCTAAAGGGTATCGCGTTTATGTACGTGGTGTCTATCCTGAACAGCCCGTATCATCTTCCACAGGTATTCGTTCCGTCTCTGCATCGCAAACTGCCAGCCATCAATGGTACAGCCTTAGCGGTCGTGCTATCCACACACCCACTAAGGCTGGTATCTATATCCGTGATGGAAAGAAATACGTAGTTAGATAATCTTCTCGTAAGGCAGACCGAATACATCAGCCACAGCCTTGTAGGTTACCTTTCCTTCTACAATGTTCAGTCCCTTAGCCAGTGCTGGGTCGTCCTTGCAAGCCTGCTGCCAGCCCTTATCGGCCAGTGCAATGGCATAACGCAACGTAGCATTAGTGAGGGCGAGGGTAGAGGTGTTAGGTACAGCACCTGGGATGTTGGCTACGCAGTAGTGTACAATACCCTCCTCGGTATAAACGGGTTCGCTATGTGTGGTGGGGCGCGATGTCTCGAAACAGCCACCCTGGTCGATAGCCACATCAACCAGCACTGTTCCTGGCTCCATCAGTCTCAGCATCTCACGTGTAATCAGGTGTGGTGTCTTATCGCCTGGCACTAACACACTACCTACCACAATATCAACTGTTGGCAACATCTGTCGGATGTTATGCTCCGACGAATACAGGGTATGCACGTTGGCTGGTGTCTCAATATCTAGTTGGCGCAAACGTGGCAGCGAGATATCGGCAATAGTCACGTCGGCACCCAGACCTGCGGCCATCAAGGCAGCTGCCTCGCCAACCACACCGCCACCAAGTACCAGCACCTTAGCCGGACTCACACCTGGCACACCACTAATCAGTTTACCCTTTCCGCCTTTGGTTTTCTGCAGATAATAGGCACCATTCAGTGTGGCCATGCGTCCGGCCACCTCGCTCATAGGCTGCAACAGGGGGAGCGAACCGTTAGGCAGTTGTACTGTTTCGTAAGCAAGACAAACTGCTTTGCTTTTCAGCATCGCCTCTGTAAGCTCCTTTTCGCAGGCAAAGTGGAAATAGGTAAATAGCAACTGTCCCTCGCGAACCAGCTCATACTCGGGCTCAATGGGCTCTTTTACCTTCACAATCATGTCGCATTCACGATACACAGCCTCGATGCTAGGCAGTATGCGCGCACCAGCTTTCACATAGTCGTCGTCGCTGAATCCGCTGCCTTCGCCAGCCGTATGCTGCACACTTACCTCATGACCGCGACGTGTGAGTTCGGCCACACCCGCAGGCGTCATACCAACACGGTTCTCATTGTTCTTAATCTCTTTTGGAATTCCTACTTTCATAAGCTCAAGGTTTTTAGTAATACATGTTTTATGGTGCGAATATACGAAAAAATCTGTTTGGTGGTGCAGTCTTTCCAACTTTTTTTGTATTTTTGCAACCGATATCAATCATGCAACAATAAAAAAGCTATAAGTTATGAATTCATTGAAACCGTATTATCGTCTGCTGGCCTACGGATTGGGAGGCTTTGTGTTTATTCTGATTCTGTTTACCACCTGCTGTACAGTAGTTGATTCAGGTGAGGTGGGTATCCGTTTCCACAAATGGTCGCTCAACGAGCAGGACTATGGTGGCGTAGAGGGCACTTGTAAGGGTTGGGTGTTCTATAACCCCATCACCACCAACGTGTTTACCTATCCTACGTTCACCCAGCGTAAGCAGTACGAAACCTTCTCGGTAAATGCCAAGGATGCTTCGCTCTTCGAGATGGATCCTACCATTGCCTATCGTATCAACCCAGATAAGGCTTGCGACATTTTTACTAAATATCGTGTGGGTGTTAAGGAACTCGAGGAGGGCTATATCCGCACCTGTATCTACGAGGCCTATCGTACCTGTGCTAACCAGTACACCTCTGATTCACTCATGTCTAACCGTGCCAATTTTGAGCGCGATGTGCGTGCCCGTTTGGAGAAGTCGCTCATGAGCGAGGGCTTCCTGGTTGAGGAGTTCACCTCAAAGATTACCCCACCATCATCGCTTCTCTCTATGATTGATGCCAAGAACACCGCCATCCAGAGTGCCTTGAAGGCTGAGAACGAGGTAAAGGAGGCTGAGGCTAATGCCAAGATTGCTGTGGCCAAAGCCGAGGGTAATGCCAAGGCCATGAAGATTAAGGCCGATGCCGAGGCCTACTACAACCGCACCATCGCCGCATCACTCTCGCCCATGATTGTTCAGGAGGACATGATTGAGAAGTGGGATGGCAAGATGCCTCAGATCATGACTGGCAACGGCGGCATGATGATGGACATCTCGAAAGTCATCGGTGCCAAGAAATAAATAATGAATATTTAATGCATCACATATTAAGATACTTTACTGGCTTAACATTCACTGTTATAGCCTGCGCTTCTATGCAGGCGCAAGAAATTCTGCCACTGATACAAACCCAATGGGGACAAGCCGCACCTTATAATATGTTCTGCCCTAAGGAGTCGCTGGCAGGTCCTAATAGTCTTGCAGGCTGCGGCGCTCTCGCTATGGCACAGGTTATGCGCTACCTGCAAGAGCCGTCAGTATCGCCCAAGGGCGAGAAATATCAGTGGGATTTGATGCCTCAGCGCCCGTCTACACCTGAAGAGGCACGTGCTATCGCTCGATTGGTTACCGATTGTGGCGTCAATGCTTTTACTGCGTACGGCAAAAACAGCAGTGGAACCAATCCCTTCAACGTGCTTTGTGCGATGAAGAAGTGCTTCGGATTAAATCCGTACATCTATATCATCATGCGCGAACAATATCCTGGCGATGAAGGCAGAAGGCTTTGGCGAAGGTTGATTATGGACGAATTGCAGGGCGGCCGACCGGTCATGATGATAGGCTCACTTCTGAATGGAGACAAAAAACTAGGCCACATATTTATTATTGATGGCGTGCGTGGCTCGCGTGTACACGTGAACTTCGGCTGGGATGGTAAAGGCGACGGTTATTATGCGCTCGACGATCTTGGGGGATTCAACATTAACCAATCTGCAATTATTGGAATAGGTAAGGCCGACTATGTGCCAGAGTCTAAGGTGGTAAAGACCGAGCATGCCGGACAGTTGGCCGAGCTGCTGCCACAGAACGAGTGGAAACAGATTCGACATCTGCGCGTTAGCGGACCACTCGACAAGAGCGACTTCAAGGTATTGCAGCAGATGGCACAAATGGATCGTTTTGTCGGCAAGGGAGGCGACCTGCACACACTCGATCTGAGAGATGCCGAGGTGGAATATCTGCCCGATTCCGCATTATGCGCTACGCAGACGCTGTTCTATGTCCGTCTGCCTAAGAAGCTCAAGCAGATAGGGCGTGATGCGTTTAATACTTGTATAATGCTTAATGAAGTCGACATTCCCTCGTCGGTATGGCGTATACGTAAGGGGGCATTCAATTTTTGTCCCAATCTGTTGAGTATCCACATCCCTGAGGGTGTGCGTAATATTCTGAGTGGTACATTCTGTGGATGTAAGAACCTTACCGAAGTGACGTTACCAGAATCTATCGACACGCTGGGAGCTGGAGTATTTGAAAACTGCACCCTGCTGGAGCGCCTCTATATTCCAGCTTCTACTCATCAGATAGGTGTCGATCTTGTGAAAGGTTGTCCTAATCTTCGCGAGGTAATTATCGACCCAGCCAACAAGGAGTTTGCCTTTTGCGATGGCAAGATTGTTGGCCTCACCAAGCGTGCTCAGGAGCAGTTAGGCCAGATTTCCCATCCATCTGTTGATCCTAAAAACTTCAACCAAATAGGCACCCGCCGCGTACGCAAAGTAAAAGCAGTAAAGCGCAACGGCAAATGGGTAGAAGTGAAGTAAAAGAGGCACCTCAAAAATTCCTAAGGACTTTTCAATTGCAAAGTACTTAGAGTGCAAAATTTCTTTAGGTACTTTGCAAATTTTACTTTATTTCTACCACTGTTAATACATTATCTGCAACCTTAAAACGGATGTCGAACGTGAGGAACGGCATGCCGTAGATGCGGTTGGGATCGTTGTGATAACGGGGACGGGGATCTTGCTGCAGGGTGGCAATTAAGGATGCTACCTGATCAGTTGGGATTTTGTTTTCCAACTCTTTTGGGAGTTCCACTTTTAAAGGTTCCCACTCGGTGTTATCCACAAAGCCGCTGCGGGCATCGGGGTGGGCATCGGCATAGGCCACATAGGGCTTGATGTCGTAGATGGGTGTTTGGTGCATCAGGTCGGCACCTTTTACATAGACGACGGGACCTAATTTGGCATCGTGCTCGATGCGGTCGATACGGGCACACGACAGTCCGAGATTGTTTGGACGGAAGGGTGAACGGGTGGCAAAAACACCCATGCGCTGGTTGCCGCCTAAACGGGGTGGACGCACGGTGAGACTCTTTTCGGCATCGCGATTGGCAGAGAACTCCCAGATAATCCACAGGTAATCGAATGCTTCAAGTCCGCGAACGGCCTCCATCTGTCGGTACTCTGGTGCAAACACGATACGCCCCGTCAGGTCGGGCACCAACCCGCTCTGACGAGGAATACCAAACTTTGTGGGGAATGGTGATTCAAACCATGCTATGGGTTGTATCTCCATGTATTACTCTGAGTATTGAAATGCGAAATCCAACAGGGTACACAGCGACTTCTGCTTGGTATTCGACTTGAATACAAAGTAGATGGCGTGCTTACCTGAAAGCTTGGCCAACTCAGGCAGGTCGAAAACGGCTTCGGTTGCCTCCTGTGGCATGTCGGCCTTGAGTTCGAAGCTACCAAGAAGCTTGCCTTTCTGCGATGTCCACGGCCGATCGAGCATCAGCTGAATAGTACCATCGATACCTGCAGGGATGAGATTCAACGACAGCTTCAGATTATTCTTGCCCTTGCTCTCGTTGAGGTTAAAGTACTTGTAGCCTACGATTGAACCATCGGTATTGTTAACCACACGGTTGGTATTGCAGGCCAAGGCATAAGGATCGTCGAAGTTCTTATCGTTACCATACGATACCTCGACATACGAACCCGAGAACTTGTTGTTTGGCCACTCGTGAACGGCAGGTGTAGGACCAGTAAGCCAGCAAGCAATACCGGCTGAGTGGCGTTCGAATGGATTCAAACCAGCGAGTGCAAAACCCTCGGAGTTATATTCGCCCTCGGTAATCTCTACCTTACCACCTTCGCCTTCCTCGACAGTTACCTTGATAGGAGCCACCATGGCCTGGCGTGCATACTCGTTGGTACCCGTCTGGCGATGATAGAACACATACCACTGACCGTTGATCTCGCAGATACTGCCATGGGTGTTGCCATCTGGAACAGCCGATGCTATGGTGTCGCCCTTCTCGTTAATCTCGCGACCACGCGCATCGATAATGGTTCCACCATAAGTCCAAGGACCTAATGGCTGGTCGCTATAGGCATAGGCTAAGTTGTAGTTGCTAGTGGGCAAACCAAACTCGCCATCCTTGGTAAAGCGGCTGTAGATAAACACATATTTATCTTTGATTTTACGGATGCTCGATGCCTCGAAGAAACTGAAGATACCCTCTTCGTTGCGGCCTGATACCATGCCATCAATCATCTCTGTGCCAGGCTTAACGGTACACATGGTGGCAGGATCAATCTCTGCGGCGTATGAGTGCTCAAAGCCCCAATAGCCATACACACGACCATCATCGTCGACAAACACAGCGGGGTCGAAACCATAGATTCCCTCAACCTGGTTGGGGTTCTTCTTGCTCCAGTTGCATACTTCGAAAGGACCATCCGGACGGTCGCTCTTGGCAATCAGTGCATTGCGGTAGCCTGTCTGGTCGTTGGGGAACAGATAATATGTCTTCTTGCCTGTGCTATCGGTTACAAAAGTGATATCGGGTGCATACAGCACGTCGGCTGTAGCTGCTGAGTCGAATACCTCGCCTCGGGCATTTCGGTTTACGGTGAGGATGATGCCATCGTAACGCCAGTGACTCAGATCGTCGGTTGGAGCCGACCATACCACTTGGTCGCGACCACAATAGGCATCCTTCAGGTTATCGTGCGAACCATAGATATACACACGCTGCTTACCTGGGTTATCGGGATCGTCGAACACGTAAGGCTCGCCATCAGGAATATGCTCCCACAATGGCAGATAGGGGTTTCCAACGGTGTTGAGTGTTGTAAGTTCCTGACTTTCTACAACTGCAGCCTTTTGGGCGCACGATGCAGCCAGACCCATGCAACATAAAGCTGCGATACTAAGTTTAAGAACGTTCGTCTTCATCTTCTTTGTATTGTTAGGTTTATTATCTGGCTGCAAAAATACAAAAAAAATCCGAAAGCATGATACTTTCGGACTTTTTTTATAATGTGATGCTTGGATTATCCGAGCTTGCCGTCTGAACCGAGTACGTTCACAATCTTGTGGATGTACATCTTCTTCATGTTCTCGCGAGCGGGCTTCAGGTACTGGCGAGGATCGAAGTGATCGGGGTGCTCAGCCAGGTACTGACGGATAGCAGCAGTCATAGCCAGACGAGAGTCAGAGTCGATGTTGATCTTGCAAACAGCGCTCTTAGAAGCCTCGCGGAGCTGCTCCTCGGGGATACCTACTGCGTCGGGCAGGTTACCACCGAACTTGTTGATAGTGTCAACCTCGTCCTGAGGAACTGAAGAAGAACCGTGGAGAACGATGGGGAATCCAGGAAGCTTCTTCTCGATCTCGTGCAGAACGTCGAATGCGAGTGGGGGAGGAACGAGCTTACCAGTCTTAGGATCGCGTGTGCACTGCTCGGGCTTGAACTTGTAAGCACCGTGAGAAGTACCGATTGAGATAGCCAGTGAGTCGCAACCTGTGCGAGTAGCGAAGTCGATAACCTCCTCAGGCTTTGTGTAGTGGCTCTCCTCAGCTACAACCTCATCCTCAACACCAGCGAGAACGCCGAGCTCAGCCTCTACAGTTACGTCGAACTGATGAGCGTACTCAACAACCTTCTTTGTCAGGGCGATGTTATCCTCGTAAGGCAGTGAAGAACCGTCGATCATAACGCTTGAGAATCCCATATCGATACAGTCCTTGCAGAGCTCGAAGCTATCACCGTGGTCGAGGTGGAGAACGATCTCAGGCTTCTCGCAACCCAACTCCTTGGCATAGGCTACTGCACCCTCAGCCATGTAACGCAGGATTGTAGCGTTAGCATAGTTACGAGCACCCTTTGAAACCTGCATGATAACAGGTGACTTGGTCTCAACAGCAGCCTGTACGATAGCCTGCATCTGCTCCATTGTGTTGAAGTTGAAAGCGGGGATAGCATAGCCACCAGCTACTGCCTTCTTGAACATCTCGCGAGTATTCACGAGTCCTAATTCCTTGTAATTAACCATAATATCTTAAAATTTAAATGAATAATTGTCGCTTTAACGCCTGCAAAGGTACAAAAAAAAGTAAAAAGGAAAAGAAGTAAAAGGGTAAAAGTTATTAATGATTTCTTAAATTATCACTTTTTTACTTTTCTACCCTTTTACTTTTTTACCTTTTGTAAAACGCAGTTTGCAATCTTACACCAGCGTATGCTCGTCGAAGTACTTCTGAACCTCTTCCTTGTAGTTGTCGGAGATAGGAATCATCACGTCGTCGAACACAATGCGGAACTTATCCACGAGTGGTGTCTCCTTCATATGTACGATGAATGAACGGTGGGTACGAAGGAACTCTGGCTTAGGCAGATATTCCTCGAGTTTCTTCATCGACATCAGCGACATCACCTTATCGCCATTCTTCAGGTAGAAGCGTACGTAGTCCTTTAATCCCTCGACATACAGGATGTCGTCGAGGTTAACACGCTGCAGCTTGTAGTCGCTCTTTACGAACATAAAGCGGTCGCGGCGGTAAACGTCCTGACGCAAGGCAACGGTAAACCACTCGATGGCCTTGTCGGTAGCCTTAATGAAGTCGTCGTACGAAATGGGTTTCAGCAGATAATCCAAACCATTAACTTTAAAGCCCTCGATAGCATACTGAGGGAATGCGGTAGTAAAGATTACCTTTGTGTCTTTGGGGAGAATCTTGGCAAACTCGATGCCTGACAGTTCAGGCATCTGAATGTCTAAGAACAACAGCTGTACGGGGTTTTCACGAAGATCCTTCATGGCCTGTACGGCACTGTTGTAGGTTCCCTGCAAACTCAGGTAAGGAGTTTTTTTTGCGTAGCTCTCAAGCAGACCTGCTGCCAGAGGCTCATCGTCGATGATAGCACAAGTAATTGTCATAACTGGATATGTATTGTTGATGTGTAAATATTTCCTTCTTTATTAACGCCCTTCTCCCAGGTGTAACGTCCGGGATAGGACAACTCTAAGCGGCGCTGTACCTGACTGAGACCGATGCCATGGCCACTACGGTCGTCGCGCGACTTGGGGTGGTTCGAGTTCTCAATCTGGCAGGTAATGTCGTGTTCTGTGGCGGTAATGCTGATGTGTACAAAACTGGGCTCAACAGGACTTACGCCATGTTTAAAGGCATTCTCGATAAGCGAGATGAAGATAAGCGGTGCCACCTTAATACCAGGCAAGGCCACCTGTCGATGGAATGTGACATCGACATTCTGCGACAAGCGGATCTTCATCAGCGCAATGTAGTTCTCAATAAACTGCATCTCATCCGTGAGCGTTACCTCGCGTTCCTGATTATCGTATAGCAGATGCCGCAGCATTTTTGATAGCTGTTGGATGGCATTCTGAGCGCGTGTCTGGTCGATGGCTGTCAGCGCATAGATGTTATTCAGTGTGTTGAGCAGGAAGTGAGGGTTGATCTGCGATCGCAGGTTTTTCAGCTCGCTCTGGATGCGTGCAGTCTCAGATTCTCTCAGCTTCTGTTCGGCAGTTACCCATTTGCGTGCCAGGGCTAAAGCGGTAGAACCACCTGCGAAAATGCAGAAGTTCAGTCCTTCACGCAGAATGTTGGTTACGTCGTTAATCGTGTCGTCGAAACGCTGGCGTACACCGAAGAGATCGTTGGTAAAATCGGTCCAGTAGTGAAGGGTGATACTGAATACCGAAATCATTGCCAAGTTGATGAGCAGGTCGTAGCGATGCTTACCTGCCACGAAGAGCTTGGGAGCCAGATACAGATAGTTGAGATAGAACACTATCATCAGCATTGCTGGCTGCATGCAGTACATCAGGTACTGCATAAACTTGATTCCTGTGCCTCGCCAGAATGTAAGAGGCGACAGGAACATAAATGCCCAAAGGGCCACGTGGCATAGGCCTGCTAAATGTCTATTCATGTCTTATAGCTTCTATAGGATCCATATTTGCTGCTTTCTGTGCAGGAATGTAACCGAATAGTACACCGATAAACACACATACCAGGAACGATACGTAGATACTCCAGGCGGGTACGCTTGATGGCATGCCGAACGATGCTAAGAACGTGCTGGCGCCAACGCCCACTATCACGCCTATCAGTCCGCCTGTAAAGGATATCAGCACACTCTCTATCAGGAACTGTAGCGATATAACGGGTCCGGTAGCACCTACCGCCATGCGCAGTCCAATCTCCTTGGTGCGCTCGGTTACACTTACCAGCATAATGTTCATAATACCAATACCAGCTACCAACAGCGAGAAGGCTGCAGCCACTACCAGAATGATGGTAACGGTGTCCATCGTACTCGACATGGTCTCCATCATCTCGGCCTGCGAGCGGATGGTAAAGTCGTCGTCGGCATCCTCCTTCAGCTTGTGGTTGTCGCGTACTATCTGTGTGAGCTCCTCGATGGCAGCATCACTCAGCTCCTCGGTTACAGCCGAGCAGACAATACTTGAGAAATAGGTCTGGGCAGCAATACGCTTCATCACGGTGGTGTAGGGAGCGATAATCACGTTGTCCTGGTCCATACCCCACGAGTTGTAGCCCTTAGATTTCAGTACGCCCACAATACGCATGGGGATACTCTTGAAGCGGATGGTCTTACCGATACACTCGGCACCTTCGCCAAACAGCTCCTTAACGATGGTAGCACCAACCACGCAAACCTTCGAGGCCTTTTTGATGTCCTCCTCGGTAAAGCACTCGCCCTCTTCGATGGTCCACAGTCGGATGTCCAGATAATCTATCGATTCGCCATACATCGAGGCGTTGGTGTTCTTGCTGCCATAGATGGCCTGACCGCTGGCTGTTACCTCGGGCGATACCTTGGTAACAAAACGCTTCTCACGAACAATACGCTCGTAGTCGGCCATCTTCAGCGTCTGCATGCTCGACGGATCCTGTCGTACGCCACCTCGCATATCGGCACCAGGACGGATTGTGAGCAGGTTGGTACCCATTGTCGAGAGTTCGGCACGGATGCTCTCTTTCGAGCCCTGACCGATGCTCATCATAATAATCACCGCTGCTACGCCGATGATGATACCCAGCATCGACAGGAACGAGCGCATCTTATTATTCGCTACGGCCTTCAGACTTACTTTAAACAGATTCAGTATATTCATTGTTTCATTTTTCTATTTCACTAATCAATCGTCCTGCGGAGCAGGCAACTGTGCCAGTGCTTCGGCTGCCGACTTGATATTGGTATTGATGGTATCCTCGCGAATCTTACCATCGCGCAGGTTGATATTTCGACTCGAATACTCGGCAATCTCAGGGTTGTGGGTCACAAAGATAATAGTGTGGCCCTGCTTGTAGAGCTCCTGGAATAGTACCAGCATCTCGAACGATGTTCGTGTATCAAGGTTACCTGTTGCCTCGTCGGCCAACAGCACAGCGGGATCGTTAACCAGCGCACGGGCGATGGCTACACGCTGCATCTGGCCACCCGACATCTGGTTCGACTTGTGATACATACGGTCTTCAAGTCCCACAGCCTTCAGGGCTTCCATGGCTTTGCGACGACGCTCTGAGGCCGAAATCTCAGAGTTGTACATCAATGGCAGTTCCACATTCTCCAAAGCTGTGGTCTTGGCCAGCAGATTGTAATTCTGGAACACAAAGCCAATCTTGCGGTTGCGCAGTTTGGCGCGCTGGGTCTTCGACATGGTGCGCACGGCAATGCCATCCAGCAGATACTCGCCGCTGGTAGGCGTGTCGAGACAGCCCAACTGGTTAAGCAGCGTACTCTTACCTGAGCCCGATGTACCTTGGATGGTAACAAACTCGCCCTCGTAAATCTTGAACGAGACACCTCGCAAGGCTTTCACCGTCTCACTGCCCACCTGGAAGTAGCGCTTTACGTTCTGCAGTTCAATAACTACTTTCTTCTCTTCTTCCATAATGCTTATCTTTGTGGTGCACCACCGCCAGCTTGTCCGCCTTGCTTGTTATTGTTGTTATTTCTGTTTCCACCTGGACGTGGCATGAATGGGTTGCCGGCCTGCTGCTGTTCAGCCTCGCCTGCTCCGCCACTGATGTTAAAGTCGGTAAGAATCTCTGTGCCAACCTTCATGCCGCCGGTAATCTCGGTCATGATACCGTTGCTGGTACCAACCTCAACCTTATGAGCCTTGAATACAGTTCCTTCCTTGGTCCACAACTTGTGGTCGCCCTCGCAATCCTCGATGGTCTCACCCTTCTGCAACAGTGCCTCGTTGGGGTGGAATCGCAATGCCTTTGAAGGAACGGCCAGTACGTCGTTCTTCTCTAAGGTAAAAATGGTTACGTTGGCTGTCAAGCCAGGCTTCAGCTTCAGGTCGTTGTTAGGAGCCGAAATTACTACCTCGTAGGTCACTACATTGCTCTCGGTGGTTGCCTGCTGGCGAACCTGTGTTACGCGCCCCTCGAACTGATCATCGGGGAAAGCATCTACGGTAAAGCTTACACGCTGTCCCTCCTTAACACCACCTATGTCGGCCTCGTCGATATCGGCAATCACACGCATGTCGGTCAGGTCCTGAGCAATCACAAACAGCTCTGGGGTGTTGAATGAGGCGGCTACGGTCTGACCTTCTTCAACTGATTTCGACAGGATGACACCATCGATAGGCGATGTGATAGTGGCATAGCCCAGGTTAGTCTGAGCCTTCTGTACGCTCTCCTTCGATGTGTTTACCTGCTCCTTGGCCTGCAGATACTGCAAACGGGCGCTTTCGTACTCATCGGCGCTTACTAGTCCCTTGTTGTACAGTTCCTTATACCTATTATAATTACTCAGCTGGTAGTTAAGCGAGCTCTGGGCACTGCTCAGGTTAGCCTTGGCTGTGTTCAGTTCGCTAATCAGGTTGGTGCGGTCCAACTCGGCAATCACCTGTCCCTTCTTTACCACGCTGTTGTAATCTACATACAGATGACTTACAATACCACTCACCTGGGTACCAACGGTTACGCTGGTTACAGGCTCGATGGTTCCAGTAGCTGTAATGCTGGTCTGGATATTTGTTTTCTCTACCTTTGCGGTATCAAAGCTAATCTTCTCTTCTTTCTTGCCACCTGTGCATTTTACCAGGGCAAAAATTACGATAACGGCCACAACGCCGATACCAATCCATCCTTTCTTACCGATCTTTTTCATATCTCTAAAATTCTCAATTCTCAATTGTAAATTGTCAATTATTACATCTCTCCCGTTTCGTAGAACTTCAGCATCTGCTGGTTGTAGATGGTCTGATACTTCGACTGCAACTGGTTCTGCTGAGCCGAGAGCAGGTTGTCCTTACCAGTCATCAGTTCCACGATGTTCTTCAGTCCAAGACGGAACTGCTCCTGCAGCAGATCGAAACTCTGCTGTTCGCTCTCAACGGTAGCGCAGGCAGCCTTGTACTTCTGCTGGTTGGTTTGAGCATTCAGCCAGTACTCCTGAATGGTAGAGTAGAGGGTCTTCTGCTGGTCTAGCAGGTCGAGCTGTGCCGACAACTGCTGTATCTTAGCCTTGTTAACCGATGTCTTGGTAGATCTGCCATCATAGATGGGTACACTAACCGAAACACCTGCCATCGCATCAAAGTTGGTCTTCATCTGCTTGCCCCAGCCGTTCGAACTCAGCGAGTTGGTGCTGGTGCCGAAGCTACCTGTCATACTAACGGTGGGAAGCCAACCGGCCTTTGCTACCGAGAGGTTCACGTCGCTGCTCTTGATGGCTAACTTAGAGCGCTCAATCTCAGGACGGTTCAGCAGTGCCTGCTCGTAAACACCCTGCAGGGTGGGCACCTCTTTCAGTACCATCGTGTCGGTAATCTCAGGGATAGCCACGTCAAACTCTGTCTCGTCGGTAATCTCCAACAACTGCTTCAGTTGCAGTTTATAGTTCAACAGCTGACTGCGAGTCTCTACAATGTTATACTCGTCGGTGGCTCGCTGGGCACTCAGCTGGGCCAGGTCGGCCTTGCTCATCTTACCCACGTTTACCATCTCCTGTCCGCGCTCCTCGTTTTTCTTAGCGGTTTCCAGCATCTGCTCGTTCACCTTCACGTTCTCATCCAGATACAGAATCTGGGTGTAGAGTTGGGCAATACGCTCCTGAATGCTGTTGGCCGTTTCCTTGCTTTGCAGTTCGGCTTCGTCTTCGGTTATCTTGTTCAGCTTGATGGTATTGGTATTCCGGTTGCCGTTCCAAACTGTCCATTGGGCGTTAACGGCATACGAACCATTATAATATGTCTTGTCAACCTTGGTGTTTACCATGCCATTGGTAACAGTAGATACACCTGAATCCTTCCAGGGCTGGTAACCCACGCTCTGGTTGGTAGATGCGTTAAGAGTAGGCAGCAATGCAGCCTTCGAACCCTTCAGGTCTTCGGTTGCACTCTGCTTCTGCAGTTTTGACTTCTGCAGAGTTATGTTGTTGGCCATAGCATAGTCGATACACTCCTGCATAGTCCATTTCTTCTGAGCTGATATCGTCAGCGTCAGCATCAACATACTTAATACAACTAATCTTTTTTTCATCCCAATCATATTTGATTTCGTCGGCAAAGGTAATAAGTTTATCGATAACTTCCAAATAAAATAGACAAAAAATTGACGGTTAGTAGATTTTAACCGCCAATTAGTGGATTATTTCAATATTTTTATAATATTTTGTTAACTGTAAGATGCTATTGTATGTTACCTAACTGCTTGATACGCCGTTCGAAACTCTCGCGATTGTCTAATGCACCGTTCTTGATACGCGCACGATAATTATATATGGTATTTACACTGTAATGCAGGAATTCGGCAATCTTCGACGAGTCTTCGATTCCCAGTCGTATCAGGGCGAAAATTCTTATTTCTGTGGTCAGCCGGTTCTCCTCCTTGGGGTGTACCTGCATATCGTCCTGTAGCAGGGCGTTAAAGTCGTTCACGAAATTGGGAAACAGGTGCAGAAATACCGAGTCGAAGTTCTGATACAGCTCTTCCAGCTCTTTCTCCTTGAGTTCGGTAGATTTCGACATACGGAACAGATCCTCCAACTCCTTGTTCTTCATCTTCTTGTTCACCATCTTTCGATAGTCGTCCAATTTGTCGATATACTGCGAACACAGACTCATGAATCGGCCGATATACTCCTCTTTTACGCGGTTACTCTCGGATAATTGAGAGTTGAGAGATGATAATTGAGAGTTAAGCGTTGACAACTCTTCGGTTTGTGTGGCTAACTGACTGTTGGCTGTGGCCAGTTCGTCGTTCTTGCCTTTCAGAGCCATACGGGCAGCATCCAACTGCAGGTTGCGGCGGCGCAGGAAGAACAGTACGCCTAACAGCAGTAACAGCAACAGGCTGATGGCAACCAACAGCATGCGTAGCTGGTTGGTGGTATGTTCGCTCTTGTTCTTGTAGTTCTTGGCAATCGTAGTCAGGAGCGGGGCTATCTGCCAGTTGCGTTGGCGCGATCCGTAGCGGTTGGCGCAGTCGCTGGTAAAGCTGATGTAGCTCGATGCCTTGTCGATATCACCGTTCAGCATCAGTTCGTTGGCCAGTTCCCACATCGATCCCTGGTCCATGGCGGCATTACGTATATCGGCTAACACCGATTCTACCAGCCAGTGCATCATTTGGGGCTTGTCGCCTCTCAGTTTGTATTCTATATAGCGATACAGGGCTACCAACGCGTAGGGGTGACTGCCTGGCTCAACGGTTTTTAGCCATGCATCGTTAATCTTCATCGCATCGTCCAGTCGGCCTTCGCCCTGTGCCTCCTGTTCCAGTCGCAAAAAGCGTGTTTCGTAGGTGGGGGGCAGAATGTCCATCATCAGTTGTTTGTAATGGTCGGCTTTGGCCTGGTAGGTCTGCTTCATGTGTGCCAAACGGGTGTAGTAGGCCAGCTCGCTATATACATTATTATATGCCTCGTAGTAAATACCCAGCGAGAGTGTGTCGATACCCACGGGATGTATCGAGTCGAGTGTGTTCAGTGCTTCATCATACATACCGATGTTCGAACATCTGATAGCCATCAGCGCACGGCATTTTACGGCACCCGATGCATCGCCCAACTGGTCGGCCAGTTTTATACACTCCGTCAGGTGATACATGGCCGAGTCGCTTACAAAAGCACGGTACAGTTCGTAAAGCTGAAAGTTTATCTGATATTTGTTTTTGGGTGTTGTTTCGAATGCCAGGGCCCTTTTGGTCTCGCTAATTTTTTTCTCGTGTGCTGCCACATAGTCGGCAGAGTGGGCTATAGCATGGTCAATCTGCTGGCAGTAAGCCTCCAGATTCAGTTTCTCATCGGCCAGCATCGTGTTGGTAATAGCCAGCAATAAGCATAGAAGTAGTTCTTTCCTCATCTTTTAGTTAATTGTTTTGGCTGCAAATATACCTATTTTTATTTTAAAGACCAAGTAATTTGCCAAAAAAGTTTATTCTTACCTCTCTCGGCTCTTAATCCTCGAACGCATGCTTCTTACCGATGTACGCTTTACATTCAGGGCATTAGCAATGGCCTCGTCGTCGTAGTGCAGGTCGTCTTGCATAATAAGAAATACGTATTGTGCTGTCGACAGACTGTTGTATTTGCGTTGCCACTCCTGCCAGCGTTTGGGGCGCAGTTGTGTGAAGTAATCCACCAGGCATTGTTGCTCCTTGGCGGTGGCTTCGGCGATGGACTGGCGTTGCTGTAACTGGTTAAACATCTGCGTACCTACCAGCAAGGTAGATGAGATATGCTCCATGCGGTTCTCCAGTTCCTCTATCTTTGTGCGATGTTGGCTGATGCGCTGTGCATCCTCGTCCTGTTTCTGGCTTAAGCGATGGACCTTTCGTCGATGCCACCACAGACCCACTCCAACGGCGATGGCCACAATAATCATCAAAGCTGTGGTCAGTCCCTGCATCCACGATAGGCGAAGGTTAAACTCCTTGGTCTGTCTTACCTCGTCGAACTTCTGTTGCCTGTCAATCATCTGCATGGCGCGATTAACATATTTCATGGAGTCGTCGTATGCTTGAATCTGTGACTTTTTAATTCGCGCCAGGGACTGGAATCCACTCTTTCTATAAACTGTGGCATATATATTGGGCAATAAACTTGAATCAGTTTGTTTTGCTAATTCTATCGTTCTGTTTAAATATGCGTGAGCACTATCCATCTGATTTATATCAGCATAAGCGTTAGCACAGATAAGTAGGTTTTTGAGTATCATCACGCTATCTTTGAGTGCGGTACTGTTGTCTAACCACTTATGGGCATATCTAAGCGTTTGGTAATGGTTATGACTGATGATGTTCACATGGTGCAGGATGTCATATACATGGTTTTTCAGTTCTTTATCATCGGCATTCTCTGCAATGGTCTCTGCCATTTTAAAGTCGATGATGGCATCCAGCATGTTACCATAGCGGTACATTCTCAGCATACCTCTATAATAATATGCGCGCCCGCGATGCCACTCGTCGCCATGCAGATTGTAATAGGCAATGCTGGCAGATATCAACGAGTCGTTATCTACGAGGTCTGTGCTATGAATCTTATAGGCTACGATTGTTTTCAGTAAGCCGTACTCAGCCTTTTCCTCATCCGTCAGCGCATCAGTACGTACCTTACTTAATAAGGTATATGCTTTATTGGGCTTTTCTTCTACCAGTCCCCAAGCCTGTCTTAACAGCGGGTGCTGTTGTCCGGTGCATCCTACCATGATGGTTATGGACATCAGTATGATTATTAGTTTCTTCATAACGATTGTAATTTGTTTGCAAAAATACAGTCTTTTCATTACATAAGCAAGTTTTTTTACTGTTTTTCTTCCTGTTACCCCGTCCCTCTTAGCTACTTTTTTAGCGTTCTTGTTTTTGCTATCTGTCATATTATCAGTTATTTATGCCAAAAATGCATGCAACACACCTTGCTGCATATTCTCGAAAAAATCCTTGCAAGTTTCATGTCTTCATCATAACTTTGCCATCGGATTGATCCAGATAATTCACTAATTATTCACTCAAAAACAAAATGATTATGCGTAAAAAACTTATCATCACCATGATGTTTGCCCTGATTACTTTAACGGGCTGTTCTAACCAGGCAAGTGTACCATTTGATGTGTATCTTGAAGGGCAACTTGTAAACACTGACGCCAATAAAGGCTTATGGTCAAAATGGATGTTTGGCGACCATATCTATGCTTTGGACCATGACTTGAATGTTTATTCTGGTAAACTCACAAAATCGGAATGGCAGAAAGCAGAAAAGATTTTGGTACAAGGACATGGAGAGAATGAGTTCGGCGATATGGTACTTTCGCAAGGCTCTGATGGAACATTGTATGTAGTTGATCATCCTTTTGAAGGTATGATGGGTGAATCGAGCTTGGTCTCGTTGACGAAAATTCTTCATCCAGATGAACTGGGTACATCTAAGGCCCCTGCAAGATGGGAAAAGTATGACCTGACGAAGCTATCTGATTTTAATCAAATTGGTGAATTCGTTGTTATTTCAGACTCTACCTTTCTCACGACAGGCGCACCTGTTAAAGATATGCACCATGTGCTCGCTGTCGTCAACTACAAAAAACAGACTGTCACCCCTTTAGATTATTGGCCAAATGATAGTACTCCAGAGGTGCTGACAGATCAGAAACTGATGACATATATTGATGGCTCTGGTGTAGCATGTAATGGCAAGGATCGATACTTGTATTGGGACGATTCGGGTAAACTCGCATTCATCTTTACGATTGATGGTGAAAAAGTGAATATTCTGCATCAGATTTATTCTGACCAACTCCCAATCCCAGGGATTGCTAAAACACCGTCTACCGAACGCATTCATTGCGTTGCAAATAATGACAAGATTTACTTGTTATACAAGCATTCCAATCGTAAGGGCGAAACTATGGAAAAATATGATTTGAAAGAACCTTTCCCATGGGGAAATACCGTTGAGGTGTATGACTGGGACGGTGTTAAGCAACAAGTGATTCATCTTGATAAGTTTGGACAAGAAATCATGTTGTCCGACGATGGCAAGACACTTTACCTCTATTCTGGCTTTATCGATGACCAAACTGCTCCCTATATTTACTCATACGATTTGGATTCCCCATCTACTGTGGTATCCAGTACCCAAACGTTAGAGCAGAAAAATGATGAATCTTTGCATGTTCTGGAAGTGGGTGAAGAAGCTGTTGATGCGGAACTCTACGATATGCAAGGCAATAAGCATCGCTTGTTTGATGCCTTTGCCGATGGCCGCTATGTATTACTCGACTTCTGGAATCTACACTGTGGCAATTGTCTGAAAGCTGATCCTGAGTTGCAGGAGGTTTACAAACGCATGCAGGGTAAACTGGAAATTGTTAGCATCAACTTAGATTCAATTCCAGATTGGAAAAACAGCGATTGGAGCAAGAGCATCGTATGGAAAAACTGGAGTGATGGTAAAGGATTTAAGAAAGGCGGCATACAGAGCCATTATTACGATTTCAAAGCTGTACCTTTCTATGTGTTATTATCGCCCGGTGGTCGCATCCTTTGTGAGTTGACAGGATATGGCGCTGGTTTCTTCTTAGGGATGGCTGAGGCTTTGAATGGTCCTAAACAGGACAATTATGATAATCTAAATCTTGCCATCCGGAAAGTCGATGTCAACAATAAAGGTACCACCATCAGTTTTCGCTACTATACCAAGAAAGGTTATTGGTTCAGAATTACCAGTGATTCATACCTTACTGCTGATGGCAAGAAATATAAATTAACCACAACCGATGGCATCAAGCTTAATGAGGATAACTATCCCCAAGTTAAAGCATACACCGCTCAGTCAAAATATGGCGACGACATTTACTATCGTGATTTTACCCTCACTTTCGAGCCGTTTGATACTAAGCCTGCTACCTTTGATTTCAGGGAGGGCGATGGCGAGGATGTGTTTGTGATACGAAGTGTTAGTCTGTAAAAAAAGAAGCTTGCTCGAATTAATCGAGCAAGCCTTTCTCTTCGCGGTGGACGCTGAGGCCGAAGCCGTAGAGAGCTACCACGATATAACAGAGTAGGGGGATGATGAAGGGCACCACCATGTCGGTGGCATCGGCTATGATACCTACCAGCAGGAAGCCACATCCGCCCACAGGCGTCATCATCAGAATGCTGGAGGCGCTCTTGGTGAGCGAACCTAATCCACGAACGGCCAGCGAGAAAATGGTGGGGAACATAATGGCCTCGAACAGATAGTTGCCCAGCAGACCTATCAGCGACAGGCGGCCGAAATTCATGAGCACTGCCATGATGCACAGCACGCAACCGCAACCGCAGATAAGCAGCATGTGCTCGGCTGGCAGCCAGCGCATGATAAAACTGCCTACAAAACGGCCCACCATGAAGAATGCCAGGGCACCCGTCAGCACCATCGAGGCCGTGCGGTCGTCCATCCACCCCATGCCCGTAACATAGTTGATGAAATAGCTGTTGATAGAAATCTCGGCTACCTCGTAAGACAGTAAGGCGATGAGACCATAGACAAAATACTTATGACTCCAGATGCGCTTCAATGGCTCGCGACCATACTTGGCTTTCTCTTCCAATCCGTCGTTGTGCTTGATTTCAGGCAGTTTTACACGCGCAAAAATGCAGGCTATCACTAACACCACTGCACCTAAGATGACATAAGGTATCGCGATGTTGCCACCATCATCGCTGAACAGGAACTGGCCCACGGCAAAGGTGGCAAACAGGCAACCCAAACCATTGAACGACTGCGAGAGGTTTAATCTGCTGGAGGCCGTTTCCTTACCGCCTAGTTCTGTGACGTAAGGGTTGGCGGCAGTCTCGAGGAATACCAATCCCACGCTGATGATGAACAGCGCAAACAGGTAGGCATCTAAGGTACCAGCCTCGGTACAAGGCACAAACAACCATGAGCCCAGACCAAACAGTAGCAATCCGAATACTACGCCACGACGATAGCCAAAGCGGTTAATAAACAAACCTGCGGGGATAGCCATCAGGAAGTAGCCCATATAGGTGGTTACCTGGATGAGGCTCGACTGGGTGATGCTGATGTGCATCTCGTTCTGGAAGTGTTTGTTAAGCACATCGAGAATGGCACGGGCAAATCCCCACAAGAAAAAGAGAGTTGTAATCAATACAAACGGCACCAAATAGTTGGCGCCGTTTGCCCTAAAAAGTCCGTTGTTTTGTTTCACTGTAGTTAATTTCCTTTTTATATATTTATTTATCTGAATCAATCAGTTTCCAGATACCTGCTGCACATGCACCACCAACAAAAGGACCAACAATGAAAATCCAAAGATTAGACAAAGCTGTGCCGCCCTCGAAGATGGCAGGAGCGATAGAACGGGCAGGGTTAACCGATGTGCCTGTATAGCGGATGCAAACCAAGTGAACCAGAATAAGCGACAGACCGATAGCCAGTCCGGCAAAGTTGTTGGTAGCACCATTGGTCTTGGCAGTAGCGCCCAGTACTACGAGCACAAATACACAGGTAAAGATAATCTCGGCCAGCAGTCCGCCCAGCACGCTTACGTTAGCCTGCAGATCGTTGGCACCAGTACCCTCCAAACCTGGTACATTTTCGGTAAGTATATACAATAGCAGAGAGCCGATGAAAGCACCAATCACCTGGAACAGCATGTACATGCCACAATCCTTGCCACTGATACGACCACTCAGGAAGCATCCTAAGGTGATGGCAGGATTAATGTGGCAACCACTGATGCCACCGATGGTATAGGCCATAGCCACCACCGATAAGCCAAAGGCAAATGCCGTACCTACCACAGCGGGGATGTTGTTTACTGGGTCGCAACCCAAACTAACTGCTACACCGCAGCCCATCAACACGAGCACCATAGTGCCCACCATTTCTGCTAAATACTTTTTCATAACATAGAAGTTTAAAATGTTGATTGATATGTAGATTTTTGCTTGCAAAGATACAAATTATTTCGTTCCGTGCAAATTTTTTCGCGGTAATTTTGTAATTTTGCACCATGATGGATTTATTTAAAGGTAAAAAAGTAATGTATGTGCATGGCTTTGCCTCGTCGGGGCAGAGTGGCACTGTAACTCGTATCCGTGAGGTGTTGACCGAGGCCGAGGTGATTGCCCCCGACCTGCCCATCCACCCCGAGGAGGCGATGGCTCTATTATATAAGATATGTGAAACCGAGAAGCCCGACCTGATTATTGGTACCTCGATGGGTGGTATGTATGCCGAGATGCTGCATGGCTATGACCGTATTCTGGTGAACCCTGCCATGCAGATGGGCGATACAATGAAAGAGCACGGTATGATTGGTGCCCAGCACTTTCAGAACCCACGACAGGATGGCGTGCAGGATTTTATCGTTACCAAGGCCCTGGTCAAGGAGTATAAGGATATCACCGAAAAGTGCTTTGCCGATACCAGCGAAGCCGAGCAGCAGCATGTCTGGGGCCTCTTTGGCGACGAGGATACGACGGTGAACACCTACGACCTGTTTCGTGAGCACTATCAGCAGGCTGTGCGTTTTCATGGCGAGCATCGTATGAACGATGGCTCGTTTATGCACTCGGTGGTGCCTGTCATCCGTTGGGTGAGCGATAAACAGGAGGGTAGGGAGCGTCCCATTGTGTATATCAGCACCAACACGCTGATTGATCAGTATGGCAAACCACGCAGTTCGTCGCAAAAAGCCATCCGCCAGTTGCTCGAAACCTATCAACTCTACTTTGTGGCTCCTGCTACAGTAGATGCTAAGGATTATGCCGACGTGAATGCCTGGCTGTACGAATACATCAACGTGCCTGCCTACGGGCATACCATTTTTACCAATCAGAAACAACTGCTCTATGGCGATTATCTGATTGATACACAGAAGGTTGATGGCATGGCTACGCTGATAGAGTTTGGTAGCGATACCTTTAAGACATGGGATGATGTGATACCCTACTTTGAACGTCTGGGCGGACAATAAATAAGATTTAGCATTATTTAGAGGAAAGAATTTGGCGGTTACATAAAATCTTCATATTTTTGCAGAAAGTTTTAATGATTATACTTTACAGATGAAATATATCGCCTTACCTACTAACGAACCCCGTCGCCTAAGTTTCTATCTGGCGATGGAGGAGTATGTAGCGCGAAATCTGAACGAACCCGACTGCTTTTTTATGTGGCAAGTAGAGCCCAGTGTTATCTATGGTCGCAACCAGGTGGTTGAGAACGAGGTAAACTTGGCCTATTGTCGCGAGCACGGCATCCGGGTGTATCACCGTAAGAGTGGTGGTGGATGTGTGTATGCCGATATGGACAACCTGATGCTCTCGATGATTACGGATGGCGACAATGTAGGCTTTACCTTTAACCGTTTTGTAACGATGGTGCAACTGGTGCTACATAAGATGGGCGTCGAAGCCACCAGCACCACGCATAACGATATTATGATAGGTGATAAAAAAGTGTGCGGCACGGCTTTCTATCAGTTGCCTGGGCGCAGCATCGTTCATAGCACCATGCTCTACGATACCAATATGGAGCACATGCTGAATGCCATCACGCCTGGGCCGGAGAAGTTGGAGAAGAAAGGCATTCAGAGCGTGCGGCAACGCATCACCTTTTTAAAAGACCACACCACGTTATCGCTCGATGAGATAAAAACAATGATACGGCAAACCCTGTGTGATGGCGAGGTGATGCTCACAAACCAACAAATTAAGGATATTGAACAAATAGAATCATTAAAATACAATAATTAAAAATACAATAATCTATGGCAATAAAACAAGAACTAGAAAAGAAAGAAAAGCGTACTTGCTTGTACGACAAGCATCTACAGCTTGGTGCCACCATGGTAACGTTTGGTGGTTTTGACATGCCCTTGCTTTATCAGATGGCTGGTATTGCTCCCGAGCATACGGCCGTTCGCGAGCATGTGGGCTTGTTTGATGTTTCGCACATGGGCGAGGTAACCGTAAAAGGTCCTGATGCCGAGCGTTATGTGCAGCACATTTTTACCAACGATATCGCTGGTGCTCCTGTGGGCAAGATCTACTATGGTATGATGTGCTACGAGAATGGTGGTACGGTTGACGATCTGTTGGTGTATAAGATGGGCGAGAACGATTTCTTCCTGGTCATCAATGCCGCTAATATCGATAAGGACTGGGCCTGGATGCAACAGAATGCCGAGGGCTTTGATATCGACCTGCAGAACCGTTCCGACTTCTATGGTCAGATAGCCGTTCAGGGTCCTGAGAGCGAGCATATCGTTGAAACGGTATTGGGCTTGCCTTGTGCCGAACTGGTGTTTTATACTTGTAAGACTATTGGCGATGTTATCATCTCTCGTACAGGTTATACGGGCGAGGATGGCTTTGAGATTTATGCCAACCACGACTATATCCGTGAGTGCTGGGACAAGCTGATTGCAGCAGGTGTTCAGGCTTGTGGACTGGGTTGTCGCGATACCCTGCGTTTCGAGGTGGGCTTGCCACTTTATGGCGACGAACTCTCTGAGGAGATTACCCCAATCATGGCAGGCTTGGGCATGTTCGTCAAGTTGGATAAGACCGAGTTTATTGGTAAGGAGGCACTGGCCAAGCAAAAGGCCGAAGGTCCTGCTAAGAAGCTGGTGGGTATCGAACTGATGGATAAGGCCATCCCCCGTCATGGTTACACCGTGCTGAATATGGCAGGCGAACCTATCGGTGAGGTAACAACTGGCTATCACACCTTATCTACTGATAAGAGCGTGTGTATGGCACTTATTGATGCACCATATGCCAAACTGGATACCGAAGTGCAGATTCAGATTCGCAAAAAGGTATTCCCTGGCAAAGTGGTAAAAAAGCAATTCTATACTAAAAATTATAAGAAATAAATATTATGGCTAAAGTAATTGAAGGACTCTACTACTCAGAGTCTCACGAATTTGTTAGAGTAGAAGGTGATTTTGGTTTTGTAGGTATTACCGACTATGCTCAGAATGCGCTGGGCAATGTGGTTTATGTAGATATGCCTGATGTTGACGACGAAGTTGAAGCAGGTGAGGAGTTTGGTGCCGTTGAAAGCGTAAAGGCTGCATCGGATCTGATTTCGCCCGTTAGTGGCACCGTTGTAGAGGTTAACGAAGCTCTCGACGACCAGCCTGAACTCATCAACCAGGATGCCTTTGAGAACTGGATTATCAAAGTACAGCTCAGCGATCCTTCTGAGGTTGAAAACCTGATGGATGCCAAGGCCTACGCTGCTTTCTGCGAAAAATAATTATTAGGCACGGATTAACACGGCTTTATAAATAAAGACGCGGCTCTTTACAAAAAAAAGCAGTGCCTCTCTAAAGAGAGCCGTGTTAATCCGTGCCAAAAATATACTATCTATGGATTACAAATACTTTCCGCATACAAGCGACGACTTGCAGGCGATGATGGAGAAGGTGGGGGTGACAGACTTGGATGGTCTGTATGCCCAGATACCCGATGCCATCCGCTTTAAGGGCGACTACCAGTTGCCCTCGGAGATGAGCGAGTTGGAAGTGCGCCAACTGTTTGATAAGTTGGGTTCGCAGAACCAACAGCTTACCTGCTTTGCAGGCTATGGTGTTTACGATCACTATATGCCATCTGTTATCCCCAGTTTGCTGCAACGTTCAGAATTCCTCACCTCATACACCCCGTACCAGGCTGAGATATCACAGGGCACTTTGCACTATATCTTTGAGTATCAGAGTATGATGGCCGAACTGACAGGTATGGACATCTCTAATGCTTCGATGTACGATGGTACTACCGCTACTGCCGAGGCTATGATGATGGCTGTTGCCGCAGGTAAGAAACAGAACAAGGTGCTGGTATCAGCAGGTCTGAATCCCAAGACCCGCGAGGTGCTCGATACCTATGCCCTGCATCAAGGAATCGAACTCGAAACCATCCCTCTGAAGGATGGTGCTACCGATCTCTCAATGCTCAAATCTCAACTCGCAAATGGTGGCGTGGCTGGTGCTATTGTGCAACAGCCTAACGTATATGGTATTGTTGAAGACTTTACCGGTTTTGCTGAGGCTTGTCATGAGCAGAAGGCTCTGTTTGTCATGAACAGTGTGATTGCCGACTTGGCTGTGCTGAAGACACCAGGCGAGTGGGGGGCTGATATTGCCGTGGGCGATGGTCAGAGCTTGGGTATCCCCATGCAGTTTGGTGGTCCTTACGTAGGCTATATGTGTTGCACCGAGAAGTTGATTCGTAAGATGCCAGGACGCATTGTGGGTATGACCAAGGATAATCGCGATCAGCGTGCCTTTGTACTCACTCTTCAGGCTCGCGAACAGCATATCCGTCGTCAGAAAGCCACTTCAAACATCTGTTCTAACCAGAGTCTAATGGCGCTCTTTGTTACCATGTATCTGTCGTTGATGGGTAAGCAGGGAGTGAAAGAGGCCGCAGAGCTCTCGTATGCCGGTGCACATTATCTGTGCGACGAACTGGTTAAAACTGGTAAGTTCCATCTGGCTTTCGACAAACCATTCTTTAATGAGTTCTACGTAAAGTATGATGGCAATGTTGATACTCTCTCTAAGCACTTGCTGGATGCAGGTATATTGGGTGGCGTAAAGCTGGGTGATGGCATTCTGTTTGCTGTTACCGAGAAGCGTACCAAGGAAGAAATTGATAACCTCGTAAACATTGCTGCCCTATGAACAACCGATTATATGGAAATCTGATCTTTGAGCTCTCAAAGGAGGGCCGCAAAGGCTATAGTCTGCCTAAGAATCATTTTGGCAGTTACGAGATACCTGCAGAGATGAAACGTGCCGAAGAGGCTCAGTTGCCTGAGTGCGACGAGCTCACCGTGGTGCGCCATTATACCAACCTCTCTAATAATAACTTTGGTGTTGATACGGGCTTCTATCCGCTGGGTTCATGTACCATGAAGTACAATCCCAAAATCAACGAGGAGATGTCCGCTCTGCCCCAGTTCCAGAATCTGCACCCTGAGCAACCTGTCGAAACGGTACGTGGTGCGCAGGCTTTGGTAACCCTGTTGGAAAAGTCGCTCTGCGCACTCACAGGTCTGGCTCACTTCACCTTTAAGCCCTATGCCGGTGCCCATGGTGAGTTAACGGGACTGATGACTATCGACAATTATCATCGTAGTCGTGGTGATATGGCGCGCAAAAAGGTGATTGTGCCCGATAGCGCCCATGGTACCAATCCTGCCTCGGCCGCTGTGTGTGGCTTGGAGATTGTTGAGGTGAAATCGTTGGCTAATGGTCAGGTTGATTTCGAGGATCTGCAACGCTTGGTAGCTGAGCAGGGAACTGAGATTGCCGCTATGATGATGACCAATCCTAATACCCTCGGACTGTTTGAAACTCGTATTCCTGAGATTGCCCAGTTGATTCATGACTGTGGCGGATTGATGTATTACGATGGTGCCAACCTGAACCCGATGCTGGGCGCTTGTCGTCCTGGCGATATGGGCTTTGATGTGATGCATATTAACCTGCATAAGACTTTCTCAACGCCTCATGGCGGTGGTGGTCCTGGCGCTGGTCCTGTGGGTGTTCGCGAGGGATTGCAGGATTGCTTCCCATTTGTGTCGCCCTATCAGGGTAACTATGGTGTGATGATGCGTGCCTATGCTTACATCCTCTCGTTGGGTCGTGAGCATGTCAAGGAGGTTGGTCCGTTAGCCACCTTGAATGCCAACTATATCAAGGAGTCGCTCAAGGATGTGTACGAACTGCCTATCGACACCATCTGTTGTCATGAGTTTGTGTTCGACGGACTGAAGGATAAATCGACGGGTGTTACCACGATGGATGTGGCTAAGCGATTGCTCGATTACGGCTATCATGCGCCAACCATCTACTTCCCCTTGTTGTTCCACGAGAGCTTGATGATCGAGCCTACGGAGAACGAGTCGAAGGAAACGCTGGATGGCTTTATTGCCGTGATGCGACAGATTGCCGAGGAGGCTAAGACCGATCCCGAACTGGTGAAGGGTGCTCCACACAATACGCCTATTGGTCGTGTGGATGATGTCCTCGCCGCTAAGCATCCAGTGACGACTTATCGTCAACTCCAGGCAGAAAATGTTTAATGTTTAATCTTTAATGTTTAATGTCTAAGGTTGATCTCATTATCATCGGCGCGGGCCCAGGTGGTTACCGCGCCGCTGAATATGCCGCTAAGCAAGGCTTAAAGGTGGTTATCTTTGAAGGCTCAGAGGTGGGGGGTACCTGTTTGAATGTGGGTTGTATCCCCACCAAGACCTATGTGCATAGTGCTACCTTTGCTGAGGCTCGCGAACGCATGGCAACAGTTGTTAGTCAGCTTCGTCAGGGTGTTGAGGGCATCCTTTCGCATCCCAATATCACGTTGGTTCGTGAGAAGGGTGTGTTTACAGATGCTCATACTGTTGGCGATTATACTGCCGACAACATCATCATTGCTACCGGCTCCGAAACCAAGTGGCTCCCCATCAAGGGTAAAGATGCTCCTCGTGTAGTCGACTCTACTGGCTTGTTGAATCTCGAAACCCAGCCCAAGCGCTTGGCAATTATTGGTGCCGGTGTGATAGGTATGGAGTTCGCCTCGGTGTTCAATCGCTTTGGTACTGAGGTAACGGTGATTGAGTATCTGAAGGAGTGCTTGCCAGCCCTTGATAGCGATATCGCCAAGCGCCTGCGTAAGTATCTTGAAAGGCCACGGGTAGGCGACGGAACGTCGGGAATGAAAGGCGGTATCACCTTTAAGATGAAGACTGCTGTAGAAGATATTGCCGATATCGATGCCGATGTTGTCCTGATGGCTACAGGTAGAAAACCTCGTGTGCAGGCTGACTTTGCCAATGCTGGTATTGAGTTCGATGAGCGCAAGGGCGTTACCGTAGATGATCACTTCAAGACTACCGTTAATGGCATCTTCGCTATTGGCGATGTAAATGGCAAGCAGATGCTGGCTCATGCCGCTGAGATGCAGGCCATCCATGTGGTGAATCAGATTATCGGCAAACCCGACAATATCCGTTTTGATATCATGCCTGCGGCCATCTTTACACAGCCCGAAGCCGCTTGTGTGGGTCCAACCGAAGACCAGCTCAAAGCCGAAGGTATTGCTTATGAGTGCAGAAAGTCGTTCTGGCGTGCCAATGGTAAGGCTTTGGCGATGGGCGAAACAGAGGGTATGTTGAAGTTGTTCGTGTCACCTGAGGATGGTGCCATCTTAGGTTGTCATGCCTATGGCGCCCATTCGGCTGATATTGTACAGGAGGTGAGCGTGCTGATGTGCAAACATACCACAATCGCCGAACTCGCCGATATGGTACATATCCATCCGACCCTCTCGGAGATATTAAAAAACGCTGTAGAATAGTCCCTACAGCGTTTTGTCGTTTCAGATGATTGTTAAAATATTCATGAGGAATCATCCATGAGAAAGTTTCTGCTCTGGTTTCTGGCTGCGCTGCTGATGACCGCCTGTGGCGGGTGTTCAGCGACTGACGACAAGGTTGTCGGTGACGAGGTGATGGATGCCGACAGCCTTGTGGTGGGCGACCAGTTGCCAGAGTTTGAGGTGACGATGAACGACGGTTCGGTGGTGCGCACTGCCGACCTCCAAGGCCAGCCTTCAGTGGTGGTGCTGTTTTCTGTAGATTGTCCCGACTGCCGCCATGAACTGCCCGAGGTGCAGAAACTGTGGGATAGGAGTCGCCAGGGCGAATTGACGGGCAATGGCAAGCCCCTGCCCATCGTGCTTATCGCCCGTAAGAACCTGGCAGAGGATATTGAGCCCTTCTGGAAGTTTGCCGAGTTCTCGATGCCCTATTCGCCACAGCCCGACCGCAAGGTTTATTCGCGCTTCGCCCCCTCGCGCATCCCTCGCATCTACATCAGCGATGCCAGCGCCACCATCCGCGTGGCCTATGCCGATACCGGTATGCCCACCGCAGAGACCCTCGCAGAAGAAATATCCCGCTTGAAAGAATAGACCAATATGATTACCTCATGAACCACAAATGTTGTCTGCAGTGCTTTTGATGATATCTTCCACTACTTTGGGGAAGTATTTCATTTCCAGTTGGTGCTCTTTCTCGGCGATGTCATCTACAGTGTCATTGGGAGAGATGGCAACCTTGTATTGGGCGATAATCTCACCTGAATCGCATACAGGCGTTACCCAATGAACAGTCATGCCAGTCTCGGTCTCCCCAGCAGCTTTTACTGCCTCGTGCACGTGGTGGCCCCACATTCCTTTGCCGCCGTACTTGGGCAATAGGGCAGGGTGGATGTTGATAATGCGGTGTGGATAGGCATCTATCAGAAAACTGGGAACCAGAGGCAGAAAGCCTGCCAATACGATAAAATCGATGTCGTACTTCTTCAGCAGAGGTAGCATTATTTTAGGGTCGTTCAGTTCGGCTTTAGGTGTTACAGCTGTTGGCACATTCAAACGCTCGGCACGAACCAGAGCGTAGGCATCAAACTTATTGCTGACTACGAGCGCGCAATTCACACGCTCGGAGCCAGCAAAATATTTAATCAGGTTTTCGCAGTTGGTACCGCCACCTGATACGAAAATCGCAATGTTCATTTATACGAGATGCTCAATAAGGTCGGCACGGTCACCAGGCAGCATATCAATGACAGGAATCTCTACCATTGTGTAGCATCCGGGTTGCAGACGCATAGAGGCACGAGCAACGTTAACCAGAACCTGACCAGTGAGTGCAGGGTTGTTAATGCTCATGTTGAATTCCAGACGCTGGTTCTGAGTCTTACCGCTCACACCCTTGCGTACCAGGTTTACACCATGTCCCATATCGCGAACGTCGTCAACGCTCTCTACCTGGAACACGTGAGTCTCGTCAGAAGCGAAGTAAGGATCGGCCTTGATAGCCTTTGTTACCTCTTCGAGCTTAGCGCCCTCTTCCAGCTCTACATATACCATACGGCGGTGGATACCCTCGCCCAAGGGGATAGTCATGCTCAGTGCATTCTTAACACCCTCTTTAGAACGTACGCATACACTGTGGCCCATCGACATACCAGGTCCGAAGTTGGTGTAGCTCAATCCCTTTGGAGCCAAGCTCTGCATCAGGGTACGTACGATTGAATCAGAACCTGGATCCCATCCTGCGGCAATCACACTAACGGTGTTTGTCTCTTTGTTCAGCTTCATCAGACGCTCACGATAGCCACGAATCTGTGTGTGGATATCGAAAGAGTCAACAGTGTTAATGCCCAATGGCAGAATCTGGTTAGCATACTCCTCACAGCTACGTGTTGGGGTAGCGAGGATAGCTACATCTACATCCTTCAGGTCGCGGATATCCTTCACAACCTCATACTGTGCCAGCTCGGCGGGCTTGTTCTCAGCGCCATTACGACGCACGATACCAGCTACTTCAAAGTCGGGAGCGGTCTCGAGAGCCTCAAGCGCATACTTACCGATGTTGCCGTAACCTACTACGGCTGCTCTGATTTTCTTCATGTTTTATTTATTCTTTTGATGATTATTTCTATGTTTGCGGTTGCAAAAGTAATGCTTTTATCTTAAATCGCGTAACTATTTGACGTGAAAATTATCTAAAAACTTTCAATTTGTGACGAATTGAAACTTTCTTGCCTTTAAATACAATAAATTGTAAGGTTTCTACGTTTATTTAGATGTATATATACAAAATAGTAAGTTTATGATTGAATACATTAAGGGAGAACTGACCGAGTTGACTCCCGCTTTAGCAACTGTCGAGGCATGTGGTGTAGGCTACGGTCTGAACATATCACTGAATACATTCAGTGCCATCCAGGGAAAGAAGGAGGTAAAACTCTATGTTTACGAGGCTATTCGCGAGGATGCACACGTGTTGTTCGGCTTTGTAAACAAGAAGGAGCGCGAGATGTTCCTGTTGTTGATAACTGTGAGTGGTGTGGGGGCCAACACAGCGCGTATGATGCTCTCGGGCATGAGCGTGGCCGAGCTTTGTAATGCCATTTCAACGGGCAATGCCAAGTTGATACAAGGCATTAAGGGCATTGGTAAGATGACGGCCCAGCGTATCATCGTTGATCTGAGGGATAAGATAGTAACGTTGGGTATCTCGGATGAGATTCCTGCAGGTGGACAGATAGCGGCACCAGTAAACAACCAGGTCAAGGACGAGGCTATCGCAGCACTCACCATGCTTGGTTTTGCCCCAGCCCCCACACAAAAAGTGGTGCTTCAAATCCTACAGTCGCAACCCAATGCCCCTGTTGAAGAAGTCGTAAAACTCGCCCTTAAGCAGATTAAGTGATAAATATAGGCACGGATTACACGGATTAACACGGATTATTTTTATTCTCCGCGAGGAAAATCTGTGTAATCCGCGTAATCCGTGCCAAAAATAATTGTTATGAGGCGGATTGTTGGATTACTGATGGTGGCTTTGTTCGCGTGCGCGGGAGCGTATGCGCAGACGAAGAACTACCTGAAGACACCCGAAAATATCCGCGAAACGGTGGAGTATAACGATTCGCTGAACGTTTATTACATCGGACAGAAGATGGGCGATTCGTACCTGAATGTGCCCACGCTGATGACGCCCGAGGAGTATCGTCAGTATGTTGAGAAACGTGCCTTGCACGATTTCTTTCACAAGAAAAACGAAGAGAACATCCAGAACGCCGGTAAGGATAAGTTCGACCTGATGGATATGCACTTCGACCTGGGACCGGCCGAGAAGATTTTCGGTCCTGGTGGTGTGCGTATCAAAACCCAGGGTACCGCCGAACTGAAGATTGGTGGTAACATCAAGAAGATTGATAACCCCTCATTGCCCATCCGTAACCGTAAAACTACCTCGTTTGATTTCGACGAGAAGGTGAACCTGAACCTGAACGGTAAGGTGGGCGACAAGGTGAACATGAACCTGAACTACAATACCGATGCCACGTTTGATTTCGATGCCCAGAATCTGAAGTTGAAGTACGAGGGTAAGGAGGACGAGATTATCAAACTGGTCGAGGCAGGTAACATCACCTTCCCCAGTAACAACTCGTTGGTAAAAGGTGCCAGCAGTTTGTTTGGTGTGCGTACCGATATGCAGTTCGGACGACTGAAACTCCAGACCGTGCTCTCGCAGAAGAAATCATCATCCAAGAGCGTCTCATCGAAAGGTGGCACACAGACCACTGCTTTCGAACTCGATGTGGCCGATTACGAGGAGAACCGTCACTTCTTCTTGTCGCATTACTTCCGCAACCGCTACGATCAGGCCATGAGCACCCTGCCAAACCTCACTACCGGTATCGAGATAACCCGTGTGGAGATTTGGGTGACCAATAAGACCGGCACCACCTCGAATACCCGTAACATTGTGGCGGTAACCGACTTGGGTGAGGGTTCGCAGCGTGTGCCTGATAATGCCGCTAACAACCTGTATAACACCCTGACTACCCAGTATGCCGATGCGCGTGATATCGACCAGACCAATAGTGTGCTGGCTGGTATGCCCGATTTTGAGAGTGGTCGCGACTACGAGAAACTGGCCAGTGCCCGCTTACTCACCTCATCCGAATACACCGTTAACAAGGCCTTGGGTTATATCTCACTGAAGAGCGGACTCCAGACCGATCAGGTGCTGGCCGTGGCTTACGAGTTTACTTTGGGTGGTGTGACCTATAAGGTGGGCGAGTTTGCCGCAGATATTACCGAGACCTCCAAGGCACTCTTTGTGAAGTCGCTGAAGAACACCTCGAATAATCCTTCGCAATCCAACTGGAAGCTGATGATGAAAAACGTGTATTATCTGGCTTCGAAGGTCGAGAAAACCAAGTTCCGTTTGGACATCAAGTTCCAGAGCGATACAGCAGGTGTGTATCTCACCTATATCCCCGATCAGCGTGTGAAAAACACAACGCTCCTGAAGATGTTGGGGTGCGACCGTCTGGATAATAACAATAAACTGCATTCTAATGGCTACTTCGATTTTGTTGAGGGCTACACCGTAAGCGATGGTCGTGTATTCCTGCCTTCTGCCGAACCTTTCGGTGCCTACCTGCGCCAACAGTTGCAGAAGAACGGTTTGCCCGCATCCGAGGCTGAGAAATATGTGTTCAGCGAACTGTACGACTCAACCAAGACGGTGGCCAAACTGATAGCCGAGAAGGATAAATACATGCTGGTGGGCCAGTATAAAGGCTCGTCGGCCAATGTCATTTCGTTGGGTGCCATGAACGTGCCTCACGGCTCGGTGGTGGTTACGGCAGGTGGCATGGTGCTGACCGAAGGTTCCGATTATTCGGTAGATTACTCAGCAGGCGAGGTAACCATCCTGAACCAGAGCATCATCGATGCGGGTACCAACGTGAACGTGTCGCTCGAGTCGGATACCGAATACGGTATGCAGCGCAAAACCATGTTAGGCGTCAACTGGGAGTACGAACTCTCCAAGAGTCTCACTATCGGTGGTACGCTGATGCACCTGAGCGAGCAGGCACTTACCTCGAAGGTAACCATGGGTGAGGAACCCTTGAGCAACACCATCTGGGGTCTGAGCATCAACTGGAAACAGGAGAGTCAGTGGCTCACTACCATGCTCAATAAGATACCTTTCCTGCATGTAAAAGAACCCTCGCATATCTCGTTTACCGGCGAGTTTGCCCAGTTGATTGCTGGTCGTGCCCGTGGCACCCAGGACAATGCTTCGTATGTGGATGACTTCGAGAATACCAAGAGCTATCTGGATATGAGCAATCCCAAGGAGTGGACACTCTCGAGTGTGCCCTCGATGTTCCCCGAGAGTGGCGATAAAACGGGTGTTACCAGTGGCTATAACCGTGCCCTGTTGGCTTGGTATAATGTCGATCCCATCTTTACCCGTCGCAGTTCTACGCTCACCCCTGCTCATATCAAGAGCGACCTGAATCAGCTCTCCAACCACTATGTGCGCGAGGTGTATGTCAAGGAACTGTATCCCAACCGCGACCAGAGCACCTATAACGGCGCCACCTCAACCCTGCCCATTCTTAACCTGGCTTACTACCCCCAGGAGCGTGGTCCTTACAACCTCTCGTTGGGTCTTAACGCCGATGGTACCCTGCAACAGCCCGAAACCAAGTGGGGCGGTATGATGCGTAAGATTGATACCAACGACTTTGAGCAGGCCAACATCGAGTATATAGAGTTCTGGTTGCTCGATCCGTTCATCTATACCCGTGAGCAGGGTAGGGCTTCGGATTATGCGGGCGACCTGTATTTTAACCTGGGCGAGATATCCGAGGATATCCTGCGCGATGGCAAGAAATTCTACGAGAGTGGCATGCCCGTGGATGGCAGTAACAATTTTACCACCACTCAGTGGGGAAAGATACCCGTGCAGGCCACCCAGACCTATGCTTTTGCTACCACCACCGGCTCGCGTAAAAAGCAGGATGTGGGTTACAACGGATTAACGGATGAAGAGGAGCAACAGTATGGTGCCTACCACGATTGGTTGAATGCTGTGAATGGTGTGGTAACCAACGACAGCACCCTACAGGCCTGGCGACAGGACCCTGCAGGCGACGATTATCACTACTATCGTGGCACCGATTTCGACAACGAGCGCAAGAGCATCCTCGAACGCTACAAGCGTATCAACAACCCTCAGGGCAACTCACCCGAGACCGAGGACCAGACCGAGAGTTACGATACCAGCTATAAGAGCGGTCCCGATGTTGAGGATATCAACCAGGACTACACCCTGAACGAGTACGAGCGCTACTACCAGTACAAGGTGCGTATCAGTCCCGAGATACTCGAAGCCTACCGTAATGGTGTGCCCCCTGCCGATTGCTTTATCACCGATATGCGTACCAGTAGCGTTAAGTTGCGTAACGGCGATACCACCAGCGTTAACTGGTATCAGTTCCGCATTCCGCTTACCGAGTACGAACGCAAGGTGGGTAGCATCAGCGATTTTACCAGTGTGCGCTTTATGCGTATGTTTATGACGGGCTTCCAGAAGCCTATCGTACTGCGATTCGGTTCGCTCGACCTGGTACGTGGCGAGTGGCGTGTGTATAAGCAGAGCTTAGGCACAGGTGCCGAGGGTGGAACCATCGAGGTGAGTGCCGTGAACATCGAGGAGAACAACGATAAAACACCCGTTAACTACGTGTTGCCCCCAGGCATCAGTCGTGTTACCGACCCCTCACAGCCCCAGTTGGTTGAGAACAACGAGCAGTCGCTTGATATGGTGGTGAAGGATTTGCAGCATGGCGAGTCGAAGGCCGTTTATCGTAACATGAACCTCGACCTGCGCCAGTACAAGCACATGCAGATGTTTGTGCATGCCAACCACCTGGTGCCCGATGCCACCCAGTTGCAGAACGGCCAGTTGGCTGTGTTTGTGCGTATGGGTAGCGACTATAAGAATAACTACTACGAGTACGAGATACCCCTTCAGCTCACCCCCGACCGTAGCGATTACAGTAAGTATGCCACGGCCGATCGCCGTATGGTGTGGCCCGAAGAGAACATGCTGGATATCAATCTTGATGTGTTTACCAAACTGAAGAAAGCCCGTAACCAGGCCAAGGCACAGGGTATCGGTAGCTTTAATCAGGTTTATAGCGAGCCCGACCCTCGCAAACCCAACAACACGGTACGTGTGCAGGGTAACCCTACTCTGGGCGAGGTGAAGGTGATGATGATAGGTGTGCGTAACATCTCCGACCAGGTGAAGTCGGGGGAGGTGTGGGTGAACGAGCTCCGATTGATGGATGCCAACAACAATGGCGGTTGGGCGGCATCGGGCACCATGAACGTGCAACTGTCTGATTTCGGTACCGTGAACCTCTCGGGCCGATACATCAGCGATGGCTTTGGTGGACTGGAGGAGAGTGTGATGCAACGCTCTACCGACACCCAGAAGGAGTACTCGTTTACCGCCCAGTTAGAGTTGGGTAAGTTCTTCCCCGACAAGGCCAAGGTGAGTGCGCCATTGTATTACTCGGTGAGTCACGAGGAGGTGCGCCCACGTTATAATCCGCTCGATTCGGATATGCGCCTGAGCGATGCCTTGGAGAGTGCCGCCAACCAGCACGAGCGCGACAGCATCGAGAGTATTGCCGTTACCAAAACACGTAACACCAACTTCGCGCTGTCGAACCTGCGCTGGGGATTGAAAACCAAGCGTCACCCTATGCCTTACGATCCCGCCAACTTCTCGTTCTCGTACAGTCATGCCCATCGTAACACCTCGGGTAAGACCACCGTTTACGAGCGTGAAGACCAGTGGCGTGGCGCCCTGAACTACGCTTACTCGCCCGTGTATAAGACCTGGGAGCCGTTTAAGAAACTCAAGGGAAAGTCGAAGTGGCTCAACTTCCCTAAGTCGATAGGTCTGAACTACCTGCCCCAGAGCATCTCGTTCAATACCGAGATGACGCGTAACTACTACGAGCTACAAGAGCGCGACCTGGAGAGTCTGGAGAATCAGAACCTGCCGCTTACATTCTCCGAGCAGTTCCTGTGGAATCGTGATTTCTCGTTGCGATGGGACTTTACCAAGAACCTGCATTTCACCTTCCAGTCGGCCACCCGTGCCGAGATCGAAGAGCCCTACACACCGATCAACAAGGACCTGTATCCCGATCAGTATGTGGCGTGGAAGGATTCGGTAAAACAGAGCATCCGCAACTGGGGTACACCGCTCGATTACCAGCAACAGGTAACTGCCTCGTACCAGTTCCCGCTCAACAAACTGCCCATCTTCGATTGGGTGAATGCCGATGCCTCGTATAGCGGTCGCTACACCTGGGTGCGTGGTACCGAGTTAGAGGATGGCACCAGTCTGGGTAACACCATCACCAGCAACCGTCAGGTAAACATGAACGTGGCGCTTAATTTCGTCACCCTCTATAACCACATCCCCGCTCTGCAAAAGGCCAACAAGAGCAACAAGGGGCCCCTGCGTGTGCTCATGATGCTGCGTAGTATGAACATCAGCTATCGCACCCAGTATTCGATGTTGTTGCCCGGCTTTATGCCCAATGTGGGCGATATGTTGGGTCAGAATCGTACTGATGGATTGCTGACACCAGGACTGGATTTTGCTTTCGGACTGATGGGCGATGGCTATATCGATAAGGCACTTGGTCGCAACTGGCTGTTGCAGAACGAAAGTGTATCCACCCCTGCCAATATCAACACCAGTAAGGATCTGCAGATAAAGGCGGTGCTCGAGCCTATCCGCGACCTGAAGATCGATCTCACCGCCTCGCGTACCGATACCCGCGCCAAGAGTGTTCAGTATATGTACGATGGCATGCCCACCACCTTGAGTGGTACGTTTAATATCACCACCATTTCTTTGCGAGGGGCACTGGCAGGTATGGGTAATGCCAACAACGGCTATCGTTCGGCCGCTTTCGACCATTTCCGCGAGCTCATCCCCGAGTTCCAGCAAAGGGTAGGCGAGGAGTATTCGCCCCAGGTGCTTATCCCGGCTTTCCTGTCGGCCTATACCTCGGGTGCAGGCAAGTCGCTGGCCATCTTCCCGTCGCTGGCCCGCCTGTTGCCCAACTGGAGTGTGCGTTATGGCGGACTGTCGAAACTAGCCTGGGTAAAGGAGCATCTGAAGAGTCTGAACCTGAACCATGCTTATAAGAGCATTTATAGCGTGGGTAGCTACGTCAATACCAGCTATTCTACCGTGAGCATCAACGAGGCCTTCTCGCCCCTGCTGGGTGTGGATGCTACCTTCCAGAACGACCTCACGGCTAAACTGGAATACCGCACCACCCGTGTGCTCAATCTCTCGATGACCAGCATTCAGCTCAACGAGTCGCTCAGTAAGGACTGGGTGGTTGGTCTGGCTTATAAAATCCGCGATTTTAATCTGTTTGGTGCCAAGGGCAACCGCACCATCAGCAAAGCCCAGAACCCCCGCAAAAAGAATGCAGGCGATAGCCAAAATGTTCAAAACACAAAGCTCCAAGTTCAAAGCAGAAAGACCGGTGTTAACCACGACTTGAACCTGCGCCTTGATATCTCGTTGCGCAAGCAGGCGGCCATCACCCGCGATATCGCCACGGGCGTGTCGTCGGCATCCAGTGGTAACACAGCCTTCAAACTCTCGTTTATGGCCGATTACACACTCTCGCGTTTGCTTACCCTTACGGCTTATTACGATACACAAACAAATACGCCGTTGTTGTCAAGCAATAGCTATCCCACAACGACGCACGATTTTGGTTTATCTATGAAGTTCTCGTTAACCCGATAAACTTTCTTACGGTTTCATGAATACAAAGTATACCGCCATCACCAGGCAGAGTGCTGCTGCGGCATGGTTCCAGTGCAGTTGCTCGTGCTGGAAACAGAAGTTGGCAATCACGGCAAATACTACCAGCGATATGCACTCCTGAATCACCTTTAGCTGTACAAGGTTAAACGGACCGCCATTGTCGATAAATCCGATGCGGTTGGCTGGTACCTGACAGCAATACTCGAAAAAGGCAATCATCCATGAAAAGGCAATCACCAGATACAGTGGCCAGTTGCTCGAAATGCCCGACTGTTGCAGGCGCAGATGACCGTACCAGGCGAAGGTCATAAACACATTACTCAATATGAGCAGTACGATGGTGTATATTCCGTTTGTCATAATGTTTTAGAATGCTTTTAACTTAAATCCAAATACAAAATAAGCGTGCTCGCTGGCTGGGTTGCCTGTAATCTGGGCAAACACGGGCAGACTGAAGTGGTCGGTAATTTTGATATCACGATCGGCACGCAGTGTCACATTATTTATAATAAAGCCCTCGGCATCGTAAAAGGTGGTGTAGAAGGGCACGGCACCTATTGTGGCCTGCCACTGGCATCCACCCAGCTTAAAGGGGGCTGTGGCCTCTACATAACTGCTGTAGGCGCGATGATCGCAACAGGTAAAGCCATCGTTACCCGCAATATTGGTGTACCACTGTAATGCCAGCGGACCGAAGTCGTAACCTACGTTGGCCTCAATCACATGGTTGGTAGAGTGTGCATTGTAACGGAAATAGCGGTTCTGCGGGTCAAGACCCTCGTTAAACCAGTAATCGCCAATGCCGAAGTTAAATCCGCCGGTGGTGTATTTCAAGGCCACGTCAAACTCGCGTGTGTCGTTGCTGTCAGTCAGTCCTACGCTGCCCCATGCTTCGAGTGTTAATCCCTTGTAACTCACGGCCAGTGTGGGCTGTAGCGATACATGTCCCAAGTCCATACCACGCCAGATATACTGACTTACCACGTCGGCCTCTACTGTTGTTTCTACCTTGTCCTGCGCTTGGATGGTAGCGTTGCCAAAAAGACACGCAAAAGCAATAAATATGTACTTTTTCATCTCAATATTCATTTTTCGGCTGCAAAATTACAACATTTTGGCATAATTAAGCAAACTTTCGTACTTATTTAATTGCACAAATTGCTCGATTTGTGCACATTCGGCGTATTTTTGTGCATTTTATTTGGCTGTATGCTCAAAAAAGTGTATTTTTGCAGCCGATTTTGAAATTTCATTCACATTATTAATAAATATGGCTTTAAAGATTGTTGTGCTGGCCAAGCAAGTGCCAGACACCCGAAATGTGGGTAAGGATGCAATGACTGCCGAAGGCACCGTAAACCGTGCAGCCCTTCCCGCCATCTTCAATCCAGAAGATTTGAATGCCCTGGAGCAGGCCCTTCGCCTGAAGGAGCAGAACCCAGGCTCAACAGTAGGAATCCTCACGATGGGTCCTCCACGTGCAGGTGAGATTATCCGTCAGGGATTATATCGTGGCGCTGATACTGGTTGGTTGCTTACCGACCGTCTCTTCGCTGGTGCTGATACCCTCGCTACTTCTTACGCATTGGCTACTGCCATCAAGAAGATTGGCGATGTTGACATCGTTATCGGTGGTCGTCAGGCTATCGATGGTGATACCGCTCAGGTAGGTCCTCAGGTGGCTCAGAAGCTGGGTCTCAACCAGGTAACTTACGCTGAGGAGGTTCTCTCAGTAAAGGATGGTAAGGCTACCATCAAGCGTGTGATCGACGGTGGTGTTGAGACTGTTGAGGCTCCTCTGCCTGTTGTAATCACTGTTAACGGAAGTGCTGCTCCTTGTCGTCCCCAGAACGCTAAGCTGGTGATGAAGTACAAGCGCGCTACCTGTCCTATGGAGCGTCCTGCCGAGGGTACTGCCTACGACTATCTGTACGAGCAGCGCCCTGAGCTCACACTCAACCAGTGGAGCGTGGCCGACGTGGATGGCGATGTAAACCAGTGCGGTTTGAGTGGCTCACCTACCAAGGTTAAGGCCATCAAGAACATCGTGTTCCAGGCTAAGGAGTCGAAGACTTTGACGGCTTCTGATGCTGATATCGAGGGAATGATCAAAGAATTGTTGGACGAGAAAATCATTGGATAACGAGATATGGCTAATAACGTATTTGTATATTGCGAAATTGAAGGTACTCAGGTACAGGAAGTATCTCAGGAGCTGCTGACCAAGGGTCGCAAGCTCGCCAATGAACTGAACGTAGAGCTCCACGCCATTGTTGCCGGTACAGGCATCAAGGGCAAGGTCGAGGATCAGATTCTGCCTTACGGTGTTGACAAGCTGTTTGTTTTCGACGCTAAGGACCTGTTCCCTTACACCTCAGCTCCCCACACTGATATTCTGGTTAACCTCTTCAAGGAGGAGCAGCCACAGATCTGCCTGATGGGTGCTACCGTTATCGGTCGCGACCTCGGTCCACGTGTATCGTCTTCACTGACCTCTGGTCTGACTGCCGACTGCACAGAGCTGGAGATTGGTCCTTTCGAGGATAAGAAAGCTGGTAAGACCTACGAGAATCTGCTTTATCAGATTCGTCCTGCTTTCGGTGGTAACATCGTAGCTACCATCGTAAACCCCGACCACCGTCCACAGATGGCTACAGTACGCTCAGGCGTCATGCAGAAGGCTCTGTACGATGGCGAGTGCAAGAAGGAGGTTGTTTATCCTGAGGTAAGCAAGTATGTTAGCCCCGAGGCTTTCGTAGTAAAGGTTCTGGATCACCACGTAGAGGCTGCTAAGCACAACCTGAAGGGCGCTCCTATCGTTGTTGCTGGTGGTTATGGTGTTGGCTCTAAGGAGAACTTCGACATGCTGTTCGAGCTCGCTAAGGTGCTGCATGGTGAGGTTGGTGGTTCTCGTGCCGCTGTAGATGCGGGCTGGTTGGACCACGACCGTCAGATTGGTCAGACAGGTGTTACCGTTCATCCAAAGGTTTACATCGCCTGTGGTATTTCTGGACAGATTCAGCACATCGCTGGTATGCAGGATTCTGGTATCATCATCTCTGTAAACAGCGATCCCGATGCACCTATCAACAAGATTGCCGACTACGTAATCGTTGGCACCGTTGAGGAGGTTGTACCTAAACTGATCAAGTACTACAAGCAGAACTCAAAGTAAGATGAAAGCTTTAGATTATTTCCTCATTCTCTGTACCATCGTACTGCTCGGTATATCGTATTATCTGATGACAATCGACCAGCATGCAGGTGCTGCGATAGTAAACATCGGCGCTTATGCTTGCGGTATCCCTGTTGGTGCAAGAATAGGAGGTAGAATATATAAGAAGAATCAAGAAAACAAAGAATAATTATGGCAAACTATTATAGCGATCATCCTGAGATCGGGTTCTACTTGAACCACCCCCTGATGGCTCGTATCGTTGAGCTGAAGGAAAAAGGCTTTGCTGATGCAAAGGAATATGACTATGCTCCCGTTGACTTGGGCGATGCCATCGAGAACTACAAGCAGATTCTCGACATCACTGGCGACGTGGCTGCCAATATCATCGAGCCAAACTCTGAGAGCGTCGACCTCGAAGGTCCACACCTCGAGAATGGTCGTATGATCTACGCCTCTAAGACTTACGAGAACCTCGACGCCACCCGTAAGGCTGGTCTGTGGGGTGTAAGTATGCCTCGCCGTTACGGCGGTCTGAACCTGCCTAACGCAGTGTTCTCTATGCTCTCTGAGATGATTTCTTCAGCCGATGCCGGTTTCCAGAACATCTGGAGCCTGCAGAGCTGTATCGATACCCTCTATGAGTTCGGTAGCGAGGAGCAGCGTCAGAAGTACATCCCCCGCGTTTGCGCTGGTGAGGGTATGAGTATGGACCTGACCGAGCCTGATGCTGGTTCCGACCTGCAGCGTGTGATGCTGAAGGCCACCTTCGACGAGAAGGAGAACTGCTGGCGCCTGAATGGTGTGAAGCGCTTCATCACCAACGGTGATAGCGACATCCACCTCGTGCTGGCTCGTTCTGAGGAGGGCACCAAGGACGGACGTGGTCTGTCAATGTTCATCTACGACAAGCGCCAGGGCGGTGTTGATGTTCGTCACATCGAGCACAAGCTGGGTATCCACGGCTCACCTACCTGTGAGCTCACCTATAAGAACGCTAAGGCCGAGCTCTGCGGTAGCACACGTCTGGGTCTGATCAAGTATGTGATGGCTCTGATGAACGGTGCCCGTCTGGGTATCGCTGCACAGAGTGTAGGTGTTGAGCAGGAGGCTTACAACGAGGGTCTGGCTTACGCAAAGGAGCGTCAGCAGTTCGGTGATAAGATCATCAACTTCCCCGCTGTTTACGATATGCTCTCTCGCATGAAGGCTAAGCTCGATGCTGGTCGTTCACTGCTGTACGAGACAGCCGCTTACGTTGATATCTACAAGTGCTTGGAGGATATCGAGCGCGACCGCAAGCTTACTCCCGAGGAGAAGCAGGAGCTCAAGAAGTACCAGCGCCTGGCCGATGCATTCACACCACTGGCCAAGGGTATGAACTCAGAGTACGCCAACCAGAACGCTTACGATGCTATCAGCATCCACGGTGGTTCAGGTTTCATCATGGAGTACAAGAGCCAGCGCCTGTTCCGCGACGCACGTATCTTCTCTATCTACGAGGGTACCACCCAGTTGCAGGTTGTAGCTGCTATCCGCTACATCACCAACGGCACTATGCTCAACAACATCAAGGACATGCTGGCTGCACTGCCTGCTGAGGCTAACGCTGCCCTCAAGGCCCGTGTCGAGAAGCTCATCCCTGTTTACGAGGAGGCTCTCGCCGCTGTTAAGGCTCTCGACAATCAGGATGCTCACGACTTCCTGGCTCGTCGTCTCTACGACATGACAGCCGAGCTCGTGATGTGTCTGCTCATCCTCCGCGATGCTGCTAAGGCTCCTGAGCTGTTCGCTAAGAGCGCTAACGTATATGTTCGCATGGCCGAAGAGGATATTCTTGGTAAGGCTGCTTACATCAAGGCCTTCCAGGTTGAGGACCTCGAGAACTTCAAGGCTAACGACGAGGAGACTGCCGAGTAAGCAATCCCTAAACACTATTATAAATAGAGCATCCTGCATAAGGGTGCTCTTTTTTATTTGTTAATCTTCATTAACTATCGCAGGCGGCATTTTACTTTTTGCCCTCTCGGGTGTCAAACAAGTAACATAATAAACCTAACAATTGTTATAAATATATGAAGAAAACTCTTTTATTAATGGCAGCTTTCGTGGCTGTATCGGCAAGTGCCCAAGTAACTGAAGACTTTAAGCCTGCAAGTACTAATCAGGAGGGAAAACAGTATCCCATGGTAAATTCACAGCGCATGGTTCGCGCTCAGATTTCGGCCCCCGAGGCTAATAGCGTAAAGCTCGACATCGGTGGTGTGAAGTACGAGATGAAGAAGGATGCTAACGGTGTGTGGACTGGTGAGTCGGCTCCACAGGACGAGGGCTTCCACTACTATCAGCTCAACATCGATGGTGCCTCAGTACCCGATCCAGGCAGCAAATACTATTACGGTGCCAGCCGTTGGGGTAGCGGTATCGATATCCCTGCCGCCGACGAAGACTTCTATACCGTCAAGAACGTGCCTCAGGGCTCTGTCAACGAGGTTTACTACTATTCATCAGTAACCCAGCAGATGCGCCACGGCTATATCTATCTGCCCGCCGAGTATTATGCCAACCCCACTAAGAAGTTCCCCGTACTCTACCTGCAGCATGGTATGGGCGAGAACGAGACAGGATGGAGCGCACAAGGTAAGACAGGTATCATTATGGATAACCTCATTGCCGCTGGCAAGGCTAAACCTTTCATCATCTTTATGGACAATGGTTTGAATGCCCGCAAGCCAGGCGAGCAGCCTATGGGCTTTGGTGGTCCACGTCCAGGCGGTCAGCGTCCACAGGGTGGAGCACGTCCAGCAGGTGGTCAGCGCCCACGCATGAGCGGTGCCGACTTTGCTAAGATGGCCCGCCGCATGGGTGGTGCATTCGAAGAGGTGCTCATTAAGGATATCATCCCTATGGTTGAGAAGAACTACCGTGTGATTGCCGATGCCGATCATCGCGCCATGGCAGGTTTGTCGATGGGTGGCATGCAGACCCACGGCATCACACTCAACAATCCTAAGACCTTTGCTTATGTAGGTATCTTCAGTGGTGGTACCATTGGTGCCGACGAACTCACCGACGTACCCGATTTCAAGGCAACCAACAAGGTGCTGTTTATGAGTGCCGGTGGTAAGGAGAAGGGCATGGCCGAAGGCGAGGGTAGCGTCATCAACGCCGCCGAGGGCCTGAAGAAAATTGGCATTAACGCCCACTCATACATCTCACCCGAGACCGCCCATGAGTGGCAAACCTGGCGCCGCAGCCTCTACCAGTTCGCCCAGTTGCTGTTTAAGTAATTATAAACAGCACTTTTCTACGATTATCCTTGGGGCGTACTGCCAAGTGCAACCATACGGCCCCATAACGATTCCTCTCAATCAGCAGTTCATCAAACTGCTGATTGTTTTTGTTGGCATAGTCTATCAATATGGCTGCATACTGTATGGCCTGTTCGTAGCCCGATGTGCGTATATCCACCGCGCACCCCGTTAGATGGTTCGAGTTTGCCGCCCCGCCAACCTTCCTATTCAATTGCGGCGATCGATAGCCTGAGTTGATGATGATAGGTTGCAAGGCCCTTTCTCGCAAAAACTCAAGCCATTGGCAGAGCTTGGTGAGGTTCGCTATCGCCTCGTGACTGGGGATGTTATACACCTCAGGATACTTGCTCCTGGTAAACTCCCCGAGCACAAAATGCTCGGAGAGTTTGGCATTACTATTAAGCTGCACTATAGATTCCATAATCTTTAATGTTTAATGTTTAATCTTTAATGTAAATGTTTAATGTAAATGTTACTGTGATACTGCGATTAACACATGGCACCAACCTTTCTGTAGATGGCTTTGGTGGTGCCGTTGTCGACAAACTCGTCTGTCTTTTCTATCAGATGGTCTTTCATCAGACGGCTGATCTTTACACGTGCCACCGTGGGGTTCGAGATGGCAAAGCAAGTCATCACGTCGTCAACCGCAAACTCCTCGGGTAATCGGTTAAACCCATCGTACGTTTTCTGTCTTCGGTGGGTGGTAGTTAAAACATCGCGTTGCTGGTCGTCGAAGTATTTCTCAGCCATAGCCAGAAAGAAGTGGCGCTGACAGGCGTACTGTATGTTGACGATTAGCTCAGCCAACTTCCAATCCACCTCGTCGGTCTCAAACTCTCCGCAGTAGTAGGCACCATCCTGATGCATCTGTTCCCAATGGCGCATCACAATAAACGGGGCGGCAAAGTTTAGTCCGTGGTAGGCACAACGCTTCAGCAGCATCTCTTCGGCTTTCGAGTTGTTCTCCTTGGCATCGGCCATGCGACGTGCCGTCCAGTCGTACAGCTCATCCACAATCTTCTCTACACTCAGCACACCCTTCATACGGTCCAACTTCTCACCCCATTCCTTTAGTCGATGGTCGCTCTCACGGTCAACCACGCTTTCGCGGGTCATCATCTCAAAGTTAGTGGGAGGCAAGGGGATACAGGTTAATCGTGTGGCCAATCCCGATCCAAAGTTGCGTTCGTTTATTTTTGCCTTCAGGGCCAGTGGCGTGCCGGTATATATAAAGTTCCAGGTTACGCAGAAGTTCTCAATCACCGAGTCCATGTTCGAATAAGCCTGACCGTCCTCCTCGTTGTGGAAAGCTTTCAACTCCAGCGATTGCTTGTCAATCCAACTACCACCTTTCTGAATCGAGAGGGTATTGTCCAGCTCAGTATCAAAAGTGAGCATGTGCAACTGCATGGGCTCGCCATCCACCTCTTCAACCGCATTCACCATGTCCTGAATAAACTGGGCATTACTGGTGCGGGCAGGATGCACACGTACCACCACTTTGGGTTTCTTCGGTTTCTCCTTGTTGGCACCCTTGGTTTTCATCTGTTCGCGATAAGCGTTGATGGCATCCTTACCTATACGGTCGGCGGCGATAATCGGAGCTATCAGCAGTTTGTACAATCGGGTAGCAAAACTCTTTCCGCTGGCAGGATCGCCAATCACCATCACCTCGCAGTTCAGGCGTCGCAATTCTTCTGGTCGATGATAAAAGCTGTATCGGCATCGCGTCATCAACGTCATCATAAATCCACCACTCACAAACAAGGCCGAGGCATACTGGTTGCGTTTCAATCCCTTGCAAATGTCGCGCAGTATCGGGAAGTCGTCAAACAGCCCCTCAATCTGCTCGCCCCAATCCCACAGCCATTGGTCGATATCGTGTTCTGATTGTTCAGACGGATTCTTATTCTCCTCCAGCACACTCCGCATGGCTTTTGAAAGACCTTTTGGCGTTTCCTTGCAGGCACTCTCCACAATGCTGCGAACCTCCTCTTCGCTCAGTCCCAATCGTGGCATAATCTCCATCAACAACTGTCGGTTGTTATCGCAAATCGCCCTCAAGCTCACCGCCAACTGGTACAGTTTTACATTCCTTTCGCCCTCCTGTGGCACCCCTCCATTCTGCCGCCACCACTCATCAATAATATCCGAATACGCAACCCCTTTGAAAGATTTTTCTGTGACTGGCGTGACTAGGGACGGTGTGACTGGGGACTGGTACCTGTCACAGGATGTGACTGGGCCCTGTCCCTTGTCACGCCCCGCGCGGCCGGTGGTTGCTAAATCCTCTCTCGTAGCCTGGCTATGACCGTCTCGATATAGAGCAGTATATCGCTCAGCAAATTCCTTGTTCTCATACGTAAAAAGTTCTTTGTTTAAATACAAAATATCCGATTCCTTACAGATGAAGCTCATACGACTGGCATCCTTGCAACTCTCATCAACCTCCACCCCAAGCACCTTTGCCATGGCATGCTGGTTGTCGATGAGGTTGCCTACTGCCACATCAGCTTTAAACACAACTTTCAGCCCTTTTCCGCTAGGCGTTATATACACCAAAAGTATTCTCCCAGCCGCGTCTTTATTTATAAAGCCGTGTTCATCCGTGCCTAATCCCCATTGGTCGAATACCTCACGAGGTTTTTCGACGTGATCCACGTCCATCACCACTAATCCCGTTAACTGCGTGGCACTCTGTTTGCGCCAGGCACCAGCTTTGCCCGCTTTCGATGTGGTCTCGTCGAACGTAGCCTGGAAGATAAACGCAGGCAGTTTTCGCTTCAACGCAGCGTCGCCAGTTTCACGATACTTATCAATGTTCTCGTTCCATTTTTCTGCCTTGACGAGGGCCCAGAACTGGGCCTCGTCAACCGGCAACGTCGGATTACTAAAGTTCTTCTGATAACAAAATCCCATAATTAATTTTCAATGTTCAATGTTCAATGTTCAATGGTCAATGTCTAGCAGAACTCTTTGAGTTCTAAATCAATCAGCGCATCGTTGGCCTGGGCTACATGGTCGTTAAAGATGGCTATGGTTTGCGCTGTTCCCAACGCCTGTGGCACACTCAGTCGCAGAATGTTGTTGCGAATACTCTGTTTAAGTGCTCCCCATGGCAGTTTCTTAATCAGTTTGGGTTTGGTTCGCTGGTAGTAGCCAGGCTGATACTTGGCCAGGTTGTAAGGCTTGAACGTCAGATGGTGTGTGTGCTTGTCGATAAACATAACGCCCTCAATGGTAAGGCCTCTCGATGCACGGTTCATAACTACGGTGATGTCCTGAATGTTGATAAGTTTCTTTTTCATAAGTTAGTTAAAAATCGATGTTATAAGTTTTATGTTCTTTTAAATAGTTATTTCGCATCTCTTCGATCGGGGTGGGGGTGATGTTGTAACCTTGGGCTATCCACCTTTGCTCGTCCTGTGCTATCTCCATGGCATAGCGCAGATAGGGTTTGGTATGAATGTTGCCATATGGTGTACCGGCATTCCTCAGGGCTTGGGTCATGCGCCATTTGTTGCAGTAACCTTTCTCGTTGTTACGGAACAGGGTACAGATGCGGTTGCCCTCACCATCGTACATCTTCCACTTACATGAGATACAGCCCTTCTTGACCGTTATTCCCCTTTTGTTCTTCTTTGCTTTCATGCAGCGCGTTCTTTAAATTAAACACTTGTGATTTCAGTTCGTTTACCTCTTTCTGTAGCTTGCGCTCCAGACTTCCATCGCCCATAGCCTTCAGTATCGCATCGCGTCCATACTTGGTGGTCGGACTCTTTCGTCCCAATCCCACGTGAATGCAAACACCCTTTACCAGATCTAACGTGTTAAAGTATAAATACTCCTTCTCGTTTACTGTCAACGCATAGCCGTTGGGCTTGGTTGTAACCGTGATTTTTTCTTCAATTTTTCTCATACTTGTTCGCTTTAATTTCTTTTTGACGATGCAAAGATATGATGAAATAAATAGGTGGTGGGGCTGATGCGTCAGTGCGTCAGAATCGCGTCGTTATTTGCGTCGATGGGCGATAAACAGCGTCAGTTCTGCGTCAGAATCTGTTGCATCAGTAGGTTCCAATAGGTGTCGCAAAGTTCGGCCCATGGGTTATTATCCATGTCGTAGTAAGCTTCCAATCGGTCTTTGTAGGCCACACATCTACCAAAGTTACTCAGTGTGCGTTCGCCTATCTGTAGCTCCCCGGGCCACCAGTCGCGGGTAAGGTTCATCATCAGTCGTGTAAATCGGGTTTTGCTTATTCGTCCATTCAGCCTGTCCTTGATTACCAGGTAGATACCCGCCCAATCGGTTTTCGAGCAGAATAGGTTGCGGTGATTGGTTAGCAGTAGCTTCAGACTGTTGGTTACTACCAGTTCCCGACCTTCCTGGTTCATGGCTTTGTATAGCTTTCTTGCCACATCGGCGTGATGGGTTTGGTTGCAGGTAGTGTCCTGTCCCATCTCCTTGGCTATGGGGATAGGTACCACGTGGTAATAATCACGTATCTCGTTTACCTTATATATATAGTTGCGGATACCATGGTTAAGGCCATGCGCCATCAACGAAAATAGATAAGGCTTAGCCGATTCGTAACATCCTGCTGTTTTAGCCATGCTAATCAGCAGGTCTTCGGGGATAGTAGCCCCGTCGTGCCAAATGTACTGCACTTCATTGTTGTTCTGCTTCATTGTTGTTAAAGTTTAAGAAACAGAATGGGCCCATGCCTGTCTCAGGTTTTTAATTATTGTTGTGCTCAGCGGCCGCAAAAATATAGCATCCGGCTGATATGAGCAAATAAAAAAACTGATTATTTCGGCCGAGTGCCGATTTGACCAGAATAGTTGTGATAAGTTCAGAAAAGTTAAACGTTTTGGGGTGTTTAGATGGCTGACTCCTTTATTTGTTTGAATCTGATGTAGGCGTTTTTGTAGAGTTCGTATTTCTTGTATCCGTTATAATTCGGGTTGGTATAAGTGCTATACTGCTCTTTTGATACCAGATGACCACAGTTAAACACCGTAATAAAATCGTTGTAGCTTGGTTTTACTATCACCCCCGCATCCATAGCCGCTCGTAGCCCGCACATCAGCGCTTTCCGATCATTTCTGCCTTTGGTAAGTTCGTAGAGCAACGATATAACCATGCTGGCTTTGCGTTGGTCGGTTAAGGCGCTGGTAAACAGTTGTGCTGCTAATAGGGCATTCTCGTCATACTCATGTTTCATCGCGTCGCATGTACCAAACTGAAGGTTGAGTGAGTCTTCAAGTTGCTGGTTGATAATAGCACAAGCCGACATCAGGGCAAAGTTATCGGTTTGCTTGATGAAGTTGTAATCAGAACCTATAAATAATTGATGACTCGACAGACTATGGTTAAGCCCTCTGCACAGTATCTTCACCACGTCTTCAACCCTATCAAATGCACGCTCGTTATCCTCAACATAGAAACAAGTACCATCCTTTCTACTGACTATGACGATAACTGTAAAGAACCGGTCTTCCCAAGGCCGCTTTCTCCAGAATTCTTCATCATCACTATCTACGTATCTATTTGCTAGTTTAAGTACGGCTATGCCATCCTTGGGTTGGTATATGTATTTGTGCGAATAGATGTGGTTGCCGCTTTTGTCAGTGAATAGTAATTTTTTGTTTTGTCGTAGGAAGTCATCTCGCGTCACTGTCGCCAGGACTTCCTGTGGTTGAAACCCATCGGGCTGGGCGTACCATTTCTCGCTGCTTGCTATCCTGAATGGGCATATGTAATATTCCATATTGCAAAGGTATTGCAAAATTCTTAGATATACAAGATTTATGCGCAATTTTTGTTCTGATGTATCTGTTTCCACGCAGTATCACAGTAACATTACGATACTGCGAGTAGGTTAGGCGGCGATAGGTGGTAATATATATAATTATAGTATTATAAATATTATATATATTTAATATATATAATATTCAATATAGCCAGTTTTTCTGCAGAACAGGCAAAATCGGTTATGTTACTGTGATACTGCGTGCCTGGAACGAGGTGGCACTTATCTCATCGATATCCGTTAGATCGTAAATCACGAAGTTACGGATTGTGAACGATGAAGTGGTAGCTGATTTTTGTTAACACTGTTTAACTAAGTGGAAGCCAAAAAAGTTTGTAGATTACATTCTATAGTAGTACCTTTGCATCGTCAAACTTAATAATTAACCCATTTAAAACCTTTTACACATTATGGCAAAGATCTTTTATCTGTTGAAGCAAAACAACATCAAGAATTCCAAGATTTTCGGTAAGTGGTTTGCCCACAGCAAGACCGTCGAGACGCTGAACACTCGTAAGATGGCCAACCACATCGCCGAGCACGGCAGTATCTACACTCCCGACGTGGTGTTCGGAGTGCTGGAGAAGTTCCGTAGTTGTCTGTTGGAGATGCTCCTGAACTCCAAGCGCGTCAAGATCGACGGTCTGGGCATCTTCTTTACCACCTTGGAGAACGAGAAGGGTGGTGCTCTGAAGAAGGAGGACTTTTCACCTCAGAAGAACCTGAAGGCCCTCCACATCCGATTCCTGCCCGATCAGGAGGCCGAGACCAACATCTCAAGCCGTGAGTTCATCAAGAAGGCCGAGTTTGTAAATGCCGAGGCGTTTGCTGGCCAGCTTATCGAGGATGATAAGCCAGGTAATACCGGTGGCGGCACTCAGGGTGGCAATACCGGTGGCGGTGGAAACACTGGCGGTGGCGGTAATACCGGCGGCGGTGGCCACGAGCCCATTGGCGACTAATGGTTGGGGCACAAGCCCCACCATTTTTACCATGAAACACAAAGTATTAACCATATAACCTAAATCATTATGACAAAGAAAGAAACACTGAAGTTCATCGTCCAGATGATTGCATCCATCGCCACAGCCATCGTAACCGCCCTCGGCGCCACCAGCTGTGTAGGATCGTAGAGCATCCACCCCCAAGTATCAAATCGCAATAGGCCAAAAACCTGTTGCGATTTTTTTTGTGCCTTTTTTCAAAATTTGTTGCAAAGTTCAAATAATCTTTCTATATTTGCAGTCAGAAAGATATAATAGATATGGAGGGGAGATATTTCAGCAATGGACCATTTTCAGAAGAAGAGGCTATTGCAAGAATCGACAGATTTGAGGAGAGATTGGAGAAAGGAGAGGTTAAATGGGTTACTTCTGAAGAGGTAACAAATCATCTTTACGAGAAGTTTCCATGGCTAAAGTAGTTTGGGAAGAAGAAACAGAAGATACTGTATATATTGTAGATGTTTGGGATACCAGAATGAATCCTCGAACACTTATTCGAAGAATAAAATAAGGTTAATCATTCCATTATATACACACCATCACTCCTCATCGTGTGATGGTGTTTTTCTTTTCCACAAGCCTTGTGAAATCAACTTTTTTCGATTAAAATCTATTCTATTCTGGAAAAAGTTGTATATTTGCACTGTTGATAACTAAGGGCTTATGAAGAATTATCTGATTAGCGAGGCTATAGGCGATATTGCGGGTAGTGCTTACGAAGGTAGATCACTCCGCATAAAGGATTATGATAAGGTGAAGTTGTTCAGTTCGAGGGCACACTTCACCGATGATACCGTGCTTACCTTTGCTTGTGCAGAAGCCTTTATCGATAATTTGGATATGACGATGAATCTTTGGAAATGTGCTAACGAACATCGCCATGCAGGTTTTGGTAGCAAGTTCAAACTCTGGATGGCTAGTCACAAACCACAACCCTATCGTAGTCTTGGCAATGGTTCCGCTATGCGGTGCTCATCAGCAGGCTGGTTAGCCAAAACAGAAGAAGAGTGCATTAAGATGGCTACAGCAACAGCCATCCCAACCCACAACCATCCAGAAGGTATAAAAGGTGCAATAGCTACGGCTCTCACTATTTTCCATCTAAAGAGTGGCAAGGATAAAGACTTTGTTCGCGAACATCTGTTGAATAAGTATTATCCCGACTGGGCCAATCGGAAGTATGCAGATTTCCACGATGGATACACCTTCAACTCCACCTGTGCCGGTACCGTTGGTCCTGCTATGATTTGTTTTCTGGAATCCAAGGATTATGTCGACTGTATCAAACTTGCCATCTCTTTAGGAGGTGACTCTGACACCCTCGCCGCCATCGCAGGCCCCATGGCCTATGCCTATTACAAGAAAATGCCAGATGCATTAGTATACCAAGCCCTAAAGAACCTCCCCGATTGGATGGTAGAGGTTAGTGAGAGGTTTGATGATGTTGTAAATTCAAACAATATATAACGATGATATATGCATATTTCTCCCAGATAAAACTAACAATCACAAAATTCATTGAAATGTCAAACTCGGAGATATCGATTGCTGTCGCCTGGTTTACTCATCGTGATTTGTTTGACGCATTGCTGCTTGCTTTAGACCGGGGTGTAAAAGTGTCGGTTATAATAGTAGAGGACATCATAAATTGTGGTCCAAACGGATTGGACTTTTCTTCTTTTATTGCAAAAGGAGGGTCGCTCAGATTTATGAATACCCGAAAGATTCTGATGCATAACAAATTCTGTATATTTGATAATAAAGTCTTAGTGACAGGTTCATATAATTGGACTTACTCTGCTGAAGCTCGGAATGCAGAGAATATTATTGTTACAAATGATGAAAATGTCTGCTCTGCATTCCTTGAACAGTTTGTAAAAATACGTGAGGAATTGCCTGTCGTTACTAATTTTTGCCATATGAAATTCGAAGATGTTTCTTCCGAAAATTTCTTCAACTGCTTTGATTTTTTACATGAAGAGTATGAATCAATGGATCATACCCGGATAAAAAAGCCTTTGTCAGTTACTGATGTAGATAATATCAGGAAAGATTTCTCAATAACAAAGCTTAATACGGTAGTTGTTAATACGAAACGTACTAAACCTGTTCTGAAAGCAAATATTGGGATGAGATGTCGAATAAATGGAATAGACGATAAAACATTGAATATAATCAAACAAGGGCAGGAACTTCCATATACCAAAAAAGTAGAAACATATACTGTAATCGATAATCAGACAAGCATAATTTGTGATGTAGTATATGGTAATTCAGATGAAGCAAACGAGAATGAACCCTTAGTTAAAATACCAATGAATAACTTACCCAAGGGGAAAGCAGGCGAAGTAAAGTTTCAAACTAGAATAACTATTGATACGAATGGATATATGAGCGTAGAATATGTATGCTTAAATACGGGTGTTTCATTAAGTAGTCTACCATACAATGCATCTAGTAAAATAGATTACCTATGACTCTAAAGCTTTATTCATTAATTATCAATTTAAGGACGCAAACATAGAGTTCGCTTCAATTACATAATTTAGCGTCAAATTAGATAATAATATGCCAACAAACAAGAATGCACTAATAAGATACAAGTACTTGGAAAGATTATTATATGACCATCAATATATGAATAATTTAGTTTTTTTGTAAACGTAATCAATACAGGCGATATGAAAAAGTATATAATTGGATTAATTGCATTGGCGGGCATTATATTGATGATGATGTATTGGTATAAGGAGAGCCATCAGGTGAGAATACCAAGGTATCGTGAGGTAAAGATGATTACCTGGGAGAAGTTGGATACGTTTGTGTTAAGCAATCCGACTTTTAAGGTGGTGTATCCTGATAATTTTGTGCCAGATAGTTCGCTTCTGAATAACCGTAACATGAGGTTTGACTACTCGTTTGCTGGGTGTGAAGTGTTCTTGAAATGCTTCTCTTATCCGAATGATGCCCATATGGATGATAGTGCGGCGGTAGAGTTTTCTGTGGGCTTAAGAAAGATACATGAGGACTCGATAACTATGATAGATAAACATCCGGGTTACTTTTATCTGGAAGGAATGGATAGATATTATAAATTCTACGAGCAATACGTAGTAGATAAAGATTATATCTATGTGCTGGGATTGTTCTATTCGCCTGGACTTGGGGAAGAAAAGGTAAAAAACCTAAAGGCACTTGTACATGAGTGGAGCCCTAAATAAGAAACGTCGCAGACCTAGGATAATGCTTATAACGATAGCAGTTATTGCCTCACTCATTATCGTAAAGATGCTATGGGTGACATGTGCCACTAGTGGGCTTGGTGATTGGGATAGTGAAAGGAAGGATATTATCCGGAGGGCGAATTATCTGACGGAGAGGGTGGCTTCGTCACCACAACAAGTGATGGATGAGATGCCGAGTGGTATCGGGGGACAGTTCAAGGGGGAGTGGGCATTGTACACATGCTCGATGACATCTGTTGCATTGGCTAATATCGCTTTGCTGTATCCTCAGAACAAAGAGGTGTCGCTAAAGTACATTGACAAGATTATCGATATCGCTCTGTCGGAAGAGATTCGTGAATATGATGCCTTGCGTTGGGGTGAGGATCCAATGGATGGTATTTATGGCGAGTTGAGCCACATATCGTATTATAGTCATCTGGCATGGATGATCAGTAGATATAAGGAGATAGGGGGCGATGATAAGTACGATTGGGAGTATCGCGCGTTGTGCGAGGCGATGAATCGCAGAATTCGTGAAAGCATATATCTGAATCTGCCTACGTATCCAGGTGAGAGCATCTATGTGCCAGATATGCTAGTGGCTATAGTGGCGCTGAACTATTATGCCAAGCAGAATGGTGGAAGATATTCTGAAACGGTGAAGTTGTGGATAGAAAGGGCTAAACGAGAATGGATAGACCAAGAGACGGGACTGTTGGCATCGTTCCTGGAAGTGGATGGTGATAGTTTAAAGGTCGCACCTTCGATTAAAGGTTCGTATTCTTCACTTAATTGCTACTATCTGTCGCTGGTTGATAAGGGCTTTGCCATGGAGCAATATGAACTGTTGAAGACGCATTTTAAACAGACATTCCCAGTTGGTGGAATCAAGGAATATCACGACCATAGTTGCTGGTTGGGTGTGGATATTGATGCGGGGCCTATCATCATGAATCTGAGTTCATCGGGCACTGCTTTTGCGATAGGATGTGCCACTAATCTGGGCGATATGGAATTTCGCAAACAACTACTCAAAACGGCAGAAATCGCTGGTAGTACTATCAGTTGGTTGGGGCAGAGTCACTATCTGCTTGCTAACCTGGCTTTAGTTGGCGAGGCTATAGCATTGGCCATGAGGACTACTCGTTAGGATATTTTTCCATAAATATTTGCAAAGTTCGAATAATCTTTCTATATTTGCAGGCAAAGATAACAGTTATGGAGGGGAGATATTTCAGCAATGGACCGTTCTCTGAAATAGTTTGTGATAAAGTAGAAGATTCATGCGAAGAACAGAGATTGTAGAGCAAATAAAAATAACCATAGAGAAGATTGAGCCCACGGCAACGACAATTCTGTATGGTTCTGAAGCACGAGGGGATGCTCGTGTTGATAGTGATATTGACGTGCTTGTTCTTCTTGAGGGTGATTATAGAGATTTTAAAAGAGAAGATGCAGTATCTGGAGCTCTATATGATATAGAACTTAGCACAGGAGTTCCCATCAGCCCTATGATTATGCTTCGCAAACAATGGGAGAATCGCCCATTCAAAACACCATTCTATGTAAATGTTATGAACGAAGGGATTAAATTATGAACGAAAACTCTTGATGCCGCGAGATTATCAAACTTTTATAATCATTGCAGAAGACATGTCATCAGTAGCAGGTTCCCCTAGAAGAACATCTTAGGGATGCTATTCTTACGTTTTTGGGCAAGTTCTTCTTTCATGCGCTTGATGGCGGTCTGGAAGAAAAATGAAACTAGGAACATTCCCGAGCTAAGCTCGCCTACCCGTAGCCTTTCGTCTGTGCCTTCAGTGCGAATCTTTTTGAGAGCAGAGATGTAGGCAGAGCGATCCTCAAGCTTCACAATCAGAAGGGGATGACCTGCACGAAGTAATATAAAGTTCGACAACAATCGACCTGTGCGTCCATTGCCATCACGGAAGGGATGCAGATATTCGTAGTAGCCATGAAACTTTGCAGCAACTATCATTGGATGCTGGTTATCATCGATAGCCTTTTGGGTCGAAGACATCAAACTGGGTACACGAGCGATCAGCGTTTCGTGGTCGCCAAATACCGTATCACCTGCTGCCATATCTTCAGTCGTATATTCACCTGCGATGGCACCCTGTGCACGATAAGCAATGGTATGCTCGGTTACCAAGCGGTTCACCTCCTTCAGTAGGGCCTCGTCAAACGGATGTTCCAAGTTTTCAACCATATAGTCGAATGCACGGAAATGGTCAGCCATTTCGGTACATTCCAACAACGAGTGACCAACAGGAATCATGGCCATGCCCTGTTCACGCAGAATGCGAGTATCGTCAACCGTAAACGAGTTGCCCTCAATAGCACAAGAATGCGCAGAGAACAGAATCTCGTTATATTCCATCCACTGTTTCTTGCCCATCCTATCGGCTATCTTCTGCTGATACTCCTTTCGGATGCTCTCGTATTCTTTGATCTCGTCTTCAAACATCGCTGCAAATTTACAACTTCTTCTGTAATACAAAAGAATTTATAAAGAAAAAGTGTGATGTACCACTTGTTTTCAAGAAAATGTTGTATCTTTGCTCCGATGACTTTCTAAAAACAAGTATATGGAACAGAAAAGAGTAACCCCTGAACGTATAACCGACCTTGCAGAAAACGAGGTGTTTGTATTTGGTAGCAACCTGGCTGGAGCCCATGGAGGCGGAGCAGCGCTATTGGCTTATCGTAAGTTTGGTGCTATCTGGGGCCAAGGTGTAGGTCTGCAAGGAAAGAGCTACGGCATTCCCACAATGCACGGGGGCGTAGATGCCATCAAACCCTATGTGGATGAGTTCATTGAGTTTGCTAAAACCCGACCTGACCTTACGTTCCTGGTAACTCGTGTAGGTTGCGGTATCGCAGGCTTTACCAACGAGGAGATATCGCCCTTGTTTGCCAAAGCTCACGAAGTCCCCAATATCGTCCTCCCCGCAGGTTGGTAAGTTTTTCCCTAAATATTTGCAAAGTTCACGTTTTCTTCTTATCTTTGCCGCAGAAATATAAAGGTAATGCGAAGACCAGAGATTGTAGAACGAATAAAACCGACCATTCAAAACACCTTTCTTTATAAATGTTATGAACGAAGGAATTACCTTATAAATTGAGCCCCGTTGTACATTTGGGCTGATTTTAAAGTGATCATAAAATGTATTGCGGAACTGACCTATCTATTATGGCTTTGGGGGCGGTACGGGTTCTGAGGCCATCATGGGTTCATATTCATAATCAGGATATTTTATTTCCTGATGCACCACTTGCAAGATGGGTGCACCGAGAGCGTTTTCAATAGATACAAGCGTGTCTATCGTAAAATTATGAGTTCCACGCATCCATTTGCTGATTTCTGCCTCTTTCTTGCCTAGCATCATTGCCAGGTCTTTCTGCTTAAGCCCCTTTGACTCAAGTATCTCGTGGATTCGATCCACGATTTGGAAAGAGAGTTCTACTCTCTGACGGACAACTGGATTGACCAACTTACGTCTTGCCTCAATAATACTACTCTTCTTCATCTCTCGAGAAGTTTATGTTACCTCGCTGCGAAGATAAGAACTATTTCTGAAATTACCAAATAATTAACTTGAAAATTAAGTTGTGGCGCAAATTTTTCCTTTAGAATGCGATATTTCACATGTTTTCTTTTCCACAAGCCTTGTGGAATCCACTTTTTTCTTTTAAATCCTTTTCTGTATCAGAAAAAGTTGTATCTTTGCACTATCATAAGTGTTATTGATTTAATAATATTTCAAACAGAAATATGTCTAAAAAAGATATAAAAATCGGTGTTATCGGATTGGGTTATGTAGGATTGCCTGTTCTGTCACTGTTCTCCTGCAAGTATAATTGTTGGGGGCTTGATACTGATAACATACGCATTCAACAACTTTTATCAGGAAAAGATTCTAAAGGCAGTCTTTCGCCTTCTGAGGTCACTGATTTAACGAAACGTTGTGTTATTAGCAACTCATGGGATGCTATATCCAATTGCAATTTTTATATCATTACGGTTCCAACTCCTATTGACGATAAAAACACTCCTGATACTTCTGCATTAGAAGAAGTATGCAACTCTTTGTCTCAAATAGTATCGCGGGGGGATATAATTGTTTTTGAGTCAACTGTATATCCAGGAGCCACGGAAGAGCTTTGTATTTCCATCTTAGAGAAAGGAAGCAATTTGAAGAGTAATTCGGATTTCTTTGTTGGCTATTCTCCAGAAAGAATTAATGTAGGTGACAATGAGCATGGCTTAGCAAATACCCCAAAGATTGTGTCTGCTCAGAACGACAACACTCTTGATGCTATATATAATTTATACAATAATGTATTCAATGCCGGAATAATTAAGGCAAGTTCAATTAAGACGGCTGAAGCCGCTAAAATGTATGAAAACGTACAGCGCGATGTGCTAATTGCTCTCGCAAACCAGTACTCCGAATATTGCTTCACTGAAGGTTTAAATATTAAGGAAGTTACTAAATGCGCATCGACAAAATGGAACTTTTCAAAAGTCCATCCAGGATTAGTAGGAGGACATTGTATTAGCGTTGACCCATATTATCTATTGGCAAGAGCAAAAGCAAAAGGTACAGAATTGCAGCTAATTGAAAAAGCAAGGTCTATTAATGAAGCTAAAGTAGGGCTCGTTGCTAAACGGATTGTTGGCTATGTTAATGACACATTCCCTAATAGTGACAATCTAAGTGTGTTGGTTCTCGGTTTTTCATATAAGAAAGATGTTGGTGATGTTAGAAACACAAAAGTCGCAGAGTTGATAGGTATTCTATCTAAATCTATCGGGAAGATTGAATGCTACGACCCTCTTGTAGATCCAAATGAGGTCAAAAAGACATATGGTTTAAATATCATCTTTTCTCAGGAAGACATTTCAGGTAATGACTATGATATGGCTATTATTGCAGTAAAGCACAAGTGCATTAAAAATCTGCAGTATAAAGCAAAAACAACAATAGAAATGGAGGATTATTTATGATACAACAGGTTAATAACATGTCAGTCAGAGATGGAAATATTCATGAGTCAGACATCTTATATCTTAGAGATTATTACGCTGCTCATGGTCATTTCCCCTTGTTCCAACAAGTTCTTGTTGAAACAAGGACAGATTGTAATAACAACTGCCCGTTTTGCCCACACGCTTTTAATAAAAAGCCATTGGGCATCATGACTTGGGAGTGCTATAACACAATTATTGACCAGCTTGTTTCAATTGGCTATAATGGAAGAGTCGCTCTCATGCTATCAAATGAACCGCTGTTAGAAGAAAGGTTGGAAGACATGATCAAGTACGCCAAATGTAAATCTCAGCGTTTGTTTATAGATATAACAACTAATGGCCGTTTGTTGACAGTAGAACAATTAGATAAACTCTTCTCATTAGGACTTGACAATATCAATATTAATGATTACAGAGGAGACAGAGAAAAAAATCCCGAGAAGTGGTCACCAAATATTGAGACGATCCATAAAGCCTATGGGAATAACCCTAAAGTTTATTTCAAGAAACGTAGCTTTGATGAAAAGTTGCCGAATTATGCAGGTAATATCCCCCAGGAATACAAGAAAGAAGAATTCGGTTTCTGCAATTATCCCTTCCGCAAGTTGACAATTGCGTATAATGGTGACATCCTTTTGTGCTGTGACGATTTTATGTATGACACCTGTTTCGGAAACGTAATGAGGGATTCTCTTATTGACTCATGGAATGCCAAAGCGTACAATGATTACCGATTGGCTTTGTTAGAGAACAAAAGAATTGGGTTATGTTCAGCATGCAATGACAGTCAAGACTACTCGGTATTTTAACGCAGGAATGTATTTATGATATTAAATCAGGAACAGTTTGACGCATTCCGAATGGAGATCGCTACATTTGGAAATATCCCAATACTTAGCCAGTATTGTGGCATAGGCTGTGTCTTCTGTAAGGTACATACAGATTCCTATTTGGGGCATTATCCAAAGATTCCTCAAATAGACGAGGAAGATTTGCTGAAGGGATTCCAGTATGTAAATTCCAATGTCAATTACGTTAGACTTGGTGCAGGAGTTCTCGTAGCTCCTCATACAGACCCTTTCCTACACCCCAAAATATATGATTTTATCAAAATTACCTCTGAGCACTTCCCAACTAAAAAAGTGACAACAGTAACCACGGGTGCCTATATTCGTGAAGATAAAGTGGACTTCCTGAATAGTATAAGTAACTATGGGGTTGATCTGTCACTGATAACCATGCAGGAGCAGAGAGAGGCTATCATTCCACGCTCAGAAAGAGAGAGAACCATGTATCTCTTAAAACATGCCCCTCTAAATAAATGTACTCTGATTTTCACCGGGAACTTGGATGAAGTGAAGAGGGATTTGGAGTTGCTATATAAATTAGGTGTAAATAGGAAGGTTAGACAAATTTTAGTAAGAAGAATGGAACATACAGCCATTTCTCAATCTAGGTTGAAGAAGTTGTCTCAGGCCAGTATTGACAATTACGAGGAATGTATTCAATGGATCAAGAAAAACTATCCGGATGTTGTTTTTACCGTACCTATCCTAAAAGATGCGTTTAGAGGTGGTAATAATGAGTATTTCATCGATGCTGATGAAAGAATCGATGCTCAAAAGAAGATTATCAGTAATTTACCAGAAGGTACATTTGTCAATCTCATTTGCCCTTTGTCGGGATATGAATATTTTACAAAGGCATTTGAAGACATGCCGAATGTGAAAACAAATCTTATAGAAAATCACTTGTACGGCGGCTCTGTATCTGTAGCTGGTCTATTAAACCATGGTGACATCAGAGAGCAATTCCATCCAGACAAAAATGATGTGATGATTTTACCTAACGAAATGTACAATTCAGATGGGAAGGACTTACAAGGTGAAAAAATGGAAGAACTGGAACGTTTTTATGGTGCAAAAATCATTTTAGCATGAGCCAGATATATTGGGATAAAATACGCATTCTTGTGGCTAACGGATGTAATTATCGATGCCGTTTCTGTCACAATGAGGGACAATCAAAGCATTCTCCTTCACAGTATATGTCATTCGAGAATTTAAAGACTTTGATTGATTTTATACAGGATCAGGATGTTGCTGAATTATGTTTTAGTGGTGGTGAGCCATTCTTAAATAGAGACCTTGTGAGAATGATTCGATACGCAGATGAAAATACGACAAGTGACATCGGATGTGCTACCAATCTGTCACTAATAACCAATACACAGATTCAAGAATTATCATCAACTCGTGTTAAATTCAATATTCAATTTCCATTTGCTTCTGATGCTGGTTTTCGTGACAGCACAGGAACAGGGAATTATATGAAGGTTGTAGAAACGATAAAAAAGGTACAGGACTCAGGCATTAATATCGGCTTAAATAGCGTTATACAAAGTCTTGATATGAGTAAGCTCGTCCAGGTGCTTGAATTTGCGTTGGAGAATGAACTTCCTTTAAAACTACTGCCTCAGATTGGTCTTACTGGCAGCGATAGGTTTAAAGAAAAAATATATCCTCTTCTTCAGGAAAAAGCTGTTGAGCGAATAGACAAAGGAACTGGAGCCATTCGTTATACGTTAGAAAAGGGTAACCATAGAACAACGGTCCTATATATTGACTCTCCATGTTTTACAAAAGACATAGAACGCTGTAGAAAATATGGCGAAGTTCGAGTTCTGCCTGATATGACGCTACAATCATGTATATTGAAGGGAGGTACATCCCCCCTGGCATTAGAGAGAGGGAAAGAGTTTGTATTAGGTCAATTTCATGCGTTATGGAAAGACTTCAATCATTGCTAAAGACATATAATCAAAGCCATTCTGATGACAATTTGCTAGCTCCTTGGAACCAGCAGTATTGCGAAGATGTGTTTCCCAAATATTGGGAAACCACTTATGCTATTCTCCAATCTTTAGATAAGAATAGCCGTGTTATTGAAATCGGGTGTGGCTTAGGCGCAATTACTTCCATTCTGTGTTATTTAGGATATAGGAATATAACCTCATTTGAGAAAGATTCCCTTTTGGCAGATAAAGCCAGACAACGGATTAAAGACCTCTTTAATCGAGATAATATCATTTTCACCTCAGAATATCCAAATGGGAACGCATATAGTTGCGATATACTAATACTTGTAAATTGTGCTTATGCCTATCAAACAAATAATAAGTCAGAATATCTTGACTCATTATGCTCATTTTACAGATCAGCAGGTAATCCTCGATATTTTATATTAGAGGTCATTGATGATTCATACACAAAAGATGACAATGAGTTTCCTTTGCATATAAGGCTCAATTCGACAGATATCCGTGATAGTTTCCCTAAATGCGCTATTAAATCATGGATAACCTATAAGTACCCAGAGAATAAAAAAAGTAAAACATTATATTTGATAGAAAGATTATGAACATCCTCATTATAACAACAGAATATGGCTATGATGGTGGTGGTATGTCGCTATCCTGTACTCGTCTTATGAACATTTTGTCATCTGAGCATAAAGTTCAAGTATCTCTTTCCACTGAATATCCTATTGTGACTGCTCGAGGAGGTATTAACCCTGCTACAGAAGATGGTATTCGAAAAGAATATAAGTTAAAGGAAGATGAATGCGAATATAATAACATTGACGTAGTCATTGGTTTTGGTGGGAGATATAATGGCTATTATGCTTCCCTTTTGGCTGATCGATTAAGGGCGAGGTTCATTCTGAATTTTAGAGGAAGTGATATCAATATTACAAAATGGTCAGTAGATGATAGCTGGTATACGATAGAAGCATGTCGGAGAGCAAGCAAAATTGTCTGTCTTTCACATGAAATGGCAAATAATGTTCTGAGTATTGCTCCTGGTGCTAATGGCAAAGTGATCATTATCCCCAATGAATTGGGTCAAAAGAAGGGTTCGATCTCCTTTCCAAATCTCCCCCAGAAGGTAGTTGTTGGATGTGCTGCTTCTCACTTGAATGAGAAAAAGGGAATCGGTAATCTTTTATACATGATATCAGAATTTAAAGCAATTGTCGATATTCCTATAACTCTAGAGCTTGTCGGAGAGATTGATTCAGATTTAAGAAATAGTTATATTTCTATTATCAATAATTTGGAGATAAGCAGTAATGTTGTATTCCATAGTTATAAAACACGAGAAGAACTGAGTAATACAATGTCAAATTGGGACTTCTATATTCAGGCATCAGTCTGTGAAGGACATCCTAATTCAATTACAGAGGCATTAGAAAATGGGCATGCGTTCATCAGTTCAAACACCGGATTTATCGCAGAGCAATTATACAAAGAGTTCCCGATGCTATTCTTTGACTCTTTTAATCCCAAGAAAATGGCTGGCCAATTAATACAGCTTATAAATAAACCAGATCTAGAAGAATTCTATGAACAGGCATGGACTATTTTGGAAAGGGAATGTAATAGGGAATTGGTTGCTAGCAAATGGCATAGTCTTTTATCATACAACACATCTGTTCCCAAGCAGTTGGGGATTGAAAATATATTGGCAGTTGGACTGCATGATGTCTGTGGTGAATTACATGATAGTATAACAACCCCCATAACTGTCTTCCAACAGTTCGTGGATTTCATTCATGATGGTGGTTATGGATTATGTTCTATGAGGGATTATTTGGGTAAAACTAAGGAAGAACGTAAACGATATGTTGTTTGTACATTCGATGATGGATACAAGAATCTGTTATCTGTGGCTATGCCAATGCTTGCTAAGTACGGCTATACTGCTACGGTATACGTTTGTACAGATTTAATAGGAAAAGATAACAAATGGAACAATAAAGATGCTACACTACGGCAGCATTTAGACCTTGATGATATAATAAAACTCAAAGACAATGGGTGGGAAATTGCCTCACATGGTGTAACTCATCGAAATCTATTGAAGCTTAGCGACAAAGAGGTCGAATATGAACTCTCAGAATCAAAACGGGTGTTGTCGAATATCGTTGGTGATGTTATGACCTATGCATATCCATATGGCTCTTATAATAGATTTATAAAGTTCTGTGTCGAGAAGTATTATAAATATGCTTTTGCTGTTTCACAGGGTGGAACTTCATTGGCGATAGATAAGTTGCAATTAAGAAGATATTCAATATCGGACATTTATAAAATGCTTTCGTTAGAGAAATGAAAAAGATTCTTGGTATATTTAGGGGGTTCCCTGGACTTGGGAGAGTTGTTTCTGGTGTATCACTACTTGAAACACTAAAGGAGCAATATGGATGTGAAATTAAGATTATTTCATATCTTCAAGGCAATCGATACCTTGAATCAAAAGGTTATGCCGATTTACAAGAGACAGTTCCTATGGACTATTGTTCTATTGGTCTTCTTCCTACAAATAAGATGGGGGCCTATATTCATAGGACTATAAAAGAGTTCAGACCGGATGCTGTCATTGTAGACGGAGAACCATTAATGGTACAATCCATAAAAATATCTCATAAACATTTGAATGTTATAGCATTGCTTAATCCTGCTGATGTTGATAATCCAAGCAATGACAAAGAGGCGATGGATTTTTTCAACAACCTTTATTCTTTAGCGGATTTGGCTGTCATCCATGGATTACGGACTATCATTCCACCATCCCAGTATTGTAAATACATCTCTGTTGGGACAATTATTAGAAAAGAGATATTCAGAATTGTCAACCATCCCAAGAAAAACATATACTGTCTGTTAGGTGGTGGGACTGTTAATGTCGGACATCAGTTCTTCGAGTCCACGATAAGAATTGGCGAACTCTGTGTTAGAGTCGCTAATATCCTCCCAGACTACAAAATGCACATAGTATGTTCCAGTCAGAATATATACGACGCAATAAATGAGAATTCCATTCCGCAAAACGTATCTATATATAATCAGGTTTTAGATCCATCTAAATATTATTCAGATGCTTGCCTTATAATAACACGATCTGGTCGTAATACATTAAGCGAACTGGTATATTTGGGGATTCCTGCTATATCTTTTGTTTCTGGTTGCTCTTATAGGAAAGATGAGCAAAAACAGAATATGAATTGTCTCTCAAATTTAAATATTGTTCCTGCATCTTTAGAGATTACGCCAGATGATTTAAAGGAACTCTGCTTGAATATGATAGAAAGAGGACTTGCTAATAACAAGTTTGAATGTGGTAATGACAGCGCATTAGAAAAAATCTTATCACTCTGAGGATGGAAAAGAAGAAGGTTTTGCTGTTCGCGTATGATGGTACAGGGTTAGGACACCTGATGAGACTCATTAAAATTGCATCTGGTTTTTCTAACAGATGCAATGTGCTTGTTGTCTCTGGCCATAAGGCACTCCCGGAATTAATACATCCTGGTATTGATTACTATTTATTGCCCAATTTTTATGAAGAGCGAGACAAAGGGAAAACCAATGCCGAAGTAAATGGGAAAAGAATCATCTGCTTAAGAAATCTTATGCTTAGTTATAAACCAGATGCTTTTGTTACAGACTATCTTCCTTTGGGAAAAAGACTTGAGTTGTTTTCAATAATTACTGGTTTTTCATGTAAAAAATATTTTATTTTGAGAAGTGAAATTGGTGGAGACGCTTTGACTCATAATGATGTCTTTTCTGAACGGAATATTCTATATTTGGAAAGGTTTTATAACAAAATATTTGTTGCAAGTGACTCTCTTATCACTTCACCTTCCTCATTCTTATGGCTCCCAAAGAGTATAAGAACTAAGATGGTATATTCTGGTTTTGTTACTTATCAAGTTTCTGAAAATGAAATAGAGCAAACCAAACAGGAGTGGTATAGGAAACCTTATAAAAAATGGGTGGTATGTTCTGATGGTGGAGGTAAAAAAGGAGCCTCTCTCATCAGGGAATGTATTAAACTCTCACAAGATAAAAGATTTGAAGATTTCCAATTTGATATTGTTTTAGGTTATTATAGTCCCTTGCTAAAAGATATGCCAGAATGTTTAAACGCAAACGCGAGAATTATCAAATGGACAAATCTTCTGTATAAGCTCCATGCTTCTGCTGATTTTGTTATATGCAGTGGAGCCTATAATTCGTTATTAGAAAGTATGCAGGGGAGAAATAAGACGGTTTTTAGTATGTCCGTACTAAACAATGATGAAGATGACGAACAAACAAAAAACATAGAAAAACTTGGCTGTTACTATGATATTCGTAAGATTGATAATCTCTCAGAATTGAAACTTGTTTTCGAGCAAGGAGTTACTAATGGTGTCTCTAGGGAGGCGAATATGGCACTCAATATGAATGGTATAATTAACATTTGTAATGAAATAGAATCAGACTTGGAAATAAATGCGTGAGATGAATATGAGAATTATACATATGTCAGATTTGCATCTAACCTCAGACAAACATCCAATTTGGGGGGTGGATACTTATAAGCAATTTGTTAAAGCACTTAATTTAATTGGTAGTATCCATGATGTTGATTGTATCGTTGTTTCTGGAGATATAGCTGATGATGGGAACCTATTGACCTACCAATATGCTGATGATATGTTAAATTCGTTTTCTATTCCAGTTTTATGGTGTCCAGGAAACCACGATAATATTGATACCCTTTTCGCCTTTGCTAAATCATCAAAAAGCATTATTGAGAATCCCGTAACTATTAATGGGATTCAACTTATACCACTGAATACAGTTGCTCCAGATGAAAATTGCCCAAATCTGAACCGTTCAAGGGGCGTTCTATTCGAAAATGATTTCCAATATCTCAGGAAAAACATATTAGGACAAGATAATCCATCTATTCTTATTATGCATCATCCATCAATTGATCCAGGCGGCTGGATGACCAACAAGATCCTTAAAAATAGAGAGTTATTTAATGACACCATCCAACATTACAGAAACATTTTTTTAATTCTTTATGGTCATATACACTATCATATGATACACAAACAATATGGTAAAACTTTTGTTTCTGCGCCATCTGTGGGTTTTGCATTTAATAAAGACTTCCCAAAATACGAACTTGACAAGGGGCAGGAAGGTTTCTTAATAATAGATATTGAAAACAGAAATGTTGATGTGCAAATAGTAAAAATATGAGCAAGATATTAGTAACAGGCGGCGCAGGCTTTATAGGTTCCAACCTATGTGAATACCTTGTAAACAAAGGACATTGTGTCATTTGTTTGGACAATTTCTCTACAGGTCATATGGAAAATATTGCTGCATTAATGGAGAATCACCCATGTTCATTCCAACTAATAGAGGGTGATATTCGTAGTTTTGAGACATGTATTAAAGCAGCTTCTGGCGTAGATTATATTTTGCATGAAGCCGCTTTGGGGAGCATTCCCAGGAGTATAAATGATCCCATAACAACCAATGATGTAAACATCGGTGGTTTTCTTAATATGTTAGTTGCAGCAAGAGATTTGAAGATAAAACGCTTCATTTTTGCGGCGAGCAGCTCTACTTATGGAGACAACAAAGATCTTCCCAAGGTAGAAAATAATATTGGCAAGCCAATGTCTCCCTACGCTCTAACAAAGTTGGTAGATGAATTATATGCAGATGTTTTTGCAAAAACATACGATATGGAATTCATTGGGCTAAGATACTTTAATGTATTTGGAAGAAGGCAAGATCCGAATAGTATGTATGCAGCAGTAATTCCTCTTTTTATTAAGCAATATATGAGTCTTAAACAGCCTCGCATTAATGGGGATGGCTCAAATAGTCGTGATTTTACGTACATTGATAATGTCATCCAGATGAACGAACTTGCTTTAATAACTTCAAACCCACATGCAATTAACCAGATTTATAATACTGCTTGTGGAGAAAGAACTACCATTAACCAATTAGCATCTTTTATAAAGGGTATTTTAATTCGATATAATCCCGAAATCAGTAATATAAATCCTATCTATGGCCCGAATAGAACTGGCGATATACCACATTCATTGGCAAGCATCGAGAAAGCCAAAAAATACCTAGATTATATGCCAAGTTATACTTTCTACAAGGGATTGGAAGAAACCATAAAGTGGTATTGGAACGAGTATGCAAAGAAAAAAGCATCCATTCGTTATGATAATATATAAAAATAGCGTATCGTAGAATAATTAATCATTTGTAATATATATAAGTAGTTATGCTAATAAAAGAACATTCTATTCCTGTTATTGGTGCTATTCTTGGTGATATCGTTGGCGCGCCATATGAACTGAATGGACATAGAATTAAAACTATGGATTTCCCTCTTTTTTTTAAAGTAGCACCTTTTAGATGATACGGTATTAGCGCTTGCTATAGCAAATTGGCGTATTGAAGATAGTGCAGATTTGTGCAGTATTGTCAATTCGTTAGGTCGTATTTTTTAATTTTGTTTTGGGCACTCGTTAAAATTTGGTTGAGGAATTCATCCCCACAACCTTACAATAGTTATGGTAATGGTAGTGCAATGCGTGTTAGTGCTATTGGTGTAATTGCTAACACAATAAATGACGTGATGGTATTTTCAAAAGATTCGGCAATGATAACTCATAATCATCTTGACCATAAAGCCTTTTTATGGGAACATGGGATAAAGCGGTGATCGTAACTTGCGCATAATATCTAGCAAACGTTCGGCGCTACCACTGCGAAACTTTAATGGAATCGTATGTAATTGCTCTTCAGTAATAAAGAAAGAGAACCCTTGAAGTCTGGTATAGAGTTGCTCGTAGTTGACCTTAACCAATTCTTCCATTCTTTTAAGCAATTCACCATCCTCTTCTACCAAATGCATATACAAAGCGTCGCCTCGCATAGGACTATGTGGAGCGAATGCTGTACCTTTGGGAATTATGCATTTGTCACTGCCAGTGAATGGTGCTGCAAAATGCACAAGGTATTCCAACTCAGTATCCTCTACCAATTCAAAAATGTTTTCGTCAATCTTCATCGACTCTATCTGCTCTCGTGTCGCCATACTATTCTGTTATTATTGAGGGCAAAGGTAATCATTTTATTGCAATTATACAAAAAAAATGTTATCGCAAGGCTTGTGAAAAAATATTTTGGGCAATTATGCAATAATAACTGAAAAATAATGTAACTTTGCACTTAAACATAACAATTATTACTAATAGGAAATCGACTATGGGTATCTTTGATTACATTTTCAATAGAGAGTCATCCGAAAAACAGCATCCTGGAAAATTGTCATCATATAGACAGGCTGCGGAACTGATGTGCTCCTGTTGGAATAGCTTGGATATGAGCATGATTGAACCGTATTTAGATGAGAATGTTACATGGAGCAGGTGGATATCAAATGTAACGATTCATGGCAAGGAGGAATATTTGCAATTAATGCGAAAGGTTTTCGAATCGCTTAAATACTCAAAAAGTAGTTATAAGGCTGATGTTGTTGGTTTTAATGATAAATATTTTGCTTGTATCACTGTAGACGGCGAAGAACAGGATTTGCTTCATCGCATAGAAATCGAAGATGGATTAATAAAGAAGATAGATATAACCCCCTCAGGTGAATGGTGGTTCAAACAGTTGGGTGGCAGATCGCCATTTGGGGTTGTTCATCAAACCGATTTGCATGAGCAAGCCGCAGCAGTCGCAGCGATAGAACAATATATAAAAACAGAATTAGGGGATAAGACAATAACTTGGGCAACACCGTACGAATTAAAAAACTCGCATTGCCAGTTGTCGTTTACATGTGATGGCTTATCATACGATGTGTTGGTAGAAATCCATAGCTTTGATGATAAGAAGTGTCGCTTTGTGATGTATTCGGAATTCAATAATCTGAAAGCGGGATGTAAGGAGAATGACCATATCCCCTGTATTCTTGCACTTAATGAAGACCAGGAATTCGTTAGTCTGACATTGTTGGAAGATATGGATGTGCGAGTACAGAAATTAAGGGCCAAAGGCATAAACGAATGGACATTCAGAGGGCTGTTCAAGACAAAGGCGCAATTGAGTCGGCTTGTTATAACCAAAGATTATAGAGTATTATTGCCTGATTATAATGACATTGAGATAAAGATGGAACCTTTGGTGAAGGCGGTTTATTTCTTGTTCTTAAAACATCCTGAAGGAATCGCTTTTAAAGAACTGACGGATTACAGGGAAGAACTGATGGATATTTATAAATGTTTAAAACCGGCGGGGCTGAGCAAGAGGACTATTCAAAGTATTGAAGACGTTACAAATCCATTGCTTAACTCTATCAACGAGAAGTGTGCCCGCATTCGTTCTGCTTTCGTCAAGGAGTTTGACGAGGGGCTGGCAAAGAATTATTTTGTAACAGGAGAGCGTGGGGAAGTTAAAAAGATAATAGTGCCCCGAAACTTGGTGGTTTGGGAATAAAATCACATTTTCACAAGCCTTGTGGAGCGAAATAGTTTGGTTGCAAAGAGGTAAAAGCCTAACTTTGCAACCAAGTTTAATATTGTTACATTTAATGGCTTATGACATTGATTTATCTTTTAGTAGGTATTGCGGTTGTTCACGCATTGTTTCTTCTTTATCCTGTATATAGGGATGAAGCCTTGGATGTTTATTTATGGACTCCATGGACAGAGGAAAAATATGCATTGTTTAGAAAGGTGACTGGTAATAACAAACAGGTACGGATTCGACTTCTTATAAATTGGATTTTATGGCCATTTCTCATTATATTTATTTTAGTAATGCCAGTGGTATTTCTATTCAAACTACAAGGCATATTAAAGGAATATGATGGAGAGGTAACTTATAGTAAAGATGGGAAGGCTCTCTTAAATGTTGCAGAAAACCTTAGGAGAGTAAAGGTAAAAAAAGGTGTTGAAGTGATCGCAAGTTTTGCCTTTGACAGCACACAGGTTACACACATTAAAATGCCAAATACAGTTAAGATATTAGAGCCCTATGCACTCTTAAGAGCTCATTATTTGGAGAGTGTTAATCTTCCAGATTCAATTATAACGATTGGCAAATATGCTTTTCAGTATTGTGGAGGGCTCGGTAAAGGATTGAAAAGGATTGTACTCCCCAAGTATTTGCATCATCTTAACGAGAATGCATTCTTCGGTTGTGATGGGCTTAAGAAGTTGAAAATACGCGGTGATTTTATGTGGAAAGCGTCATGGCAAAATGATAATCCATTCTATTATACAAAAAGTTTAGTCGAGATTAAAAATACAAACCCAAACTTCAAGGTTGAAAATGGAATGCTTATGAGCGTTGATGGTAAGATATTGTTTAGATGTGTGAATGAAGGCAAGAGAGTTGCTGTAAAAGATGGTGTTGAAATAATAGCTCAAGGAGCTTTCGGCGGAAGAGATCGAATGGAGGAAGTCATTTTGCCAAATTCGTTGAGAATGATCTGTGTTTATGCTTTTAGTGGATGCAAACTCATTGACAATGTTGTGCTTCCAGAAGGAGTTGAATATATAGGAATAGAATCTTTCAGTTTTTGCCCGAATCTTAAGACAATAACTCTGCCTACATCGCTTAAGACAATAGTATGTGGCGCATTTGATCATAGTGACCATCTTCAGAACTTTGTTTACCCAAAGGGTATGGAGGATGAATTTAAGAAAATGGTCGATGACGCAAAATACGATTTACCATTCTAGAATGCGAACGTTTATTTTAATATATTGATTATGACAGATTACGAGTACATTTTACAACAGGCAAAGAAGGCCCATTATTCAAAATGGAACGATGAAGAGTTAAGAAAGTGTGTGGATATGTTGCCAAATCTTTCGAGACAGGAGTTGATAACCCTTACTTTGAACAAGTGGACAAAGGAGGCTAAGGTGCTGAGAGAATGCATCTTCAATATTTTGTATAAAGATAAGATTGGTAAACGTGAGGAGCGCATAAAAAATCTGGAAACCAATGCTTTGATAGCGGAGTTCCAGGATAAGAATAGTGGTAATGTGGCGCTTTGTAGAGTGGAACTTAAAGAGCGATATAAGGCTGGCCGGGATATGGAGGAGATAGCTGAAATATTGGCTAAATCCAACAAAAGCGACCAGGCATGGTTGGAGAAACAACAAAAGAAAAGCAAGGAGGGTGAATTAAAAAGCAATTAAATGGAATTTAAAGCTAGGAAACATAATACTCCCATTGGAACCCTTTTAAAGTGGTTCTTAGACAAAAAGGGTGGCAAGGTTAGGCAATCGCGTAATGAGATTTTATGGCGATTTGATGCACTCGACTGGAGGTATCAGAAGCAGATACTTTTTTCCTTTCTTCAGTCGGGGAAAACTGATCGTGAATGGGCATATAGAAAGCTATATTCCTGTTGGGATAATTGTTTTATGCCCATCGTAATTGTGCATTGGGAAAAGTATCGAGATGCCTCATTGGCAAGGCTTATCATCCAATATGGTTCCAAAGATTATTTAAAGAATAATCTAGAGAACTTAAGTTTGGGTAGGAATTACTACTATATATTTCTGCGTTTGTCTGATGACAAAGACTTTGTTGTTGACAAAAGCCGTTTGAATGAAACAGACTTGTTGGCAGTAAAACGCCATTTAGGAGAAGTGGTTACAGATGGGGATATTCTTGACTTGTTTTTCTTGCTTATCTACAAATTATGTAAGGGGATATATAAATTCAGGGTATTGAAACCGATTGTTGAGAGTGAGTATGGTACCACACTTGTAATATTTGAAACTCCGTTGGTAAAGGGTATGCTGAATGAAATAATCAATGGGTTCGGCAAACAATACCTGGTTTCAGAATTAAAAACATGGATGTGGAAGGCATTATATAGTTTTAGACTTGATTACGGGGATGATTCAACAGTTGCGAATGAAGAATTAAATAGGCAATATATAAAATGGGCATGCTATAAGAATCTGGATAAGGAGTATGTTGATGCATGGAGCCCAATTGATCCAAGAAATCAACAAGCTTTTTTGGCTTATATAGAAGAAAGACATAGACAGCGCTTAGAAGATGAGGTTAGATATAATGGAAAGAAAAGTGATATTGAGAATGAAATAATTAAATCACAAGTGCCAATCGAGCTAATTGATAAGTTGGATCTGGTAATTGAAGACGTGGAATAATGAGCATCGAGGAAGTAATTCAAAATCAGCAGAATAATGAAGGTGAACGGTCATTCATTCTCGATAATATTCTGGAACCAGATTGGCGATAATTTTAATAGGATATAGGTATGAGTATAAGTATAATTGTTGCAACGGTAGTGTTAAGCTTTTATCTCTTTCAGTATATATCTGAAAAGGAACAAGCTGATAAGGAAGAAGAACGGTTCTTCCAGGAGTTGATGAATGGTGGACATCAAGAGGAGGTTGTCGTAAAAGAGCGGAAATGCTTAGATGAGAGAACTAACACAAACGCAGAATTGGTATTGACTACGTTACGTAGGATAGGCTGTGAACCTGAAACAGAAGAGCGTAATAATCTGCAATATACGTATTTTACTTTTCAAGGCGAGAAGTTTACGATAGAAAGTAATGATACGTGTAAATTTATTACGATCTATGATGCATGGTGGCATGGCATATCGATCTATAGCGACGTTGAGGACATTGCAAATCTTCATAAAGCCATCAATTTCGCGAATCAGTATGTAAACTGTACAATCCTCTACACAACCAATAAGGAGATAGAAGAAATTGGTGTACATTGCAGAAGAACGGTATTGTTTATTAAAGAGATACCAGAGATAGACCTGTATCTGAGAAGCATTCTAAATGATTTCTTTAGGGCTCAGAGGTTAGTGTTTACTGAATTAGAAAAGTGTAAAGTAACAGAGAATCAATAAATCAAAGGAATATGAAGAAGTATTTAATAGGCATGATTGCTGTGGCGGGCATTATATTGATGATGATGTATTGCTATAAAGAGAGCTATCAGGTGAGAAGACCAAGGTATCGTGAGGTAAAGACGATTACCTGGGAGAAGCTGGATACGTTTGTGTTAAGCAATCCGACTTTTAAGGTGGAGTATCCTGATAATTTCGTGCCAGATAGTTCGCTTCTGGATAACCGTAATATGAGGTTTGACTATTCGTTTGCTGGGTGTGAAGTGTTCTTGAAATGTTTCTCTTATCCGAATGATGCCCATATGGATGATAGTGCGGCGGTAGAGTTTTCTGTGGGCATTAGAAAGTCACATGAGGACTCGATAACTATGATAGATAAACATCCGGGTTACTTTTATCTGGAAGGAATGGATAGATATTATAAATTCTACGAGCAATACGTAGTAGATAAAGATTATATCTATGTACTGGGATTGTTCTATTCGCCTGGACTCAGTGACGAAAAAGTAAAGAACCTAAAGTCACTGGTGCATGATTGGAACCCGAAATAATGAAAAATAGCATTTTTTCTTATAAATGTTTGGAAGTTTCGTTTTATTTGTCTACTTTTGCAGCGGATAAGAATTTGATAGCTAATGAGTTATACCGATAAGATTGTAATAGAGAACCCTTCACGAAAGCTTGAAGAGCGTTTGCGTGAGATTGGTGTTCGCAAGTATCTTCGTTTGAAGAAACTTGCTACAGATGATATGTCTTCTGCAAAAGTTATTACTATCTGATGAATCAAGAGTTTGTTATCCAATCAGATCAAGGTGACGAATATCGATTGAGGATAACGTCCGATCATATAGGGATGTTATCCGAGGATGTTCTTCGAGAGTTAGCGAATAAAGGCGTTCAAGTAGTTGATATAGAATTGGAGCGCACAAAAGGGGACAATGTTACTAGTCCTAGGGTACTCGCTAAGATAGAAGAGTGTATTGCTGATATTTTTCTATCCCATCAAGATGTAATGATATGCTTTTTCTGCGACTTCATAAGCCTAATTCCATCATCAAAGAAGAATATGTCCGTACAGGAATATAGGAGTAGGCTTTTCTCAAATATGTTTGAGCGATACGTAAATGGGCATCATATTGTTGGAATAAGAAATCAGGTGGTTACAGTTAAAGGTATAGCGGAAGACTATTTTGCCCATGTGATTGTGAGGGAAGAGCATGTTTACCTCGCAAAGATTATTGGTGAAGGTATTCAGAAAGACTTTGGAAAATAATTAATTCTTCGCAAGGCTTGCGAAGGGTGGAAGGGTTGATTGTTTCGAGGATTATTTGTATCTTTGCAGCAGTAATAATTTGAGGTATGGGTGAAGAGCTTATCAATTTTGGTCCCGTTGAGGATAAGATGCAGGGCATCATCAAGGTGATTGGTGTCGGCGGAGGTGGTTGCAATGCCGTTAGGAATATGTATAACGAGGGCGTTGAGGGCGTGACTTATGCGGTTTGTAATACGGATAGTCAGTCGTTGTCGCGTTCGCCTGTGCCTGTAAAGATCATGCTGGGTGAGAGTGGTCTGGGAGCGGGTGCCAATCCCGAACTGGGTAAGAAGGAGGCTGAGGCTAACATTAACGATATAATGAAGCTACTGAGCGATGGTACCAAGATGGTGTTCGTGACCGCTGGCATGGGTGGTGGCACTGGTACTGGTGCGGCCCCTGTGGTGGCTGGTGTGGCCAAGGAAATGGGCCTGCTTACGGTGGGCGTGGTAACCATCCCTTTCTACTTCGAGAAAAAACGCAAGATTATCAAGGCTCTGAAGGGTGTAGACGAGTTGCGTAAGAATGTGGACGCTTTGCTGATTGTGAACAACGAGCGCCTGTGTGATGTGTATGCAGATTCGGAATTGTCGGTAAAAGAGGCTTTTCAACGAGCAGATAACATCCTGATGGATGCCGTGAAAGGTATTTCGGAACTGATTACCATGCCGAGTGATGGGGGGATAAAAAGTGACTTTCGTGATGTGGAAACAACGATGCGTAATGGTGGTGGTGCCATTATGGCGATGGGACGTGCCAGTGGCGAACATCGTGTAGAAAAGGCTATCTTGGATGCGCTCGATTCTCCCTTGCTTTATGGCAACGACATCGGCAAGGCTAAACGTATCTTGTTTAACATCTATGCCAGCGACGAGTATCCGATTTTTGTGCGCGAACTACAGGAGATAGACGACTTTTTTGACCAGTTGGATCCTAACATTGATGTGATTTGGGGTACGGCTACAGATGATACCCTTGGTGAGGATGCTAAGGTAACGATATTGGCTACGGGACTGGAAGATAGTCTGAGCAACGAGGTGAAGAAAGAGGTTCACCATGATGAAGATGATTACTACGAAGATTTGATAAAGTTGCTTTATAAACCAACTAATCCCAAACCTCCAACAATAAGTGAATCCATTGTGCAAACAGAGATAGATTTCGATGTTGCTCCTGCACCGGAGCCAGAACCTCCTGTAGTAGAACCTGTGGTTGAGGAGATTGTACCAGAGGAGCCTACTGCGCTAACGAAACTGAAGGCTTGGTTGGATAAAGTGATGAAGAGCGTAACTGAATGAACCACGAGGCACCATATACGGTAGAGGAGATTGCTGAGCAGGTGAGTACATTGGCTAAGCAATTGCATGCAGCCGGGCGAAAAGACCTGTTGCTAAAGGCTATTGGTGCACCTTTACTGGAGGAGCTACGCATAGAGGCGGCTAAGGCCAAATTGAGTCGACTTGTTATCACAGAGGATTATCGCTTTATTTTGGCTGATTATCAGAAAGAGGTAGAACTGCAACCTGTGCATAAGGCGGTGTATCTGCTGTTCTTGGCGCATCCTGAGGGTATTGAGTTTAAACGATTGGCTGATTATCGCGATGAACTAATAAAGTACTATACTGCTACGGCCAAAGGTTTGGATAGGGATAAGATTATTGAGGGCGTTGACCATCTGGTAAACCCTCTGGATAATGCCATCAACGAGAAATGTTCGCGCATAAAAAAGACGTTTCTGGATATGATGGACGAATACACGGCTAGCTACTATATTATCAGTAGTCACACGCAGAAACACTTTGAAGGTTCGAACCGTATCTGGTACGAACGTCTGAAAATTATTACCTTGCCTAGGGAATTGGTTGTACTTTTGCATAATTAACTGATATTTGTTTTGCGTATTGCGTGATTTGTGGTATCTTTGCGCCGAGTTTTTATAAACAGGTTTTGATAGAAGATGATGACAGATAAGGAATTAGACGAGAGAGTTGATCGTGCAGTAGATAATTTTATGCAAGGGTATGGCTGTTGCCAGAGTGTGGTGGCAGCGTTTGCCGACTTGTATGGGCTTGACGATACCCTGGCTAAGAAGATAGCCGCAGGATTTGGCGGTGGCGTGGGACGCCTGCGTATGATGTGTGGTGCCGTATCGGGGATTGTGATGCTGGTGGGCCTGGACTGTGGACAGACTGAAGGTAGCGACCGTGAGGGTAAATCGGCCTGCTATAAGGTGGTGCAGGATTTGCTGGCCAAATCGAAAGCAGAAAATGGCAGTATCATCTGCGCAGAGATTCTGGGACTGAAAGGCTACGAGAAAGCACACAACAATTATGTAGCCTCGGAGCGTACTGCGGAATATTACAAGTCGCGTCCTTGTGCTGCGAAAGTGGAGAGTGCAGCAAGGATATTTGCTAATTATCTGAAGGCAAAAGGCTGCTGAGCAGTTTCTCAATAAGTCGGGGCTTGGCGTAATCGTCGAGCTCCGATTCTTTTATCCATATATAATCAGCAGGTAGCTTCGGGCGCTCATCTACTTCTAAAAGATAGAAGTCGGCATAGAGCACTCGGTGGGTAAGCACATGCTTCACATTCTTACGCAGTATCACAGTATCATGAGGGATTTGGGTTGGTGATTCTACCAGCCAGGGTTCCCACAACCCTTGCCAGATGTCGCCGGGACCACGGCGATGGATGGCGGTTTGACCATTGCACCGGATATAGACATAGGCCAGATGACGCTCGGTAACTTTGAGCGTTTTGAGTTTTACAGGGAGTTCGGCAACCGTACCTGAACGGAAGGCTACGCAGGACTCTACGAGCGGACAAAACATGCAGTTGGGCGATGCGGGGGTACACTGGATGGCACCGAAGTCCATAATCGCTTGGTTGTATGTTGCGGCGGAGGCGGGGAGTAGCTCCTGGGCCAGCGCTGCAAACACCTTTTTGCCCTCGGTGGTGTTGATGGGAGTGTCGATGCCGAAGTGGCGGGCGAGCACACGATAAACGTTGCCATCTACCACTGCTGCAGGGATGCCAAAGGCAAAGCTGGCGATGGCCGCGGCAGTGTAATCGCCAACGCCTTTCAGCTTCTTGATATCCTCTAACGTATCAGGGAAATGCCCCATGGCCACAATCTGCTTAGCGGCAAAGTGCAGGTTGCGGGCACGACTGTAATAGCCCAGTCCCTGCCACTCGCGCAGCACCTCATCCTCGGTAGCCGATGCCAGCGCCTCTACGGTGGGCCAGCGGTGCATAAAGCGGGTCCAGTAATCCCAGCCCTGCTTTACCTGCGTTTGCTGTAGGATGATTTCGGAGAGCCAGATGGCGTATGGATCGTGAGTTTGCCGCCAGGGCAAATCACGACCATATTCCTTGTACCAATTAAGTAGTGTAGTAGAAAAATCCGCGTTCATTTACATCACACCTTGGTCGCCAAGATACGAATCTTTGAATCCTAAGAAATAGAGTACGCCATCAAGACCGATGGTGTTAATGCTCTGTTCGGCATTGGCCACCACACGGGGCTTGGCGTGGAAAGCGATACCCAAACCGGCCTCTGAGATCATTGGCAGGTCGTTGGCGCCATCACCCACAGCAATGGTCTGTGCCAGGTTCACCTTCTCAACCTGGGCAATCAACTTCAGAAGTTCGGCCTTGCGATGGCCATCTACTATCTCGCCCACATAACGACCTGTGAGCTTGCCATCGGGGCCAATCTCCAGTTCGTTAGCATATACATAATCAATACCATAACGGCGCTGCAGGTATTCGCCAAAGTAAGTGAATCCTCCTGAGAGAATGGCAATCTTATAACCATAGCGCTTCAGGGTAGTCATCAAACGATCTACACCCTCGGTGATAGGTAGTTTTTCGGCTATCTCCTGCATCACGCTCACGTCGAGACCCTTGAGCAGACTGACACGACGGGTGAAACTCTCCTTAAAGTCGATCTCGCCACGCATGGCACTCTCGGTGATGGCGCGTACCTGTGCACCAACGCCATTGCGCTCGGCCAGCTCGTCGATACACTCGGTCTGAATCAGCGTTGAGTCCATATCGAAACAAATCAGACGGCGCATGCGACGGAACATGTCATCGAGCTGGAACGAGAAGTCGATCTCCATCTCGCTCGACAGCTTCATCAGTTTCGACTGCATTTCCTGACGGTCCTTGGGCTCGCCACGCAGCGAGAACTCGATGCAGGCACGGGTGTGCTTGGCGGGGTTCTTGATGCTCTTACGACCGGTAAGACGGATGATAGAGTCGATGTTCAGTCCCTGTTCGGCAATTACCGAGGTAGCGGCCTCAATCTGGCGTGCCTCTAACTGGCGACCCATCACGGTGAGAATGTAACGGTTCTTACCCTGATGACCTACCCAGTCCTCATACTCATTGTCGCTAATAGGCGAGAAACCTATCTGCACACCCAGCTCGGTGGCCTTGAAAAGCAACTCCTTCATTACCTGACCTGAGTTTGTCTCGTCCATACGGATGAGGATACCCAGCGACAGGGTAGAGTGGATATCGGCCTGGCCGATGTCGAGAATCTGTGCATCGTATTTTGCGAGGATGCCCATTACTGAGGCGGTAAGGCCTGGGCGATCCTGACCTGTAATTCTAACTAGTATCTGTTCTTTCTTCATGATAATCGTTAATCTTTTAATGTTTAATCTTTAATTTTTAATGTTTCATGTTTAATGTCATTTGCACATCGCTGTGCATACTTTATCCTGAAAGTCACGTCCTTGATCGTTCTTCATAACGCCTTGATTGATGATGGCAAATGCCAACACATGGTTGTTGGTGGCTACAGCATAGCCTGCCAACGATGATATACCAGTGAGGGTACCCGTTTTGGCACGCACGCTGATTTGTGCAGGGGTATCCTTCATGCGTTTCTTCAGAGTTCCATCCTCGCCTGCTACGGGTAGCGATACGTACAGGTAGCGATAGATGCTGGGGTGGCGATAGGCATAAACCAGCAGTTTGGTGAGCAACTCGGGGGTTACATAGTTGTAAAGCGAGAGTCCGCTACCATCGGCTATCTTATAATGCGAACCTGTGATGCCGGCCTTATGCAGGGTGCGCTTGATGGCGTTGCGGGCATGCGACGACTTGGCCGGACGGGCGCCTGTAGCGGCACCAATCTGATAGAACATCGATTCGGCAAAAAGGTTGTTGCTGTCCTTCATCATCGGTACCAGCACATCCTCTAACGAGTGGCTACGCTGGCATAGCAGAACGGCATCCTTTGGCAGGGCTGCATATTCGGCAGGGCCATCGGGGAAGATGCTGTCCTTATCGAGCTGTTGTGCGAACTGACTGATGAAATCGTCCTTGCCATTGATGAGCAGTGAGCTGAGCGATGGGTTATCATCATCCCAACACCAGCCTTCGCCCAGCAGGTCCTGATCCTTAAAGGTATTTACATCTACCAGTTTGCCTTTCACCGTGTGGATGCCTAATGCCTTAACACTGGCCGAGAAAGCCTTCATATCGGTAGTGTCGAACAAGGGATCCATACCGCCCACACAATACAGATCGCCTACCAGCACGCTATCCACTACCTCGCCTGTGTAGTAAAGTGAGGTGCGAAACTTGTGCTTGATGCCTAACTGATCGAGTGCGGTGATGGCTGTGAGCAGCTTCATGGTTGAGGCTGGGCGCAGTATCTGTTTGGCACCATAGGTGTAAAGGGTTGAGTCGGCAGTGATATCGTAAACCATCAGCCCCAGTTGGGTATAGTCGAACATCTTATCGCTGGTAAGTGTGTCTAACCGGGCCTGCAGGTTCTGTGGCCAGGGCAGTTCAACGATGGTATCTGTGGCGCAGGTATCTACTACGAGTGTATCGACCGTTTGCGCCTGCAAACTGCCTACCGTACCTGCCAATAAGAGTGAAAAAATCCAATTCCTTATATTCTGCTTCATTTTAAATTTCTACCTAATCAATTGCGCTGGTAAGTTGATACCAGTTTGCGTATCGCTTTATCCAGCGATTCTGAGGGTTCTATAATGTTGTAGTTGTTCCAGTATTCTGGATCCATAAAATATTCTACCTTGTCGTAATAGGCATCGTGCGAGTCGAACGAGTTGCGACTGACGATGGGCTGTACACCTTCGGACTGGCTATCGGTAACGGCCATCTCGCAGGTGGCGGTAAACGATGTGCTGAACAGACGTTTCTTCCAGTCGCAGTTGAACTTAAAGGTGTTGCGCAGATAGCTGATGCGTGTAATACCGTCGGTATAGCGATAATCGACTACACACGACAGCTCGCGTGGCTTGAACTTCACACCGAACGGCTTGCGCACCAACATGGTGCGGGTGGCTTTCTCCTTATCGCTCATGTCGAGACTGAGTTCGATGCGGGTAAATGCCAGGCGCTCGTTGTCGATATACAGTTTGCCATGATACAGCGCATACTCCTTGCTGAAGAGAGGCTCTATCAGAACCACCATCTGCAGGCGGTCGTTGATCATCTCGGGTGTGCCCCAGCTGTAGCTGTAGGCATCCATATCCTCCTGGTTGAGCAGTAACTCGGTGTTCTTTACCACATCGAGCTGTACAGGCAGTACCGGACCGCCCATGACCTTTAAGCCCAGGGTGTCGCCCTGTTTCTGACTGAGCAGTCGGCGACCTTTGATGATAGCCACTCTGTCGCGACCTACACCGCGTGTGTAGCTGGTTTTGTACATGTCCTCCACACCCTCGGCTACATAGATGAAGTGCTTGCGCTTCATGGCTGTTTCGCGATAGAACGCCTTGAGCAACTCGGGCTGGCGACTGTAGTTCTCGGGAATCTTTTTGATGGCGATCTCTACAATGTCGCGTGGATTACCAGTACGTATCACCACCTCGCGCAGTTGTATGGTGGTGGGTTGAAGTTTTATCTTCAGGTTCTCGGTCTCGCCTGCGCGTAATGCCACTTTCTTGGTTTTGTAACCTAAGTGCGATACCGTGATGTTTGCGGGCTTATCGCCCAGTTTTAGAAGGAAGGCACCATCCTCGTTTGTGACCACAGAGATGCGGCCAGCAGAAACACTCACCTGGGGCAATGGGCGCCCCGATTTCTCGTCGATAATGGTTCCACCTACGGTAGTCTGTTGTGCCAGTGCCACCATCGGAACCATCAGCATGATTATAAGCGCTAGTTGTTTCATTGGTGTAATGAGTTTGGTGTCTATTTGCTGCAAAGTTACAAAAAAATTGATAAGATGCAAAGAATATTGGAAATTTTAAGTAATTTTGCAGCAGATTTGTGACAAAATATAACATCAGCACATGGTATACAAATATGATTTCCTGGTGATAGGAGCTGGCGTGGCCGGTATGAGCTACGCACTGAAGGTGGCTCGCGCCAACAAGGGTAGGGTGTGTATGATATGCAAGACCTCGCTGGATGAGGCCAACACATCGTTTGCTCAGGGTGGCGTGGCATCGGTTACCAATCTCGAACTGGATAACTTCGAGAAACACATTGAAGACACGATGATTGCGGGCGACTACATCAGCGACCCCAAAGCCGTAGAACAAGTAGTAAGAATGGCGCCCGAACAGATTAAAGAACTGGTAAACTGGGGCGTGAACTTTGATAAGAATCACGATGGCAAATTTGATTTGCATCGCGAGGGCGGACATTCTGAGTTCCGTATTCTGCACCACAAGGATGATACGGGTGCCGAGATACAGCGCGGACTGATGGAGGCTGTGCGCAACAATCCCAATATCGACATTAAGGAGAACCACTTTGCGGTGGAGATTATCACCCAGCACCACTTAGGTGCCAGAATTACACGTCGTTCGCCATACATTAACTGCTATGGTGCGTACGTGCTGAATCCTGATACCCAGAAGGTGGATACCTATCTGGCTAAGATGACCGTAATGTGTACCGGTGGTTGCGGTGCTGTGTATCTGACCACATCGAACCCCGTGATTGCTACAGGCGACGGTATCGCTATGGTGTATCGTGCCAAGGGTACGGTGGCTGATATGGAGTTTGTACAGTTCCACCCCACCGTGCTGCATAACCCTAACGAAACGCATCCCGCCTTCCTGATTACCGAGGCTATGCGTGGTTATGGTGGCATACTGAAGTTGCCTAATGGCGAGACGTTTATGGAGAAGTATGACGAGCGTCTGTCGCTGGCACCACGTGATATCGTGGCACGTGCCATCGATAAGGAGATGAAGATTCACGGCTTGGATCACGTATGTCTGGATGTGACCCATAAGGATCCTGCCGAGACACGCAAGCACTTCCCCAATATCTACCAGAAGTGCCTGTCGATGGGTATCGATATCACTACCGATTATATCCCCGTTCGTCCTGCCGCCCACTATATGTGCGGTGGTATCAAGGTGGACCTGAACGGACAAACCAGCATAGAACAGCTGTATGCCCTTGGTGAGTGCTCGTGCACTGGTTTGCATGGTGGTAACCGCTTGGCCAGCAACTCGCTGATTGAGGCAGTGGTTTATGCCGAGACGGCCGCAAAGCACTCGCTGGAGCATGTGGATTTCTACGACTTCAACGAGAAGGTGCCTGAGTGGAACGACGAGGGTACACTGACCAACGAGGAGAAGGTGCTGATTACCCAGAGCGTGAAGGAGGTAAACCTGATTATGTCGAACTACGTAGGTATTGTGCGTAGCGACCTGCGTTTGCATCGTGCCTGGGACCGTCTGGATATGCTTTACGAGGAGACCGAGCGCCTGTTTAAGCGTGTAAAGGCCTCGAAGGATATCTGCGAATTGCGTAACATGATTAACGTGGGCTATCTGATTACACGTTGGGCTTTGGAGCGCAAGGAGTGTCGCGGTTTGCACTATACTACTGATTATCCTGTACACGCTTACGATAAGTAGGATGATTGACAGACAAACGATAGACAAGATACTTGATGCCACGAACATCGTTGACGTGGTGGGCGAGTTTGTAACGCTGCGAAAATCGGGCGTTAACTATAAAGGCTTGTGCCCGTTCCACGACGATAAAACGCCATCGTTCATGGTGTCGCCAACCAAGCAGATATGCAAGTGTTTCTCGTGTGGTGAGGGCGGAACGGCCATCAACTTCCTGATGAAGCACGAGCAGATTACCTATCCCGAGGCCCTGCGCTGGCTGGCCAAGAAATACAATATCGAGATACAGGAAAAGGAACTGACCGAGGAGGAGAAACGTGAGCAGAGCGACCGTGAGTCGATGTTCATTGTTAACGAGTGGGCCATGAACTACTTTAAGGATGTGCTGAACAACGATCCCGACGGTGTGGCCATCGGTCGCCAGTACTTCCGTAGTCGTGGTATCCGCGATGATATTGTGGAGAAGTTCAATCTGGGTTTCTCGCTTTCAAAGCGCGATGCGCTTGATATTGCCGCTAAGAAAGCGGGCTATCAGGAGGAGTTCCTGATTAAGACGGGCTTGTGTATCAAAGGCGAGAAGGGTGTGTACGATCGCTATGCGGGTCGTGTTATCTTCCCCTGGTTCAACGTAAGTGGAAAGGTGGTGGCCTTTGGTGGACGACTGCTGGATGCGCGTACCAAGGGTGTGCAACAGAAATACGTGAACTCGCCCGACTCGGAAATCTACCACAAGGAGCGCGAGCTGTATGGTTTGTACCAAGGTAAGAAAGCCATTGCCAAGGAAGACTGTGTGTATATGGTTGAGGGCTATACCGATGTGATTGCCATGCACCAGTGCGGACTGGAGAATGTGGTAGCCAACAGTGGTACGGCTCTCTCGAAATATCAGATAAAACTTCTGCGACGATTTACGCCTAACATCATCCTGCTGTATGATGGCGACGAGGCCGGTATCCATGCCGCCATGCGAGGAACAGATATGCTGTTGGCCGAAGGCATGAAGGTAAAAGTGCTGTTACTGCCCGATGGCGACGACCCGGATTCGTTCTCACGTAAGCATACCGCCCAGGAGTTTAAGGCGTATATCGAAGAGCATGCCGAGGACTTTATCTCGTTCAAAACCAAACTGACGGTTGAGAACGTGAGCGACCCCGTGAAGCGTTCGGAGGCTATCGGTGGTATTGTGAAGAGTATCTCGGTGGTGGATGATAACCTGTTGCGCGATGAGTATCTGACCCAGTTGTCGCGCCGTTTGGGCATCAAGGAGGAAACCCTGCTCCAATCGATGAACGGCATGATTAGTCGCGATCGCGAGGAGAAGGAAAAGGAATACAATCGCGAGCAGACACAGAACGCCATCCAACAGGAGCGCGAGGCGCAGGGCAAGCCCATGGCTATCGGTCTGCATACCATCAGCGATCAGATTCAGCAGGTAGAGGACCTGTTGATAAAAACCATTGTTCGCGATGGCGAGAAGATTATCTACGAAAACCTTCAGACCGAAGACGGGCAAACCATCAACCTCTCGGTAGCACAGTTTATCAGCTACGATATGGGCGAGGACGGACTTAGTTTCAGTAAGCCTGTATATAACAAGATTCTGCAAGAGGTGGTGGCCCATTGCGGCGAAGAAGGTTTTAAGGCCGAGGAATACCTGACGCGCCATACTGATTACGAAATCAGTTCGATAGCGGCCAGCATGGCTGTGGATTCATATCAGCTGGGTAAGGGATTCCAACTGAAAGAACGTGAGGGCGGTTTGCGGGCGCATGTTGAGCATATTGTGCTCGACTTCCGTTATTACTGCCTGGGTGCCAAGGTGAAGGAACTGAAGGACGCGCTGAAGAACTGTAAGGATAACTATATGGCAGTACTCAAGGAATTAAACGACGTTGATAAGATTTACAAAGAAGTGGCAAATAAATTAGGACGAAGTTAGGATGATGAGTTGGCTGAATATCATATTCATAGTGTACCAGATCATTGCTATCATGGCGGTGGTACACGTGATTATGGACAACCGTCAACCTGCAAAGACGATGGCTTGGGCGCTGGTGATTTATTTTGTGCCAGTGGTGGGCATCGTCTTTTATTTGTTTTTTGGCATTAACCATCGCAAGGAGCGCTATGTGAGCGAACGTTCGATGAACCAGCTTACCAAGCGTTCGATGCTGGAGTTTGCTGAGCAACAGAACCTGCGACTGCCCGAGCGCCACAAACCATTGATTGACTTGTTTATTAACCAGAACCTGTCGCTGCCTTTTAAGGACAACCTGGTGGATATCTGTACCGATGGCTATCAGTTTATAGCCGAATTGATGGAAGATATCGGCAAGGCCAAGGATCACATACATCTGGATATGTATATTTTTGCCGACGACGCCCTGGGCATGTTGGTGGCCGATGCCTTGATTGACAAGGCCCGTGAGGGTGTTGAGGTAAAGGTGATTTACGATGATGTGGGTTGTTGGAATGTGCACCATCGCTTTTTTGAACGGATGCGCGAGGCGGGTATCGAGGTGCGCTCGTTTATGCCTGTGCGATTCCCGTCGTTTACCAGTAAGGTGAACTATCGTAACCACCGCAAGATTATTGTGATTGATGGTCTGGTGGGCTATATCGGTGGTATGAATATTGCCCAGCGCTACGTAAAAGGTACTGGCGATATGCCTTGGCGCGACACCATGCTGAGGGTTAGCGGAGGTGGTGTGCATGCCTTACAGCGTGCGTTCCTGGTTGACTGGTATTTTGTGGATCGTACCTTGTTGTCGGATAAAAAGTACTATCCACGATGCGAGGATATCAACAACAACTGTCTGGCACAGGTGGTTACCAGCGGTCCTACCACGCCTTACCCTGAGATTATGCAGGGTTATGTGCGCATTATCTTAGGTGCCAAGCGTTATCTGTATCTCGAAACGCCTTATTTCCTGCCAAACGATTCGGTGCTGTTTGCCCTGAAAACAGCCGCTTTGGGTGGTGTGGATGTGCGAGTGATTTGTCCGCGTCGCAGCGATGCCAAGTTTGTGGAGTGGGCCAGCAGGAGCTATCTGCGCGAGGTACTTGAGGCGGGAGTACAGGTAAGTTTGTACGAGGCTGGTTTCCTGCACTCCAAAATGCTGGTGTGCGATGATGCTATCACCACCTGTGGATCAACCAATCTCGATTTCCGTAGTTTCGAGAATAACTTCGAGGCCAACATCTTCTTCTTCGACGAAGGTGTGGCTATGCGAATGAAAACCATTTTCTTACGCGACCTTGAGCAGAGTGTGCTGCTGAAGGACCTGAAGAAACGCATGCGTAACAATTTCCTGGTACGCCTGTGGGAGAGTGTTACAAGGATGCTGTCGCCTCTTTTCTGAAAATCGAAAAGTTTACGCTACCATAGCTGCGATGCTCTACAAAGTGTGGGGCGTTAGAAAAATCGTGCTCCTTACCATGCTCGAACACCAGGATACCGCCATCCTTCAGCAGGTTCTTCTCGAAAATCAGTCCAGGGATGGTGGGCAGTTCCTTGAGTGCGTAAGGGGGATCGGCAAAAATAAAGTCGAACTGCTGTTTGCACGATTTGATATAGCGGAACACATCGCCGCGCAAGGGCAGGCAAACGTCGGTATCAAGCTTTTTCAGACATTCGGTAATAAACTTGTGATGGTCGCGGTCCATCTCAACACTTACCACATGTTCGCAACCACGCGATACCAGCTCGAGCGAGATACTACCAGTACCCGAAAACAGGTCGAGGGCGTTGATACCTTCGAAATCGATATAGCTGTTCAGTACATTAAAAATGTTCTCCTTGGCAAAATCGGTGGTAGGGCGTGCCTTGAACGAGCGGGGGATATCAAAATGTCGCCCCTTATAGATACCTGTAATAATTCTCATCGTCCGCGTGATATAAAGGTTATTAAATCGTAGGGCATACCCTTGATGCTGCTAGCAGGCGAATCGGGGAATTCGGCCGTAGCATTAATCAGGTAGGCGTTGTGCAGGAATCGCTTTAACTCCTGCAGCAACCACTCTTCTTCGGGTATGTTGCCTAGGATATGCAGTTCGTCGTGCTCAGGTTCCAGTCGCAGTTGCTTCCACACGTACATCAGATAGTAAAGAGCATCGTGTGCATGGGCGGCATCAAACGTGTTGCAGAACTTAAAGCGGTTCTGCTGGAAACTGAAGATATGAAGCTTCTTGCTGTTGAAGTAGCCATACAGCTTGTTGCGATGACCAGTAAAGCTACGCTGATGCAGTTGGCGCCAAACAGGTGTAAGGGCATGTACAAAGTTGTAGCCACTCTCAAAACGGTCCTTGATAACCGTATCCAGATTCTTGTTGATGGCGAAGACGCAAACGGCCTTCAGGTCGGGCAATACGTTGTACAGTATTACACGCTTTTCCTGACCAGGAGGGTACGAATACGAAAAGAGCGCCTCCATATCGTTCTCGTCGAACTGCTCGATGGGTACCAGCAACGAAGGGGTATCTACCATGATAAAAACCTTGGCAGTATCCTCGTCTACATAGTCGCCTGTCTTGAATGCCTCGCGCAGATTGGCCGACATCGAGATACCGCCACGAACCACGTACGGACGATAGTCGATGGGGTGCACGGTGTTGGCAACATCGAGTGCGGTGAATGAGAGCGTGTTGCGCCCTATGCGTATGATTGTTGTCTTCGCGTCCATCTACTTCACGTTCATCACACTGGCCACGCACAGCGCAAGCAAGCACGCTGCTATCACAGCCAGCACAATATTCACTAATTTGTTGTTGATATGCATATCTGGGTGCAAAGATACTACTTTTTTTTTAATGTTTAATGTTTAATGTTTAATTTTTCGTACCTTTGTGGCCGAAATGATTAGCGACGAGTTTAAATTCCGCATTCGGGAGGCTATGGGCATGGTGCCTACGGCCGAACAAGAGCACGCCATCGACGTGTTCTCGCTCTTTATGACCGACCGCGACGACCATGTGGTGATGATTCTGCGTGGTTCGGCAGGTACGGGTAAAACCACCTTGGCGGGTGCCATCGTAAGGGCGATGAATGTGTTGAAACAGAAGATGATTCTGTTGGCCCCAACAGGCCGTGCAGCAAAGGTGTTTGCACTCAACGCTGGTCATCCGGCTTACACCATCCATCGTCGTATCTATCGTCAGAAATCGGCTGGCGATATCTCGGCCTTTAATCTGAACTTCAACAATAACCGCGATACCTTGTTTATGATAGATGAGGCATCGATGATTGCCAACCAAGGCTATGGCGAGAGCGCGTTTGGTAGCGGATGCCTGTTGGACGACCTGATGCAGTTTGTGTATAGTGGACAGAACTGTCGTATGGTGCTGGTGGGCGATAAGGCCCAGTTGCCACCTGTGGGCGAGGATGAGAGTCCGGCGCTGATGAGCGATGTGCTACGTGCCTACGGTATGAAAGTGTACGAGTGCGACCTGAATCAGGTGTTGAGACAGAGCGAGGACTCGGGGATCTTGTGGAATGCTACCCGTATCAGAACGCTGATTGACGATTGGATTCTGCCCAAAATCCGATTCCAGGGCTTTGCTGATATTGTGCGTGTGCCAGGCGATGAGCTGATAGAATCGTTGGCCACCAGCTATAGTCGAGTGGGGATGGACGAGACGATGGTGATTACCCGTAGTAACAAGCGCGCTAACATCTACAATCAGGGTATCCGAAACACGGTGTTGGATCGCGAAGACGAACTGTGTCGTGGCGACCAACTGATGATTGTGAAGAACAACTATTACTGGACTGAACAATCCAAGGAGATATCGTTCCTGGCCAACGGCGATATCGCTGTGGTGCAGCGTGTACGCAATGTACAAGAACTATTCGGGTTCCGCTTTGCTGATGTAACGATGACGCTACCCGATTACGATAGCTACGAACTCACGGCTACCGTGATTCTTGATTCGCTGACTACCGAGTCGCCTGCTCTGTCGCGCGAACAACAGGAACAGCTGTATAATGTGGTAATGGAAGATTATGCCGATATTCCCCTGAAGGCCGACCGTATTAAGCAACTGAAGAAAGATAAATACTTTAATGCCCTGCAGATAAAGTTTGCCTATGCCGTTACCTGTCATAAGGCGCAGGGCGGACAATGGGCGCATGTGTATATCGACCAAGGTTATATGACGGACGATATGTTGACGCCCGACTATATCCACTGGCTTTACACCGCTTTTACACGTGCTACCGAAAAACTGTTTTTGGTAAACTGGCCTACCACTCAGATTGAGGAGAGTACAAACGTAACATGACAACCTGGTAGATTCTTTTCTGCCAGATCCAGCATGCCACCTTGTTGTATCATCATTCGTCGGCTTAACGACAAGCCGATGCCGCTACCTGTGCGCTTGGTGGTAAAGAATGGCACAAACAGCGACTGACGATTTTCGGCAGGGATAGGACTGCCATCGTTGCCGATAAGTAGGGTGATAGGTGATGGGTGTTGGGTGTTAGGTGATGGCTGGTTGGTGAGTTCAATGATAATCTTGGTGGCTTCGGCCTCGATGGCGTTCTTGATGAGGTTCATCAATATCTGTCGCAGCATGCCCTTATCGGCTTTTAAGATAGTATCGGCAGGCACATCGATGGTCCAAGCCAACTGCTGATAGGTTTTGCAAAGCTCGTCGAGCATAGGGCGCAAGGGCACTTCGGAAAGGACTGGCTTTTCGAGTTCTGACATCTTACGATAAGTGGTTACGAAATCGCTCAGATGGCGCGAGGTGTCGTAGATGGCTTTGATACCATCTTCGAGGAGTGTGCCCTTTACGTCGGGACGGCTCAGTAACGACTGACTGATGCTGGTGATAGGTGCAGTGGCGTTCATCATCTCGTGGGTAAGCACACGGGTTAATCGCTCCCACGATTCTACCTCGTTCTTGTTCATCTGTTGACGGATATTCTCGCCCAGCTCGTTGAGCGCCTCCTGCATGGCACGCTCGCCAGGTAACAGATTGTTGGTGGGCAGGCGAAACGAGAAGTCTTGATTGCGTATGGCCTCTTTCATCAGGTGGGCACGCAATCGCAACTTATGCTGGTGGTGCACAATGGCTATCACCAACACTACCAGTACCACACCTATAATAATACACAAGGTAACCATAACTGTCAACTGTCAACTATCAACTGTCAACTATCAACTAACTAAGTCGCTTCATCTTGTTGTAAAGAGTCTGACGGGTGATACCCAACAACTGGGCGGCTTGCGTGAGATTACCATGACAGTGGTCGATGGTGCGACGGATATGCTCCTGTTCCACTTCGTCGAGACTGACGATTTCGTTCTGCATATCCAGCACATCCTTCAGTTTGCGTAGCAACTCGTCGTTGTCCCAAGGCTTGGTGATAAAGTCGGCGGCACCGTTCTTCAGTCCCTTTACCGCCAGGTTAATGTCGGCATAGGCTGTGAGCAGTACCACAGGTGTCTCTGGGTGTTGTTTGCGGATGGTGCGAAGCCAGAAAAGCCCCTCGTTACCATTGTTTACACCAAGGGTAAAGTTCATGTCGAGTACTACGATGTCAACGGTTTGCTGGGCCATCAGTTTCAGAATGTCATCGGGGTTGGTCGAGGTCAGCACCTGTTCGAAAGTGCCGTCAAGCAGATAACGCATAGCGGTAAGGATGGCCGCGTTATCATCAACGATTAATATGGTTCCGTACTTGTTCATAATGTAATTTTTGTGTGCAAAGATACGAAGAATTGTATAAAAGTCATACAAAAGGGTGTATAAATTTTAGACAATCAGCCTTTGGAGCCCTATTTTTGCTTGGCAGGTAATATTTATTACCCTATCTTTGCAATGAAATCAAAAATAACGCGATATGAAAAAGTCGATCATCCTCTGTATCTCTGTATCTCTGTGTTTGAATTCGGTTCAGGCGCAACAGATGACCATGCAGCAATGCATGCAGTATGCGGTGCAGCATAATCACGAGGTGAAACAGGCCGAGTTGGAACTCGACAACTATAAGGCATCGAAGACCGGTGCTATCGGTAATTTCCTGCCTTCTGTGGATGGCTACATCGGTGCCCAGTATAACTTTGGACGTGCCATCGACCCAGAGACCAACGGCTATACCGATGTGAGTACCTTTTATAATGGCTATCAACTCTCGGCGTCGTTGCCAGTATTCGACGGATTCAGTCGTCTGCATGCCCTCAAGGCCGCTAAGGCCAGCGAGTTGATGGGACGCGCCAGTCTGCGCCAGCGTCAGGATCAGACGGCACTCGACGTACTGCAGGCCTATACCAGCGTGGCTTACTACGATGGATTAGTAAAAATGGCCGAGGAGAAAGTAGAAGAAACGTTGTTGTTGCTCAAGCAGGTAAAAGTGCTTGAAGAGGTGGGGCGAAAGAGTGCTGCTGATGTGGCTCAGGTGGAATCGCAACAGGCTGAGGCCGATTACGAACTGACACGCCAGCAGAACCTTTATGCCTCGGCTATATTGGAACTGAAAAAGGCCATGAACTATCCCTTGGGTGATAGTATTAAGGTGGTAGGTGATGGTGGATTGGTGATGGCTGATAGTGCTATCCAACACCCAACACCCAACACCGATCACCCCGAACTGCAGGTGGCCCGTTATCGCATGCAGACATCGAAACATGAGTGGCATCAGGCTCGCGCTTCTCTTTATCCGTCACTCTCTCTCAGTGCGGGCCTGAGCACCACTTATTACAAAACGCTACATAACGATGCTGCGGAGACATTCCGCAACCAGATGAAGAACAACATGGGTGAGTATCTGGGTATATCAGTCAATATCCCTCTGTTCAACCGTCTGCAGACGCTCACCAGCATCCGCAAGGCCAAGAATAACTACAAGATTGCCCAGGAGGCTTACGACCAGAAACAACTGGAACTGGCCAAACTGAGTAGCGAGGCTTGGCAGGACTGGCAGGGCTATCAGAAGCAGACCATACAGATGGAGAAGAAGGTTGAGGCCGATAGCATCGCCTATCAGCTTACCCGTCGACAGTTCGAAGAGGGACTTGCAACAGCCATCGATCTGCATACCACATCGGCACAGCTACTCAACTCAAAAGCCACCCTGCTGCAATGTCAGCTCATGGCTATGGTAAAGGAACAATTAGTAAGATATTATAAAGGAGAAACAATATGGACAGAGTAATCGAAAAAACTAAGAGTCAGCAACTGAAGAAGTATTGGCCATACGCAGCAGGCGGTAGCTTGTTGTTAGTTATGTTAGCTTGGCTGATTTTCGGCAACCATGCCTCGACGCTCAAGGTGAGCAAGGACGAGATGACCATCAGCGAAGCACAGCGTGCCGAGTTCAAGGACTATGTACGTACCAACGGACAGGTGCTGCCCATCCAGATAGTACAGATTTCGCCCGAAGAAGGTGGTATCGTGATGGAGAAGGTGGTTGAAGAAGGTACGATGGTGCACAAGGGCGATGTGATTGTTCGATTGAGCAACTCGAACCTCGACCTGCAGATTCTGAATGCCGAGGCCGAACTGGCCGAGAAGCAGAACCTGCTGCGTAACACCCAGGTGGCTATGCAACAGGACCGTCTGAACAACCAGACCGAACAGGCTCAGTTGGATATGGACACCCATCGCAAACAGCGTACCTACGATCAGAACAAGCGTCTGTATGCCGAGAAACTGATTAGCAAGGAGGATTACATCAAGTCGCAGGAGGATTACCAGCTCTCTGCCAAGAAGCGCTCGCTCATTACCAAGCGCCTGAAGCAGGACTCTATCTATCGCACCGTGCAGATGGACCAGATGGAGGACAATCTCCAGAACATGCGTAAGAACGTGGTATTGGTTCGCCAGCGTAAGGATAAGCTCGAGATACGTTCGGCTATCGATGGCGAACTGGGACTACTGGATGTGGAGTTAGGACAGAGCATTCAGCCTGGACAGAAGATTGGTCAGTTGAACGACCTCTCTGACTACAAGGTGCAGGCCAGCATCGACGAGCATTATATCGACCGCGTTCGTCCAGGTCTTTCGGCTACCTTTACCCGTGGCGACAAGCAGTACCAGTTGCAGGTGCGCAAGGTGTACCCCGAGGTGCGCGATGGTAAGTTCCGTTGTGATTTCGTATTCAAAGGCGAGCGCCCTGAGAACATCCGTTCTGGTCAGACCTATTATATCGACCTGGAACTGGGTCAGCCCGAGCAGGCCATCATCATCCCTCGTGGTACCTTCTTCCAGACCACAGGTGGACAGTGGATATTTGTACTCGACAAGAGTGGCTCTAAGGCTTATCGTCGTAACATCCGTGTAGGTCGCCAGAACCCACAGTACTACGAGATTCTCGAAGGTTTGGAGCCTGGTGAGCGAGTAGTTACCAGTGGCTACGAAGCATTTAAGGATAACGAAGTGTTAGTGATTAAGTAAAGCGTTATGAAAAGCTATTTTAAGTTCCTGGGTCGCCATCGCCTGTTTACCATTATTATTATTGTGGGCCTGTGCCTGTCGATGGCCTTCCTGCTGCTGTTGGGCGATTTGATTTATCGTCAGACATCGGTAGAAAACTTCCAGACCCGTGGCGAGCGTATCTTCGCATTGGGCAACGAGGAGTTTACCATGTCGCACTTCCGTGTGGGACAGAAATTGCAGGACCGTTTCCCAGAAATCGAGGGCTGGTGCTCTGTCTCTGGTTATAATGCCATGTTTGATATCCGTGGCATGGAGGTAAATACTGATATCCTGGTGGTTGCACCTAACTTCTTTGAGTTCTTCGACTACCAGTTGCTGACTGGCGACAAGCATAAAGTGCTCGAAGCCCCCAACCAGATGGTGGTGAGCAAGAAGTTTGCCGAACGCTATTGGCCCGAGGGCGATGCAGTAGGCAAGGAGGTGGTGCTGGGTGATAAGAACGATCCCGACGGGCATGTCACCTATACCATCAGCGGTGTGATGGACGATTTCGACCGCTCTGTCATCCCCAGCAGTCATGAGTGCGTGGTGAACCTCGAAAGTCATAAGCATTTTAACTATTCGGCTTATACCGAGGAGATGACCAATGCCGGCAGTACGGTACTGTTTCTGATGGAGAAAGAGGGTTGCGACCTGCGCAGTAAGGCCGACGCGATGCGCGAGTATATGAAGACCTTCTTTTGGCTTTATCGTATGGATGCTGTAAAGAAGGTGGTGCTTACATCGCTGACCAATCTGTATTACGATGCCAAGGAATGCTCATTCCAGTCGGGCGACCTGAACCACGGCAATCGCGATATGGCTCATCTTTATGTGGTGATAGCCCTGTTGGTGCTGGTGTTCGCCATCTTTAATTATGTCAACCTGAGTGTGTCGCTCACCACAGAGCGTTCGAAGGAGATGGCTACACGCCGATTGTTAGGTCTGTCGCGTTTGCAGGTATTCCTGAAGCTGATTGGCGAGAGCATCTTCTTTACTGCCATCGCTTTTGGTGTGGCTTATCTGGTAGCCCTTGCCCTGCAGGATAAGGCTATTGAGATGGCCGCCTGTCCGATGGATCTGTTGAAGGATACTGGCATCGTTACAATCATCGGCTTTGTGCTTATCATTGCTGTGGTAGGTGCGTTGGCAGGTTTTGTGCCCGCCTCGATACTCAGTGGCTATCAGCCTATCGATATCGTTCGTGGCACTTTCCGTCGCCGTGTTCGTCAGCGTTGGAGCCATGTGCTGATGGTGATTCAGGCTGTGTTTGCCATCGTGATGCTCACCGTTACCCTGCTGTTGAGTGGCAACATTCGTGAAAAGATGCGTCAGCCCTTAGGTTACGATCACGAGAATATCCTGGAAACCTGGGGCATTAATAACCTGAGTTTGACACAGCGTCAGACCTATCGTCAGAAGTTGTTGCAGATGCCCGAGGTTGATGGCGTGGGCTATGGCTATGGTACACCGCTCGATTTTCTGGAGAACAATACCACCCAGGCCGACGATGGTACAGTGGTAAGTATGCGCTACCTGATGGGCGACAGCTGTTTCTTCAATATCTTGAACCTGCATCCTGAGAAGACTTATTCGGATAATGGAGTAGGTGTGAACCACCAGTTACTGCGCCAGTTTGGTAAGAGTGATGATACCCGAGAGATAGTGAGCACCAGTGGTCACTTCAATATGACTATTTCGGCTGTTTATCCCGATATTATCTATCAGACCGTGATGAACGAGGAGATGCATCCCACACCTATCATGATGTTGAAAACGGATGAATATGTTAACGACACCACCAGTTTTGTGCAGCGTATGTACGGCTCGCCACGTATGACGATTGTGAAATATCATGGCGATCGCGAGCGGGTAGAGGCAAAGATGAAAACCTTGTTCCAGGAGCTGACTGGTCATGAGGCTTCCGAGGTTCATTCGCTGAGTCAGAAGCATCAGGAATGGTACGAGGATTACGAGCGGTTCCTGAGTGTGCTTACCGTGTTTACGTTTGTGGCCTTGCTGATAGCTATCCTGGGACTGATGGCGATGAACAGTTACTTCGTAGGTCAGCGTAGGCGTGAGATTGCTGTGCGCCGAGTGTTTGGTGCCGAAGTAAGCAGTATCACCCTGCACTTGTTACGAACGGTGTTTGTACAGTCGCTGGTAGCCGCCATCATTGCTATCCCGTTGGCTTACTGGCTGGCACCTACGGCAGGCAGTATATCAGGTTTGCATGTAGAGATGCAGTTCACGCCGTTGGTACTCTCGCTGATCATCGTGCTGGTAGTAAATGTGCTTACTGCCGCCCTGCAGGGATGGCGCGCCGCAACCGAGAATCCTATCAACAACATTAAGAACGAATAAACCATAAAACCGTATGAAAAGTTACTTTCGATTCCTATCACGCAACAAGCTCTACACATTAATTAATGTGGTAGGGCTTGTAGTGTCGTTAATGTTTATCATCCTGCTGGGCGATTACACCTGGCGCCAGTACAGCATCGACTCGTGGCACAAGAATGCCGATCGTATTTATCTGGTGGGGGACCAGACAAGTTTCTCCATGTGGCCTCAGGCTGGAGATAGGATTAAGGAGATGTGTCCTGAGATAGAGCAGAAATGCTGTGTGATGAGTGTGAGGGGAAAAGTCAAGTATGGTCGGCAGGAGGTGAAGGACGGCGAAAACGAAAATGGCATCATCATGGTGGCAGACTCCACTTTTTTCCAGTTCTTCGACTTTGAGTTGGAGACAGGAAGTCGTCAAACAGCCTTAAACTCCCCAGATAAATGTGTCATCACAGAACGACTGGCTCACCGACTGTTTGGAGATAAGAATCCTATTGGCGAATCAGTACAGATTGTAGGCGAGTATGATGTGGAACCAGGAAATACTGTTTACGACAGCACGTTGGTATATACCGTCAGTGCCGTTGCAAAGGACTTCGACCATACAGTGCTGCCTAACGAGACGCAGATCATCGCTAATATGAAACGCTATCCACAGATGCTGAGTGCAGAGTTTCCTAGCTACTCCTATGCATTCAGTAATGCAGGTGCCTGCAAGGTGTTCTTCATGCTCCGTCCAGGGATGACTCTCGATAACAAGAAGAAAACCATTGATAACTATATAGTCAATAACTATTTCATTCCTTTCGGAGAATATAAGGTGAGTGTAACGCCGCTCAAAGAAGTGATGTTTGCACCTCAGAATGATGGAAAGGGTCTGCAGAAAGGCGACAAAACACGCCTGCATATTTTGATTACAGCCGTGCTTGCTCTGCTATTCTTTGCCATCACCAACTATATCAATCTAACTGTAGCCAATACGGGATTCCGATCCAAAGAAATGGCTACCCGACGGCTCTTCGGTAGTAGTCAACGAATGATTGCGTGGAAGCTGATAGCCGAATCGACATTGATGGTAGCACTTGCTTTTGCTATAGGATTGGCTTTGGCGCTGTGCTTCCAGGATGATGCCATCAGTCTGTTTAAAGGTAAGATAGCCATCACAGATGATATTAATATTGTGAGTGTGAGCCTCTGTCTTGGAGGTATCTTCCTGGTTGGTATTGTTTCAGGTCTTTTGCCCTCATGGCAGATGACCCGCTATCAGCCCATCGATATCGTGAAAGGTAATTTCCGCTTTCGTTCCAAAATGGTACTTGGTAAGGTGTTCATCATCCTACAGAATGTTATTACTGTTACGATGCTCACGGCCAGTTTGGTTATCTGGCTTCAGTTGCACCATCTTATCCATGCCCCCCTTGGCTTTAATACAGAAAATCTCTTCTATATCATCAGTCCCGAAGGGAAGGAGCAGGTTGTCAGAAGTAAGCTGGAGAAGATGCCTTTTGTAGAGAGAATAGGAACCTTTAACGGGTGCACATTCAATCAGTTTCATACAGGTGTTTATATCATTGTCCGTGACGACAAGTTTGTATCTATGTTTGAGACGGATATGGACAAGACTACTTTCGAATTGTTGGGACTGCAAATCAAGCATAATCATGGAACCAGTAATGACGGTATTTATCTGAATGAAGAGGCACTACGGCAGTTAGACAATAAAATCGATGCCCGAGAATTAGGTTGGTATGATGGGGGAAAAGAACCGGTTGCTGGAGTACTCGAAGAGTTCCATTCTGTCAATGTTCTTTCGCCTGTACAACCATTTGCTATCCGAGTACAGAAGGATAAAGAGTACCCAATGTTTCTGGTAAAAACAAATGGTGATAAGCAGGCAAAGGCTGCCTTTGATGAGATGATGAAAAAACTGAATGGATCTGCAGAAGATAGAGTGCAGAGTATTGAGGAAAGCATTGCTGAGACATTCAAGGATCAACAACATACGCTGAAGCTCATCACGCTCTTTACGCTCATTGCCATCGTGGTGTCTGTCTTGGGCTTTATCGGCATGTCGCTCTTCTTCATCCGTCAGCGACAGAAGGATATCGGTATTCGTAAGATTATGGGATCTACCTCGCACGAGGTGATGATGCTGATGCTGCGCACTTTCTGTGTGCCGTTGCTGGTATCGTTTGTGATGGCCATCCCCCTGTCGTGGTATGTGATGAACGATTGGCTCTCGAACTTCAGTTATCGCATCAGTCTCAGTCCATGGATATTCGTCGCCACTTGTGCTTTCGCCCTTCTGGTAGCTGTTCTTTCTGTCAGTATCCAGATAATAAAGGCTGTGCGTACCAATCCTGTTGAGAGTATCAAAACCGAATAATCAGGGTGGTGTAAATAAATCATACGATAGTGTGTATAAAGATTAGACGAACGCCCTCCGGGCACTCAAAAAAGCTTGCATATAATAAAGAATGATCGTAACTTTGCAATGTGAAAATAAAAAAACAAAGTAATAACAATTTAAATAAGTACGATTATGAAAAAGTTTATGATTAGCTCGATGATGTGCCTGATGGCTCTGACCTCAAATGCACAAGTAATGACATCTGCAACAGTCGATAAGATTTTCGACACAGTCTCTCAAGCTAACGACGCAGAGTTTGTTTACAATGCTGATCGTGATGCCGATGGCAAGATTGCTACGATGGTGGTATATCAGGAACAGCCCCAGCGCAAGGGTAACTTCACCCTGAAGCCCATCTACCGCTACCAGTACAACTATGCTGCCGATGGCATGCTTACCAGTCGTACTAAGTACGTATGGCGCAAGAACCAGTGGCAGTGCGCAGGTCGCCACAGCTACTCGCTGGATGCCGGATTCTACACCGCCACCTATAGTCGCTGGAACAAGAAGAAGGCCGACTTCGACGAGCCCGTAGGTAAGATTACCTATACCCTGATGCCCGATGAAAGCATCGCCAGCGTGGCTTGTTACACCCGTCAGCGCAGCAAAACCGATTTGCAACTGGAGTGGCAGGCACCTGTTGAGAGTCATACGCTGAACATGGATTATTATCTTACACAGAAATAAAAAAATAAAGAATAAAAAATGAAGAGTTATTTCCGTTTTCTCTCACGCAACAAGCTCTACACATTAATCAATGTGGTAGGGCTTGTAGTGTCACTCATGTTTATCATCCTGCTGGGCGACTACACCTGGCGCCAGTTTACTATCGACTCGTGGCACAAGCATGCCGACCAGATTGTTCTGATAGGTAGTCAGGATAATTTCTTTATGTGGCCTCAGGCTGCCACCGATATCAAAGCGATGTGCCCTGAGGTGGAGCAAACTTGCTGTGTGATGAGTCAGAGTGGAAAAATCAAATATGGCGACCGCGTGGTGGAAGATGGCGACGACAAGAGTACGATCATGCTGGCCGACTCTACTTTCTTCAACTTCTTCGACTATGAGTTGACGCAGGGTAACAAGCGTTATGCACTTGATAAACCCGATAAGTGCGTGATTACAGAGCGACTGGCCAAGCGCCTGTTTGGTGATAAGAACCCCATTGGCGAGTCGGTTCAGATTACTGGCGAACGCCATGTACGTATCGGGCACGACGACCCTTACGACAGTACGCTGGTATATACCGTTAGTGCGATAGCCAAGGACTTTGATCATACGGTACTGCCTAACGAGACGCAGATTATCGTGAGCATGCAGCGCTATCCGCAGGTGATGGGCTATCAGCTCGAGAATTACACAGCGGCCTATGGCCCCAATGGTGTTAGTAAGGTATTCTTCATGCTGCACCCAGGCACCAGTCTCGATAGCAAGAAAGCTATCATCGCCGATTATATGTCAAAGAATTACTATGGTAAGTGGGATGAGAATCCTTTGACTTTTACGCCACTCAAGGACGTGATGTTTGCACCGCAGAACAATGGCACGGGCATGCAGAAAGGTGATAAGTCGCGACTTCGCATCCTGTTGGCTGCTGTGCTGGCCATCCTCTTCTTTGCCATCAGCAACTACATCAACCTGACGGTTGCCAACACAGGCTTCCGTGCCAAGGAGATGGCCACCCGCAAACTCTTTGGTAGCAGTCAGAACGATATCTCACTGAAGCTGATTGCTGAATCGACCCTGATGGTAGCCTTCTCGTTTGCCATCGGTCTGGCTTTAGCCTTTGCTTTCCAGGATGATGCTGTAGAACTGTTTAAGGGCAAGATCGACCTTGCTGGCGATATCAGTCTGGGTACCGTCAGTGTCTGCATCGCTTTCATCCTGCTGGTGGGTATTTTATCAGGCATCATGCCTTCGTGGCAGATTTCACGTTTCCAGCCTATCGACATCGTCAAGGGCAGTTTCCGCTATCGCTCCAAGATGGTGCTGAGCAAGATCTTTATCATTCTGCAGAATGTGGTAACCTTGGTGATGCTTACGTCGGCCCTCGTTATCTGGTTGCAACTGAATCATCTGATTCATGCGCCGCTGGGCTACAACACAGAGCATCTGTTTGTTATCAACGCTCCCGATGGCAAACATCAAACTGTGAGAAACCTCTTGGAGAAGATGCCTTTTGTGGAGAAAATAGGTAGGTTCGAGAAAACCTCGTTGGCTACTGGTAGCTGTAGCATGCAAAGTGTGACGCGTAACGATAAATTGGTGATTCTCTACTTATTAGACCTTGACAAAACGGCCTACGACCTTTATGGGTTTAAGAAAAAGAAAGACTATGGACAAACCAGTGATGGTTACTATCTGACGGAGGAAACCATGCGCCAGATGGAATATACCGACACCACCACACAGACTGTTTGGAATAAACCTATCGCTGGTGTGCTTAACGATATCCATCGTATCAATGTGTTGCAAGGTGTTGAGCCTTTTGTCATCCAATTCAAGGATTCGTTCGAATATCCTTCGTTCCTGGTGAAGACCAATGGCGACAAGCAGGCCAAGGCTGCCTTTATTGCTATGCTGAAAGAACAAGGTGTAGCCGAGGCTGATATGGAGTGGTATGTGCAGTCGCTCGAGGAAAATATTGCCAAAACCTTCGATGAACAGCGCAACACGCTGAAAATCATCTCGCTCTTTACCATTGTGGCGATTGTAATTTCGGTGATGGGCTTCATCGGTATGTCGCTCTTCTTTATCCGTCAGCGACAGAAGGAGATTGGTATCCGTAAGATTATGGGTTCAACCTCGCACGAGGTGATGGCACTCATGCTGCGTACCTTCTGTGCACCATTGCTGGTATCGTTTGTTATCGCCATCCCCCTGTCGTGGTACGTGATGACCGACTGGTTGAGCAACTTCAGCTATCGCATCAGCCTGAGTCCTTGGATATTCGCTGTTACCTGTGCCTTCGCCCTGTTGGTAGCTGTGCTCTCGGTTAGCATCCAGATTATCAAAGCCGTGCGTACTAACCCGGTTGAGAGCATTAAAACCGAGTAACTGGTGGCAAGTGTATAAAAATCATACAGTGAACCGTATAATGTTTAGACATACCGTCTTTAGGGCTTGCAAAAAGCTTGCAGATATTGGTTAATAGCCGTATCTTTGCAGCGTAAACATCAACAAATAATGCATATGAACGTAATCAAATCTCTCAATCAGCGTGGTCAGCACAACTGGATTAAGATCCTCTGTCTGGCTGTAGGTCTGGCTACAGGTGTAGTATTGATAGGTAAGGCTGGTTTCGAACAGTCGTGGGATAAGGACTTCGACACGAGCGACCGCATCTATGTGCTTTACGAGGATGTGATTCGCGATGGCGAATATCAGCATTACTCACAAACATCGGGTGCTATCGCTCACGGCTTGAAGCGCTACTGCCCGCAGGTTGAGGCCGCTACCCGCTATACAGGCTTTGGTTGGGACCTGCCACTGGTTACCGAAGACGATAAGCGCATACGTACCAATTTCTTCTTTACCGATAGCTGTTTCTTCGATGTGTTCCCCTACCGTATTCTGGCAGGTAATCCTAAGAAGACGCTCAGTCAGCCTAACTACTGCATGATTCCGCAGTCGATAGCCGAGAAACTGGGTGGCGACGTGATTGGTAAGAAGGTGTATTATAATAAGCGTGGCAATCTGGCACTCACTATTGGCGGTATCTACGAGGATATCCCCCTGAATACCAGACTGCACGACTTGGAGGTACTGGTATCGATGCCCACACTGCCCCAGATAACCTGGGATGGTCGCGATAACTGGGTGGGTAACGATCGCTACTTTGGTTATGTGCGATTGGCCAAGGGTGTCACCCCCGACGACCTGAAACCGCAGATAAAGAAGATGCGCCATGACAACCTGCCTGCCGACGAACTGAAGAAGGCCGGTGTGGATCTCGATTACTCGCTGCGCCCGTTGGCCGACTATCATACACAGGACGATGCTACACGCCGCATGATTTGGATTGTATCGTTGCTGGCCATGGTGCTGATTGGCTGTGCGGTGATGAACTATCTGTTGCTGGTGGTTGGTGGCATCGGTCGCCGAGCCCGCGAGATGGCTGTACACCGTTGCTATGGTGCCGAGGCACGTAACATCTACGGTCGCGTAATGATCGAGAGTGTGCTGCACCTGCTGTTGTCGCTGGCACTGGCCGCTGGCTTGCTGTTCGTCTTCCAGGATACCATCCAGGAACTTACGGGCACGCCACTACCAGTCATCTTTACTACAGGTCATAACATCGGGTTCATCGCCCTCACCTGTCTGGTGGTGCTGGTTATTACAGGTCTGGTGCCGGGTTGGGCCTACACCCATATCCCCATGACTGCCGCCTTTAAGCATTACAACCATTCGCACCGTGCGTGGAAAATGCTGTTGCTGGGATTGCAGTTCGGTTCGGCCACCTTCCTCTTTGTGCTGTTGCTGGTGGTAGGTCGCCAGTATCAGCTGATGGTGAACGATAATCCAGGTTACGACTATTCAACCCTGGCCGATCTCAATACCGACGAGCTCTCGTTGACACAGAAACGACTGGTGGTTAGTGAGCTCAAAAAGCTGTCGGGTGTGAAAGGTGTTACCACATCTTATGCCTACCTGCCCGAGATGCAGAGTGGCGATAACATCTTCCTGCCAGGCGATGACAAGGAATACATGAATGTGGCCGACCTGTTTGATGTGGGCGACGATTACTTCGAGGTGATGGGCATACCCGTGATTGCTGGTCGTACCTTTACGCAGCAGACCGACACCATGCGCGAGGCCATGGTAAGTCGTAAGTTCGAGGAGAAGATGAAGCAGCTGGCTGGTTGGGATCAGGCTGTTGGCAAGCAGGTAATCTGTACCTCTTACGAAGGTCCATACACCATCGTGGGTGTGTTCGACGATCCCCGTATCGGTAGTATCACCCATCCCGACACGCGTCCCAGCATCTGTTTCTACGACCAGAATATGAGATACACCCACCATATCACCGTGCGTTTCCACGATATGGGTGCGCTCGATGCCGCCAACAAGCGCTTGCATGAGTTGATTCCCGAGAATCCCGATGTAGCCATGCGCCCCTATACCATGTTGATGACGCAGCTTTATACCGACGCGCAGCGTTTCCGCAGTACCGTGATGATTGGTGGAATGGTAGCACTCATTATTGCCCTGATCGGACTGATTGGTTATCTGGCTGGTGAGTTGGCTCGCCGACAGAAGGAGATTGCCGTGCGCAAGGTGAACGGTGCCCATATCATCGACGTGCTGCAGCTCTTTATCCGCGATATTCTGCGCCTGGCCTTGCCTGCAGTGGTTATCGGTGCCATCGGTGGCTGGTATGTATCGCGCTTGTGGTTAGAGCAGTTCAGCGAGAAGGCTGTCCTGTCGCCAGTACTCTTCGGCCTTTGTGCCCTGGCAGTAGTGGTGGTTATCCTCTCGGTGGTTTGCATCGGCTGTTATCGTGTGGCCAGCAGCAACCCGGTTGATTATCTTAAGAACGAATAAATAGTGAAATAGTAAATAGTCAAATAGTACAATAAGCTTATGATTAAGTTAGAAAACATTCAGAAGGTGTTCCGTACCGAAGAGGTGGAGACCGTTGCATTGGGCGGTGTATCGCTCGAAGTAAAGAAAGGCGAGTTCGTGGCCATCATGGGTCCATCGGGCTGTGGTAAATCAACCTTACTTAACATTCTGGGTTTGCTCGATAATCCTACCAGTGGTCAGTATCTGCTGGATGGTCAGGATGTGGGCTCGCTCAAGGAGAGTCAGCGTACCAAGGTTCGCAAGGGCCAGATTGGTTTCGTGTTCCAGAGCTTTAACCTGATTGATGAATTGAATGTTGAAGAGAATGTAGAGTTGCCTCTTACTTATCTGGGTGTGCCCAAGAAGGAACGCAAGGCAAGGGTAGAGGAGGTACTGCGCCGCATGGCCATCAGTCATCGTGCCCACCACTTCCCCCAGCAGTTGTCAGGAGGTCAGCAACAGCGTGTAGCCATCGCCCGTGCCGTAGTGATGAATCCTAAGATTATCCTCGCCGATGAGCCCACTGGTAACCTCGACTCAAAGAACGGTCTTGAGGTGATGCAGCTTCTTACCCAGCTGAATCAGGAGGGTACCACCGTGGTAATGGTAACCCACTCGGAGCGCGATGCCGGTTATGCCCAGCGCACCATCAACCTGCTTGATGGTCAGGTAGTACCCGAGGTAACACTCTAAGATTTAAATAAGGGCAACAGCGCTTGTGCTACGCTTGTTGCCCTTCCCATATTGGGTAAGTATAAAAGGTTTGTTATTCTTAGTATGCTTGTTCGTGCACACCTTTCACTGCACGTCCCGAAGGATCGTTTAAGTTCTTGAATGCCTCGTCCCATTCCAGGGCGATGGCGGTAGAGCAGGCTACGCTGGCCTCGCTGGGCACACTCAGGGCAGCTGAATCGCTGGGGAAGTGCTCGGCAAAGATAGAGCGGTAGTAATACTCCTCTTTATTTTTGGGTGGGTTGATTGGGAATCGCTCGGCGGCGTGGGCCATCTGCTCGTCGGTAACGGCCTCGGATGTAATCTGCTTCAGGGTGTCGATCCACGAGTAGCCTACACCATCGCTGAACTGCTCCTTCTGGCGCCAGGCTACGGCTTCGGGCAGCATGTCGGCAAAGGCCTCGCGTACAATCTTCTTCTCAACGGTTTTGCCTGGGCACATCTTGGCTGCAGGGTTGGTGCGCATGGCCACATCCAGGAACTCCTTGTCGAGGAATGGCACACGACCCTCAACACCCCATGCCGAAAGACTCTTGTTGGCACGCAGGCAGTCGTAGAGGTGCAGCTTAGAGAGTTTACGGACGGTTTCCTCGTGGAAGTCCTTGGCCGTTGGGGCTTTGTGGAAGTACAGGTAGCCACCGAAAATCTCGTCGGCACCTTCGCCGCTGAGTACCATCTTGATACCCATCGACTTGATGACACGCGCCAGCAGATACATAGGTGTTGAGGCACGTACGGTGGTCACGTCGTAGGTCTCGATAAAGTAGATTACGTCGCGGATGGCATCCAGACCTTCCTGTATGGTGTAGTTGATTTCGTGGTGAACGGTACCGATGTGGTCGGCCACCAGCTTGGCCTTGGCCAGATCGGGTGCACCCTTCAGTCCTACGGCAAACGAGTGCAGGCGGGGCCAGTAGGCTTTGGTTTTCGAGTCGTCCTCGATACGCATCTCGCTGTATTTCTCGGCGATGGCCGAGATCACACTCGAGTCGAGTCCGCCCGACAGCAGTACACCGTAAGGCACGTCGCTCATCAGCTGGCGCTTAACGGCACCTTCGAGTGCGTCGTGGATAGCCTCTACCGATGCGGGGTTGTCCTTCACGGCATCGTACTCCATCCAGTCGCGCTTGTAGTAACGCTTCTGTCCTGGGTCGGCACTCCAGTAGTAATGGCCGGGCAAGAAAGGCTCGTAGTGCTCGCACTGGCCCTCGAGGGCTTTCAGCTCCGAGGCTACGTACACCTTTCCGTCGGCATCGCAACCAATGTACAGTGGGATAACGCCAATAGGGTCGCGAGCAATCAGGAATTCGTCGGCTTCTTGGTCGTAAAGGGCAAAGGCAAAGATACCGCTCAGGTCTTCCAGGAAGTCGATACCTTTTTCGCGGTACAAGGCCAGGATTACCTCGCAGTCGCTACCCGTCTGGAAATCGTACTTACCGGCATAGCGGCGACGTATCTCCTGATGGTTGTAAATCTCGCCGTTAACGGCAAGCACCTGTTTGTGGTCGGGCGAGAACAGGGGCTGACCACCCGACTCTGGATCAACAATACTTAATCGCTCGTGGGCTAAGATAGCCGAGCCGCCACAGTAGATACCACTCCAATCGGGTCCACGATGGCGAATTTTCTGACTCATCTTCAAAGCCTTCTGTCGCATTTGCTGCGACTGCTCTTTTACGTTGAAAATACCTACTATTCCACACATAATATTATTGTTTTTTAGTTGTTTTGAATGTTTGCTTTTTTTTAAGAGTCCTTGGACTCACGGCTGAAGCGTGAATCCAAAGACGAAGTATGCCTTCTGGGCACAGGGGTTAGCAGCCACCTGGGCGAACACTGGGATGCTAAACGAATCGGTTACTTTAATATCCTTTGTAGCTTTGAGTGCCAGGTTGGTGATGGCAAAGCCATCGGTACCATAGAAACTGGTGGCGTAAGGCACAGCACCTACGGTTGCGCTCCAATCTACTGCGGCTACTTTGAAGGGCACGCCCAGCTCTACGTACGAGCTGTAGGCACGCTTACCATCCTTGTTCACACCGTCGTTACCCGAGAGGTTGGTAAACCACTGGATGCTGGCGGCACCAAAGTCGTAACCGATGTTTGCCTCGAAGATATGGTTGGTGCCATGGGCATCGTACTTAAAGTAGCGACCCTCAGGATCCAGTCCGGCGTTGAACCAGTAGTCGGTCAAGCCGATGTTGAAACCACCTGCAGTGTAGGCCAGTGTCAGGTCGAACTCCTTGGCATCGTTGGTGTCAACCAGTCCGTAGCTTCCCCATGCTGTGAGCGAGAGGCCTTTGTAGCCAATGCCCAGTGTAGGCTGGATGGCTGCACTTCCGCAATCCTGGCCACGCCAGATATACGAACTTACTACATCTGCAGCAACTGTGGTTTCTACTCCTTCATCCTGTGCCGAAGCACCCATTCCTGCGGCGAACATAAGCGCCATTAAAACAATCTTTTTCATAATTCGTTCGCTTTTAATTTTTAACTAATGGTAAAATCTCTCTCTTTAATTTATTTCTCTCTCAATTGTCAATTATCAATTGTCAATTCTCAATTAGTTGTAGCACATTTCTCCGTGCTCGTAGATATCCAAGCCCTCTTCCTCGATACGCTTGCTAACACGCAGACCGTGAATCTTCTTAATGCTGTAGAACAATACTACACCACAGGCAGCAGCCCAGAGGTCGATAACCAGAACACCGAACAGCTCAGCACCGAAGAAACCGAAACCGTGACCGTAGAAAGCACCGTTTGAGGTTGACAGCAGACCGGTCATCAGGGTACCCAGGATACCGCAAACACCGTGTACTGACGAAGCACCTACAGGGTCGTCGATGTGCAGCTTGTGATCGATAAACTCGATGGCGTAAACCAGTACGATACCGCAAACAAGACCGATGATAACTGCGCCGAAGGGTGATACCAGGTCACAACCGGCGGTGATACCTACCAATCCTGCCAGCACACCGTTGAGGGTGAGTGAGAGTGATGGTTTGCCATACTTGATATAGGTAAGGAACATGGTAGCAGTTCCACCAGCTACAGCAGCCAGGTTAGTGGTAAGGAATACGTGGCTGATGGCAATGCGGTTAACCTCGCCGCTGGCAGCCAGCTGTGAACCGGGGTTGAATCCGAACCATCCCAACCACAGGATGAATACGCCCAGAGCAGCCATGGCCAGGTTGTGACCAGGAATAGCGCGGCTCTTGCCGTCCTCATCATACTTGCCTACACGGGGACCAAGGGCGATAGCACCTACCAGGGCCAGCACACCACCTACGCTGTGTACGATAGCCGAACCGGCAAAGTCGTGGAACACATCACCAAAGGTAGTCATCATAAAGCTATCGGCAGCATCGTTGCAAAGCCAGCCGCCACCCCATGTCCAGTGACCCTCTACAGGGTAGATAATCAGTGAGATAACTGCACTGTAAACCAAATACATCGAGAACTTTGTGCGCTCGGCCATAGCACCACTAACGATGGTTGCGGCAGTGGCACAGAATACGGTTTCGAAAATCAGGAAACCCTCTACAGGCAGGTCGCTCTCGTAAAAGCTCAGGTCGCCCCAGTTAGGCATACCGATAAAACCGCCCAGCACGTCGCCACCAAACATAAAGCCGAAGCCAAGGAAGAAGAACAGCAGCGAGCCGAACATAAAATCTACAAAGTTCTTCATCAGGATGTTAGCGGTGTTCTTACTGCGTGTAAATCCAGCTTCACACAGCGCAAAACCTGGCTGCATCCAGAAAACCAACATAGCTGCCAATAGCATCCATACGGTATCGAGTGAAATTCCAATTTCGTTCATAATCCTGAAAATGTTTAATGTTTAATTTTTAATGTTCAATGTTCAATGTTCAATGAACTATTTCTTATCTCTCAATACGGTGTCGCCGTTCTCGCCTGTGCGAATGCTCCAAGTGTCAATCACATCGCTTACAAAGATACGACCGTCGCCGATTTCACCTGTGTGAGCTACCTGCAGAATAACCTTTACGGTTGGATCGAGAAATATGTCGCGGCACACAATGGTGATGGCCACACGCTCGATCACGTCGGTACTGTACTGTACACCACGATAGATGCGCTCCTGACGGCTCTGACCAATGCCGTGAACGTCGTGGTACTCAAACCAGTCGATGTCGGATGATAGCAAAGCAGCTTTCACCTCCTCGAACTTAGTCTTTCGGATAATCGCTTCAATCTTTTTCATACCTCTTAAACTTTTACCTAATTATTATAATAAATTGTTAAATTGATGACACTTTGTCATTTCTTGGGTGCAAAGTTAATGCATTTTGTAAGTAAAACAAGTGCTTTTGTTTCATTTTGTTATAAAAGGTTTTGTGTCGTTATCTTTTTGTTAGCGTTAACAGTGTTTTTACTTTTAAATTGTAAGCAAAACAACTATTAATGCTTACAAATTGTTACTTTTCATTAAATCGAAGGTGATTATGCTAAGTATTTTTTGAATTTTCTTCCAAAAAGTGCTACCTTTGCACCCGAAATTAAATAGGTTTATATTATATGGCATTAGTAAACGACCACTTCTTGAAGCTGCCGAACAATTATCTGTTCGCCGACATTGCAAAAAAGGTAAACGCCTTTAAGGCCATGCATCCCAAGGTGGATGTCATCTCACTGGGCATAGGCGATGTAACGCAACCACTGGCACCAGCCGTTATCGAGGCTATCCACAAGGCTGCCGACGAAATGGCCACCCGTCAAGGGTTCCGTGGCTACGGACCTGAGCAGGGCTACGATTTCTTGCGCGATGCTATCTTGAAGAACGATTTCCTGCCACGTGGTATCCATCTGGATCGCGACGAGGTGTTTATCAACGATGGTGCCAAGAGCGATACGGGTAACATTCAGGAACTGGTGCGCTGGGATAACTCTATCGGCGTTACCGATCCTATCTATCCTGTTTACATCGATTCGAACGTGATGATTGGTCGTGCGGGAGTTCAGGAGAATGGTCGTTGGTCTAATGTGCTGTATATGCCTTGTAATGCCGAGAACGGTTTTGTGCCCCAGCTGCCCGACCGCCGCGTTGATGTGATCTACCTGTGCTATCCTAACAACCCCACAGGTACCGTTATCTCTAAGGCCGAGCTGCGCAAGTGGGTAAACTACGCGCTTAAGAACGATACACTCATCTTCTACGATGCTGCTTATCAGGCTTACATCCAGGACGATGAGATTCCCCATAGCATCTACGAGATTCGTGGTGCCCGCAAGTGCGCTATCGAGTTCCATTCGTACTCCAAGACGGCAGGCTTTACCGGTGTGCGCTGCGGCTACACCATCGTGCCTAAGGAGGTTACGGCTGCCACGCTCGATGGCGAGCGCATCCCTCTTAACCCCCTGTGGAACCGTCGTCAGTGTACCAAGTTTAATGGTACCAGCTACATTTCGCAGCGTGCTGCCGAGGCCATCTATACCCCCGAGGGTAAGCAGCAGGTTAAGGAAACTATCAACTACTACATGCAAAATGCCAAGAAGATGCTTACCACCCTGCGTGGCTTAGGCTTTGAGTGTTACGGCGGCGAGAATGCCCCTTACATCTGGGCAAAGACGCCAGAGACCAGCAGTTCTTGGAAGTTCTTCGAAGAGATGCTGTACGGTGCCCATGTGGTTTGTACGCCGGGTGTCGGCTTCGGTCCATCGGGCGAAGGTTACGTACGATTCACGGCCTTCGGCAGTCACGAACAAACCGACGAGGCGCTGCACCGCATCGAGAATTGGTTAAAAAAATAGGTTCCAATCGGAACCTATTTTTTTGTTACCTTGTCTACGTAATTTATAAACGCCTGGTTTACCAGTCTTACGCCACCCGGAGTGGGGTAGTGGCCTGTAAAGTACCAGTCGCCTGGGTGGTTGGGGCAAGCCTTGTGCAGGCCCTCGATACTCTGGAAAACCAGTTCGATGGGGGCCTGCATGTCGGCTGGTCGCAACATCTCAACAATTTTCTTATTAATCTCATCTACTGTAAACGGCTCGTACACGGCGCGCACGCAGTTTTGCATCTCCTCCTTGGGTTTCTCCAGCTCGCGTTTGCAGGCCAGGTAAGTGTCGTTTACCAGCTGCCACATGCCGCGCTCCTCAATCAGGGCCATGGTGGCACGGAAGGCGCAGAACTCCTCCAGTCGGGCCATGTCGATACCGTAGTAGTCGGGGTAACGGATCTGTGGCGAGCTCGATACCATCACAATCTTCTTGGGGTGCAGGCGGTCCAGAATCTTAAAGATACTCTCCTTCAGGGTGGTGCCGCGCACAATCGAGTCGTCGATAATCACCAGGTTATCCACACCGGCCTGCAAGCTGCCGTAGCTGATGTCGTAAACGTGGGCAGCCAGATCGTTGCGCTCGCTGTTGTCGGTAATAAAGGTGCGCAGTTTAATATCCTTCCACACCACCTTCTCGGTACGCACGTCGCCGTGCAGCTTACGGAATCCGTCTGTCATCCCATAAAAGGCCACCTCGGCGGTGTTAGGGATATAGGAAAAAACTGAATGGGTTACATCGCCGTCGATGGCCTTTAAGATGGGTTGAGTCAGCTGTTCGCCCAGTCGTTTGCGCTCCTGGTAGATGTCGCAGTCGGAACCGCGACTAAAGTAGATGCGCTCGAACGAGCAGGCGCTCAGTTTCTGGGCAGGCATAATCTGCTCCAGTCGGCTTTCGCCGTTTTTATGTACTATCAGTGCCTGACCTGGCAGCAGCTCATGCACATCTTTACTGTCGATATCAAATGTGGTTTGCAGCACGGGGCGCTCGCTGGCCAGGGCTATAATCTCGTCGTCGCGGTAGTAGAATGCGGGTCGTATGCCCCAGGGGTCGCGTACGCTGAACATCTCGCCACTACCCGTCAGTCCGCACATCACAAAACCGCCGTCGTAGTGCTGCATGGTGGTGCGCAGTACGTTGGCCATCTCAATGTGGTTGTCGATATAGTTGGTAATGTCGATGCCTGTCAGACCCTGTGCGGTGGCCTCCTGATACAGGCGCTCCACCTCGCGGTCCAGTCGGTGTCCCATCAGCTCCAGGGTGATGTACGAGTCGCCGTAGATACGTGGACTCTGTCCCTGGGCGGTCAGGAAGTCGAACACCTCGTCGATGTTGGTCATGTTAAAGTTACCGCAAAGGCAGAGGTTCTTGGCGCGCCAGTTGTTTCGGCGAAGGAAGGGGTGAACAAACGTCAGCCCGCTCTTGCCGGTTGTCGAGTAGCGTAGGTGGCCCATCAGCAGCTCGCCCTTCATCTCCTCGGTCACACGACTGAATATCTCGGTAATGGCATTCTTGCCCTCCGCCTTTTCGCGGAACATATACTCGGTGCCGGGCTTGTTGTTCAGGTTCACGCTGGCTATACCGGCGCCCTCCTGTCCGCGGTTGTGCTGTTTCTCCATCATCAGGTACAGCTTGTTAAAACCGTAGGCCCAGGTACCGTATTTCTTCTCGTAGTAATCCAGTGGCTTCAGCAGGCGAATCATCGCCACTCCGCACTCATGCTTCAGTTGCTCCATTAATGTTTAATGTTTAATCTTTAATGTTTAATGTTTAATGCTTGCATTCTGCAATGAAGCTCATAAACAGTGGGTGTGGGTTCAGTACCGTAGATGAGTATTCGGGGTGGAACTGGGTACCGATGTACCAGCGCTTCTCGGGTATCTCTACGATTTCTACCAGGTTGGCATCGGGGTTGATACCTACGCACTTCATGCCCTTGGCCTCGTACTCCTCCTGGTACTTGTTGTTAAACTCGTAGCGGTGGCGGTGTCGCTCCTTGATGAGTGTCTCCTCGCCGTAGGCCTCGTACACGCGGCTGCCCTTTACCAACTCGCACTCGTAAGCGCCCAGACGCATGGTGCCGCCCATCTCGGTAATATTCTTCTGCTCCTCCATAATGTCTATCACGTTGTGTGGCGTCTTCTCGTCCATCTCCATGCTGTTGGCATCCTTGTAGCCCAGCACGTTGCGGGCAAACTCAATCACCATCATCTGCATACCCAGACAGATACCGAATGTGGGGATATCGTTGGTGCGGGTGTATTCGGCGGCAATGATCTTACCCTCGATACCACGCTGTCCGAATCCCGGACAAACCACGATGCCAGCCAGACCTTTCAGCTTTTCGGCCACATTGGCTTTGGTAATCTCCTCGCTGTTCACAAAGTGCATTTTTACCTTCACATCGTTGTAGATACCAGCCAGATTCAGGCTCTCGCGAATACTCTTGTAAGCATCCTGCAGGTCGTATTTTCCTACCAGTCCGATGTGTACCTCGTTGGTGGCACGGCGCTGCTTGTCAAGGAAATCGCGCCAGGGCTTCATGGCAGGTGTCTCGCCTACGGGGATACCAATCTTACGCATAATGGCAGCGTCAAGTCCCTGGTGCTGCATGTTCACGGGCACCTCGTAAATGCTGGGCAGATCCTCGCTCTGCACCACGCACTCCAGATCCACGTTGCAGAACGATGCCACCTTCATGCGCATGCCGTCGTCAAGATGGCGCTCGGTGCGCAGTACCAGGATATCGGGCTGAATACCCATACCCTGCAGTTCCTTCACGCTGTGCTGTGTGGGCTTGGTCTTCAACTCGTCGGCGGCTTTTAAGTAAGGTACGTACGTAAGGTGTACGCATACGGCATTGCGGCCCAGCTGGTAACGCAGCTGTCGGATAGCCTCCATAAATGGGGCACTCTCAATGTCGCCGATGGTGCCGCCCACCTCGGTAATGATAAAGTCGAAGCCCTCGTCAAGGCCCTCGCGCAGCATGCGGTGCTTAATCTCATCTGTGATGTGTGGCACTACCTGGATTGTCTTACCCAGGTAGTCGCCGCGACGCTCACGGTCGATTACCGTTTTGTAAATGCGTCCTGTTGTTATGCTGTTGTTTCGTGTTGTGTGTATGCCTGTAAATCGCTCGTAGTGTCCCAGGTCCAGGTCGGTCTCAAAGCCGTCGGCTGTTACGTAGCACTCGCCGTGCTCGTAGGGGTTCAGCGTGCCCGGGTCGATGTTAATGTACGGGTCGAATTTCTGTATAGTTACTTTGTAGCCGCGTGCCTGCAGCAACTTTCCAATGCTGGCCGATATAATTCCCTTGCCTAATGAGGAAACCACACCACCTGTTACGAAAATGTACTTTGTTTCCATAAAAACCTTATCCTTTTTATGGACTGCAAAGGTAAGCATTTTCCCGTTTCCAGTCAATATTAGGGCATAATTTTAAATCTTCATTTTGGCTCCAACTATCAACCTGAAAGCAATCACTTTTATTTTGCTTACAGATTAAAACAAAAACGGCCACCAATCTCGTTGATTGATGGCCGCTCCGTTCACATGCCCATGCAGCTGGTGGCCCCCAGTGCTCGATGAGTTCGGACATGGTATTTATTATGCAGGTTGCTGCTATTAATGGTAACAGTTGCTACTATTAATGGTAACAATTGCTACTATTAATAGAAACAGATCTCATCCTGTTGCTACGCGCTACAGCGCTACAGTTGTTTTTCGCCCCATCGCACACACAAAAATACTTCTATATTTATATATAATATATATATTAATATAGGGACTTACGTTGAGTGTTGGATGGCATGATTTCTAACTGTAGCACTGTAGCACTGTAGCGCGTAGCGTGCGATTTGCCCCCATCGACAGTGCCTATAGCGTAGCCTTTCCGCATAGTACGCCGTTAAATGTTAATAAGAAAAATAGAAATTAGTTTCAATCTGTAAGCATTTCAATGCGATTTGCTTACAGATTGTTATTTTCGACAAAAATGTAGATAAAAACGTCAGCGTTTCGGCTTGTTTGATAGCAAAACGTTATACCTTTGCGGTCGAAATCGGACAAAATGTAAGATTAACAAAGGATAATATGACAAAAAGAAAGCAAACTCAGCTCGGCGACGAAGTCGACGCTTGCCAGAGCAAGAAACCAAAAAAAGGACTCTACCAATCTGACTATGAGCATGATGCTTGCGGCGTGGGTATGGTGGTTAACATACACGGCGGAAAAAGTCATGATCTGGTTGACAATGCACTGAAGGTGCTTGAGAACATGGAACACCGTGGCGCCGAGACACGCGACAAGACCGGTGATGGTGCGGGTATCATGGTACAGATACCCCACGAGTTTATTTTGTTACAGGGTATCCCCGTGCCCGAGAAAGGTAAGTACGGCACAGGTCTGGTTTTTCTGCCTAAGGACGAGAAGGCCCAGCAGCAGATTCTGAGCGTGATGATTGAGGAGATTGAGCGCGAGGGCCTGCAGCTGATGCACCTGCGCACGGTGCCCACCAACCCCGAGGTGCTGGGTGTGGCTGCCCGCGAGGTGGAACCCGACATTAAGCAGATATTTGTAACGGGCGTGTCGGAGGATAACGTGCCCGTGTTTGAGCGTATATTATATAAGGTACGCAAGCGCATAGAGAACCGCATTGATGATGAGGACTTCTACCTGTGCTCACTTTCAAGCAAGAATATTATCTACAAGGGAATGCTTACCAGCGGACAGCTGCGTCGCTACTTCCCTGATCTTTCGAACGATTACTTTACGAGCGGACTGGCCTTGGTTCACTCGCGTTTCTCGACTAATACATTCCCAAAATGGAAGCTTGCACAGCCTTTCCGTCTGCTGGCCCACAACGGTGAGATTAACACCATTCGTGGTAACCGCGGCTGGATGAAGGCAAGAGAGAGTGTGCTGAGCAGCGAGGCGCTGGGCGATATCAAGGACTTGCGCCCGATTGTGCAGGACGGCATGAGCGACTCGGCCAGCTTGGACAACGTATTCGAGTTCCTGATGATGAGCGGACTCTCGTTGCCACAGGCCATGGCCATCCTGGTGCCCGAGAGCTTTAACGATAAGAACCCTATTTCAGAAGATTTGAAAGCCTTCTACGAATATCACTCTATCCTGATGGAGCCGTGGGACGGTCCTGCCGCACTGCTGTTTAGCGATGGTCGCTACGCAGGCGGTATGCTGGACCGCAACGGTCTGCGCCCCAGCCGCTACACCATCACCAAGCAAGGTATGATGGTGGTAGCCTCTGAGGTTGGCGTAATGGACTTTGAGCCCGGCGACGTGGTTTCGAAGGGACGCCTGCAGCCAGGAAAGATTCTGCTGATTGATACGCAGGAAGGCAAGATTTACTACGATGGCGAGATTAAGGAGAAGCTGGCCAAGGCGCATCCTTACCGCGAGTGGCTGGCCGAGAACCGCGTGCAGCTTGAGAAACTGAAGAGCGGACGTAAGGTGGATAACGGGGTGAGCGACTTGCAGCAGAAGCTGGTTACCTTCGGATTCGGTCAGGAGGATATCGACAAGACGATTATCCCTATGGCCACAGCCGGACAGGAGCCTGTAGCTGCCATGGGTAACGACACACCGCTGGCCGTTATCAGCGACCGTCCACAGGTGCTGTTCAACTACTTCCGTCAGCAGTTTGCACAGGTTACCAACCCTGCCATCGACCCTATCCGCGAGGAACTGGTGATGAGTCTAACCGAGTATATCGGTGCCGTGGGTACCAGCATTCTTACCCCCGATGCATCTAACTGTAAGATGGTGCGCCTGCCACAGCCAGTTTTAACCAACACACAACTTGATATACTTTGTAACATCCGCTACAAGGGCTTCAACACCAAGAAGTTGCCTATCGTGTTTGAGATGGCCAAGGGTGAGGAAGGCTTGCGCCAGGCTCTTGACGACCTGTGCCACCAGGCCGAAGCCAGTGTAGATGAGGGTGTGAACTACATTATCCTGAGCGACCGCGACCTGGACGATACCCATGCCGCCATCCCATCGCTGTTGGCCGTTAGTGCTGTTCACCACTACCTGATTAGCGTAGGTAAGCGTGTGCAGACAGCTCTGATTGTTGAGAGCGGTGAGATTCGCGAGGTAATGCACGCAGCCCTGCTGCTGGGTTACGGAGCCAGCGCCCTGTGCCCATACATGACATTTGCGGTACTCGACGATCTGGTGAAGCACCACAAGATTCAGGAGGAGTACGCCACCGCCGAGAAGAACTACATCAAGGCCGTGGACAAGGGTCTGAAGAAGATTATGAGTAAGATGGGTATCAGTACCATCCGCAGCTACCGCGGTGCCAAGATTTTTGAGAGCATCGGACTGAGCGAAGATCTGCTGCGCCGCTACTTCGGTACCGAGGTGAGCACCATTGGTGGTGTAGGCCTGAAGGAGATTGCCCGTGATGCCATTGCCTTACATGCGGAATCCCCCCGCCAAACGGGGGGATGGCTTCCGCAGGGGGGCAAAAACGATACCGTTCTGCCCAATAACGGTCAATTCTCTTGGCGCAAGGATGGTATCAAGCATGCCTGGACCCCCGAGACGATTGCTAAGCTGCAGTTGGCTACCCGTCAGGGTAACTACGAAAAGTTCAAGCAGTGGTCGAAGCTGGTGGATGAGAAGGAGAGCCCCATCTTTATCCGCGACTTCTTCGGATTCAAGAAGGCTGCTAAGCCAACCCCAATCGACGAGGTTGAGAGCGTAGAAAGCATTGTTAAGCATTTTGTTACAGGTGCCATGAGTTTCGGTGCCCTGAGCATCGAGGCCCACGAGGCACTGGCACTGGCCATGAACAAGCTGGGCGCCCGCAGTAACACCGGTGAGGGTGGTGAGGACAACGCCCGCTACCACTCGGAGGTTGACGGTGTAAGCTTGAGCTCGAAGACCAAGCAGATTGCCAGTGGACGTTTCGGTGTAACCGCCGAGTACCTGGTGAATGCCGAGGAGATACAGATTAAGGTGGCACAAGGAGCAAAACCTGGTGAGGGCGGACAGCTGCCTGGCTTTAAGGTTAACGAGATTATCGCCAAGACACGTAACGCCATCCCCGGTATCTCGCTCATCTCGCCTCCACCTCATCACGATATCTACAGTATCGAGGACCTGGCACAGCTCATCTTCGACCTGAAGAATATCAACCCAACAGCCGCCGTCAGCGTAAAACTGGTGGCCGAGAGCGGTGTAGGAACCATTGCCGCTGGTGTGGCAAAGGCCAAGGCCGACCTGATTGTTATCAGTGGTGCCGAGGGTGGTACAGGTGCCAGCCCTGCTTCAAGTATGCGATTTGCAGGTATCAGTCCTGAGATCGGACTGGCCGAGACCCAGCAGACACTGGTGATGAACGGCCTGCGCAACCAGGTTCGCCTGCAGACCGACGGACAGCTGAAGACTGCCAAGGATGTGATAATCATGGCTATGCTTGGTGCCGACGAGTTCTCGTTCGGAACACTGCCCCTGATTGTTCTGGGCTGTGTGATGATGCGTAAGTGTAACACCAATACCTGCCCCATGGGTGTGGCTACCCAGAACCCCGAGCTGCGTAAGCACTTTGAGGGTAGAGCCGAGTACGTGGTTAACTTCTTTACCTTCCTGGCCGAGCAGGTGCGCGAATACCTGAGTGAAATCGGCGTGAAGAGTCTGAAGGAGATTATCGGACACACCGAACTGATTGAGGTGAACACCGAGAACGCTACCGACAAGCAGAAGACCATCGACTTTGCCCGCTTGCTGCACAAGCCTGCAACCGACAAGGCTCTGTACTGGGATCGTGGTGCCTACACCAAGGTGACAGGTGTGAAGGACGAGGAGATGATTAAGGCTGCACAGAAGGCTATCGAGAACCAGGAAGAGGTAACACTCGACTATGCCATCAAGAATACCGACCGCGCCGTGGGTACCATGCTGAGTGGTGTGATTGCCCAGAAGTACGGCGAGGAAGGACTGCCCGACGGAACTATCAAGATTAAGTTCAAGGGCTCGGCTGGTCAGAGTTTCGGTGCCTTTGCCGTGAAGGGACTGGATTTGCGCCTCGAGGGTGAGACCAACGACTACTTTGGTAAGGGTCTTTCGGGTGGTCGCATCTCTATTCTGCCTCCAGCTCGCCGCAGCGACGACTTCAAGGCTGAAGAAAATATTATCGCAGGTAACACCGGACTTTACGGTGCTACATCGGGCGAACTCTATATAAATGGTAAGGTAGGCGAGCGCTTCGGAGTGCGTAATTCGGGTGCCATCGCTGTGATTGAAGGTGCCGGCGACCACTGCTGCGAGTATATGACTGGCGGACGTGTGGTAGTGCTGGGTAAGACAGGCCGTAACTTTGCTGCCGGTATGAGTGGTGGCGTGGCCTATGTTTACGACCCCGATCACACCTTCGACTACTTCTGCAACATGGATATGGTTGAACTCTCGCTGGTTGAGGACAGCGTATCGCGCAAAGAACTGCTTGAGCTGATTCGTGAGCACTATCTGCACACAGGCTCGGCCCTGGCAGGACGTATGCTCGACGACTGGCACCGCTACATCGAGGACTTTATCCAAGTAGTGCCTATCGAGTACAAACGCGTACTCGAAGAAGAGAAGATGGCGCGCCTGCACGAGAAGATTGCCGACATCCAGCGCGACTATTAGTAAAATGTAAAAATTCTTAGACGAGCTAAGCGGCAAAGCCGAGCGAGAAAATGTAATAATGTAAAAGTTGTCGCATTTCATTTTTAAATTTTTAAATTCTTAAATTTTTAAATTTTACACAATGGGAAATCCAAAAGCATTTTTAGAGATACACCGCCAGGAGGCGGGTTACCGTCCGATTCACGATAGAATCCACGATTTTGGCGAGGTAGAGCAGACGCTCAGCACTCGCGAACGCAAACTGCAGGCCAGCCGCTGTATGGATTGCGGCGTGCCCTTCTGCCACTGGGCCTGTCCGCTGGGCAACAAAGCACCCGAGTGGAACGACGCCCTGTACAAAGGCGACTTTGAGTTGGCCTATCAGTTGCTGAACACCACCAACCCCTTCCCCGAGTTCACAGGTCGTATCTGTCCTGCACTGTGCGAGAAGGCTTGCGTGCTGAACCGCTTTAACCACGAGCCAACCACCAACCGTGAGGACGAGGCTGCCATCACCGAGATGGCATTTCAGGAGGGCTTTATCCAGCCTAAGACCGACATCGTTCGCAACGGTAAGAAGGTGGCTGTGATTGGTGCCGGCCCTGCCGGACTGGCTGCTGCCAACGACCTGAACCACATGGGATATACCGTTACCGTGTTTGAGAAAAACGAAGCTGCAGGCGGATTGCTGCGCTACGGTATCCCTAACTTTAAGTTGAACAAGGCCGTTATCGACCGTCGTATCGCCCTGCTGGAGCAGGAGGGTATCGAGTTTAAGTACGGTCAGGCTGTAGAGGTGAACGACGCCTTTGCCAAGGAGTTCGACGCCGTAGTTATCTCAACCGGTACTCCAACAGCCCGCGATCTGAAAGCCCCTGGCCGCGAACTCAAGGGCGTACACTTTGCTCTCGACATGCTGTCGCAGCAGAACCGCGTGCTGGCAGGCATGGAGTTCAGTAAGGACGAGCGCGTAACAGCCAAAGGCAAGGACGTGCTGGTAATAGGTGGTGGTGATACAGGTAGCGACTGCATTGGTACAGCCCATCGTCAGGGTTGTAAGAGCGTTACCCAGATTGAGATTATGCCTAAGCCCGTTGAGGGGCCCGAAGACCCACAGAACCCTTGGCCCGAATGGCCTCGCACCCTGAAGACTACATCAAGTCATGAGGAGGGCTGCACCCGCCGTTGGAACATCAATACCCTGGAGTTCCTAGGTAAGGACGGTAAGCTTACCGGCGTAAAAGTACAGGAGATAGATTGGAAACCAAATCCCGAAGGCGGTCGCCCCATCATGGTTGAGAAGGGCAAGCCCGAGATTATAAAAGCTGAACTGGTATTGTTGGCCATGGGATTCTTGAAGCCAGAGCATCCCGCTTATGGTAATAATGTGTTTGTTTGTGGCGATGCGGCCAATGGCGCCTCTCTTGTAGTGCGCGCTATGGCCAGCGGCCGCCAGACAGCCCAGAAGGTGAACGGCTTTTTAAGTGCAAAAATGTAAAAATGCAAAAATGTAAAAATTAGCATGAGCAAGATCCATTTCACCAAGATGCACGGCTGTGGTAACGACTACATCTACGTTGACACCACGCAGTACAATATACCCGACCCTGAGGCGGCCTCCATTAAGTGGAGCCACCGCCACAAGGGCATTGGTTCCGACGGACTGGTACTCATTGGCAAATCTACCGTTCCCGAAGCTGATTTTACCATGCGCATTTTTAATGCCGACGGTAGCGAGGCCATGATGTGCGGTAATGCCAGTCGCTGTATAGGTAAGTACCTTTACGAGCGCGGTATGACCGACCTGACCGAGATCCGTCTGCTCACCCTTTCGGGTGTAAAGGTGCTCAGTCTGCACGTAACCGATGGTATTGTAGAGAGTGTTACCGTAGATATGGGCGAGCCTGTACTTGAAAACGAGTCGCAGTTCCTGCCATCGCGTAACCCTGGTCATGGCACATTTGTATCGATGGGCAATCCCCACTACGTGATATTTACCGATGATGTGGATGAGGTTGGCGAAGCAGGCCCCGCACTCGAATATCACCCTGCATTCCCACAAAGATGTAACATCGAGTTTGCCCGTGTAGAGGCTGACGGCGGCATCCGTACCCGTGTGTGGGAGCGTGGCAGTGGTATCACCCAGGCTTGCGGTACAGGCGCCTGCGCCACCGCTGTGGCCGCCGCACTTACAGGTAAGGCCAGTCGCACATCGCAGATTGTGATGGATGGCGGCACGCTTACCATCGAGTGGAGCGAACAGGACAACCACGTGTACATGACTGGTCCGGCCGAGTTTGTGTGTGATGGCGAAATAGCTTTATAAAGGTATTAGCTAAATCCTGCATTTTGATTACAATCTGTAAGAAAATACATATACAGAACTTACAATTTGTAATTTCGAGATAAAAACAAGATAAAAAGTGTCGATAAAATAGGTAATTTACTTTCAATTTGTAGTACCTTTGCATCGAAATCATAGCAAAGTGTAAGCAAATTGTATAACAACATAAACAGTAATTATGGAAGCATTAAGATTTCAGGTTGTCGGCGAGGCTTTTAAGAAGAAGCCACTCGACGTAAAAGCACCAAGTGAGAGACCTTGCGAGTATTTTGGCAAGAAGGTCTTTAATCGTGAGAAAATGTACAAGTACCTGCCAAAGGACGTGTACGAGAAAATGGTCGACGTGATTGATAATGGCGCACGTTTGGATCGTACTGTTGCCGACGCTGTAGCTGCTGGTATCAAGCAGTGGGCTACCGAGAATGGCGTAACTCACTATACTCACTGGTTCCAACCCCTGACCGAAGGTACTGCCGAGAAGCACGACTCGTTTATCGAGCATGATGGCAAGGGCGGTATGGTTGAAGAGTTCAGCGGAAAGCTGCTCGTTCAGCAGGAGCCTGATGCTTCTTCATTCCCCTCTGGTGGCATCCGTTCTACATTCGAGGCACGTGGTTATTCTGCATGGGATCCCACATCTCCAGTATTTATTATAGACGATACACTTTGTATCCCCACAGTATTTATCAGTTATAGCGGCGAGGCCCTTGACTATAAGGCTCCTCTGCTGCGCGCTCTTCATGCAGTCAACGTGGCTGCTACTGATGTTTGCCATTACTTTGATCCCGCAGTAAAGAAAGTAACCTCAAACCTCGGATGGGAACAGGAGTACTTCCTGGTAGATGAGGGACTGTATGCTGCACGCCCCGACCTGCTGCTTACCGGTCGTACCCTGATGGGACACGATAGTGCCAAGAACCAGCAGATGGACGACCACTACTTTGGTTCAATCCCCGAGCGTGTGGCTGCTTTCATGCGCGACCTTGAGATTCAGGCTTTGGAACTCGGTGTTCCTTGCAAAACCCGTCATAACGAGGTGGCACCAAACCAGTTTGAGCTGGCACCAATCTTTGAAGAAACTAACCTGGCTGTTGACCACAATATGCTGCTGATGTCGGTTATGAAGCGTGTAGCCCGTAAGCACGGTTTCCGCGTGCTGCTGCACGAAAAGCCATTCGCTGGCATTAACGGTTCGGGTAAGCACAACAACTGGAGCTTGAGCACCGACAATGGAGTACTGCTGCACGCTCCTGGTAAGACTCCCGAGGCCAACCTGCGCTTTGCTACCTTTATTGTTGAGACCCTGATGGGTGTTTACAAGCACAACGGCCTGCTCAAGGCCAGCATCATGAGTGCTACCAACGCTCACCGTCTGGGTGCTAACGAGGCTCCCCCAGCCATCGTATCTTCGTTCCTCGGTAAGCAGGTTTCTGAGCTGCTCGACCACATCGAGACTGCCGATAAGGACTTCCTCGCTATGGCTGGCAAGCAGGGACTGAAGATGGATATCCCCGAGATTCCTGAGCTGCTCATCGATAACACCGACCGTAACCGTACATCACCATTCGCCTTTACCGGTAACCGCTTTGAGTTCCGTGCCGTAGGTAGTGAGGCTAACTGTGCCAGCGCTATGATTGCCCTGAACAGTGCCGTAGCCGAGGCTCTGGTTGACTTCAAGAAGCGTGTTGATGCTCGCATTCCTGAGTTCGAGAAGAAGTTGGCTGGTACTGAGCACAGCGCTAAGTTCCACGCTATCATCGACGTGCTCCGCGAGGATATCAAGACCTGTAAGCCTATCCGCTTTGATGGTAACGGCTACTCAGACGAGTGGGTTATCGAGGCCGAGAAACGCGGTCTGGACGTTGAGAAGAGCTGTCCAAAAATCTTTGAGCGTTACCTCGACGACGCCAGCGTTAAGATGTTTGAGAGCCTGGGTGTAATGACCAAGAAGGAGCTTGAGGCACGTAACGAGGTGAAGTGGGAGACCTACACCAAGAAGATTCAGATTGAGGCTCGCGTACTGGGCGACCTGAGCATGAACCACATCATTCCAGTGGCTACCAGCTATCAGAGCCAGCTGCTGAAGAATGTAGAGAATATGGTGGCTGTATTCCCCGTTGACAAAGCCGAGAAGCTGAACGCCCGTAACCTGAAGATTATCGAGGAGATTGCCGAGCGCACATCTGCCATCGAGAAGGGTGTTGAGGAGTTGGTTAACGCTCGCAAGCTGGCCAACAAGATCGAGGACGAGCATGAGAAGGCTATCGCTTATCATGATAAGGTAGAGCCAAAGCTCGATGAGATTCGCTATCAGATCGATAAGCTCGAACTGATTGTCGACGATGCGCTGTGGCCACTGCCTAAGTACAGAGAACTGCTGTTCATCCGATAATCGTTAAATCAAACAATTCTTTTTTTGGTTGTTTGAAAATCGCAAAAAGCGATTTATTGAAGTTTGCGTGGGGGATTTGATACTGTGAGAGTATTGAATCCCTCTTTTATTTGATAATTGATGTGTTTGTTAATTATTAAAGGAGCCAGCATTGCTGCCGGCTCCTTTTGTGTTAATCCTGGTAAACAATCATTTTGGAACTACTAATTACTAACTAATATCAACTATATGTGTACCTAAATATTTAAAATAACGCATGAATCTACTTCAGTTTGAATGTGTACTTGGTTGGGAGCTTATCCGAGGCTGTTCCAATCAGGGCCTCGTAAGTGCTTGGCTCGGCACACCAGCTGTTGGCAGTCTCATCGTAATAGCTTACGGCATCGGCACCGATGGTAAGTGTTACGTTGCGGGTTTCGCCTGGCTGCAGATATACCTTCTGGAAGGCCTTGAGCTCCTTTACTGGGCGATCAACCTTGCTCTGCTTGGCGGCGATGTACAGCTGAACTGTTTCGCTACCAGCCACCTTGCCGGTATTGGTTACTGGCACGGTGAAGGTGAGCTTGGTGCTGGGTGTTATCTCCTGGGTGTTAGTGGTTACCTTGCCTAACTTAAAGGTGGTGTAGCTTAAACCGTGACCGAATGCGAAGAGGGGCTTGAGCTTATTGGCATCGGTATAGCGGTAGCCTACGTAGATACCCTCCTTGTACTCCTCATCGATAATCTTATAATCCTCGCGCCAGTTGCCGGGGTAGCTGCCTGTGGCATGGGCGCCGCACTGACCGAGCGATGCGTACCAGGTGAATGGCAGCTTGCCTGATGGGTTTGCGTCGCCAGCCAGTACCGAGGCGATGGCCTCGCCAGCCTCGGAGCCGATAAACCAGGCCTGTACCACAGCGGGCACCTTGTTAATCCAGGGCAGGGCAGCAGCGTTACCCGATATGTTTACATAAACCAAGCGTGGGTTTACCTTCAGGATGGCCTCAATCACCTCGTTCTGGGCGTAAGGCAGATCGTAACTCTTGCGGTCGTGACCCTCGCAATCCTGATAGTCGCTCTTGTTCAGTCCACCAATAAAAATCACGGCATCGGCCTGCTTGGCCTTCTCAACAGCCTCGGCAGTGAGCTCGGCCTGCGAGCGGGTTTCGTAGAGCGAACGTCCCACTTTCACACCGTTATAGCTCTGAACAGTATCGCCCATGTAACCGCGAACGTAATCCACCTCGGCATCAGCAAAACGGGCCTTGATGCCGTCGAGAGGCAGAATCTCCTTCTGGGCCTTGAGCGACGAAGAACCACCACCCACAGTCATCATCTTGATGGCATTCTCGCCCACTACGAGGATGCGCTTCATCTTCTGCAGGTTGAGCGGCAAAAGGGGTTCATTTTTTAATTCTTTAATTTTATCATTTTTCAGCAGTACAATACCCTCCTGAGCAATCTTGAGCGCAGTCTGATAGTGACTCTCGCTGCACAGGAATCCATAGGGTTTGTGGCGGTTCATCGTGGTGCGATAGAACAAGCGCAGCACGCGGCGCACCTTCTCGTCGAGCTCCTTGGTGGTATATTTTCCCTCCTGGATGAGCTTCTTGTATGGCACTGCCAGATAGTAGTTGTCATAGGCGTTTGAGGTGCCCTCGCTCAGACCGTTGGTCCATGAGCCGAACTCCAGGTCGAGTCCGTTCTTGATAGCCTCCTCGGTATCGTGGCAGCCGCCCCAGTCGCTAATCACTACGCCGTCGAAACCCCAGTCCTTCTTCAGGATTTTGTTCAGCATGGTGGCGTTATGACAGTTGTGCTGGTTCTGATACAGGTTGTAGGCACCCATGATGCTCCAGGCACCACCCTCCTGCACAGCAGCCTTGAAGGCAGGCAGATAAATCTCGTGCAGTGCACGGTCGCTCACAATCACGTTTACCTGATGACGATACTCCTCGTCGTTGTTCAGGGCATAGTGCTTCACGCAGGCTGCTACACCTTTCGACTGCAGTCCCTGTACGTAGGGCACCACCATGCGTGAGGCCAACCAGGGGTCTTCGCCCATATATTCGAAGTTACGACCGCCCAGTGGGGTGCGATAGATATTCACGCCAGGGCCCAGCATCACGCTCTTGTTGCGATAGAGTGCTTCTTCGGCCAGATTCTCGCCATACATGCGGGCCAACTGGGGATTCCAGGTGGCAGCCAGACAGGTGAGGGCAGGGAAGGCCACGCATGAGTCGTTGGTCTGACCGGCCTGTTCCCACTCGTCCCACAGTACATCGGGGCGCACACCGTGAGGACCGTCGTCGGTCCACAGGTCGGGGAATCCCAGACGTTTTACACCAGGGCTTGAAAACTTTGACTGCGCGTGAATCACGGCAATCTTCTCCTCGAGTGTCATTCGACTGAGTGCGTCGTCGATGCGCTGCTCGATGGGTTTACTTTCGTCGAGATACACAGGTATGCTTTGAGCCTGTGCCGCTGCAGTAGCGCCAATCAGTAGTGCTGACATGATAAATTTCTTCATTCTATAATTAGTTTTATTGTTCATTTTCTCACCTTCTCATCCCCATGCTTTGGATATACTCCGCCTGTGGTTTGCAGTTCTCGATGCGACAGTTCTCGGCAAACTGCTTGAGCAGCTGGCGGAACTGAGCCTGATTGGGGCGTGCCTCGCGCCATTCTTGATAGGTGTTGCGTGATGTCTCGGCATATTTCACCACGATGCTATCCCAACCCTCGGGGCGCTTGATGCCCATCATGCACGACTCATCTACCTTTTTATAAGGCCAGAAGGTGTAACCGATGTTGTTCTCCTTCAGCACCTTCACAAAGTCGCGCTGCCACTCCATGGTGTTGTGACCGAACTCGCCCATATACATCGGACGGTTGATGGAGTCGCGGAAATTGATGTAGTGGGTGATGGCCTCTTTGGTGGCAGGACCGCCGTAACGGTGGCAGGTGTACATCAGCTTATCGTCGTAGGTGCTGTCGTTCAGCATCCAGAAGAAACTGTTCCAGTGGGCACCGCCCAGCAGGATGATGTGGTTTTTATCTACCTGTCGGATGGCCTCTACTGCCTTCTTATATACAGGCTGAAGCAGCTGATAGAGCGAGTCGCGGTTCTCGAAATAGTGGGCGATGGGCTCGTTCATCAGTTCGTAGCCCAGGATGGTGGTCTCGCTGCGATAGCGATAGGCTATCTCGCGCCAGATATTGCAGAACTGCTGTTGGCACTTCTCACTTTCGAACAACCAGGGGTAACCGTGTCCGTCGTCGATATTGTCGCCCGTCTGTCCACCTGGACAGTCGTGCATATCCAGAATCAGATACAGGTTGTTGGCCTTGCACCAGGTGATGACCGAGTCGATGCGTGCGTAGCCATCCTTCTTGCCTGTCTGTCCCATGTAATCCTCGTCGCAGAACAGCTTGTAGTTGAAAGGCAGACGAATGGTGTTGGCACCCTGATTGGCAATGAAGTCGATATCCTTACGTGTCACGTAGTTATCCTTGAACTGCTGCCAGAACTCGGCAGTGGCGTCGGGACCCACGGCCTCCTTCATCATCAGGTCGATCATCCACGCCGAGTTGGTACGTCCGAAACCGAACATGTAACCCTCGGGGTTCAACCAGTTGCCCAGGTTTGTGCCCTGAATCAGGAGTTTCTCACCGTTGGGCTTGATGAGGTCGTGACCGTTGATGGTGACGAACCCATTGGCATTATTCTGCTTGCCCACGTTGCAGGCCATCAGCAGGAGCGCAAAGAGATAAACGAATGCTTTCTTCATTGTTTTGTTATGATTTGTCTGTTCTGGATGTATATTCCTTTTTTATTGGGTTGCTGCACCTTTCGGCCCTGCAGGTCGTAGAGGGTGCTGCTGTTCTTTTCTGTTGTCTTGGCAGGTGTAATACCGGTGGCACTCAACTTCTGGGCGAAGGCCTCCTGCAGATAGGGGATATGAGTGTTCACAAACGCCTTCAGATCGCTGATGTAGCCATCGTAGTCGTTGTGGTAGCTGTGCTTCTCCCAGTCGTACACCTGCTGGTTGATGGGCCACACCTTGAAATTCTGAGCCTGTGTCTGCCAGATGGCACCACGCAAACTGTCGATAGATGCTATCAGGTGCTGCTGCAGTCCGGCTTCTACCAGCGCGTTCAGGCGGTCGTTGCAAGCCTTGGCAAACCAAGGGTCGAGCCACAGGCGCTGCAGAATTTTTTCGAATGGACGGTTCCACAAGCCTAAATAGGCCTCCATCTGTCGCAGCAGACTCTTTTCCGAACTATTGTCGTAGCCCAAGTCAAGGTCCCACAGCGGTCCGAAGTGCATCTTCTGTTCGTCGGCCTCCTTGTACATGTAGATGCTGTACAGTGCATCGATGTTGCCCGTGAGCTCAGCGCCTACGTACCAGTTAATAAAATCGGTCTCATCGATATAGGCGCGATAACCTTTCTCGGGGTCGCAGTAGTCGTCGCTGGCCACTGCTTTCTCGAATGCCTCCAGCCACTGTCCGATGGCGATGCGCTTATCCATGGTGAGCAGCTCGTCATCAGGATTCTTGATGTTGTACATGATGCCGTAGCGGGTGGATGTGATGTAGGGCTCCTCGCGCGAGTTCTCGTTGGCCACCTCCAGCAGCCAACCGTTGTCCTCATCTACCTCAACGCGCTTTTTGTGCACCTGCACCTGGTCGCTAATCTGGTAGGTTCCGCGGTATTTGCCATTAAGATAAAGATCGATGAACTTGGCAGCTGGACAGAACTTCATGCCGATGAAACGTCCGAGTTGATAAGTCAGGGCATTGCGAATCATGGTCTTGTCGCCGTGATTGGCCAGCAAGGTCCAACTTTTGGCTTTCGCAAAGTCCTCACCTAACAGTGTTTGCTTTTTGTCGAACTTAACTCGGTAGGGTTTCTTGTCAGAATTCCACCACGATGAGTTGCCTCGTCCTCTTATCTGGGTGTTCTCAAGGCGCAGCGTGTCGGTGCCATCCACCATCGTAAAAGTACACATGATGTACTCTTCCTTACTGGTGATGTTCTGACCGTTCTCCGTCTCGATATACACCGTTGGTACATCGGTGAGTTGTTGATATTGCTGGGCCAGCACAGGGCCAGCCCAGGCAATCGTCAACAAAATAGAGAGTATTAATTTTGGTTTCATTTATTTCTTCTGGAATACACGCACGTAATCTACTTCCATGGTGGCTGGCAATGCACTCTCGTCAACGCCTTGAGCGCCACCCCAGTCGCCGCCCCAAGCCAGGTTGAAGATCACGTAGAACGGATCATCGTATGGCCAGTCGTCGCGACCCAGTCCGCGGTTGTCGTAGCTCAGCTGAACCTTACCATCCACATAGGTGGTGATGTTCTTGGCTGTCCACAGGATGGCGTAGGTGTGGAACTCGCCCTCGGCACCATCGCACTTCATCTCGTGGGTTACCTGTGTGTTGTTAGAGTGTACATGGGCATTGGCATGCAGGCTCGACGATACGTAGTTGGGGTGGTAGCCTACCTCCTCCATGATATCAATCTCGCCATCGGCAGGCCATGACTTGAAGTTTACAGGCATCATCCAGAAGGCAGGCCATGTGCCCTTGCCTTTTGGCAGTTTGATGCTGGCCTCGATATAGCCGTAGGTCCAGCCCTCCTTTACGTGGGCATACACACGACCAGAGTATATCTTGCCGTTCTCCTTCAGGGCTGTAATGCGCAGGGTGCCGTTCTTAACCTGTGTTACCAGCGCACCATCGGGTGTTTTGTGGTTCACGTAGTTCTGCAACTCGTGGTTCACCCATCCGGCGTTCTGCACCTCGTGCTTCCAGTCGGCAGCATTCAGTTCCGAGCCTGTCTCGAACTCGTCCTGCCAAACCAGTGTGTAGCCATCGGGGGCGTTGTAGGCAGGCTTTGCAGCAGCGGCCTGAGTCACTGTGATGTTCTTACGGGCAGTACCCGACATAATGACGACGTTACCTGTACGCTCCGTGGTATTAGGGTTCTCGTCGATGGTCACAGCCACCGCATTGTTAGCATACTGAGCCGTGGCCTTCACGAAGTCGCCATCGGCATAAACACCCCACTCTTTTCCAGTGGTGGTAACGTTAATTGTGTAGCTGCCTCCTTCGGCAGGTGCATTGATGCTCTCCTGCGATACGGTGATCGTTGGAGCAGCGGGCTGTGGATCATCGCCACCCCCACCGCAGCCAGTAAAGACTGCGGTGAGCGCGAGCAATAGAGTGTTAAACATGTAACGTTTCATTAATTATTCAATTTTTTTATTTATTATGCCTCTTTAAAGACAATCTTACTAATCTTCACCTTTGTACCAGGTGTTGATCCTCCGAAGTCGAAGAACAGGCGGAGAGCCGATGCATCAGTACCCTCCTTCAATGTAGCATTCTTCAATGTGAATGTGTAAGGCTCGTCGGCCTTGATGTCGTGACGACCCTCGCAGAAGAAGTTGCTATCGCCACTGTCGGTGAGCTTGATAGTTACGCCTGGGCAGTCGGCATCAGCAGTTACTACCACCTGGAAGTGATACTCCTTGTTGGCCTTAGCTGTCAGCTCAGTATCAATGTGGAACTGACCCTGCCACTGGCTGCCACCCATTCCTTCTGGAAGAGTGAGCTCAACAGTGTCGCCGTTGCGAGTAGCTACAGGCTGGTTGGCCAGCTCTGTCCAAGCGTCGTTGGCGAACCAGTAGGCGAATGTGCTCTTTACTGAACCATCGTCAACACCCTTCCACAGGTTGCTGGCATCGTCGTAGTTCAGAACTACAGCCTCTTCGAGATAGATCTTGCTGATCTTCACGTGAGTGCCAGCAGGTGTACCACCAAAGTCGAAGAACATGCGCAGCTGGTCGGCATCAGCACCATCCTTCAGTGTCAGGCCCTCGCGCTTCACGATGAGTGGCTCGTCGGCCTTAACAGGGATGCGCTCTTCGAGCAGGAAGTTGCTGTCGCCACCATCGGTGAGCTTGAAGGTAACACCAGCGCAGTCGTTGTCGGCCTCTAATACACAGTAGAAATTATAGGCCTTTGATGCACTTGCTGTAAGCTTGGTGTCGATATGGAACTGGCCCTGCCACTGGCTGCCACCGATACCATCAGGCATGGTGAGCTCGTAAGTGTCGCCGCTGTGTGTACATACTGGGCTTGTAATCTGTGTCCAGCTGTCATCAGCAAACCAGTAAGCGAACTCGCTGGCTACTGTACCATCGTCAACAGCCTTCCAAAGGTTGGCGCCGCTCTCATAGTTCCAATCCATCACAGGCTTCTCGCCCTCTTCGCCACCACCTGAAACGATGGTGCCATCGTCGTTAGCGTGATCCTTGATAACCACGTTGCTTACGTTGATCTTGGTAGCACCGGTAGCATGACCGAAGTCGAATACCAACTTTACCTTAGAAAGGTCCTTACCTGCTATGTCGCTCTGCCAGAATACGATATCCTGACCAGCCTTGAGGTTCACGTCGGCTACATCGATGATAGCATCGGCATCTGCCTCGTCGGTGAGCTTAACAGTCACACCGTCGATATCCTTATCAGCATTGAAGATAACAGAGAAGTCGTAGTTGGTTCCAGCCTTCAGATTCAGGTCGGTGTGGAGGTGGAACTGAGCCTGCCAGCGGTCTGAGCAAGCATCGGGAACTGTCACGGTGTAGTCGTTGTTTCCACCAGTGTAGCCAGCTTCCATCTCGCCAGTGCGCTCTGTGCCCCAACCTGGGTTGAAGTAGAATGTGGCGTTAGGAGTGATGCCCTTCCAGAGGTTGAAGTCGCTGTTGGCATCGAATCCCTGCTCCTCAACGAGGCGCTCATCAGGAGCGCTTGTCAGGATGTAGCGCCATGCAATACCGCGATCAGGAGCGTCGTAAACCAGCACCAGCTTGGTGGCTGTGAGGGTCTCGATACGGAACTTAGGATTCTCGTACTGAGCGTCGCTCGAGATGTAGGGGAATGCGGTGTTGTCGGCCAGCTGGATGTAGGTCTGCTTGGTCACGTTGCCCTCGGCATCCTCCCAGTCGTAGATCTCGAAGCTCCAGCTTGATGTCTGGTTGCCCACAGCTACATCTACGTCGGCATTGTCGTTCTGGGTGTTCCATTTGGTTACGCCCTTATTCACATAGGTGTTACCGTCGGCACCAGCATTGTAGGTATAGCTACCGCCCTTGCGTGTGGTGGCTGTAAAGGTGATGCGGTCGTCGTAAACACCAAAGTCCTTCTTATCGTTGGGAGCAGCACTCCACCATTCGGTGGCAGCTGTTCCGGCAGGGCCGCAGCCCAGGTGTCCCTGCTCCTTGTTGGCTATACGCCACTCCTTGTCGCAGATACGACGGAAATCGGCAGAGTAGTCAATCTTAGTCTCGTTGAAAGTGAATGTCTTGCTGATGACACCCTGACTGAAACCATTGCGGTTGCCCAATTTCATGTCGATAGTATAGGTGCCGGCCTCAGGATTCTGGAATCCCACCTCCTGCAGTGTAGAGTAGGTGTTGCCGTTGATAATCCAGATGGGGTATGTGCCTGGCTGTGGGGTGTAGTTGGCAATCATCTGGTTGGTTTCCTGATCGACGCTGATGCTGAAATCAACACCGCTTACCGATGGAATACCATTGGGGTCGGCGCCGTCGAATTTTTCGGGCGAGCAGGCGGTCATCATCACACCTGCTGCCAGCGCACCCATTGTATATTTAATCAGATTCTTCATAATCTTTTTAATGTTTAATCATTAATGTTTAATATTAATAGTTGTTCTGCACCAGTGTTGGGTCGGCATCAAGCTCGCTCTGTGACAGAGGAATGTGCTTCTTGCTGGCACTCCAGGTGTTAGTACGATAGCCGTAGGTGTCGGGAACCAGCTTCAGGCTGGCCTTTTCGGTGGCACCGCTGATACCCTCGGCACGAACCAGGTCGAAGTAACGCTTGCCCTCACCGCAGAACTCCAGGTGACGCTCATTCAGTACGTCGTCGATAGTAACGCTGTTCAGGTTAGCAAGACCTGCACGTGTACGAACCTCGTTAACATAACCAGTGGCCTCGGTTGCGCTGCCACCTGTCTGCAACAGCAGCTCGGCTGCATTCAGCAGGGTCTCGGCATAGCGGTAGATGCGCTTGTTGTTATTGTAGTTCAGGTTCTTTGATGTAGGACAGTCCTGATTGTTGGCACTCTGTGGACGATACTTACCGTGCCAGATGTGAGTGTCCTGATAACGCTCGGTATAGGTGTAGCCACGAACGTCCCAGCAGGTAACATCGCGACGCTTGTCGTTATCGGCATACATATTGTAGGCCTCTAAGCGCATGGGCAGGAATCCCCAACCGTCGTTACCGCTGTCCCAGCCTTCGCCACCAGCCCAACCGTTAGGCGAGCAGAGTGTAGGGAATACGGTACCACCTGCATGCAGTGGTGTGCCCCAGTCGCGCTGGGCGTTATCGTCGTCGTAAGTAATCTCAAAAATGCTCTCTGAGCACATCTCACCGTTCTCTGAGAACAGATCCTTGAAGTCGGGATTCAGCGAGTAGTTGCTGTCGCCGATAATCTGCTTCATGTAAGTAAGAGCAGTAGGATAGCGGGCTGCGTCGTTCTGGTACATCACCATCTCGGCATACAGCATGTAGGCCATAGCCTGTGATACGCGACCCTCGTTGGCTGCATCCCAACGCATAGGCAGCACGTTCGAAGCGATGATGGCCTCGAGCTCAGGCAGCAGCTGTGCATAAATCTCATCAGCAGTAATCTGTGGGGCTGTGTAAGGCTCGCTCAGGTTCTCAAGATAGAAAGGAACGTTGCCGTAGTAGTGCCACAGAATATTATAATAGTACACGCGGAGCAGACGGGCCTGCATCTCGTACGATGTGCGGTTCTTTTCGTTGCCGCCACCCCATGAGCAGTACTTAATCACGTCGTTACAACGCTTGATACCGCTGTAGAAGTCGCCCCAAAGAGTACCCAGGGTGTTGTTGCCGTCGCCCTCAAAGTTGAACAGCTTGTGCCAGTGCTGGTTGTCGCTGATGCTCGAACCACCAACCCAGAAGTCGTCGCCCATAATCTCGGCGTCGCAAGTCAGGTCGTTATAGGCTGTTCCGTCCCAGTCGGGCCAGTGCAGTGGTGCGTAGGCCGATGTGCAAGCCTCGCTCAGGTGCTCGTCGGTCATGTAATATTCCTCCAGAGGCTCACCGGTTGGATTCTCTACCTCCAGGAAGCTGTCGTTACAAGCAGTCAGCGATACGGCTACTACTCCAGCGAACAGTGTTTTATATATCTTCGTATTCATAATACTTCAATTCTTTAATTTTTACATTATTACATTATTACATTTTACAGCGAGAGGTTGCAACCTACAGTAAAGATGCGTGCCTGTGGATATACACCGTAATCTACACCCATCGATGTGCTGCTGGTACCGATTTCAGGATCGAATCCCCAGTACTTAGTCCAGGTAAACAGGTTCTCGGCGCGAACATACACGCGGAATCGCTCGATGTTTACACGCTTGGTAAGCTGCTTAGGCAGTGTGTAACCCAATGAGATGTTCTTCAGGCGCAGGTAGCTGCCGTCCTGTACGTAGATGTCGCTAACAACCCAGTTCTTCGAGTCGCCCAGCTTCAGCATAGGAATCTTGTTTGATGTGCCCTCGCCGGTCCAGCGCTGCAGCACCCAAGTTGGGTAGTTACCCGATGCGATATCCTGGCGCCAGGTAGCGTCGAAGATATCGGCACCATAAACGCCCTGGAAGAAGATGTTGAAGTCGAAGCCCTTCCAATCGGCATTCAGGTTCAAACCGTAAGTCCAGTCGGGTGTTGGCTTACCAATCTTGGTGCGGTCGTCGCTGGTAATGTAGCCATCGCCGTTTACATCCACGAAGATCAGGTCGCCAGGAACCGACGAAGCGTGATTCTTAGCATTGTAAGCATCGGCCTCGGCCTGGTTCTGCAGTACACCTGCAGTCTTGTAACCATAGAAGTATGGGAAAGGCTGACCGTTCTCGGCACGTGTGCCACCATCGCTGAACTGACTGATACCGTAGTTCAGGAAGCCAGTGTCGTTACCCAGGTTCTTCAGGGTGTTCTTCAGGTGCGATGCGTTGGCCTTAATGGCAAAGTGTGCATCGGCAATGTTGAACTTGTAACCCAGCTCAAACTCGATACCCTTATTCTCCATGTCGCCCACGTTACCGATAGGCTTGGTTTCACCTACGTAGCTTGGGATAGGCATGGTCATCAGCATACCATTGGTCTTCTTGATATAGTAGTCAACAGTAAATGTAAGCTTGTTGTTCCACAGGCCCAGGTCGATACCCAGGTCGGTCTGCTCACTCTCCTCCCACTTCAGGTTCTCGTTAGCCAGTCCGTTGGCCTTCGAACCGTAATTCATCACGCCCTGACGGCCAAAGTAGTAGTTGCTTGTGCCACCAGTGGTGGTGAGCACGGTGTAGCGGAAGTCACCGATGTTCTCGTTACCGTTCTTACCCCAGCTGGCGCGGAACTTCAGGTTGCTGAGCCAGTCGCTGGTGTTCTTCATGAAGTCCTCGTTCATGATGTTCCAACCGATAGAGAATGAGGGGAACACACCATATTTGTTGTTTGATCCGAAGCGGCTTGAACCATCGCGGCGGATGGTGCCCTGGAACATGTACTTCTCGTCGTAGTTGTAGCTCAAACGGGCAAAGAGCGAAGCCAGGTGATGCTCTACGTTAGGACCAGCCCAACCGCTAACCAGACTCTTAACACCTGTAATGTGGCCGTCGGCATCGGTAGTGGTCTCAATGCTACCACCAGTGGTGTAGTCAACATAAGGCTTGTTTACGTTAATCAGGTTCCAGTGCGATGCACCTACGTAGCTACCCTTGTACTTCAGGGCGCTCTGACCCAGTACTACACCGATAGAGTGCTTGCCAAACTCTTTGTCGTAAGTCAGCGTGTTCTCAACCTGCCACTGTGTAGCGTCGGCCTTCTCGGCTGAAGCCGATGTGTGGTCGCTGTTGTTGTTACCAGAGAGGTAGTACTTTGATACGGTAGCACCCTCGCTGCCCCAGAAACTCTGCTCGGCACTCCAGGTGAAGTGGTACTTCAGGTTGTCCCAGATCTGCAGATCGATAGCAAACTTAGGTCTGAACTTATGGCTCCAGCCGCGGCTGGGGTTACCCTGCATCATGGCGATGGGGTTGTTCTGCTCCTGATAGCTACCTACGTAGTTGGGAATAGTATAAGGATTGCCGTTCTCGTCGCGATAAAGGTCGTAAGCGCTGTAACGGTCAATCATATCCTGAGCCACAGCACCAGTGAGTGTTACGGGCAGTGTTGGAGCCAGGTACAGGGCCGAACCCAGGGGCGAACCCCATGTAGAGTTGGTGTCGATACCTGTGCTATGTGTGCGCATATAAGAGAGGTTTGCGCTGATGTCCAGTTTGTTCAGGAAGTTGCGCTCCTTTGAGTCGTCGAACAGGTTGAACTGGTTGTTTGAGTTGATGGTCAAACGGTCGTAGTTAGAGCGGCCGTAGTTACCACCCACGATACCATCCTGAGTGTAGTAACCCAGCGACAGGTAGTAGTTTACCTTTTCGGTAGCACCGCTAACCGATACGTCGTGCTGTACTACAGGGGCGTTATCGTTAAACAGCAGTTCCTGCCAATCGGTACCAAAACCGGTAATCTTGTTACCGTTGGCATCGGTCAGGTTATAAGGATCGGCATACAAAGGTGCCTGTCCGCCGTTCACGTATTTCTCGTTCTGCAGGATGGCATAGTCGGTAGCACTGGTCACGTCGCGATGCTTCCAGGCGCTCTGCCAACCGTAGCTGAAGTTATAGTTGATCTGAGCCTTACCCATCTTACCCTTCTTGGTGGTAACCAGGATAACACCGTTGGCTGCGCGTGCACCGTAGATGGCACCTGATGCAGCATCCTTCAGTACCTCGATACTCTCGATATCGTAAGGGTTAACACTCTCCAGACCGTACTGGTCGGTAGGCATGCCATCGATAATGTACAGCGGGTTGGTATCATTAATAGTACCTGTACCGCGCACGCGAATCATCGACTGTGAACCAGGCTGTCCGTTGGCAGATGTAACGTTTACACCAGCAGCCAGACCTTTCAGGGCATCATCGGCACGCAGACGTGTCTTACCCTCCAGATCATCCGAGCTAACCTTGGCGATTGAGGCTGTTACCACGCTCTTCTTCTGCACACCGTAGCCGATAACAACTACGTCCTGCAGAGTCTGTGCATCTTCTTTCAGCACCACACGCATGTTGCGGGTTGCTTTTAGTTCTTGGGTTACATAACCAATGTAACTTACTACGATAGTAGCGCCCTCGTTAACCTTAATGGTGAAGTTACCATTAAAGTCGGTAATAGTACCATTCTGAGGATTACCTTTTTCAACGACCGAAGCACCGATAACGGTCTCGCCCTGGTCGTCAATCACAGTGCCCACGATTCCCTGGGCCCAAGATGTCATGGTCACCATAAGTGCCAGAAACATCATTACTAACCTGCTTTTCTTCATACTTTGGTTTTATTAAATGTTAATGTTAAGTTAGAATATACCCTATTAGGATTTTCTGCTGCAAAGATAATTAATTCTAATGCTCGCATTTGGCAGCACAGAGCGAAAAGTGGACGAAATGATACGCTCAAAATGTCTAAAGCGCTGATACACAGTGTGATAAGATTTTTAAAAAATCTAAAAAGAGTGGACGAAATATAGAGGTGTAAAACGTACATTTTACAGATTCTTTAACCAAAAATTCGCTTTAATTAGTCAAAAACGTCTTTCACTGCATTGGTCGTCAATCATGGTTATACGTTCCAAGCAAAGAAAAAGTCATAGTTAGTGTGTTTTTCGTGTTGTGTGGACGAACACAACCTCTTTTTAAAGTTAAATAGAGTTAACAAAGCAAAGAAAATGGAGAAAAGATTTGGTTTGGTAGATTAAAATGCGTACTTTTGCACTCGTACAACAGTTTTTTAAGTTTTATTGAACAATCTGATCTAGTTTACCTTTAATCTGACATGAAGTAATATACGGAACGAGTGAAAATGTGCGTGATTTCGAAAAACGAATGAACGCACATTTTTTTTGTGCAAAATTATAGGTTCATTTGGTCCTTATTACGAAGAAATTGCTTAATTTTGCAGCAAAATAAAAACAATACGACTTATGATTGTACTTTATATTATAATAGGTATCGCAGTGGGTGCTGTAGCGCTTTACCTGCTGATGGATCGCAAAATGGATCACCTCCGTATAGAGGGTGGCAAAACTGGCATGGAGCTGAAACTGAAGAATGAGCAGTTGGCAGAGAGCACCAGCAGAGTGCGCCACTTGGAGGGTGAGAACCGTGAGTTGCATGCACGTGCCGAAGCTCAGATGCGAGAGTTGCAGTTGCTGCATCAGCAGATGGCTGAAGAGTCGCAGCGCCATGAGGAGCGCTTTAAGAATATGGCTCAGCAACTGCTGGAGCAAAGTGCCCAGAAACTGAAGCAGTCGAATACCGAAACAATATCTGGCATCACGCAACCATTGAAGGATGCTATCGCCAACATGCAGAAGGCTATCAGTGAAAACCAAAAGGAGAGCGCAGCCCATTCGGCTTCGTTTCGTGAGCAGATGCTGCTGATGATGCAGCAAACGCAGCAACTGGGTGAGAAGGCTGAAAACTTGACGAATGTGCTGCGACGCGATAACAAGGTGAGTGGTAACATGGGCGAGATTATTCTGGGCGACCTGCTGAATAGTCAGGGTCTGACGGAGGGCATCCACTACGAGGTGCAGGCCCGTTTGCGCGATGAACTCGGACGTCCCATGAAACACGATGAGACTGGTCGCGAGATGCAGCCCGACGTGATTCTGCATTACCCACAGGGGCAGGATGCTATCATCGATTCGAAGGTATCGTTGGTAGCCTACGAGAAATACGTGAATGCCGAGACACCCGAGGATAAGGAGCGTTACCTGCAGGATCACATCAAGAGTGTGCGCCAGCATGTAAACGAGTTAGCACGTAAGGACTATTCGAAATACGTGAAGAATGGTCGCGATGTGGTTGATTTCGTGATTATGTTCGTACCCTTCGAGTCGTCGCTGCAGTTGGCATTGGCCAATGATCCTACGTTGTGGCGCGAGGCTTTCGAAAAGAAGGTGTTTGTAACGGGCGAGCAGAACCTGTTGGGCATTCTGCACATGATACACATTGCCTGGGTGCAGAACCAGCAGGCCGAGAATCAGGAGAAAGTATTTGGCTTGGCTGAGCAGTTGTTGGATCGCTTAGGCGACTTTGTGCAGCGCTATAACGACCTGGGTAGTAAGATTGAGGCTGTGCAGAAGGCTTACGACAACACCAATAACAAGTTGATAACTGGTCGTCAAAGCGTCACGCAAAAGGCGCAAGAACTAATCACTTTAGGTGCCAAGGAGAATCCCAACCGCAAAATCCCCACACCTGAGATTGGTATTGAATGATTTTTTAGCAACGGACTACAGGATTTTAGGATTTATGTTATACGAAGAACTATCAGGGAAGATACTAAAGGCATATTTTACAGTCTTAAGTACTTTAGGGACAGGTTTCTTAGAGTCTGTATATGAAAATGCTCTATGTATAGAACTTGACGAATTGGGTGTTTCGTATGAAAGACAGAAACACCTGGAGGTTGTTTACAAAGGACATATTATTGGAGAGTATATTGCAGATATTATAGTAGATAATAAGATTATATTGGAATTAAAAGCAGTATCACAATTGATACCTGCACACAGTGCTCAACTGATTAATTATTTGACTATTACTCACTATAAGGTAGGATTACTTCTTAACTTTGGTGAGGGTAGGGATTATAAACGAGTTTATCTGAAAGATAAATCCTAAAGTCCTGTAGTCCGTTGCTAAAAAAAAGAAAATGGGAGTATATATAAGCGAGAAGATATGGGATTTTGATTTGCAGGCGGCGCTGGGTGAGATTTCGGAGCAGCGCCGCGAGCAGGCCTTGAAGTTCAAATTTGAACAGGGGCAGCGCTTGTGTGTGCTTGCCTATCAGCTACTAAAGGAAGGCTTGCGTAAGGAGTATGGCATAATGGATAACCCCATCTTTGAGTATAACGAGCATGGTAAGCCTGGCATCATAGGCCATCCGGAGATATTCTTTAACGTGAGTCATTGCAAGGAGGCTGTCATCTGTGTCATCAGCGATAAGCCCGTTGGCGTAGATGTGGAGTGTATCCGCGAATTCAAGGATAGCCTGGTAAACTACACCATGAACGATGAGGAGAGAACAGAAATCGCCGCATCTGCCACCCCAGAAGCCACTTTCATCCGCCTTTGGACGATGAAAGAGGCCACTGCCAAGCTTGTCGGCACTGGCATCACTCACGATGTGAAATCCCTGATCAAACCCACCAAATATAAATATACCACCGTCGAGCGACAGCGGTATATTTATACTGTTTGTGAATATCTTTAATTACTTAATCAGGTTACCAAGGATATCTCTTGTAAGCTCCTTGGTAATTGTTCGTGTAGCGGCACTGGTGGCGTTTTTCACTACGCGACCTTTTGCCGAGGTGCGACTCTTGGTTTTCTTACCCGTTACCTTATCGCTTACGTAGGTGCCTAACATAGCTGCCAGGGTAGAGGTGATGGCAGTCAGAATGGCCTTGCCTACCTTTGCCAGTATACCCGACTTCTTTTTCTCGGCCTTAGCTTCAGGCTGTGGAACCTCAACTTCGGTCTGCTCCTGTTCCTGCAGGGCGCAATCGGCTTCGGCCATCAGTACCTCGAAGGCACTCTCGCGATCCACTGGTGTGTCGTACTTACCATAGATACGACTCTGCTTGATGATATCGAGACGCTGCCCCTCGGTGATGGCACCAATCTGCGAGAGCGGGAACAGAATCTTGGCACGCTCTACGATATTGGGTGCACCCTTCTCGTCGAGGAAACTAACAAGCGCCTCGCCTGTCTCCAGGTTCATGATGGCCTCGTCGGTTTTAAATGCTGGGTTAGGACGGAACGTGTCGGCAGCGGTCTTAACAGCCTTCTGATCCTTTGGTGTGTAAGCACGCAGGGCATGCTGCACACGGTTGCCTAACTGTCCGAGGATGTTTTCGGGGATATCGGTAGGACTCTGGGTAATAAAGTAGATACCCACGCCCTTTGAACGAATCAAACGGATAACCTGCTCAATCTTATCGAGCAATGCCTTTGATGTGCCGTCGAACAGCATGTGTGCCTCGTCGAAGAAGAATACCAACTTAGGCAGCGGCATGTCGCCTACCTCGGGGAGGGTAGAGTAGAGCTCGCTCAAAAGCCACAACAGGAATGTAGAGTACAACTTGGGCTGCATCATCAACTTATCGGCAGCCAGCACATTCATGATACCCTTGCCACCTTCGGTCTGCATCAGGTCGAAGATGTCGAACGAGGGCTCGCCAAAGAATTGGTTGGCGCCTTGGTTCTCCAACTGCAACAGGGCGCGCTGGATGGCACCAACCGAGGCAGTTGAGATATTACCGTATTTAGTGGTGTACTCCTTGGCATGCTGCGATACATAGTCGAGCATGGCGCGCAGGTCTTTCAGGTCGAGAATCAGCAGTCCGCGCTCGTCGGCAATGCGGAACACGATGTTCAGTACGCCATCCTGTGTCTCGTTCAGGTCGAGCAGACGACTGAGCAGCTGTGGACCCATCTGTGAGATGGTGGCACGCATGGGATGTCCTTGCTCGCCAAACACATCGAAGAAGCGTACAGGACAACTTTGGAACTCTGGATTCTCGATGCCAAATTCGGGCATGCGCTTCTCGATAAAGCCACTCAGCTTACCAGTCTGCGAGATACCCGAGAGGTCGCCCTTCATATCGGCCATGAAGCAGGGTACACCTGCCTGGCAGAAGGTCTCGGCCATCACCTGCAGGGTAACAGTTTTACCTGTACCTGTGGCACCAGCAATCAAACCATGACGGTTGGCCATCTTACCTGTAATACTCAGTGCTCCATTAGAGCAGTGGGCTATGTAAAGCCCTCTTTCCTTGTCGTACATACGCTTTTGTTTTAAGTTTATGGCGCAAATATACAAATAAGTGAGCAATATACCAAAAAAAATCCCGTCAACTTGACGGGATTCCTGATATTTTTTTAGTTGTATTTCAAAATTTGTCCTGGGCGCAAGCGAATGTTCTTGCCGATATGGTTCAGCTCGCAGAGCTTAGCAATCGTAGTGTGGTGCTTGCGGGCAATGGCCTGCAGGGTATCGCCCTTCTTAACCTTGTGGAAGTGTACATTAGATGATGTACGTGGGGCAGTTGCAATCTCGAGCTCGTCGTCCTGATCGTTATCGCCAGCGGTTACACCACCAACACCACGCAGACGAGTGGCCATAGCCGACTCAGCAGCGTACTTGCTGCGACGGAACATGTAGAAATCGCCTACAACATCCTGATTGCGGAAGTCGAACAGCAGAGCTGGGTTCAGGGCTACACCGCAAAGACGTGTCTCGAAGTGCAGGTGTGAACCAGTACTACGACCAGTGTTACCACCCAATCCGATAGGATCACCAGCCTTAACCTCCTGATTCTCAACTACCAGGTGCTTTGACATGTGACCATAGATAGTCTCCAGACCATTGTGGTGGCGGATAACTACGTACTTACCATAACCCTTAGGCTCATATTTTACGATACGGATCTTACCGCTGAAGGCGGCGCGGATGGTATCACCAATATATACTTTGATGTCGAGGCCCTTGTGCTGACGTCCCCAACGTGCGCCGAAGTTTGAGGTGAGCACACGGCTATCGGTAGGCATGTGGAAACCTCTCAGGTCGATACGGAATGAGTCGGGGAGTACTGTTTCGCGGTGGGCATATACATTATTCCAGTCTTCGTAGAGGTCGGCTGAGGGGTTGTACTTCTCCTCCTGCTCAATGATTCGCTTGAGAACCATCGAGTCGACTGCCTTCATCTTGCGATCGACTGGTGCCTGCTTAGCCAACAGATCCTGTGCAGACGCGGGGGCTGCAACAAAAACTGAGAATGCCAAAACAGCTATTTTCTTAAAGCTTTTAATGTTCATATACTTAGTTGAGTTAATATCAAATTAAAAAATCCGGTGCAAAGGTACTAATATTGCATGAAAAACGGAAATATATTGGTGTTTTTTGTTCACTTTTAACACTTTCGCCGATATTTTGTTGTTTTTTCAGGTTAATATGGCTAAATGTGTCGATTTCCGTTTACTGCTGCACTCTACGTGCACCGATGTAACGACGGGCGTAACCCGAGTCGGTAGAACTGTTGATAGTAATACCGTTATTGGTACTGGCGTGAATGAAGGTGAATGTATTGTTGATGGGATCTACATCAACCACGATACCTACATGGCCAACACCTCGACCAGAACGTGGACTGGTAAAGAATACCAGGTCGCCACTCTGCAACTCATCGCGGGTGATGGGGATATTGCGTGCATACTGATCTCTAGATGAAGCACCGATAAACAAATCGGTTTGCTGCTTGTAAACATAGCTGGTAAAGCCAGAGCAGTCGAAAGCGCTTGGACCTTTAGCACCTGAGCGGTAGCGGGCACCCATGTGTGAGAAAGCCTCGCTCATAATCATCTCGGTCTTCTCGAAGGCTTCGTTCAAATCGTCTTGTGTTCCATAAATGAAGTCGAAGTTGCCAATCTCCTCCTCGTCTGGAGCCTGGTCAGGGTTAACCTTTCCAAGAGCGAGGTCGCTCATAGAAAGCATCAACATCAGGGCAAATATAAACAATTTCTTCATAATGGTTTGCAATAGAAAAAGATTTCTGCTGCAAAGGTAGTAATTTTTTTTAAACTACGTGCGCGCTAACAGCACAAGTTAACATAGTTTTAGGATATAGCCGCCCAATTAATATTTGTTTTACGTAATTGGCGCAGTCGGTTCCATAACATGCTGAATTTCTCAGAGTTACATTCTGGGTCCTCGTCAATAATCTTTTGTGCCTCGTCGCGGGCCATCTGCACAATCTGTCCATCACGGGCTATGTCAGCAATCTTTAAATCGAAAGCCATACCACTCTGCTGGGTGCCTTCCAGGTCGCCAGGACCACGGAGTTTCAGGTCGGCCTCGGCTATACGGAAACCGTCGTTGGTATCGCACATAATGTCGATACGCTTGCGGGTGTCTTCGCTCAGTTTGAAGGGGGTGACGAGAATGCAATACGACTGGTCGGCACCACGACCTACACGACCTCGGAGCTGGTGCAACTGGGCCAGTCCGAAGCGTTGGGCCTCGAGAATAACCATTACCGAGGCGTTAGGAACATTCACACCTACCTCGATCACCGTTGTTGCCACAAGTATCTGTGTCTCACCACGTACAAAGCGTTGCATCTCCTCCTCTTTGTCCTTAGGTTTCATACGTCCGTGTACCTTACTCAACCGGAACTCGGGGAAGGCTTCGCGCAGTACCTCAAAGCCATCTTCAAGGTTCTTTAGGTCGCTCTTAGCACTCTCTTCAATCAGGGGGAACACGATGTAAACCTGTCGGCCCTCGTTAATCTGCCGACGGATACCATCGTAGAGCGATGTCATACGCGAATCGAAAACATGTGTGGTTTGTACGGGCTTACGGCCTGGAGGCAACTCGTCGATAACACTCACGTCGAGATCGCCATACAGAGTCATGGCTAAGGTGCGTGGAATAGGCGTGGCAGTCATCACTAATACGTGGGGTGGGTTAGCGCTCTTACTCCAAAGCTTGGCGCGCTGGGCCACACCAAAGCGGTGCTGCTCATCGACCACCACAAAGCCTAATCGGGCAAACTGCACAGTATCCTCGATGACAGCGTGGGTGCCCACCAGAATGTTGATGGTACCATCCAACAGACCTTCGAGCACCTCTTCGCGACGTTTCCCCTTTACCATACCGGTAAGCAGGGCTACGCGCAGGTTCATATCCTTGAGGAATCCCATGATGGTTTGCAGATGCTGTTCGGCCAGGATTTCGGTTGGGGCCATGATACAGGCCTGATAGCCGTTATCGATGGCAATCAGCATTGACATCAGTGCCACAAGTGTTTTACCGCTACCCACATCACCTTGCAACAATCGGTTCATCTGGCGGCCAGAACCCATATCCTTGCGAATCTCCTTAATCACACGCTTCTGGGCACCTGTGAGTGGGAAGGGCAGATACTGACTATAGAAAGTGTTGAATACATCGCCTACCGTAGAGAATACATACCCACGGAATTTGCGACGCTGATCGCTCGCGTACCTTAATATATTAAGTTGTATAAAAAACAGTTCCTCGAACTTCAAACGCAATCGGGCACGCTCCAGGTCCTTGGTGTTCTGTGGATAGTGTACCGTGCGCAGGGCGAAGTCACGACCTACCAGATGCAAGGGCTGGTAGATAAAATCGGGGATGGTTTCGGGTTGTGGCGGAAGTTTCTCGATGAGCGTCTTGGTGAGTCGTTCGATGGCACGCGAGTTCAATCCGCTCTTCTTCATCTTCTCGGTGGTGTTGTAATAGGGCTGAAGTCCCATGGTGGTGAGGTCGAGTTTCGACGCATCATCCAGGTCGGGATGGGTGAAGTTGATGCGGTTGTTAAACACAGTGGGTTTGCCAAACACCAGATACTCGGTACCTATCTTATAATTCTGTTTGGCGTATTTGCCACCATTAAACCAGGTAAGGTCACAGATGCCTGTGCCATCTGTAAAGTGTGCCACTACGCGCTCCTTACGCGGGCCCATCGGAAAGGTCTCGAAACTCAGGATATGTCCTACCACCTGTACAAACGGCATGTCGCCCGTAAGCTCGTGGATGGTGTACACCTTCGAGCGGTCGACGTATTTGTAGGGGTAGTACTCCAGCAGGTCGCCGTAACTCTCAATGCCAAGCTCGTTGCTCAGCATCTTCTTACGGTTAGGTCCCACGCCAGGTAGGTATTTGATATCCTGATTGAGTATGTCCATTATATAAGAACCTCTGCGATTTTTAAATCGTAGGGAGTGGTAATCTTGATGTTTTCGCGGTTGCCTTCAACCAAGGTGATGTTGTAGCCGAATGCTTCAACTACCGAGGCGTCATCAGTAAAACCGTCGTTGTAGGGCTGACGATTGGCTGCCTTCAGCAGTTGGATGTCGAAGGTCTGAGGTGTCTGCACCAGTCGATAGGCATCGCGAGGCACTGTTTTGGATTGCTCGCCTTCCAGATGGCGTACGGTCTCAACAACGGGGATGACTGGAATGACGGCCTTTTTTTCTCTTGCTGTCGTATAGCAGTTACGAATCACCTCGATACTGGGGAAGGGGCGCACACCATCGTGCACACCTACTACGCCGATGGCGTCATCGGGTACCTTGGCCAGTCCGTTCTGTACTGAGTGGAAGCGTGTTTGTCCGCCATTGGCTAAGGTGTACTCCACATCAAAATGGTACTCCTGGCACAGCTGATGCCAATAGGCCTGCTGGGCTTCGGGTAATACCAGAATAATCTGGATATCCTTAGAGTACTCGCGGAATCGCTCCAGTGTGCGCATCAGTACGGGCTTGCCACCAATGGGCAGAAACTGCTTGGGGATATCCGACCCCATGCGCAAGCCCTTACCGCCTGCTACTATGATAATATAATCCATTATTTCTGCATTAAATGTTTAAAGCGCATACCCTCGGCAATCTGGTCGGCAGTTTGCTTGTCAACCAACTGACTGAGCAGTTCGTAGGCGTAGGGGAAAGCTGCTGCAGGGCCCTCGGCGGTGGTGATGTTACCATCTACGGTTACCAGATCGCCTGTATAGCTGGCGCCATTCTCGGCTAATGCTTTCTCAAAGCCTGGATAGCAAGTAGCCTGCTTGCCCTCAAGGATACCCAGTGGGGCGAGTACTACGCCTGGAGCAGCACAGATGGCAGATATCTTCTTGCCTGCCTGGTACTGAGCCTTCAGGGCTTCGCACAAACCAGAATGGTTGAACAGGTTGCTGGCACCTGGCATACCACCTGGCAGCATCAGCAGGTCGGCATTATCGAACTCGCCCTGCTCAAACAGAATATCAGCTTCGATATTCACACCGTGGGCCGACGTTACCAAAGGAAATTCAGAGATGCTAACGGTGGTTACATCAACACCCCCACGACGTAATACATCTATAGGAATCAAGGCCTCTACATCCTCGAAACCTTCTGCTAGGAAAACATAAACTTTTGCCATAATATTCTCGATAATTTGTTATTCTGACGGCAAAGATACAAATTTTTTGGCACGAATTACACGAATTGCACGAATTTTTATATCTTTGCACCCAAAAGATACAAGAATGGAACATCGTAAACTCAGGTTTGCCCTGTTGGGCAATATTTATCAGGCCCGCAAATCGGCCAGTATCCAGAAGGTGCTCTCAACGATCGCCAACTATGGCGCGGAGCTCTATGTTGACATGGAGTATTATTACTTCCTGAAGGATAATCAGCGACTGGACGTGAAGGCCACTAAGGTTTTCTCTGACAATAACTTTGATGCCGACTTTGTGATTTCGATGGGTGGTGATGGTACATTCCTGAAGGCGGCTTGCCGTGTGGGCAAGAAGAACATCCCCATCTTAGGCGTAAATATGGGCCGACTGGGTTTCCTGGCCGATATCAGTCCCGATGATATCGAACATTGTATGCGTGCACTCTATAACGACGACTATGCTGTTGAGAGTCGTGCACTGATACAGGTGGAGGCTGATGGTGCACCATTGGGAGAGTGCAGTTGTGCACTGAATGATGTGGCCATCCTGAAACGCGATACTGCATCGATGATTTCGATACGTGCCAGCGTTAACGGACAGTATCTGAATACGTATCAGGCTGATGGACTGGTGATTTCAACGCCTACAGGTTCAACGGCTTACTCGCTCTCTAATGGCGGCCCAATCATTGTGCCTGGCACCAAGGTGTTCTCGATGACGGCAGTTGCACCACATTCGTTGAATGTGCGCCCCATAGTGTTGGCCGATTCGTCGGTGATTGAGCTCGATGTAGAGAGTCGCTCGCATAACTTTCTGGTGGCTATCGACGGTCGATCGGAGAAATGCAAAGAGGGCACGAGGATTGTGCTCCGTCGTGCCCCCTATGACATCAAGGTTGTTAAGCGTTCTGATCATCGTTATTTCAACACCCTTCGTGAAAAAATGATGTGGGGTGCTGATACACGCTGATTACTTAACAACAAAATCGATGGTTTTCAGGTCCTTATCCATTGATGAGGTACCGTAAAGAATCTGATAGCGACCTGCCTTTGTGGCCAGTTCGTCGATCATCTCGTCGTAGTACTCGAATGCCTCGCCATCCAGTGTGATGGTGGCCTTCTGTGTCTCGCCTGCCTTCAGGTTCAACTTCTGGAAACCCTTCAGGGCCTTGATAGGTGCGCCTGCATCGTCGAGACGCTTTACATATACCTGAACGGTCTCGGTTCCCTCGCGCTTGCCAGTGTTGGTTACAGGTACGGTCAGGGTTACCTTGCCATTCTTCTTCATCTGCTTGGCTGAGATCTTGGCATCGCCTACATTAAAAGTGGTGTAGCTCAAACCATAGCCGAATGCATACTGAGGCACACCTGTAAAGTAACGATAGGTACGGTTCTTCATCGAGTAGTCGAGGAAATCGGGCAGATCGTTATTAGAGCGATAGAAGGTTACGGGCAATTTTCCACCAGGGTTGTAATCGCCAAACAGCACCTCGGCCAAAGCCTTGGCACCACCCTGACCTGCATACCAGGCCTGCAACAGAGCATCGTATTCGCCCTCAACACTACCAAAGGCAATGGCTGAACCTGAGCAGTTCACAAAGATAACAGGCTTGCCAGTCTTGTGCATAGCCTTTACCAACATCTGCTGAACTTTTGGCAGCTCAATGTCCTGTTTGTCGCCACCTTCGCCTTCCATCTGGGCTGAGATGCCACCGATGATCACGATTGCATCAGCTTCCTTCACCTGGTTGGCCAGGTCGGTAAAGTCAACCAGGTTGCGCTCGCAGATGTCGCCACGCAGCATAGCAAACTGTCCGTTTCCATGCTTGTACTCAATCACTACATCGTAGGTTTTTCCAGCCTCTACAGGGAATGATTTATACTGGGGCTTGCGACCAAATCCGAAGAAACCACGACGGCCACCTGCCTGAGCCTCTTCTACTACCTCGCCATTTACCTTCAGCACGTAGCCATTGTCGGTGGTCAGGGTGTACTTCATCTCGCCTGTAAAGTTTGACTTGTACTGTCCACTGATGCGAACACTGAGGGTATCGCGATTCACGCCCTGGGCAAATCCCCAGGCGCCAAAGGTCGAGAAGTTAAGCTCGTTGTAGTAATCAGTCTTGGCAGGTTCGCCTGCTAATTCCTTATTATTATAAAACTCTACTTTCACACCCTTGCCATCGTTAAAGTCCTGCAGATGGTGGATGGTGGTATATTCGTCGTTCAACTCACAGGCCTTGTTGTAGATAATCTTAGCGCCAGGTACTGCAGCCTTGATACCTGAGAGCAGCGAGTGCTGGTGGGCGGCAGTTGGTGTACCACCATAGTTACCATTCAGCATGTTCACATCGTCGGCATTAGGACCAAGCACAGCCAGTGTCTTGATGCTCTTTGAGAGTGGTAGCACGGCACCCTTGTTCTCCAGAAGTACCATACTCTCGCGTGCAGCCTGAACTGCCATTGCATCGTTCTTCTCGCTGCTAATCACATCGGCACCCAGTTTGGCCCAAGGCAGCATGTCGGCAGGGTCGAACATACCCAACTCAAAGCGGCCCATCAGGGTCTTACGCAGATGATTGTCAAGGTCGCTCTCCTTAATCAGACCCTTCTTCAGGCCCTCAACCAAGCTCATGAATACCTTACCACACTCCAGGTCGGTACCATTCAGCACAGCATCAACAGAGGCAGAGAGTCCATCCTTATGGGTTTCGTGTTGTCCACGATTAAAGAAGTTGTTGATAGCGTCGCAGTCGGTCAGTACGATGGCGTCGTAGCCCCACTTGTTACGCAAGATATCAATCAATAAACGGTCGCTGGTGCAGCAGGGCTTACCCTCGAAACGCTGGTAGGCGCACATCACCTCGCGCACGTTACCTTTCTTTACCAGAGCCTTAAAGGCGGGCAGGTAGGTTTCCCACAGGTCGCGATTGGTAGGCTCTACGTTCATAGAGTGGCGCAAGGGCTCTGGACCGCTGTGCACGGCATAGTGCTTGGCACAGGCATGGGTCTTGAAGTACTTATCGTTGTTACCCTGCATACCCAATACAGTCTGTACGCCTAATACGGCATTCAGATAAGGGTCCTCGCCACAGGTTTCCTGTCCACGACCCCAACGTGGATCGCGGAAGATATTTACATTCGGGCACCAGAACGTAAGCTCAGGGTTACCAGGATAATAGGTAACGCCCATGGGCACATTAAAAAGCTTGGGGTCGTTGTGATCTGTTCGGTTCCAGTTGGCACGTGCCTCGTCAGAAACCTGCGAGAATACGTCGTAGAACAGCTGTGCATTAAAGGCGGCAGCCATACCGATGGGTTGTGGATAAACCGTATAGCCATCCTGGCGCACACCATGACAAGCCTCGCTCCACCAGTTGTAGCTGGGGATGCCCAGACGGTCGATCGAGATCGACTTGTTCATCATCAGTCCCACCTTCTCCTCGGGTGTGAGCAGACTCAGCAAGTTCTCAACGCGCTCTTTGTTTGATAACTTTGTATCCAGATACGGATACTTAACCTGGGCAAACACACTTGCCCCCATCATCGCCGCGATGGTTAAAGTTAAAAGTCTTTTCATTTCACTGTTTTGTTTGATATAGTTGTAATTGTTAGATAATGCTGTAAATCTTAGATGTTGTAAGTGGTAGAAAGTTTAATTGCAATAAGCAATTATGTAAGCTCGAGATATAATTTCTGGTACCTGCCGGGTTCTATGCGCTTGATGTAGCCATCGTTGAGCCATCGCTCTATCATCTTTTCGGCGGTACGCTGGGGCACGCCTAGGAATATCTGCATGGAAGGCACGCTGAATTCATCAGGTAGAACACTGTAACGCGAACGCATCAGTTTGGTGTGGCGCTTGCGGGTGGGATAGCTAATGCAGTTAGCCTGCTGCATAAAGTAGTAATCCCAATACTTGCCAAAGAAATGGCGCTGGCATGCAAACTGGATGTTCATGGCCAAACGGCACAAGTACAGGTCGGTGTCGTCGAGAGTGAGGGTGTGGTGCTGCTGCCACTCATCCCAATGGCGCATCATAATGAAAGGTACGCTTACGGCGATGCCATAGTAGGGTACACGCTTAAGCAACAGTTCGTCGGTTTTCGACTGGTCCTCCTCGGCTTCTTCCATGTGCTCCTTGGCCCATTCGTAGGTGCTTTCTACCAGTTTGCCAATGGGCAGTTCGCCATGGGTAGAGTCTAATCGCTCAGCCCACATGCGCATGGTTTTGTGCTCTTCGGGCTCTATGCTCGCATCTTCCAACTCCTCACGTTTCAGCATCTCGAAGTGGGTTGAGGGCATGGGAATGGCTGCCAGTCGGGTTGAGAATCCATTGCCTACGTTGTTGGCATTCACCTTGTTTTTCAGAGCGCGGGGTGTGCCTGTATAAACAAAGTTCCAAAACACATTGAAGTTGCAAAGCTCTGAGTCGTAGTTCGAGAAGAACTGTCCATCCTCCTCGTTGTGGAAAGCCTTCAATTCCAGATAGGTCTTGTTGCTCCATGCCTCGCCCTGCTGATTGATGGCATTGTCGAGCTCTGTGTCGAACGAGAGCATGTGCAGGTGCATCTCCTGGCCATCCACCATCTCAACGGCATGCTTCAGGTCTTCGATAAACACCTTGTTGGATGTACGGGCGGGGTGGGTACGGATAATTACCTGGGGCTTCTGTGGACCATCGCCTTTCTGTCCGTTGTCCAGCCACTCCTTGTATTTGCGACGATAGCGATTCTCGGCATTCTGCCCCTCCTTCGATACTTTGCGGATAGGACCGGCTAAAAGTTCGTAGAGATTGGTTACAAACGATTTTCCTGAACCAGGGTCACCAATGATGAATACGCTATAGTTAAGGCGACGCAACTCCTGAGGGCGATGGTAAAAACGATAGGTGCAACGCGTCATGAGTGTGCCCAGAAAGGCCGACGATGCAAACATAGCAGCAGGGTAGGCCTCGGTTTTAAGGCCCTTGCACACCTCGCGTAAGCAGGGATATACATCCATCAGTTTCTCGATTTCTTTACCTGCGAATAGCATCTGTCGTTCGATGATTGAACGGTCATTTAAGTTAGTCTCTTTTGTCATTATTCAGTCTTTTAAGATTACACTGCAAAGGTACAAAAAATATTTCAATCTACCAAGAGTTTAACGCTAATTTTACGACAGGAACGAAAAAAAGTTTGGTCATGGTTGTATAATATCTATTATTATAATAATATTATATATTAATTATTTATATATTATAATATATAAATAATCTTATAAGCTATTACTTGTTCTATCTTGACCATATATTTTCTCTCTCCTGTCGTATGTTACAGTGTTACATTGTGCTGCCATTGTTCCCATTAATGGGAATTTTTGCTACCATTAAATGTAGCAATCGCTACCATTAATAATAGCCGTAACTTCGTGGGCAGATAAGTTACGAGTATCTCATAGATAGTGCCGTACTATCTCCCTGTTTATTAGTTATGTACGCGTGAGGGTTTAAGTGCTAAATAGTGTTAACAATTCAAAGTTTTTTGCATAAAAGCTTGGAGCGTATTGTTTTTTATTCTACTTTTGCAGTGTACTATTAAAGTGGTACACTATAACACGTAACATTGAACATTAAAATTAAATAGAATTATGATCGAGGTAAACAACATCAGTTTTAAGTACGCAGGTGGTAAGAACCTGGTATTCGATGATTTCAGTCTGGAACTGAAGCAGGATAATATTTATGGTCTGCTGGGTAAGAACGGTACAGGTAAGAGCACACTGCTTTACCTGATTGCTGGACTGCTGCGCCCCAAGAAGGGTACTGTAAGCTTTGATGGTATCGAGACCAAGCTGCGCCACCCTGAAACACTGCAGGATATCTTTATCGTTCCTGAGGAGTTCGACCTGCCCGCTATGTCGCTCGATGAGTATGTAAAGATCAACCGTCCCTTCTATCCCTTGTTCAGCACCACCGTACTGGAGGGCTGTCTGAAGGATTTTGAGTTGAGTAGCGACTTGAAGCTGAATGCCCTCTCGATGGGACAGAAGAAAAAGGTGTTTATGGCCTTTGCCTTGGCTACCAACACCCGTGTGTTGCTGATGGACGAGCCTACCAACGGACTGGATATCCCTTCGAAGAGTCAGTTCCGTAAGGTGGTTACCCAGTATATGACTGGCGATCGTACGCTCATTATCTCTACCCATCAGGTACACGATGTTGAATCGTTGCTGGATCATATCCTTATTTTGAGTCCACAGAAGTTGTTGCTGAATGCCAGTGTGGCTGATATCCAGGAGAAGTTTACCTTTGAGTATCGTACGCCTGCCGAGATGGACGATGTGCTCTATGCCGAGCCTTCGCTGCAGGGTAATGCCGTGATTGCACCACGCAAGGAGGATAGTGCTGAAACTCAGGTTAATTTGGAGTTGCTGTTTAATGCAGTCAACGAGGGTAAAATTTAGAGATTAAACATTAAATCTTATGATACAGTTTAATATACATAGGTTTGGAAAGGTGGCTCGTTGGTCGCTCATTAACGACAAGCACTTCTACATGCGCACGCTGCTCCAGATGTTTGTGGTGCTTACGCTGATATTCTTATTCTTTACCACAAGTTTTTATTGGCTGAAAGGTGCTGATACAGGTTATAAACCTTGTTGCGTGGTTGTGGTGATGATGTTTTTTATTCAAGTAGCCTTAGGCCCATCGATGATGTTTAACAGCATGAAAGGGAAACACGATATGCAGGCTCTGTTGTTGTTGCCAGCCTCGAATTTCGAGAAATACCTGATGCGCTACACCACTTGGATATATGTATTGGGTCTTACGCTTGTAGCTTTCTTTGGGGCCGACTTGGTGCAGTATGTTTTTAACTGGCTGATAGGTAACAATCCGCAGTTTGTAACAGGCGCTCTGTTCGGTCGCTTAAATCCTTTCACAGTTAATTGGGAAGCCATTGGCTCAAAGAAGGTTACGGTTATTAATGCCCTGATTATTATGTTTCTTTGGCTTCAGTCATGTTTCGCCCTTGGTGCCACCTTCTTCCGTTCGCACAAGTACTCGTGGATTTTCACCTTATTGGTGCTCATCTTCTTGTCGATGGTACAAACATGGTTGTTCCCTATTTCTTACGAAAATCAGTTTGATATGATTCACGGTGATGCTATTACGCTGCTTTATATCTCTGATGCAGTTTACGGCATTTGGGCCATCGTTAACTACTGGCTGTCGTACAGAATCTTCTGCAGAACTCAGAACATTGGTAAATTTGTAAACATTTGAAGGTTATGAATAGTTTCGATATTAATAGATTTGGGAGGGCCTTGCGCTGGATGATTAGCGTAAACTTCCGCTCATTGCTGATGTGGACCTTGGGACTCACACTGGGTGTTGCTATGGGCGAGTTGATGGTGCGCGCTATGATACAAACTACTACGCCACAGGAGACTCATACTACAGGCATTTTGGGTGGATTCTTTGTGGTTTACATCATAATAGGTGTAGTGGTAGGTATTTGTAATTTGTTTGTTGAGTTGGATAAGAAACCCCGTCGCCAGGCATTCCTCATGCTGCCTGCTACCAACTTAGAGAAGTTTTTGGCAGCAACCGTTTTTGCTACCGTATCAGGATTCGTGATGATGCACCTGTCGTTTATCGTAGGCGATACGCTGCGTGTAGTGTTCCGTGCTCTGTTCTATGGTGATTCGTGGAATTCGTTTGTTTTTCCGGAAGTGGTTAAGATGATGACATTTGATGGTATAAGTTCATATCATTCATTGGGTTATCGCCTGATGTCTCTGGCATTTCTGGTGAGTGGACTCGTATGGCTGCACTCTTTCTATACCCTTGGTGGCACGCTGTTCCGCAAGTATGCATTCGTAATCAGTAGCATTGTACTTGTGGCAGGCATTACAGCATTTGTATGGTTTAAGCGTCATCATGGCGGAAGCATGTTTTATACTTACTATACAGCTGATGTGATGGAAGAGGGGGTTGGCGCCATGACCTATGTACTTACAGCATTCTTCGCTGTCTTCTCTTTTGTGAATTACTGGTTATCGTTCCATATCTTCAAGGGATTTGAGTTAATTACTAATAAGTGGATGAATTATGACTTTTACAAATGATAAACCGATTTACATCCAGATGGCCGACCGACTGTGTGAGGAAATCCTCTCGGGTGTATATAAAGACGATGATCGCATCCCCAGCGTACGTGAGTATGCCGTGCTGCTCGAGGTGAATACTAATACCGCTGTAAAAGCCTACGAACAGTTGGCGCGCGAGGAAATCATCTACAACAAGCGTGGACTGGGATACTTTGTTACTCCAGGTGCCAAACAGCAGATTCTGAAGGCGCGCAAGCAGGAGTTCGTGAAAGAGCGACTGCCAGAATTGTTCCGCCAAATGCAGCTGTTAGGCATCACGTTAGAAGATGTTAAAAATGCATATAATGCAACTTTTGGCGAGTAAGCTACGTCAAACTGTAAAAATCAACTAAGGTAAAAATAACAATGATACATTTAAAAGACATCAACAAAACCTATCAGGGTGCCCAGCCACTACATGTGCTGAAGGGTATCTCGCTCGATATTGAAAAGGGTGAGTTCGTCAGCATCATGGGTGCTTCGGGCTCAGGTAAGAGTACGCTGCTGAATATCTTAGGTATTCTGGATAACTACGACTCAGGGAGCTACGAGCTCGCCGGAACTCCCATCTGGAACCTCTCGGAGCGTAAGGCCGCTGAGTATCGTAACAAGATGATAGGTTTTATTTTCCAGAGCTTTAATCTCATCTCTTTCAAGACCGCCGTGGAAAACGTTGAGTTGCCATTATTCTACCAAGGGGTATCCAGAAAAAAGCGTCACCAGATGGCGATGGAATATCTGGATAAGCTGGGCTTGGCCGATTGGGCCGAGCACTACCCCAATGAGCTGTCGGGAGGACAGAAACAGCGCGTGGCAATAGCCAGAGCACTCATCACCCGTCCACAGATTATCCTGGCCGATGAGCCTACAGGAGCTCTCGACTCGAAGACATCTGTGGAGGTGATGCAGTTGCTGAAGAAGCTGAACCAGGAGGATGGCATGACCATCGTAGTGGTAACTCATGAGAGCGGTGTGGCTAACGAGACTAATAAGATCGTTCACATCAAGGATGGCATCATCGGACAGATAGAAGAGAATCTCGATCATAACGCTAGTCCTTTTGGCAGCGGAGGTTTAATGAAGTAGTATTTTTAGCAACGGACAACACGACTTAATGACTAAGGAAAAATCGTAAAGTCCTGTAGTCCGTTGCAAAAGAATAAAGATTATGCACGATATAATAACTGAAATATGGCAGACAGCGCGAAGGAATAAACTTCGTACTACGCTCACGGGATTTGCTGTGGCGTGGGGCATCTTTATGATCATCGTGCTGCTGGGAGCCGGAAACGGTCTCATCAATGCCACGATGAAGATGAACGGCGACTTCCTGACCAACTCGATGGAGGTTGATGGCGGTTGGACTTCGATGCCCTATAAAGGTTTGAAGGAAGGGCGCGATATACAGTTGAACGTGAAGGACCTGGAAGCCACTCGGACAGAGTTTACTGAGAATATTGATGAGGTGGGAGCCAACTATTTCACCAGTGGCACTGCCAGCTATGGCGAGAACTATATGAATCTCCGTATCGCAGGTGTACATCCTATTCATACCAAGATTGTCAAAGAGCACATGCTATGCGGCCGATTCATTAATGATATCGACCTGAAGGAGCGCCGTAAGGTGATTGTGCTCGGTGATAACCAGGCTAAGGAGTTGGAACCTAAGGACTATAAAACGTTGTTGGGCAAGTATATCAAGGTGGGCGATATCTCGTTCAAGGTTGTTGGCATCTACAAGAGCCGTGGCGAAGGTAATGGCAGAGCCTATTCTTCTTACACTGCTATCAAGAGTATTTATGGCGCCGATACACCTAGTCTGGGCAGCATCGAGTTCACGTTCAAGGGATTGACCTCTGAGGATGCCAACGAGGCCTTTGAGAAGGACTATCGTCGCCGACTGAATGGTATGCACCAGATTCACCCTGAGGATGATCGCGGCATCTGGATATGGAATAACTATGCTCAAAGCCAGCAGATGGAGAAAGGAATAGATATCATCCATACTTTCCTTTGGGTCATCGGACTCTTCACACTGCTCTCTGGTATCGTGGGCGTAAGTAATATCATGCTCATCACCGTTAAGGAGCGCACCCACGAGTTTGGTATCCGTAAGGCTATTGGTGCAAAGCCTTGGAGTATCCTGCGACTGATTATTGTCGAGAGTGTTATTATCACCACCCTGTTTGGCTATGTTGGCATGTTGTGTGGTGTGTTTGCTAATGAGTATATGGACGCAACGCTGGGGCATGAGGTTACCGACCTGGGAGTTGAGAAGCTTACACTGTTTGTTAACCCTACCGTGGGACTGGATGTTTGTATCGAGGCCACACTGGTGATGGTGATTGCAGGTACTATCGCAGGACTTATTCCTGCCTATAAAGCAAGTAGAATTCGCCCTATTGAGGCATTAAGAGCTGACTGATTATGAGAATAGATATAGATTCATACAGAGAAATCATCGACACGCTGACGCGAAACAAGTCGCGTTCGTTCCTCACCGGTTTCGGTGTGTTCTGGGGCGTGTTTATGCTTGTTGCCCTGATGGGAGGCGGAAAGGGCGTGAAGGAGAAGTTGTATAGCAATTTCGAAGGCTTTGCGCAGAATACCGTGATTGTTGGTGCCGAGCAGACCTCGAAACCCTATAAAGGGTTCCGTAAAGGGCGCAGCTGGTATATGGATTATAAGGATGTGGAACGCCTGAAACAGCAGATTCCTGAACTGGAAGCTGTGGCTCCTATCCTGATGGGACGTGGCTCGACGGCCTACTATGGCGACCAGAAGACCACACCTAATATGCAGGGTGCCGTGCCTGAGATGGTGAAAATCATCGCACCAAAGATGTACTATGGACGTTTCATCAACGAGATGGACATACAGGAACAGCGCAAGGTGTGCGTGATTGGTAAGAAGATATACAAAGACCTGTTTAAGGAAGGTGGCGACCCTTGCGGAAAGAAAATACGTGTGGATTCCACCTATTACGAGGTAGTGGGTGTCGATTATAGTGCAGGCGGTATTTCTATTGGTGGTCGATCAGAAGAGAGAGTCACCATTCCCATCACGATGATGAAGGCTGCCTTTAATCGTGGTAACGCCGTTGACGTCATTGCTGCTATTGGTCGCCCAGGTGTGCTGATGAGTAAAATCACACCACGTATCCGTGAGACGGTGGCCAGAGCGCACTATGTGGATCCTACTGACGAGCAAGGGGTGTTTGTATTTAATACCGAACTGATGTTCCAGTTGATTAATAATCTGTTTAAGGGTGTGAATATCCTCATCTGGTTGGTTGGTCTTGGAACCCTTTTGGCTGGTGCCATAGGCGTGTCGAACATCATGATGGTAACGGTTAAGGAACGTACCACAGAGATCGGTATCCGTCGTGCCATCGGTGCTACCCCTAAGATGATCCTATCGCAGATTATCAGCGAGAGCATTGTGCTAACGCTTGTGGCAGGTATGAGCGGCATCCTGTTTGCCGTCATGATACTGCAGATGCTCGAAATGGCCAATACAGAGGATGGCATCGTGAGTATTCACTTCCAGGTGACCTTCTGGACGGCTATATTCTGCGCCTTTATCGTAAGCTCGCTTGGCTTGTTAGCTGGATTAGCCCCTGCCGCTCGAGCCATGAGCATCAAGCCCGTTGATGCCATGCGAGATGAGTAAAATTAGCAAAAAAATAGAATATAAATAATAAAAACTATAAAAGTATGAAAAAGTACAGCAAACTGATTATCGCCGCTATTATCGCGTTGATTTTCATCGGAACATTCGTGTTCCTGTGGCAGAAGAGCCAGCCCAAGGAAGTTGTTTACAACGAGTTTACTCCAAAGCTCGACAGCATCCAGAAAACCACCATTATTACAGGTAAGATTGAACCCCGTAACGAGGTGAATATCAAACCCCAGATCTCTGGTATCATCTCAGAATTGTTGAAAGAGCCTGGCGACTATGTGAACGCTGGCGATGTGATAGCTAAGGTTAAGGTGATTCCTGATATGGCCCAGCTGTCGAGTGCTGAGATGCGTGTCCGTCTGGCTGAGATCAACCTGAAGCAGGCTCAGACCGATTTCCAGCGCGAGGAGAACCTCTTTAACCAGAAACTGGTGAGTGCTGATGAGTTTGATAAGGTTAAGATTAGCCTGAATCAGGCCAAGCACGAAAAGCTGGCTGCACAGGATGCTCTCGAAGTGGTGCGCGATGGTGTGTCGAAGTCGAATGCTAAAGCTTCTTCAACTCTCATCCGTTCTACCATTAGCGGTGTCATTCTCGATATCCCTGTTAAGGTGGGTAATTCGGTTATCCTGTCGAATACCTTTAACGATGGTACCACGATTGCCACAGTGGCTAATATGAAGGATTTGATTTTCCGTGGTAATATCGATGAGACTGAGGTAGGACAGTTGGTTAACGGCATGAATATGAAGATTACGATTGGTGCCCTGCAGGACCTGAAGTTTGATGCTGCATTGGAATACATCTCGCCAAAGGCTATCGAGAGCAACGGTACCAACCAGTTTGAGATTAAGGCCGCTGTAAAACTTGTAGAGGGTGGAAAAATCCGTTCTGGCTACAGTGCTAATGCCGAAATCGTGTTGGACAAGGCCGACAAGGTGCTCTGCATCCCAGAAAGTGCCATCGAGTTTAGTGGCGACAGCACCTTTGTTTACGTGATCAAAGGTAAAGGCAAAAATAAAACCTACGATCGCACTTTTGTTGAAACAGGTCTCTCTGACGGTGTGAACATTGAGATTAAGAAGGGTATAACTGCCAAGGATAAGGTACGTGGCCCAGAGATTGTTACAGACGATAATGAAAAATAAGCGATTATGAAAAGATATGTTTTTGCATTGATGATTGGTTCGCTGGGCCTTGGTACTGCTAGTGCCCAGAAGGCATGGGGCTTGCGTGAATGCTGTGAATATGCTGTGGAGCATAACATTGGCATTAAGCAGCAGCAGAACCAGTGCCGACAGCAGGAGATTCAACTCTCTACTGCCAAGAACTCGCGTTTGCCTGATTTGAGCGGTAGTGTAAGTCAGAACTTCTCGTTCGGACGTGGTTTGACAATGGATAATACCTATACCAACAAGAATACCAGTAGCACATCGCTACAGTTGGGTGCCAGTATGCCTTTGTTCACAGGTTTCGAGATCCCCAACCAGATTAAACTGAATCAGTTGAATCTCGAAGCAGCTACTGCTGATCTGGAGAAGGCTAAGAACGATATCCGTATGCAGGTGGCTCAGGCTTATGTGCAGATTCTGTACGATATGGAAATGGCTGATGTGGCTCATCGCCAGATAGCCATCGACTCTGCTCAGGTGGCTCGACTTCAGGCTTTTGTTGATAATGGTAAGGCCAGTGGTGTTGAACTCTCACAGCAGAAAGCTACTCTGGCCAACAGTAAGCTGACTGCTACTCAGGCAGATAACAATATGCGTCTGGCCGTCCTGACGCTAACCCAACTGCTGGAACTTGATACACCTGAGGGCTTTGCAATTAATCGTCCAACCAAAGAAGATTTGGATATGATTGCCAATCTGGTTAATATTGTTACTCCTGATCAGGTTTATGCAGAGGCGCTTGGTATCAAACCAGAGATTCTCTCACAGCAGTTAAAACTGAAGGGTGCTGCTCATAGCATTAAGATTGCTCAGGCAGGTTACTATCCTACACTCTCGCTCAGTGGCGGTTTGGGTACTAACTACTACACCACTTCAGGTCTCAAGTCAGATGGTTTGGGTAAGCAGTTGGAGAACAACTTCAGTCAGTATATCGGCTTAAATCTGAGTGTGCCTATCTTCAATCGTTTCTCTACCCGGAATCGCATTCGTAGTGCACGTGTAGATCAGGCTAATCAACAGCTGCAGCTCGACAACACCAAGAAAACCCTGTATAAGGAGATTCAGCAGGTGTACTATAATGCCCTGAATGCGCAGACCAAGACTCAGAGCTCTGCTGAGGCTGTTAAGAGTTCGAAGGATGCCTTCGATCTGGTACAGGCTAAGTACGAGAATGGTAAAGCTACTATCACGGAGTTTAACGAGGCTAAGAATAATTATATGAAATCAGAGTCGGATCTGGTTCAGGCCCGTTACGAGAATCTCTACCAGCAAGCCCTGTTAGAGTTCTATCGAGGTAAGGAGTTGAATTTCTAAGGCATCAAAACAGAAAGTAGCTTTTCTATTTGCGAAAAGCTACTTTTTGTTTGTTCTTGATGTATATGCCGTTTTTGGATGGCGTGCTGGCTAATCGCCTCCCATCCATCGAGTACCATGCACAATCCTCGCATCTACCATTCTTAACACCTTGTATGCCGGTACTGCTGTTGGCAAAGTTCTTCAGCTCGTAGAAGGCTGCGTAGGGTTGCCCTGTTTTGTGATTGTATAAGGCTGCGTTCCACCAACCATCAGTAACACCTTTTTCTCCGTTATCTTCCATCCACCACCAGAACAGGCCCTTTACTGATTCGTGCTTGTTCAGCATCGTCACAAGGTCGGCGGTAAACTGTCGCTGGCCCTCTTCGCTGTAAGGGTAGGTGGCTCTATAATCGAATGTGGTCTCGCTTAATGCCCATGCATAGCTGTAGCCAGTTTCTACCACCATGATGTCCTTGCCATAATTCTTGTTCTCCAAGGTTGTGATGGCCGTTTCGAGTTGGTTCAGATCGCCATGATAGGCAGGGTAGTAGCTCAGACCGATGATATCGAAATCGAGCGAGGCTGTCTTCATGCGGTCGAAGAAATCTGCAAGCACATCGGTATCTGGGGTACGTTCACTATGGATAATGATTCTGGCCTCAGGACACACCTCGCGACAAGCCTTGCCTGCCTGTTTCAATAGGCTGATAAAGCGCGTCCAGTTGGCTGCGGGCGAGTTGGTATAACAGCGATTGGTGTTATTGCCATCAGCTACAGCTTTGGTGCCCCATAGCATGCCGAACGAAATCTCATTGCCTGTTTGGATAAAGTCGGGTGTTGCCCCTGCGGCTGTCAACTGCTCCAAGCAATCTTTGGTGTACTCGTAAATCTTGGTGTTCAGTTGCTCGTCAGTAAGCGATTTCCACGCATCGGGTGTCCACTGTTTGCCAGGATCGGCCCAGGTGTCGCTATAATGAAAGTCGAGTATTAGTTTTAAGCCCGCGTTCTTAATGCGCTTGCCTAAGGTTTTTACATACTCCAGATCCTGACATACGGCCTTGTCGTTGTCCTTGCTCGGGTCGACAAACAAGCGCACACGCATAGCATTCAGGCCTTCTTGCTTAAAGAATGCCAGTACATCAGTTACTGTATTACCTGCTTGATCCTTATATGCCACGCCAGCCTCTTCGTATTTGGGTAGCATGGAGATATCGCCACCTACGTACTTCTGAGCAAAAGTATTGCTCGTGCTCAGAAGTGGTAGGGTTGCTGCGAATAGTAGTTTTAGTAGTTTCATTAGTTCCTTATTTAGAGAAAGTTATTTCTTATGTCTGTTTGCCCGTTGCTCACGGTATTTGGCTTTCTGCCTTGCAGAGCCACTACCATGAGCACCAGTGATATACTTTTTCTTTTTGGCCTTGGTTTTTACCTTGCCATCGTCTTTCGGCTTGTCACCTCCACGTCCGAAGTTGATGCCGTTCTCAAGAATGTTCTGAAAATCGTCCATTAAAATGTTTAATGTTTAATCTTTAATGTTTAATGATGGAACAGACGAACGCCAGTAAATGCCATTGCGATGCCATACTTATCGCAAGTCTCAATTACATTGTCGTCGCGAACTGAGCCACCAGCCTGAGCAATAAACTCTACGCCGCTCTTATGAGCACGCTCGATATTGTCACCAAAGGGGAAGAAAGCGTCGCTACCCAGAGCCACCTTGGTGTTCTGTGCAATCCAAGCCTTCTTTTCTTCCATCGTCAGCACCTCGGGCTTCTCCTTGAAGAACTGCTGCCAGGTGCCATCACGCAGTACATCATCGTGGTCCTCTGAGATATATACGTCGATGGTGTTATCGCGATCAGCACGGCGGATATTGTCGATGAAAGGCAGATTCATCACTTTTGGATGCTGGCGCAGCCACCAGATATCTGCCTTGTTACCAGCCAGACGTGTACAGTGGATACGGCTCTGCTGACCAGCACCGATACCAATGGCCTGACCATCCTTTACGTAGCATACAGAGTTACTCTGAGTGTACTTCAGAGTGATAAGTGCGATAATCAGGTCGCGCTTAGCCTCGTCAGTAAAGGTCTTGTTCTGTGTAGGCATGTTCTCGAAGAGTGCATCGTCGTCGAGTTTAATCTCGTTACGACCCTGCTCGAAGGTGATGCCGAATACCTGCTTACGCTCGATAGGCTCGGGTACGTAGTTAGGATCAATCTTAATTACGTTGTAGGTACCCTTACGCTTATCTTTCAGTATCTCGATAGCCTCAGGAGTAAAATCGGGTGCAATCACACCATCGCTCACCTCACGCTTCAGCAGTTTGGCGGTGGTAGCATCGCAGGTGTCGCTCAGAGCTACAAAGTCGCCATAGCTCGACATGCGGTCGGCACCACGGGCACGTGCATAAGCACAAGCGATGGGGCTCTCATCAAGGTCCTTCACGTCATCTACAAAGTAGATCTTCTTCAGTGTGTCGCTCAGAGGCAGACCAACTGCAGCACCGGCAGGGCTAACGTGCTTGAACGAAGCTGCTGCAGGCAGACCGGTAGCAGCCTTCAGCTCCTTAACAAGCTGCCAGGCATTGAAAGCGTCGAGGAAATTGATATATCCAGGACGACCGTTGATGACTTCGATAGGTAGCTCACCCTCGGTCATGAAAATGCGCGAGGGCTTCTGATTGGGATTACATCCGTACTTGAGTGCTAATTCTTTCATTTTTGCGATATTTTTTTTATTTCTGTGTGCAAAGGTACAAAATAATTTTGTAATTTTGCACCAAACTTAAATTATTAACATGGAGAAGAAACGATTGGCGCTTCGAAAGCTGCTGGAGGCAGTAGAGAAGGAGATTCTGAAGAAACCTGATAAGAAAACACTCGACCGTTTGGCGCTGTTGGCAGGATTTCAGAGTTGGGATGATTTTCAACATGCCTTGCATGGGGAATAAAAAAAGAGGCTCGCACACTTAGGTGCAGCCTCTTTTTCTTTTTTATTCACCAACGTTGTGGCGCTTCTCCTTAATACGAGCAGCCTTACCAGTGAGCTTGCGCAGATAGTAAAGCTTAGCGCGGCGAACCTTACCTACCTTGTTAACCTCGATGCTCTCAATGTTGGGAGACTCGATTGGGAAGATACGCTCTACACCAACGGTGCCTGACATCTTACGTACAGTGAAGCGCTTCTTGTCACCGTGACCAGCAATCTTAATTACTACACCACGATAGAGCTGGATACGCTCCTTTGAACCCTCGATAATTTTGTAAGCGACAGTGATTGTGTCACCAGCCTTGAACTCTGGGAACTTCTTGCCGGTTGCAAATGCTTCTTCAGCAACTTTAATTAAATCCATTGTACTTTATAACTAATAAAATTGTTGTATCGTTCCAACGCAACATAACAGGCCTCACGAAACTTCCTGCCAGCGATTACGCCGAAAAGCGGGTGCAAAGGTACAACTTTTTTTGGAATCAAAGAAATATTTCGGATATTTTTTGTATTTTTGCACCATTAAATTAAGTTGAGATGGATAAAAGACATATTTTTTATGCTTCATTAGCCTCTTTATTATTGTTTTCGTGTGCACCCAAACAATTCCAACTTACTGGTATTGAGCGCACTCGCGTGATTGTAGACAGTCGTTACGATCAGAATCCTGATGAGGCTGCTGTGAAGTTTCTTGAGCCTTACAAGCATGTAAACGACAGTATTATGGGGCCCATTGTTGGTACCGTGGCACGTAACATGCATGCCACACGTCCTGAGAGTGATCTTTCTAATCTCCTGGCTGATATTCTGGTATGGTCGGGTAAGGATTATGGCGAGGATCCTGTATTGGGTATTTACAATATGGGTGGAATACGTGCCGACCTGACAAAGGGTAAGGTAACCTATGGCGATGTGCTTGATGTGGCACCTTTCGAGAACAAGATTTGCTTTATTACACTTACAGGCGAGCAGGTTCTTACGCTGTATGCCCAGATTGCTCATCGTGGTGGCGAGGGTGTAAGTCATGGCGTAGAGATTGTGGCCACTGAGGATGGCAAACTGCTGTCGGGTAAGCTGCATGGTAAGGAAATCGACCCCAAGGCCGATTATCGTATTGCTACTATCAATTACCTGATTGAGGGCAATGATGGTATGCCTGTACTTAAAGAGGGTAGGGATATTATCGCCCCCGATGCAAAGAGCAATAACACCCGATTCCTGATTATGAACTATTTCAAGGATCATCAGGCTCGTGGTGTTGAAGTAGATTCTAAAGTTGAAGGACGTATTAAAATCCAGTAAGCTATGCGTAAATTTCATCTTATTATAATGGTTGCGCTCCTGGCTGTTGTTTCTGCCAGCGCTAAAACCAAGAAGCAGCTTGTAGTGCTGCACACCAACGATACCCACTCGTGCATTATGCCGCTTAACGAGAATCTTGATAATAAGGATCTGGCAGGTCGCGGTGGCTTTATACGTCGTATTAATATGATTAAGGAAGAGCGCCGTCAGAATCCTGATCTGTTGTTCTTCGACTCAGGCGATTTCTCGCAGGGCTCTGGTTTCTATACCCTCTTCAAGGGTGAGGTTGAGATTGGCTTGATGAATCAGATGGGCTACGATGCTGTTACCATCGGTAATCATGAGTTTGATTTTGGATTGGAGAATATGGCCAAGCTGTTCCGTATGGCTAATTTCCCTGTAGTTTGTTCAAACTATGACTTTACAGGTACACCTTGCGAAGGTCTGGTAAAGGATTATGTCATCCTGAAGCGTAATGGCTTGAGGATTGGTGTTTATGCCCTGGGTGCTCCTATGAAGGGCCTGGTGGCTAATAAGAACTGCGAGGGCGTAAAGTTTCTCGATCCTATTGAGACATCTAAGAAGTATATCGATATCCTGCGCCGTCGCGAGAAGTGCGATGTGGTTATCTGTCTCTCACACTTAGGTTGGGCGATTTCTGAGTATCCCGATCATAAGTTTATGAGCGAGGTGCAGGGACTCGACTTGGTGCTGGGTGGACATACGCACACTTACATGCCCACACTGGAGTACGCACCAGATAAGACAGGCAAGCAGATTCCTGACGACCAGAATGGTAAGCACGGCGTGTTTATCGGCAAAATGGTGCTTACGTTCGAGAAGTAAGTTTATTCAAAGTAGAACGTTAATACAATCATCTTCGTATGCCCACTCTTAATCGAGTTGGCATACGTTTTTTTATAGTCGTCTTTGATATCGGCTACGTGACTTTTGTCGATCCTGTTGCCTAATCCATAGCAGAACTTCAATTCGGGTGCCAGTTTGAAGAAGGGCAGATACAGATCGCATCCCAAGCCAACTTCCAGCATCAGGTCGGTACGCTGCAGTTGCACTATCTCCTGACTCTTGTTGGTAAGATTCACCATGCCGTTAACACCTGCCAGCATGTAAGGGCGGATATTGTTCCATCGCTGGGCTGAGAACTTCAGGTCGACGGGTACCGAAAGATAGGTATTCTTCAGGTCCTGTGTCTCAGTTCTTGGGTTACCATGCGTGTCTGTCTCGTCCAACTTGTGCAAGGTCAGGTGCTTGGCACCAAAGTGCATGGTGGGTACGATGCGCAGGTTCAGATTGCTGGATAGGCGCATGTCGGCCAGTACACCTACCGAGAATCCGGTATTCCAGCGGTCGGCATCGGACACGATTGGAGCTTCGGTTTCAAACTCAATATCTTGCAGGTTCATGCCTACTGCAATACCAAAGTGCATAGGGCGCAAGTCGATATATGGCTTGTGCTGTATCACGTATCGTCGTTGGGCTACACAGCTTGTGGCGATGCAGAGTGCTGCTATGATGGATAGAATTCTAAGTCTCATACATATATAATAACGCAAAAATGGTCATCTTATTATATAAAATCTTATTTCGACATTGTATAAATTACTTAAATTTTCTACCTAAAGTTTGGTATGAACAAAATTTTATCGTACCTTTGCATCATTAAAAGTGAGTATTAACAGTATTAACAATTTAATTGATTAAGAATTATGGCATATGTAATTGGTGACGACTGCATCGCTTGCGGTACATGTCAGGGTGAGTGCCCAGTAGAGGCTATTTCTGAGGGTGAGAAGTATTCTATCAACCCCGATCTCTGCACAGAGTGTGGTACTTGTGCTTCTGTTTGTCCCTCTGAGGCTATCAGCCTTCCCTAATAAGATAGGACATATTGAAAGTATAGCAGGTGTTTCCAATAAGGAAACACCTGTTTTCTTTATTGGAAAATAATCACAAAAAAAAGAGATGTTCATTGCTGAACACCTCTTTCTTTGTATTGTAATGCTTGAATTACTTCAGATCACGAATCTGCTTAGCAGCAGGATACTCTGGGTCGATAGCCAGAATTTTGTTTGCATACTCCTTAGCCAAAGCCTTATTCTTACCATACAGGAAAGCGTTCGACATCAGGTAGTGTAAGCTATACTTCAGCATGATGTCCTCACCCTTAGTGCGATCAGCCTTAGCCTCGAGCAGCTCTACAACCTTCTGGTAGTCGGGCTTAGCAAGACCCTTCTCACCGTTCTTATCCAGCTTGTTGTTCATTGTAGCGCACTGGTAAGCAGCGTATGTGCTCTGTACAGGGAACTTCTCGGCCATAGCGCGATAAGCTTCGATAGCTTTCTTGATGAACTCTGCCTTGCGAGCTTCGTCCTCGTCAGCATACTTAGAGTAGATCTTAGCAACACCTTCCATATCGTCAGAGTTTACATCGGGCTTGCAAGCCAGGTACTGATCGTAGTACTTGATGGCATTGTCGAACTCCTTGTCCTTCAGATATGAGTCAGATACGCTCTTCAGGATAGCCCAGCGCTTGATCATTGACTGATCGTTAACCAGCTCAAGAGCCTTGTCATAGTGCGTGTACATGTTAGCCTTATCCTCCAGAGCCTGATAAATCAGAGCTGTGTAGAAGTGGTCGTACTCAGATACCTTGGCGCTATCGGTCTCGAAGAAGTACTTGTGGATGTAAGCCTTAGCAGCCTCGTAGTTCTTCAGCTCGTAGTTTGAGAACATAGCCAAACGGTTGAATGTTGGGTTACGTGGCTCGAGCTTGATACCTGCCTCGGCAGCACGGAGTGCATCCTGGAAGTGACCAGTGAAGTAGCTGGCGCGTACAAACTCGTTCAGTCCCAACTTATCCAGCTTGCCGATGTTAGCCTTGGCATAGTTCTCGTAAGCCTGCTTCTCATCACCTGCCAGCATGTAGATGTGAGCTGTGATAGCGTCAACATCCTCGTTGGGGCACTGAGCCTTCATTTCCTGCAGCTTCTTGGCAGCCTGACTTGGGCTGATCTTACGATATACCATAGCCCACTTCTTGTAACCCTCAGGATTCTTTGGGTCGAAAGTGATAGCCTGGTTGTAGTAACCTGCAGCCTTACCACCATCTGTTCCGTAAGCCGACTCGATGTCGCCTAACAGCAGATAGGCAGGAGCAAACTGATACTTAGGCTTACCAGCTTCGTTAGCGTAGTTGGCAAACAAGCGGGCATTTGCTGTGTCCTTCTGAGCATAGAAGGCCTGACCAATCTTAATCAGCGCAGCAGCGTCCTTCTTGTTCTTCTTGTAGGCAGTTTTTGCTAACTCGGCTACATTGGGAGCCTTTGACTTAATACCGTCGAGAGCTGCATTGAGCTCTGCTTCCTGTGCATTAGCGGTGGCGCTGAAACCTGTCAGCAACGCACCCATAACTAGATATTTAATTGCTTTCATAATTTCTGTTTTTAAGTTCTACATTCTGTTTATTGTTCTCTCTTTTATGACGTTTTGATTAGAATTTGGTTTAAATTATTTATTATTTACTATTACATCTCTAACGTTCATATTGGCTGTGCGTGGCAGTAATCCGTAGCGCAGAATAATCTTTTGTCCCTTGGGTAGCTGCACAAAGTGTGTAAAGCTGCTTGGTACACCGTTGCGGGTATCGTTCAGCAGGGCGTAGATAGTGCGGCGCAGGGGATAGTTGCCATTATATAAATAGTACTGATAGGGCTTCCAGCTGTTATGCTTCGTTGCCGAGTCGAGCTTTGAAACGCCCATCACTGTTATATTCTTCTTAAAGGTAACGTTGGTGGTGTCGCGCTTGTCGTTCAGCCAGTTCGAACCGATGATACCCAGTGAGTTGGGGTGGTTCTCAACATAGTCGATAACGGCAGCACTTGTTTTGGCAGCTCCAATGTTTGGAGCCTTAAACTGTTTGCCACCAAGGATAGAGTCAACACACCAGCGAACGGTGCTCGAGAGTGGATTGTCGAATACCACGTCGATGACTCCCAGCTTGTTCTGTGGGTAAATCTCGTCCCACTTGGTAATCTCGCCCTTCAGGATACGTGCAAAATCCTTGATGGTAATGCACGAGTCGGGGTTTGAGTTGTTTACGATAATGGCCAGTCCGTCGTAAGCGATGGGGATGGCTCTTGGCAGGAACTTCTGGGCAATCAGGTCCTGGCGCTCTTTCTTTGTAAAGTCGCGTGTGGTGAATGCCAACCATGTTTCCTGTTTCATCAGCTTCTTAACTGCATCCTGCTCGTTGATGTAAACGGGTGTGATAGAGTCGAGGGTCTGATTAGTAAAATAATATAGTTCCTCATCGATGATGGGGAAGAAACTTTCGTCGGCCGTCAGTATGCTGGCAGCCTTCTGATATGCTTGCTCCTTTTCAGGATTAGGCTTGTTCCCACATCCAGGGAACAAGCCTAATATCAGTGTTAATCCAACTAAATGATATATTTTGTTGAATGCGTTCATTTCAAAATTTGTTGAGCAATTACTGCAGGCGGAATGTTACAGGTACGGTGTACTTTACACGTACTGCGCTACCGTTCTGCTTACCAGGAATCCAGTGTGGCATTGACTTAACAACGCGCTGTGCCTCCTTGTCGAGTGATGGGTCAACGCTCTTTACAACCTTAACGTCGGTGATAGAACCATCACGTTCTACAACGAAGGTTACAACTACACGACCCTGTACACCGTTCTCCTCGGCTACTACTGGATACTTGATATTCTTAGACAGATACTCGAACAGAGCTGAGCTACCACCAGGGAACTGAGGCATCTCCTCTACCACGTCGAATACCTTGGTCTCTTCAACCTTTGGTGGCTCGGGTTCTGCGATAGTTTCCTTAACCTTCAGTACCTCACCAGCTGCATCGTCGTCACCCTTTACATCGAATGCACCGATTGCAGTGTTAGTTTCCTGAAGTTCTTCCTGTGACTTCATCTCCTGGTCTTCCTTAACCTCAGAGTCTTTCTTAATCTCAGGAACGGTGAAGGCTACTGAGCTCTTTACCTTCTCTACCTCAATTTTCTCAACTTCGGGCTCATCTTTGCGCTCTACCTTAGCCTCCTTCTTCTCAGCCAGACTGGCGAGCTCTACGTCGGTTTCGATAGCAGCGTTACGAGAGGCAATGTAATTATCGATAGACACCTTAGCGATGACGATGGCTGCGATGATAGCAAAACCAACGAACATTGTGATCAGTGCCTTCAGGTTACGTGTACCTGTGCTCTTGCGCAATTGATAAGCTCCGTATGCCTGGTTCTTACCTTCGAATACGAGGTCAACCCAGCTGTTGTCAATAAGATCTATTTTTGCCATAGTCTATTCTACATTTTAGGGGTTACTTGACGCCTGCCTTCTCGATGAGAGCCTTATCGTCGTCACTCATCTTGTCGACATTGTCAATCACATACTTATCAATATTGCTAATGAGCATCTCGTCGAGCGCAGCAACCATATTTTCATAGGTAGCTGAGTTGAGAGGACGGATGATGACGGTCATAGTAGGCACCTTCTCGCCTGAGGGCAGTTCACCCTTCTTCAGCTTCTTCAGAGCCTCCTGATACTGCTCGTCGGTCATCTTTGAGTTATACTCATTCTTCTTAGCATCGAGCTCCTTCTTAGCCATCTTAATCTTGGCTACAGGGTTAACACCCTCTTCAGTAGTGTGCTCGTTAAGAACTTTCTCGATACCATCCTTACCATAGCTGGTTGGCTTTACGCATGAAGGATCGTCGTAGTTGGGCAGACCAGCTACATACCAAACCTTATCGTTAGCACCCAGATAGAGTGTGATAGTGTGAGAAGCTTTTGTTACCTGCTTATCCTCTTCGTTCATCTGCTTGGTGTCGTCGTTTGACGGCATGGTAAGCTGCATAGCCTGCGGCTTAGCCAGTGTAGTACACAGCATGAAGAAGGTGATAAGAAGCATCATCATGTCTACCATTGGCGTGAAGTTCACGCGGGTATCCATCTTTTTCTGCTTTGATAGATTCTTTTTTGCCATAATACTACTAGTCGTTTAAACGTTTAACATCGAGATTCGTGATCAGCTGGAAACGGTTCTCGCTCATATCCTGGAGCTCTGACATCAACTTCTTAATTGAAGCATAAGGAGTCTTAGAATCGCACTTGATGGCGAGTTTGATGTCGGGGTTAGCCTCGCGGGCTGCTGTAACCCACTCCTGGAACTCGCTCTTACCACCGTTGATACTATCAAGCGGCAGACCGAGCTTCTGGATTGCCTCACCCATCTTTTCTGTATCGAGGTTCAGATAGTTACCAAGCTGAGCCATTGGAGCTCCAACCATAGCATCCTCGCGGAAGTGCTTGATCTGGTTGGCGTTCAGCTGGATACCAAACTTGTCTGTCATGGTCTCCAACATGGCCTGCATGTTGTTCTTGTTTTCGGTACCACAGAAGATGCGTCCCTCTGGAGTTACCAGAATGTTGAGCACATCCTGCTCTGGTATCTTAACCTCAGACACAGAATTAGGCGCTGTGACTTGAACTGGTTCTGGTGTCAAGAATGTTGAAGTCAACATAAAGAAACACAGAAGCAGCGTCATCACGTCTGACATTGGCGTCATGTCAATCCAGATGTCTTTTTTCTGTATCTTAATTTTTGCCATTCTCTAATTGCTTTAATGCGTTAATAAATGAATGGTAAAAAATTAAGCCTCGTTGTGGTTAGAATCGTATGTAGCGGCGATTGTGTAACCAATCTCATCGAGAGCGTATGTCAGCTTGTCGATCTTGTTTGAGAAGAAGTTGTAAACTACGGTAGCTACCCATGATGTCAAGATACCAGAAGCTGTGTTAACCAGAGCCTCAGAAATACCTGCAGACAGAGCCATAGAGTCAGCACCACCACCAGCAGACAGAGCCTGGAACGAACCGATCATACCAAGTACGGTACCGAACAGAGCGGTCAGAGTACCCAGAGATACGATGGTAGCAACCATTGGGAGGTTCATCTGCAGAGTAGGCATCTCAAGCTGAGTAGCCTCCTCGTGAGCCTGCTGGATCTTAGCAACCTTAGCAGCCTTCTTCAGAGTGTCGTTACCCTCAACGTCCTTATAAGCGGCGATAGAAGCCTTAACTACGTTAGCTACAGAACCCTGCATCTTGTCGCAAAGCTTGTCAGCCTCGTCGAACTTCTGAGCCTTGATGAGCTCCTTAACCTGTGCAGTGAACTTAGCGAGGTTGATCTTACCAGAAGCGGTCTTGATAGCGAAGAAACGCTCAATACCCAGGCAGATAACGGTGAAGAGAAGAGTCAGGATCAGACCTACTACGAAACCTCCCTTATAAACAGTACCCAGCAGGTTTGCAGGATGACCGCTGCGATCGCCACCAACGAAGTTGTCGGGGTTACCCATTACGAAGTACCATACACCATAACCAGCTAATGCACAAATTACCAGGATAATCCATGCTGCCTTAATACCACCAAAGCCCGAATTCTTTTTGGCTGGGGCTGCAGCCTTTGTTGTTGTTGCCATAAAATAATTAATTTTTTAGTTATTATAAATAAATAAAGATTTGTTTCACCTCGCAAAAGTAGCAAAATAAAGCGGAATACAAGCCTAATTAATACATTTTAACTATGAATTTCCGAATTATTTTAGTTTTGCTACCACTTCTTTGATGCGCTTCATTGCTTCTACGATGTTTTCATCGCTCAAAGCATAGCTCATTCTGAAGCATTCAGGGTCGCCAAACGCATCACCACCAACGGTTGCTACGTGACCTTTTTCCAACAAATACATAGCAAAATCGGTAGAGTTATTGATGGTTGTCTCACCATCGCTCTTGCCAAAGAAACTGCTGCACTTGGGGAACAGATAGAAGGCGCCCTCGGGCACGTTTACCTCCAGTCCGGGGATGTCCTTAGCCAGCTTGACAATGAGGTTACGGCGGCGCTCAAATGCCTGGCGCATATCCTCTACGCACTGCTGGTCGGCTACGTAAGCAAACTCAGCGGCCTTCTGGCTTACTGAGCATGGACCACTGGTATACTGGCCCTGCAGCTTGTTACAGCCCTTTACAATCCACTCTGGGGCGGCAATGTAGCCAATACGCCATCCTGTCATAGCATACGCCTTTGATACACCGTTTACGATGATGGCGCGCTCCTTCATGCCTGGGAACTGGGCGATACTCTCGTGCTTGCCGATATAGTTGATGTGCTCGTAGATCTCATCTGCCAGCACAAACAGGTCGTCGTGCTTCAGGATTACATCTGCCAGCGCCTTCAGTTCAGCCTTGCTGTACACGCTGCCTGTAGGGTTGCTGGGCGAGCAGAGGATAATCATGCGTGTTTTGGGGGTGATGGCTGCCTCGAGCTGCTCGGGAGTCATCTTGAAGTTCTGGTCGAAACCGGCCTCTACGAACTTTGGTGTACCACCAGCCAGCAGTACCATCTGGGGATAGCTTACCCAGTATGGGGTGGGGATGATCACCTCTTCGCCGTCGTTAACAAGAGCCATTACGGCGTTGCACACGCTCTGTTTGGCACCGTTGCTTACCAGAATCTCGTTTACAGTATAGTCGAGCTGGTTCTCGTTTTTGAGCTTAGCTACGATGGCCTTGCGCAGATCGGGATAACCTGGTACTGGTGAGTAACGTGAAAAATTGTCGTCTATTGCCTTCTTAGCAGCTTCCTTAATAGCGTCGGGGGTATTGAAGTCGGGTTCTCCAACACTCATGTTAATAACATCGATACCTTGCGCCTTCATTTCGGAGCTTTTCTGAGACATTGCCAGCGTGGCCGATGGAGCCAGACGCTGCAGACGATTAGATAATTGTGCCATATGATTAAAAATTTTGTGCAAAATTACGCATTTTATTTTTGAATACGAAATAAATGTGCCACTTTTTCACTTTCCTAAGGTGAATTTGCGACAAATTGTGAGTTATTTCAGGTGGAGCGTATGTCCCATACGGTTCTTCTTGGTCTCCAGATAACGCAGATTGTACTGGTTGGGAGTAACCTCGATGGGTACGTTCTCGATAATCTCAAGGCCGTAAGCCTCCAATCCCACGCGTTTCACGGGGTTGTTGGTAAGCAGGCGCATCTTGTGCACACCGATGTGGCGCAGCATCTGGGCACCGCAACCATAGTCGCGCTCGTCGGGCTTAAAGCCTAAGTGCACGTTGGCATCCACGGTGTCCAGTCCCTCTTCCTGAAGCTTGTAGGCGGCAATCTTGTTCATCAAGCCGATACCACGACCTTCCTGCTGCATGTAGATCACCACGCCCTTGCCCTCTTTCTCGATGGCCTGCATGGCCTTGTGCAGCTGCTCACCACAGTCGCAACGCTTGCTGCCCAGGATGTCGCCAGTCATACACGATGAGTGTACGCGTACCAGGATGGGCTCGTCCTCCTTCCATTCGCCCTTAATCAGCGCCATGTGCTCCAGACCGTTGCTCTTCTGACGGAAGGGAATCAGGCGGAAGTGACCGTATTCGGTTGGCATGTCCACCTCTTCGCCCACCTCAATCAGCGATTCCTTCTTCAGTCGGTAGGCAATCATATCTTTAATGCTGATAATCTTCAGATTCCACTCCTTGGCAAAGGCCATGAGCTCGGGCATACGGGCCATGGTACCATCCTCGTTCATAATCTCCATCAGTGCACCTGCAGGATAGAGTCCTGCCATACGACACAGATCGATGGCGGCTTCGGTATGTCCACTACGACGCAGCACACCGTTGTCCTGGGCGTAAAGAGGATTTACATGTCCTGGGCGTCCGAATGTCTCGGCTTTTGATGTTGGGTCGGCCAGTGCCTTGATGGTTTCGGCACGGTCGTGGGCACTTACACCTGTGGTGCAACCCTCCAGTTTGTCGACTGTAACGGTAAAGGGTGTACCCAGAACCGAGGTGTTGTCCTGCACCTGATGTGGCAGGTCGAGCTCCTTGCATCGCTCAATGGTGATGGGAGCGCAGAGCACGCCACGTGCATGTTTCAACATGAAGTTCACTTTCTCTGCTGTAATCTTCTCGGCAGCGATAATCAGGTCGCCCTCGTTCTCGCGGTCTTCATCATCCACTACAATTACGAACTCACCCTGCTCGAAGTCCTTTACGGCCTCTTCTATGCTGTTCAACTTCATCTCTTCCATTTTCTTACACCTTATTTATATATATAGTAGTTAATCCTTATGTTTTCTTGTCTCAGAATCACGCACCAGTTCGGCTATAAATGGCATGTTCTCCAAATCTTCCATGGTTTTGGGGGCGGGTGCCGCATATACGGCCACGCGCTCAAGTACCCACTGGTTGGTTTCGAGAATGCGGTTCAGATCCTTGCGCAAACGCAGGCGGAAACGGCACATGCGACAGTAGAAGAATATGCCTAATGGCAGAATCAAACCCGAAATAATGTTGAGCCACTTGCGGCGGAACGGACGGGTGTGGGCATGGGTGGCCACTACGGGGTAGTGGTTCAGGTAGCCCAGTATCTGTGCGTCCTTGGTGTTGGCCAAGTCGTCGATAACATCTTCCAGCTGACCCACAATCTTCTCGATGGTCTGGTCGTCGCCAGGACGGAAGAATACGTGGATGGGGTTAGGCAGATGCAGCAGCTTGTGCTCCTCGCTGTACTGCTTGATCTGCTCGCTGATCTGCAGCAGGTGGTACGAGTCGAGTGCGTAGATAGGATCCTCGATAATCACCTCCTTGCGATAGATGTGGCGATGGGTGCGCAATCCCAGAATGCGCATAAACACCTGCTTGTACATATCGATGTTGAATACCACCGAGTCGTTGTTAGCCTTGTAGGTAAAGAAGCAGGCGATAGGGGCCAGTACCACGGTTGATATCGTCATACCGTACCACACGGTCCACTGGTCGTCGCGTGCCATCTTCTGTCCGGTACTGTCCAGAATGTAGTACACAATGAATACCAATACCGAAATAATAACTGGTACGCCCAATCCACCTTTGCGGATGATAGCACCCAATGGAGCTCCGATAAAGAAGAATATGATACAGGTGAGTGCCAGCGTGAACTTAAGGATGGCCTGAATCTGGTGCGTACGGAAATAGCGATGCAGACTGTTGGCATAAGCGCCCTTCATCTCCAGATCGGTAGCACACGACTGTGCACTGTTGAGAGCTGTCTGCAGAACCGATTTTTTCTTGCCATCGTTCAGCTTCGTGAACATCGAGTCGAGCGATTCGTTGTTCTCGGCTACCAGCTTTGATATCTTGACAGAGTCGCTGGCCGATACCTCGTTGGTTCTGAAGTAGAACCGCTTACCATCTATGTAGTACGATCGGCCCACGCTGTCGTTAAACTCCTGCAGCGAATCCTTATCGTGCATAATCTTTCCTAAGCTCTTTGCACGCGCATCGCCGGCAATATCGTTGATATCGGCCATGCTGAAGTTGTTGTCAAAGTCGAGTACAATGCGCTTGGTAACAAAAGTCTCGCGGCGGTAGGGTACATCGGCTGTACCTGCCAGGTCCTGCGAGCGCATGTTCTCGTTCCACACGCCGTTATACAGTGTAAGCAGCAGGTGCTTCTTTTCGGCTGTACTCTGCATCATACCCGAGTCGGCCAGGATGATGGCCTGATCCTCGTAGCTGCCCGTCATGCGGTAAATCATAATGCCGTACAGCATACCTGTGTTCAGGTCTTTCTTCTGTACGTAGATGTTCGAGCCTGGGATACCGTCGTAGAACACGCCCTCGGGGATTTCAAGTTCAGGGCTCTTTTGCTTCATACCCAGCAACAAGCGGTAGAAGTCCTGATTGGCTCGTGGACCTACCACGTTCTGGAAGTAGAACGATATGCCTGCCATCAGCACCGATATGATGATGAGCGAGCGGAATGCCTGCATAAGTGATATGCCTGCAGCCTTGATGGCTGTAAGCTCCGAGCTCTCACCTAAGTTACCAAAGGCAATGAGCGACGACAACAGTATGGCCAGGGGGAATGCCTGAGGCATCAGCATCAAGCCCATGTACCAGAAGAACTGGGCCATCACCTCAAGCGAAAGACCTTTACCAATCAGCTCATCGACGTAGCGCCACAGGAACTGCATCATCAGCACAAACTGGCAGATGAAGAACGTTCCTACGAACAGTAAGCCGAATTGTTTGGCTATAAATATATCTAGCTTCTTGATTCGAAACATTTGCTATTTTGCAATTTTGGCTGCAAAATTACAAATAAAAATTAAGAATCACACCTTATTTATAATATTTTTATCTTTTTCACCTTTTCACAGTCCGCTGGCACGGTGCAGACGGTCGAGGCTGCTCTCCCACAGAATTTTCAGTCCATCGATATCATCATCGTCGGCAAAATCTGTAATCACCAGATTCAGGTTGTGGGTCAGATCGCTCTTCTGTATGCTCATTTCCCAGTATGATTCGTCGTCTTCCTCGTCCTCGTAGTCCCATTTTAAACGGATGTGGTCGTGCTTGATAGCGTCAACTACGTGTGCCTGTCGCACATCCTGTTCTGTCCAAGGCTCTCCCCAGGTAAAGGTAAAAACTCCATCCTCTTCGTTCACGTGGTCGGCAAACCAGCGCTCCAAACCGTGAGCGCTACTAATCTGTTCCCAGATGATTGCTGGCGAAGTTGTGGCCAGTGGATATTCGATGTCTATTTTCTGCTTTCCCATATGTTTTTGGGTTAGAATTACTGATTTTAGTCTTGTTTTATGCGGCAAAATTACAAATTTTCTGCGAAATACAAAACTTTTTGCCGAAAAATTTTGGTGGTTCCAAAAAAATGTGTACCTTTGCACCCGCAAATCAGCAATGAGGCGGGATAGCTCAGCTGGTTAGAGCGCATGATTCATAATCATGAGGTCCCCAGTTCAATCCTGGGTCCCGCTACAAAGAAGGCAGTTAGATTTCAAGTCTAATTGCCTTTTTTCTTTGTTTTTTCTTTGTTGGTACAGAAAAAAGCCGTATATTTGCGCCCATGAAACAGATTATATCTACCATAGCGTTCTTGGTGCTTGCTTTACAGGCCGCGGCGCAGGATGTGGTCAGGTTGCTCCAACCTGCGTATGCCGACAGTGGTGCCGTGTATCGTCAGAGTGTGTATGTACCGCAGAAGTGGGATAAGTGCCGGGTGGTGCTTTTCCTCGAACGTCCGTTAGGCGCTACCGCCGTTAAGGTTAACGGGGTAGAGGCAGGCAGTGATACCTTGGTTAATTATCCCCATCAGTTAGATATTACCGAACAGATTGTAGCTGGGCAGCGCAACACCGTCGAGGTGAGCGTGGCTGGGCACGATGCCCATGGCGTAATGGGTAACATCGAACTGCGCTCGCAACCACGAAGGTTATATATTAATAAGGTGCGTACGCATCCTCGCCCCTTTATGGGTACGGTGGGTATCGAGATCGCCTTAAGCGGACAGTCGCCCGATTTTGGCTTCTACAATGTGCAGACGATGATTCAGCGCGAGGGCGTTGATACTGCTAAGATTTTTGTGGATGAGCGCGAGGTGCGTGGAAGCTACATGCAGTACGATGCGCTGGTGATGGATGATAATCGCCTGTGGGACGAGTTCCATCCTAATATCTTCCGTCTGGCCCTTGGCGTGGGTTCCGATTATCAGGAGTACACCTTTGGTATGCGCGAGGCAGGTGTGGTAGATGGTAAACTGTACCTGAACCGCCATCCTGTTTATCTGCGTGGCTGTGTGATGGATGATTATTTCCCCCTTTGGGGCAGCATGCCGATGGACGAGGCTACGTGGATGCATATTATGCAGCGCCTGAGCGACTACGGACTAAACCATGTGCGTTTTCGTGGCTATTGTCCGCCCGATGCTGCTTTTAAGGCGGCCGATAAGGTGGGCATGTATCTGCAACCCGAGGCTACCAGTGTGGCTGATATGAACCGATTGACCGATACTTATGGTCATCACCCGTCGTTGGTGCTGGTAACGCTGGGGCAGGATACCTATGTGTATAACGATCGTGTGCTTACCCCTGTTACGCTTAATCAGTGTACCATTGTGGGGCCCGATATGATGGCTTACAAGCAGGGCATCGAGCGTGTGCTGCTTAGTGGCGATAGCGTACACTACCTGCTGACGGGTATCTGCGATCGCCAGAATGATTTCAGTGGTGTGCTGCATGGCCGTTGGGACGATACCGACAAGGCGCCCTTGCGCCAGTTCAACCAGTTCTGTCGTGCCATTGTGCCTTTGGCCAAACTCCCGCAATCGGTAGCTGCAACCGATACGCTGCGTGTGCCCGTTTATGTGTATAACGCCATGTATGGCAATCTGCAGGGTGTGCGTACCAGCTATTATCTGGCCGACGAGTCGGGTAAGGTGCTGGCTGGCGGATTGGTGGCTAATGGCGATGTGCCGCTCGATACCCTTCCGCAGCTGGGCGAGGTGGTATTACCCCTCGATTCTATCCAGGCACAGGGCAAGGTGATTCTGATGATTACCGTGGGTAGCAACGCCGTTCGAAATCAATGGGATTTGAACATCAATGAATAACTATTACGATATATCATGAACAAAGCACTATTATCATTTGCCTTGTTATGCGTGGCTTTAACGGGCCACGCACAAGGCGGAAACACAGGTATGGGCGGCGAGGATGGCGACTACCAGAGCCTGATGGAACGCCTGGCAAAGGTCGAGAAAAAGCACGATATGCTGGATGTTTACATCAACTATGCCGCCAGCGCTCAGGCTCGTGAGGCCACGGGTAGCTCGTGGCAAACCCGCTTTGCAAACAAGGAGTTGCGCCTGGAACTGAAGGGCAACCTTACTGATAAACTGTTTTATCGTTTGCGCCACCGTTTAAACCGCAGGAACGATGCGCAGGGCTCCGACAACTTCTCGAAAGCCACCGATATTGCGATGGTGGGCTATAGTTTCAGCGATAAGGTAACGCTGATGGCGGGAAAAATGAGTCAGATATGGGGTGGATACGAGTACGATGCCAACCCGATGTTTGTATATCAGTACTCTGATATGCTGGACCACATGGAGATATTCCAAACGGGTGTAACACTCTCGCTGAAACCTGTGCCAACGCAGGAGTTTGCGCTGATGGTGAGCGATGCCCACAACGGTTCGCTCGAGGATTACTATGGCAACGATGCGATAGTGGTTACCGATAATGGTGATTACCGCCTCCTTGAGCGGGCCAACCATCCGCTCACGTTTATTGCCAACTGGAATGGTAGTTTCTTCGATAACCAGTTGCAAACGCGCTGGGCGTGGGGTATTCAGAAGGAGGCCCAGGGCAAGTACTCGCGTATGATTACCCTTGGTCAGAAGCTTAATCTGCCCCAAGTACAGTGGTATGTGGATTATATGGCCGAGTTCGACGATCTCGACCGCCTTGGTATCGCCACCGAAGATTTGGCTGACAGATTTCAGCCCCAGATATATTACTATGAGTATGGTTATCCTATCAATGATTTTGTATATCATCCTTATGAACCAATGAACCTGCACTGTGGCAAGGTACACTACCATACATGGATTTCAAAGCTTAACTGGCAGTTTGCACCCCAGTGGAACCTGATGCTGAAGGGTACTTACGAAACTGCCTCGATGCAGCAGGTTGAGCGCTATAAGAACTATCGCAAAAGCATCGGATGGGCAGGTGCGATTGAGTACTATCCCGATAAAACGCAGGATTTGCGTGTGTTCCTGGCCTATCAGGGACAGAACATCAACTACAGCAAGGACTCGGCCCTTGGTGGCAAGCATTCCAACCGCATAGAGCTGGGCTTTATGTATCGCATCAAGTGCTATTAATTTTATTATTTAATCTATAACCCATTACTATTATTATTTACTTATGAACCGTAAAACTTCATTCATTGCACTGGCCTTAGTGGCCATGTTTGCATGCAGCACGCCAGCTCAGGCTCAGTGGGGCGGACTGCTTAACAAGGCGCGCAAAGCCGCAGGTATTAAAACCAAGCAGGAGAAAGCCGTAGAGGCCGAACAGCAGCGTAAGGACTCTGTAGCAAAGGCTGCAGCAGCCATTACTACCACCATTCCGCAGGCAGCCGAGAGCGGTGCCCCTATCGCTATCAAGTGGGGTAACTCTACCATCGGTACATGGGACCCCGTTAAACTCGAGATTACTTTTAATCAGACTTACGATGAGGGCGAGTTCGCCGGTCAGAAGGTTAAGTATATCCTCGACCCCGCCACAGGTAAGTTTACCAGCCTGAACGGTACCCCCAAGGGCTCTATCAGCAACGATGGTACCATCGAGAGTCCTAACTTGGGTACGATTAAGCTTGATACCAAGACCAACGAGGTATCGATGGATGGCGAGGTGATAGGTCGCGTAACCAAACTACGCGCCTCGTGCTATGGTACCGATTTCGGACAGCTCGAAGGCCATGTAAGTCCGCTGTTGGTGGCCTATATCTTCCATGGTGCGCTGATATCTAAGAATCAGGTGCAGGGCTGGAAGGAAGCCGAGGTTAAGCGTACCGAAGAGGCTAAGGCCCGTGCCGCCAAGGAGAAAGAGGAGCGCGCTGCCCGCCAGGAAGCCGCCAAGAAAGAGTGGGCCGAGCTGAACGTTACCATCGAGGATGGCTCATTCCGTACCATCGGCCGCATTAAGAGCAATGGCACTATCGAGGACGGTTCATTCCGTACTATCGGTCGTGTTCGTCTGGATGGTACTGTTGAGGATGGCTCGTACCGCACCATTGGTCATATCAGAAGCAATGGTACCATCGAGGATGGTTCGTTCCGTACCATTGGCCGCTTTGATGGTCGTCTGTTCGAGGATGGTAGCTTCCGTACCGTAGGACGTATGAGCGGTAGTACCGTCGAGGATGATTCGTTCCGTACCATCGGTCGCATCAAGGGTACCTCAAACAAAACCCTCCTTGCCGCCTGCTTCTATTTCTTCTACTTTAAAGCCCAGGCAGAGTCAAAGAAATGATGATGTGCTGAAATAACCAATCAAATTTTTGATTGATTGGGCATGGGTGCAATTTTGCACCCATGTTTGTTTTTGGACGTATTTTTGAGTTCGCATAAGTTTTTTGGCGAAATATTTGGTGGGGTTGAGGGAATGTGTTATCTTTGCAGCGCTTAATGAAACTGAATTTTACAAAGGATGACAAAAGAAATCTACGAAAAGAAACATCTGTTCGCCGCTGCGATCGATGCGGTGTACATGCTGGTAGGCTTTGGGTTTGTATTGTTCATGATGATTATGATGCCTACGTTCAAGAATTCCGCTTTCGAGTCGGAGTGGATTCGCATCGCATTAATTGTTGTGATGGAATTACTGGGTGTAATTGTGCTGATATTGGCACCTCGTAATATATGGACACGATACAGCCGCTACATTGATTTGTGTATAGCCAGGCGCCCAGCAGTAATCATCGGCGACGATAAGTTGCAGTTTTATTCGTCAACCGACGAGTATAAGTGCTATCGTTGGGACGAAATCGAATGCTTTAAGTATGCTCATAGCAGAATGTATAGTACCATCCAGCCTGTATTAAAGGAGAGTTGGCGCAATCCTAAGTGGTATGTATGGCTGTTTGCCTTTTGTACCCATGCCATCCGTACCGACCATCTGGAAATGGCGGAGGATGAGCTGTTGAACGAACTTAACGCTCACTTGCGTTAGTAGCGGTGAAAACTATAGGGATTCCCCTACTAACGGGTAGGGGATTTCTTGTATCTTTTTTCCAAACAATGATTACCTTTGCGGCAGAAATTACAAATTAAAACTAACTTACAATGATGAAGAAACTGATATCAAGCCTGTTGATGGCTTTTGTATGTGTAGGCGCTATGGCCGAGCAGGATACGAAGGAGTACAAGACTTTCGTTAAGAACGATCACCATGTGTTTTATTGCACGCACAATGGTATACTTGTGGTGGTGGATCCAACCGAAGGCGGCATCTTTGAACCAAACATTACTGTTATCAACGAGAGTGGTCACGACTTTGTGTTCGAACCTAAGAAGATTAAGGCATATGCCTATGCTATCCCTGGCATTAACTCGAAGTCGGCTCGCTATCGTACAGAGCGCTTCTTAGCTAAGGGCGATACCTTAGGTTTCGACAAAGATGAGCTGGTTGTTTACACTCCTGAAAAATACAGCAAGAAGCGAACCAAAACGATGTGGTGGAGTGATTTTATTGGCGAGTTGGTTGTGGCTGGCGTAGAGAGTATTGGTACAAATGATAAGCGAACCGAATACTGGAATGATGTACGTCGCGATCGTCGCATACAGGATGCCGAAGATGCACGTCAGTTGGAGAAGGCTCGCATCAGTGAAGGCTATTGGCGGGCCAATACCATCTTCAACTACTCGGAGCACGAGGGCTTTATTGCCATTAAATCCGTTCATACGCAGTACCTGATTCTTGATATCCCCGTGGATGGTGAGAACTTCCACTTCCTGATTGACAACAACAAGAAGTACTAATTGCGAAAGGAATACAAAACAAAAAAGCGAGGGAATCTTTCGATTCTCTCGCTCTTTGTGTCGGGATTACTGGACTCGAACCAGCGACCTCGCGCCCCCCAGACGTGTGCGCTACCAACTGCGCTAAATCCCGATCCGTTTTCGACTTGCACCCAGCCGTTATCGCCGAATGCGGGTGCAAAGGTACGCAGTTTTTTTGAACTGACCAAATTTTCGGCCTATTTTTTACTCTTTTCCCACTTATTTTTCCATTTTTCGTACTTTTCATACAGCGTTGCTGGGCGGTCGTTGTACCAGCTGTAGCCATTGCGGCGCTCTGGGCCGATGTCCGAAAGGTGCTTGCGGGGCATGCCATCGCGGTCGCATACAAACGGCTGGCAGTTCAGCAAGTCGTAGAATCGTGCCCATAGTGGACCGGCTTTGGGGTCGGGTACCAGTCGGGTGTCGGCTCCTGGTTCCCCCTTCTTACCAATCTTCACAAGTCGGTAGCCTGTAATCTTATTCTTCTCAAACCAAGCCATAGCGCTGTTGATCGAGCGGCGTACTCGCTCGTCGGGGTGGGGCAGGCTCATCAGGAATCGTACGATGGCGGCACTCTCCATCGAGCAGTATGATGGCAGCTCGTAGGCGCGGGCATAAGTAGGGTAGAGTGTCTTGCGGTCGTGCTGCTGGCACCAAACGGTCAGCGTGTCGTCAACCTTTATCTGCGTGTTCAGAATGCATTCAATACCTTTCTTAAACGACTTTTCGATCTGTGCGTTCAGCTTCTCGTCGCTTAATCCGGCATACTGCTCTTTACCATTCAGTATGTCGCGCATCATGGTCAGAATATTCACAATAGCATCGTCGTTGTAGGTTATCTGCACCTGATAGTCGCGCTGGGTTGGCCAGAACTGTGGCCATCCGCCGTTTTCGTACTGTCCATCCAGAATGTAGTTTACACCCCTCTTGAAAGCCTCGCGATAGTGCTCATCCTTGGTCTGCTGATACAATCGTGCCAGGAAGTTCATCTGCATGGTGGTAGCACCGTTGTCGATTGTCGAGTCGTCGGTCACCTGCTTATCCTTGATGATCACCTCGCGCTGCTGGTTGGAGAGTGGTGTCACCATGTCGACGTTCTTGGGCCAGCCGCCCGTGTTGCGCTGCCAAATCAGTAGCTGGTCGCCGATACGGCGAGCTTCTTCGGTTTTGAAAAACTCGGGATTCTTTTCTTTCAGTACCTTGTCACTTTGTGCGTTAGCTGGTACGATAGGCATGAGGCCAATGATGGCTGCCAGTAGAGTAGTCTTAATGTAGTTCATACTATTTTAAATTGTTTTGTTCGTGGGTGCAAAAGTACAAAAAGATTACGAAACCGCACAAGGATTAACACACATTAAGAGGATAATAGTAATAAAATGTGTAAAAATGAGCGCTTAGTGCCCGAAAATGCGTATCTTTGCATGCAATTAGAACGACATATACAAGAAATGAAGCAATATAAACTTACGGCACCTGAACGTTTGGCTCAGACCATCCAGTTGCCAGCATCAAAAAGCATATCCAACCGTGCGCTCATTATCTATGCCCTTAGCAGAGGTCGTAATCTGCCTCAGAACCTGAGTGATTGCGACGATACCGAGGTGATTATCGAGGCGCTGCGATACATGCCCGACGAAATTAATATCAAAGCTGCCGGTACCGCCATGCGATTTATGACGGCCTACCTGAGCGTGATGCGCGGCACCCATGTGATTACTGGTACCGAGCGCATGCAGCACCGTCCCATAGCTATCCTGGTTGATGCCCTGCGCAAGTTGGGTGCACAGATAGAGTACGTAGGGCAGGAGGGATTCCCACCCCTTAAGATCACTGGTCATAAGCTGCAGGGTGGCGAGCTTTCTATCCCTGGCAATGTGAGTTCGCAGTACATTTCGGCGCTGCTGATGATTGGTCCGATGCTGGAGGATGGACTTACGCTGCAACTTACAGGCGATATCATCTCGCGCCCTTATATCGACCTTACGCTGTGGATGATGGGCGAGTTCGGCGCCGAAGCCAGGTGGAGTTCGGCCGATACCATCACCGTGGCCCACAAGCCTTATAAGAGTCGCGATTACTTTATCGAGAGCGACTGGAGCGGTGCCAGCTACTGGTATGAGATGGTGGCACTGAGCAAGGATCGCGATGCCGAAGTAAAGCTGACGGGACTGATGGACGGTTCGATGCAGGGCGATTCTACCACCCGCTACATCTTCAGCCTGCTGGGTGTGAAGACCACCTTCGAAACCCAGAAAAAGGGTATCCCGCAGATGGTGACACTGAAGAAGAACGGTCGTGGCGTGGGTAAGTTGGAGTACGACTTTGTGAATGCCCCCGACTTGGCGCAGACCTTTGTGGTTACCTGTGCCGCACTCGATATTCCTTTCCACTTCAAGGGCCTCTCAACCCTGAAAATCAAGGAGACCGACCGTATTGCAGCCCTGAAGAAAGAGATGCTGAAGTTGGGCTACGTGATTCACGATGCCAACGACAGCGAGCTGTACTGGGATGGTGAGCGCTGCGAACCCGACCTGCAGGCTGGTATCGACACTTACGAAGACCATCGCATGGCATTGGCTTTTGCACCCTATGCTTTGCGCCAAGACGGACTGATTATCAATAATCCGCAGGTTGTCAGCAAGTCGTACCCGAAGTTCTGGGACGACCTGAAACTGGTAGGATTCAACATTGAAGAATAAAAACTAACACAATTATTTTAGACGATGACGTTTGCATTAGTATGTATAGGCATGTTGTTGGCGCTGGGCCTGATAGCCTTGGTAGCCAACTGGTTTGATAAGAGCGATGATGTGATTGAGCAAGGTCACGACTGCTCTACCTGCACAGCTGCCGACGAGGGCTCGTGCAAGATACACTGCCTGCTTGAGGAGAAGAAACAGAAGAGTATTAGTGAATAGTGATTAGTGAAGAGTGAATAGTGAGATGGAATGGGCGATATATGGGCATGGTGTTGGTTGTCGCGTTGGTGGCAACCATGGGCTTTGCGCAAAACAAAAACACCGCCAAGAGCTGGTTCTGGCACGCCTTCAACGCCCGCTATAATACCTATTATAATGGTCACATGGCCTTTCTGGATGGAAATTTGGAGAAAGAGAAAGGCCACAAGGATAACTTTACCGAACTGTTGCCGCTTTACCCCGTTGGCAACAAACTGAGTCGCGACATAGGCAAAGCACATTACGAGCGAACGGTTGAGAAGATGGAGAAAGCCATCCAGCGCCACACCATCAAGGTGAAGGGGCGCGAGCAGAACCCGTTTCTGTGGAAAGCATGGCTGATGCTTGGTAAGGCACAGTTCCAGATGGGACAGTTTGAAGAGGCCGCCGCTACCTTCTCGTATATGGCACGCCTGTACTTGGGCGATCCTGCCCGCAGCGGACTGGCCCGTGCGTGGCTGGCCAAAAGCTACACTATGTTGGGCTGGCGATACGATGCCGAGGACGTGATTCGTAACATGAGTCGCGACTCGATGGATTTCCGTGCCGTTAAGGATTGGGATTACACCTACGCCAACTATTACATCAGCGTGGCTGATTACCCCAAGGCTGTGCCTTATCTGCGTAAGGCCATCAAGCACGAACGCCGTAAAACCCAGCGTGCCCGCGAGTGGTACCTGATGGGACAGATACAGAACCTGATGGGCAACCAGCAAGAGGCTTACAAGGCTTTTGCCCGGGTGATACGCTGCAGTCCGCCTTACGAGTTGCAGTTTAACGCCCGTATAGCCCAGACCGAAGTGCTGGCCAAGAACAACGGTAAGCAGATGATAGGTAAGCTGAAGCGCATGGCCGCCAACGATAACAATGCCGAATATCTTGACCAGGTGTACTATGCCATCGGCAACATCTATCTGGCACAAGGCGATACCCTGCAGGCCATCGGCGCCTACGAAAAGGGTAACCAGAAATCTATCCGCAATGGTATCGAGAAGGGTGTGCTGCTGCTTACCCTTGGCAATCTGTATTGGGAAAAGGAGAAATTTGCCGATGCCCAGCGCTGTTATGGCGAGGCTATCGGACTTCTGGATAAGGACCGCAAGGATTACGACGAACTCTCGCGCCGCTCAAAGGTGCTCGACGAACTGGTACCTTATACCGAGGCTGTGCATCTGCAGGATTCGCTCTTGCAACTGGCCAGGATGGGCGAGAAAGAGCGCCTGCAAGCCATCGACCGCGTGATAGTAGAACTGAAGAAAAAGGAAAAGGAGGCCCGCGATGCAGAGCTGGAAAATACCGCTAATACCCAGCAGACATTTAATCAATCAAATTTTGGATCGATTAACCAACGCGCTGTGCCTCAGTCAGTTGGTGCCCAGCAGACAGGTGGCGCATGGTACTTCTATAACCCCACGGCTGTGAGTCAGGGTAAGGCTACCTTCCAGCGCGAATGGGGCCGCCGAGAGAATATTGACAACTGGCGCCGCAGTAACCAAACCGTACTCCGCCAGCCATCGAGCGAAGCTGATAGCCTGGCTGTAGTTGACAGCGTGACCATCGTGACGAATGACAGCACCAAATCCACTGCCCCCGTTGATAGCACCGCTCTCGATCCGCACAACCGTGCCTACTATCTGGCGCAAATCCCATTCAGCGATGAGCAGCAGGCCGCCTGTCACGATATCATCAAGGATGGGTTGTTCCATGCCGGTATCATCCTGAAGGATAAGATGGAGCGCCTGAACATCAGCGAGCGATACCTGCGCCGACTGACTACCGATTATCCCGACTACGAGCACAACCCTGAGGCGTGGTACCACCTATGGCTGCTGTACTCGCGCCAAGGTCGCACAGCCGAGGCTGCCGAGTGCCTGGCCCGACTGAAGGCCGACTACCCCGACAACGAATATACATTGCTGATAGCCGACCCGTACTATGCCGAGAATGCCCGCTTTGGCGAGCAGATAGAGGATTCGCTCTATGCCGCCACCTACGATGCCTTTAAGCACGATGAATTCCAGGTGGTAAAGCAGAACACAGAACTGTCGGCCACCCGCTTTGCCCAGGGCGCCCACCGCGATAAATTTGTGTTTATCAGTGGCTTGAGCCTGCTGAACGAAGGCGATGGCGATGGCTGTCTGGAGCAGTTGCAGCAGGTGGTAGAGAAATACCCCGACAGCGAAGTGAGTGCGCTGGCAGGTATGATTATCAAAGGTGTACAAGATGGTCGCAAGCTGCGTGGTGGTAAGTTTGATATCGGCGACGTGTGGACCCAGCGCGACATTGTGCTGAAGCGTGATTCTACCACCACCGATACCCTGAGCACCGACCGTGGCTCGCACTACCTGTTTATGCTGGTGTATCAGCCCGATTCGGTAAACCAGAATCAGCTGCTGTTCGAGTTGGCACGCTATAACTTTACCAACTTCCTGGTGCGTAATTTCGAGATTCAGATAGATCAGGACGGCGAGCTGAACCGCATGCTGGTAAGCGGATTCCTGAGTTACGACGAGGCCCTGCAGTATGCCCGTATGCTGTACGACAACGAAACCCTGCGCCGATACACGGCCCGCACCATGCGCCTGATAGTTAGCGAGCAGAATCTGCCCCTGCTGGGCACCCAGTATACCTACGACGAGTACCAGCAGTTCTACGAGCGCGAGCTGGCACCCATGCAGGTTAGCAAGGATAACCTGCTGATAAACCCCGAGGCGGTGGATGCGCCCGATATCGAAGACGAGCTACCAGCCAAGCCCGCCGAGCAGCCCGCACCTGCCACGCAGAAAAAGCAGCAGAAGGTGCTGGATTTTGATGATGATTTTTGGTAAACAACAGATAGAGATATATGACAAACGGATTACTACTTTGGGTAGATGATGAGATTGAGCAACTCAAGGGCCACATCATGTTCCTCGAGAAGAAAGGCTATGAAATCGTGACCGTTAGCAACGGTACCGATGCTCTCGATCTGTGCCGTCAGCGCAACTTCGACCTGGTGCTGCTGGATGAGCAGATGCCTGGTATCAGCGGACTCGAAACCCTGCGCAAACTCAAGGAGATTAATCCCTCGATCACTGTGGTGATGGTTACCAAGAGCGAGGAGGAGAACATTATGGAGCAGGCCATCGGACAGAAGATTGCCGACTACCTGATAAAGCCCGTAAACCCCAATCAGATATTGTTGACGCTCAAGAAGAATATCCACCGCCGTGCCATCGAAACAGAAATCACACAGAGCCAGTATCAGCAGAACTTTCAGCAGATAGCCATGCAGATAATGGACTGCAAAACGTGGAATGATTGGGTGCAGGTGTACAAGCGCCTGGTACACTGGGAGCTGGAGCTGAGTGCCACCGAAAGCACTATGACCGAGATGCTGCAGATGCAGAAGGAGGAGGCCAACAACGGCTTTGCCAAGTTTATCAAGAAGAATTATCTGGATTGGATAGCAGGTGGGGGAGAGAAGCCCGTTCTTTCGCCCGAGATATTTAAAACCAAGGTGTTCCCGTTGCTGAATGCGGGCGAGAAGGTGTTCCTGGTGGTGCTCGATAACTTCCGTTACGACCAGTGGCGCGTGCTGTCGGGCGAACTGAGTGCCTACTTTGATATCGACGAGGACATGTATTACAGCATTCTGCCCACCGCCACGCAGTATGCGCGCAACGCCATCTTCAGTGGTTTGATGCCTAACAAGATACAGGAGATGTCCCCCGACCTCTGGGTGGATGAAGACGAGGAGGAGGGTAAGAACCTGAACGAGGAACCGCTGATTCGTACCCAGCTGGAGCGCTATCGCCGTAAGGAGACTTTTTCTTATCACAAGATAAACACCCAGGCCGATGCCGACAAGCTGATGCAGCAGATGCAGCAGATAGAGAAGCACCCGCTGAATGTGGTGGTGTTTAACTTTATCGACATGCTGAGCCACGCCCGTACCGAGTCGAAGATGGTGCGCGAGCTGGCCAACAACGAGAGTGCCTACCGTTCGATAACCCTGTCGTGGTTCCGCCATTCTGTCATCAGCGATTTCTTCCGCCAGCTGGCACAAATGGATTGCAAGGTGATTGTGACCACCGACCACGGAAGTATACGTTGTACCCAGCCCGTAAAGATTGTGGGCGATCGCAACACCAACACCAACCTGCGCTACAAGTTGGGTAAGAACCTGAGTTACGATGATGATAAGAGCCTGCTGGTTATCAAGGATCCGCGCAAGGCCATGTTGCCACAGCCCAACCTCTCAACCAGCTACGTGTTTGCCACGGGCGACTCGTTCTTTGCCTATCCCAACAACTATAATTACTACGTATCGTACTATCGCGACACGTTCCAGCACGGAGGCATCTCGATGGAGGAGATGATTGTGCCGCTGATTACGCTTAAGGGTAAAAAGGTAAGAAGGTAGAATGTAAAAATGAAAAAATGTAAAAATATTATGGAGATTAAGATTAACAGTTTAGAGCAGATCGGGGATGCCGCCCGAGAGTTTATTGCCCAGATGGGCGACCGTCGTGTGTTTGCCTTTTATGGTAAGATGGGTGCCGGAAAAACCACGTTTATCAAGGCCGTTTGCGAGGCTTTGGGGGTAGAGGATGTGATTACATCGCCCACCTTTGCCATCATCAACGAGTACACATCGGGCGAGGGTGAGAGTATCTATCACTTTGATTTCTACCGTATTAAGAAGTTGGAGGAGGTTTACGACATGGGCTACGAGGATTATTTCTACAGCGGTTGCCTGTGCCTGATAGAGTGGCCCGAGCTGATTGAGGAGGTTCTGCCCGAGGATGCCGTTAAGGTGACTATTGAAGAAAAAACCGACGGCAACCGTGTGGTTACCGTCGGCTAATTAAGTGATATGTTTGGTGCAGGTCGGAGTTACACCAGAGCTTCGAACTTCTCTTCGAACTTACCCTTCGACTGGGCACCAATCAGTTTATCTACAACCTCACCATTCTTGAAGAACAGAATGGTAGGAATGTTTCGGATTCCAAACTCGGCGGCGAGGTCTTCGTTGTCCTCAACGTCGCACTTGCCAACCACGATCTTACCGTCGTACTTAGCTGCCAATTCTTCGATAATGGGAGCCACCATACGGCAGGGACCGCACCAAGTAGCCCAGAAATCAACTACCAAAGGCAGGTTACCGGCCTTCAACTCTGCAAAGTTTTCTTTTGTGATTGTTACTTCCATCTTAATCTTGTTTAATTATGTGAATACTATGTGAACTATCTCGTTACCAGCAAATTGCGTGCCATTAATTAATACTGTATGCCAAACCGTCGTGGGTGTTAATGTAATCGATGAGCTTATTCTTCACGTCGATACCCTCGCGTTTGCTACGCAGTAGCACGTGATGCTTACCACTCGAGTCGCGCAACTGGAAGAACAGTTTGGTCTTACCCGGGTTCTCGTTTATCAGCTCCGTCAGGTCGTTCACCAACTCGTCGTTCACATGGTCGGTCATCAGCGAGATGGTGATGCGGTCGATGGCGCGCTCCTTAATGGTCTGCAGGAACTCTACACCGCCTATTTTCAGGTCTTTCGGGCCATTTTCGTTGTACATAAATCGGCTCTTAACCTTACCCGTTACATACACCGAAGCACCGATTGAGAACATACCTGCGCGTTGCCCCCATTCCTCGCCCATCATGAAGATTTCGCCCGAACCGTCGAAGTCCTCGATGGTAACCACACCGTAGGGTTTGCCCGTTTTGGTAAAGCCTGTTTTCTGGGCCGTTACAATACCGCCCAGTATCACATCCTCGCGGTCTGCCAATTTGGCGATGTCTGCCAATTCTGTACATTTGGTGTTGCACAGGTTGTCGAGGATAATCTTATATTCGTCGAGCGGATGGGCCGACAGATAGATACCTACCAGCTCGCGCTCCTTGTTCAGTCGTTCGATGTCGCTCCAGCGGATGTCGTTCTTGGGTGGCTGAGGCTGAGCTATCTCCACACCCTCGCCAAACATGCCGAACAGCGAGTTCTTCATCTCGGCCTGCTCCTGCTGGTACAGCTGTCCGTAACGGCACAGCATCTCAATAAATGTCTCGCCCTTGGGGTTCTTGGCAAAGTAATCCTCGCGACGGATACCGAAGCTGTCGAAACCACCGCTCAGTGCCAGCGATTCGAAGGCCTTACGGTTCACAGCCGAGAAGTTTACGCGCTGGGCAAAATCGTAGATATCCTTGTACGGACCGTTTTTCTCGCGCTCGTCGATAATCGAGAGTGCAGCCGAATCGCCCATACCCTTGATGGCACCCAGACCGAAACGGATTTCGCCATGATGGTTCACACCGAACTTCTCGTACGACTCGTTCACATCAGGGCCCAGCGTGGCTATACCCATCTGCTTGCACTCATCCATCAGCTTGGTGATTTCGGTAATCTGGTCGCGGCGGCGGCTCATGATGGCCGCCATGTATTCGGCAGGGTAGTTGGCCTTGAGATAAGCCGTTTGATAGGCCACCCACGAGTAGCAGGCAGCGTGCGATTTGTTGAACGCATACGATGCAAACTTCTCCCAGTCGGCCCAGATCTTCTCCAGCACCTTCGGGTCGTGACCGTTCTTCTTACCGCCCTCGATAAACTTAGGCTTCATGGCGTCAACAATATCCTTTTTCTTCTTACCCATGGCCTTACGCAGGGCATCACTCTCGCCTCGGGTAAAGTCGGCCAACTGACGTGAAAGCAGCATCACCTGCTCCTGATATACCGTAATACCGTAGGTATCCTTCAGGTACTTCTCCATGCAGTCGATATCGTAAGTAATGGGCTCACGGCCGTTCTTACGGGCGATGAACGATGGGATATAGTCCATAGGTCCCGGGCGATACAGGGCGTTCATGGCAATCAGGTCTTCGAACACCGTGGGGTGCAGCTCGCGCAGGTACTTCTGCATACCTTGCGACTCGAACTGGAACGTACCTACGGTGCGGCCTTGCTGATAAAGTTCGTATGTCTTAGGGTCGTCGATGGGGATGGTGTCCAGATCCACATCGATGCCGCGTGTTCGCTTGATGTTGGCGCAGGCCTCCTTCAACTCCGACAGGGTTTTCAGACCCAGGAAGTCCATCTTGATCAATCCGGTAGATTCAATTACGTGTCCGTCGTACTGCGTACAGTTGGTCTTGGTGCCCTTAAAGTCGGGGTCATCGGCCGTTGACACTGGCACGTGGTCGCTGATAGGGTCGCGACAGATGATGAATCCGCAGGCGTGGATACCAGTACCGCGCACGGTGCCCTCCAGCATCTTGGCATACTTCATGGTGTTGGCAATATGCGGGTCGGTAGATGCTTCGGCCTCCTGCAACTCGGGAACAGCCTTGATGGCGTTGGTCAGGTTCATCTTCGGCGTCTTGCCATCTACTTCGGGCAGTCGGTCGGGGATGGCCTTACACAGGGCGTTTGATATAGCCAGCGGCACATTCTCTACACGGGCTACGTCCTTGATCGAGTTCTTGGTAGCCATCGATGCGTAGGTAATGATATGTGCACAGTTCTCGTGCCCGTACTTATCCATTACCCACTTCAGCACTTTTCCGCGGCCGTCATCGTCGAAGTCGGTATCGATATCAGGCAGCGAGATACGGTCGGGGTTCAGGAAACGCTCAAACAGCAGGTCGTATTTCAGAGGGTCGATCTTGGTGATACCCAGGCAGTAGGCTACCACACTACCGGCAGCCGATCCACGACCGGGACCTACCATCACACCCAGCTCGTCGCGGGCCGAGTTGATAAAGTCCTGCACAATCAGGAAGTAGCCCGGGAAACCCATCGTCTTCATAATGTGCAGCTCGAATTTTACGCGCTCCTCAACATCCTTTGGTATGGGGTTGCCGTAGCGTTTCTCGGCTCCTTCGTAGGCCAGTTTGGCCAGGTAGTCGGCCTCGAACTTAATACGGTATATCTTGTCGTAGCCGCCCAGCTTCTTGATTTTCTTCTCGGCAGCCTCAGGGTCCAGCGGGTTCTGTCCGTTCTCGTCGGTGGTAAACTCCTCAAACAGCTGCTGCTCGGTAAACTTCTGTCGCCACTCCTCCTCGGTACCGAAACTCTCGGGGATAGGGAAGAAGGGCATAATCGGGTCGGCATCCAGACTGTAGGTTTCCACCTTATTTAATATCTCCACGGTGTTGGCCAGCGCTTCGGGCACATCGCTGAAGATGTCGTTCATCTCCTGCTGGGTCTTGAACCACTCCTGCTTCGAGTACAGCATACGTGTGGGGTCGTCCAGGTCCTTACCCGTGGCCAGACACAGCAGGTGGTCGTGGGCCTCGGCATTCTCCTTGTCCACAAAGTGGCTATCGTTGGTACACACCAGCTTTACGCCGTACTCCTTAGCCAGTTCAATCAGCACCTTGTTGGCCTGCTGCTGCAGGGGGAAGGTTTCGCGGTTGGCGCGAATGTTCGGGTCGGTCACCTCGTGGCGCTGCAGCTCCAGATAGTAGTCGTCGCCCCACAGGTTCTTGTGCCATTCTATGGCCTTACGGGCACCCTCGATGTCGCCTTTCAGGATTTTGGCAGGCACCTCGCCGGCAATACAGGCCGAGCACACAATCAGATCTTCGTGATACTTCTCCAGCTGCTTGTGGTCGGTACGCGGACGGTTGTAGAAACCATCCACCCACGAGTTACTTACCAGCTTAATCAGGTTCTTGTAGCCATGCTCGTTCTTGGCCAGCACTATCAGGTGGTATCCACCCAGGTCTTCCTTGCCTTCTTTCAGCATCATGTCGCCTCGGCGTGCCACATACATCTCGCAACCAAAAATGGGCTTAAAAGGTTCAAGTCCGTCTTTTTTACGCTGTTTGTTCACACCGTTGCATATGTCGTGAAATTCCTTAATGCCGAACATGTCGCCGTGGTCGGTAATGGCCATACCCTTCATGCCATCGCCGATAGCTTTGTCTACAAGCTTTTTGATACTCGACTGTCCGTCGAGTATCGAGTAATATGTATGTACGTGCAGATGTACGAAATCTTCCATCGTTTTCTCTTGAAATGCTTATTTTTGTGGTCCAAAGTTACGCCGATTTTTCGAGATTACCAAAAGAAAAACGTGAAAAGTTTGTAATTCTCGTATAAAAGATGTACCTTTGCACCCAGAATTGAAACAATCGAAAGTAACTGATGGGAGAAAGAATAAAGAAACTCAAGAAGATTAGAATACATCGCGAGGGTACTAACGAGTTGACGCTCAGTGCCTTGGCAATTGTCGGCATAGGCTCATTACTGTGGTACGGACTGGAAACAACCATTCCGTTCTGGATTTTTGTGGCTGTGTTTGTTACCGCATGGTTTATTGCACTTAACTTTTATCGTTGCCCAATCCGCTATTTTAATGGCGATACCGATAAGTTGGTGGTGGCTCCTGCCGACGGAAAGATTGTAGTGGTTGAGGAGGCCGAAGAGAATACCTATTTTCACGATAAGCGACTGATGATTTCGATTTTTATGAGTCCGCTTAACGTGCATGCCAACTGGTATCCGGTTGATGGTAAGGTAAAGTTTGTGAAGCACTTTAACGGCAACTATCACAAGGCTTGGCTGCCCAAGGCCAGCGAGGAGAACGAGCATGCCGACATTATGATTACCACTGCCGACGGTCAGGATATCCTGGTGCGCCAGATTGCTGGTGCCATGGCTCGCCGTATCGTTACTTACGCCAAGGATGGCGAGGAGTGCTATATCGACGAGCACCTGGGTTTTATTAAGTTAGGTTCGCGCGTAGATGTGTACCTGCCACTTACTGCCAAGGCTACCGTTACAATGAATCAGCCAACCACTGGCGATCAGACAGTCATCGCCAAATTGGCTTAATGTCCAATGGTCAATGTTCAATGTTCAATGATTAAGAAGCATATCCCTAACACGATAACCTGCTGCAACCTTATTTCTGGTTGTATCGCAACCTATTTCGCTTTCCTGAGCGATTTCGAGATGGCGTTGCTGTTTATCATCATTGGTGCAGTATTCGATTTCTTTGATGGTATGAGTGCCCGTTTGTTGGGTGTTTCATCGCCCATTGGCAAGGAGCTCGATTCACTGGCCGATGACATCACTTTCGGTTTTGCACCGTCGGCTATCGTGTTCAGTTACCTGAAAACACAGGAGTTGCCATTGCCATATCTGGAGTACACCGTATTCCTGATGGCTGCTTTTTCGGCACTCCGTCTAGCCAAATTTAATCTCGACGAACGTCAGGCCACAGGATTTATCGGCCTGCCAACCCCTGCCAATGCATTGTTCTGGGGTTCGGCTATTGTTGGCTTGCAGCAGCACTGCATCTATTACGACTGGCTGAATCCTTCTATCCTTGGCTGTGTGTATTGCAGTTGTTATCTGCTGATTGCCGAGATACCTATGTTTGCACTGAAATTCAAGCACTGGGGCTTTAAGGGCAACGAAATCAAGTACATCTTCGTAATCTCTTGCATCCCCCTGTTGCTTTTCCTTGGTGTTAGCGGCTTTGCGGCCATCATTGCGTGGTACGTTCTGCTGTCTAAGATTGCTAATGTAACTAAAAAGTAGAAAAAAGATGGTCTTTATGAAGACTTTTGTGGCCTTTATTGTGTTTGGCTTCATTGCCCTGGCTGTTATCGCTATCATCGTTATTAACGTGTTGTATCGCAACATGAAGCGTATGCGCGAGAATGTTGAGGATTATATGTACCGCCGCGGTCGTCGACAGGAGGCAAAGGAGCGTAACCCCTTTGGCGAGGATTATTTCAAGAGCAGTCGCAAGCCAGGCTCGCAGAGCGCTGGTAAGGGCGGTGCCAATGCACAAGGTGGACCACAATATAAAACCACCCGTAGAACAACTACGAGTGGTGGTGTAACTATTGTAGACGAGCGCCCCGATGAAAAGAAGATTTTTGAAAAGGGCGACGACGAATACGTTGAGTTTGAAGAGGTGAAATAGTACCTTAGTTGTGAACTAAGGTACCAATCTGTTCGCCATCCATTACCTTTTTAAGATTGCCTACTACGTCCATGTTGAATACGTAGATGGGCAGGTTATTGTCCTGACACATGCAGATAGCTGTAAGGTCCATCACCTTCAGTCCGCGTGCCAGCACCTCTTTGTAGGTAATATCCTCGAACTTGGTAGCTGTAGGATCCTTCTCGGGGTCGGCAGTGTAGATACCATCCACGCGGGTGCCCTTCAGCATCACGTCGGCCTCAATCTCAATACCGCGCAGGCTGCTGCCAGTATCGGTGGTGAAGTAGGGCGAACCTGTACCGGCTGAGAAGATGCACACGTAGCCAGCCTCCATTGCCTCGATGGCCTTCCACTTGGTGTAGAACTCACCGATAGGCTCCATGCGGATAGCGGTAAGCACCTTGTTCTTAACACCCACAGCACCCAGAGCCGAGCTCAGTGCCAGCGAGTTGATAACGGTGGCGCACATACCCATCTGGTCGCCCTTTACACGGTCGAAACCCTTCTGTGAGCCCGAGAGTCCACGGAAGATGTTACCACCACCAATCACGATACCAATCTGCACGCCCATGCCTGCTATTTCCTTAATCTGATTGGCGTAGTCGCTCAATCTCTCAGGGTCGATACCGTAGCCCTGCTTGCCCATCAGGCTCTCGCCCGAAAGCTTTAACAGAATTCTCTTAAATCTTGCCATCTCTTTAATTTTACTATTTCACTATTTACTATTTTACCATTTAATGTTCAATGGTCCGCTCGGCTTTGCCGCTTTTACAAAGGCGGTACGCCGACTAAAAGAATGGTCAATGTTCAATGACAAAAACCACTTCTTTAAATCGGTACAGATGTGCTATGCCGTTGGCATCCTGCAGCATCAGGCGGCCGTCGTCGGTAGTGCCAACCACGGTGGCCATAAAGCGCTTGCCGTTGGCTTCGAACGGGTGCAGACCCTCGCGACGGTACAGACGATTCATGTACGCCTGGTGTATGCCCTTGTTTTCGATGGCGCGTTGCAGTTCGTCGAGGAAAGCCGCCAACAGCTCGTCGCGATCGGTGTCGCGGCCAGTCAGTTGTTTGATTGATACAGGGTTGGGGGCATCGCTCACAAACACCGTCTGGTTCACATCCAGTCCGATGCCGATAATGCAATCCTTGATACGACGGCCTTCCAGTCGGTTCTCAATCAGCACGCCGCATATCTTCTTGTTGCCAACGTAAATGTCGTTAGGCCATTTTATTTCGGGTGTTTGCGGTATGTAGCGCTGCAAGGTGTTGCACAGGGCTACCGATACCATCTGGGTAATGATGAACTGTGTGCGTGCCGATACCTTCTGGGGGTGGATAAGCACCGAGAAAAGCAGGTTCTGGCCCCGCTCGCTCTCCCATGTGTTGGAGCCGCAACCCTTTCCAGCAGTCTGAAAATCAGCCACAACCACCATCACACCCTCGCCGTTTTCCTTCATCCAACGGTTGGTAGAATCGGTCTCATCAACGTGCACTATCTTAAATTCCATCATATTCCGAGTGCAAAGATACAAAATTTTTTGTAACTTTGCACCATGATTAACGAAGAACAACAAAAAAAAGACGAACGCTACATGCAGATGGCGTTAGACGAGGCCCATTTGGCACTCGAGGCGGGCGAGATACCCATTGGTGCCGTGGTGGTGTGTAAGGATAGGGTAGTGTCGCGTGCGCACAACCTCACCGAAACGCTGTGCGATGTTACCGCCCATGCCGAGATGCAGGCCATTACTGCCGCTGCCAACACGCTGGGTGGCAAGTATCTTACCGAGTGTACACTGTATGTTACCGTTGAGCCCTGCACCATGTGTGCTGGTGCCATCGGTTGGGCGCAGATACCCCGTATTGTGTATGGTGCCCCCGACGATAAGCGTGGCTACCATCTGCTGGCTCCCCATGCATTCCATCCCAAGGCCCAGGTAACCCAAGGGGTGTTAGAGGACGAATGCCGCGAGCTGATGCAGAACTTCTTCAAGGCCAAACGCTAAGATTCTAACTGTAGCACTGTAGCGCTGTAGCGCACTGAAAAAAAATAGCGGGACTTGCTTTTTATGGCAAATCCCGCACTTCTTTTTATGGTATTGATATTAAAAAGTTATTTTGCATCCTTAGTTGGGTCTCTGAAGGCATCGTTGTAGTCGGTCTCCCACTGTGGGATGGCCCATGTCCAGTTAGGATCGCTGGTCTTAACGGTTACAGCGATGGCAACAGATGCGCTACCACCCTTGTTAAGAGCCTTACGCGAAATCTCCTTGTTCCAACGCTTGTAGTCGCTGAAACCGAAGCCCTCGCCCCAAAGCTCCAGGCGACGGTAGTTCACAATCTCGTCGAAGAGCTCCTCGCCAGTCTTCTCGCAGGTGTAGTTGGCATCACGTCCGGTCTTGGCATTCAGCTCAACCAGTGCAGCCTGTGCGGCAGCCTCGTTACCCAGGAAGTAGTTGGCCTCGGCCTCGATCAGTACCATCTCAGATGAGCGGATGAATGGCAGGTAGCCTACACCTGGAGTGTCGAATACGTAGAACTTTGTCTGTCCACCTACGTAGTAGTAACCAGGCTGGTATGGGCGGTCCATGCTGCTGGCAGCCGATGAGTTGTGACGGTTCTCAACCCAGGCGTCAACCTCGTTCCAAAGATCGTCGTTGCTGAATCCCATGATACCATAGCTCAGATAGTAGTTATCTGTAACGGTTGGATCGCTCAGGTCGAAGTTCTCGAACTTATCAGGTGTGAGGAACAATCCCTTACGAGCGTCGTTGTCGGGAATCTGGTTGGTCAGCTCGATGTCGATTGAACCAGCACCGTTAGCGGTGTTGTTGGCATAGTAGCCGTTACAAGAGTACTGTGTACCGTAGCTCCAGTACCACATGTTCTCCTGAGCATCGCCGTAGCTACCGAAAATCCACTCGCTGGTTGGCTTGCAGAAACCGGCATAGTAATCGGCATTGCTCATCAGGGCATAACCCTTGCGAGCCAGAGGTGCGTGTGTAAGCGCTGTCTGATAGTCCTGCTTTGCCAGGGCAGCACGTGCGTAAACAGCGTGTGCTACGTTCTCGTTAGCAATCCAGATCTCGTTTGCAGCACGGTTCATACCGCTCTGCTGGAACAGAGTGATAGCCTCGTCGAGATCCTTGTAAATCTGGGCATAGCACTCAGCCATAGTAGCCTGTGGCAGCTCGCCTGTTGACTCATCAAGGCGCAGACAGATACCCTTGGCACTGCCGTTGTCGCTGTCCTGCCAGCGTGGAGCATAGTAGTGCAGCAGCTTCTCGAAGCTGTAAGCACGGAATGTGAGTGCCGAAGCCTTCTCGAATTTCTTCATCGACTCTTCGCCAGTGGCGTCGTCGATACGAGCGATGATGGTGTTAGCCTGTCCTACCAAAGTATAATAGTAGAACCAGGGGTAAGCATCGTACGATGTGTTGTTACGCAGAGAGTACTGCAGGTTCATGATAGGAGCCCAACCCTGTGCGTAGTAGTTGTAGAAGTAGTCCTGACTGGCGTAGTTCTCGTACAGGGCGATGATGCGGTTCTCGCCGGCACAACCCTGATCCCAGGCGGCCTGCTGGGTGCTCATGCTCTTGGCAATACCATTCAGAGCCTTGTAGGCGTTCTCGGTTGTGGCTACAGCGTCATCAGCCGAAATCGACTCGGTAGGAGCGGTGTTCAGATAGTCCTCGCCACATGATACCAATGCGGGAGCGCTAACCAGCATGAAACCCGCCATGATGTTGCTAATATATTTTTTCATACTTCAATATTCCTTTAATAATCATTAGAAATTAAAATTGAGTGAGAAGTTCCAAACGCGGGCTGTTACGTAGGTATCGTCCGAACCACCAGTAAAGTTGTACTGTGGGTTCATACCCTTGCGACCAGTCAGAGTGAAGAGGTTCTCAACACCAGCGGTAAGTGTGGCACCGTTGACACCTGCGTTCAGGCTGGTAAGCCACTTCTTAGGCAGACTGTACGACAGACTGATGTTCTTCATTACCAGGTACGATGCGCTTGTGAGCCAGCGGTCGCAGGTAGCGTTGTTCTTCGAACTCAGGTTGTAATCCATGGCAGGCACACCGTTGGGATCAATGCGGTTGGCCGATGTCTCGGTCATACCCTCGGGAACACCGTTCCAGGCCTTCAGAGCATCCTTGTGCAGAGCCGAACCGCTCGACATGGCGTTGGTGCTCATCAGGGTCTGATAAGTATAGTCGATAGTCTTACCACCCAGACTGTAGGTAGCCAGGAGGCTCAGTGTCAGGTCCTTCCAGCTTACGTTGCCGTGAACCGAACCGTAAACGGTAGGAGCAGCAGTGCCGTGGAAGTCGCGCTTGCCGTAAGCTGTATCGGTAGTATAGTCAACACCGTTGATGGTTACCAACTCGCCCTGCTGGGCAGCAGTTTCCTTCTTCTCAGGATCGAGTGTGTAAAGTGAACGACCGGTCATCTGATCGACACCCTCGAAGTGATAGGTGTAGAAGTCGTACAGCGAACGACCCTCGGTGTAGTTGTGTACACCCGACAGGATGTTGTCGCCGTTAGGCAGCTTGATAATCTTGTTCTTGATGAATGTAGCGTCCAAACCTACGTTAACATTCCAGTCCTTCTTCTGCAGCACGTCGGCATCAACTGAGAGCTCGATACCGCGGTTGGCGATGGTACCGATGTTCTTGTTAACGGTCATGTTGAAGTATTCGCCGTACGAGTACGAACCGGCCGACAGAGGCAGACGAACAGCAAAGAGCAGGTCCTTGTTACGCTTGTCGAAGTAGCCGATGCTGAAGTTCATGCGACCGAACAGGCGACCCTCGATGGCTGCATCTACAGTCTGAGCAGTCTCCCACTTAATGTCATCGGCGCTCAGGCTCTGCTTCATCAGGGCGCTGTTACCACCGTTCTTCTCAATGTAGTAAAGCGCCTGGTAGCCATAGTAGTCTACACCGGCATCGTTACCCACCTCACCATACGAGGCACGAACACGCAACTGGTTAACACACTTTACAGTGCGCAGGAACTCCTCTTTCTTGGCATTCCATGTAGCACCGAACGAGAAGAAGTTACCCCAGCGGTTGTTCTTGTGGAAACGCGACGAACCATCGCGGCGCAGCGATGCATCTACATAGTAGCGCTGATCGTAGTTATAACGTACGCGAGCCAGGTACGACTCGGTAGCATACTCGTCGTTGTAACCATTCAGGTATGAGTTGGTAAGGAAGTTGTTCAGTACGTAGATACCGTCAACAGCCATATTGGTGTTCATACCCATGAAGTTCTCGGTCTGGTAGTGAGTGTTCTCGTGACCTACCATGGCATCGATGTGGTGATTGCCGTACTCGTGACCCCAGTTCAGCAGCTCCTGCATGGTGTAGTCCTCGTACTCGTTGCTGTAGTTGCTTAGTCGTCCGCCGTTTGCAGCACCATCACCAATCTCGGGGTTGTTGTACTGCTGACGTGTAGATGAACGGTGCGACAGGTTACCCTTAACGGTTACCGAGAAGTCGTATGGCAGGTTCAGTGTCAGGTAAGCAGTACCGTTCAGTACGTTACGCTTACGTGTATCCTGGTCCTTGCGCAGCTCGTAAGCAATGTTACGGTTGTCAAGATAGTCAGATTTAGTATCATATACATACTCGCCATTCTGGTCGGTGGCAATGCTGCCATCGGCATTGTGGCTGTAGATAGGATAGATAGGTGCCATGTAACGGGCTGTGCTGAATGGGTTGCTATAAGCGCTACCCTTAGCATTGTCGTTAAAGTGGCGGGTTGAGATGGTACCATTCAGGTTTACACCAGCAGTAAAATACTTGTTAGGTGTAAAGGTAGAGTTTACGCGGGCTGTGTAGCGCTCGTAGTCGCTGCTGATAATGTAACCCTTCTCGTTCAGGTAACCTAACGATGCGTAAACGTTGGTCTTATCGTTAGTAAAGTTACCGCTCAGGATGTACTCCTGACGCTGACCGGTACGCTCAATGTTGTCCTCCCAGTCCAGGTCGGTGTAGCCATCCAGTACGTTAGCCACCATCTTACCGTTCTCGTCGAACAGCTGGTCGCTGGCACGGTCCCAGATGTTCTGGTGCATCACGTCGCTAGCCAGGTGGGCGCTGGCATAAGCCTTAGCCTCGTCCTCGCTCAAGGCCATCGAACCGGTCATAGCCCAGTTCTTCATGGCCTTCCACGATGTCTCCATGTAGTCGTTCACACCCAATCGGTCGTACTCCTTGATACCACGGTTGTAGAAACCATGGTTAATCTTCAGGTCGATAGATGAGTTACCCTCGTGCGAAACACCGCTCTTGGTGGTGATGATAACCACACCAGCCGATGCACGGTTACCGTACAGAGCTGCAGATGCAGCATCCTTCAGTACCGACATGGTCTTGATATCCTCGGGGTTCAGATCGGCAATGTTACCGTTATAGATAATACCATCTACTACGTAGAGTGGGGTGTTCGAGCCGTTGAGCGAACCGATACCACGAATGCGGATGGTAGGCTCGGCACCAGGCTCACCGTATGTGTTGTTAACCTGTACACCAGGGGCAGCACCCTCAAGTGCACTGGTAACGTTCGAGGTAATACGCTTCTCGATCACCTTCTGGTCAACGGTCGAAACCGAACCGGTAATACTCTGCTTCTTGGCAGTACCGTAAGCCACAACTACCACCTCCTCGAGTGTCTCGGTGTCGGGCTTCATCATTACGCGCATACCGTTAACGGCCTTCAAGGTCTCGGTCTTGCAGCCCAGGTAGGTAATCTCAATCATGTCCTTACCCTCGGGCATGGTTACAGTAAACTGTCCGTCATAGTCTGTGATGGCGCCAGTACCTGCACCCACAATCTTGATGGTAGCGCCGATAATGGGCTCACCATCCTCCTGTGAGAGTACTGTACCTGTAACTTTTGTCTGTGCCAGCGCTGTTCCCACAAAAAGGAACAGGCTGACGATGAACATCGTTAGTCGTTGTTTCATAAAAATCTCTCTTTTTAATAATTATATGTTATACCTGTAGTCTCAATCTCTTCCTTTTTTTGGACATAAGGTCCCGTTTCGGGGCTGCAAAATTACTGTATATTATTATAATAGGCAAATAATTTTATTAAAAGAGGGTTGTTTTCTAACATATTTTAACCATTTTAATACAAATGGTATTCAAAAAATCAATCTGAAAGCAGTTTTTCGCGGTTAACTTACACTTTGCTCAGCTAAGGTTGGTTTTTGATATTAAATTGTTATGCATAAAATATGCAATAATAACAAATCCCCTCACCGGTTAGCGAAGGGATTATTTTCAACTGTAGCACTGTAGCGCGTAGCAGGCGGGCACAAAAAATCGCGGGGTTGCTTTGGATGGCAAACCCCGCGAAGTGGTTATTTGTTATTCGGGAATTACGAGAGATTATGGGTTCTGCTCGCTATCCTTGATGTGTGAGTTCTCCTGCATCTCCGACTGTGGGATCTGGTAGGTCCAACGTGGGTCGAGTGCGGGGATGGTGTGCAGACTACCAGCCAGGTGGTTGCTACCCTCGTAGTTACGATCGATACCTTTGTTGTTACGCTTCAGGTCGAAGTAAGCAAAGCCTTCGCCCCAGAGCTCGATGCGGCGCTGCAGCAGTACATCGTCGACAGTAACTGATGCCTCGTTCCAGCTTGGCTGACGGTTCTGCATGAGCTCTTTCATCACAGCGGCAGCCTCGGTGTTCTTACCCAGGCGAGCCAGTGCCTCGGCCTCAATCAGTACCATCTCGGCAGCACGCATGTAGATGTAGTCCATTGTCCAGCTACCATCGTTACCGAACTTCAGGTTAGCGTATGGCAGACGTGCACCAGCTGTAGGCTGAGTCTTGTCGCCCTCTGGACCGTTGAAGAGTGCCTTACGATAGTCGTCGTCGGCAATCTTGCTGTACAAACGAGCGTCGATCAGCTTAGAGCAGTAGCTCAAACCAGCATAACCAGGAGCCAGGTTAGAGATGTGTGAGAAGTATGAAGCATAAGCTGTCTGAGTTTCGCTAGTGTGGTTGAAGCCCCACATTACGTCGCTGGCAGTTACGTCCATAAATCCATCCATCAAGCCCTTCTGTGTGCGCTGGCTGTAACCGGCGCGTGCTGATTTAGCTGCAGCTGCAGCCTTGTCCCACTGCTGTGTGAGCAGGTAGTAACGGGCCAGCAGACCCTGAGCCACGCTCAGGTCGATGTAAGCCTTACCGCTCTCACCTGATGGGCGCTTGTAACCTTCGCTCAGGTTCTCAACAGCAGCTGTGAGGTCTTTCTCTGCCTGGTCGAGCACAGCACCCACGGTGTTACGACCCTTCAGCGCGTCGAGCTCGTCGAGTGTGTAACCGTCAGAAGTAGTAAGAATCAGAGGTACACCAGCAGCAGAGCGGTTGATGCTACCATCAGCGTTCATATAGGTCTGGAAAATCTGTACCAGGTAAGCGTAGGCATTACCACGGATGGCGAGTGCCTGACCCAGCAGACCCTTCTCGTCGGCTGTCTTACCGCCCTCGGGATAGAGGCCGATAATTTCGTTAGCCTTTGCGATATCGGTGTAGTGGAAACCCCACTCCTCACGTGTACGACGGTAGGTGTACATGCGGTTGTCGAAATCGTAGTCGTAGCAGAACCAGTGGAAACCGTTTACGGCGATATCCTCACTCATCATATCCTTAGCCAGCAGTGATGACATGAGTCCGAAAGAGTCGTGATTTCCCTGGTACTCAACCTGCCATGACCACATACCGTTAAGGAATACATCTGGATTGCGTCCGGCTGCCTCACCAGCAGTCTCAGCGTCGAGATGACGTGTATATTCTGTATCAAGATAGTCGCTACCGCAAGAGGCGAGTGCCAGGGTAAGCAGACCCATTGACATATATTTTAATACTTTCATATTTACTTTCTTTTTTAATTGTTGATGATTAGAATGCAACGTTCAAACCTACAGAGTAAGAGCTGAGGGCTGAGTAACCAGCGTACTGGTTGTAACCGCTGAAGCTGTAACGTGGGTCGAAGCCCTTACGCTTTGACTTGAGCCAGATGTTGTCACCTGTGAGGTAAACGCGTACGTTGCTGATACCTGCACGTGTGAGCCACTTCTTAGGCAGTGTGTAACCCAGTGTTACGTTACGCAGGCTGAAGTAGTTGCCCTTAGTAAGGAAGTAATCTGATGAGCTATCGATACCAGCGTTCTGGTCGCCGAAGTTCAGAGCAGGAATGTTGCTTGTGGTGTTGGTAGAAGTCCAACGGTTCAGCATATCCTTGTGGAAGTTCTCACCGTTGTCGCCAGCGTTCATCAGTGTAGCATACTGTGCATCCCATGCCCAGCCACCCAGCTGGAAGGCTGTAGATACTGAGAGGTCGAAACCGTAAGCAGTTACAGTTGTTGAGAAACCACCAGTGAGGTCGGGGATAGCGCTCTTACCAGTCTGACGCAGAGTAGCCTCAGATGTGGTGTTTACGAGCTCGATGCTCTCTACAATCTCGTCGCCGTTAGCGTCGCGCATTACGTTGCCCTCAGCGTCGGTCTTGTAAGTGTAGTGGTTGTACTGTGGCTTACCAGTAGTAGCGTCAACACCTACGTACTCGTAGCGGTACCAGTCGTACAGGCTGCCACCGAGCTTACGCCAGTAGCGTCCGGCCTGATAACCGTTGGGGAATTCAGAAGCGGGCTTGCTGTCGGGCAGCTTGGTGAGCTCGTTCTTATAGTGAGTAAGGTTCAGAGATGCATTCCAAGTAATGTTCTTGTTCTTGATGATATCACCGCTAATCTCGATTTCGAAACCAGTGTTCTTCATGTTCATCTCGTTGCGCCAGATGTAGTTAGGCTTACCCTCAGAGGCAGCGAGTGGGCTCTGATAAAGCATGTCGCGTGTCTCCTTGATGAAGAAGTCGAAACCAACATTCAAACGACCCCAGAACGAAGCCTCGACACCAGCGTTGAAGTTACGGCTCTTCTCCCATGTTACATCGGGGTTACCACGCAGCCACTTGCTGAATGCAGCAGCACCGTCAACACGGTTTACTGTGTACAGGTCGCTGTAAACGTGGATCAGGTCGGCACCGTTCTCGTCCAGAAGGTGGTCGTTACCCTGTGTACCGTAGCTTACCTTCAGCTTCAAGCTAGAGAGCCAGTCGACATCCTTCAGGAATGCCTCCTCGTTCAAACGCCATGAACCACCAACGGCCCAGAATGTACCCCAACGGTTGTCCTTGTGGAAACGTGAGCTACCATCGCGACGGATGCTGGCTGTGAGGTAGTACTTGTCAGCGTAGTTGTACTCGCCCTTCAGGAAGTAACCCTCGAGTGCATACTCCCAAGAGTAGCTGGTCATATCCTGATACTGAGCTGCGTTAGCAAACTCTGGGTTTGTAGGATCAGAGAACTGAGTCATCTGACCGTAGAAGTAACGGTACTTATCGTTCTTGTTCTCATGACCGAGCAGAACGTGTACGTTGTGGTCCTTACCAAATGTGTGGTTCCAATCCAGCAGCTGGTTAACGTTCAGGGCACCCTTACGGTAAACCTCCTTGTAACCACGGCCACCTACGTTCTTGGCGTCACCACCAATTGGAGTCATCAGCTCGGTGTACCAGCCGTTGTAAACGTCGTAAGCTACGTTGGCAGTGAACTTGAAGTCGTTCAGGAACGACCACTCGAAGTAGCCACGTGAGCTGATGTTATCGCGCTCGTTGCGCTGGATGTTAGCCTCGGCAGCAGCCAATGGGTTCTGCTCTGAAGCGTATGGACGTACATACTCTGTACCCCAGTCGTACTGGCGGTTACCGTTCTCATCCAGCCACAGGCTACCGTCGTTGTTGTACAGGTAGATTGGATAGATAGGAGCGATGTTCTGTGAGAACATGAAGATGTTAGAGTAGTTGCTCTGAGTGTCACCGAAAGTCTTGTAATCGGTGTGTGCGTATGCGATGTTACCACCTACGCGGATGTTCTTACCAATGTTCTGGTCGATCTTAACACGGCCGTTGTAACGGTCGAAACCAGAACCCTTCATGTAACCCTCGTCCTTCAGGTAACCCAGTGATGCGAATACCTTTGTTGCATCGCTACCAGAGGTGATGGTTGCTGTGTACTCCTGACGAGCACCGTGCTTGAATGGATCCTTGCTCCAGTCGTCGGTCCACTTGCGCTGTGTAGCGGCAGGGTTGATCTTACCGGTTGTAGGATCGATGAGCTGGTTGTCGGCCACACCCTTGAATACGTTGTACTTCAGGTTTCCGTCGATCAGGTGCTCGGCAGCATACTTTGATGCGTCGGCCATACCCATCTGCTCAACCAAGCTGTTACGATATGACTCGTACATCATCTCGTAGTACTGACCAGCGTCGGTAATCACGTCGTAGGTAGGAACGCCACGGGTGTTGAAACCGTAACGAGCGTCGAAGTTGATGTTTACCTTACCAGCCTTACCACTCTTGGTAGTAATCATGATTACACCGTTAGAACCACGAGCACCGTACATAGAGTTAGCGGCAGCATCCTTCAGGATGGTCATGGTCTCGATATCCTGTGTGGGGATAGAGTTCAGCGACATTTCGTAAGGTACACCGTCAACAACGATCAGAGGCTGCTGGCTGGCGCTGATTGAACCGATACCACGGATACGAATCTGAGCGTCGGCACCAGGAGTACCGTTGGTTGATGTGATCTGTACACCGGCTGCAGCACCCTCGAGTGCCTTACCAAGGTTAGATACCTGCATCTTCTCCAGCTTCTCGCCCTTTACAGTAGCGGCCGAACCGGTGAATGATGACTTCTTCTGTGTACCGTAGGCTACAACGATAACCTCGTCAACCACCTGAGCGTCGGTCTTCAGGAATACGCGCATACCAGGCTTAGCCTTAACGGTCTTGCTTTCGAAGCCCAGGTAGCTGATCTCCAGCTGATCCTTACCCTCGGGGAGGGCTACGGTGAATCGACCATTTACGTCGGTCAACATACCAGTGCTGGTACCAACCACCTTAACGGCAGCACCGATGATGGGCTGTCCGTCTTCCTGTGAGAGTACTGTACCAGTAACTTTTGTCTGTGCCAGCGCAGCTCCTACAAACAGGAACATGCTGACGAAAAACAACGTTAGTCTTTGTTTCATAAATTCTCTCTTTTGTTAATTAATAATGTTTATAACTTTAAAATTCTCTCTTTCAAATACTGGTAGTAGCTGGTTATTTATGCAATAACTATTAATTTTGCACGTTTTTGCCACTTTCGGGTTGCAAAAATAGTGTATAATCTCTAAATAAACAAATAATTTTATTAAAAAGGGGGTGTTCTATAACATATTTTAACTGTTAACGAGTGTTACTTGACTAAAATCAATGTGAAAGTAGAATTAAGTGGTTAACTTACACTTTGTAAACTGCAGGTTTGGTTTTGATGATAAATTGTTATGCATAAAATATACGCTTTGTTAAGATTTCTTCTTTTTGTTCACGTTCAGTGGTGTGCTTTTGGGGTAGGCGATGGTGTAGGCGGTGTCGAGGGCGCGCAGGTCTATCTGGTAGTAGCTGATGCCTGTGCGTACGGCCACGATGGCGCGCAGCAGTTCGCGATGGGGGCGCGGGTAGAGGCCAGGCGGTGGGAGCTGGTCCCAACCGGCCTGACAGCAAAGGTGGCATACTTGCCAGATAAACTCGGGGGTGGCCTCGCCACCAAACCATAGTTGCAGTACCCTGCGGATGCAAAAGCGCTTGCAGTGCAGATGGCAGTAGCGGCGCGTGCGGCGCAACAGCCGCCACAGTGCCACAAACGTTTCTTGTGTGTTATCAATGTGTTCCATTTTAATCTTTAATGTTTAATGTTTAATGTTGATACTTCGTATCGAGCCCTCTCACGCTCGGCAAAGCTCAAGCAAGCTTGGCTCTGCTCTCGCTTAATCGAGGCCTTTAATCTTAACGTAGTGGGCTGAGGTTTCGTCGTAGGCGATGTGGCCGCGGGTTTGCCAGGTACGCAGGGTGCTGTCGCCGGGACCGGGGCGGCCGGCTTGTTGGCGCATCTGTAGATACTGCTCGCGGGTAAACTCATCGGGTAGCAGCTCCAGCAGGTTCTGGGGACCCGAGTGGCGCTGCAGTTCCTGCTCGTCGTTCAGTTCCTTCTCAAGCTGGGTTCCAAAGTACAGCATCTTGCACCATAGGTTATACTGCTCGCTCCAGCGCACAAACTCGGCTATCGATTTGTCCCACCGGTAGCCATGGGCCACATACAGCACCATACCCTTAAGCCAGGCTATCACGTTGGCACGATACGACAGCACACGGTAGGCCTCGCTCTCGTACAAGCGGGCGGTGTCGGCATTCTCCTGCTTCAGGTCAAGTGCCAGCTTCCGGGCTTGCGGGCACTCTATCAGTCCGTTGGCAGCATCCAGACGGTCGATATAGGGTTTGAGCTCGGCGGCAAAACGGTCGTCGTAGATGCCCAGGATGGGTGCCTCGTCGTCGTCTTCGATGGGACGGATGATGGTGGCCACATCCAGTCGGCTCACCGTGCCATCGTTCACCATCTTATAAAAGAACTTGCGCGCGTTGGGTGGGGTGGTGCTGGCGTTGAAGTTCCAGCGCAGCGGTGCTATGCCCGATACGCTGTCGGCACCCACACGCTCCTGACCGGCCATCGAGTTGTCGAAAGCCTTTCGTATCAGCAGTCCCACCTCGTCGGCCTTATGGCTCGATGTCACCTTCTTCAGCGCCTCTACCTCGTCTACGATGGTGTAGATATAGCGCTCTCCGTTGTTGTTGGCATCCACCACGCGCTGGTTAAACACGGCATCGGTCAGGTTGTCTATCAGCATCTGAATGCAGATGTCGGCGGGGCGTGGGTCCTTCTTCTGCTTGCCCGTGGGGTTCTTCTGTTTCCACTCGGCCTCGCGCTGGCGACTGAGCAGGTCGCGCTGGCGTATGTCCTCCATGATATACTCGATGGGCTTTTTGATCGAGCCCTTACCCACGCTCTGTCGGCCCACCAGCAGGTTCATAAACGTGGCCTCGTGGTCCACGTTGTCCCAATAGCGGAAGTGTACGCCATGCAGATGGGCGCCCAGGGCAGGAAACACGGCACTGGCCACAGCGGGCTTGTAGTACCACGGCACGTTGCGGGTTAGTAGTTTTATCAATGGCGGCAACCGCTTGGGCATGGGTGGAGGCGTGCTTACGGTACCCCCGCAGGCCTTTACACCTTGCTGCTCCTTGAGTGCCTGCAATACCTGTTTCAGGCGCAGGGGCATGCCGCGGCGAGGTTCTTTCAGGGCGTTTTCCAGTGTGTGCAGATATTCGGTGCGGTCGGCATCGGTGCAGGTGCCATCGGGTGCAGCCCAGTAGTTGGGTACGATGGCCTGCAGGCCCTCCAGACTGTAGCCGCAGATAGAGCGCAGGGTAACGGCCAACTCGAAGGTGAGTGCGTTCCTATCGCCCACCACCGGCAGCTTGCCACCGTTAAACAGCTCCCAATACTTGGCGATGATATCGCTATACGCCATGCCGTTGTAATTTTTTTGCAACGGAATACAGGACTTTAGGATTTTTCCTTCTTGGAAATTGTCCACGGAATCAGTCTTTGTGACTGGGGACTGGTACCTGTCACAGAATGTGACTGGGCCCTGTCCCTTGTCACAACTTTCCGAGGACGGGAGTTCAAAGATGGCGTCATCCAGATAGATAAGCTGCTCGGTGCTGGTGGTGAAGAACACGCGGGTGATGTCCTTGGCCTGGGCATCGTAGTCCACGCATAGCAGCTGGGCGGCCCACTGCAGGTTCTCTACCTGCGACATGTGCGGCCGTCGGGTAAACACCAGGTGGTAGCCACAGCCGCGGGCACTCTCCTCAAGCATCCCTAAGCCCAGCTCATCCTTCTTGTCCAGGATGCGATCGCGAACGGCGGGCATCTCTTCGGCCGAAAGGTGGTCGATATCCATACCCACGGTATTGCTCATACGGGTGCTGCCGCGCAGTGTGCCGTCGGCATTGGGCAGACAACTGTAGTTCATCTGCACCAGTCGGTGCTTCAACGTCTCGTTGCCGCTGCGGATGGCGGCCATCAGTTGCTGCTGTTCGTTACTGCCGCGCAGGGCCATATACTCTGCGCGGGTGGTTACGGGGCGCATCATTTTCACCCCGTCCTTTAAATAAATAATGTGTGTGCTCATAGCCAATCTTTAATGTTTAATCTTTAATGTTTAATGTTACACCCGGTCGATGATCTCATCGTCGGTGGCATAGCTGGGTTCGAAGAAGTGTTCGGCCTCCCATTGGCGACGGGCTACCAAACCGGGCAACTTGCTACCGCCGGCATACACCCATCGTTTAAACTGGCGCTGGATGGCAGCCTTGCTGCCGCCTTGGCGGATGGTTTTGAGCAGGGTTGACTGCTTCAGCCGTCCGATGCCCACGTTAAAGGCAAACGATGTGAGTGCCTCTAGTTGCGCCTCGGTGCGTGCCACGTGCAGGCGTCGCACCTGTCGCATCACCTCGGTGGCATCCTGTAGCAGCCAGTCGCGAGCCTGCTGGGGGCTGATGCGGTCGCCCATGCGCACACCGCGTGTGTGTCCGTAGCCGATGGTAGGCACGCCGCCCTCGTCGCGATAAGCGCTTAGTCGGCATCCCTCCATCTCCATCAATTTCTGTAAAAGTGTGTCTGTAATCTGCATAGTAAAATGTTGATACTTCGTATCGAGCCCTCTCACACTCGGCAAAGCTCAAGCAAGCTTGGCTCTGCTCTCGCTTAATCGAGGCCTTTAATGTTTAATCTTTAATGTTTAATGTTTAATGTCCTAAAGGTTAGGGTATCCCAATTGCGAGTTAAGGTACTTCAGTCCGGCCATGGTCCACGTCATGTACACTTTGATTTTGCGCTTGCCTTTCAGCGAGTAGTCGATGTGTGTACGTTCGGCGGTGTAGCCCCTACCCAGCAGGTGTTCGGCCAGGTGCCATCGGCCGTGGGCGCGGTACTGAATGTTCATGTCGGCCAGCACGGCATTAAAGTCGCGGGTGTTCATGTTAAACGTCTTGGCCACCTGCGTGGCGGTGAGTGTATCCTCGGCAGGTTCGTTCAGCATGCGCAGTCCCGTACCCACAATCTCATCCGCCATCGCCAGTATCTTTTTCTGAACCTGCAATGTCGGGAGTTTATTTTGGCACGGATTCTTGGACGAGCCAAAATCCAATCTCTCCAGCTCGAGTTCTTCCCAGCGCAGTACCAATCGGGCGCGGGCCTCGTCGTTAAACTTGGTAGCGATGTAGAGCGTCTCGGTCTTGGTTAGCTGGTAGCAGGGCATCAGTCGACCTCGACTGTCGGTATATTCAATCAATCGAAAATTTGATTGATTAACTTTCTGCCACGCGGGTTCCATTTTTCGGATGGCCTCCATTACGTGACAGTGCTGCTTACCGGTTACTTCAGCTATTTCCAGCGAAGTCATCATGTGTTGGTTCTCGTTTACTGTTTTAATAATCATTGTTTCCATAATTGTGTGTATTTTAAATTGTTAATAATATTTTTGGGGGGGCACGGATGACACGGCTCTCTTTTAGAGAAACGCTGCTTTCTTTTCATTGATAACAGCTGTGTCTTTATTTATAAAGCCGTGTAAATCCGTGCCTAAGAATAAATCCGCTCGGCCGATTCCGAGTCGGGTTGGTGTGGCAGTAAGATTGAGATCGCGTTGTCGTTGATTGACGCTTCACTCGCCATCGCAACTTGTTTGCGGTGGCAAAAGTATGGCAAAAAATAATGCGCTCCAATTTCTTGGAACGCATTCGGTAACAGTTTTCGGTAAGTGTTGTAGGTTTCGGTAACTTTGGTACTAATACTTACCGAAGTTCGGTAACAGGTTCGGTAAAACTAAGCCAATTCTTTAATTAAAACCGTCATCAGCTTCAGTTCGCGGTCGGCAGCACCCTGCTCCTCCCACTTGTCGATATTCTTTCGCATGTACTCATGATTACTGATGGTGCGCTGCACACTGCCTTCGCCACATACAAACCTAAACGTAGCGGGGAGCTTTAAGGCCTGGGCCATACGCTCAAACTCGGCAACTGGCTTGTCGTAACTGTATTTATCGCGCATCACGCAATACACCACTGCCCAGGCCGATGCTGCCCAAAACAGATGACTACACTGGGTAACGGCTTCGGTCAGGCGCTCATACATGTCGGGCTGGTGCTGCTTCTGCTTGGCTTTAAACTGGCGTACCACCTCGCCACAGTGCTTTACCGATACGTGCGGCGCACTCAGGTTGCACACCATGCGCCCGCAGATGCGTACATTCATGTCGGCCGTTAGTTCGCATGGCTGGTACTTGTCGTTGGCGGGCAACAGCCAGTGGCGCCCGCAGTCGTCAACGTAATACACCTTCAACAGCTCCTCGCCGTCGATGCTTGCCATCACCACCTCGCCGCTGTTTACCCGTTGCGTGCCCTCAATCAGTATCTGGTCGCCACTGTAAATGCCCACGCCAGTCATCGAGTCGCCATCGGCATCCACGATAAACACGCTGCGCCCGCGTGTAATCTCGCTGGGCAATAAAATCATCTCGGGTGGCAGTTGTCCCATCTCGTTAGGCAAACCGCAACTTACTCCTACCTCGTAGTAGGGCACGGGTGTGTCGCACACCAATCCCATCGGCCACTGACCGATGCTACTAAAATTTCTCATGTCGATTAATTCTTTAAAAAGTTTTATTTCACAATATAATCCATAGTCGGCGCCGTTCCACAGGTCGCCAAACGGCTGCAAAGATAATAAAAACCTTCGCACCCACCAAAAACTGCAGGTTATAATTAAGAGTTTTTAGGAATAACAAATTCTGCTATCTTATCAATCAGCAGTCTTGTGGGCTCAATATAGGGAGTGATTTTCTCCTCGTTCGCCTCAAAGAATAGGTTATAGTCTGCGTTATCGCGCATAATCACAAGGTCAGAGAGGAGTGAACCATCTTCGCTCGTAAATAGTCCTGTACGAACATAATGCTGTCCGAAAAGAGACATGATGCCACGATGACTTTTTACATTCTGACCGCCACTGATAAGTAAGGCTGATACCGCATGAAACAAAGCATAGTACAGGCGATTGGCAGCAGCCTCCCATTTCTGCTCTTTGGCACAAAATTCCATATCGGCAAAAGTTTTGCGTGCCTTCTCCATTTCCATGCGTACGATGGTTGATCTCTCGTTATCACTTAGTTCCATACAATACTTGTTTGTCTTCTTCTACATTATAATAGAACATAGCATGTGGACCATCAAACCACTCTTGCTTAGTATATGCATGGGGACGAATATCCTCGCCTATATCCCATCCCATTTCAACAAACGGATAGGAATACTTATTAAAATCCTCATGCTCAAGACGTGGCTTATCAAGTATCAGCAGAAGATCCCAATCAGAACCGTCGTGCCAGTCTCCACGTGCACGCGACCCATAGAGATACAACAGACTACCCTTGGGTAAGACCCTTTCGGCCACCTGCTTAATACTGTCGATAACTTTACTATTGTTCATAACTAATTGCTTTGTATGGTGCAAATATACGTACTAATTTCCAATTTTCCAAATATTTTGGAAAAAAACGTGTGCTACGCGTTGCAGTGCTACAGTTAGAAATGGTGGGTAGTGCATGCTAACTTTAGTGCCTATATTTATATATATAAATATAGAAGTAAATAATGGTGTGCGATGGGATGGAAAACAACTGTAGCGCTGTAGCGCGTAGCGGACAGCGGATGGTGGCGGCGCGCGCAGTGATTTTTCGCAAAAAAGTAGGTTCGCTATTCGTGAACCGCAATGAAAAAGTTGTACCTTTGTAACGTTAAAATGAGGGAGGCTTGAGGGCGACATTAATCCCTGGATTTCTTGGACAAGCCAAGCGAGCGAAGCTCGAGCGGCGAAGATTAATAGTAACAATTGTTACCTTTAATCGTAGCACCCTGCAGGATTAATACCCGCCCGAACCCGAACTCAGAACAATGTAAAAATGTAAAAATGATAAAATTTAAAAATTATTTACAATCCTATAATTATTACATTTTTTTATTCTTTAATTATTACATTTTTTAATTCTTTAATTTTTTAATTATATTAAACTATGAGTATCAAAGTTATTGCACAGCGCCGAGAGCTTAAGATCGGCAAGAACCCTGGGGCCAAGCGTTTCGTGATGCGCCCCGACCTGTACAGCGCCATCGCCGAGAAGAAGGTGTTTACCGAGGCAGCCACCCACTCGGGCATTAGCGCAGGTGTTATCAAGGCTGCATGGGAGGCAGCAGGCGCCGTTATCCGTACCTGGGCCACCGAGGGCCATTCGGTACCCGTGCCCGGACTGGGAACCATGCGATTCGGCGTGCGCGCCAAGGCCGTTGAGAACCTTGACGAGGTGAAGACCGGACTAATTACCACCCGTCGCATTGTGTTCACCCCATCGGTGGATGTGAAGGACGAGCTGAAGAACACCAGCATTCAGATTACCTGCCTTGACGAGGACGGCACCGTACTGAAGCGCGTAACCAGTGGCGACAGCGGCGACATCGAGGACCCTGAGAGCGGCAACACCACCGACAACGGTAATACCGGTGGCAACGGTCAGAACACCGGCGGCAACCAGGGTGGCGGCAGCCACGAGCCAATCGGCGATTGATGGTTGGGGCGCAAGCCCCACCATTAAACATTAAGCATTAAACATTAAACATTAAGCATTAAACATTAAAGATTAAACATTAAACATTATGAGTAAGAAAGAAACCCTGAAGTTCATCGTACAGATGATTGCAAGTATCGCAACGGCGATAGTAACCGCCCTGGGCGCCACCAGCTGCATGGGCATGTAGAAAAGAATCCCCCGCTGAATCATCAGCGAGGGGATTTTATTGTATTATCATTAATATAAGAAACCTAGCATCCAGAGTGGGAGTTTTGCACCATCGGGCATATCCCAGTCGTCGGCAAAAATATACGAATCCTTTATACCTGCTATCTGCGAGAAATCCTTGCTGCGACCGCCAATCTCGAATGTGTACTTCGAGTCAACAAGAAAATCACCTTGCGCTTTTCCGTATTCAACATTATGCGACTCTGTGAGACTGCCCACGGCAAAGGTTTCGCGTAGTGTTCCTATTTCAACCTTGGTAGGGGCTAGGGCATACATGATATTGGGGTTTTCGAGATATACCTTATCGGGTTTCGAGAGCTTGCCTATTTTCTTTTTTTCAGAGTAAAGCAGATTTAATACTTTGGCATCTCCCAGGTATTTCAGGTATTCCACCACCGTGTCGCGACCAATTTCAAGGGCTGCGGCAATTCGGTTGGCATTTAGTTCAAAAGGTATCTCGCTGCATATCATCGCCACAAGTGCCTGCAGTTTTCTTACATTGGCCACGTCAACCTTGCATATCTGGGGTAATTCTGTTTCAATAATATAGTTTACCACCTGCTCTATTTTTGTGTGATACTCGCCCTCGCCTTCAAGTAGAAAGGGGTAGTAGCCTTTTTTCAGATATTCCTTAAACAGTGCGTTGGGCTTGCACTTAGTCGACACCGTTTGCCATAAATCGTAAGGGTGCTTCAGAATGTCGTCTAACGTCCATTTTTCGAACTCCAATCCATGATAAAAACGTAAAGCTTCGCGAAACGACAATCCTGCCAGTGTATATTTTACGGCTCGTCGTGACAGGTCAGCATCGCCTTCTTTTAGTTTAAGTAGTGATGATCCGCTTACTATCAACTTCAGGTCGGGATAGAGTTCGTATATTTCCTTTATTTCACGACTCCAGTCGGTATTGCCCGATTTGTACTTGTGGATTTCGTCGATGGCTAGCAGCTCGCCGCCTCTTACGGTAAACTCTTCGGCTAGTTCCACCAGTGTGCGCGTTGAAAAGTCGACAGTATCAGCTGAGCAGTATAAAACCCTCCTGTCGCCAGGTTCGTAGTTCTGTTTGATATACTGCTTAATGAGCGTTGACTTGCCCACACCTTTTGCACCGATAATGCTAATTAGCTGGGCGTTCCAATGGATTGTATTTGCTATTTCGCGTACAATCTCTGTGCTGGTATTGGCCAGTAAACGGTCGCTTTTTCTAAATAATGCATCCATAAGCTATCATTTTTGGGGCAAAGATAATAAAAATGTTGCATACAACCAACACTTTTTGATAAAAATGTTGCTTGCGCGCAACACTTTTTATAAAATTATGTTGCCTGTGCGCAACACTTTTGCTACACCGCTACAGTGCTACAGTTAGAAAAAAAGAAATCCCCCCGCGGGCCATTCACATGGTTTTGCGGGGGGACAATTATTAAAAAGAGAGATTGATTCTCTGCAAGGGGATTAATCGTTCTCTTCAAGGCCTGAGTAGCGAACACCGCTTACCTTATACTTGGCATAGCCATAGGCTGCGGGATAAGGGTCGTCGTCGAAACTTACGTAGAATACGATAGAATCGGCAGCCGAACCATTGTTCTGCTTACCTGCCTTGGGCAGAATCTTACCATCGGTGATAGTAACGTTGCAATCGTACGACTCGTTAGCTACTGCACCAGCGGTTGAGAATGTAAGCGCGTTAACATCGCTATTTGTTCTAACCTTGAAACCCCAGAAATCACCAAAGTCGGTTACGTAAAGCTTATCGGCTGTGTTGGCTGCGGTGTTAAAGGTAGCCACGTGGATACGACCCAAACCAAAGGGATCTTCCAATCCTTCAACTACATTGCCATTCTCGTCGGCAGCATCAATGGTAACATACCAGTCGCCAGCAAGGGCCTCGGTGGCTGTGCCGCCAATTTTCTCTTTCTCGCACGATGTGGCAAAAGTCATTGTGAGCAGCAGGGCTGCGAAATATAATATTTTCTTCATAACTGTTTACTCTTTAATCCAGGTTTGTACAAAATGCATGCCGGCATAAGCGGCGTCGAGCTTAAATGTTGCAGTTGCGGCATCGAAAGTACCAGTAAGGTCGTCGTGACTGTCGCCCCATCCGTTAAGGTAACTCTCCAAGCAGCTAAGGGTACCGTCGGCTGCAATGGCAAGTGTGCCATACAGCTTGTAGTTGTCGCCATATCCGGCGCGCTGGCTGTACCAGCCACCCAGCAGGTCGTCAACAAATACTGTGCCGTCGCCATTATCAATAATCAGAATCTCGTACTGGTCACCGTAGGCTACTACCGTACCCGAACGATCGCGATAGCTGTCGGCCTGTGTAAGGTAGAAACCCTCAACAGCGCTCTTTGAGTCGAGCACAACAACGGTACGTGTGGCCGATGCGCCGAAACCATCCTCGTTCTTAACGGTATTGTAAGTGAGGGTGTAGATACCGCTCTTGGTTACATCTACGCTACCATTTACGGTTACCTGACTGGTTACATCCTCGCCGTTCATGGTAGATGAGTAGCCAGGATCCTCGAAAGCCACGCCCTTCTCCCATACCAGGTAAGAGTCGCCCTCCAGCTCGATAGTGGGGTAGTAGGTGAATCGGCTCAAACCTTCCGAGTCCTTGTCGCCGCAGCTGGTGAGCACCAGGCCGAATACGGCGAGCATCATTGCGAATAATATATTCTTTTTCATGTTTCTCTTCATTTTAATGTTGAGTTACTTTTTTTACTTTGCCCAGAACAGAGGTGTAGTGTAATCGCTGTCGCTGAACTTAGGCGCATTGGCGTTACTTGAAGTAGAGGCCGATGGATAAGGCCAGCGCTCAAGAATCTTGTTGCTGCCTACCTTGTCGAATACCGAGATAGGTGTGTAGAGTGTGCCAGGCACGTACTTCTCGCTATGCAGCTTGTCCGAAGTAGCATCGTACAGGTCGTTACCGGTGGCGCTACCGAATGCGGGGTACTTCAGGCGGCGCAGCTCGCACCACGACTCGAAGTTGTTGGTACCTGCCAGGGCTACCCACTTGCTGATACCGATGCACTGCTTGTAGTTGGCCTGAGAGTATGGGAACTGTGCGATAACTTTCTCGGCACCGCTAACACCGGCTGATGCGCACGATGCCTCGATAGCGGCATTGTAGTGCTCCTCGGCCTTGGCGGCGTTGTTCTGGCGAGCATAGTACTCGGCAATGAAGAACTCGGTCTCGGCTACCTGAATGTAGTAAACAGGTGAGTTGTAAGCCATAACAGGACGGCACCAGTAAGCAGCCTTGTAGCTACCTGATGTGCTGAAGTTGGTACCTGAGATACCACCTACGTAGTTGCCCGAGTTGTTCTTCTCGAAGAATGCTGGCAGGCGTGGGTCTTCGTAAACCACTACACCCTCGGCATCGGTCTGCAGCATGGTTCCGATGATGGCCATGTTGGCAGTAACGTTAATTTGTGTTGAACCGAATGAGGTAGCAAACTCCTCAGAGTAGTAAGGGTTCATCTGTCCGGTTTCGTTGCCCCAGCAGTCGGTGTAAGCCACGTCCTCGGTGGGGAAGTTGTTCTGAGCAATCAGTGCGCCAATCTGGCTGTCGACACTGCTTACTGCGCCAACCTCGCGGCTCATAATCTTCAGCTTCAGGGCGTTGGCAAACTTAATCCACTTATCGGCACGTGCGCCTGCAAACAGGAAGTTTGTGGCTACAGGGTCGGTGGCATTGGCCTTGCTCAGAGCCTCGTCGAGTTCAGAAAGCAGGCCGGCATAAACTACCTCGCCCTCATCGTACTTTGGCGATGGGTTGCTGATATCGAGTGCCTCGCTGTAAGGTATGCTGCCGTAGCAGTCAACCAGTGCCTGGATGGCAAAGCAGCGCAGGGTGGTGGCAGCCAGATAGGTTCCCCACTCCTCGTTCTTCTCGGCCAGTTCGCGGATGGTCTGCAGGTTCTTCAGTCCTACGCGGTTAATCTGCGAGTAAGCTGAACCCGAACGTACTGGCGACATGGTAAACTGGCTGTAGTCTACGTAGTTGCTGGTACCGAACATGTGAGCGTAGTGCTGTGAGAAATATCCACCAGGAATGCGCAGCAGGTTACCGTATGTGGCAGCAATACCCATTTCGGCTGCAGGCATCAGAATGCTGGTAGTCATGTTACCCTCGGCAGGAGAGTTGGGGTCCTGGTTAATGTCTAAGTAGTTGTTACATGATGTAGCAGCAAGACCCAGGACAATTGTTGATATAATTGCTATTTTCTTCATAAATTATGTCCTCCTTTGTTTAGAATTTGATACCTACGTTGAAACCGAACGTACGGCAGCTGGGGTTCACATAAAGCTCACCGAACTGTCCCTCGAGGTCGTTACCACGGGTGCTGCTCTCAGGATCGATGAAGGTGTTGCTCTTGTGGGTCCAGGTGAACACGTTGTTGCAGAAGAGTGACAGGGTTACGTCGCTCAGGTACAGCTGGTTAACAATGCTCTTTGGCAACTGATAAGCCAGGGTGATGTTACGCAGCTTAACGTACGACTTGTTAACCAGGTAGGCTTCGCCGCCCAGGCCCCAGCCGTAGTCGTTGTAGTATGCCTGATAGTCGCCCACCTCGTAGTCGCCACCACCAAGCATGATAGGTGTGGTGTTCTCGGTGCCATCCTCGTAAACAGAGTTAGGAATGATGAATGGGCGGCGCTGGTTGTAAGTGGTGATCGAACCGTTACCGGTGAACTGCATCAGGTTCTTAGAACGTGAGAACATGTAACCACCCTTACGGATATCGAGCGCACCGCTCAGGCTGAAGCCCTTGTAGTAGAAGGCTGTGGTTACACCGCCAATCCAGTCGGGGTTCATGTTCTTGCCGGTATCCTGCAGCTCGGTGGTAAGTATAGGCTGGCCATCGCTACCAACAATCAGCTTGCCATCCTCGGTGTACTGAGGCATGTAGGTGTAGAACTCACCCATGGGGTTACCCTCCTCGGCGTAGAAGTAAACGGCATCGTTACCAGCCGAGAAGTTATAGATAGTGGTCTTACCACCCTCAACGCTGGCGGGCATTGAGAGTACCTTGTTCTGGTTCTTCGAGAAGTTGAAGCCCAGATCCCAGCGGAAGTCCTTGGTCTGGATAGGAGTGGTGTTAACCAGCAACTCGATACCACGGTTGCGAACGTTACCAAAGTTGGTTACCATGTACGAGTAACCGGTAGCGGGGTCAACGGGCAGCGTAAAGATCTGGTCCTTGGTTTCGCGGTTGTAGAACGAGAAATCGATGTTGATGCGGTTCTTAAGCAGAGCCAGGTTCAAACCAACCTCGTACTCAGTAGTCATCTCAGGCTTCAGGTCAGAGCTACCGATGGTAGATGATGCCTGGAATGAGTTAACGCCGTTCATTGGGAACTTAGCTACATCGGTGCCGTAGTAGGCGCGTGATGTACCCTGGATAAAGCGTACGGCTGTCTGATAAGGATCGGCATCGTTACCGGTCTTACCGTAAGCCAAACGCAGCTTTCCAAACTCCAGAATATCGTTCTTTGGAATCAGTCGTGTGAAAATCCAGCTCAGTGTAGCACCGGGATAGAAGTAGCTGTTAGCATTGATAGGCAGTGTTGACGACCAGTCGTTACGTGCTGTAAGGTTCAGGTACAGCATCTCGTCCCAACCCAGTGTCACATCACCGAACAAACCAACCAGGCGGCGCTTTGACTGGCCTTCGCTCAGTTCGCTCTTGGTAGCACCGTTGCTCAGATCCCAGAAACCAGTCTCGAATGTCAGGTCGTCGGTCTGACCGGTCATTACAGTAGAGTTGCGCTCGTTCATGTTAACACCTACGTTCACATTCACGTCGAGCTTATCGTCGAGATACTTGTCGGCAAAGTTTGCCAGGAAGTCGTGGTTCAACTCGTACTTGCGCTGGTAGCGGCTGAATACCCAACCGGCCTGGTTCATGTTCGAAGGAGCATAACCATAGTCCTCGTTAATCAGTGCGTCGTCGAGTGCAATCTGTGGGTAACCCATCTTCAGATCGTAGTCGGTATAGTCGAAACCGAAGCGGTACGACAGAGTGAGCTGCTTGATAGGCTTGATGTCGGCCTGAATCTTACCATACAGCTGTTTAGCGTCGTTGTGGTTATAGTTGTTCTCGATAGCCCAGTATGGGTTGGTAATACCATAAGGTGTGTACCAAGCCTCAGGTGTATCGAAAGCCGTGCTCAGGTTCTTACGGTCAACCAGTGAGATGTCGCGTGGGAACTCCATGATACCATCAATCATTGAGGTACCCTGGTACGAACCAACGATATCGGTGCTGGTTTTGGCAAAGTTTACGCTGCTCGAGAGCTTGAGCCACTTGGTGGCCTCGTAGCTGCCGCGATAAGCGATAGTGTTACGTGTGTAAGTATCCTTATTGCTTGGGATGATACCATCGTCCTTGCTGAATGAGTAGCTCAGGTAGTAGGTCATCTTGTTATCGTCGCTGACACCGCTCAGGGCTACGCTGTGGCTGGTGCTAAGACCGGTCTCGAAGAAGTCCTTGATGTTGCTCTCAACAGCCTCGTACTTGTGGATGAGCTGCTGGTGGTTCCAGATTGGACCGTAAACCTGCATAGAGCCGTCGAACTCAGGACCCCATGAACCGTTCTCGATATAAGTCTGCTTACCGTTCCAACCCTGTCCGAACTGGTTCTGCATCTTAGGCAGTGTGCTTACCTGGCGCCACTGTACGCTTCCGTCGTAAGTAATCTGGAAGTTACGCTCGCCATTCTTCTTACCGCCCTTGGTGGTGATCACGATCACACCGTTGGCAGCGCGGCTACCATAAAGTGCGGTAGCGGCAGCACCCTTCAGCACGGTCATGCTCTCGATATCGTTAGGGTTAACGTTCGAGATACCACCGAATGCCTCCTGGCTACCCTGTGCCAGCGATGATGTCTGCTGCATGGGCACACCGTCGATAACATACAGTGGCTGGTTGTTACCATTGATTGAGCTGAAACCACGGATAATAACCGAGTTGGCTGTACCGGGGTTAGCCGAACTGGCGCTAATCTGCACACCGGCTACCTTACCGGCCAAGGCCGAGGTAACATCGGTAAGCTTACCTACTGTAAGCTCTTCATCTTTCAGAGTCTGTGCAGAGTATCCCAGCGTTTTCTGCTGGCGGCTGATACCCATGGCGGTTACAACTACCTCCTCGAGTGCAGTTGCATCGGCCTTCAGGAAAACTCGCATACCGTTCTTGGCTGTTACTGTCTTTGGCTGGAAGCCCAGATACGAAATCGTAAGGCTCTTCTTGCCTTCGGGCAGTGTCAGTGAGAACTTACCGTTTACATCTGTCAACATACCAGTATTGGTGCCATCTACCTTAACGGCAGCACCGATGATGGGCTGACCGTCCTCTTGTGAGAGCACCGTACCAGTAATCTTAGTCTGTGCCAGCGCTGTTCCTACAAACAGGAAAAGGCTGACCATTAACAATGTTAGACTTTTTTTCATAAATTCACTCTCTTTGATTAATTATACGTTTGTAATATTAAGTCTGATGAGGTGCAAAATTATGGTATATAAGTCTAAAAAACAAATAAAATTATAAAAAAATCACACTTTCGGGCAATATTTTGCATTTTTATTCTTGGTGGCTTGATTTATGTCAATGTAAAAGTGCAAAAATACTTTTTAATTACACTTTGTAAGCAAAACGCAACATTTGCTTTCGAAATGTGTTTTTAATGGCTTAAATCCTTACTTGGTTTGTGAGTTTTAAGGCAACAAAAAAAGGTGGATGCTGTATAAATATCCACCTTGTATACATTATATATACACGTGCGCGTGAGCGGGCGCTACAGCGCTACAGTGCTACAGTTAGTTTTTACTTAACCTGGATAACCAGATACTTGCTGGTGCTCCAGAAAGCGATTGGATCGTTGATGCGCAGGATGAGCTGCTTGTTGGCATCGGCGGTCAAGCGGTACGAGCTGGCGGGGTGCGAGGTGAGTACCTTGGCATCCTTGCTGTAGAGCTTGATGTCGCGATCCACGCGGATATCAATCTTGGTGAAGTACTCGCGGTTGAAGTTGCCCTGCAGAATCTTGCTCTTGCTGAACAGACCGTCCTTGGTCAGAATCTGCTGCTTCTTCAGCTCGTCCTTAGTACCGTAAACAAACCAGGCAGTGTTAAGCTGCTTGTCCTGCTCCTGCAGTTTCTGAGCCTGAGCATCGTTCTCGCTCTTCATGGCGCGAGCGTCGTCCTGCATGGTGTTAATCTCGTTGTTAAGCTCGTTGATGTGTATATCCTTCAGGTCAAGCTGTGCCTGCATCTCGGCAATCTGCAAGTCCTTCTTCTCCATCTGCTCCTGCAGGCTGGCGATGATCTTCTTCAGCTTGTCGCCCTTGATCGAGCTCTCGCGGGCCTGCTGCTGCAACTTGGCAATCAGATCCTTGTTCTGCTGCATCATCGACTGGATGTACTGGAAGTTCTCGGCTATACGCTGCTTACTGTTGGTACCCTCGCCCTGCTTGGCCAGGGTAACACGATTCTGAGCGTCGGTAATCTCACGGAATCCGTCCTCAATGTCGATTAAGGTAGTCATCATGTCGTTAATCTCGTCATCCTTCTGGGCAATCACCTGGTTCAGCGAGTCGCGCTCGGCGCGGGCTGCGTTCTCCGTTTTCTTGGCGCCCTCATTACAACTTGCCAGTGCGGTAAGGCACAGGGCGAAGATAAATAATTTTTTCATAATTACTTTTGTTTATTTGATTGTTCTTTATGATCGTTTCCAGCCAGGATGATTACAATCTCACCCTTGGGCTCGTGCTCCTTGAAATGGGCTATCACCTCTTCCAGCGAGCCACGTACACTCTCCTCGTGTATCTTGGATATCTCGCGGCACACGCTTACCTGGCGATCGCCACCGTAGGCCTCGGCAAACTGCTGCAGCGTTTTTACCACGCGGTAGGGACTCTCGTAGAATATCATGGTGCGCTGCTCGCCCTTCAGCGATTCTATCTTGGTTTGGCGCCCCTTCTTCTGCGGCAGGAATCCCTCGAATGCAAAGCGGTCGCATGGCAATCCGCTGGCCACCAGGGCGGGCACAAAGGCTGTGGCACCTGGCAAACATTGTACTTCGATGCCTGCGCGCACGGCCTCGCGCACCAGGAAGAATCCCGGGTCGCTAATGCCTGGTGTGCCTGCATCGCTTATCAGTGCTACGTTCTCGCCTGCCTGCAATCGGGCTACGACCGAGGCCGACGTTCCGTGTTCGTTAAACTTGTGGTGCGACATCAGCTGGTTGTGAATCTCGTAATGCTTCAGCAGTTTGCTCGATGTGCGAGTGTCTTCTGCCAGCACCAGATCCACTTCTTTCAGGATACGGATGGCTCGGAAAGTCATGTCCTCCATATTCCCAACTGGAGTCGGTACGATGTATAATATACCCATAACAAGGGGCAAATATAAGGCAAATTGACGGAATAGACAAAAAAACACGCAAATCTTTGCAATTTTTAAAAGGTATTTTGTAATTTTGCAACCATATGATAGAAAACTTAACAGGTGAGGCACACCGACCTGGAAGAATTGAAGTGGTGTGCGGCTCGATGTTCTCGGGCAAGACTGAGGAGCTGATCAGGCGAATGCGCAGAGCGCAGTTTGCCCGTCAGAAAGTGGAGATTTTTAAACCGGCTATCGACGTGAGATACTCGGAAGAGGATGTGGTGAGTCATGATCAGAAGCACATCCAGAGTACACCCATCGACTCGCCGGGAAGTATCCTGCTGCTGTCGAGCGATATCGATGTGGTGGGCATCGACGAGGCCCAGTTCTTCGACATGGGTATCGTAGATGTGTGTAACGAGCTGGCCAACCGCGGTGTACGTGTGATTGTGGCCGGATTGGACATGGACTACAAGGGTGTGCCCTTCGGACCCATGCCTGCCCTGTGTGCCATTGCCGACGATGTAACCAAGGTGCATGCCATCTGTGTAAAGTGCGGCAATCTGGCTTACGTGAGTCATCGTAAGGTGCAGAGCGAGCAGCGCGTGCTGCTGGGCGAGACTACCGAGTACGAGCCCCTGTGCCGCGAGTGTTATCAAAAAGCAATAAGAGAGGAAAATGAAAGAAAAGACAATCACGCTTGATCAGCTGGTACGCTGGCTGGGTGCCGGCCTGTTGGTGATAGGCATATTGCTGCTGGTAAACTACCTGAGCAGTGTGCTGCTGCCGTTTTTTGTGGCCTGGCTCCTGGCCTATCTGCTTTATCCTGCTGTAAAATTTGTGCAGTATAAGCTGCATGTGGGCAACAGGGCACTGAGCATTGTGATTACGCTGGTGCTGTTGATTGCCGTGATGGCTGGTGTTATCTACCTGATCATACCGCCTATGATTGAGCAGTTTGAGAAGTTGGGCAGCCTGGCAACCGACTACATACGGAAGGAGGCGCACATCAAGGATATTCCTGGTGCCATACAGCTGTGGATAAACCAGAACAGCCGCGAGATTGAAAAGTTCTTTAAGAGCGCTACGTTTACCGATAGTGTCAAGACGGTGCTGCCCGGACTGTTTAACGTGCTGGGACAGACGGCTACCGTGGTTATCGGTATCGTGGCATCGCTTATTACCTTATTATATATGTTCTTTATTCTGCTGGATTACGAGTACCTCACGGACAACTGGATTCGTATCTTCCCCAAGAAGAGTCGTCCCTTCTGGCAGGGCTTGGGTAAGGATGCCGGACAGGCGCTTAACAACTACGTGCGCGGTCAGGGCACAGTGGCACTCATCATGGGTATCCTGTTCTGCATAGGCTTTACGATTATCGATTTCCCCATGGCCATCGGTCTGGGTATCATGATAGGTATTATGGACCTGGTGCCTTATCTGCACACCTTTGCACTGATACCTACGGTGCTGCTGGCACTGCTCAAGTCGGCCGATACGGGGCAGAACTTCTGGGGTATCCTGGCGTTGGCCCTGCTGGTGTTCATCGTGGTGCAGCTGATATGCGATATGATAGTAACGCCTAAGGTGATGGGTAAGGCCATGGGACTGAACCCTGCCATCCTGCTGCTTTCGCTCTCGGTTTGGGGCGCGCTGCTGGGCTTTATCGGACTGATTATAGCCCTGCCGTTAACCACACTTTTGATTGCGTATTACGAACAATATGTTACAAAAGATACAGAAAATGAGGGTGATAACGAAAAATCTTCCGAATAAATTTGGTTAATTCGGAAAAACTTCGTACCTTTGCACCCGCTTTCGTAAGAAAGCATACGTCATACAAGGTTGATCCGCTAGCTCAGTTGGTAGAGCACAACACTTTTAATGTTGGGGTCTTGGGTTCGAGCCCCAAGCGGATCACTGAAGAAAACCCGCAAGAAGTTGAATATCAACGACTTGCGGATTTTTCACTTCTTCAATTGCACCACATTTGCACCACTAAGGCATATGGACAGGGGCTTTAGCTGTTAAATAGTTCTGCCCTTTATTCGCCCTTTTCTTCGCCCTTTCATTTATCCTGAGAATCAAGAAGTTACATTAAAATAAGCCCTCCAAAAGTTTCATTTCTAACGTTTTCTTCGCCCTTTTCTTCGCCCTTTGTTATGCCCTTTCGTTCTCAGTTACTCATTTGGTGCTTCATCTGGAGTATCACCTAACAAATAATACATATAGTTTCTCAGACCTTGCGTCTTTATCTTTCCCTCATCTCGCAGTTCATCAAGAATCCTTCTTAACTGTTTATTTGAAAGATGGCTGCCTACGATTTTGTCTATATCAGCTCTCTTTGCCTTGCCATACTTCTTCAAGAATGGTTTTATAACAGCCCAAACTTGATCAATGTCCCAGTCTGTAGCCAACGAATATGCTGCCATATCTCCTGCTAACTCGTAATAACGGCGAGGCAAGATATAATAGATGGCGTTAGTCTTTCCGTGCTTCTCCAAGAATCCCATTTGCTCCAGTTTCTGGGCAATCTGCTTATTTTTGGGAACTTTTTTGCCGTCACGGACTTCGCAAAGTGCCATCACGTCAAAGACCGTCAGTCTCTTATCCTCGGGCAACGACTGCTGTATGCTTTGCACGTAAATGGCAAAAGCCTTGTCTTTTACAATGGCAGAGAATGTGACGGATACGTTGAAATCGTCGCTTTCCGTATAGTCTGGCTCTGACTTACCTTCCGATAGCGTGTTCAGGAATATCTTGTCCATACCTTGTCCTGAACGCTCTACGATACCAGTTTTTGCTAATATGTCTGCCAGGAGTCTGTTGCGGGGCATACTTGGAGTAGTCAGCAGATTATCAACCGTTACACCTTTTGGGAACCCTCCTGCATTGATAACCGTCAATTTCGTCGGGTACTGCTTGACAATGATTTCGCTGTTTACCCGATAATTGCGATGGGCAAAAGCATTATTAGCCACTTCTCTGATTACGTCCTCATTAAAGAATGGTATTCCAAAGATATAAGCACCCTCTCTTATGGGTACAGAGCCGTTGCGCAGGTTGATGGCATCCCAGAGCTTGTCAATCAGGATAAAAAATGGCTGACCAAGCTGCATCCGATTATCGAAATGAATCTGAGGTTCTGTGTTGCGATACTCCAACATAACCTTGGCTTGCGGGAACATCTTATTAATAAATGCCTCCTTACCAACGAGCAGAACAGCAGCATTAGTAATCTTTTCCCCAACGATAAGGTGTAAGTCGCTCAAAGCCTGCCTGTCGTCTAATGAGACAAAAGATGGATTCTCCTGCTTCTTGGCATATTTCTCCTTCATCACTTTGATGGCTTCCGGGTCAAGATCCTCAAAGGCTGCATCATCGCAGAACTGCTCAGAGAAGTCCGGTTCCTGCTCTTGTATGATAGAGAGGTAGGTTTTATCGTCCATTGGCAGCAGATCCTCGCCAACTCGCATCAGGGGTACATCCTCAAACTTAAAGACCTTGCCCACTGGTCTTGACGGGACTTCGATAACGACCACACGACCAGTCCTGTTTGCTTCGTCCTCAAACAACTCATACACTTCAGGCCTAATGCCTGCGTCACGGTAGATGTTACTCTCCAAGTCGCCAAGAGAATTCTCGTTTTGCTTTGTGCCAATTACTTGATGAGGAAAGCTGTCGTGCATACCAATAACCATCCTGCCACCACCCTCGTTACAAAGTGCAGTGACATAGCCTAGGATGCACTTCCGTCGGTCTTTAGGTTTCTCTTTGCCAGCACCATTATAAGACACGTTACCGTATTCACCCTTCTTGAACTCAACATGGTCTTCCGACTCACGCATCTGTTGCAACTGTGCTATCGTATATCTCCTCATTACCATTACAATTTTGGATGCAAAGGTACAAAAGTTTAGCGAAAAAATGGCACTTTCGACTATTTTTCGGTTTAAAGTGGTTAATAACTATTTCATAAACCACAATTTTACATCATAATTGAGTTCATAAGATGAAGAGCACTATAGACCTATTTTGTTTGACTATATTTACAATATTTTACTGAGATATTGCGTTTGTCCAAAATGAGCAACCTTTTGTCTGATTTGTTCTTTTTAGGGTAAAAAATAGTCTTTAACTTTGCGGCAGAATTTATTTTTAAACCTAAAATATATGGAGTTCAAATCAAAAAAAGCATTGATGCGCTCATGGTGCCTGATGTTCTTGTTGATGTTCCTTCCAGCAACAGTTCTGGCTCAGAATGCCAAGAAAGTAATGGGAACGGTCGTTGACGAGACAGGTGAGGCTCTGATTGGTGCGACAGTCACCGAATCTGGTAGCGCAAAAGGAGTGATTACGGACTTTGACGGCAACTTCTCGCTGGAAGTAAGCAGCGGGGCAACGGCTATTCAAGTTTCGTATGTGGGTTACAAGACGAAGACCGTCAACATCCCTGCAACGGGAAAGCTGACTATTCGTATGGAGGCTGATGAAACCGTGTTGCAAGAAACTGTTGTCATCGGCTATGGTGTGCAGCGAAAGAGCGACCTGACAGGTTCTGTCTCTAACGTGAGCAGTAAGGACTTCAACCAGGGAGTCATCAATTCACCCGAGCAACTTATTAATGGTAAGGTGAGCGGTGTACAGATTGTCAATGGCGGTGGTTCTCCATCAGCAGGCAGCACCATCCGTATCCGTGGCGGTGCTTCGCTGAATGCCTCCAATGACCCGTTGATAGTCCTTGACGGTGTTCCCATGGAAGTGGGTGGCAGTGTCAGTGGTAGTGGCAACTTCCTTAGCCTGATTAACCCGAACGACATTGAGAGCATGACCATCCTGAAGGATGCTTCTTCTACAGCTATCTATGGTTCGCGCGCGTCAAACGGTGTCATCATCATTACGACTAAGAAAGGAACTGACTCGAAAAGGCCAAAGATCAGTTTCTCTACGACCAACTCTTTGCAGACCCGCACGAAGACGGCAGACATGATCAGTCGTGATGAGATGTATAGTCTGGTGAATACCTATGGCACAGACCGCCAGAAGTCACTTCTGAACGATAATGTGAATACTGATTGGAACGACGAGATTTTCAGAACAGCTTTTGGAACGGACAACAATCTTGGCATTTCTGGCAAACTGTCAAACTACCTTCCTTATCGTCTGTCTTTCGGTTACAGCAACCAGAATGGTATCTTGAAAACAGACAATATGACTCGTTATACAGGTAGCCTCTCGCTGACTCCAACTCTGCTGGACAATCACCTGAAGCTAAACATCAACCTGAAGGGAACATACAGCGACACCCGTTTTGCCAATACGAATGCCATCTGGGGCGGTGCAACTCACAATCCTTGTTCTCCTATTTATTCCGGAACTGATGCCTTCATTGGCTATTATGAGGCAGCAGATGCCAATGGTGTACCTATCACTGGTGCTACTGGCAACCCTGTGGGACTGCTGAACAACTACAGTTCGACAAGTGATGTGTATCGCGTGGTTGGCAGCTTCGATGCAGACTATAGCATGCACTTCCTGCCTGACCTGCATGCCCACCTTACATTAGGTTATGACTACTCAAAGGGCGAAGGCAAGATTTACGTACCCAAAGAGGCATATCAGTACTATAATACAGGTGGACGTAACTATACCTATGGTCCGCAGAAGAACAATAACCGTCTGTTGACCTTCTACCTTAATTATAGTAAGTATATCGAGAGTATCAAGAGTAATATTGAGGTAACGGCAGGTTACGACTACCAGTTCTGGAAGTACACCAATGCTGCTTACCTGGAGTTGAACGACATGACACCCGCAGAACAGCAGGCTGCATCGGCAGCTGATGACCAGCGCCATGTACTGCTTTCTTACTACGGACGTCTGAACTATAGCTATGACGGCAAGTATCTGCTGTCTGCCAGCATCCGCCGGGATGGTTCCTCACGTTTCAGCGAGGACAACCGTTGGGGTGCATTCCCCTCTGTAGCCTTGGGCTGGAGAGTGTCAGAGGAAGGTTTCTTCAAGAGTCTGAAGCCTGCCTTCAGCAACTTGAAGCTTCGTGCCAGCTATGGTATAACAGGCCAGCAGGACGGTATTGCCAACTATAGCTACCTTCCACTATATACGGAAAGCCAGAGCGGTGCATACTATATGTTCGGTGGCACGCCCATCCACACCTATCGCCCCTCTGCCTATAACAGCGACCTGAAGTGGGAGACCACTAAGGCCTGGAACTTCGGATTTGACTTCGGAATTCTCGGTGACAGAGTGACAGGCTCGTTCGACTACTATAACCGCAAGACGGAGGATCTGCTGGCAACCGTTCCTGTAGCAGCAGGTACGAACTTCAACAAGCAGATGCTGAATAATGTAGGTAACATCAAGAGCAATGGCTTTGAGATGTCTATCAGCGCAACTCCTATACAGACTAAAGAATGGGAGTGGAACGTAAGTGCCAATGCCACCTATCAGGAAACAAAGATTACCAACCTTCGACTGAACGACCTGGCAGAGTCACCTAATACACCTGCTGGTGCCATCGAGTCACACTATGTACAGGTGCTGTCAGAGGGCTATGCACCTTACAGCTACTACGTATATAAGCAGATCTACGATGAAAAGGGTATGCCCATCGAGGGCCTTTATGCAGACCTCAATGGTGATGGCGTGGTCGATTCCAATGACCTCTACCACTATCATTCTCCTGCTCCTGACTGGATTTTCGGTTTCTCTACCTCTCTTCGTTGGAAGAAACTGACACTGAGCACTTCACTCCGTGCCAACGTGGGCAACTACCTCTATAATGGAATGGCTATGAATACAGGCGCATGGGAAACCATGTCGTACAACGACTATCAGTTGAACCGCTTGAACAGCAGCTATATGACAACACGTTTCCAGAAGCGTCAGCATGAAAGCGACCACTATGTGGAGAATGCCTCATTCCTGAAGATGGATAACATCCAACTCTCTTATAACTTCGGACAGGTATGCAAGTGGTTCTCGCTGAATGCATCACTGATGGTACAGAATGTCTTTACGATTACCAATTACAAAGGTGTGGATCCAGAGAATCAGGGCGGTATCGACATGACCGTTTATCCGCGTCCGAGAATCTATTCACTCACCGTTGGACTTGATTTCTAAACAAATGACCCATATGAAAAAGATATATATGATATTGTTTGCCGCCTGTGGACTGATGGCATGCACAGGCGACCTGGACCAGCAGCCCCAGACCGACAGCCAGACAACGGCAGATGTGGTCTATGGCTCTGAGCAGGGATATAAGATGGCTTTGGCCAAGCTGTATGCCTCATACGTCATCGTAGGCCAGGAACAGGGAGGCGGCAATGCCGATATTTCGAGCAACAACGGCCATGATTTCCTGCGCGGTTATTTCAACCTTCAGGAGTGCCCCACTGACGAGGTAGCCGGTACATGGCTGTCTGGTGATAAGATTGAGGGGCTTACCTATATGACCTGGGATGCCAATGACCCCTGGATTGCCGATACCTATTATCGTGCCTATTATACCATTGCACTCTGCAATGAATTCTTGAGTCATGCAACGGAAAGTGCTACATCCGGCAATGCCAACCTCACGGCATATCGTGCGGAAGCCCGTTTCCTTCGTGCTTTGGCATACTATTATGTTCTCGACCTGTTCGGACAAGGTCCGTTCGTTGATGAGACGATGGGAGTAGGTGCTTATACCCCCGAACGCTATAGCAACACCCAGTTATTCAACTTTGTTGAAAGCGAACTGAAAGATGTTGCCTCAAACGGTTTGTTAGCTCCTAATGCAGTTGAATACGGTCGTGCCTCTCAGGCAGCAGCCTGGGCACTGCTTGCAAAGCTGTACCTCAATGCAGAGGTTTACAATGCAGGTAATCACTATACGGACTGTATCACCTACTGCAAGCAGATTATGAATGCAGGCTATTCACTGGAGTCAGACTACAGCAAGCTGTTCAATGCCGACAATGACAAGAGAACCAATGAGATTATCTTCCCGTTTGTCGTGGATGCAGTGAACACAGTTACTTGGGGTGCTACTACCTATATTGTCTGTGGCGAGTGCGGAAACTCCAGTTCTCAGGATCCTGCCAAATATGGCCTGACAGGCGGTTGGGGCATGTTCCGTGTCCGTGGTGAGCTGCCTGAGTTGTTCTCTGGCAACGAAGCTGGCGACTGCCGCTATATGTTCTATACAGACGGTCAGGAGCAGTGGCTGACAAAGGCCATTGACGACCAGAGTCAAGGCTACTTCGGAGAGAAGTTCTCCAACCTGACAGATGCCGGAGAGGCTGCTTCCAATACGGGTGCCGTCGGAGCCGATATCGATTATCCCGTTTTCCGTCTGGCAGATGTCTATCTGATGCTTGCGGAGAGTGTGCTCCGCGGTGGTAATGGTTCCAGCCGTGATGAAGCTTTGCAGGTGGTGAACAAGTTACGTGAGCGTGCCTTTGGAAACACTGATGGTAATATCAACGAGGCACAGTTGACTCTTCAGTTCATCCTCGATGAGCGTGCCCGCGAACTCTATTGGGAGAGCTGCCGCCGTACTGACCTGATCCGTTATGGTCAGTTCACGGGTGGTTCCTATAAGTGGCAGTGGAAAGGTGGCGTGGTTGACGGTCGCTCTACGGAGAGCAAGTACAATGTCTATCCAATTCCTACTGCAGAACTTTCCGCTAATCCAAATCTGAAGAACGAAAACTATTGATAAGCGTATGAAACAGATGAAATATATCCTTGTGTCGCTTTTGGCTGCCATAACCCTGACAGCCTGCGACAGAGACGGTGACACCATCACTACCAGCGGTGCACAGCCCGTAGAGCTCAGTGGTTCCGGTGATGTCGTTATCAACAAAGACTACGCCAGCGGACTTGCCCTGACACTGAACTGGACAGACAATAGCCGTCTGACAACCAATAACGAACGTGTGCAGACTCCTATCGGAACGACAGTCAACACGCTCCAGTTCGCTAATACGAACTCATTCGATGCTCCTATTGAGATTCTGACTGAGGCAGGCACGACCTCTATGCAGTTCACAGCCGAGAGTCTGAACTCACTCGTGGGACGTGTAGGTCTGGAGAGCGACATTGCTTCCACCTTATATATACGAATGCGTTCTGTATTGGCCAACAATGTGGAGCCTCAGTACAGTAATGTTTATCAGATTCAGGTAACACCGTATAGCATCGACATGACTCTTGGCTTTGTACTTGATGCAGGTCGCAATGATACGGGTAACACACTGGCATCTCCTAATTCCGATGGAATCTACAGCGGATTCCTTGGTGTAGGCGGCTGGTATAACTGGTGGTTACAGGAAGGCAACGGTGTACTGTGGGGTAATATCGGTGATGACGGTGGTGGCAAACCTTTCGTTATCAGCAGCAATGACCAGCACTGGAACTTCTGGTATCCGGGACAGTCTGGCTGTTACTATACCATTGTCAATACAGTACGTCAGGAGTGGTCGGCCCTCTATATCCCATCACTGACTGTAAGCGGTGATATAACAGGTGAGATGATTTATGACCGTAAAGCCAACAAGTGGACGCTTGCCTATCAGGCCTCTCAGGCAGGTTCCGCCACTATACAGATAGCTGGCACAGGTAAGCAATACAACTCCAGCACTGGTACGGATGATGCAGCAGCCATTGACACTCCGGTTGCATTCGGCATTGAGAATGGTGCGCTGACATTCGGACAGACACCTTCTAATATCACCGTAAATGTACCTTCCGCAGGTGAGGTAACCTTGTCAATCGACCTCTCTAACCCGAAGGAATGGAAGTGTAAGGTGACCGAAGGTAGTGATACTCCGACAGAGATTCCGCAGATTCTCTATATCCTGGGTAACGACGATACATGGAACTTCGACCAGTATCTGACCCTTTACGATGAGGATAACCTCTGCTATGCAGCTGCCGTTAACTTCAACTGCTCTTGGGGTTACTACTTTTCACAGGCCAAGGATGACTGGACACATGTCAATCAGGATCCAAGCACTTCTGAATGGAAGCTGATTATAGGTGGCACTGATGACAACAACATCCAGGCACCTGGCAAGGGCTTGTATGTTACGATAGCCTCTCTGGGGTGGATGTCCTATTGGTACGGCATGGCCGATCCTATCACACAGGTATCTTATACGGGCTTCAACGATGACTGGAGTCTGACCGACATGACCGCCGTAGAAGGTCAACCCGGTGTATATACTGCTCAAGTAACCGCTACGGGTGACACGCCATGGGGCGCACAGATACTGCTTAACGGCTCTTGGGACTACTGGTTCGGTACCTGCAGTGACGGCTCTCTCCGTTGGACGAAGAAGAACGACGGCAACCCTGTCGGCTGGGAGGCAGGAAAGACCTATACCCTCACGGTTGATTTGTGTAAGTGTACCTATTCAATAACGGAATAAAAATATAGAAGATTATGATTCGAAAATATTTGGGGATAATAGTATCTTTGTTGACTCTCTCTTGTGTGCAGGCTTCCTGCACACAGGAAAGTCCCATCACCAACCCACGTCAGACAGATAATACCATAGAGATAGAGCGTGGAACGTTTGCCAAGGGTGCAGATGTCAGCTGGCTCACACAAATGGAGAGCGAAGGTCTGACTTTCAACAACAAAAAAGGCGTGGCCACTGAGTGTATGAAACTCCTGAAGGAAGACTGTGGCGTTAACTCCATCCGTCTTCGTGTCTGGGTGAATCCTGCCGAGGGATGGAACAATATCAGTGATGTGCTGGTAAAGGCACGCCGTGCCAATGCGCTTGGACTGAGACTGATGATAGATTTCCATTTCAGCGATACCTGGGCAGACCCAGGGCATCAGGATATTCCCGCTGCTTGGGCCAACTATTCACTCAGTGAAGCCAAAACTGCTGTTGCAGTCCATGTCAAAGAGATGCTGTCGCTGCTGAAACAGTACAGTATCGAACCTGAGTGGGTACAGATTGGTAATGAGACGCGCTGGGGTATGATGTGGCCGTTGGGCAATCTTGACAATGGCAGCAATTTCGCAGAGCTGGTGAATGCCGGATATGATGCCGTGAAGGCTATCTTCTCTGATGCCAAGGTCATCGTGCATCTGGACAGCGGAGACAACCTCTGGTATTACACCAATATCTTCGACAACCTGAAAGCCAATGGCGGCAAGTTTGACATGATAGGTATGTCACTCTATCCGGGCGAAGATTCCTGGTCCTCAATGGTAGATGCCTGTGTGAGCAACATCAACTCACTTTATCAGAAGTATAATGTTCCTGTGATGGTTTGCGAGATAGGTATGGACTACAATCTGGCCGAGACCTGTAAGCAGTGTATCTCGACACTCATGAGCAAGGGTAAGGCTACTGACCATCTTGCAGGCATCTTCTATTGGGAGCCACAGGCACCCGCAGGCTACAACGGAGGTTACAACAAGGGCTGCTTTGAAAACGGCACGCCTACAGTTGCTTTAGACGCATATAAGTAGTTTTTGGTTAGTTAACAGAGGAAGGTACGGATAATGTGCCGTGCCTTTCATATTATAAAGTTATAAAATTAAAAGCGATGCAACAAAACAAACAGATGGTTGAAGCTGTCCGCAACCAGTTTAAAACAAAATTCGGTGATGTAGAGGGTAATGTCTATGCCGCACCAGGTCGTATCAATCTCATTGGTGAACACACCGACTATAATGGCGGCTATGTGTTTCCAGGGGCAGTGGATAAAGGCATGGTTGCCGAGGTAAAGCCAAACGGCACCAATAAGGTCAGAGCCTTTGCTATCGATTTATATGAAGATGCGGAGTTCGACTTGAACGATCAGGAAGGGCCGAAAGCAAGTTGGGCACGCTATATCTACGGTGTCTGTCGCGAAATGCAGGAGCGAGGTGTGGACGTGAAGGGCTTCGATACGGCTTTCTCGGGTGATGTACCTCTTGGTTCTGGCATGTCTTCATCGGCAGCTCTTGAGAGTTGCTATGCATTTGCCATCAACGATTTGTTTGGTGACAATAAAGTAGAAAAGGTAGAACTGGCCAAGGCTGGACAAGCCACGGAACACAAGTACATCGGTGTGAACTGCGGCATCATGGACCAGTTTGCTTCGGTCTTTGGGCGCAAGGGCTATCTGATTCGCCTGAACTGCCATACAATGGAATATGACTATTTCCCATTCGATCCACAAGGTTATCGACTGGTGTTGTTGAACTCTTGTGTGAAGCATGAATTAGCTTCTTCGGCTTATAACGACCGCCGTCGCAGTTGTGAGACCGTATTCGAACTCATTAAGAAGAATCATTCCGAAGTCGAGGCACTGAGCTATGCTACCTTAGATATGTTGGAGGAGGTGAGAAATCAAGTATCTGACGAAGATTACCATTGCGCTAAGTATGTGATTGAGGAACGTGAACGTGTATTGGCAGTTTCTGAGGCACTGACCAAAGGCGACTATGCAGTGGTAGGTGAGAAGATGTATCAGACCCATGTAGGTTTGAGCCAGGACTATAAGGTTTCGTGTCCAGAGCTTGACTATCTGAACGAGATTGCCCGTGAGTGCGGTGTTACAGGTTCTCGCATGATGGGCGGTGGTTTCGGTGGTTGTACCATCAACCTGGTAAAGGATAACCTCTATGATGCTTTTATCGCTACGGCAAAGGAGAAATATCAGGAAGCCTACGGCAAGGAGCCATTGGTGTATGATGTGGTCATTGGTGACGGTGCAAGAAAACTGTTATAAAATGAGAGAGTGTGTATTAATTTCAGGCGGTGCGGGCTATATCGGCTCGCACACTGCCGTCGAACTGATTGAGGCTGGCTATGATGTGGTGATTGTCGACAACCTGTCGAACTCGGAGATTGCTGCCGTGGAGGGTGTCCGTCAGATAACAGGTGTGGATGTGCCATTTGAACTGGTGAATACCTGTGATATAGAAGCACTGAAGAAGGTCTTTGACAAGTATAAGTTCAACTCGGTCATTCACTTCGCTGCCTACAAGGCTGTGGGCGAGTCGATGGAGAAGCCGCTGATGTACTACCAGAACAACCTGACCTCGTTTATGAACATCTGCCAGTTGATGGTAGTGTACAATCGTCCGAACATCCTGTTCTCATCATCGGCTACCGTCTATGGCGATGCAGAACATCTGCCCGTGACCGAGCAAACTGAGCGACAGCCTGCTACATCACCCTACGGCAATACGAAGCAGATGGCCGAGGACATTCTGCGCGACAGTTGCAGGGCTTATCCTGTACTTCACGGTGTTGCTCTGCGCTATTTCAATCCTGTAGGAGCCCATCCATCAGCATTGATTGGTGAACTGCCCCGTGGCGTACCCAACAATCTGCTGCCCTTTGTCACCCAGACAGCTGCTGGCATCCGTGAATGCCTGTCTGTATTTGGCAATGACTATGATACGCCAGACGGCACTTGTCTGCGCGACTATATCGACGTGGTGGATTTGGCCAAGGCTCATGTGGCTACCATCAACCGTATGACTCAGGGTAAGATGCGCCAGGACTACGAGATATTCAATGTCGGCACAGGCTGTCCTGTCTCCGTCTTGGAACTGGTGACGAAGTTCGAAAAGGTGAACAATCTGAAGTTGAACTACAAGATTGTAGGTCGTCGCCCTGGTGATGTTCCTGCCGTCTGGGCCGATGTTAAGTTGGCTAACGAGGAACTGGGCTGGAAGGCAGAGCGCACACTCGAAGAGACACTTGCAGCCGCATGGAAATGGGAAAAACGAGTACGTAACATTAAAGATTAGACAAAATATGAAACCGACATTATTTCTTTTAGCAGCAGGCATGGGCAGCCGTTATGGCGGCCTCAAGCAGCTCGACGGTCTGGGACCCAACGGTGAGACCATTATGGACTATAGTATCTACGATGCCATCCAGGCAGGATTTGGCAAAATCATATGGGTCATCCGTAAGGATTTCGAGGAGCAGTTCCGCACGCAGATTCTCTCGAAGTACGAGGGTAAGGTGCAGTGTGAACTCTGTTTCCAGGCACTCGACGCACTGCCAGCAGGATTCTCTGTTCCAGAAGGTCGTGTGAAACCCTGGGGAACAAACCACGCTGTACTGATGGGTAAGGAAGTGATTAAGGAGCCGTTTTGTGTTATCAACTGCGACGACTTCTACGGTCGTGATGCCTTTATGCAGATTGGCAAGTTCCTGAGCAACCTGCCTGAGGGAGCCAAGAACCAGTATGCGATGGTGGGCTTCCGCGTGTGCAATACGCTGTCGGAAAACGGCTCTGTGGCCCGTGGTGTTTGTGCCTATAACGACAAGCGACACCTGACGGATGTTGTGGAGCGTACAGAGATTCTTCGCATTGATGGTGTTATTTCTTATAAGGACGAGCAGGGCGAGTGGCAACCACTGGAGGAGAACGTTCCCGTCTCAATGAACATGTGGGGCTTCACACCCGACTACTTCGAGCATAGCGAGGCTTATTTCCGCGAGTTCCTCAGCGACCCCAAAAACATGGAGAACCTGAAAGCCGAGTTCTTTATCCCACTGATGGTCAACAAGCTCATTACCGAGGGTACAGCCACCTGTGAGGTCCTCGACACCACCAGCAAATGGTTCGGAGTTACCTATGCAGCTGATCGCGACGCTACTGTTGCTCGCATCCAGAAACTCGTTGACGACGGGGTATATCCTAACAAACTGTTTTGACATATGAAGAAAGGACTATTAGTCGCTTTTCTTACGGCAACGGTAACGGTTATCGCATCGGCTCAGGTAAGACAAGAGATAACGCTGACCGATGACTGGCAATTCTCTCAGGACAAGAAGACCTGGCAGAATGTGAGTATTCCACACGACTGGGCCATAGCTGGTCCCTTCGACAAGAAATGGGACCTTCAGGAGGTCGCTATTGAACAGAACGGAGAGACTGAGGCTACCGAGAAAAGTGGGCGTTCAGGTGCTTTGCCATGGATCGGAGATGGGCATTATCGCCGTATGCTGACTATACCATCTAGCTACGAGCATGCAGAATTGATTTTCGACGGGGCAATGGCAGAACCTGTTGTGTCCGTCAATGGACAGCAAGCGGGTTACTGGGCTTATGGATATAACGCCTTCCGAGTGGATATAACACCATTCGTCAAGAAAGGTGATAACCTGCTTGAAGTAGACCTTAAAAATGTAGAGGAGAGTAGCCGGTGGTACCCAGGAGCAGGAATCTACCGTCCTGTTACGCTTTTATTGACACAGCAAACACATCTCGACGATTGGAGCATTTATATACGAACTGTTAGCCAGAAAAATGGCAATGCTATCTTGGAGGTAGAAGGCAGGGTGTTAAAACCAGATCATAACGTATTTGCAAATGTGGCTTTAGTCTCTCCTGATGATCATTCTGCTGTTACAAACAGAGAAATTCATATCAATGATGATGGAAGTTTCCACACGACTCTCAATGTGGAAGATGCTAAATTGTGGACACCAGAGACTCCATATCTTTATAACCTGATAACCACTATTACTGACAGGAAAGGTAAGGTTGTCGATGAGAAGTGCATCAAAACGGGCATCCGCACCATACGGGTAACCCGTGAAAAGGGTTTCCAGCTGAATGGACAGACACGCAAACTGAAAGGTGTTTGCCTGCATCATGACTTGGGACCTTTGGGTGCTGCTGTCAATAAGGCCGCACTTATCCGTCAGATAAAGATGATGAAGCAGATGGGCTGTGATGCTATTCGCACAGCGCACAATATGCCGAGTCAGTGGCAGATGGATATTTGTGACTCTTTGGGTATGATGGTGATGGCAGAAAGCTTCGATATGTGGATATATCCAAAGTGCAAGAACGGCTATGCACGCTTTTTCAGAGAATGGAGCGACAAGGACATAACCAACTTGGTGTTAGCCAATCGCAACCATCCGAGTATTGTCATGTGGTCTATAGGCAATGAGATTCCTGAACAATGGAGCGAGGAGGGTCGGCAAATAGCCGTCCGTCTGCAAGGCCTCTGCCATGCGCTGGACCCCTCCCGACCTGTTACCCAGGGTATGGACAGGGCCGATGCAGCTTTGAGCAGTGGCTTCGCCCAGACTATGGAAGTACCTGGATTCAACTACCGTGTTCATAAGTATCAGAATAATATCGAGAAACTTCCGCAAGGATTCCTCTTGGGTTCCGAGACGGCATCTACCGTCAGCAGTCGTGGCGTATATCAGTTCCCTGTTGTCGCTGAAGCCGTTGACACGGAATCGTCAGAACTCCGCAAGCACCATTACAACGGGCAGTGCTCCAGTTATGACGTGCAGTATTGTTCTTGGTCTAATTTGCCCGATGACGATTGGGTATGGCAGGATGACAAGGACTGGGTCATTGGCGAGTTTGTATGGACAGGATATGACTATCTTGGTGAGCCTTCGCCCTACGATGAGTACTGGCCGTCGCGCAGTTCGTACTTTGGTATATGCGATCTGGCCGGACTGCCTAAGGACAGATATTATCTGTATCGTTCAAAGTGGCAGAAGGAAGACCACACCATCCACTTGCTGCCTCACTGGACTTGGGGTAAACAACGCCGTGGACAGGTGACGCCTGTCTATTGCTATACCGATTATCCTACAGCCGAGCTGTTTGTCAATGGCAAGAGTCAGGGTAAAATCAGTAAGAATCCGAAAGAGCGCCTTGACCGTTACCGCTTGCGGTGGAATGATGTCAAGTATGAGCCGGGCCAGCTGAAGGTAGTCGTCTATGATGAGCAGGGAAAGCAAGCAGGCGAACAGGTTGTCAGCACAGCAGGGAAACCATCCAAGTTGAAACTTGACGTGTGGACACAGCATGATGCCGAATGGCTGAAGGCAGATGGAGAAGACCTCGCTTTTATTACAGTCTCACTAACCGATGCAAAGGGAACTGTTATACCCGATGCCAACGACCGTCTGACCTTTGAGGTGTCTGGAGCAGGTCGTTTCGAGGCAGTCTGTAATGGCGATGCCACCAGTCTGGAATCGTTCACGAAACCTACCATGAGGTTGTTCAGCGGTCAGCTTGTGGTCGTTGTGCGTAGTGACAAGAAGGCTGGTAACCTCACACTAAAGGTAAGAGATTCGCAGCGGAAGATATCAGAAACAGTTACATTGAAAACAATACAATGAAATCTATGAAAACAAAACTTGTTATGTTATTCATACTGATAATCGCTGAGCCTTGCTTTGCTCAGGAAAGAAACTTTAGGTTCAACCCTGGAAAGGTCTGGCTTGATGATGAACACAATGTCATTAACGCCCATGGCGGGGGAATGCTCTACCACGGCAGCACCTATTACTGGTATGGAGAATACAAACAGGGCAAGACCGTCTTGCCGGAGTGGGCAACATGGGAGTGTTACCGTACTGAAGTAACAGGTGTAAGTTGCTACTCCTCAAAAGACCTCCTTAATTGGCATTTCGAAGGAATTGTCCTCGGAGCTGAAAAAACTGACTCGCTTCATGACCTGCACACCTCAAAGGTTGTGGAACGTCCTAAAGTTATATATAATTCTAAAACTAAGAAGTTTGTCATGTGGATGCACATCGACAGTGCCGACTATTCCAAGGCCAGTGCAGGGGTGGCAGTATCAGACACTCCTACGGGGCCATTCACCTATTTGGATAGTTTTAGACCTAACGGAGAAATGAGCCGCGACCAGACACTTTTTGTCGATGACGACGGAAAAGCATATCAGATATGTTCGTCAGAAGACAATGCAACAATGTATATTCATTTATTGACTGACGACTATCTGAAGCCTACTAAGACCTTCACACGGAACTTCGAGAAGAAATATCGTGAGGCTCCTGCTGTATTCAAACATCATGGGAAATACTATCTGCTTACATCTGGCTGCTCTGGATGGGATCCCAATGTTGCTGATATAGCTGTTGCAGACTCTATGCTTGGAGAATGGAAATCACTGGGGAATCCATGTATAGGTGAAGAAGCAGACAAAACCTTCTATGGTCAAAGTACTTACGTTCAGCCTGTCATTGGTCGCCCAGACACATATGTTGCCATGTTTGATCGATGGAAGAAGACAGATTTGCCAGATTCACGCTATATATGGCTTCCATTGACTTTTGAAGGCGACAAACCAAAAATCATTTGGCATAAAGACTGGGGTTTCTGATTTTTTTTGTATTTTTGCAGCATGAATGGCGTAAAACTATATTTGAACAGATGCATGATGGCATTATTTGTCCTCTTGTCGGCATCTGCATCAACGGCGTCTGACACCAAACAGATGCAGTTTGATAAGATAGTGCTGCCATACGATGCTAATGTCGTGGAGAGCGTTTGCAAGGACAGCCTGGGCATGATGTGGTTTGCTACAAGACGTGGTTTGTTCTCTTATGACGGCTACAATATCCGACGGCTATATGAAGGAAGGTATTATGCTGTTCTGATAGTTGATGAAGAGACCCTATGCCTTGGAGGAGATGCTGGTCTTAGGTGGCTAAACCTGAGGACAGAACAGTTTGTTACGCCATTTGGAGATGTTCCAGAAATTGGAGAGGTTCGTTCACTTAAATGTGATAATGGTGTTTTATATGTAGGAACGAAGTCAAATGGTTTGTTCTGTCTTGATTTAGATAAAAGAATATGGCAACGGTACACCCTTCCAAGCGGGAAGGATGATATTATCTATTCAATTGAACCTGTTAATGACAGGTTGTATGTTGCACATTATGGAGGACTTGCTTGTTTGGATAACAAAGGGGGTATATTTGATTTAGGGATAGATGATAATGTTTATGCATTGTGGTATGATCGACCAAATGGTAATCTGTGGATTGGTACGGAACATCATTTGCTTTGCCAGAATGTAAAGGACTCGACTACAAAGGTTGTGGCATCTGGTAGTACATTCAATCAGATAGTTCCTTCTCCTTCTGGCGACATCCTGTTAGCTTCTGAATTTGGCTTGAAGATACTCAATCCCCAATCAGGCATTATCCAGACTATCGGCCATGACGCTTCATCGCCACAGGGACTGCCCAGCAATTCTATCCATCAAATTTATTGCGATGATGATATTATTTGGATTGCCACAGACAGGGGAGTTGCCATCACTCAGTCGGAAAGCGTTTTCGAGACAACGACCCTTCCTTCCATAACACATTCAAACGACGGAAATGTCTTTAGCCGGATTCTTGTTGATTCAAGCGGAGGACGATGGATGGGTGGTGATAATGGTTTACTACACCTGTCTGACCACGGCAATAAATGGTTCAAAGTGGGAAATGGCTTGAAAAAGAGTAATATCAGGAGCATTTATGAGGATCGTGAACATGAGATATGGATTGCCACAGATGCCAGCATAGCAAGGTATAACAGGCAGCGTGATGTCTTCGACTATTTCTCCTTGTCCGACCAGAAGGGCAGAAATGCTAATTGGGCCTACGACATCTATGAAGATAATAAGAACCGGTTATGGATAGCGACCTATATGGGTGGTCTATATGTCGTTGACAAGACTGCATTGTTGTCAGGTAATGGATCGTTCATCTTAAAAGATAACCAGTTTGATGATGTGGACAGTATCGTCAACACGATTTACAGATTCATTCCCGATAAAAGTGGCGTGTTGTGGGCAAATACCAGTAAAGGGTTGGCCTCCATCAATACTAATTCGGGTAAGGTTACTCTGAAAAAACGGATGTATATTGACAACATGATTCTTGTAAATGATGTTATTTGGATTGATGTACAGGGGAAACTTTACAAATACGACACTCAGACAGACAGGCTGGAAGAAACCGATTTCCAAGTAAAAGACGGCATGATTCAATCTTTTGTTCATGATAACAATAGAGTATGGATGTCTACCTCCCATGGGCTATTCTATATTGAAACAGCAGGTAATACCATACATTTCTACGTAAGACCGAATTACAATTTTACTGCAGGTTCTTATGTCCCCTCAGATAATACTATCTTATGGGGTGGAGAGGATTTCATATGTAAACAATTCCTTAATACAACGTCTTCTGGCGACAAACCTTCGAAGGTGTTCATTTCTTCCATCATGGTTGGCGGAATTCCAATAAGTGATTGTGTCCCCCGATTTGAAAATAATATTTCACTGGACGGCAGGGAGGACATTGCGCTTGATTTGTCCACTTTTGCATACAACCGAAAGGGTTCCGAAGTGTTTTGGTATAAAATAAATGAAGATGGGGAATGGCATTCTCTGCCAAATGGAACAAACCGTATTTTGTTATCGCATCTATCAGGAGGAAGTTATGAAATATATCTATCTACGGATTCAGACTTTAAAGAAGAATCTGTTAGCAAATATACTATAAAGGTTCCTTATCCGTGGTTTTTCAGATGGTGGGCTTGGGTAGTCTATACACTAATCGCCTTATCTGTTGTTTATTACTTGATAAACTACTACAAAAGACGTGAGAATGCGCTGTTTGAGCAACGTGAGCGCGAACGTGTAATGGCATTGACGCAAGAGAAAATGGATTTCTTTGTAAACATGTCACATGAACTGAAAACTCCATTGAGCTTGATAATTGCTCCCCTAAACAAACTGCTTTCAGAAACCTCAAATGCGAAGTTAAGGGATAGCCTGAAGTCTATCCAGAACAATGCCTCACGGCTCAATGACCTGATTCATCACATCTTAGACTTCAAGCAACTTGAAGCTGAGGGTGAAACTCAGATTCTTAGTTCCTATATCGACTTGTGTAGCTTGATCTCAGGATGTATTAGCGAATTTGAGACATCGGCAAAGGAACGCAATATAAGCATGGTGTTTCAGCCTACAGAAACGTCTGTTTTGATGGATGTTGATGTGGTTAAGATACAGATGGTTATGCGTAATATCTTGTCAAATGCTCTGAAATATGCAGACGATGAGAAAGGAAAGATACTCGTTTCATTGGAAAAAAGAGCATCCGAAGTTCTTGTGTCGGTGCAAGATAATGGCCCTGGGGTGTCTGATAGTGATTTGCCAAAACTGTTCAACCGATATTATATGGGACAGAATTCCCGTGATGGATCGGGCATTGGCTTATCAGTAGTCAAGAAGTATGTGGAACTGCATGGTGGAGAAGTCAAGGCAGAGAATAACAATGGTCTGAAGGTGACTTTCTCAATACCTTTGAATGTTCTTACTTCTGTCGTGACGGAAAAAAACATTAAAGACGGTACTTCAGAAAAGCCGATAGTATTGATAGTCGACGATAACCACGAAATACTTGATTTCCTGACCACAGCTTTGGAAACCTCATATCAGTGCATCACTGCATTAAGTGGCGAACAAGCCTTGAAAACCGTCGAAGAACGCATTCCAGACATCATCATAACAGACCAGATGATGCCTGGAATCGATGGAACCGAGTTGTGTCACCGCATTCGTCATAATCACTCCACGGAGTTGATTCCCATTATTATGTTGACGGCAAAAGACGACTCCAATACCGAGTTGAAAAGCATACGTAGTGGTGCTGATGTGTTTATGCCCAAGCCCTTCGACCTTCGTAAGCTACAGCTCCATATAGTTCAGTTACTGACCAAAAGAAAAGCCATAGAACAGAACACAAGGATAAAAAGTATGCAGGTTGTCAATGTAGTTTCGCCAGCATTATCCAATGACGAGGAACTGATGGAACGGATTATTAGCCTGATTAACTCAAACATGCATTCCGAGGAATTCAACGTTACGAAGTTGTGTGACCTACTATGCATGGATCAAAAACAGCTTTATCGTAAACTTAAACAGCTTACAGGTGAAACCCCCGTCAGTTTTATTCGCAAGCAGCGGTTACAAAGAGCTGCGGTTCTTTTGAAACAAGAGAGATTCACTGTTTCTGAAGTCATGTATCAAGTTGGCTTTAGCAGTGCCTCTTACTTTACCAAGAGTTTCATCAAAGAATTTGGGGTTTCACCTAAGGAATACAAATGGCTTTCATAAATGATCCACTGAATATATGATTTCTTGCCTTCTATAGTAATTGAGAACTTAATAAACGTAAAAACGCAGCCTAAATAGATAGATTTTTGTACCTTTGCACCCAATAAAACGCGTTGTGGATGCGAAAAACGATATACATTTATATAACATGTGCCGTAGCTTTGCTTGCGGGATGCGGAGGCGGGCAGATGCCGAAGGAATTACAGGCAGTCAGCGAGATTATCAACGATAATCCTGACTCTGCCCTTCTATTGCTTGACAGCATGGAGGTTAAAAAGGCTATCTGGAATAAGGACACTCATATGCGCTATGACCTTCTGCGGTTAAAGGCGCAGAACAAGGCTGGCATACTCTTTTCTTCCGACTCGCTTGCCAAGTCACTCGCCGACCATTTCGACCGCAACGGCTCGCACAATGACCGACTGCTTACCCGTTATCTGCTCGGGCGAGCCTATCAGAACATGGGCGACGCACCGATGGCCTTGCAGACCTACCTTGATGCCATAGAACAGGCAGACACCACAGCTACCGACTGCGACTACAACACACTGATGGGCGTTTATGGACAGATGGCACAGATTTTCCACCAGCAGAACCTGCCCCACGACGAGATACGTGCAGTAAACCATTACATCGATTGCATCAGGCATTTCGGAGATGAGACGGAGGTCATCGAGGCACGGAGCCAATTGATAAGGCCTTACTATCTGCTTGGTGAGAAAGACACCATACTACAAATCATCAAAGACACCTATCAGTCTCTGCTACGACTCGGCAACCGTCACGATGCAGCGGATTGGCTCGGCTCTTCCATATATCTCTACCTGGAGCGTGGAGAGTTGGAGAAAGCCCGGCAGATGAAGGAAATCTTTGAAACAGAGTCGAACCTGTTTGACAGTCTTGGAAACATTGCACCAGGCAGGGAGTTCCATTATGTCATCCGAGGTTTCTACGATCTGGCCTTCCATCATGTGGACATACTGGTATTATAAGACTCATAGCATAGCAAAACTCAACTGAAATCTCTCTTGGGCTGTGGTGGGCATTTGTGAGAATCCCCACCAGCCCCTTTCGTCCTGCATCCCCAGCATCGAGGAGGATAAGGCCGCAGCCGTAGAGCATTACGTCATCGGCTATATGGCCTTTTGGCACATCGCCTTTGTGGATGAGGACTGCCTCGTGCAATGTCAAGATGATGTACTCCGCACCGAGGCCCGACAGAAGATAGACCGCCACATCGCCGACCATCCCCCGTCAAGACCTTCCCCCGCTTCTACCTCGTCCTTCTCCGCCAGCCCATCGCCCCGATGGAAGCCGACAGACGAACTCCAGCAGATGATCAAGAGTGCTGAGGACTGGATAAAGTCATTAAGCAGAAAACTATCACAAAAGAAAAAGAAATGAACAAGAAAACCATCATCACCGTATTGCTCGCCCTCGTTGCTTTGACGGGGCAGGGACAAGAGATTAAAATGAACGAGACAACTATCAACGACTACATCCCGATGCTTAATCAAAAAGGCTATCAGGCTTACAGCTTTGATGTCAGTGCGATAAAAGGCCAAACTTTGTCAGTACTACTGGATTTAGTGTGAATTAACTTAGTAATCGTACCATCTTGCTGCAAGAAGTTCATATATTAACGTGATAGAGATGCCTTGTGACTCCGGACATAAATTTCACCTGTGCGCAGGTCTTCAAGCGCACTTTGGGTTATATCCCGCCAAAATCGCTCGATTTTGGGGCCTGCTTTTGCCCATATCTCTTTGCATAGTTCATCCCTGTCACCACCATCGAAGGCAAGGAAGGCTTCTATCTTATTGGCCTGATCTTGGTTCAGGCGACGCTGGGATGAACAGTTGCCCATCTCTATTACAGCCTTGACTGCTGCATCAAAGAGCTGATTGCGCTTCTCAATTTTCTCGTGGTACGAGTCCCAGGTGCCATCAGCGATACGCATGGCATCCTCATGGAGGGGCTCCAAATCTTCGAAGTCAAGTTTGCAGTCAGGATCAGTCTTGGCCATCATCTTGGCAAAATGGAATGTATCTTCAACGTAGCCCTGTCGTCCTTTCTCCGTTTTCTCTCCACTCATGGCTTCCTGAAGGATGTCTTTCAAGTCCTTGGTGAACTCTTTGAAACCTTTCCTCCACTGGTCAAATACGATTTTGACCACCTTTTTGAAGTTCAATGAGCAGAACGCAAAGATAAGGTCGCGCAAGACTTTCAGTCTGTCCAACAGGTCATCGTTGGCTTTCTTGGCATCAGACAGTTCTTTTTCAAGCATCTCGATTCGTTCGACCTTAGTGATCTGCTGGCGATTTCCCAAACCAAAGTCCTTCATGATAGGATTGCCGTTCTTATCAAAGGCCAGACTGGCTCTCTTGAGTTTTTGGTCATAGTCCTCCTTCATTTCGGCCATTGCTGCTTCATGTTCTCGTATAGCCTCGTTCTTCGCTTTCTCAACGGCAGCTTCCTTGTCACCTTCAGCAAGGAGAGCTTGTTCACGCTTCTCTTCTTCAAGGCATCTTGCCAACTCTTCCCATGTCAGGACCTGGCCTTTCTTGTCGCCCGATTCCCAGTAGTACTTGTAGCCTTGCTTGTCATGGGCTATCGTGGCTTGGAGCAGTTCCGCTTCGTGGGCTGCTTTCTCGTCTTCCATTGCCTTCCTGACTGCTGAACTAAGACCACTGTTCAGGAGTTTGTCGAACATGGAAGCCTTTGCCATCTGCTCTATCTCAGCTTTCTGACCTTCTATCTTTGCTTCATTGGCCTTCATGACGGCATTCTGTTTTTCCACTTCCTTCTCAACGGCCATGAGCTTACCGTTGACTTGTTGAAGATTCCATTCTGCGGGCGGCACTCTCTTTTGTTTGCTTCCAGCAATGCCCCGGCGTAAGCCAAAAGGAGCCATAGCAAGTGCATAGTCCGTCTGCCAACGCTCCATTGCTACAGGATTGCAGATGTCCTTGGCAGAGAGTCGGGCAGTTACTTCCTGTTTCTTGTAGGAGCGCTTCTTGATGATTGCCTTGCCTTTCTCGTCAAGGATGATGTTGCCATCCTTGTCGGTCTCATACTTTCGGATGGGACTGCCGTTCTCGTCGAACTTGGGTTTCTCCTTACGGGGCTTGGGCGCTTCATGGGTAATAGGGACTACCGTAACGTGCAGATGCGGAGTCGTCTCGTCCATGTGCAGGACAGCCGACACCACATTCTCGCTACCGAACTCCTTACGAAACCAGTCAATAGTTGAGTCTATCCATTCGTCGAGCTTACCTTCTTCTTCAAGTTGCTTCATGGTGTCCTCATCGGAACTGCAAACGAAACACAAGGCAATGACGGCATCATCCTTGACCTTGCGGGTTTTCTTTTTCCCTTCCGTTTTATCCTTTTCAGAAGTCGATCTTGAAAAGCCCTCTTCACGGAGGCGGTTCCAGATGGCTTGTGTACGACCTGTCTTCTTTGCGCTCTCAATACATTCGCGGTTGAGTGCAGTACGTGAATCGTCACGGACGCTTTTCGGACGGAACGGAACCATCCTGTCCGTCTTGGCATCATATACTTCGCGGTCGATGTGGGCAGACAATCCTCCCGCGTTACCAGTTTGCTTGTCCATAGTCAGGACAACATATCTATCACCTTTAGCCATAGTTTGTCAATTTTAATTGTCTGAATATTGCAGGGTCCAGGGAAGCTCCTTGGTCGGAGTTCTTAGAGGTTGAGACCTCTGAGCGGGGCGGTCAAGGGGGAGGGTCACCCCCTTGTGAGGTTTCCAAAGGGCAAGCAGCCCTTGGCAGGTTTCCAGGGCAGCGCCTTGGACGGTGGGTGCAGGGAGAGGCCACTTCCTGCTGGGGAATCCAAAGGGGCAAAGCCCCGTGGCTTACTTACCTAAATTTAGCGACACTGTTCGCGGCGGTGGTGTATGCAATACACAAACCACAAATTTTGGTATAGTAAGCTACACCATTTTTGCAAATAGTTGCCCCTGACCGTCAAGTCACGTTACTTCCAGAAGGTTGCGGTGTCCTGAACGATGGAAAACGATAGGGAAGAATAAGCATCATCTCGTTGAAGCGGTCTGCTATTCTGTCACCATAGGTTGTACGTATCTGAGCTGGCGTTAGATTGGTCGTAACCATCGTGAAAAGCATTCTGCAATATCGATATGAAAGCAGATCTATCACGGGAGTCTGACGGTTACCGTAATTCTGTATGACGGTTTCTTCTTCACCCAAGTCATCTATGCCAAGCATAGAAAGGTCTCGAAAAGTCAAAAGATTGTCTCGCCTGACCATGATCTCGTCACAAAGATACTTTGCGCTCTCTACCCTCAGAGTGTAGTTGCCAACTGAGGTGGTACCATTATTGGGTATTTCCAGCCTGCTGATAAGATTTCGCAGCGCATACATCATAGAACTCTTGCCATTTCCAACACCGCCGCACAACAGTATGCCGAATTTTGACGTGGGCTTGGTGAATAGTTCTGCTATCTGGTATATGTGGCCTCGCAGTTCGTCACTGTTTATAAACGTCTTGCCACGATTTGCCACCTCTAATCGCAGAGCAGTCTCGATAAAAACGAACGCTTCTTCTGTTGACATTGGGAACTTAGCAAACCCCTGTGTAGTCCTCTGGCTTGTTAGCTGAGATCTCAGCAGAGCCAGTTTTTCCATTGTACTTTGATATCTTGCCATGATTGTTATTCCTGTATTGATAGCATATCCAATTATACACGTAAGTACGGCAGTCAGCTTCTTCCTTTCCCTTACAGCCTTTCTGTTCTTGGGCCAGGAAGAAGTCACTTATCAGCTTTTTTAGAGCCTCTTCGTCGAGAGTTATTCCATTCTTGGCCAGTCGGACTATCAAATCTTGTTGCCAAGGATGGTCGTTGAGAAGCAGTTCCTTCAGTTCAGAAAGAGACAACGCTTTCTTCGATTTCGAGAGAGAGGAAGGATTTTCTTCTTTCACTTCTTCAATGTTTATATCTTTCTCTTCTATCTTAGAAGGGGGCAACGTTTGGGTCAACTCAGTAGTCAACTGTTGAGTCAATCCCGGGGTCAACATCTCGGACAACTGCGGTGGCAACGATTGCGATGGCACATCCTTACAAACTTTAACATCAAAATTGAGAGTGTATAGTGCCGGTCTGCCTTTCCCCTCTCCTTTGCTAAAGTTAATAAGCCCTCGCTTGCGAAGTCCTTCCCTTGCCTTCATAATGTTCTGCTTTGAAGTGTTCAGCCGTGCCAGCAGCAGCTGGGTGTTGCATTTAAAGGGCATCACCCAGTGCTGGCGGTTGGCTTCATAGAGTAGATAGAAGAAGAGTGAGTTCTCACTCAAGGAACATGGGTCGTTCTCATTTGCGTCCCAGAAATGGTTCATGTAGTCAAAGATGCTCATTGCTTCAATCCTTTCTCTATACGTTCCACATCAGACAACTTATACTGATTCTTCCCTCCCAATTTGAAACAAGGAAGGTAGCCGCTGGCATTCCAGCGCCAGAGAGTAGCCCTGCTCTTATGCAGTCGTTTTATCACAGCAGCCTCGTCAATCATCACATCCTTCTCAGCTTCTTTTCGAGCCTGGGCCATTTCGTCAGCCCAAGCAAAGAATGCCGATTTCAGGACATCTACAGTGGTTATGACTACTGTATTTGAATCTGAGGATTCAAACATTGAAATAGATTTCATCTCAAATTGTAACAGGTTCTTTTAGCGATCCTCACGGCCAAACGCTGGCCTCGCACCTGTTGGGATCCATCCTCTGCAATGAGGCTTGCAGCGATTTCACGGTGCGAAGGTACGACTTTTTGAAATACGATTGATTTATTTTGAGTAGCTCGTGGTAGCCGACTACCGAAAGCTACTTCTGTTAATCAGATTTAACGCAAAAAGGTATTAAAAAAGGCCTGTAACCGGGAGATTACAGACCTTGGTATAAACAGGTTTTGCTTCGTGCTTAATAGAAGAACGACATTATCCATCGCCAGAACTGAAACAACATATTTCGTGGTGACATAGAGGTCTTTTTAAATACTATTCGGCCATCCTCTTTCTTGGTGTAGCCGATTCTCGTTCTCAACGCTGCTCTTATTGGAACTTTCAAGTCCTCATAGGTCTTATCGTGCAGAGATGAGAGATCTTTGTTGTATGCTTTCTGATGAATGGACGGGAATTCCTCCTTGATGTCCTCATACCTGCAGCTTTTGATTAACCCTTCTTCCTGTGCAACAACCATTACCAATGCTGCGTCTTTGCCGACATAACCGTTTGTCATAAAGTGGAGAGTGTCCATAATTTCCTTCGCCTTTTCAGGGAATTGTATCACATTCAGGAACGACGTGGGCTTGTCTTTAGGGATAAACTGGTCTAACAGCCTTATAAAACCCAATACTAATTTCGGGCCAAGGCCAGGAATAGACTTACTCAGCAGCTGTTTGAGGAATCCTATAATCTCACTGCGATGCTTGACACCACGTATGAAGATATACTCGATTACGCGTTTATGACCCCTATCTTTCTCACAGAACTGCTCGAATGGAATATCGTGTCTCGTCATAATCAGGATAATCACCTCTGCCGTAGACTGTAAAGAAGGTGGCTGGATATTATCGTCAATTTTTCCGTCTGGCTGTTCGCGCAATTTGAGTAATGATTTTATATAATCAACGTTTCTGTCCTCGATAGATTTCCCATATTCCTTGTCCAAGTCCTTATAAAATTCGTCTAAACTATTGTTTGCCATACCTTACTTTACAATCTTTAAATCCTTATTAGTATAATATACTGGCTGCTTGTATGCATAGCACATCAGCATAAACCTGTCCTTCATATCCATATGAGTATAGTGATTAACGGCATCGCTGCCTTCTTGATGCAGCCCTGCTGCATACATGTTGATTTGGGCCTTGGTCAGAATATCTACATGCGTCTTGCGACATGTCTTACTACTTGCCAACTCGTAAAGAGGCTGATACTTGTTATTACCCAGCTCCTCATCAAATACTGCACACTTGCGGTCTATACCACAATGCTTCATGAGTTCCTTAATTTTCACGTTATAGCCACTTTTGCCACTGACATACTTAAGTATATGGAAGTTGAATTTGTATTTCATGATGATGTCATAGGCGAATCGCATTACAGGAGTTTGAATCTCTATACGTCCAACATTCTCCCTTAGCGTTTTTTCTGGAAGATAGTGTATATACATGATACCGTCGTCTGAGACGGCAACATTATCCATAGACAATCTTTTGAACTCGCTTATACGGCAGCCAAAAGCGCATTGCAATATGAAAGCGTCCTTTGTTTCCTGTAAATACTCTGGCACTATGGTATTCATAACCCTTAAGAACTCTTCTTGCAGAAGGAAAATAGGAGGATCGTATGATTCACGCATCATTGTACGCTTCTTATTCCTTCCCAGATGAATAAAAGGTGAAATACTAAGTTCTCCTTTCTCAATAAGTTCATTGAAGAAAGCCTGAATCTTCTTCATTTTGGTAGCAACCGTATTCTGGTCACGGCGAGCTGTAGGAACATTCCTTGCAGAAAACATATCGTATAAGCTCTTGTGCTTATCAACATACTTGTATTCATCGAAAAGAAATTGGCGGAAATCCATTAGGTCATCCGCATCAAATTCTGAGGGAGTAACCTTTAACCTATGTTGGATAGTGAGGAATCTGGTGAGTTCACCTAATGAGACCTTATAATGCTTTTGTCTGCCCTCGCCAAAGTTGCCATCCCGCAAGCCATCCTCAATATACTTTGAGAATCTGTCAATCAGAGTTAGTTCTGTTAGGGCTTTCACATTCTTTTGAGGATGCAACACTTCTGATATAGCTTTTTCAAAGTCTTCTGCCGTAATACGAGTTTTGTCCTTAACCTCGCATAATTGGCGATATGCGGTTTCCATAGCATCTATCTCCGTATCAATGTCAAGTTTCAGTTGCTTGTTATAGATGCTCATACGGGGTTTCAATTCTCCAGTAGCAGTAAACTTATCCAAATCCTTTAGGTCTGCGTCAATGTCGCTCTTATGATACAAGTCAACACCTCTGCCATCGCGCAGACGAAAACGAAGCCGAATGGTTCCTTCTTGCTTGCTTGTTCTCTTTACTATTGTTAGTCCTTTCATACCTATTTTATTATTAAAGCGTGTTATTAATGTGGTGCAAAGGTAGTATTTTTGCACCACAAAACCAAAATATTGCACCACATTTTTGAAACGCTTTAATATATTTAACTTTGCAAGTCGCTGATTTACAAAGCAAAGCGTTTCATAATTATTTCAAAGCATTTCAGATTTCGAATCCCAAACGGATCACAGAAAAGAGAGGTTTTTTAGCCTCTCTTTTTTGTTTCACCGTTGGGGGCTCTCACCCAAGGGTTCTTTGACCAAGGTCAAAGCGTCTCCTTCGTCGCCGAGCGCGAGCCCCAAGCGGATCACAGAAAAGAGAGAGACTTTCGGGTCTCTCTCTTTGTTTTTTCCGTTTCGTGTTCTCGATTTATAACTTGACTGTTACTTGATTGCCGTTGTAATCGATGGTCTTGGTAGTGCCATCGGGTAACATCAGTGTAAATTTGCGTTCAAGTATCATGCCCTTGTAACCGCCTTGGCGGGCACTGATGTGCAGCGTGCGGGTGCGGTCGGTCCAGGTAAAGATGATGTTAGAGTAGTAACCCTGCTCGTAATTGTAACCATCACCCTCGTCCTCGTACAGCGAGAACTCGGCATCGGCACCTGGGTAGATGTGTATCTCGAGGTTGTCCCAAGGCTTCTCGCCTACGTACTGCATCACAGGACCCAATGGCACAATGCTACCGGCACGTACAAACATCGGTACCTGGTCGAATCGGGTAGTAAGCACCACGTTCTGTCCGCCCTTATATAGCTTGCCTGTCCAGAAGTCGTACCAGTTGGCACCCTTTGGCAGGTACTTGGTTGCGGTCTTGGTTTCGGTCCAGTCTGCCTGTGCGGCAGGCTCGCCCGTAACCTCCTTACGGTCCCAGCCGGTCATGGCATCTTCCTTGATAATCTTTTCCTGGGTGTACTGGGCCTCTACAATGGGGCAGGCCAGGATGCTACGACCGAACATAAACTCATCGGTCATGTCCCACACCTTCTTGTCGGCGGCAAAGTCGCTGAACAGCGGGCGCATGTAGCTAAAGTTGTTGTTGGTAACCTGCGAGGCGGTACTATATAAGTAAGGTATAAGGCGGTAACGGAAATCAATCAAATTTTTGATAGATTGATAAACGGGGGTGCCGGGCTCGCCGAATTGCCATATCTCGCGAGGGGCATCGGCACCATGACTGCGGAACACGGGGCAGAACAGTCCGTACTGCATCCAGCGTACATACAGCTCCTGGAACTGTGGGTTCTTAGGTGCTGAGCCAGAGCCCTTGGTGTTGTACGAACCACAGAAGAAACCGCCGATATCAGTGTTGAAGTTGGGGTTACCGGTGAGGGTGAAGCTCAAGCCTGCGGGAATCTGATTGCGCAGCATCTCCCACGACGAGGCTACGTCGCCACTCCACATGTTTGAGCCATAGTGCTGCTGTCCTGCAAACGACGAGCGTGTCATGATGAAGATACGCTTGCCGCGATCGTCCTTGCGCTGTGCCTGATAGATACCGCGTACGGTTTCGAGTGGGAAGGCATTACGCAGCGAGCGCCAAGTACCGCCGGTAACAGGGTGCTGGTAGTCGCTCTCCTTGGGGTTGAAGAAGTCGGGATCGGTAGAGTCCATCCACCAGGCATCGGTGCCGTAATCGTACAGCTTCTTCAGGTATTTCCAATAGATGGCGCGGGCCTCGGGACTGAAGGCATCGTACACCTTTACACCCGAAGGATAGTCCATGCGTGGAGGCCAGATGTGCGAGATACCGCTCTGCGGCCATGTCTCGATGGGCAGCAGCAGGCCCTTGGCATCCAGCTCGCGGAACTGCTGTGTCATAGGTCCGAAGCTGGCCCAGATACTGATCATGAAGTGGGCATGCTTCTGATGTACGTTCTTAATCAGCTGCTTGCCGTTGGCAAAGTCTTCCGCCAGGAAGTCCATGGCGTTCCACAGGTAGTTGGAACCCCAGTACTGCCAGTCCTGGATAATACCATCCAGGGGCACCTGCAGCTCGCGGTATTTATCAACAATGCTCTCGGTTTCGGCTGCGGTCTTGTAACGTTCCTTCGACTGCCAGAAACCATACGTCCACAGTGGGAACATAGGTACATCGCCACTCAGGAAGCGCATCTGTGCAATCACACCATCGGCCGAACCACCATACATAAAGTAATAGTCGATCACATCACCAGCCTCAGAGGTAAGCGACATGCCGCGTGCATCATCGTCGAACTGGGTGGGGGCGTAGTTATCCCAATACAGGCCCCAACCCTTGATGCTCTGGATCACGTTCTGGAAGTCCTCCAGATTGCTCTGCTCCATGCGCTTATGCTCGCCACGACGGTTCATCTTGCCGTTCTGAATGGTGCCCAGACCGTAGATAGCCTCGCCTTTATCAAGCGTAAAGGTCTGGTTGAGTGGGGTAAACGTGTGCGACTTTTCGCGTAGCAGCACTTTTCCTTTGGCATCAAGGAATGTGATGCAGCCCGTTTTCTCGTCGAGCTTCACTGTTAGCTCGCTACTCGATGTGGTGCTGCCCTTGCGGGTAAGCTTTACTTCCTGAGGCTTGGCTATAATCACCTTGCTCTCGGGTGTTACTGGCTGCCCTGGGTACTTTACCACATGTACAACAGAAGGTGTAAAAAACTCGATCTTTACACCTTGTGCACACATAGCTATTGGTGCCAGCAAGGCAAGAATGGCTATTGAAATTCTGTTCATAATGATTATTGGATTTTGTTATATGCAAACTCGTCGATATCCACGTAGCCGCCCGCTTTCTTGGTGGCGTAGTTGAAGATACCGAATTTTGAACCCATGAAGAAGCGCTGCCAGTCGAACTTCAGACGGTAGTCGCTGCCAATCTGCTGCCACTCCTGGCCGTCGAGGCTGTAGTAGAACTTGGCGGTGTCGATACCCTGACCGCCCTGCGGACGGAAATCGGCATCGATGCGCAGCCACAGTTTCTTTTGCTGCAGTTGTTGCAGTGCTACAGTTGCTACAACCTTTTCCTCCACCTTCTCCACCTTCTTCTCGCGCGGACTCAGCGTCACCTTGGTCTCGCTCATCTCGAGGGTGTACTTCTTGCCGTTCTTCTTAACGGTGAGGGTGCCTGAATCGCTGTTGAAAGCAGAAAGTCCGGCGCAGTCGCCATCCTTCATCTTCGAGAGATCCATCACGATAGCACCTGAACACTGTGGGCCTTCCATGCGCTGGGTAAGTGTATTGGGGGCCAGATACAGGTTGGGCACCACACGACTGGTCTTCAGTCGCAAGTAACCTGGGCGTTCGGTCAGGCTCCAGGCCTTATCTACGGGGTTGTGATTCCACTGCCAGTGCAAACCTAACTTATCTGATGAAAAGTCGTCGGCCTTTACGATAGATGCCTCGGGTTCGCCATTCTTCAGTGCACGAACGCGGTCGGGCACACGGCCTTCCTCGTCGCCCAGCATAGGCCAACCGTCAATCCAGCGGCAGGGCATCAAGGTGAGCACACGGCCCACACCGCCACGGTCCTGGAAAATCACACCATACCAGTCGCCATCCTGAGTATCAACAATGGTTCCCTGTGCCTCGTAAGAAAAGCCACCGAACTCCGACTGCAGGATGGTAGCCTTCTCGTAAGGGCCCTGGATATTATCGGCACGGTAGCACACCTCGCGGCGATGGCGGCCAGGGGCATACACATGCGAAATCATCAGCAGGTAATACTTGCCGTTATGCTTAATCATACGCGAACCCTCAAGCAGTCCGGTCTCGTCGGCTTCGCGCTTAAAAATCTGTCGGTGGGTGCCTTCAATCACATCCGAGAGGTCCTGCTTCAGCTCCATCATCTCGCCTGTACCATATACTACGTACACGCGATCGTCATCGTCGAAGAACAGCGAGCAGTCGTGGAAGTGGCGCATGCGCGACACAATCTTCCATGGACCCTCGGCCTTGTCGGCAGTAAAAATATAGGTATCGCCCATGGCACCACGCTCGTTGGGAGCCAGCAGGGCATAGAACTTACCCTTGTGGTATTTGAGCGATGTGGCCCACTGTCCGCGTCCGTAAACGGTACCCTCGGTAGGCGAGAGGTCGTACTTGGGCGAGTCGGTCAGCTTGTCGAAGATGTAACCCACGGTCTCCCAGTTCTTCAGGTCTTTCGACTTCATGATGGGTGCGCCAGGCATCAGGTGCATGGTGGTGGATACCAGATAGAAGGTATCGCCCACGCGGATGATGTCGGGGTCGGGTACATCGGCCCACAGCATGGGGTTGTCGATCATGTTTGTAACTATGTTCTCATGCTTGCTTGCAGCATGGTTTTGTGCCTGCATATTCGTTGAGGCACAGAGCATCAGGGCGATGCTCAGTAAAGTCCTGGTCTTCATATAATTGATAATAATTAGTTCGCAATAAGTTTGCGGTTAGTCGTCCTCGTTGCCCTTGTAGTGGAACTCGCGGATTTCGGGTGTCTGTCCCAGATCTACCTCCTCGGGCTCTTTAACTTCAGGCTGATTCAGGCGCTGCTCGTAGCCTTTATGGATGGTGCCCACCTCGAGCAGGATATCCTCGAAGAATACCGTTGGGATGATGATGCCGAACATACCTACACCTACGCGAGTGCCCTCGGGGTGCATGTTGTTGTAGATGTAAGAGGTGGAGTAGAACGTATGACGATAGGATACCAGACGGTTGTACTTGTGGAAAATCTCCAAGTCGTCCTGTGCTATCACTGTGGTATCTGCGGTGGTAAAGATAAATGTCAAGTTGTGTACATAGTCATCCACCACATCGCCCTTGATGCCGTCGTTAACCTCCAGGCACTGCATCAGGTTATCGGTCATCTCCTCGTTCATGTCTTCCTCTTTAGGAGCGGTAAAGTAAGCTACCAGCATACCTACCAGGATAATGACGCCGAAGATGAGTATGCGGCCCAGACAGCTGCGGGTAAACTCCTGTGTAAACGACTCGTTGGTTCTGTAGTTTGTGTTGTTGTCAATGTCAGCTTGATACATACCTTTTTTGTTTTAGATTTGATTATTGTGTATGAGGTTCATAAACTCCTGACGGGTCTTAGCCTGATTAAAGGCACCGCTGAAGTCGCTTGTTGTAGTAATGCTATTCTGTTTCTCCACACCGCGCATCTGCATGCACATGTGCTTGGCCTCGATCACCACCATCACACCTAAGGGGTGCAGGGTTTGCTCAATGCAGTCCTTAATCTGCTGCGTCATGCGCTCCTGAACCTGCAGACGGTGGGCAAAGATATCCACCACGCGGGCTATCTTCGACAGACCGGTGATGTAGCCGTTAGGGATATAAGCCACGTGTGCCTTACCGTAGAATGGCAGCATGTGGTGTTCGCACAGCGAGAAAAAGTCGATGTCCTTTACAATCACCATCTGGTTGTAGTCCTCCTTAAACAGGGCATCGGTCAGAATCTTGTGGGCATCCATTGTGTAGCCTTTGGTAAGCACCTGCATGGCTTTGGCCACGCGCATAGGGGTCTTTTTCAAACCCTCACGGGTAGGATCCTCGCCCAAAAGGCCGAGTATCTTCTCGTAGTGATCGGCTAATTCCTCGATTCCCTCGCGATATTTCTCGTTGTCGTATTCCTTAATCTCTATATTCATTATTGATATTGTACGGTGATTTTACCTTTTACGATGATGGCCGACTGGTAGCCGTTTCGCTTTACACGCTCCAGCACCTCGTGTGCCTCCTCGTAGGTACGATAGTTGCCCATGCGGCAAATCCATCGTGGTGAGTAGAAATGTACATAGACAGGTACGCCAGGGAACAAGCCCTTGATCTCACTGCCTATTCTTTCGGCCTTGATACGGTCGTTACGTGAGTTGCCGCCTGCATACACCTGTACGCGATAGCCTGGCACCTTGGTACCCTTCATAATCTTTTTCTGGATTTCCTCGGGGTTGTCAAGACTCACGGTGTCGTTGTGTTCAACCACTACGGGCTGTACCTTCGGCTTTGTTTCCTTATCCTGATTTGTGTTTGTAGCAGTATTGTTTTCTTTCTTCTCTGTTTGTTTCTGAGTGTTCTTGGGGTGTACAGGTGTAGTACCTGTGGTAGCCGCAGTAGTAGCCGGACCGTTAACCAGCTCGTCGATGGCCTTAGTCTGCGTAAGGGTTATCTTGCCCTCGCCGTTCTTGCTCTGTTGCAGCCTCTGGGTAAACGACGACTGAGCATCGGCCACCATAAAGCAGCCGATGCAAAGCGTCATTATAGTCATTAATCGTTTCACTGCGATTACTTCTTCCAAGCGTCGATAATACCCTTGAAGTCGGCAGCCTTCAATGAAGCACCACCAATCAGACCACCATCGATGTCGGGCTTAGCAAACAGCTCAGGAGCGTTGCTAGCCTTGCAGCTACCACCGTAAAGGATAGTAGTGTCGTCAGCTACAGCCTGACCATACTTCTCGGCGATGATTGAACGGATGTAAGCGTGGATCTCCTCAGCCTGCTCAGCAGTAGCGGTCTTACCGGTACCGATAGCCCAGATTGGCTCGTAGGCGATAACGATCTTACGGAAGTCCTCCTCAGAGAGGTTGAATACTGAACCCTCGAGCTCGGCCTTTACTACCTCGTTCTGCTTGCCAGCCTCGCGCTCCTCCAGGCTCTCACCGATACAGAAGATAACCTTCAGATCGTTCTTCTGAGCCAGAAGCACCTTCTCCTTCAGGATCTCTGGAGTCTCCTTGTAGTACTCACGACGCTCTGAGTGACCCAGGATAACGTACTGAGCACCTGTGCTCTTTACCATCTCGGCACTAACCTCACCAGTGAAAGCACCCTTCTCCTTGTCGGCGCAGTTCTCAGCACCCAGACCGATGATGTCCTGGTCGAGGAACTGTGCGATAGATGCGAGGTGGATGAATGGAGTGCAGATTACTACACCACAGTTTGGCTTGTCAGCCTTCAGAGTCTCGTTCAGCTCCTTTGCAAGAGCGATACCATCCTGGAGATTCATGTTCATCTTCCAGTTTCCTGCTACAATTTTCTTTCTCATAATTCTACTAAATTTTATAATGTAAAAAAACTAATCACTATTGATACTTCGTATCTAGTCCTCTCACGTTCGGCATAGCTCAAGCAAGCTTGACTCTGCTCTCACTCAATCGAGGCCTTCACTATTCACTATTCACTGTCTTCTCTCGTCTCACCCACTTGGTCCAAGCCCAGAGGCGGTCGGCAATCGTCAGGAGTACCAGCGGTAGTACAAACCACGTTAATACCCACAGTATCTTGGTGGTTGCGGTCTCGGTGGGCAACTGGCCTAATTCGCTGTCTTCAAGCTTGGTGGTCAACTCCTCCTCGGTGGGCAGGTTGTTGTGGCTCCACTTGCGTATCACCTTACCATCCTTGAGCAACAGTAGTCCAGGGTTCGAGCGAATCATCGTTTTCAGTGTGATGTCGTCGGTCTGGCAGAAGGCGTATTCGGCACCTGTCAGGTCGCGCCAGCTCTCGATGGCTTTCTCGCCACTGGCTGTCAGACAGTAGAACGGATATCCGTTATCCAGACTGTACTCGTACATCTGGTTAATCTCGTCCAATCGTGAGTCGTCGGCCTGTTCCAGATGCGGGGCAACCAACAGGAAGGTGTATCCCTCGTCGGTAAGTATCTGCTCCGTCAGGTCCTCGCCATCGCTCACCTGCTCGATAAACAAATCGGTGTAGGGCGAATCCTCGCCTTCCATCATCTTTGTCCAACCCTCGCGTATGTCGGTTCCAATGTGGTAGGGACGGAAATCGAACTGGGGTAGGGTGTACAGACTCTTGCCCGAGATAAACAGCAGAATGAACACCAAGCTGTAGTTCATCACTATCCACTGATTGCTCTGACTGATGAGTCGTGCCTGCTCCAATGGCCATTTCCATACCACGATGGCTGCGCCCAGCAGTATCACGTTCTTCCACAGCGTTTGCCAGTTGGTAAGCACCAGCGCGTCGCCAAAACAACCGCAATCGCTGATAGGGTTGCTCAAGGCCAGCCAGAGTGTGAGCGGTGTCATTACGACCATGATGGCCAGCACCAGCTTCGACACAATGCGACGCCTGATGGCAAACAGCAAGCAGATGCCTAAGAAGAATTCGGTGGCTGCCAACAGTACCGATGAGGCCAGCGTGGTAAAGTCGGGCATCATGCGCCCTAATCCGATTGCCACCAGATAGTCCTGTATTTTGTACTGTGTTCCCAGTGGGTCAACGGCTTTGACGAATCCTGAGAAGATAAACGTCAGTGCCAGCACTATTCGGCAGATGTTAACGGCAGCTTTCTTCATGCTGTGGCGTTATCGTCGTCCTCCGATAATTTAATTACTCCAAAGACCGCGTAGTTAATGATATCCATATAGTTGGCATCGATACCCTCGCTCACGAGTGTCTCGCCCTGCAAGTTCTCGATCTCCTTGATACGTTCAATTTTTGTCAGAATCAGGTCGGTATAGCTACTAACCCTCATGCCGCGCCACGCCTCGTCGTAGTCGTGGTTCTTACGCTTCATCAGTTCCAGGGCCTCCTTGGCATGCTCGTCGTAGAGTGCCATGGCCTCGCTGTTGCTGATGTCAACCGTATCAGCAAATCCCTTAGCCAGCTGGATAAGACCTACAATGCCGTAGTTAATCAGTGCGATAAACTCCGGACGTATGCCTTCGCCCACCAGCGATTCTTTCTTAATCTCGAGCGAGCGGATGCGCTTGGCTTTGATAAACAACTGATCGGTTAATGCCGTGGGACGCAGGATGCGCCACGACGCTTTGTAGTCGTGCAGCTTCTTCTCGAACAGTGCTCTGCATTCTGCCAGAGCCTGCTCAAACTGAGCGTTTGTCTTTTCAAATTGGGTCATATCGGGTGCAAAGGTACAAAAAATAGTGAAAAGTGGAAAACTTTTTAGCCACTTTTCACTTTTTTTGAAGTTAGCATGTCTGCGAACTGCTACTTTTCTTTCTGCTTTTTGTGTATATAGCGGATTTTCAGCCCCAAAGCTTCGTATTGAGTACGAATGGAATCGCGTTTTATGCGCAGTTGTGTCAGGGCAGTCAATTCTTCGGGTGTAGCCTTCAGTGACTGCTTGTGCAATTCTACCTCCTTGGTCAATGAATCAAATTTTTGATTGGTTAACTGCAACAGGCTGTCGGTCTTCCATAATTCGGCCTGTGCTTTCTTCAACTCTGTTTCCTGTTTCTCAACCAAAGCGGCCTTGCGGCGATTGATTTCCTGTCGGGTCTTCGTCTCGCCACAAGCCGTTAATATCAGTATCGCCAATATTGGCAGTATTACTTTCTTCAATGTTTAATGTTTAATGTTTAATGTTTAATCTTTACTCGTCTCCCAGTTTTTTGCCACTCATCAGCAACTCAACCAATGGACGGTCCTTGAAGGTGTGGCGCTGCTGATCCCAGAAACCAAAGTCGGCATCGTAGCACCAGGTAGTCCAGGCAATGTTGTACTCGTCGAATACGGTCAGCATGTCGCGTGTCCAGTTGTAAGCCAACTCGCGGTCCACTGGCTCGTAAACACCCCACTCACCGCAGAACAGCTGCAGGTCGTACTTCTTGGCGGCCTCGATGGCATCCTTAAACTGGGCACGGATGGTGTTGATGTCCCAAACCTGCTCGGTGTAAGGCTTCAGCTGATCCTTAATCTCAGCAGGAGCAGCCTCGTAATCCTCCTTCGATACCAGCACACCAGGATAGTTCACCTTGCCCTGATACTTGCCCAGTGGTGTCCACCAAGCACCATAGTGTGTCAGAATCATAGGGTTGTAGTAGTGGAAACTCAGGATGATATTCTTGTCGCCCTCGGGCACCTTCAGGTACTTCATGGTCTCGTGTCCCTGCCACATGTTACTACCAATCACCAGTGTACGCTGTGGCTCCAGTTCGCGCAGGGCCTTGTGTACCTTGGCTACCAGCTGGTTCCACTGCTCGTGCTCGGGTGCTACAGGCTCGTTCATAAACTCGTAAGCTACCCAGTCGTTGCTGCGGTTCTTCAAGGTGTCCGACAGCTGCTTCCATAGGTTAATCAGTCCCTGCTGCGACTCCTCTGAAGTAAACAGGGTGTTAGCAGCTTTATCGTCCTCGTTTGCTGCGTTAAAGTAGTGTGAGCGGATAATGTGCAGATCCACAATAGCGCGCAGGTTGTGCTTCTTAGCCCAATCGAGTGCGTTGTTCAGCAATCCCCAAGCCTCGGGCAGCTGCTTGCCGTCCTCATCCCAGAACTGTACCTCGTCGATGGGAATACGTACAAAGTCGAATCCTAACTCCTCCAGACGTGCAAAGTCGTCCTCCTGGATATGCAGGCGACGGGCCTCGCCACGCTGCTCGCTCTGCGACAGCCAGTGACTGATGTTGGTTCCGCGCTTAATGCGGAAGTTGTTCACTTGTCCAGCCTGCGTTTCGTCCTGTTTCTGGGCTTTGTTTCCGCACGACGTGGTTACGCACATTGCCGCAATCATAGCTACGGCCAGCATTAAAATGTTTTTTCTCATACCTTGGTTTAATTATTAATAGATTGTCACCTTATATTTCATCTTTCACTTCTTCCATCTCGTCGTCCAAGCGGTTGCTCCACAGGTATTTCTTGGTTTCCTGGGCAGCCACACCGCTCAGCAGTAGCAGGGCTATCAAGTTAGGTATCGCCATCAGTGCGTTCATACAGTCGGCAATATTCCAGATAATGTCCAGATTAATGATAGATCCGAAGAAGAGCGACACGATAAACAGAATGCGGTAGAAACGGTTGGTTCTTCTGCCTTCAAGATAGTTTACAGCACTCTCGCCATAGTAACTCCAGCCAATGATGGTGCTGAAAGCAAACGTCAGAATACCGAATGCCAACAAGGGTGCACCTACGTAGGGAATTTTCGAGAAGGCCACTTTGGTAAGTGCTGCGCCATCGGCATAGGTAATGTCGGGATAGGCCAGGATGCTGCTTACCAATACCAATCCTGTAAGTGCACAGATTACGACGGTATCCCAGAAGGTGGCTGTGCTCGACACCAAGGCCTGGCGCACAGGGTTACGTGTCTGGGCGGCAGCTGCCACGATGGGGGCACTACCCAGTCCGCTCTCGTTACTGAACAAGCCACGGGCAATACCATAACGGGCGGCCATCATCACTGTGGCGCCTACAAATCCGCCACCTGCAGCCGATGGGTTGAAAGCCGAATTGATAATCAGTTGGATGGCTGGCCATACGTAACTGTTATTAATGCAAAGTATGGCGATGCACCCCAGTACATACAGCAGTGCCATGAAAGGTACCAGCACCGTACACACCTTGGCAATGGCTTTTACACCGCCTAAGATAACCAGAGCGGTGAGCAGACAAACGGTTAAACCGATAATCCAGGCAGGTACTCCGAAAGTTTCGTGTGCCAGCAGGGCTATCGAGTTGGCCTGCACCGTACAGCCGATACCAAACGAGGCCAAAGCCGTAAAAATGGCAAACAGAATACCTAACCACTTCATGCCCAAACCACGCTCCAAGGCGTACATCGGACCGCCAAGCATTCTGCCATCGGCTGTTTTTACGCGGTATTTCACGGCTAACAGTCCCTCGGCATATTTCGTCGATATACCGAAGATACCTGTCAACCAGCACCACAGTACTGCACCTGGTCCGCCCAAGGCTACGGCTGTGGCCACACCTACAATGTTACCTGTACCAATGGTGGCAGCCAGTGCGGTGGCTAAGGCTCCGAACTGACTCACGTCGCCTTCGGCCTTGGAGTCCTTCTTTACGGATAGCTTGATGCCTGTGAACAGTTTGCGCTGAGGTATGCGTAACCTGAACGTCAGGAACAGGTGCGTACCAAGTAGCAGCACTATCATAGGCCATCCCCAGAGGAATGAACTCATCAGCGAAAAAAAGTCGTTAATTGGTTCCATTGGCAATGTAACTGATTTCTTGGCGCAAAGGTAGTGTTTTTGACTGATATGACAAAATAAAAGTGGCAAATTGATATCAAAATACGTAATTTTGCAAAAAAATGTTTGGCGGTTTAAAATTTAATACTTATCTTTGCACCACTTAAAAAACTATACGCAAATGAAGAAACTGTTGTTGATAGTTGCTGCGGTCCTGCTTCTTGGACTTGCTTACTACGGAGAGAAACCTCTGTTGACGCAAAACTCGTTGCCGGAAATGGAGGCGTTTTATAATGAGTCGTTGCATCTCGATCAGATGTCGGCCGATAGTGTTGAGAACTATATTATAAAGGTAAAGGGCTTTACCATTAATAAGCCTAATGCCAAATACGATCCGTTATACAGCAGTATTAAAGAAAATATTAAAAAGAAGACAAACAAGGATTATTTTATTTATTAATGCTAAAATAATTGGTGGAAAGGAAAAAAATCCGTATCTTTGCAAACTAAAAAGGTATATATAATGAATTTATATAGCGACGAGGAATTAGCAGAGATATTAAATCAGGACATCTTCCACCAAATAAGCGAGGCTGCAGATCGATTGGGTCTGGAGTGCTATGTGGTGGGCGGATATGTACGCGACATATTCCTGGAACGTCCGTCTAACGATATCGATGTGGTGGTAGTTGGCAGCGGCATCAAGGTGGCCGAGGAACTCAAGCGCATCGTAGGCAAGAAAGCACATCTTAGCGTATTTAAGAACTTTGGTACTGCCCAGGTGAAATTCTGGCAGAAGGGTACCGAATACGAGGTGGAGTTTGTGGGGGCTCGCAAGGAGAGCTACAGTCACGACTCCCGTAAACCTATTGTCGAAAACGGAACGTTGGAGGACGATCAGAACCGTCGCGACTTTACTATCAATGCCATGGCCATCTGCTTGAACAAGGAGCGTTTTGGCGAGCTGGTCGACCCGTTTAATGGCTTGGCCGACTTGGAGGATGGTATCATTGCTACCCCGCTGGAGCCAGGCATCACCTTTAGCGACGATCCCTTGCGCATGATGCGATGCATCCGTTTTGCCACACAGCTTAACTTCCAGATTGAGGAGGAAACCTTTGTGGCCCTGGAACGCATGGCCGACAGAATCAAGATTGTGAGCGGCGAGCGTATCAAGGACGAGCTTAACAAGATTATTCTTTCTAAGACACCATCGCGTGGTTTTGTAGATTTGCAGCGTTGCGGTCTGCTCAATATCATCCTGCCCGAACTGTCGGCACTCGATATCGTAGAGCAGAAGAACGGTCGTGCGCACAAGAATAACTTCTACCACACCCTCGAGGTGCTGGATAATGTGGCTATGCACTCCGACAACCAGTGGTTGCGCTGGGCAGCCCTGTTGCACGATGTGGGTAAAACCAAGTCGAAACGTTGGGATGCAGCCATCGGCTGGACCTTCCACAATCATAATATGATAGGTGCCAAGATGGTGCCTCAGATATTCCGTCGCCTCATGTTGCCACTCGACATGAAGATGAAGTACGTGCAGAAGTTGGTAGATATGCACATGCGTCCCATCGTGATTGCCGATGAGATTGTGACCGATTCGGCCGTACGTCGACTGATGAACGATGCGGGTGAGGATATCGAGGACCTGATGACCCTGTGCGAGGCTGATATCACCTCGAAGAACGAGGTGCGCAAAAAAATGTTCCTTGAGAACTTCCGCATGGTGCGCGAAAAGTTGACCGACCTGAAGGAGAAGGACTACGTGCGCCTGTTGCAGCCTGTGATTGATGGTAACGAGATTATGGAGATGTTCCATCTGCAGCCCTGCCGCGAGGTAGGTGTGCTCAAGCAGTACCTGAAGGATGCTGTATTAGATAATAAGGTGGAGAATGAGCGCGAACCGCTCATGGCATTGTTAATGGCAAAAGCAAAGGAAATGAAACTAATTAAGTGATATGAGGAAACTACTAACTATTATCGGAATTCTGCTGTCTATACAGATGTGGGCAAATCCTGTAGATGATTTGCTGGAAAGAATCGACAAGGGCGCTTCGGCCAAATTTAAAACACAGCTGGTAAAGAGCGACAAGGATTTCTTTGAACTCGACCAGGCTGGCAATAAGGTGGTTATCCGCGGTAACTCGTGGGTAAACATCGCTTCGGGACTGAACTGGTATCTGAAATATTATGCGGGCATCCACCTCTCTTGGAACCAGATGCAGGCCAAACTGCCTGCCAAGCTGCCTGCAGTAACCAAGAAAGAGCGCCGCGAAACCGATTTGTCGCTGCGTTACGATTTCAACTACTGCACCTTCAGCTATTCGATGGCTTTCTGGGATTGGAAACGCTGGGAAAAGGAGATCGACTGGATGGCACTTCACGGCATCAACATGCCACTGGCTATTGTTGGCGAGGAGTGCGTGTGGCGTAATATGCTGCTGAAGTTAGGCTACACCGAGAAAGAGGTGGGCGAGTTTATCGCCGGTCCTGCCTTCTTGGCTTGGTGGGAAATGAACAACCTCGAAGGGTGGGGTGGACCACTGCCCACATCGTGGTATGCCCGTCAGGAAAAGCTGCAGAAGCAGATTCTGGCTCGCATGAAGCAGTTGGGCATGCACCCCGTACTGCCAGGCTATTGCGGTATGGTGCCCCACGACGCAAAGGAGAAGTTAGGCTTGAACGTGGCCGACGCAGGTCTGTGGAATGGTTTCCAGCGCCCTGCCAACCTGTTGCCTACCGATGCGCGATTCTCCGAAATTGCCACCTTATATTATAATGAGCTCACCAAGCTGTTTGGTAAGGCCGATTACTATTCGATGGATCCCTTCCATGAGAGTAATGACGATCCAAATATCGATTATGCTAAAGCCGGTCAGGCCATGATGCAGGCCATGAAACGTGTGAATCCTAAGGCTGTATGGGTGATTCAGGGTTGGACCGAGAATCCTCGCGAGGCCATGGTGGACGGCATGAAGACTGGCGACCTGCTGGTGCTCGATCTCTTCTCGGAGTGTCGCCCCATGTTCGGTATACCCAGCATCTGGAAGCGTGAGCAGGGTTACAAGCAGCACCAGTGGCTGTTCTGTCTGCTTGAGAACTTCGGTGCTAACGTAGGTCTGCACGGACGTATGGATCAGTTGCTCGACAACTTCTATATGTTGCAAAGTTCAAAGTTCCAAGCTCAAAGCTCAAAGTTAAAGGGCATCGGCTTCACCATGGAGGGTTCAGAGAACAATCCTGTGATGTTCGAGCTGATGAGCGAGCTGCCTTGGCGCCCCGAGAAGTTTACCAAGGAACAGTGGGTTAAGAATTATGTGAAGGCACGCTATGGTGTAGAGGATGAGGCTATCGAGAAGGCTTGGCTTACTCTGGCCAAGAGCATCTACAACTGTCCTGCAGGCAACAACCAGCAGGGCCCTCACGAGAGTATCTTCTGCGGTCGCCCCACACTCAATAACTTCCAGGCATCAAGCTGGTCGAAGATGAAGAACTACTACGATCCTGCAATGACCAAGAAGGCAGCCAAGCTGATGAATAGTGTGGCCGAGAAGTATTGTGGTAATGACCGCTCGGCTATGCCGCTCTCAGGAAGAGAGAATTTTGAATACGATCTGGTGGATATCACCCGTCAGGCTCTGGCCGATCAGGCACGTTTGCAGTACCAGAAGACTATTGCCGATTACAAGGCTTTCAGTCGTAAGCAGTTCGATTGCGATGCCGAGCATTTCTTAAAAATGTTGCTTCTGCAGGATAAGCTGCTGGGTACCCGCACCGAGTTCCGTGTAGGTCATTGGACTCAGGATGCTGTGAATGCCGGAAACACTGCCGAGGAGAAGAAACTATATGAATGGAACGCGCGCGTACAGATCACTACCTGGGGTAACCGTTACTGTGCCGATACAGGTGGTTTGCGCGACTATGCCCACAAGGAGTGGCAGGGATTGTTGAAAGACTTTTACTATGTGCGCTGGAAAGCGTATTTTGATGCTCTGGCTGCACAGATGAAGGCGCAGACAGCCCCACAGCCTGAGTTGTTGGGTGGTGGTCCGAATGCTACTAAGACAGCTGCCGAGCTGTTTGCTATGGCATTGCCTCAGGAGGTAAAGCTCGACTACTACGCTATGGAAGAGCCCTGGACGCTGGACCAGACACCATACTCAGCTGCCCCCGAAGGCTCACCCGTAGATGTAGCCAAGGAGGTGATAGATTTTATGTTCAATGGTCAATGTTCAATGGTCAATGGAAAGTAAGCGATTATTAAGTCTCGACATACTGCGCGGTATCACCGTGGCAGGCATGATACTGGTGAACAACGGTTGGGGCGAGAGCTTCGAGATGCTGCGTCACTCTAAGTGGAACGGCATGACCCCCTGCGACCTGGTGTTCCCCTTCTTCCTGTTTATCATGGGTATCTCGTGCTATCTCTCGCTGGTAAAGTCGGAGTTCAAGCCAACCCCACAGGTCATCCGTCGCATTGTTAAGCGTACGGTGCTGCTGTTTGCTATCGGCTTGTTTATCAACTGGTTCGACCATGCCATCGAGGGCGACCTACTGTGCTTCGGTCATCTGCGCATCTGGGCGGTGATGCAGCGTATAGCTTTGTGCTATGGTATCGTGTCGCTGTTTGCGCTGTTCTGTAATCACAAGTACACCCTGTCTGTGATTGGTGGTTTGTTAGCCATCTATACCGCCATCCTGATTCTGGGTAACGGCTATGCCGAGGATGCTAACGTGAACTTTTTGGCGCAAGCCGACTTAAAGTTGTTTGGCTACGATCATATCTATCATAAAAGTCCGGTTGACCCCGAGGGCTTGATGGGTACCATCTCATCGGTAGCCCATGTATTGTTGGGCTTCTATTGTGGCATGCTGATTCGCAAGCGTGAAACGGTTGAACAGAAGGTGATTGCCCTGTTTGTGGTTGGTGCAGTATGTGTGATTGGCGGCTACCTGCTCAGCTATGGTCTGCCTCTTAACAAGCGCATCTGGAGTCCCAGCTACGTGCTCATGACGTGCGGTTTGGCTTCGCTGCTGCAGGCCCTGCTGATGTATGTGATCGACATACAGAAGAAGAGCGGTTGGACCACCTTCTTCCACGTGTTCGGTGTGAATGCGCTGGCCTTGTATGTGTCGAGCGAACTGTTGGCTATTCTGTTGAAAAATATCGAAGTATCCGAAATGGTATATAATGGCATTCATGCGGTGATCGCGCCCCTCAAGTGGGCATCGTTTGCTTATGCAGTTTACTTTGTACTACTGAATTTTGCCATCGGTTACGTGTTGTATCGAAAGAAGATCTATATCAAACTTTGATATATGTGTATTTTGTATTATTAATTTAATTCTTAAAAGACAAAAGTTATGAAAAAGATTGTAATGGGAATCTGTGCTTTGATGCTTAGTGTGGCATCGTATGCACAAGTTGGTAAGACCACTATCAGCGGTCATTTCAATTACTTGCTCGACTCACCTAACAATTGTGGTATCGGTGCCAACATTGGCTATGAGTTTGCTGAGAATGTTCGTGGTGTCGCTCAGTTCGACTACTACTTCAACAAGGATCACGTGAGCATGTGGAACCCCAACATCAACGTAGAGTACCTGTTCCATATTTCTAACAGCAAGTTCACCGTTTATCCTCTGGCAGGTTTGAACGTGATGGGTTGGAGCTACGATGAGGGTAGCGATTCTAAGCTGGGCCTGAACATCGGTTGCGGTATGGAGTACCCTCTCAACCCTAATCTCACGTTTAAGTGCGAGTACTGCTACAAAACTCAGTACGATGGTCATAGCACACTGAATGTTGGTTTGGTATTTCCATTCTAAATGTTAAAAAATGCGTTGCTCTATAGGCTATAGGCAATAAACGTTAAAAGTTTATTCAGAAGAATATATCGTAAGATATAATTTTCGTATCTTTGCAACCCGAAAACCGCGCGTAATACGCAAAGTTTTCGGGTTGAATTGTGTTTGGATTAAATTAGATACATGATAGTTAGTATGAAGAAAAGAATGTTTTTGGTAATGACCGTTGCATCGCTGATTTTGTCATCATGCGGTGGTGGCGGTGGTCGCCCCCAGTTTGGCGACAATGAGTATCCTGTAACAACTGTAGGTACTCAGAGTTCTGAAACACAGACCACTTATCCTGCAACCATCAAGGGTGTACAGGATGTGCAGATTAGTCCTAAGGTGGCTGGATTCATTACTCAGGTTAACGTGAAGGAAGGTCAGACTGTGAGCGCTGGACAGGTGCTGTTTGTGATTGATAACGTCACTTATCAGGCTCAGGTGCGCCAGGCACAGGCTAGCGTAAATACAGCAAAGGCTTCGCTCAATACTGCCAAGTTGAGTTATGAGAACGCACAGAAATTGCACGAGAATGGCGTGATTGGTGACTTTGAGTTGCAGCAGGCCACCAATCAGTACGAGCAGGCCAAGGCCACAGTAGCTCAGGCTGAGGCTCTGTTGGCATCGAATAAGGAGATGCTGAGCTACTGCTATGTGAAGAGTCCCGCTGCAGGTGTAGTTGGTACTCTGCCTTATAAAGTAGGTGCTCTGGTAAGCACTGGTAATGTGCTCACTACCGTATCAAACAACTCGTCGATGGAGGTTTATTTCTCGGTAACCGAGAAGGATGCCCTCGAGATGAGCAAGGGCGAGGGGGGTCAGAATGCTGCCGTATCAAAGTTCCCACCAGTTAAGCTGAAGTTGGCCGATGGTACTTTGTATAATCTGGATGGTACTGTAACCAAGATGAGCGGTGTGATCGACGCTGCTACTGGTTCGGTACAGATGATTGCCCTGTTCCAGAACCCACAGCGCGTGCTCAAGAGTGGTGGCTCAGGTGCTATCGTGATTCCTCACAGCAATTCGTCGGCCATCATCATCCCACAGTCGGCTGTATCCGAGGTTCAGAACAAGAAGTTTGTTTACCTGCTGGGTGCCGACAACAAGGTGAAGTATAGCGAGATTCAGGTTGCTCCACAGAACGATGGTATGAACTACATGGTAACAGGTGGATTGAAGGCTGGCGACAAGTATGTGACCAATGGTATCACCAAACTGTCCGACGGTATGGAGATTGTGCCCATCACCCCAGAGCGCTATCAGCAGAAGATTGACGAGCAGGCTAAGGCTATGACTGCCGGCGACATCGTTGGTGCGATGAAGAAATAATTGATAATTGAAAATTTATAATTGACAATTATGACATTTACGAATTTTATAAAACGCCCGGTACTGTCAACGGTGATCTCTATCCTCATCGTGCTGCTGGGTTTCATCGGACTGGTCTCGCTTCCTATCGAGCAGTATCCGAATATTGCGCCGCCTAACATCGTGGTCATGGGTAGCTACCCAGGTGCCGATGCCGAGACGGTGAAGAATGCCGTGGTTACGCCACTTGAGGAGAGTATCAACGGTGTTGAGGGAATGGATTATATCACCTCAACAGCATCGCCTGGTTCGGCTATGATTCAGGTGATGTTCCGTCAGGGTATGAATCCGGATATGTGTGCCGTAAACGTACAGAACCGTGTGAGTCAGGCCACTGCTCTGCTGCCTTCCGAGGTTAACCAGATTGGTGTGCGCGTGGTAAAGCGTCAGTCGTCACAGGTACTGATGTATTCACTAACATCCGACGGTCGTTACGACGATGAGTTCCTGACCAACTATAACGCCATCAACATCGTGCCTGCGCTGAAGCGTATCGAGGGTGTGGGTGATGCTTCTGGATTCAGTTCGAAGACCTACGCTATGCGTATATGGCTGAAGCCCGATGTGATGAAGCAGCACAGCTTGATTCCTTCGGATATCACAGCCGCACTGGCCGAGCAGAATATCGAGGCTGCTCCTGGTAAGTTTGGTGAGCAGGCTCCCAATGTGGCTTACGAGTATTCGATGCGTTATACCGGTCGTTTCCGTACTGCCGAGGAGTTTGGTAACATTATTATTAAGAGTGATGCTAACGGACAGACACTGAAGCTGAAGGATCTGGCTAAGATCGAGCTGGGTGGTGAAGGCTACTCGGTATCGATGAAGAACAATGGTGTACCTTCGGTAATGACCATGGTACAGCAGGTGGCTGGTTCGAATGCTAACGAGATTGCCAAGCAGGTAAAGGCCGAGCTTGAATCGCAGCAGAAGCTGATGCCCCCAGGCATGGAGGTTAAGATCAACTACGATGTAACCGAGTTCCTCTATGCGTCAATCGAGGAGGTAGTATTCACCCTCTTCATGACATTGGCACTGGTATTCTTCGTGGTATATATCTTCCTGCAGGATATGCGTTCTACACTCATCCCATTGATTGCCGTGCCAGTATCACTGGTAGGTACATTCTTCTTCCTGAATGTGATGGGATTCTCAATCAACCTGCTGGTACTGTCGGCCTTGCTGCTGGCCATCGCCATTGTGGTGGATGATGCCATCGTGGTGGTCGAGGCTGTGCATGCTAAGCTCGATCAGGGTTATAAGAGTTCGCTGACTGCCTCTATCGATGCCATGAATGAAATCTCGGGCGCTATCATCTCTATTACACTGGTAATGGCAGCTGTGTTCGTGCCTGTATCATTCATTGGCGGTACTTCGGGTACCTTCTATCGCGAGTTCGGTGTAACCATGGCTATCAGCATTATTATCTCGGCTGTTAACGCCTTGACATTGTCGCCAGCCTTGTGTGCTGTGTTCCTGAAACCTCACGATAAGGATGGTCACGAAAAGAGGATGTCGCGCGTGGATCGTTTCCACCAGTCGTTCAACGTGGCTTTCGAAACCACAACCGCTAAATACCGTGGTATTCTCGAGAAACTGGTGCGCAAGCCATTGGCCATTATCGGTACAGTCGTTGTGGGTATCGTCGTGCTGGCTGTTACCTTCGTGACTACCAAGACAGGTCTGGTGCCTGATGAGGATACTGGTACACTGTTCTGTACCATCTCTATGCCTCCTGCCACTTCCGAGGCTCGTACCAAAGAGGTTGTGCTGCAGGTTGATTCTATCCTGTCGCAGATTCCTGCTATCAAGAACCGTGAGATGGTTCAGGGTTATAACTTTATCGCAGGTGCCGGTTCCGACCAGGGTACGTTTATCATCAAGCTGAAGCCCTTCGAGGAGCGTCAGAAAGGATTCTGGTGGAAACTCTCTGGTTTGTGGCAGGGCGATGGTATCTATCGCTTCTTCATCAATCCTTACGATGCGACCGGTGTGATTGCCCAGATCTTTATCAAGACAGCTCATATCAAGGATGCACAGATTCTGGCATTCTCGCCCCCAATGATTCCTGGCTTCTCTGCTAACTCGGGTATCTCGCTGGTTATGCAGGACCGTACTGGTGGCGATCTGAACCGATTCTTCGGTGTGGTTAAGGAGTTCCTGGCCGAGCTGAACAAGCGTCCTGAGTTCCAGTCGGCACAAACCTCTTACAACCCTGGCTATCCTCAGTACATGGTTCATGTGGATGTGGCTAAGTGTAAGCAGTCGGGCATCTCGCCAACAGCTGTGCTCAGCACACTGCAGGGATACTATGGCGGACTGTATGGCTCAAACTTTAACTCATTCGGTAAACTCTATCGTGTGATGATTCAAGGTTCACCTGAGACACGTATGACGCCTGAGTCGCTTAATAGTATATATGTACGCACACCTGCGGGCATGTCGCCTGTTAAGGAGTTCTGTAACTTGGAGCGTGTATATGGCCCATTGAACATCAACCGCTTCAACCTGTTCACCTCTATCAACGTAACAGGTACTGTGGCTGATGGCTATTCTACCGGTGAGGCGCTGAAGGCTATCGACGAGGTGGCTGCTCAGATGCTGCCAAGTGGTTATACCTACGACTACTCAGGTCTGACCCGTGAGGAGGCTAAGGCTTCCGACACCACAGGTATCATCTTCCTGTTGTGCTTCATCTTCATCTACCTCATTCTGTCGGCACAGTACGAGTCGTACATCCTGCCACTGTCGGTAGTACTCTCTGTTCCATTCGGATTGGCAGGCTGTTTCCTGTTCACCAATATCTTTGGTCATGCCAACGATATCTACATGCAGATCTCACTCATCATGCTGATAGGTCTGTTGGCTAAGAACGCCATTCTGATCGTACAGTTCGCCCTTGAGCGTCGTCAGACGGGTATGGCCATCTCTTGGTCGGCAGTTCTTGGTGCTGCTGCTCGTCTGCGTCCTATCCTCATGACCTCACTGGCCATGGTTATCGGTCTGCTGCCAATGATGTTTGCCAGCGGTGTTGGTAAGAATGGTAACCAGACGCTGGGTGCTGCTGCCGTGGGTGGTATGCTCATTGGTACTATCCTGCAGCTGTTTGTGGTGCCCACACTGTTCGTTATCTTCCAGACGCTACAGGAGAAGATTAGTCCGATTAAGTTCGAGGACGAGGAGAATCCTGAGGTTGCAGCCGAGCTGGCTCAGTATGCACATAAAAAATCAGAAGATTATGAATTGGAGAAGTAATATGAAGAAACTCATGATATGCATGTCTGCAGCATTGCTGCTGTCAAGCTGCGGACTCTATAATAAATACGAGCGCCCCGAGGTGGATACCAAGGGATTGATTCGCGACACTCAGTCGCTTACCGATACCCTGGCTGTACAGGACACCATCACCTTTGGTAATATGCCTTGGCGCTCGGTGTTTACCGATCCACAGTTGCAGGCACTCATCCAGCAAGGTCTCGATAACAATCCCGACCTGCTGAATGCCGCCCTCAACGTGCAGATGGTTAACGAGGCACTCAAGGTGGCCAAGCTGGCCTTCCTGCCCTCAGTAGCAGTAAGTCCACAGGGTTCACTCACCTCGTTCGATGGTGCTGCAGCTACCAAGTCGTACTCGCTGCCCATCTCAGCCAGTTGGAATGTCGATCTTTTCGGCAATCTGCTCAGTGCCAAGCGCTCGGCTCAGATGCAGCTCATCGCTACTAAGGATTATCAGACGGTAGTAAAGACCAACGTCATCTCTACCATCGCCAACCTGTATTACACCCTGCTCATGATCGATCGCCAGATGGAGATTGTTACCGATATGGAGCAGCTCACCAAGGAGACTTGGGAGAAGATGCAGTTTATGCACGAGAACCGCGCAGGCTATCGCTCTACAGCCGTTCAGAGTGCCGAGGCTGCCTACTATCAGGTACAGAGTCAGCGTGTAGATCTGGAGCGTCAGATGCGTGAGACCGAGAATTCGCTCTCGCTGTTGCTGGGTCAGCCTGGTCAGGCCATCGCCCGTGGCAAGTTCGCTGGTCAGTCGCTGCCTACCGACCTCTCGACAGGTGTAGGTATCCAGATGCTGGCTAACCGTGCCGATGTGCACCAGTACGAGATGTCGCTTGCTCAGTGCTTCTACGATGTGGAGACGGCCCGTAGCCGTTTCTATCCCAGCATTAGCATCACTGGTACAGCTGCCTTTACCAACAATAGTGGTTCAATCAATCCTGGTAAATGGTTGCTCTCGGCTGTTGGTTCGCTCACTCAGCCCATCTTCCAGCACGGACAGATTGTGGCTGGCCTGAAGGTGGCCAAGATGCAGTACGAGCAGGCTTACAACAAGTGGCAGAACGCTATCTACAAAGCTGGTAACGAGGTGTCGAATGCCCTCGTAGCCTACAACTCTTACAGTCAGAAGGCCGAGCTCGATGGCAAGCGTGTAGAGGTGCTCAAGAAGAATGTCGAGGACACCAAACGTTTGATGGAGTCGTCGTCAAACACCACCTATCTCGAGGTGATTACTGCTCAGAGCAATCTGCTGAATGCCGAGATTAGCGAGGTTACCGACCAGCTCTCAAAAATGCAGGCTGTAGTAAGTCTCTACCAAGCCCTCGGTGGCGGCGCCAATTAAAAATGTAAAAATTAAAAAATGTAAGAATGCAAAAATGGTAAAATCTAATTGTTACATTTTTAAATTGTTTAATTTTTAAATTGTGAATGATATGAACGAAATAAGTCCAAAAGCCGAGATTAGCCCAAAGGCCAAGATTGGCGACAACTGTAAGATATTCCCCTTTGTGTATATCGAGGACGATGTGGTGATTGGTGACAACTGTATCATCTTCCCCTTCGTAAGCATCTGCGACGGCTCGCGCATCGGTAAGAACAATAAAATCCATCAGGGCTCGGTGATTGCTGCTCTGCCACAGGATTTTAACTTCCGTGGTGCCAAGTCGTATGTTGAGATAGGCGATAACAATGTCATCCGCGAGAACGTGGTTATCAACCGCGGTACCAACAAGGATGGTGTTACCAAGATTGGTAATCACAACTTCCTGCTCGAGGGTACCCACATCAGCCACGATACCGTGGTGGGCGATAACTGCGTGTTTGGCTATGGTACTAAGATAGCAGGCGACTGCGAGATTGGTAACGGTGTTATCTTCTCGTCGGGTGCCATCCAGAATGCCAACACCCGTGCTGGCGACCTCTCGCTCATCCAGGCTGGTTGCACCTTCTCTCACGATGTGCCTCCTTACGTAATTGCCGGTGGTTCGCCCATGGAATATGGCGGTCCTAACACCACTGTGATGAACTACGCCGAGATCGACCCAAAGGTTCAGAAGCATATTGCCAATGCCTACCGTTTGTTGTTCCACGGTAAGACGAGTGTGTTCGATGTGATTAATCAGATTAAGGAACAGGTGCCCGACGGCCCCGAAATCCGCAACATCATCACATTCCTCGAGAACTCCAAACGAGGTATCATGTGTAAATAAACAAATCCCTCAGCTCATCACAAGCTGAGGGATTTTTTTATGGTTACTACTGCTCTAAGGCTAATGGCTGTAGGTGCTGGTACTCGGTGCGGGCGTCGAAACAGGGACAGGCCTTTGTTACCCAGGGAAGGTCGCGGTGACCTATAATCTCGGCATTAGGGTAGTCGACCTTCAGACTACGTAGCAATGCTATGAGCGTTTGTTTCTGGGCTTGGGTGCGGGTGTCGGCCTCCTGGCCTTTCTCGTTTAATCCACCTTCGTAGCAGATGCCTATGCTGTGGGCATTGTAGTGCCGGGCGTGCATGCCAATCTCGTCTTCGTCGCGGGTGGCATAGAGTTGTCCGTCGCGTTCAATGTAGTAGTGATAGCCTATGCCCTTGTTGTGGAATCGGGCGTTGTGACAGCTCTCGAGGTCCTTGACGGTGAAGCGTCGGTTGCTGCGAGTGGCACTGCAATGGATGATAATTAGGTTTACTGTGCGCATGACTGTACAGCTATAGTTCCCAGGACTGCAGTAATAACTGTTGCGATGAATTTAAGGACTTTAGCAACATTGGTCCAATTTACTTTCACCATATAGAATACAATTTTAAGGGTTAAGAGTTGGTTTTTAGCAACGGACTACAGGACTAAAAGATATTAATCCGTGTAGCCCGTGCTTAAAAGAGATTAATCTCCGATAGGCTCATGGTTACCGCCTCCACCGGTGTTACCACCGCCGCTTGGCGTATTCGAACCACTACCGCTGGTAGAACCACCACCGCCATTGCTTGGCTCAGTAGCCAGCTTACCATTCACAAAGGTAGCCTTCTTCAGGGTAGCCTCCAGGTTCAGACTCTTACTCATCAGGTCGCCAGTGGCACGGGCCTTCAGCTTCACACCGCTGATGTTCTTAGATACAGTGAAGTCCTCTTCCTTCTCTGCCATCTCCTTGTTCTTGATACCAAGCGAGAAAATGGCCAGGTCGTCGATCTTCACGTTCTTGCCCTCCAGCAGGAGTTCCTTGATACAACCGATCATGTCGGTGAGCAGACCCTTGATAACGCCCTTGGAGTAGGGTGAGTTGTGAGTACTCATGTGCTCGGCCAAAGCATCCAGGTCGATAGTCTCCTCCACCACGTTCTTGGCGAACCACTTACCGAAACACTTGTTACCAGTGATTTTGATTTGCTTTAAAATGTAACGTACCATAATTTAGATTAAACATTAAAGATTAAACATTATTGCCATCCGGAATGACAATGCAAAGGTACAACTTCACAAGAGGCAATTGTCCAGTTATGGCAAGTTAGCGTGAAAATAATTAGAAATCGGGTGGGATTTCAGTGATTTTGGTCCATTTACCTTCAAAAAAGGTGGTCAGTTGCAACTCACGCACCACCTTTTGATAAAGCTGATGACTCTGTAGCACACGTTGATCCTGCAGCTCTGGTGGCAGATCGATGCAGTAATCCTCACAAACATACTTCACGGCTTGAGGCGGCAATAGTCTGGCATAGCGCTTCACACCCAGGGCATCAAGAATGTGCCGGCGGGTTTTCAGATACCTGTTGAAAGTACGATACGATACACCAGCCAGCTTAGCCAGTTCTTTCTTGCTGATAAATAGATGTTTATTGTAGAAATTTACCATATTGATTGTGGTTGAAAAGTAAGTTGATTTTGAGTGAAAAGTAACTTGATTATAATTCGAAAATAAGTTGAAAATTCAAATATAATATATTATATTTGTGTAACGAGTGTAATGAGAATATCAAACTTTTGTTATAGAAATACATTTGGTTCGAGGTGAATATATTTGTATAGAGAAAGTTAGTAAATCTCGCTACACTCGTTACACTCCTGACCATGAATCATGTTCGAAATAACGCGTTGACTCTCGTTGTTGTCCATCTCGAAAAGCTTATAGAAACAGCCTTTACTGTTACGTGCCGATTTGTATCCAAGCTTCTTCATGACAAGACTGACACGACGTGAACTGATACCTGATCGTCCGTACGAAATCATCTGAGCAATGGCAGCTGCGCTGTAGTGCTTGAATGGCTCACCTGGTTTGGGAGTACGGAAACGTTGGGTGATGAGCTGTTCCTCGTCGCTGATGATGCGGAAGTATTCGTTCTGCTGCCTCATACGTTCTTCTTCGGCTTTATCGAACCAGTAAGCAAAACCTTCGTAATATTCGTCGCGCAGTTGGGCATATAGTTGCTCGTAATCCAGTTCCCATTCGCGTGGATTGTCGATGTTGGCCACACGGAAACATAACCAGCGGCGGTTTCCTGTTTCGTCTGTAAGGAAACGTTCCTGATTGCCTGTAGCACAAAGCGATGCCAGTCGATGCCTGGCCATAACGTATTTATCGTATGGTCGCCTGATTTTTAGCGTTACTTTGGTGGATAGTGATTTGAGTTCGGCATTATCACGATCCTTGAACATGTCTATCTCTTCAATCTCAACCAAACTGTTTTCAACCAGGGCAATCTGGTCGTCCTTCATCGTAAAAGAGTTGCTCGAGTTTTCGTGATAGTATGCTCTGAGTTGAGGAGGCAATAAGAAACGGAAAAAGGTGGTTTTATAGATGCCTTGCGGACCAATAAGCGTAAAAATGGTTTCGTTGCATACATCATCACAAAGCCAGTCGGCTATCGTTGCTACCAGCCATTTGTGTAACGCCCACGTAATAAGTTCTTGGGCTGCTTCTACAGATTGTCCCTCCTGTACCGGATCTACGTGTATATAAGCTGCCAGCTGTGCCACACGGTCTGTTTTATCCCACCTGGGCAGTTGGTGAATATAGTCGCGTATGGGGTGTATGCGATGGGCATAGTCGCTGTTGATGATATCGCGCACATCCTGTTTTAATACGCGTTTCCCTGTGTCGTGGGCTATCTGCTTACGTAGCGTACAAAGCACGGTATCCTCCATAGGTTGCCACTCGCCATTGTTATCCCGATAAGAGGTTTGGTCGGTAATCTGGTTGTAGATAATCTCTGTTCTGTTACTGATAAGCCATTTTACAATGTCGGGTAGGGTTATCATGGCTACCTCGCGCTTTCGGCCTGCTTTGTAAAGTCGCCAACGTCCGTGTTCGTTATTACGATTCTGATAAACCCAACGGATAATACTTTCGCGTTGTTTCTTGTCGTAATCGCTCCAGTTTTGGGCTGCCCATTCCAATACATCATCAAGTGGTGTTCCGAAATGGTTAAACAAGTGGGTGGCATGCATAATATAATGGTGGTGAGTGCCTTGTCCATAGCTGATGTTACGTTTACTAAGCATCTGTTCGATAACTACCCAGGCCGATTCTGCATCGGTGTGGTGAGTTCCTACAGGATCCTCCTTGCGGCGTTTTCCCGATTCTGTATCAGCAGCCGTGTTGGCTGCCGCAGCCTCATCGTCGGTAATGATGAATGGCTCGGCTTTGTAGTTGATATGGGCATTTGGGTCGTGTGCTATGCCGCTCAGTCGGGTTAGATTGCCGCATTGTCCGTCGTATTCTACGCCGCAAAGTTGTGCATAATAACTATTTCCTTTTTTGTAGGCCGCTCTATATAGAATGCCATTTTCGGGTAGATTCCCTTCGCTGTCGGTATAAGCATAGATTACGCGAAAGCCCTCACCACTGATGGTGATGTAATAAAGTAGCGTATGCGGATCGCTGGCAATCTTTTGTCTTACTGCCTCCATCATGTCGGGGGCCACATGGTCGATGTCGCAGATGGCAAGGCCAGTTACACGTGTGGCATGAATGGTCTGCTTGCCATTTCCATTAAATAGCAGTGCCACCGAGAAGGCGGGCATTATAGAGTCCTTAACTTTCTTATTGGCTTCCTCACGTGAGATGGTCTTTACCAGATTGCGGTATAGTTCGGTTTTGTTTTTTACGCTCTGGTCGTTCTTTATCCACCATAGTACTGTATCGAGGCCAACAGGTTTACTGTCGTACGATTGAAGATCTTTGAAAATACTGAGTTTAATGCTTTCGAGGTTCATTTTGTGAGTTTGAGTTTAGGTAATTATTGTTATTGTTGTTGACTGTGATAGCGGCGCCATATTTTGCGCCTAAGCCAGGGTGGACGCTGCTTACGTGTGCTATCAGTGTCGATACCATATTTTTTTATGAGAAATAGGGCGAAATCTCCTGTCTCCTTTAGATCTCTCATCAGTTCGTCGTAAGTCTGTTGTTGAACTTTGAGAATCATCATTCGAATAAAAAGCGTTATCGAGATGTTGCGAGGGGCTTCCGGTTTAATCCATTTGCCATTGATACCTGCTACATGATCGATGACGCTTGTTAGTCCTTTTGTACGTTTAACTTGTTCAAGGATAAGCGTCATCATCTCTTTCTCAAATCCCTCTTGCATGGGGGGAGTGGGTGTTTTGTAGAATTTCATACAGTGTTGATAATGATTAAAATATTTATGCGTTTTGTACGCGTTTGTGCCTCAAAGATAATACAAATCGCTGAAACCATGATGACTTATATATGAATCATCATTCTTAAAATATTTAACTATTGTTGTGCGCTTTTTAACACAAATACACCTCAAAACAATAAAAATGGCTTGCAAGATGATGCAAAACAATATATTATCCTCTAACCTAAAATGTGTGGCTTTGATGTGTGTTATAATAACTTAAAGTTATGTTATTCTTTGTTAAAACATATCATATTTAAATTTGCTTTTTATATTTTTGCATCGGATGTTTTTATAACGCCACAATAACTTAAAATACCAAATTATGAAACAGTACCATCTTGTAAAATATATCTTTGATGGAGTCTGCCACGGGACTGTCCCCTGGCAGGCATTGTTATTGTTTTTGCTTGCGTTTGGTATCTTATGGTTTCGATTTGCATATTATCCATTCTGCCAACTTGATCAGATAGAGTCTGATTATGGAAATGCTACCATTAATGAAACTATTTTGTCATATGAAGAACGTATTAAAACATATAGAAAAGCCTTGTTTCTTACCAAAGGAATGTCGTTTAAAGACATACCATATAAAGGTGGAAAAGTAACTGTTGACTTTGGCTGGGATAATTGTATCACAATATCATCAGGAAATTTTGAAAGTGTTATACACATTGATCGTATTTGTTGTTATAGAAACGACAATACTAATATTATAGGGAAATATGGAGAATTTGTAGTCTTGGATCGCCCCCTTTCCGAAGATTCGGTATATATAGGTATTGGATTTTGGGATAAGAACAATAACTCGATAACAATTTATAAACAATCCAACGAAATGCCATATGGAAATAAAAAATACGGTTTCTATGTTGATACTAATAGATTAAAATTTGTAACAGGTAGGAACAATTGTTTTAATTATTAGGAATCATGGAAAGAATCTCTCAATCTCTCTTTACCTGAGTGACATAATATATAATGAACAAGGTAAAATTGATATTGCCCCTCTTGATGTTTGCGCCACTTTGGGTACTGGCAAAGAGTTTTGCGGGCGTAGTTGGCACAGATTGAGCCTGCCAGGGGACAGTCACTTGGCAGACTTATACTAAACCTAAAAACAAGATGATAGTATTCTTGATATTGATATTGTCGACCATTTGTGGGATTCCTATCAGACGCGTCAGAGTCTGGCTGACCATCAAGGCTAAGTGGATTCAATACGACGCGGTGCAGGGGATGCCGGCGGCGATCACGCGGTCGCGGATGGTGTCGAGTTGCTCGTGGGTGGCTTTCTCTAAACCTTGGGCGGGCGTTTCGCGGTCGATGGTGTAAATCATCACCTGCTGGGGCTTGATGGTCTTAACGGCTTCTAGCCAGGGGGCTACGTATTCCTCGCCGGTGTTATCTACGCTCTCGCCCTGGCATTGGCCGCGCATAAACATCGTCTGGATAATCACATGACCGTTAAAGGCTTTCAAACGGTCGATAATCTGGGCCACATCGTAGGTGCCGTTAGGATGATCTACCTTATTAATATATAAAGGATCAACGGTATCGAGTTTTAAAATGTTGTTGTCCACCTTCATCAGGGCGTCGTGTACCTGCTGACGGTGAATCATGGTAGAGTTGCTGAGTACCGACACCTTGGCCTGGGGGCAATACTGATTGCGCAGGCGGATGACATCATCGATAATCTCGGCAAAATGCGGATGGCAGGTGGGCTCGCCATTACCGGCAAAGGTCAGCACATCAGGCAACTGACCGTCGGTCACCATCTGCTGCAACTTGGCCTCGAGCTTCTCAATCACCTCCTGGCGTGTTGGCATGGGCAGGGTGGGGCGATGGTCCTCGTTGAAACCACACTCGCAATAAATGCAGTCGAAACTGCATACCTTACCGTCGGCTGGCAACAGGTTGATACCGAGCGAAATGCCCAGTCGGCGACTGTGAACAGGCCCAAAAATGGGCGATGGATAGATAATTGTACTCATAACGGGTGCAAAATTACACTTTTTTTTTGTGATAAAGAAAAAAAATAGTATCTTTGCAGCCGAATTCGAATTTTTACGTACGTAAATTAATGAAAAAACGAAAAAAAGATGCTGGCAACCGTCGAGGTGTGCAGTTGGTAACACTTTGCATTAGTACAGCGATGGTTCTGGTTTTGCTTGGACTGGTGGTATTTTCAGTCCAAACCTCTCGTAATCTGTCACAATGGGTGAAAGAGAACCTTACAGTGACGGTGATGCTGAGCGATGATGTATCGGTGAACGGCGCAAAACTGTTGTGTCGCGACCTGTATCATCGTCCCTATTCGCGTAACATCGACTACATTAGCAAAGAGCAGGCACTGAAGGAACAGAGCGAGGCTATGGGCTCCGATCCTTCGGAGTTCTTAGGCGTTAACCCGTTCCCAGCCACACTCGAGCTGCAGTTGCATTCGGATTATGCCAACCGCGACTCGTTGAAGTGGATTGCCCGTGAGCTGCAGAAGAATCCGAAGATTACGGATGTGGCTTATCAGGTTGACCTGATGGACAGCGTGAACCGCAATCTCACTAAGGTTAATCTGGTGCTCCTGGCGCTGGCCGTGCTGTTGACGTTTGTATCGTTCTCGCTGATTAACAACACCGTACGACTGAGTGTGTACTCGCGCCGTTTCATCATTCATACGATGAAGCTGGTGGGTGCCTCGTGGGGCTTTATCCGTAAGCCGTTTATGAAGCAGGCGCTGTTGGTGGGTGTGATAGCTGCCTTGATAGCCATTGCTGTGTTGGGTGGCTGCATGTATGCGCTCTACTACTACGAGCCCAACATTATCAGCATTATTACCTGGCGCGAGCTTACGATTACGGCTGTGGCTGTGCTGCTGTTTGGTATTATTATTACCGCTGCTTGCTCGTATATCTCGGTAAACAAGTTCCTGCGTATGTCGGCAGGAGAACTGTACAAGATTTAAAAATGTAAGAATTAGAAAATGTAAAAATTGAAATATGGATAAGAAGAATTTTGCATTCGATAAGACCAACTTTATATTGTTGGCAATCGGCATGGCCATCGTGGTGATAGGCTTTTTGCTGATGGTAGGTCCTAATTCTACCGATACCGCATTCGAACCCGATATCTTTAGTGTGCGCCGTACCAAGGTGGCACCCGTGATATGTCTGTTCGGTTTCGTGTCGATGATTTATGCCGTAGTTCGTAAACCAAAAGACTAGTAGGGTAAATGTAATAATTAGAAAATGTAAAAATTGAAATATGGATTGGATTCAAGCTTTGATTCTTGGTTTGGTGCAGGGACTCACAGAGTATCTGCCTGTTAGTTCGAGCGGACACCTGACTATCCTCTCAAACTTTTTCGGTATCGATGGTGCCGACAACCTGCAGTTTACTGTTGCTGTACACGTGGCTACCGTGCTGAGTACGCTGGTTATCCTGTGGAAGGAGATCGACTGGATACTGAAGGGACTGTTTAAGTTTAAGATGAACGACGAAACAAAATATGCCCTGAACATTGTGGTGTCGATGATTCCCGTAGGCATCGTAGGTGTATTTTTTAAGGATAAGGTAGAAGAGGCATTTGGCGCTGGCTTGCTGATTGTAGGCGTGATGCTGTGCGTTACCTCGGTACTGCTTATCTTCTCGTACTATGCCAAGCCCCGTGTAAAGGAGCATATCTCACTGAAGGATGCTTTTGTAATCGGTTTGGCTCAGGCATGTGCTGTGCTGCCAGGACTGTCGCGTTCGGGTTCTACCATCGCTACCGGTTTGATGCTGGGCGATAAGAAGGAGAAGCTGGCTCAGTTCTCATTCCTGATGGTGATTCCTCCCATCCTGGGCGAGGCCCTGCTGGATGTGCTGAAGGCCATGAAGGGCGATGAGGTAGTAAGCGATAGCATCGGCTTGTTCCCCATGATTGTTGGTTTTGTGGCTGCATTCCTGTCGGGTTGCTTTGCCTGCAAGCTGATGATTAACCTGGTTAAGAAGGGTAAGCTTGTTTACTTTGGAATTTATTGCGCCATCATCGGTGTAACAGTGCTCATTTATCAGCTCACTCGATGAACTTTCAGGAAGGCGCATATATCTATATCAACAAGCCCTATCGTATGAGCAGTTTCGGGGCGCTGGCACATATCCGTTATGTGCTGAGCAAACGACTGCATGTGAAACGTGTGAAAATGGGACATGCTGGCACCTTAGACCCCTTGGCAACAGGTGTGCTGGTGCTGTGTACCGGTAAGGCCACCAAGCAGATTGAGGCTTTGCAGCTGCACTCAAAGGAGTACACGGCCACCCTGCAGTTGGGTGCCACCACTCCCAGCTACGATTTGGAGCATGAGGTGGACGCAACTTATCCCACAGCGCATATCACCCGTGAGCTGATTGAGCAGACACTGCCCAGGTTTGTGGGTGACATCATGCAGCGTCCACCGCTGTTTTCGGCCTGTAAAGTAGGTGGCGACCGTGCCTATGAACTGGCACGCAAGGGTAGCGACCACCAGTTGGCCGAGAAGCCCGTGCATATCGATGAAATAGAAATCATAGATTTCGATCCCGAAAAGATGCAGCTGCAGATACGTGTGGGTTGTGGTAAGGGTACCTACATCCGCTCGCTGGCCCGCGACATTGGCGAGGCCCTTGGCAGCGGCGCACATCTTACTGCCCTGTGCCGTACACGCGTGGGTGATGTCAGACTGGAGGACTGTCTCACATTCGATGAGTTCCCAGCCTGGCTTGAAGAGAAATTGTCAAATAGTGAAATTGTAAATTCGTAAAATTAAAATATGAAGTTATCACAGTTTAAGTTTAAGTTACCTGAAGAGCAGATTGCACTTGAGCCACCTTTCCATCGCGACGAGTGCAAGCTGATGGTGTTGCATCGTAAGAGTAAGCGAATCGAGAGTGGTCTCGACTTCCGTAACATCCTCGACTACTTTGACGAGGACGATGCATTCATCTTCAACGACACTAAGGTGTTCCCTGCCCGTTTGTACGGTACCAAGGAGAAGACCGATGCCAAGATTGAGGTGTTCTTGCTGCGCGAGCTTAATGCCGACCAGCGCTTGTGGGATGTGCTTGTAGAGCCAGCCCGTAAGATTCGTATCGGCAACAAACTCTTTTTCGAGGAAGATGGTCCTATGGTGGCTGAGGTGATTGATAACACCACCAGCCGTGGCCGTACGCTGCGTTTCCTCTACGACTGTCCACACGATGAATTCAAGCAGATGCTGTTCGGTTTGGGCGAGGCTCCACTGCCACGCTACATTATCGACCGTCGTCCTGCTACCGAGGAGGATATGACTAATTTCCAGACCATCTACGCTAAGAACGAGGGTGCTGTTACTGCACCTGCCACTGGCTTGCACTTCAGTCGTGAGCTGATGAAGCGTATGGAGATTAAGGGTATCAACTTTGCCTTTATCACCCTGCACTGCGGTCTGGGTAACTTCGATGCTATCGAGGTTGAGGACCTGACCAAGCACAAGATGTCGAGCGAGCAGATGTTTATTCCTGCCGAGGCTTGTGAGATTGTAAACAAGGCCAAGGAGGAAGGACACCGTGTGTGCTGCGTAGGTGTGAGCACCGCCCGTGCTACCGAGAGTGCCGTAGGTACCGATGGTATGCTGAAGGAGTTTGAGGGATGGACCAACAAGTTTATCTTCCCTCCATACGAGTTCGGACTGTGTAATGCACTGATTGGTAATTTCTATCACCCTGAATCACCCATGATGATGACCGAGGCTTCGTTTGCAGGCTACGACCTGCTGTACGAGGGTTATCAGCGTGCGCTGAAAGAGGGGTATAAGTTCGGCTGCTACGGCGATGCCCTGTTGATGTTGGACGATTAATGAGTGAATAGTGAAAAGTGAATAGTGAAAAGTTACATCGGGTATTCCTTGGGCTGGGAAGTAATCTTGGCGATAAGGAAGCGAATATCCGCAACGCTATATCGCTTATCGGCGAAAGAGTAGGACTGGTTGTGCGCCAGTCCTCTCTTATTTCGACCGAGCCCTGGGGGTTCGAGTCGGATAACCAGTTCGTAAATGCCTGCGTGCTATGCGAAACCACACTAACGCCCCGCCAGGTGCTGCTTGCCACCCAGAAGATTGAGCGCGAGTTAGGGCGTACACACAAGTCGGTAGGAGGTCATTATGCCGATCGCCTGATAGATATAGACATTCTGCTATATGACGATCTGAGGGTGGATGAACCCGACTTGCAGATTCCCCACCCTCTGATGCTTGAGCGCGATTTTGTGATGATCCCGCTCGGTGAAATAAGAGATTGAATTTGGTATTTAGAATTTGTAATCCAAACCTACACCAATCACGTGGTTGGTGCGGCTGTATGTGTTACTACCAGCGTATGGCAGGCCCTGATACTGCTGCTGATTCTTGGTGAAGTCGCTGTAGAGCGAGCAGAAGTAGCTCACGTTCAGGCGCATCTTGTCGTTGATGTTCCAGGCACCACCCAAACCTACTGAGTAGCTGTCGCAGGCAAACGAGGTGTTCTGCTGGTAGCCGTCGGCCAGTCCGTAGTCGGTACGCTGACCACCACAGCTAACAGTAAACTTTTTGTTGATGTCGTACTCTACACCGGCCAGGATTTCGTGTGTGCCGTGGGTGAGCTCCTTCTGGCGGTCGCCTGCCATCTTGGCGTGCTTGTCGTCGAAGAAGTGATACTCCAAGGTGGCGCGCAACTTGTTGGTGAACTCGTAGCCTACGGCTGCCACAAACAGCGATGGCATGTCGTAACGTGTCTCGGCACCATCCTTATAGGCAGCCACCTTATCGCCGAACTGTGCCAATGCCAGGTCGCCCTCGATGTAAGGCATTACAGTCGCAGTGGTAGGATCAGTGTTCTTGATACGAGCCGAAAGTGTTTGGGTATCATTCTCAGTCTTGATTTTTGTGCGGAACTCGTATCGTGCAGCGATGGTGAGTGGACCGTCATGGTAGTCGAAGCTTACGATAGGTGCAAAGCCCCAACCACGCTGAATGCAGTCGAGCTGCAGGTTAATCAGGTCGATGTTGGCTGCAGGTGCTGTCGAAGAGGTATAGTTGGGGATGTCGGCTACTACATGGCCACGGTTGTAACCATCGTAGTAGTTGGCACGCATACCAATGGCAGCCGAGAAATTGTCGTTCACCTTGTAGGTCAGGTTCACCTGGCCGCCATAGATATACTGCTTACCCTTCATCTCTGAGTCGAAGCCGTAGCTGTTGGGCATCATGCCAGCCTGTGCCAGCATGGCCTTGAGGGGTACCTCGAACATGGGGATGCCTTCTTCGTACTTTACGAAACCGCCGCTGCCTACAATGCCAATCATGGCCGACAGGGCCACACGATCCTTCTTGTAAGAAGCAAAAAGGGCAGGTACGATGGGTGCCGAAGCCTTACCATTATACTTCTGCTGGAAACTTGTGCCTAAGAAACCTGGTACAGTTGTCTCGATGTCACGATTCTGCCAAGGCTTTTGAAAGTTCAATGAAAACTGGAATCCCTCGTGACCCCAGGCCAGTCCGGCGGGGTTACTGTAGGCTGCGTCGATTTCGGTCGTTGCACCACGTGCAAACATACGGTCGAATGCTATGTGATAATTCGTGTTGGTCATCAGTCCACCGGCGTGGACAGTGGCTGTCGAGGCTATTGCCAGCAGGCCTGAAACAATTAATTTTCTCGTCATTTTTTTAGATCTTAATGAAATTCGGCTGCAAAGGTAGCAAAAAATAACAAAAGAAGCGAAAAAATGACGAGAAAAATACATAAATAGAACAATTATTGCTCTATTTTCTCCTTAAAACGGTCCATTAACCACTGTTTCTGTTCAGGAATGGTCATGTAACTGTTGTCCAATTCGATGGCATCATCGGCCTTGCGCAGTGGACTTACCTCGCGGTGCGAATCGATATAATCGCGCTCCTGTACGTTCTTCAGGATATCATCGAAATCGGCAGGCATGCCCTTGGCTTTCAGCTCGTCAAAACGGCGCTGGGCACGTACCTCGGCCGATGCAGTTACAAAAACCTTCAGTTCGGCATCGGGGAACACGGTGGTACCGATATCACGACCGTCCATTACCACACCCTTGTCCTTACCCATCTGTTGCTGCTGGGCAACCATGGCGGTACGCACAAAACCTACGGCTGCAATGGGACTTACATGATTGCTCACCTCCAAGCTGCGGATCTCCTTCTCAACACACTCTCCATTAAGATAGGTGTCGGGGCGGCCAGTCTCGGCATTGAACTTGAACGAAATCTGTATCTGGGGCATCTGCTGCTCCAGTTCGGCTGTCTTTACGCTACCATCGGCATTAAACAGGTTGTGGCGCAGGGCGTAGAGTGTTACGCTGCGATACATGGCGCCTGTATCTACATATACATAGCCCACTTCGCGGGCCAGGTCCTTGGCCATTGTGCTTTTACCGCATGAGCTGTGGCCATCGATTGCAATTGTTATCTTCTTCATAATGTGTATGATATATTAATAATTAGCGATGATGTGCTGATATGATATTTGCCCCAGCCTAAGTGGAGCTTGAAGCGTTGCAGCGAGAGTCCTGCACCTAAGGTGAGTCCTGCGCCGTGGGCCGACGATCCTTCGCTGTCGGTAATCTTCATCTCGCTGGCTTTGCGGAAGTTATAACCGGCTGCTACGTAGATATTCTCGCCAAGCAGTACATCGGCACCGATGGCTAAATGGCGCCCGATGCCCTCGCTCCAGTCGGTAAGTCGGCTCATAGTGGCGTGGAAACGCAGGGGCGAGTTAAGCAGACGCTTGCTGGCACCCACCTGCAAGTCAAAGGGAATGCGTTCAAACTCATCGTCATATGCTTTGATTTGTCCACCTAAGTTGCGTGCCACAGTCGAAACACTCCAGCCACGCTCCACGTCGAGATAGTTCAAACCTAAATCCACGCCCACGCCTAAGGAGTTGTAGCCAGCAATGGTTGAGGTAATGAACTTGGCGGTGATACCACCACTGATACGCTCGGTCAGCTCGTAGGCAAACGTACCGCCAATGGCAATATCTCGGGCCGAGAAATCGCCTAGGTCCTCGTTCATAAACGAGGTCTGCTTTATGCGCCCATAGTCCATTAGTTGTGCCGATACACCCCACGAGGCACGTTCGCCCGAAAGACGAACAAACGAGGCACTCACTGTCTTGGCACCCTCCATATACGTCATGTAATTCAGGTTCAGTGTCTTATCGCTTACACCGCTGATAAGGGCAGGGTTGTGGAACAGTTGTGTGGCGTCGTCGTCGGTCAGTGTGATGTTCTCGCCACCCAATGCTGCAGCATGCGCACTCACGGGCAGTCGCAGGAAATTGTACACGGTTTTGCTCTCCTGCGCCATGCTGGTACAGGCCCAAAACGTGAGTAGGGTGGTGATAACGCCGTTTCTGATGTTCATTTCTCCTAATTTGGTCGCAAAGTTAGCAAAAAAACTTAATATATATCTATTTATACGGAAAAAAATACTATCTTTGCACTCGGTTTAATGAAAACTGTAGATGGACATCAAGAAGAGTAGAGAAGCGGATTTGGAACAGAAACGCACACAGGGGTTCCTGCTGGGACTGATTGTGGTGCTGGCCACGCTGTTTGTGCTACTCGAGTGGAACAGTGGCGATACTGGCTGGGCGTTGTTTGATGACGACGACAGTCTGGAAGCCGAGGTGGAACTCTCGCCCCTGAAGCGCGATAAGGACGAAGTGCCGATGATGATGCCTCAGGAAAAGAAAGTTGAAAAACAGGAGAGCGAGCAGCTACACTTGGTGGATAATGATGTGGAGCTACCCCCCGAACCCATCCTGCAGGACGAGACCGAACAAGAAGAACCCACCGAGAAGGCTGCCGAAGAGAAGCCTCAGGTGGTGGATATGTACGACGAACCCATCGACTTCCGCGTGGTTGAAGACCTGCCGCAGTTCCCTGGTGGTGCCGTCGAGTTTATGAAGTGGCTCACGCAGAACCTGAAATATCCCCCCTCGGCCCAACAGAAAAAAATCAAGGGCAGAGTGGTGGCACAGTTTGTGGTTAACAAGGATGGCTCGTTGAGCGACCTGCAGGTGGTACAGCCCCTGGAGCCTGCCTGCGATGCCGAAGTGATGCGTGTGCTCAAGACCATGCCACAGTGGAAGGCCGGTATGATGAATGCCAAGCCCTGTCGCACGATGGTGTGTATTCCTATTGTTTTTAATTTATAAAAGATATGTATAAATCAGAAGATCTACTGAAGAAAGTGAATGAGGCCCTCGATAATCTGGTTTACGATCGCCAGCCTGCCTCGTTGTACGACCCCATTAAGTACGTACTGTCTATCGGCGGAAAACGTGTACGTCCAGTACTCACCATGCTGGCGTACAATCTCTATAAAGACGATCCACTGAGCATTATGTCTCAGGCCCTCGGACTGGAGACCTACCACAACTTTACTCTGCTGCACGACGACCTGATGGACCACGCTGATATGCGTCGTGGACATGAGACTGTACACAAGAAGTGGGATGCCAACCGTGCTATCTTGTCGGGCGATACCATGTTGCTTCAGGCTTTTGAGCGTGTAGAGGATTGCGATCCTGCTAAGCTGCCTGCTGTATTCAAGGTGTTTATCCAGACCACACTCGAGATTGGTGAGGGACAGCAGTTGGATGTAGAGTTCGAACAGCGTAACGATGTTACCGAGGATGAGTATATTGAGATGATCCGTCTGAAGACCAGCGTGCTGCTGGCCTGTGCTTGTAAGGTGGGTGCTATTATGGCTGATGCCCCAGCCGAGGATATCGAGAATATGTATAAGTTCGGCGAGAAGTTAGGTCTGGCCTTCCAGTTGCAGGACGATTTGCTGGATGTTTATGGCGATCCCGCTGTGTTTGGCAAGAATATTGGTGGCGACATCACTTCGAACAAGAAGACCTATATGCTCATCAATGCCTTTAACCGTGCTACTCCTGCCCAGCGTGAAGAGCTCACCAAGTGGGTTGAGGCCAAGGAGTTCGACCGCAACGAAAAGGTGGCTGCAGTAACCAACCTGTACAACGAGATTGGTATCCGTAAGCTGTGTGAGCAGAAGATTGAGCAGTACTACCAGGAGAGTATGGTTTACCTGACAAAGGTGAGCGCTAGCGAAGAGCGCAAGGCTGAGATCAAGGCTTACGCTGCCGAAATGATGAAACGTCAGAGCTAATGATAGATACGCATTGTCATATTGATGGTGAAGAGTTCGTTGAGGATATCGACGAAGTGATTGCACGTGCTCGCGAGGCTGGCGTGCAAGCCATCGGTGTGCCAGGCATCAATCTGCAGTCGCTCGATACTGTTATCAGCGTTTGCAAGCGCTATCCCAACTACTGCTATCCCATGCTGGGCTTGCATCCCGAGGATGTGAAGGCCGACTGGCAGGAGGTGCTGGATCAGATAAAACCCTACTTCCAGCAGGATGGTGTAAAACCCATTGCTGTTGGCGAGGTGGGCCTGGACTTTTACTGGAGTCGTGAGTTTGAGCAGGAGCAGCTGTTAGCTTTCGAGAAGCAGGTAAAATGGTCGGTTGAGTTGCAGTTGCCGCTGATGATTCACTGTCGCAAGGCCCAGAATGAGATGGTAGCCATCTTGAAACGCTATAAGGACCAGTTGCCAGGTGGCGTGTTCCACTGCTTTACGGGTAATGAACTCGAGGCCAAGGAACTGTTGCAGTTCGACAGGTTTGTGCTGGGCATTGGTGGCGTGTCAACCTTCAAGAAGTCGCATCTGCCTGAGGTGCTGCCTGCTGTGGTGCCTTTGAATCGATTGGTACTCGAGACCGACGCCCCTTATATGGCCCCTGTGCCTAAGCGTGGCGAGAGGAACGAGCCCGCCTTTGTGGCCTACGTGCTGAAGAAGTTGGCCGAGGCCTATCAGGTAAGCGTGGAAGAGGTTGAGACAGCAACAAATGAGAATTGTAGAAGAGTATTAAATTTAAATGTTTGAAATAAGGAGAGGTGCTCGAGTGGTTGAAGAGGCACGCCTGGAAAGCGTGTAGCCGGCAAAACCGGCTCGCAGGTTCGAATCCTGTTCTCTCCGCGGATTAAGAAATATATATGAAACGATTGGTTTTTCTATTTACACTGATAGGTCTGCTTAGTTTTTCGCAAACCTGTTTCGCTCAGTCCGCAGTTGCAGCTGATAGTGTTAAGAGCGCTGCAGCTGTGGTGCCTGCCGATTCTGTGGCTGCTACCGACTCCATGACCGTGATGGATGGCGAGTTGGAAGCTCTTACAGGCGATGAGGCTGAAGAGGGTGGTGGTCTGCACAAACAGCTGAAGACCAAGTTTGTTGATGGCAACGTAGCCTTCATGTCGCTGGTGGCCCTGGCCTTAGTGCTGGGTCTGGCATTCTGCATTGAGCGTATTATCTATCTGACACTGAGCGAGATTAAGAGTCATCAGCTGATGGCAGATATCGAACAGCGCCTGAAGGCCAATGATGTAGAGGGTGCCAAAACACTCTGTCGTAACACCCGTGGTCCTGTAGCCTCAGTGTGCTATCAGGGATTGCTGCATATCAAACAGCCCATGGATGCCATCGAGCGTAGCATCACCAACTTTGGTGGTCTGCAAACTGCTAACCTCGAGAAAGGTTGCTCGTGGATTAAGCTCTTTATTGCCATGGCACCATCGCTCGGATTCCTGGGCACTGTGATTGGTATGGTGATGGCCTTCGACCAGATTCAGCAGGTAGGCGATATCGGTCCAACCATCGTGGCTCAGGGTATGAAGGTGGCGCTGATTACCACTATTTTTGGTATCGTAGTAGCGTTGGTATTGCAGCTGTTCTACAGCTACATCCTCTCAAAGATTGAACGTTTGACCGCACAGATGGAAGAAGCTGCCATTACACTGCTCGACCTGATTGCTGAGTGGAAGACAAAGAGTGAAGAGTGAATAGTGAAGAGTGAATAGTGATGAATAGTTTTATTTCGCCTGCTATTGCCGATGTGATGCTGTGGCTGATGTATATAATATTAGCTGCTGCCATAGGTGTAACTGCCTATTCGGTATGGCATGGTTTGCGCAACCGTCGTAAGGGCAGCGATGTGGTTAACGGTGTGCCTGCAGGGCGCATTGGATGGCTGGTGGCTGTGGGCTTTGTGCTCATCATGGTGGTTACCTTTGCCTTAGGTTCTGCCAAGCCCATCCTTACTAATGGCACGTGGCTTACCGATGGCTTCTGGTTGCGTGCCGCTGATATGTTTATATATACCTCTATTATATTGATTATCGGATGTTTCGTAAGCGCTATCGTCAGCAAATTCCGGAGCTGAACACCACATCAACAGCCGACATATCGTTTATGTTGTTGATTTTCTTCCTCGTGACCTCATCGATGGACACGGAGAAGGGATTGGTGCGTCAGATGGCACCACCGCCATTGGAACACGAGACACCTAAGGATATCAATCGCAACAATGTGATGCAGGTTAAGCTGGATGCACAGAACCAACTCTCGTGTGATGGCAAACCTGTGACACTGCAACAACTGGCAGCCGAGGTACGTACGTTGGCCATGGTGAACCGCACTGGTCATGTAGTGCAGATCGAAGCCGATGCCAAGACCACCTATGAGGCCTATTTCAGTATGCAGGATGCCATTGTGGGCGCCTATCATACTCTGCGCCAAGAGTATGCGCAGAAGCACTATGGCTGTACCTACGAGACCTGTAATGCCGAACAGCGCGAGATGATCAACGAGTACTATCCACAACGCATCAGCGAAGGGCAGATAGCCCAGGAAGGAGGTGCCCAATGAGACCTATGCGTAGCAAGTTCAGTCAGACTCGTCGCAGTGTGCCATCGCTCAATGTGGCCTCGATGCCCGACCTGATTTTCACGGTGCTCTTCTTCTTTATGATTGTCACCCACATGCGTAGCGACGAGGTAAAGGTGCGCCTGCAGGTGCCTCAGGGCAGCGAGGTGCAGAAGTTAGCCAATAAGCAGGCTGTGGTAAACATCTATATTGGCCATAAAGGTGAGGCTTGGCATGTACAGCTCAACAACGACATCGTACAGCCAGGCGATATTCCAGCCCGTATCGAAGAGATTCGTAGTGGGCTCTCTCAAGAGAATCAACAGCGACTCACCGTTAGTCTGCGTGTTGATAAAAAGGCCCCCATGGGTTTGGTCAGCGAGGTGAAACGCCAGCTGCAACAGGCCTATGCCTTGAAGATTAATTATAGTGCAACAGAAATCAAAAAATAACTACTGCTATGGTAAAAATTGACGAACTCGACAAGCAGATTCTGAGTCTGATAGCCGCCGATGCCCGTATTCCATTCCTGGAGGTGGCTCGTGCTTGTAATGTAAGTGGTGCTGCTATTCACCAGCACATCCAGAAGATGAACAACATGGGTGTACTGAAGGGCACCCAGTACCTGATTGAGCCCGAAAGCGTGGGCTATGAGACCTGTGCCTTTATTGGTCTGAACCTGAAAGACCCCGCTAAGTTCGACGAGGTACTTGAACAACTGAAGCAGATTCCTGAGGTGGTGGAGTGCCACTTTACCACGGGTAACTTTGATATGTTTATCAAGATCTATGCCCGCAACAACCACCATCTGCTTACTATTATCCATGATAAGCTGCAGCCACTCGGCCTTTCAAGCAGTGAGACGCTGATATCGTTCCATACGGCTATCGATCGTCAGCTGCCTATTGCCGATCTGCTGACACAAGATACCGAAGCCGAAGCGTCGGCCGAGGGATAACTGGTGATATTGCGTAATATCACCCGCGAAGGTGCACGTAACTGTGCTTAATTGGGAATGTGAGTGAGAATCTCCGACTGTCCCGCAGCAGTGAACTCCATTATGGCTGTCCGACTATAGGCCATTGCCCCGTTTTGGGCGAGAAGGCGTCGGATAGTGGAGGAAAGTCTGAAGACCAGCCTTCTGCGATTTTGTTGCTGAAACACTCTCGATGTAAGGGTGGTTGAGGCAATCATACGTGTATTATTATATAAGTTCGGGGGAGACCCCGTCGCGACGACAGCATCTCCCCCTTTTGTTTTTTCATTCGTTAGATTTTCCTTCCCTATTTATTTTTGTTTTAGCTGTTTCACCTCAAAAGTAAAATAGGTATCAGGATATGGTTCGTTCTCAAGTGTAAAATGCCACCATTCGCTGTCGAGTGGTTTAAAACCATGTGCCAGCATGGCGTTGCGCAGTATCATGCGGTTATTAAACTGTTTTTCGGTAATCTTACGGCCCTGGGGCGACTTCGAGTTGTCACCCGTGTAATCGCCTGTTTCGGGATTACCGCAGAAGTCAGGATGACTCTCTGGTCCGAACCAGTCGAAGGTGCCACCCATGTCGAGTTCCTTCTCTGTGTTCATGTCAAACAGGGTCAGATCAACCGTGCTGCCACGTGTGTGTCCGCTCTTCTCATAGATATACTCCTGCTCAAACAGTACGCTCTTGTCTAAGTCGGGGTAGAAGTAGCGCTTCATCAGTGTATCAGGTATATCCTCTGCCCAACGTACAAAATGGTCAACACCCTTTTGTGGACGATAAGCATCGTAAATCTTTAGTCGGTAACCCTGCGCCTTCACGTCGTCGCTCACTGCACGCAGACTGTCTGCTGCTTGCTTGGTGAGCAGGGCTGTGGGTTCCAGATAACCATCAATACGCTGTCCCACAAAGTTGTAGGTACCAAAGTAACGTATCTCCAGGATGGCATCGGGTACAGCATCGGTCAGTGTTACAAAGCCACTGGCATCATCAGGAGCAACCACTGTGGCAGTCGCATTTGCTTGGCGCTTGCAACTGCTTGTGAGTAGAATCACGAAGCACATTGCAAGTATATAAACAGGCTGAATGTATTTCTTAATTGGCATAATAGCTTAAATTGTCTTAAAATCTCGCTGCAAAGATACGATATTTTTCGATTAGTCGGGACTATAATTAAAACTTTAACATTTTTTATACGCATATACCTAAGGCAAAATTGTATAACTTGCAGTCGTCATTTTGCAAAGATGCGTACTTTTTTGATTTTTGCGGGTAAATATTGTTAAAATACTTGCAAACAGTCATACAATGTTGTATATTTGCAATCGAATTTAGTTAGTAGTTGGTTTTAAAAAACTTTGTTAGTAGATGTTAAACGAATAGTTAACAACAAAAGGGCCCGCAGTTGATGCGCGCCCTTTTTTTATTTTTTGGTATAATTCATTCTAACCTTCTCCCAACTGATAGTGCCGTCTTTCTTCACATGCACACGAACCAGATAATCGCCAGGTTGGGGATTGTTGGCCTCACACATCGAGTCGAGCGTCAGGTATTCGGTATCGCCTACTTTCTGATAGTCCCATTTATGCACATGCCCTAGGAATACCATATCCGTTTCCCACTCACTAAACTTGTTCAACAGGAAGAACATCTCCTCACGCGGGAAGGTAGAGGCGAACTCTACTGATCGTGGACGGAAGATATTGGTATGACTGAATACGAAGGTATGACGGATTATTTTCTCACCTGTATCATAATAATCATTCAATACGCCTTCTTCTAATAGTCTGACCTGTTCACGTCCCAACGTACCACTGGCCGAGTCGAGGAAAATAAAATGATCTAACTGAGGAGGATCGAGATTTACCAGCACATAGACATCATAGAACGATGAGTGGAATATGTTCGACCACAATGCCCATCCATTATGTGTGATATCATGATTGCCCACCACTGGATAAAAGGGATAGCTCACCTGATCAAGCGAGAATTTTTCATCGTACAAATACTGTTCGGCGTAGTATTTCTTCGCGTATTTCTCTCGATACTCATCTATCAGGTCTTCAAGTATGATGTAGTATTCTGCTTTGGTATCGGCGATATCACCCAGATGCGCCATCAGTAGATCGTTGTTATCGAGTGCAATCTGTAGCATTTCGCGCATACGACCATCATCGGTTGTCAGATGACTGTCAGCACCCACTAAGAATGTGTATTCATCCCCTTCATAACCACTGAGCATACTACCTTCACCCTTATGACCCTGATAATAGGCATTCGACATCTTAACACGATCCTCAACACCCGTGCCACTTACCAATACTCCAATCGGACTCACTTTGTCGCAAGCCGAAAGCACCAGCAGTACCGCTCCTAATAATATATAATGTGTAGTCTTCATTGTCACCATGCGTATTTAAGTCCTAATTTTCCCGATGTCTCGTATTTACTGGCCAACTGACTCATACTGCCAGCGGGACGGATATTGAATTCGCCAAATAAGTACATCTGTTTGGTCAGTCTCCCGTAAAAATTCAGTCCCCAGTTGATGTTCCAGTTCTCATAATAGAAATCGTCGTAGTTACGGAAAAAGAGTCCAATATTCCATGAGTTGGTACGTGGACGAATCATGGCTCCGAATCCGAAGGTAAGAGTCAGTGGTTCGGTATAGCCGAAGTCACCGGTTTTCCAATGAATATACGATTCACCTACTCGCAGATAGAAATACGGCATCTCCCAAGTCAGAGAGAGGTTCCCGATAGTTTCGTTGGCATTCCAGCGATTGTAGCGGTTGTACATCAGTTTGCCATCTATATAGATATCACCCCACCAGACGGGCAACCGGTAACCACCCTGCACGTCGTTCGAGTAGAGCTGCTTGCCCCACTGTTGTTGAACATCGGCACCCACATGCCAACGATCAGTCAAATGCCGTTTATACGAGAGACCGAAACCGCCATAGCCACTAACAACCACGTTGTTACCTGCTATTGCATAGCCCGATATCTCGTTTTTATGCTCACCATCATAGCGATGCTGACCTACAAATGCGTTTTGTGCCTGCATGGTTATAGTACCAAGCAACAGACAAAGTATAACGATTATTCTGTTCATCTCTTTTTGGGAATACGTTTGGTAAGTCCGATGGCCCCGGTGGGACATACCAGTCGACATAGGTGACAGCCTACGCACTTGGTGCCTATGATGCGTGGCTGGCGCTCCTCGAACGCAATGGCCTGGTGCCCGCCATCCATACACGAGATATAACAGCGTCCGCAACCGATACAGCGCTCACGGTCCACCTTGGGATATACCATGGTGTCGCGATCCAGGTCGGATGGTCTCACAAAGTTGGGCAGCTGTTCGCCTACCAGGTCGTCTAACTTCTCAAATCCTCGTTCCGTCAGGTAGGTCTGCAGACCTGATATCAGGTCGTCTATAATCCGATAGCCATACTGCATCACGGCGGTACAAACCTGTACGTTCCTACAACCTAACTGTATGAAATCCACGGCATCGCGCCATGTCTCAATACCACCTATACCACTCAGTTCTATGGCTCTGCCATGTGTACCGTTAATCACAGGATCCATACTCATCTCCAGGATAAAGCGCAAGGCAATGGGCTTTACAGCCTGTCCGCTGTAGCCCGATAGGGTTTGCTTACCGCTTACCTCGGCCTCTTTCGACATGGTCACACTCTTGATGGTGTTGATAGCCGAGATGGCATCGGCACCAGCAAAGTAAGCCCCCATAGCCGGACGTGTCATCTGCGTGATGTTAGGTGTCATCTTGGGAATCACAGGAATCTTTACGCTACGTTTTACATAGCTGGTGTAGAAGTTCACCAACTCCGGATCCTGACCGATGTCGCTACCCATACCTGCCAGTCGCATCTGTGGGCACGAGAAGTTCAACTCTATTGCATCGCAGCCAGCCTCCTCGGCCAACTTGGCCAACTCTATCCACTCCTCCTCAAACTGTCCCATAATCGAGGCAATTACCACCTTGGTGGGGTAGTTCTGCTTCAGGCGGCGCAGAATGTCGAAATCTACCTCATAGGGGTTCTCCGACAACTGCTCCATGTTACGGAATCCCGCAAAGGTAGTGCCTTTCTTTACTGCATCGAAACGGGGCGATACCTCACGGATATCCTGCTTACAGATGGTCTTATAGAACACACCTGCCCAACCAGCCTCAAAGGCGCGTGCCACCATATCGTAGTTGGTACACACAGCCGACGATGCCAGGAAGAAGGGATTCTCACAGGCAATGCCGCAGAATGTGATACCCAGCGATTGTTGCGTGGCATCAACCGTCTGTTCCTTGGCAGATGCGCAATCTGCCAGCAGTTCCCTGATTCTGATGGGTCGATCGTAGTGGATACATGCCTGTTCGGCACGCAACAGATCGTCGTCAGTACAACCCGCTACCCAGCGCCAGGCATTCTTTTCGTTATCAAATCGGATGGCACGGATGGCTCTGGCCACGTCACCTTTACCGCACGCTTTGGTGCAAGGAGCATCCTCGCATAACAAGCAGCGTACCGCTTCTTCGTACTTATGCATCATAATCGTAGTTTTTAATCATTCATAACAAAACGTCCCTTTTATGTCTGCAAAGATACGATATTTTTCGGAATTTTGGCAGAATTAACAAAAATTAAAACAGAAATCCACCCGGTTATCTCAATTTTTTCATAATTTTGCAATTATAAATAGGTAAACATTCTAATCTAAATAATTATAACGGTGAAGAAAACTTTTTTTGTATTACTCATGATGCTTGCTATGGGCAACGTAGCAAAAGCCGCTGATCTTGATATCAATCTGGAACCGTTGAAGTTGCAGACGCCTGTGATGGAGATGAAACTTGATTGTCAGGCAGCCCCCGATTATCGTCCGGAATTGGAACTGCCCATGTCGCCTTTGATGGGTAGCAGCGAGAAGTATCAGCTCACGTGGATGCGTACCAATCCCGGTGTAAAACCGTATAAGGTGATGGACGATTTGACCTTTGCTGGTATCCCTCTGTTTGTGGCTGGTATCATTGCCAAGGGCGAGAAGAAATCGTTTCGTCAGAACACCGGTGAGAACAAGCACACACTGGTGACCGACTTTAAGACCGAGATTGATAACTACACCCAGTTCTTTGGTCCGGTGATGGCTACTGGCTTGAAGATTGCTGGTGTAGAGGGTCGTAGCGATTGGGGCCGTTATCTTGCCTCAACTGCTATGTCGTATGGTTTCATGGCCTTGTTTGTCAACAGTATTAAGTACACCGCCAAGGAGATGCGCCCCGATGGTTCTACACGTAACTCATGGCCCAGCGGTCATACAGCAACAGCCTTTGTGGGTGCTACCATTCTGCATAAGGAGTATGGCTTAACCCGTTCGCCTTGGTACTCTGTGGCTGGTTATGGTGTGGCCACAGCTACTGGTGTGATGCGTGTGCTGAACAACCGTCACTGGGTGAGCGATGTGCTCTCAGGTGCTGGTGTAGGTATCATGTCGGGTGAGTTGGCTTATGCCATGAGCGACCTGATTTTCAAGGGTAAGGGTCTGTTGCGTGGCGATGCCATCAGCGAGCGTAGCATCATCGACCATCCATCGTTCTTCTCTATCTCGATGGGATTAGGATTAGGTTCGCAATCGCTCGACTTCGGTGCGGAGACCATGAGTGATGCCCACGACAACTTTAACCTGAAGTTTGGTGCTTCTACTGCCGTATCTGCCGAGGGTGCCTATTTCTTCAATAAGTATGTTGGTGTGGGTGGTCGTCTGCGTGTGAATAGCACACCTATCAATGGCTGGGACCGCGTGTTGAACTATGCCGACCAGGATGTGAAGGAGATGTTTAAGGATCTTGATGCCGACATGGACCTGAGACCACTGAATAATATCGTCTTCAGAACAGCTGATAAACAGCCTCAGTTTACGATTGAGAGCGACCACCTGACAGAGTTCGCTGCCGACCTTGGTGTGTATTTCAATCTGCCACTCTCTAAGCGTTTTGCTATGGGCGCCAAGTTGCTGGCCGGTCGTAGTATCATGCAGGAGCTGAATCTCTCTGCCCATTACCAGGGTAAGGTGGTGGATGTCAACCCCATGGCCATCTTGGATGATGATCCCAATTTTTTCTACGAGACAGATGAGACCTACGATACCAAATGGGATTACTTTACGCTGAATGCCAACAACACCTTTAAGTGGGGAACAGGTATCTCGCTGACCTATGCCTACAAGGAGAATTATGCCTGGCGCCTGTTTGTAGATTATGATATGGCCCGTAAGACCTATACGTTGGAGTATAATCCCACACAGTTTATGCATTCGGCTCTCCCGACATATTTCGACTTTGCGGAGATGATGCAGGAGATAGATCCGGCATATGCTGCTGACATGATTTCGGAGATGTCGCCTGTGAACACACATATAAAAAAGAACCGCCATACTTTCGTAATTGGCGGTTCCTTAACCATATCGTTCTAAAAAGACGTAAAACAGCACTTACTGCTTCAGCAGATTCAGCTTGTGCTGAGGTGCCAGTGCATTCGTAGTCTTTTCGGTATATTCACCTAATTTAAGTGTAGCAGTCGCAGCAATGTTGCGGCTGCTATTTCCTATACAGAAGGTATAGGTACCAGCCTCGGTCAACCACTGACTGTTAGCCTCGTCAAAGCTGGCTAGCATGTGTACAGGGATGGTCATGGTCAGCACCTCGCTCTCGCCAGGCTTTAACTCACGACTCTTGGCAAAGGCCTTCAGCTCCTGTGCAGGCTTCTCCAGGTTGCCCTTAGGAGCCTTCACATATACCTGAGCCACCTCCTTACCACTAACGCTACCGGTGTTCTTAACGGTGATGCTCACCTCAACAGCATCCTTACCCTTGGCCTTTACTACAGGCTTTGAGAAGGCGAAGGTGGTGTAGCTCAGTCCGAATCCGAATGGGTAAGCCACATCGCGACCAAAGGTGTCGAAATAGCGATAACCTACGTAGATATCCTCCTCATGGTTGGTGTAGGCATGTCCAGGGATTGGGGTCTTGTTACCAATCATCTGCTGCAGCGAGTAGTCGTCAATCTGTCCAGGGAAGTTCTTGGTCGATGCATGATCAGTTGCAGCAATAGGCCATGTCATGGTCAGCTTACCCGAAGGATTCACCTTACCAGTCAGCAGGTCGGCAATCGAGTTTCCACCCTCCATACCAGGCTGCCAAGCGCACAGGATGGCATCGGGATAACCACTCCATGAGGCAGTCTCAATCACACTACCCGAGTTGATGATTACAATCACAGGTTTGCCTGCAGCGTGGAAAGCGTTGCACACATTTGTAATCAGGGCACGCTCCTCAGCGTTCAGGTTAAACTCGGTGTTGATGTCGCGATCTACACCCTCACCAGCCTGACGACCGATGGTGATGATAGCTGCATCGGCACCATTCACCTCTTTATTCACACAGATAGGATCCAGACCGATCTCAGGATATTTCTGCTGTCCGAAGTACTCGTTCTGGTACCACTTGGCAGGATGACGCTCAGCCTGGAATTTTACTCTTGCAAACTCGATATACTTGCGATAGATGTCAGTGAGAGTCTCGCTCGATTTGATGCCGGCATTCTTCAAACCCTCCAGCATGTCAACCACATAAGGTGGGTGAACACAACCCGAACCGGTACCACCGCTCAGGAAGTCGTATGAGTTCTCACCAAACAGGGCCACGGTCTTAATGTTGCCGTTCTTCCAGGGCAGTGTACCGTTGTTCTTCAGCAGTACGATACCCTCGTTGGCACTCTGACGGGTGATGGCGGCATGGCCCACAAAGTCGGGATTGTTAGAGGCAGGATACTTCTTGAAGCTTGGTGTCTTCACGATATACTCCAGCATGCGACGCACGTTACGATCCACATCGGCGATGTCGAGCTTACCGCTCTTCACACCCTCGATAATCTCGTTCACCTGTGCAGGCTGTCCTGGCTCCATCAGGTCGTTACCGGCCTGTACCTCAGTGATGGTAGGCAGCCCTTCGCGAATACCAATCCAGTCGGTCATCACGATACCCTTAAAGCCCCAGTCCTCGCGCAGAATCTTGGTCAGCAGGTCGCGGTTACCCATCGAGTACTGACCGTTAATCTGGTTGTACGACGACATCACGGTCCAAGGGTTACTCTCGCGTACGGCTATCTCGAAACCACGCAGATACAGCTCGCGGGCAGCACGCTGACTCACGCGCTCATCTACAGCAGTACGGTCGGTCTCCTGCGAGTTGATGGCAAAGTGCTTGGCACTCACACCGGCACCTTGGCTCTGCACACCCTGTATGTAGGCTGCTGCAATCTTACCTGTCAGCAGAGGGTCCTCCGAGTAGTACTCAAAGTTACGTCCGCACAGGGGATTGCGATGCAGGTTCATACCAGGACCCAGAATCACGTCGCAGCGATACTCCTTGGTCTCATTACCAATAGCCTGTCCTACCTTGTTTACCAACTCTGTGTTCCAGGTCGAAGCCAGGCACGAGCCGATAGGGAAGGCTGTGGCATAATAGGTCTTGTCGGTACCCTTACGTGTAGGGTCGATACGCACGCCGGCAGGACCATCGGTAAGCACAGTGGCAGGAATGCCCAGACGTGGTATGGCAGGCGATGTACCAGCAGCACCAGCCACCAGGTCGGCTTCGCCACCTACGACGGCATTGTCACTGAAAAAGTTGTTGGCACCGCCAACCAAAAGTTTGGCCTTTTCTTCAAGGGTCATTGCCTTGATTACCTCGTCGATATTATCGGCGCGGAGTTGGGGTTGAGCGTTTGTTGTCATTGCGAATGTTGTTGCTAATAAGCAAGTTGTTAGTAATCTTTTCATATTGTTGATGCCTTTAATCTGCGTAATTACATGGAGGTTATGGGAAGATACGGAACTCATACCCTTGGTCCTTCAGCCATTGCAGCGACTCGGGTAGGGCAGTCTTCAGTTTGTCGATACTCTTCAGCGAGTCGTGGAAGGTGATGATCGAACCATTACGCGCGTACCTCTTTATATTATTAACCACATCTTCGGCAGTCATCCATTTAGAGTAGTCGCGGGTCACCAGGTCCCACATCACAATCTTGTATTTTCTGCTCAGCCAGGCATACTGTGCCATACGCATCCAACCGTGGGGTGGACGCACATAGTGACTGTGTATATAGGCGTTGGCCTTCTCCACGTTGTAGCTGTATTCCTTCACGGTATGGCGCAAACCACCTATGTGGTTGTGGGTATGGTTGCCCACCTGATGGCCCTCAGCCAGAATACGTTTGTATAGTTCCGGATATTTGCGTACGTTATCGCCCACCATAAAGAAGGTGGCACGCACGCCGAATTCTTTCAGCGTATCAAGTATAAATGGGGTAGCCTCTGGGATAGGACCGTCGTCGAAGGTCAGGTACACTGCCTTCACGCGACGGTCCATTCGCCAGTATGCTCTTGGATAGAGCCAGCGCAGATAGATAGCGGGTTGCTCTATAAACATGATTTACTCTCCGTATGTGCCACCTTTGGTCTCGTAGAGATTGCCGATGGCTTTAAACTGTGCTTCCTTCTCCTTGGCCTGCTTCTCGTCAACAACCGACTCCAGATTCAGAATCTGGTTCAGGATATACATGTGAACCATGCACTCCTGCTGCGACATGGCGAAGCGGTCGGTGCTCAGCGAGCAGTACCACAGCATGTACTCAGTCGACTTCTTCCACAGGTTATCGATAATCTGTTGGGCCTTCTTAGGCTGTCCTGTCAGAGCGTATGCCTTGGCCAGATCCAGCGAACCACTCTGGTAGTCGTGTGGGATATTGTAGCTTGGCAGGGCCTTCTCTGCCTTGGCCAATACAGCCTTAGCCTGCTTGTCCTTACCCTCCTGAACCAGGTTCATGGCCAACAGCGACAGCAGTCGGCGGTGGGTATAGCACATGCGCATCACAGTCTCATCAAGATAGATACCAGCCTTGTCCACACCACCGAACTTGAACTTGTTCATCACGTTGTTATACGTCTTCTCAGTATCAAAGTTCTTGGCACCAGGGGCGTTGGTGGTGAATGGGGTGATACGGTTAGCCAAGCCCTCCTGAACAAAGTTGTCGCCCAGGTTCATGTAGTTCTCCGAACCTACGGTAGTAGCTACATAGATAGGACGTGTCCAGTTGCACTGGGCAATCATCTCCAGCATCATCAGGTCCTGCTTGTACAGGGCGTTCTTACCCTTCAGCGAGATCACCATCTGATCGGGGATGGTATCAGCAGCCATCATCATGCCACTCTTACGAACAGCCTCCTTGTCGATGGTTACATATACGGTATCTGTAGGAATCACATGCAGATCCTTATTCTTCGAACGAACCCAACGCTCCAGGATATTCTTCAGCTCGAATGGCTTCTCACCAAAGTTCTGTTTAGCCTCCTCTGGGTTCTCACGATACAGTTTCTCTACTTCAGCCTTCAGCGATGGGTCAACCTGTACGTACTCGTTGGTACCGGCACAGTACTCCAGTCGGCTCCAGGTGATGGGCACTGAAGGTGAGTCATAAGCCTGGCGACGCATCTGGTCGATATACCAGTCGGTCTGCAGGTACGACAGGTTACATACACGTGCGTCGGTACGGAATCCCTCAGTATCCTGGTTGTACCACAATGGGAAGGTGTCGTTATCACCATTGGTAAAGATAATGGGGTTACCCTCTTCCTGCAAGGTCATGAGGTAGTTCTGACCGAAGTCGCGACAGCAGTAACGACCCGAGCGATCGTGGTCGTCCCAAGTCTGACTGGCCATCTGGATGGGCACCAGCAGACAAGCAACGCCAATCACAGCGGCCACTACCAGGTTTTCCTTCTTCAGCTTGCGGTTCAGCCAGTCGATGATGGCAGCTACACCCATACCACACCAGATGGCAAAGGCATAGAACGAACCAGCGTAGGCATAGTCGCGCTCACGTGGCTGCATAGGTGTCTGGTTCAGATAAATTACGATGGCCAGTCCTGTCATAAAGAACAGGAAGAATACCACCCAGAACTGCTGAATGCCGATAGGCTCTTCAACGGTCTTCTCTACGCCGTTCACCACGGTCTTACGCTTGCGGGTGTACCAAGCCTGCCAGAACAAGCCCAGCAAACCAAGTATCAGTGGCATGCAGTAGAATACGTTATGTCCCTTGTTCTCCTTCAGCTCAGTAGGCAGCATGCTCTGGTCGCCCAGGCGTGCATCATCGATAAACGAGAAGCCGGTAATCCAGTTACCATGCTCCAGCTCACCGTTGCCCTGGATATCATTCTGTCGTCCGGCAAAGTTCCACATAAAGTAGCGCCAGTACATAAAGTTACACTGATAGCTCAGGAAGAAACGCAGGTTCTCCAGCTGCGAGGGCACCTTCACCATCATCTGTTCGCCACAGCGGTCGTAAGGTACCTGCGAGCCATCAACACCACCCATCCACGATTCGTAAGCGGCAGCATGACCGGCATCGTACATACGTGGGAACAGCATATTCTGTGCATACTTGTATTCATCCTTGGTGCGTACTACAAAGTACGAGTCCTTCTCATCAGTAGTAGCTTTCTCCTTACGCTGATACACGGGCTTACCCTTGGTCATCACAGGCTTGCAGTAGTTGCCGTCCTGCTCCAGAGCTACCTGTGAGGTGTAGGCGGGTCCGTAGAACAACGGACGCTGTCCGTACTGCTCACGTCCCAGGTAGTCACCCAGCGTAAAGATGTCCTCAGGTGAGTTCTGGTCCATAGGTGGGTTAGCCGACGAACGGATGACAATCAGCGCGTAGCTCGAGTAACCAATCATCAGCATCAGCATACACAGCAGCATGGTGTTCTTCATGCGGGCTGTGATGAGCAGCTCTTTTTCACGGGTGTACTTCAGCAGGAACCACAGTACTGCCAGTACTACCACGCCAATCAGGAAGGCCGACCAGCCCCAACCGTAGAAGGGGATACCCAACATACCTACCGACAGCAGGAATGCCAGGTTCTGGATAGTCAGCGAGTGCTTCTGTGTCTGGGTCTCGTAAACTGCCCATATGACGCATGCTACCAACAGAATCAGGTAGATAATCTCACCCGTATTGAATGGCATGCCCAGGGTGTTCACAAAGAACAGCTCAAACCAGCCACCCACAGTGATGATACCAGGTACTACGCCATATAGCACAGCAGCCAGGATCACTACTGATACTGCCAGTGCGATGAGCGAACCCTTCAGGTTGGCATCGGGGAAACGACGGTAGTAATATACCAGCACAATGGCAGGCACACACAGCAGGTTCAGCAGGTGTACACCAATCGAGAGGCCTGTCATATACATAATCAGAATCAGCCAGCGATCACTATGAGGCTCGTCGGCCTGATCCTCCCATTTCAGTATGAGCCAGAATACCACAGCGGTAAAGGCCGATGAGTAGGCATAAACCTCACCCTCAACAGCCGAGAACCAGAATGTATCGCTGAAGGTGTAGATCAAGGCACCTACCATGCCTGATGCCTCGATGGCAATCAGTTTGGGCATACTGAGCTCGCTCCAGTTGCTAATCAGCAGTCGGCGTGTCAGGTGTGTGATGGTCCAGAACAGGAACAGGATACACGTAGCCGACAGCAGGGCGCTCATGGTGTTTACCATACGGGCCACCTGGGTGGCATCGCTGGCAAAATGCGAGAACAGGTTTGCTGTCAACATAAAGAAAGGTGCCCCAGGTGGATGACCAATCTCCAGTTTATAACCAGTGGTAATAAATTCGGGACAGTCCCAGAACGAGGCTGTCGGCTCGATGGTAGAACAATAGACAAAGGCCGCAATCAGGAATGTCAGCCAGCCCAACGTGTTGTCTACTAATCTAAATTGTTTCATTACAAATTATTTTTTTTACTTTAACGTTAAAATTCGCGTTTGGTGGTGCAAAGGTAATAAATATAATTGATAATTTACAATTGATAATTGAGAATTAACTTACATAAACAATCCTGCACCATAGATTAATACCACATAACGGAATAATTTGCCTAGGGTAATGGCTATGAACGTAATCACCACGTTCGATCGCATCAGTCCCAAAGCGATGGTGATGGCACTGCCTAACACAGGCAGAAAGGCAAAGAACCCCATCCATGCACCATGTCCTGCCAGAAAACGGTGGGCTTTGTCAAGGTCTTCTTTCTTTACATGCAGGTATTTCTCTATCCACTCTATCTTACCCATGCGTCCCACACCGTAGTTGAACACGCTGCCCAGAACGTTGCCGATGGTACCGTATATCATCAGGCTCCATGGGTCAAGTCCTGTGGCCATCAGTCCCACCATCACAGCCTCGCTCGAGAATGGAAAGAAACTGCCAGCCAGGAAGGCAGCCAACAGCATGCCCCAGTAGCCGTATTGGGTTAGAAAGCTGATGATGAAATCCATAGGTTCATACCTGTTAGGAATAGGATTGTGGCCATGGTTACGATAAAGAACAGGTTGCTCAGTCGGCTATTGGTAAGCGTAAAGAAGTGGGCCACGATGGGCGACACCACGATGGTGAGCATACCAATAAACGTGTCGTACTGCTGAGGCTGCACAGCCATCAGTAGCAGGGTGTAGATGGTGAGCATCATCATACTGTTGTATATCTGGCGCACACGTATCTTATCCTTGTAACTGTTCATCCAGAAGTGGATGGTACCCACGATAAACAGTATCACCAACAAAGCCAGGTACGCCCACTGCTGAGTGTTTACAGCGCTATAGTCGGTGCTCCACTGTACCTCGGTAAAGCGGTTCAGATTGTCGAAAGCTATCTCAGGTTGGTATCTGTAGATGTAGAGTCGCCAACCGGTATAGAGCCAATAGGGTGTTACCAGTCCGATGAGTGCTGCGAAAAAGGTTCGCCAGCTCAACGAGTAGATGGTGGTAGCCATCAGCAACAGGAAGATGGGCACATACAACAGGAAGTGCGGCTCCAACAGACTCACAATGCTGATGAGCATATACAGGTAGAACGTGCGCCCCACGCTTTTCTGGTCCTGATAGCACGAGCACAGCAGCAACAAGCCTATTACCATGCTGAGCACCTGCACCGTACCTAGGATGGATCCGAACATCCAGGTGGCCGAACAAGCCAACAGAATATAAAATACCGAAACCGAGCGACTGTAGATACGTATCAGCATGTTGATGTTGTTCAGGTGAATCATGGCATATACCGATGCAAAGAAACACAGGAACTGGAACCACCAACCCTGATGTACCAACCCCGCCAAAAGCCAGATGCCGACACCATACAGGATGGTAATCGGCAACGTGCGACGGCTCTCAGCTATTTTATTCTGAAATCTTTTCACTATTCACTTTTCACTACAAGTCCGCTCCGATGTCACGACGGAAATATTTGTCGGTAAACTGAATCTTCTGTGCCTCCTCGAACGACTTCTGCAGGGCCTCGGCCTTGTCCTTACCATATGATGATACGGCAATCACGCGTCCGCCATTGGTCACTACCTCGCCATCCTTCAGGGCTGTACCAGCGTGGAATACAATGCTGCCCTCTATATCCTCGATGCCTGTGATGGGGTAGCCCTTCTTATATTCCTGTGGATAACCACCCGATACCAGCATCACGCACACGGCAGCACGCTCATCAAAGGTGATGGCACGCTGGTCGAGGTTCCCCTCGGCCACACCTTCCAACAGGTCAACCAGGTCGCTCTTCAGGCGCAGCATCACGCTCTCAGTCTCTGGGTCGCCCATACGGCAGTTATACTCAATCACGTATGGCTCAGCCTCCTTGCTAGGGGTGTTGGTGCGGTTAATCAGTCCGAAGAAGATAAAGCCCTTGTAGTCGATGCCATCAGCAGCCAGACCCTCTACGGTTGGACGGATAATGCGGTCCTCTACCTTCTGCATCCACTCCTTGGTGGCAAAAGGCACGGGGGTAACGCTACCCATACCACCGGTGTTCAAACCAGTATCGTGCTCGCCAATACGCTTGTAGTCCTTGGCCTCGGGCAGAATCTTATAGTTTTTGCCATCAGTGAGTACGAACACCGAGCACTCGATACCGCTCATGAACTCTTCGATCACTACGCGGCTCGAAGCATTACCGAACATACCGCCCAGCATCTCCTTCAGCTCTTTCTTAGCCTCGTCGAGTGTAGGCAGAATCAGCACACCCTTACCAGCGCACAGACCATCAGCCTTCAGCACATAGGGAGCCTCGAGTGTCTCCAGGAACTTCAGTCCCTCTTCCAGGTGTTCGCCATCAAAGGTCTGATAGCGGGCTGTGGGGATGTGGTGACGCTCCATAAAGGCCTTGGCAAAATCCTTTGAGCCTTCGAGCACGGCACCTGCCTTTGAGGGACCGATCACTGGTACGTTCTTGGTGCGCTCATCGGCCTTCAGGTCGTCGTAGATACCCTTTACCAGGGGATCCTCAGGACCTACCACTACCATATGAATGCCCTTTTCAACTACGAACTGCTTGATGGCCTCAAAGTCGTCGGCCTTCATGTTTACGTTTTCTCCGCAGTTGCTGGTTCCGGCATTACCTGGGGCAATGTAAAGCTTTTCGCATTTATCACTCTGAGCAATTTTCCAAGCTAAGGCGTGCTCACGTCCGCCACTTCCTAACAGTAAGATTTTCATATTTGACGATTTGACTATTTACGATTTGACAATTTGTTATTTCAAGTAATCCTCAAAATATTGTGTGATGCGCTCGTGCAGGTGCACTGAGGCATGACCACGCATGTTATGCTCCTCGCCTGGGTAGGCAAAGAAGTCGGGCTGTGTGCCGGCCTTGATGCAGGCATCCAGGAAACTCAGGCAGTGCTGTGGCACCACGGTGTTATCGTTATAACCCGTGATAATCTGCAGCTTGCCCTTCAGGTTCTTGGCCTTGCTGATCAGACTGCTCTTGGCATAACCCTCGGGGTTATCCTGTGGGGTGCCCATATAGCGCTCGCCATACATCACCTCATACCATTTCCAGTCGATCACCGGACCGCCTGCTACACCTACCTTAAACACGTCGGGGTAGTTGGTCATCAGACTGATGGTCATGAATCCACCGAAGCTCCAGCCGTGTACACCCAGTCGGTTTGTATCCACGTATGACTGCTGCTTCAGGAACTCTACACCCTTCATCTGGTCCTGCATCTCTACCTGTCCTAACTGATGCCAGGTAGCCTGCTCAAAGTCACGTCCGCGATTCTCCGAGCCACGGTTGTCGATGATAAAGCAGATGTAGCCTTTCTGTGCCATGTAGGTCTCCCACGATCTGCTGGCCCAGTGCCACGAGGCATCTACGTTGTGGGCGTGAGGACCGCCATACACATACACCACAGTGGGGTATTTCTTATGGGGGTCAAAGTCGTGTGGCTTCACCATTCTATAATATAAATCGGTAGTGCCATCAGCGGCCTTGATGCTGCCGTTCTCATAGATTGGCTGCTCGAAGGCTGCCCAGGGGTCAGCGGCTTTCAATAAGGTGATGGGTGATGGGTGGTGGGTGTTGGTTACTTCAATGTTATTAGGAACGGTGGGTTCCTGATATTTGTTGAACAACAGGTCACCTGTTGCCGACAGCTCACCACGATGCACGCCCTTACCGTTATCCAGCAGGGTGCGTTTGCCAGTGCTGATGTTTACAGCCCAGAGGTTACGCTGCAGGGGGCTCAACTCGTTCGAGGCGATAATTACCGTTTTGTCCTTCAGGTTAAAGCCTAACACCTCCATTACTACCCATTTGCCACTGGTAATCTGCTTCAGCTGCTTACCGTTCTTATCCATCAGGTACAGGTGGTTGTAACCATCCTTCTGACTCTGCATCACAAACTTACTGGCATCCCAAGGCAGGAACTCGATGGGGTGCTGTGGCTCCACATATTTCTCCGATGTCTCACGATACAGCTCAGCTATCTTGGCGCCTGTGTTGGCATCGTACGATACCAATCGACAGTCGTTCTGCTTGCGGTTCAGCTCCAGCATATACACAGTTTGGGCATCGGGAGCCCAACTGATGTTGGTGAAATAACGGTCGGTTGGGTCACCAGCCTGCAGATATACGGTCTTACCGCTCTTCACGTCAAACACACCCACGGTCACCTTATGACTGGTCATACCAGCCATGGGGTACTTGTCGGGCTCGTAACTGGCGTTGCGTGGGAAGATATCTACCTGTGGGTAGTCGGTTACCATGCTCTGGTCCATGCGATAGAAAGCCAGTTTGCTACCATCAGGGCTCCAGAAGGTACCCTTGTCGATACCGAACTCATTACGATGCACACTCTGACCGTACACAATCTCTCGGCTGCCATCTGTGCTCAGCTGGTGCTTCTTACCGGCACCATCCACCACATACAGCTGGTGGTTCTCCACATAGGCTGTGGCACGCGAGGTGGCGTTCCAGTCGTAGGCCTGCTGTCCGGCAATGCTGTCCTGCCAGATAATCTGCTTGGCCTTGAAGTCGAGCAGAATCACCGCATTCCTGTTACCCAACTTCACGATAGGCTTGTTGGGGTAGGGGAATGTGGCGTTCATCAGGTGGCGCACGTACTTGCTATCATCACTGCCTGCCCACTTGTTGATGTCGTCGAGTGTAAACAGCAGGGTTTTCTTACCTGTCTTGGTGTTGATGGTGTAGCAGGCCTCTACATCCTGCTGTATCAGCTGCTCGCCCCACCATGTCAGCCACATGTTCTGTGGACGCAGGTTGGCATAGTTGTTACCGCCGAAGTTCAGGTCTTCGAGTGTAAACAGTTTCTTATCCTGAGCGCTCATGGTTGTGGCAGTCATCATCATGGCCAGTGCGGCCACCATCAGTTTAATCTTCATCATCATCAAATCTCTTTTTCTTTCCAAAGTCCTTGCCTTTGCTAAAGTCGCGCTTGCCGCCACGCTTAAAGTCCTTGCGGTCCTTGCCCTTACCAAACTCCTTGCGGTCGCCTTTGCTAAACTCCTTACGCTCTTTGCGGTCCTTGCCACTGCGGTCAAAGCTCTCATGTCCGCCGCGGTTTCTACCCAGATCGTGCTTGTGGAAAGTAAAGTTCAGAATATCGGCCTCCTCGTTCTCCTCTTTCTCTTCCAGGCGCTTCTTAAACTCGCGCTCCTTCTTAAAGCGGTGCTTCTCGGCCATCTGGCGTTTCTCCTCTTCGGTCTTCACCACGCCACCTTCCGAGCGGAAGTCCTTCAACTTACCGTCGAACATCTGGTACTTGCGGAACTCGCACTCCAGACTGCCGTTGTAAAGAGGAATCTTGATGCTGGGCTTCAAACCAATCTGGTCGAAGCACTCCTCGCGGTAGCTCAGTATCCAGGCGTCGTTGCCCTTGAACTGGTGCTTCAGTCGCTCACCAATCATCTTGTAGGTACCCAACAGGTCGGGTGTCGAGATACGCTCACCATAAGGTGGGTTCGATATCATGATGCTCTTGTTGGCAGGCTGTGTAAAGTTCTTGAAGTCCTGCTGCTCTACGGTGATGATATCGCTCAGTCCGGCTGCCTTCACATTCATGCGGGCGGTGTTCACAGCCTTCATGTCGATGTCGTAGCCGTAAATCTTGTGGTTAAACTCACGCTCCTGGCTCTCGTCGTTGTAGATCTCATCAAACAGGTCGGCATCAAAGTCAGGCCATTTCTCAAAGGCAAACTCCTTGCGGAACAATCCTGGTGCCATGTTCTTGGCTATCAGGGCAGCCTCAATCAGCAGGGTACCGCTACCACACATGGGGTCGATAAAATCAGTATCGGCCTGCCATCCGCTCAGCAGAATCATACCAGCTGCCAGCACCTCGTTCAGTGGTGCCTCTACACTCTCCTGGCGGTAGCCACGACGATGCAGACTCTCACCACTCGAGTCGAGACTCAGCGTACATTTGTCTTCAGCAATGTGCATGTTCAGTCGGATGTCAGGGTTGGCCACCGATATATTGGGGCGCTTGCCCGTCTTCTCGCGGAATTGGTCAACAATCGCATCCTTTACTTTATACGAAACAAACTTTGAGTGACGGAATTCTTCAGAGAAGACTACCGAGTCAACCGTAAAGGTCTTGTCGGTACCCAGATATTCAGTCCAGTCAATCTTCTTGATCTCTTCGTACACATCGTCTGCGCTCTTAGCTCTAAAATGGCGTATTGGCTTCAGAATTCTGATAGCCGTGTGCAACTGAAAGTTGGCACGATACATCATTTCCTTATCACCCGTAAACGAAACCATTCGTCTACCGATTTCAACATCGTTAGCCCCCATTTGGGTCAGCTCTTTCGCCAGTACAGGTTCCAGTCCCATAAACGTTTTGGCGATCAATTCAAACTTTTGCTCCATTTCTAATAGTTTACAGCGTGCAAAGGTAATGAAAGTTCGCCCAAAAATGCGCTTTTTTACTGTTAATCTAACAAAAAATCTTCGTTTTTTATAAAAAACGGCCAAAAAATGCTCGTTTTCCAAATAATTTCCTTACTTTTGCCACATTAATTCAAAACCCAAGATGTATAATTTGCTACTATACACGCAATCGGAAAGTCCGTACCTCGTTCCGGCCCTTTGGTTGGGCGGTGCGTTGTTGTTCTTGTGGCTGTTCATCATGATTTTTGTTCAGCGTCGCGCTGGTCGTAAGCTCCAGACCGAGTTGGTCGAGCTCGAAAAGGTGCGCCAGAACAATGTCGAGTCCGAGTTTGTGCTCAAGGCCATGAAGCTCAGTACGTGGCATATCGATGTGCCTACCAAGATGCTTTATGTAGATGCCGATTTCCGTGATAACAAAGGTGGCCTGGTGGGTCCGCCCGAATTCCCGATCGAAGATCTCACCAATGTCATCGATAGGGCCGATGCCCAGCGTGTGTGGATGGCCATCGATAAAATCTGTACCGGTGCCTCGCCTTCTTATCACGAGGTGTATCGTGTAAAACTGGGTAAGGGTGCCCTGTACTATTGGGAGGAGAGTTATGGTACCATTGCAGCCCGCGATGTGGATGGCAATCCTACCCGTATCGTAGGTACCTCTATGCGTATCGATGCCCAGAAGCAGATGGAGGCCGACCTGATTGCTGCCCGTAACAAGGCCGAGGAGAGCGACCGCTTGAAGACCGCCTTCCTGGCAAACATGGGTCACGAAATCCGTACGCCGCTCAATGCCATTGTAGGTTTTGCCGACTTGCTGCCGGTGGTTGAGAGCGAGGAGGATCGTAACCAACTCATCTCCGAAATCCAGAAAAATAACTATAAGCTGCTTAATATTATCGATGGACTGGTCAGCATGTCGAAGGTCGAGGCCGAGGCCAAGAGTCTGGTCAAGTCGCAGACCAATATCGTGCCTGTGCTGCAGGAGATTGCCGATTACTACCGCACCATGGTAGATGGCAGCACCGTGGTTCTGGCCACCCAGTTCCCTTATCCCGAGATTCTGATGAACACCGATATCACCAAGTTCAAGGAAATTGTCAACAACCTCATGCAGAATGCCGTCAAGTTCACCGCACAGGGTTCTATCACCTTGGGCTTCGACTTGCAGCAAGGCGACAAGCTCCTGCTGTGGGTGCTCGATACAGGTAAGGGTATTGCCGAGGAGCATCAGGAGCGCATCTTCGAACGTTTCTTCAAGGTCGATGAGTATGTGCCTGGCACAGGCTTAGGCCTGTCGGTAGCCAAGAGTCATGTCGAGAGCTTAGGTGGTAGCATTGGTGTCGATTCTGTGCTTGATAATGGCTCGCGTTTCTGGGTCGAGCTGCCATTAAGCTAAAAAAAGTTTCGTCCCCTTGCAACTTTTCTGCTGTTTCCAACGTCTAACAGTCAGAGAAAGTTAATTTAATGTTTCATGTTTCGCTCGGCTTTGCCGCTTTTACAAAGGCGGTACGCCGACTAAAAGAATTTTTAATATGAAAATAAAGTATTTTCTGTTCGTCCTTATTGCGTTTCTGCTGACTTCTTGCAGCTGCAGTCGCGAGAATATGTCGTTTAAGTTTGGTGATTTCGGTCCGAAGGTTACCGAGAGTCGTTCATTACGTGGTTTCGAGGGAATCGAGGTGTATGGCTCACCCACCGTTTACTACCAGCAGGCCGACTCGTTCTCGGTCAAGGTTAAAGGTCCTAAGGATATTGTTGATAACATCATCACCGAAGTGTCTGATGGCAAACTCACCATCCGCAATCGTGGTAAGATAGGCATGTTCAACATCAATTTCGGTGGCGATTACACGCTGGCTGTGTACGTTACTTCACCCGATCTTGTGTCGGTTTCCTTGGCTGGCTCTGGCGATTTTATCAGCGAGAGAACCGTGGATACCGATAATATCACCATCAACTTAAAGGGCTCTGGCGACATCCAGTTCTCGTCTTTGCTGTGCGATCGCTGCAATCTCGAGGTGGTAGGCTCAGGCGATGCCTCTATCCGCAACCTCGATACCCGCGAGACTGACGTGACATTGATTGGCTCGGGTGATATCAACTTGCGCCAGCAGAATGCTGCCTCTACCCGTATCACCCTGCGTGGCTCAGGCGATGTGAATGTTGAGTTTGCAAAAGGCTGTGGCTCAGTCGATGCCCAGCTCATGGGCTCGGGTGATATCGACCTCCGGGGCACGGCTCAATCCATGAACAAACATAAAAGTGGCTCAGGCGACATCGATACCGATAATCTCAAGGTGGGGCGTTAAAACCCCACCTTTTTTTACGGTTTTATAGTAAATAAAACCTAAATATATAGCCAAAGTTTTCGTAATTCGGTAAAAATGCGTACCTTTGCCGCCGAAAACTAGTAATTTTTGACGATTCAGGATGAAATATGCAATTATAGCTGCTGGCGAGGGATCGCGATTGGCACAAGAAGGCGTACAGGCGCCAAAGCCCCTGGTAGAAGTGGGTGGCGAACATCTGATCGACCGTTTGATACGTGTGTTTATGGCCAATGGCGCCAGCGAAATATGTGTGATTTGTAATGAACAGATGACGGCTGTGGCTGCGCATCTGAAGGAGATAGCAGAGGCAAAGCAAGTGCCCCTGAAGTTTATCGTGAAGAGTACCCCCAGCTCTATGCACAGTGCCTGGGAGCTGAGCAAGTGGCTCACCGACGAGCCCTTTGTGCTCACCACCGTAGATACCATCTTCCGCGAAAAGGAGTTTGCTACCTATGCCAAGACCTTTGAGTTGCTGGCACAGACAGGCGAGGTGGATGGCTTGATGGGCGTTACCGATTATATCGACGACGAGAAACCCCTGTATGTGGGTACCAACGATGCCCTGCAGATAACAGGCTTCTTTGATACCTGTGAGCAGCCTAAGTATATCAGTGGTGGCATCTATGGCTTAACACCTAAAGCCATTCCTGTATTGCAGCGTTGTATCGAGCGTGGCGAGAGTCGTATGCGCAACTTCCAGCGTGCCCTGGTGGCCGATGGTTTGTTGCTCAAGGCTTACCCCTTCTCAAAGGTGCTGGATATCGACCATGCGAGCGACATACAAAAAGCTGAAGACTTTTTGTAATTGAGAATTGAGAATTGAGAATTGACAATTGTGAATTGTAAATTATAAATTAAGAATTGAAAATTCTTTTAGTACAGCGGGCGGAGGTGTTCTCACCTAATTCGGTTGAGAAAGATAAGGCGATACTCGAGGCAGTAGGCGCTAAGCTTTGTGCGGCTGGTTACGAGGTAGAGATGGTGAGCGAGGAGCAGCCGTTTAATCCTGCCGGTTACCACCGTATTTTTACGATGGGACGCCTGCCACTGACACTCGACAAACTGCGCGATTTCCCTGCCATCAATTCCTCTACAGGTATTGCCAACTGCGCGCGCTGCCAGTTAGAGGCGCTCATGCAACAGATTGGCACGCCCATGCCACCACGCCAGGGGGCTTATGGCTACTGGCTGAAGCGTGGCGATACCGCTGCACAGGATAAGAGTGATGTGCAGTTTGCGGCTAATCAGACCGAGCTGAACGAGAAGATAGCTGCCTTCCAGCAGCGTGGCATCACGGCCTATACCGTCAGTGCCCACGTGCCTGGCGATCTGGTTAAGTTCTATGGTGTGGCTGGTACGGGCTTCTTCCGCTATTACTATCCCACAGATGATGGCGACACCAAGTTCAACGACGAACTGCGTAATGGTATCGCCCGTCATTATCCCTTTGTGGTAGAGGCGCTGCAGGCCGATGCCGAGAAGCTGGCACAGGCTGTAGGCATCAGCGTATATGGTGGCGACTGCATCATCCGCGAGGATGGCAGCTACTGTGTCATCGATTTCAACGACTGGCCCAGCTTTTCGCGCTGCCGCCAAGATGCGGCAATTGCGATTGCCGCACTAATTGAAAATTGCAAAATAGTATAATAGTAAAATAGTCAAATAATATAATGGCAACATTTAAGGAATTACTGAAATTATCATTTAAATCGGAGGATACTGAAGAGTGGTTGGATGTGCATTTCACACGTCCTATAGGACTGGTATTTGCATTGTTGTGGAACAAACTGGATATCCATCCCAATGTCATTACCATTGTATCGATCTTCTTAGGCGTGGGCGCTGGTTGGATGTTTCATTACACCGACCTGCTGCACAATGTCTATGGCGTACTGTTGCTGATGTTCGCTAACTTCTGCGACTCTACCGACGGTCAGATGGCACGTATCACTGGTAAGAAAACCCTGATTGGTCGTATGCTCGATGGTTTCTCGGGCGATTTGTGGTTCACCTCTATCTACTTGGGTATTGTGGCCCGCTTGTGGTATCAGACCATCCCTGGCACCGATATCGAGTGGCGCTTCTGGGGCTTCCTGCTGTGTGCCGCTGCTGGCATCGGTCTGCATGCCAAACAGAGCTCTCTGGCCGACTACTACCGTCAGATCCACCTCTTCTTCCTGTTGGGTAAGGATGGTAGCGAGTTGGATAACTACAAGCAGCAGCGTGCGTACTACGAGTCGTTGCCTAAGAGCGATGTGCTCTCGCGCGTGTTCTATTATAATTATGCCAACTACTGTAAGAGTCAGGAGCAGCGCACCCCTAACTTCCAGAAGTTCTTTGCCGCTTGGAAGCAGCAGCCCTCTGAGGATATTCGTCAGCGCCTGTTAGCAGGTAGTCGTCCTTTGATGAAGTACACCAACCTGCTCACCTTCAATGCGCGTGCCATCACCATCTATGTCACCTGTCTGCTCAATTGCCCTTGGGTATATCCCCTGGTAGAGATTACCGTCTTCCAGGCCATGTATATGTACATGCACCACAAGCACGAGGCCCTCTGTGCCCAATTGTATTTTTAATTCTTACATTTTTTAATTTTTACATTTTTGCATTTTAAAATGATTAAGGGTTATATATTTGATTACGGTGGGACCTTGGATACCGGTGGACAGCACTGGGGAAAGGTGATTTGGCATGCTTACGAGCGCCAGCAGGTGCCTGTGAGCGAGGAGGCTTTTCGCGAAGCCTATGTGCATGCCGAGCGCACATTGGGTAGAAATCCCATCATCCAGCCCGATTTTACGTTCTACAAAACGATAGAAACCAAAATCCGCATCCAGCTGGAGTTCTTAAAGGAACAGAACTATGTTTCTTCTGTCTCTTCTTATCTAAAACCTCTCACAGACAGCTTGTACGAGGCAACTGTGAAAGAGACTGCCAAAAGTCGCGAGGTGTTGCTGCAACTCAAACAGCAGTACCCCATGGTGCTGGTCAGCAATTTCTATGGCAACATCGCCACTGTGCTCCAGGAGTTCAAGTTGGATGGTATTTTCGATAAGATTATCGAGAGCGCCGTGGTAGGCGTTCGCAAGCCCGACCCACAGATTTTTACTTTGGGCGTTGAGGCCCTGGGCATGCAGCCCGATGAGGTAGTGGTCGTAGGCGATAGTATGGATAAAGACATCATCCCTGCCGGAAAGGCGGGATGCCACACTGTATGGTTCAAAGGCGAAGGTTGGACCAACGATCCCGTTGATGAGTCCCCCGCCGGGAAAGTAATAACAGACTTAACACAGATTTTAAAGTAAATGAACAAACGATTAAACCTTTTGGTTTGTATGCTGCTGTTAACGCTGGGTGCGCTGGCGCAGCACACCATCAGCGGACAGATTGTGGATGCCAAGACCGGCGAGCCCATCCCCTTTGCCAGTGCCCAGTATCTGGGTCATGGGGTAGGAGTGGCCTCTGATATCGATGGCAACTTTTCGATTGTCCGTCATAATGGCTGGCAGCTTACCTTTACGTCGGTAGGCTACGTATCCCACACGGTACAGATTAACTCGGGTATCAAGAACGTCATCAAGATAGCGCTCAAGACCGATAATAAGATGCTGAAAGAGGTCACCATCAAAACCAAGCGTGGCCGCTACAGTCGTAAGAACAACCCGGCTGTTGAGATGATGCGTAAGGTGATAGCTGCCAAGAAGCAGACCGATCTCGACAACCGCGATTATTATCAGTACAACAAGTACCAGAAGATTACGCTGGCACTCAACGATTTCAAGCCCGAGGTGCTCGATTCGCCCAAGTATAAGAAGAAACAGTGGCTTATCGACCAGATTGAGGCATGCCCATATAACAACAAACTCATCCTGCCCATCAGCGTGGATGAGACGGTTTCGCAAAAAATCTATCGCAAGAAGCCACACGACGAGAAGACGATTATCAAGGGTATCAACACCCAGGGTATCAACGACCTGTTCCAGACGGGTGATATCCTGAACACCATCATGAAGGATGTGTTTACCGATGTGAACATCTACGACGACCAGATCCGTCTGTTGCAGTACCCCTTCACCTCGCCTATCGGCAAGGATGCCATCGGCTTCTACCGCTATTATATCGAGGACACGCTCATGGTTGACAAGGACCTGTGCTACCATCTGCACTTCCTGCCCAACAACCAGCAGGACTTTGGTTTCCGTGGCGACCTGTATATCCTGGCCGACAGCAGTTGGCAGGTCAAGCGCTGCGAGATGACCATCCCTAAGAAGAGCGATGTAAATTTCGTGGAGAATATGCAGGTGGTGCAGGAGTTCACGCAGTTGCCCGATGGCGACTGGGTGCTGAGCGTGGATGATATGTTTACCGAACTCAAGCTGGCCAACTTCCTGCAGAAGTTTGCCGTCATCCGTAACACCCGTATCAACGATTATGCCTTCGACGAACTGCCCAAACAGCTGTTTAAGGGTACGAAGAAAGAGGTGAAGGATGTGAACGCCATGATGCGTAGCGACGAGTTCTGGAACCAGTATCGCCAGGTAGAGCTCACCAAGGCCGAGAGTCAGATGGACCAGTTTGTCAATGGCATGCAGAATGTCAAGGGCTTTAAGTGGGTACTGTTCGGTTTGAAGGCTCTGGTCGAGAACTTTGTGGAGACAGGTACCAAGAAGCACCCCAGCAAGGTGGATATCGGTCCTATCAACACCATGATTACCAAGAATATCATCGATGGTATTCGTACGCGTATCTCTGCCCAGAGTACCGCTAACCTCGATTCCAACCTGTTCTTCCGTGGCTACGTGGCCCGTGGTTGGGACTCTAAGAAGTGGTATTACAAGGGCGATGTCATCTGGTCGTTCAATAAGAAGGAGTACCTGCCTCGCGAATTCCCGCAGCGCACGCTCACCTTCTCATCTACCTACGATGTCATGTCGCCATCCGATAAGTTCATGCACACCGATAAGGATAATGTGTTTACCGCCTTTAAGTGGAGCAAGGTAGATAAGATGATGTTCTACAACCGCCAGTCGGTTACCTTCGAGCGCGAGGAGGACTGGGGCTTCCGTACCACGCTCTCCATGAAACTCGAGGAGAACGAGGCTGCTGGTAGCCTGTATTTCATCCCTATGTCGATGTCGTCTGATCGCAGTCTGTGGACCAACTGGAGCCATCCTAACTTGCCCCCGGTAGAGGGATTCAGCACAGGAGTACTGCCAGTGCAGTCGCAGAAGATCCGCACCACCGAGTTGCGTGCCGAGTTGCGTTTTGCCCCCGGCGAGACTTTTATCAACACCAAGCAGCGCCGCCTGCCTATCAACCTCGATGCCCCTGTGTTTATCGTCAGTCATACCCTGGGCTTGAAGGATGTGCTGGGCGGTCAGTACAGTTATAACTACACCGAGGGCTCTATCTACAAGCGCTTCTGGCTCAAGTCGTGGGGAAAGATGGACTTCAATATCAAAGGTGGTATCCAGTGGGAAAAGGTGCCATTTCCCTTGCTCATTATGCCCGAAACCAACCTCTCGTACATCGTGCAGGACTACACCTTCGAGGCCATCAACAACATGGAGTTCCCCACCGACCGCTTCCTGTCGGGACAGGTCAACTGGGATATGAACGGTAAGATTCTCAACCGCATCCCGCTGTTGCGTAAGCTCAAGTGGCGTGAGTGGATTGGCTTCCGTGTACTGTGGGGCGAACTTAGTGATAAGAACAATCCCTACAAGGATCACAACATCGGCAATCCTATCCTGATGTACTTCCCCGAGGGTAGCTACGTCATCGACCCCAAGCGCCCCTATATGGAGCTGAGCTTAGGATTGCACAATATCTTCAAGATAATTCATGTGGAGTATATCCGCCGTTTGAACTACAACGAACTGCCCACCGCCCACAAGCATGGCGTGCGTTTCATGGTGCGAGCCACGTTCTAAAAACGGTTTAAAACACGTATAAAAATAAAAAGCAAGAGTGTCATCCCGACAGTCTTGCTTTTCCATTTTCTAACTAACTTATTATCAACTATTCATTACTCATTTCTGATTTTGCTGGTGCAAAGGTACGAAGAAAAATGCTCGAAATCAATACATTAAGGCAAAAAACACACGTAAACGTTTGCGATTTTCAAAAAAATGTGTACCTTTGCAACGTCACATGATACGAATGTAGAAATGGTAACAAATAAACGTAGAACCTCACTCAAGGATATCGCTCAGGAATTGGGCGTAAGTATAGCTACTGTCAGTCGTGCCTTGCGTAGCTCGCCCGAGATTGGTGCGGCCATGCAGGAGAAGGTGAAGGAGTTGGCACGTAAGATGAATTACCGTCCCAACCCCTTTGCGCAGAGTTTACGTAAAGAGGCGCCAAGAGTCATCGGTGTGGTAGTGCCTAACCTGGTTACGCACTACTATTCGGCTGTGCTCGATGGTATCGAGGACGAGGCCCGCAAGGCTGGTTACTCGGTCATCAGCGCCAACACCCACGAGGATAGCGAGCTCGAGGTAAAAGCCATCGATAACTTCATCAACCTGCATGTCGAGGGCATCATTGCCTGTCTGGCGCAGGATACGCGCGACTACAGTCACTTCGAGGAGATCTACAACATGCAGATACCCATGGTGTTCTTTGGGCGCACCTGTTTGTCGGATAAATTCTCGTGTGTCACCGCCAATGGCGACATCGCTGCCCAGCAGGCCACCCAGCACCTCATCGATACCGGTAGCAAGCGCATCGCCTTTATCGGCGGTCCTAACCACCTGGATATGGTGGTGCGCCGTAAGCATGGCTATTTAGAGGCTCTGCGCGAGAACCGTATCCCCATCGAGCGCGACCTGGTGGTATGCGAAAAGATTGATTTCGACTGGGCCCTGGAGGCGGCTACCCGTCTGTTGCAGATGCCCAACCGTCCTGATGCCATCCTGGCCTTCAACGATATCATCACGTTTGCAGCTTTTACAGCGATCAAGCAGCTGGGCCTGCGTATCCCCGACGATGTGGCACTCATTGGCTTTACCGACGATGTGCATGCGGGCTATGTCACCCCACGCCTCTCGGCCATTGTCGATCAGAGCTACGAGATGGGTACCGAGACCTGCAAACTGCTGTTGAAGAATATCAATGGCGACAGCCATATCTACAAGAAGATTGTGCCGCAGAAACTGGTCATCCGCGAAACATCGGCTAAGAAATAAAAACTCCTTTTGATAGTATATATATGAAACGTCTACTTACCTATATCCTCTGTCTGTTCTGCCTCACTGCAAGTGCGGCAACAGCCGTCATCCCCGACATGAAGTTCCGTCGTATGGATGCCCGCGACGGTCTGTCAAACTCACAGATCAACTACCTGTTCCAGGATTCGCGTGGCTTTATCTGGATTGGCACCTCGTACGGTCTGAACCGCTACGATGGCTACCGTTTCCGCATTTATTACTCCAATGCCACCGATACCACCTCGCTGCGTAACGACCTGGTGGATCAGATATGGGAGGATGCCGACGGTATGCTGTGGCTCAAGCAGGGCATGAACTACAGTCTGTTCAACCCCTTTACCGAGCAGGTAAATCGCAACCCTAAATCAGTGTTGTCGCAATGGGGTATCAAAGGTAATATCGACCGTTTCTTTGTCGATTCGCAAAAGCGTTTCTGGGTTAAGACCTACGACGAGGGTTTGTATTGCTATAACCCGCGTAAAAAGAGCTATAAGCTCATCAAATATGGCTACGAGCAGAACGAGATACCCAAGGAGTACAACTTCTCTAACTTTGCCGAGTGGAACGATAAGCTGCTGGTCACCTCAACCGATGGCGACCTGATGATTATCGATGGCGAGAAGGGCGAGATTATCCAGCGCGACGACTTTATGAAGCTGAATGGCGGACAGTCGAGTCAGGCCTATAACTGCTATGTGGATAAGCATAGCAACTACTGGGTGCTGAACGTGGGCCATGTGTTTGTGTACGACCAGAAGGATAAGAAATGGTACGCCCATCTCAACGATTATCTGGCACAGTATGGCGTACCCCCTCTGCCAGCAGGTCTCGAGGTGTGGGATGTGTGCATGGACCAGCGCGGTTGGATGTGGCTGGCTACCGACCACATGGGTATCTTTGTCATCGACATGAAGCGTGGTGAGGTCAAGAACTTCGTCCATAACAAGTACGACGCCACCTCTATCAGCGAGAACACTGCGAAAAAGTTGATGCTCGACCGCTCGGGCAACATGTGGATTGGCTGCTATCGCAACGGCTTGAACCAGTATATCGAGAAACTCCTGGGCTTCAATACCTTAGAGGTGGGCGACGTGAACACCACCTGTGTGGATGCTGCCGGCAACTGGTGGTTTGGTACCGACAACCGTGGTATCATCAAATACCTGCCAGCCACTGGCGAAATCGAGGTGTACGATAAGGCGCGCTGCGGCTTTGCCAGCGATGTGATGGTGTCAAGCTATGGCGCCAAGGATGGCTCGGTATGGTTCGGAACCTATAATGGTGGACTCATTCACCTTTCCAACGGACAGGCCAGGAACTACACCATGGCGAATACCAGCGGAAAATTGATCAATAACAACATCTGGTCGGTTACCGAGGATAAGTGGGGCGACATCTGGATGGGTACCCTGGGTAGTGGTGTGCAGCGCCTCTCTACCAAAACCGGACAGTTCCGCACCATCAACTCACATAACTCTACCATGCCCGAGGACTTTATGACCACAGCCACCTGGAATGCCAAAGGCTGGCTCATGGTGGGTCACTCGCAATACTACTCGCTCATCAACCCCGTGAGTGGTAAGGTTGCCAACATGAAGATTCCTACCGTCGAAGGTCAGCAGGCTGCCATGCCTTCTTCTACCTGTGTCTTCGAGGATAGTCGTGGCCTGGTATGGCAGGGCTCTACCTCAGGCTGCTGCATTGTGGATTGGAAGAACAATACGCAGACCTTGCTGGATATGAACAGCGGACTGATTGGCTCAAGCGTGGTGGGTATTGCCGAGGATAAGCAGCACACCATGTGGGTGGTTACCGAGTATGGCGTATCCAACGTGGTAGCTAAGAAGGACGACCAGGGCCAATGGACCTTCAATGTGCGCAGCTTCGGCACCAAGGATGGTCTGCAGCAGGGCCCTTACAACCAGCGTTCTATCTGCATCACCCAGGATGGTCTGGTGCTGGTAGGTGGTGTGAATGGCGTGGATGTCATCAACCCCAAGCTGGTTACTAATATCGACAACAACGAAACACCTATCTTCAGCGGTCTGAAACTCTTCGGACAGCAGTTGGGTATTGGCGAGGCTTACGATGGTCGCGTCATCCTCGAGGAGGATCTTAACGTGAGCAAGGAACTCATCCTGCGCCACTACGAGAATCAGTTCACCATCCAGTTGGCCACCGACAAGGGCGAGATGCACAACGAGTCGCGCTTCGTCTATCAGCTCGAAGGCTTCAGCGATAAGTGGATTAAGACCGAGGAGAACGATCCTAACATTACCTATATGTCGTTGCACCATGGCGACTATATCCTGCATGTGCGCATGCTCAATGCCGATGGCACCATGGGCGAGAACGAGGCCACCCTCAAGATTACCATCACCCCGCCGCTGTTGCGTAACCGTTGGATTATGGTCATCTTCCTGGGGCTGGTACTCTTAGGTGTGTTCATCTGGCGTAGGTTCTTCCTCAAGCGTCAGGCCGAGAAGACCGAGCGCGACTATCTGCGCATGGAGGTGATGAAGAAACAGTGGATGGCCGAGATGCGTGCCGAGCTGCAACAGCAGCAGGAGAACGATCAGAAGGCTCAGGCCGAGGAACTCTACAACGAGGCATGGAGCATCGAGGAAACGGTGAAGAAACCACACGACCTGCAGCACTTCATGAAAGAGCAGTGCGCCCAGTTCAAGGCACCGCTTGGCAAGCATGTCAAGTTCTCGTTCTTCCCGTTGGCCAACGACCTCACCGTCGATTTCGACCGCGAGCAGATGGCACAGGCCGTACAGATGCTGCTCAACAGCTGTGCCCTGTTCTCACCAACCGACTGCCGCATCAAGGTGTTTGTCGATAAAACCTCTACCTCCGGCTCTATCCGTATCTCGGATAATGGCGTGGGTATCCCCGAGGGTGGCGAGGAGACCATCTTCGATCCAATGGTGAGCGACGACGACTCGGGCATCAGTCTGTTCTTCGTCAAGGCCATTGTCGAGATGCATGGTGGTACCATCACTGCCGAGAACAACCCCAGTGGCGGTTCTATCTTCACCATCACCCTGCCCGTAGAGCAACTGCCCGAAGAAGCGGTCATGATGGATGATGATTAAACATTAAACATTAAACATTAAAGGCCTCGATTAAGCGAGTGCACAGCCAAGCTTGCTTGAGCTTTGCCGAGCGTGAGAGGGCTCGATACGAAGTATCAACATTATTAAGCAAACAATAACTAAGTAATGAAACGAATTAAGATTTTAGTGTCTGGCTTGCTGCTATCCTCAACCATGATGGCAGCTGTGGTGCAGACCAATGGAAACAATGTGACTATTACGCCTGATGGTGGTCAGGCCAAGGTAGTTTACCTTGAGGTGATTAACAACCAGATTATCCGTGTGCGTGCCACCAGTAAGGATGCGTTGCCTGTTAAGCCTACCTCGCTCATCAGGGTACCTGTGGCAGCACCTGCCAAAGGCTCTTACACCATTACCGACGAGGGCGACAACGTGGTGGTCAGAACACAGAAGGTAAAGGCTGTGGTGCAGAAGGCCACCGGTCAGATTACCTTCTTCGATGCCTCTGGCAAACAGCTGCTCAAGGAGGCCCAGGAAGGCAAGAAGTTCTGGGACTTTACCGTACCTGAGCGCGAGTTGGGTATGAAGACGGGCTATACCGTTCCCGAGGAGCAGAAGCATGGTCTGTCGTGGCAGATGAAGTTCGACAGTCCCGACGATGAGGCTTTCTATGGCCTGGGTCAGCACCAGAGCGAGGAGTTTAACATGAAGGGAAAGAACGAGGATCTGTTCCAGTATAACACCAAGGTCAGCATTCCTTTCGTACTCTCTAATAAGAACTATGGTCTGCTGTGGGATTCTTACAGCTACTGTCGTTTTGGTAATCCCAACGATTACCTGCAACTCAATCGTGCTTTCAAACTCTACGATAAGAGTGGTAAGGAGGGTCATCTCACAGGCACCTATATCGATGCCCGTGGTAAAAAGCTGGTCCGCGACGAGGACTCTATCTATTATGAATATGGTACGCCCGAGAAATCGCTCATTGCCCAGCAAACCGATAATGGCGGCATCAAAAACTTCCCCAAAGATATCAATCTCATGGGTGCCACCGTCACTTACGAAGGCTTCATCGAACCCCAATTGTCAAATGGTAAATTGTCAAATAGTCCATTGTACCAGTTCATTCTGTATTATTCCGGTTACGTCCGTGTCTACATCGACGGCAACGAGGTTGTCCCAGAGCGCTGGCGTACCGCTTGGAACCCCAATGCCTATAAGTTCTCAACCGAATTGCAGCAGGGCAAGCGTGTGCAGTTGCGTATCGAGTGGCGCCCCGATGGTGGCGAGGCTTACTGTGGACTGCGTGTGGCTGAGCCCCGTAGTAAGCAGGAGCGTGAGCAGCTCAGCATCTGGAGCGAGATGGCCAAGGATATGGACTATTACTTCATTGCTGGCGACAACCTCGATCAGGTGGTCAGCGGTTATCGCACCCTCACTGGTAAGGCGTCGCTCTATCCCAAGTGGGTGTTAGGCTTCTGGCAGAGTCGTGAGCGTTACAAAACACAGGATGAGATTGAGGGAACTCTCGCTGAGTTCCGTAAGCGTCATATCCCCATCGATAATATCGTACAGGACTGGAACTATTGGCCCGAGGACCAGTGGGGAAGTCACCAGTTCGAGGCATCGCGCTATCCCAATCCCCAGCAGATGCTCGACAACGTACACCAGATGCATGGTCGCTTTATGATTTCGGTATGGCCTAAGTTCTATTGCAATACCGACAACTACAAGGAGCTCGATGCCAAGGGGTGGATGTACACCCAGAGCCCCACCGACGATATCCACGACTGGGTAGGCCCCGGCTACACCAATGGCTTCTACGACGCCTACGACCCCGGCGCAAGAAAAATGTTCTGGCGCCAGATGGACGAGAATCTGTACACAGGCTTGAGCAAAAGTTCAATGGTCCGCTCCAGCTCTGCTGGCTTGCAAGGCAAGAATGGTCCGCTCGACCCGAAGGGGCGCTTGCTACCAAAAGGGACGCAAGAATGTTCAATGGTCGACGCTTGGTGGATGGACGCCTCAGAGCCCAATGTACGCGACTGCACTCCCATGTGGTACCGCAAAGCCCTGAGTGGCCCCACAGCATTAGGCACCTCAACCGAATATTTCAATGCCTACTCAACCGTGAATGCCGATGCCATCTACAATGGTCAGCGTTCTGTTTGGAAGGGTAAGCTTAACGAGCCAAGAGTATTCCTGTTGACACGTAGCGGATTTGCTGGCGAGCAGCGTTATTCTACCGCTACATGGAGTGGAGATATCGGTACCCGTTGGGAGGATATGCGTGCCCAGATGACGGCTGGTTTGAACTATTCTATCTCTGGTATTCCTTTCTGGGGTATGGATCAGGGTGGCTTCTGTGTCGAGAACCGTTATGTGGCTGCCCAGCAGTTGTACGATCGCACCAAGGTGGAGAACGAGGACCTGAAGGAGTGGCGCGAGCTGCAGACCCGCTGGAACCAGTTCGGCACCTTTATTCCATTGTTCCGTTCGCATGGTCAGTGGCCATTGCGCGAAATCTGGAACATTGCCCCTGAGGAGCACCCCGCCTACAAGTCGTTTGTTTACTACGATAAACTGCGTTACCGCCTCATGCCATACCTCTATTCACTGGCTGGTTGGGCCCACTTCAAGGATTACACCCTGATGCGCCCCTTGGTGATGGACTTTAATGGCGATCGCGAGGTAGAGAACATCGGCAACCAGTGGATGTTCGGTCCCGCCCTCATGGCCTGCCCCGTAGGCTACTACAAAGCCCGCAACCGCAGTGTCTACTTCCCCGCCCAGTGCAGTTGGTATGACTTATACACCGGCGAGATGATCAATGGCGGTCAACGATTGATCGTTGACGCACCATATGAGAGGATTCCGGTGTTCGTGCGCGCTGGCGCCATCATCCCCTTCGGTCCTGAGATGGAGTGGAGCGACGAGAAGCCCGCCGAGCTCATCCATCTCTACGTCTATGCCGGTCAGGATGGCTCGTTCCAACTCTACGAAGACGAGGGTACCAACTACAACTACGAGAAGGGTAAGTACGCCACCATCGATATCACCTACGACGATGCCACCCGTACCGTTTCGTTTGGTGCGCGCAAGGGTCAGTTCGCTGGCATGCTCAAGAATCGTCAGTTCAATATTGTACTGATATCAAAAGAGCATCCCCAGCCGCTCAACCTCGACAACCCATCGGGTAAGCTCGTTTCTTACAACGGAAAGGCTATCACCGTCAAGTTGTAATCTGTGAGATAGCAATACGCAAGTTATCTTGTTAAAATAGTCTAAAAAAGCGATATGTTGGTTGCAACGTATCGCTTTTTTTTGTACTTTTGCAGACTTTTTCAGAGTAACGATATAAATATGAGGCAATTAAAGATTCAAAAAAGTATTACCAACCGATCAAGTGAGGCACTCGACAAGTATCTTGTAGAAATCGGTCGTCAACCCCTTGTCACTATTGATGAAGAGATTGAGCTGGCTCAGGCCATCCGTCGTGGCGGTCCTGAGGGCGAGAAGGCGAAGGAACGCCTGGTAACAGCCAATCTGCGCTTTGTGGTGTCTGTGGCAAAACAGTACCAGCATCAGGGTTTGACGCTCACCGACCTGATCGACGAGGGAAATATAGGACTGGTAAAGGCAGCCGAGAAGTTTGATGAGACACGCGGATTTAAGTTTATTTCTTATGCCGTTTGGTGGATTCGTCAGAGCATTCTGCAGGCCATTGCCGAGCAGAGTCGTATTGTGCGCTTGCCCCTGAACCAGAGTGGCGCTCTGAGCAAGATTAATCAGGAAATCAATAAGTTCGAGCAGCAGCACCAGCGCCGCCCATCTGTTACCGAGCTGGCTGAGCTTACACAGATTGAGGAGTCGAAGATTGAGCAGACTGCCAAGGCCGATAGTCATCACATGAGTATCGACGCACCTTTCGGTGAGGACGACGACAACTCAATGGCCGACATGCTGAGCAGTGGCGAGGATACCCGTACCGACAAGCTGGTGGATTACGAGTCGCTCACATCCGATCTGGACAATGTACTGCGTAACGTACTGAAGGATCGTGAACTCAAGATTGTCAAGGAGTGCTTCGGTATTGGCTGTCAGGAGCGTGGTCTCGAGGAGATTGGCGCCGAGATGGGACTCACGCGTGAGCGTGTACGTCAGATTCGCGAAAAGAGCATCACCAAACTGCACGACAGTGGTTATGCACGCATCTTGATGAAATACCTCGGCTAATAGGTTTATTCGCTTATTGGCAGTGTAACAATAAACTGGGCGCCATCTGTATAGGTGGTGTCCAGTTCTACTTTTCCACCCAACTGTTCGGCCAGTTTTCTGCTCAGTGGCAGTCCCAGTCCGATACCTTCCTTAAAGTTATCCAACTTCACAAAGCGGTCAAAGATATGCTCCGCCTCTTCAGCGGGTATGCCATAGCCGGTATCGGTTACCATCATCTGCAGCTGGTCACCCTCCTGTTTGGCATGGATGGTAATGCAGCCCTTCTCGGTATATTTCACGGCATTGTCCAATAAGCAGGCAAATATACGGCGCAGCATGTTCTCGTTGGTCTTCAGCGTAAGGTCGTCGGCCAACTCTGTCTCCAGTTTGATGTCGGTCTCGTCGGTCACGTATTCCTTGTACTCTGTCTGTAATCCACGCAACAGGTTGTTGATGTTCGTCACATCGTCCTTGCTCATCTTTTCGGTACTCTCAATCAGCGAGAGACCGATAATCTCGTCGATGAGGATGGTCACCTGACGGGTACTCTTCTGCATCATGGTCGATATATGCTTGCGCTCTTCGGGATCAGCAGCCAAATCAGGATCGGCTATCACCTGGGCAAAACCCGTGATGATGTTCAGTGGTGTGCGCACCTCATGACTCACGTTCTGGATAAACGCCGTCTTCATCTTCTCCGACTCCATGGCCTTTTTATACGCCTTGCGCAGTTCCTTCAGGTGCTTTTTGCGTATCTGCACGATATATACCAGGGCGATAATCAGCAGTGTCAGTAGCAGGATAGCACCCATCAGGGCGGTGGTACGTACGGTAGCCGCTTTCTTCTCGGCTTCGTACAGCTCTACCTGTTCCTGGATACCCTGCATACTATTGGTCAGCACCACATTATCTATCGAGTCGCTGGCCAGCGATTCTTTCTTAAACGATTTGTAGGCCTCCTCCCATCTGCCGGCACGCTCGTAAATCAGCGGGATGGCATCGGCACCCTCGTCACCCAACTCGCGTTTGGCATATTCGATGGCCTCGTCAACCTTACCTGTTGCAGCCAGGTAGTAGGCCTCCATGCTGCGTCCGTGAACCGACGACAGACCTTTCCGCTCGCCCTCCTTATACACCTTGTAACCCTTTAGGAACTGGTCTATCTTACCTTCGTTATAGTAGGTCAGTGTCTTTCGGGTCTCGATGTCGAACACACGTTCGGGCGAGTATTTCTTGGCTATCTCCTTGGCCTTGTCCATCAGGTCTAATGCCTCCTGAGCGTCATCGTCTATGGCCACATTGATGATATTCATGTAGATGGGCGGGATACTCTCGTAGTAGCCGTTCTTCTCCATCATCTGTACCACCTCGTACCAACATTTCTTGGCAGCCTCCTTGTTACCACAGTACTTGTTGATATGGCCCATCATGTTCACGGCCATATACATCTCCTTGGTCAACTTCTTTTCGCGCAACTCCTTCGACAGCTCCTGGGCTTTGGTGTAGGCCTCGAAAATCTTCTGGCGGTTCATCTCAAAGATAATGTCATTGCACCGCTGCGTGTAGTAGCCGTGCAGGTCATTATTTTCCAGCAGATAGTTCTGCAGGTTCGTCAGATGCGTATAGAATCGGGCACTGTCGCCATCGTTAAACGCATGACTCATCGAGTCGCGAAGCTCTATGTATTTCGCGTCTTTCTTATAATCTATATTTGCGTGGCTGGCACTCGTTCCAAGTAATAGCGCTGCAGCCAAAAGGATTCGTCCTATATTCATAAATCTTAGGTTAGTCGGTATTCTTTTCTGCAAAAGTACAAACTTTTCTATAATTACCAAATAAAATGGCATTTTTTTTCCGTTAAAATAAAAAAATCCGTGTAATCCGTGTAATCCGTGCCTAAAAATGCTTATCTTTGCAGGCGAATTAAAGAAAGCAAGATGAATAAGAATTTGATTTTAGCCCTTATAGCAGTGCCTTGCTTGTTAGCAAGTTGCGGTCAGAAAAAGCAGCACGATGATATCATCGTACAGCATACCGAGGCGCCCAAACCTCAGGCTCCCATCCGTATGCAGGATTATAAAGATGTAAAGGATGTGCAGTGGTTGGGTAAGCAGTACCAGGTTGAGGTGTCGCGAACAGCCGACGATTCTTTGCGTATGGTGAAGGACGAGAACGGACAGAAGTTCGTCGATAACCGCATCACCCTCAAGGTCATCCGTACCGATGGCAGTGTGTTCTGCACCAAGACCTTTACCAAGGCCGCTTTCGAGGGCTGTCTCGACGACGACTATCGTAAGACCGGTATCCTCGAAGGTTTTGTGTTCGACAAGGCCGAGGGCAACCAGCTGTATTTCGCTGCCAGCGTCTGTCATCCCCAGACCGATGAATACATTCCATTAATCGTCACCGTCAGCAACTTCGGCGAGGTAGGCATCTCCCGCGATCAGGATCTAGAGTAATGAAACAGCGTCGTAACATTCTCATTGCAACTGCCGCGCTGCTGGTGTTGGTATTGTTCGGTTTGCTGACACGCTGCCAGCTTCTGCCAGGGGACAGGTTCCTGGCAGCTGATTCAGATGCCAGGAACCTGTCCCCTGGCAGAAACGATACCATCCCCATGCTCATTCTCCAAGTCCAGAAATGTTCCAAGCTCTACACCGCCGAGTATCGCGTACATAAGATTGTCACCCACGATGATGCCTTGCGCCTAAAGGGCCAGTTGATGAGCAAGCAGTTCAACCTCAAGGTGCCCCTGGCCGACAGAAAGATTGCCATCCCGATGGATGCCAAGATCAAGGCCTATATCGATTTCTCGGAATTCTCCGAACAGAACATCGAGCGCAGCGGTAATCAGATTACCATCATCCTACCCGATCCACAGGTGGTGATGACCAGCTCTAAGATTGATCAGCAGAACGTCAAGCAATATGTTGGTCTCACGCGTGCGCACTTCAGCGACGAGGAGTTGGCCAACTATCAGCAGCAGGGTAGGGAGGCCATCCTGCAGAGCATCCCCGACATGGGCATCGAAGAAACCGCCCGTGCCAACGCCGCTAAGGTCCTCGTTCCCATGCTCACCCAGTTGGGTTACGAGGAGCAGAATATCACCATCGCCTTCCGTAAGGACTTGGATTTCCGTCACAAGTATCAAGGCTTAATACGCTTTGAAGATTAGAGTTATGAAGAAGATTAATATCATCATAGGTGCAGTTATAGTCATCGCTGTTATCGCGATTTTCTTCTGGGTTAAGAGTATCCTGAAGAGCAACTATATCGAGATTGGTTCTAACGACAAGATTGAGCCCACCCCCACGCAGATCCAGAGCATCAGGGACATTGGTGAGTGGGAGTTCCTCTCTATCTCTGCCGAAGAGATGGTCGACACCGTCCGAAAGGGGTTCTTCTCCGACGATGAGTTGGTCCGCATCTATTACGGCACCCTCCGCCTGGGCATCAACATGCAAAACCTAAGCGAGGACGCGATACGCGTCCAAAGCGACACCCTCCAGGTAACCTTACCCAAGGTCACCCTCCTGGACAAAGACTTCATCGACGAAGCCAAAACCAAGTCGTTCTACGAGAGTGGCAAATGGACCCCACAAGCCCACCAGGCCCTCTATCAAAAGGCCCACCGCCAGATGCTAACCCATTGCCTCACCCCCGAAAATCTCACCACCGCCCAATCCAACGCCGAGTCCCAACTCCGCAACCTCTTCACCCAATTGGGCTACAAAACCATCACCCTTACCTTTGAGTAAAAGCAGGGTCTCCCTGCTGGGCTGAGGAACATAGGGAGAACAAAAACGTCCTGAGCTCAGAGGCCGGAACATAAATTCTTCAAATCACTCAAAGAACTCGCTACGCTCAAACAGCTTTTCGTATTTCGTTGTTCAGATTGCGTACCGCAATCCGAAACTCAATATGATTCAAAGAATTTACATTCCTCTAACGACCTCTTCGTGCGGAATGTTTTTTATCTCCCTATATTCCTCACCCCAAAGAAAGGCAACGGCAAGGCCGTTACCCCAGATAATCTATACCATGCTAAAACACCGAGGGTTATAGGGGCGAGCAGCCCCTATAATTAAGCAAAGAATGGCGAACCCTAAATATGGGTGGGCAAAGCCAACCCTTATTTAGGGCAAAGGCTGGAGAGCCATACCAAAAATTTGAAGGAGAGGGTTTTCCCTCGGAATCAATTTGAAGCCCCTTGCCAAGATGGCGAGGGGTTGGGGGAGTGGTTTGAGATCCTCCTTAAGATAAGGAGGACTAAGGTGGTTGGGACGAGTGCAGAGTGAACTCTGCACTGGGGTATGGGGGTATCCCCCATTTGCCTAAAGGGCAAAAACTTAGAATTTGGAAAGAACCTCTTTCCAAGAATCACTCAACTCTTTCATGGTATGAAAAAGAATATTAGCTCCTGAATTGAGAAGAATCTGGTCTTCAAGAGGACCAGTGTTCACAGCGATAGTATAGATGTTTGCAGCTACACCAGCGCGGACACCTAAGGGGGCGTTTTCTACTACCATCGCTTCGCTCGGTTGCAGATTGCCTGCCTTTTGCAATCCCATGAGATAGGGATCTGGATTGGGTTTGCCTCGTTTTACATCGTAGGCTGTGGTGATGTTATCGATGGTAACGTATTTGCCAAAATCGCGCAGGATGCGATTAATCAAGGGGCGCTGTCCAGAGCCTGTTACGATGCCAATGGTAATCCCAGCTGCATGTATCTGCTCCATGAGCGATAAAATACCCGGCATGATCGGCGCCTCTGGCATTGAGTGAAAGATACGTGTCTTCTCATCATACATCAGCTGCGATTCTGCCTCGGTAATCTCGCGACCTTGCTGTTGCTTTACCATATAGCGAATGGTGTCTACGCCACGAGCTCCCTCAGTGGCGTAGGCATCATCGGCTGTCATATTGATTCCGAACTTCTTCATCGACTGGACCCAGGCCACTGCATGATTCCCCATGGAATCATACAGCACCCCGTCCATATCAAATAATACTGCCTTAATCAATGTTTAATGTTTAATCTTTAATGTTTAACCCAGTCTTGCTTTGATTGCGGCGCTCTCTGCCTCGTAGCCAGGCTTATCCAGCAGCGCAAACATATTCTTCTTGTAAGCCTCTACACCAGGCTGGTTGAATGGGTTAACACCCAGTACATTACCACTGATACCACAGGCAATCTCGAAGAAGTAGATGAGCTGTCCGATGTAGTACTCGTTCAACTTAGGAACGCTGATGCGCATGTTGGGCACACCACCATCCACGTGAGCCAGCTGTGTACCCAGCTCAGCCATCTTGTTCACCTCGTCAACACGCTTGCCAGCCAGGAAGTTCAGGCCGTCCAGGTTCTCCTCGTCGTTGGGGAACAGCAGCTTCTTCTCGGGCTCCTCTACAGAGATAACAGTCTCGAAGATAGTGCGCTCACCCTCCTGAATCCACTGACCCATTGAGTGCAGGTCGGTAGTGAAGTCAACGCTGGCAGGGAAGATACCCTTACCGTCCTTACCCTCGCTCTCGCCGTAGAGCTGCTTCCACCACTCAGAGAAGAAGTGCAGCTTAGGCTGGAAGTTCACCATAATCTCAATCTTCTTACCGCTCTGGTACAGTCCGTTACGTACGGCAGCATACTGTGCAGCGGGGTTCTCGGCGAATGGTACTGATGGGGCACAAGCCTTCTCCATATCCTGAGCACCAGCCACCAGATCCTTGATGCTGAAACCAGCGCAGGCGATAGGCAGCAATCCTACTGGAGTGAGTACTGAGAAACGACCACCCACGTTATCGGGGATGATAAAGCTCTTGTAACCCTCCTTGTCGGCGCAGGTACGGGCAGCACCCTTCTTGGCGTCGGTAACGGCTACGATCACCTTCTTAGCCTCTTCCTTACCACGCTGGGCCTCGCACTGCTTCTTCAGCAGACGGAAGGTGAGGGCAGTCTCGGTGGTAGTACCACTCTTCGAGATGTTGATCACACCAAACTTCTTACCCTTCAGGTACTCTGTGAGTTCGAACAGATAGTCCTCACCGATGTTGTTACCTGCGAACAGGATGGTGGGGTTCTTAGGATCGTTAACCAACCAGCTGAATGCGTTGCTCAGGGCCTCGATCACGGCACGTGCACCCAGGTACGAACCACCGATGCCAGCTACTACGATAGCGTCGCAGTTAGCGCGCAGGGTGTCGGCGCAAGCCTGCAGCTCGTCCAGGAATGCTGGTGTGATGCTGCTGGGCAGGTGCAACCACCCCAGGAAGTCGTTGCCAGGACAAGTACCAGCCTCAAGAGCCTTCTGTGCCTCAGCTACCTTTGGTTCAAAACTCTCCACTGCACCCTCCTTCAAAAAGCATGCAGCCTTCGTAATGTCAAGCTTAATCATTTCCATAATCAGTTAAAATTATATATTATAATGTTTAATCTTTAATGTTTAATCTTTCGCTCGAGCTATGCTCGCTTGCTACCGAAGGGTCGCAAGAATGTTTAATCTCCATCGCCTTCTGGCACTTCGCCTTCAATTTACTTGTATCCTTCAATTTTCCTGTCGCCTTAACCAATCGCTGTCGATACGCTTCTACGTCCTCATCTAAGAGGATCGCTGCTAAGTACATCGGCAGGGCCAGCTCTGCTTCGGTGGTGGGGGTGAAACCTTTAAACTTCAGCAGGCGGGCGCGGGTACGCTTCAGCTCATACAACTTCAGGTTGAACTCCACCTTGGGCACATCCTTGTCTGCCTGGTTCTCCAACAGCCACTCGGCCAGTTCCAATAGGTATTTCTTATCCCCATCCACATCTTTCGATGGGCGCTCCCTAATCTCTCGTTCTATCGGGTTGTTCAGGGGCTCCACCAGTTCAGGCTCCAGCTCTACGGCGGCGATAATCACCCCTGGTATCTGCACCACCAGATGCTTGTTGCGCTTACCTTTAAAGCGCAGGATGGTTCCCTCGTAGCCATCATAGATACCACCCTTGATACGAATCTTCTCGCCCTCTTTCAGGTTCAGCTCCTCAGGCTTAAAATAGGTAATCTTTTCCTGTCGGATATTGGTGAATTCGATGAATCGCTCCATGGCATAATCAGGTACCGTCAGATAGTCCTGCTTGTTCGAGAAGGTAGATTTGCGCATGTAGATGCTCTCGCGCGACTTATGTCGGATATACTCCTTCAGCGCCTCCTCGGTAGCACGCACAAAAATCAGTCCCGTGATGGCAGGCACCATCGTACGCTGCTCCTGGCGGCGCACGGTTTTTACCTCATATTTCATAGGTACGTGACTGCGGAATCCTGCCTTTCTCAGTGCATCCCTCACTTTCTCTTCGTGGTGTACACTCAAGCATCCCAGCACATACCATTTCTCTATATCTTCTTGTATTTCTGCCATCGTTTTCCTTTTTCGGGGGACAAAAGTACAAATAAAATAGCAGAAAAACAAACTATAAAGGTATAAAAAATCCAAATACGCCAAGAAAAGTCGAGGAAAACAACATTTGCTTCTAAAAAATTTGGTTAATTAAAATAAAAAGCTTACCTTTGTCCGCGGAAAAGGGAAATCGATTTCAATTCTATCCCGAATGCCAATGGTTTAACAAAACTTAAAAACATCATAACGTACTGACTTTAAACATATTATGCTGGTCAGCACGGAAGGAGGAAAGTACGCAAATTGCTAAGATGAGACGGTTAATTCTTCCATTCTACCTTATCTTATTAATCCTCACATCTTGCGAGCATCCGCTCATCCCTGAACAAGACGTTATAGGTGGCGACGCCGATGGCAATCTGGTTGTTTCAGTATTCCAGATCGAGCAACAGTCGTTTGCAGTCCCATTCACACGCACATCTATCACCGATTACTGTCAGCGACTCAATTTCGCTGTCTACGATACGGCGGGCAAGCTCATTAAGCAAGTCAACCAGAAAGTAGGTGATGCCAGTTACGGCACGGTAGCCTTCCGGATTGATCCAGGTACCTATCAGTTAGTGGTAGTGGGACACAGCAGTAGTGGCAATCCCACCATGACCAATCCGCAGAAGATTCGGTTCGACAACAAAGATGGCTATTCCGACACCTTTCTGCATAATGCCATTATCCAGGTAACCGACGATGCCGAAACCACCATCGATGCCGATTTGCACCGTATCGTGTCGCTCTGTAGGGTAGTGTTTACCGATGCCATCCCCGAGGGAGTCACGCAGATGCGGTTCCAGTATAAAGGTGGCTCGGGTGCTTTCGATGCAGCCACTGGACTGGGGTCGGTAAACAGCACGCAGACCGAGTTTTTCGCGGTTGAGCCGGGTGAACAGTCATGCAGTTTTGATCTGTACACCTTTCTTCACGACACCGAGGGTACGCTGCATCTGCAGGTTACAGCCTACAACGACAACGAGACCATCGTGAAAGATCGCGAGTTTGAAGTGCCGCTCAAGCAGCGCATGATTACCAAACTCACAGGTCCGTACTTCTCGGGCTCCGATGGCTCAACCATCACCTTCATCATCGGTATCAATGCCGAGTGGGAAGGTGAGCAGACCATAGAATTTCAATAACGTTATAAATAAACCTATAACTTAAAAAATGAGAATTAAATCAATCATGCTGGCAGGAATACTCCTGTTGGCTCAAAGTTGTAGCCAGAAGGCTGCAGAAGAGAACAACCAAGACGAGGTGAAAACCCCAGTGCGTGTACATATAAGTGATTTTTCATTCTCCAACGAGAATTTTCCTGATGCCCAAACGCGTGCTGGCGACGATCCCAACAACTATACGGCGGTTAAGGCTATCGATATCGCCATCTTTGCCGCCAGCAACAAGCAGGTGTATGCCGCCACTCAGATAAAGGACGATGCTACCACCTACACCACCTTTGGCGAGTTTGAGTGCAGTCTGCCCATAGGCACCTATACCATGGTAGCCGTGGCACGAAATAGGAGTGATGGCGACAAGTTCATCATTACCAGTCCTACGCAGGCTGCCTATACCAGCGAACGTGCACGCGAAACATTCTGTTGCACACAGAGCATCACCGTAACAGGCAAGGCACCTGTGGATATCAGTCCGGTGATGAATCGTGTGATGGCACAGTTCCAGTTGCTTTCTACCGATCAGGCACCATCAGCTGCCACCACCCTTCGCACCACCTACGGCGCAGGCAGCAAGAGCTTTAATCCAACTACAGGTTTGGCCACCGACGATAATGGCTTTTCGGTCACCAATTCAGTGGTTCCCGATGAGGATGATGGTACCATCGCCGTGTTTAGCATCGTGTTCCTCGCTAATAACGAAGAAATCATGCCGGTAACCATCGAGGCACTCGATGCAGACAAGTCGGTACTTATCAGCAAAACATTACCTAAGGTACATTTCAAACGTAATCAAATCACCAAGGCCACCGGTGCGGTGTTCACACCAGGAACCTCCAACTTCTCGTTCCTGCTCAATACCGACTGGCTGCCCGACGAGAATATCACTTTTTAATTGCATAATATAATTTAAAACATCCCGTATATGATTGACGAATCAAAATTGAATGATGAAGGTTTAGGCTCGACCGATCTTCAGGATGAACAGTCTGTGTTTAATTTCCAGAACCTGTATGCTATGCTGGTGCTCAATTGGCAGTGGTTCCTGCTGTCGTTGTTCATCTGCCTGTGTGGCGCGCTTATCTATCTGCGCTATGCCACCCGCACCTATCAGGTGTCGGCCAAAATGCTGATTAAGGACGATAAGAATAATCGCCGTGGTTCAAGCGAACAGATGCTGGCCAATATGCAGGATTTTGGTTTTATGAGTAATTCAGCTGGTGTCGAGAACGAAAAGGAGATTCTGCAGTCGCGTATCTTAGCGCGCGATGCGGTGATCGACCTCAAGCTCTACACCCAGTATGTCACGGCTGGTCGCATGGCCAAGCAGCCCGTGTATAACACCCAACCCGTGAGCGTGGATATCGATTCGCTGTCGCTCAGCCAGTGGGATAAGCAGCTGCTCGATGGCATGAAGTCCATCCAGCTCACCCTCGAGCGCAACGACGGCCAGTATCAGGTAAAGGGCGAAACCCTCTATAATGGCCAGAGTACGGGCAGCTTCTCGCAGGAGCTCAAAAAACTGCCTGCCACCATCCGTACCGACTATGGTGTGCTGGCCTTTACCCAGAACGGTGCCAGATCCATGGAGGAAGGCGAGCGTTATCATATCACCATCCAGCCCCCGATGGTGGTGGCTACGGGTTATGCCAGTTCACTCGCTGTGGCCAATACCTCTAAGCAGACCTCGATTGTCGAACTCACACTCACCGACCTGAATACCCGTCGCGGTCTCGATTACCTGCGCCAGCTGGTTATCTGCTATAACCGCCAGGCCAATGCCGATAAGAACGAGATTGCCATGAAGACCGAGGAGTTTATCAATGCCCGTTTGGAGAAGATTAACGACGAACTGGGCAGCACCGAGAGTGCCCTCGAGAACTATAAGAAACGTAATGCAGTTACTCAGCTCGAGATGGATGCCACCCAGACCCTCACCCAGAGTGCGCAGTATGAGTCGCAGCTGGCCGAGGTGAATACGCAGTTGCACCTGATGGACTATCTGCGCGAGTATGTCGATAATCCCGCTAATCAGTATAAGATTATCCCTTCGAACGTAGGTATGCAGGACAACGCCTCTACCGCGCTCATCGCCTCGTATAACCAGGCTGTGCAGGAGCGCAACCGCTTGCTCAAAACCGTGAGCGAGCAGGCCCCGCAGGTACAAACGCTTACGGCTACCCTCGACGATCTGCAGCCCTCTATCCGTACTGCCCTGTTACAGGCTCGCCGCTCGGTTGATATCCAGCGCCAGGGCCTGCAGCGCCAATTGACCAAGTATGCCGGTCGTATTGGTAGCACCCCCGAGCAGGAGCGAGTGCTCACCCAGATTGGTCGCCAGCAGGAGGTAAAGAGCGGTTTGTATCTGTTGCTGTTGCAGAAGCGCGAGGAGAACTCTATCTCATTGGCTGCCACAGCCGATAAAGGTAAACTCATCGATGAGCCCATGGCCCTGGGCCAGGTAAGCCCTAAAAAATCGGTTATCATGTTGGCAGCTGTTGCGTTGGGCTTAGGCATACCTTTCGGTATCATCCTGCTCATCCAGCTGCTCAGCTACCGCCTGGAAGGCCACACCGACCTGCAGCGCTTGACGAAACTGCCCATCGTGGCCGATGTGCCTGTGGCCAGCGATTCGGTCAAGACTGCCGCCGGCATTGTGGTAAAAGCCAATAAGAACGATCAGATTGACGAGATATTCCGCTCTATGCGTACCAATATCCAGTTTATGATGAAGGAGAACGATAAAGTGATTCTCTTCACCTCCAGCACTTCGGGTGAGGGTAAAACCTTCCTCGCTGCCAACTTGGCGGTATCGTTCGCCCTGCTGGGTAAAAAGGTTGTGCTCTGCGGTCTCGATATCCGCAAGCCAGCCTTAGGCCGTTTGTTCGGTGTGAAGGACCGTACCCTTGGTGTCAGTCAGCTGTTGGTAAAGGATGCGGTTACTATGGCCGATCTGCGGAATACTATCTGCCCATCGGGCGTGAACGAGAATCTGCATCTGCTGTTGGCCGGTCCTACACCGCCAAACCCAGCGGAGCTGCTAGCCCGCCAGAATATGCGCGATGTGGTTGAACTGCTCAAGCAGGAGTACGACTATGTGATTATGGATACCGCACCAGTAGGTTTGGTCACCGATACCCTGCAGATTGCTCGTTATAGTAACGTTAACTGCTATGTATGCCGCGACGACTACACCCCGAAGAGCAATATCGGTATTGTGAACACGCTGGTAGCCGAGCAGAAGCTCAGCAACACCTGTATCATCCTGAACGGCGTGGATATGTCGAAGAAAAAGAACGGCTACTACTATGGCTACGGCAAGTATGGCAAGTACGGCCGCTATGGCCATGCCTCTTACGGCAACTATGGCAACTACGGCTCTTACGGCAACTACGCCGAGAGTCATTATTCCAACAAGAATGATGACTCCATCAAGCATTAATGTTTCATGTTTAATCTTTCGCTCGAGCTTGCTCGCTTTTACAAAGCTTTAGCGACTAAAAGAATGTATGTTAATCGCAGTAGATTTTGACGGTACGATTGTAACCCATAAGTACCCTGAGATAGGCGAGGAGATACCTTTCGCCATCGATACCCTGAAGATGCTCCGCCAGGATGGCCACCGACTCATTCTGTGGTCGGTGCGCGAGGGCCGTTTGCTTAAGGAGGCTGTCGAATATTGTCGCCAGCGCGGCTTGGAGTTCTATGCCGTGAATCGCGACTACCCCGAGGAAACCACCGAGAGCAATCCCCATTTTTCGCGCAAGCTCAAGGTAGATCTGTTTATCGATGATCGCAACCTAGGAGGTCTGCCCGATTGGGGCACCATCTATCGTATGATTAAGCACCACCAATCCTGGCACGATGTGGTTGATGATATGGCCGCCCAGTCGTCCATCCACCACTCCCTTCCCCCCAAGAAAAAGCACTGGTGGCAGTTTTAACCCTAAAAAAAGTAGAATATGAAAAAACTTACATTTTTTAATTTTTTAATTCTTACATTGGCACTGCTGCTCGCAAGCTGTGGCTCAGTGAAAAACGTTGCTTATTTGCAGAACAGCGACAGTATTAATTTCGACAAGTCACGATTCTTGTACGATGCTCGCATTATGCCCAAGGATCAGCTCACCATATCGGTAAACACCACAACCCCCGAGGCTTCGGCACCCTTCAATCTGGTGCAGCAAGGCGGTGCATCCGGTTCGGCTGGCGGTGGTTCGTTGATGCCTTGTCTGGTGGATAACGATGGCTACATCAATTATCCTATTATCGGTAAGCTGCATGTCAGCGGCCTCACCAAGTCGGAGTGCGAGCAGCTCATTTCCGAGAAGATCCGCCCCTATATGGCCGAGACCGAGAATCCCATTGTCACCGTTCGCATGTCGAGCTATTCAGTATCGGTATTAGGCGAGGTGAATCAGCCAGGTAGTTTCCTGGTGTCGCGCGAAAAGATTTCTATCTTCGAGGCGTTGGCCCAGGCAGGTGACCTCACTATCTATGGTGTGCGCAACAAGGTAAAGCTCATTCGTGAGGATGCCACTGGTAAAAAGCAGATTGTAACGTTGAATCTGAATGATGCCAACATCATCAATTCACCTTATTATTATCTGCAGCAGAATGATATTGTGTATGTAGAGCCCAACAAGGTAAAGGCTCAGAACTCAAAGTTCGGTCAGAACACCTCCCTGTGGGTAACAGGTACGAGTGTACTGATTTCTTTAACCTCGCTCCTTATCAATATCTTTAGATAAATTTGCATTTTTGCATCTTTACATTTTTTATGTCCGAACACCATGAATAAACATCATCATCACGAACCGGACGATGCCAGCCTGTTCAAACAGCGCAGCTTGTCCCAGATCCAGTTTAAGAAAACCCTCGAGAAGGTACTAAAGATTACCTTAATAATTCTAGCCCTCCTCATGGCCCTCGCAGTAGTCTTCGTCTACACCCTCGGTTAGAAGTGCTCTTTGGTGGCTTCTCGCCCCCAGCCGCGCGGCAAAACCCCTCGGTGTTTTAGCATGGTATTAGGGTAGGCCCTTTGGGCCGCTGCTCATAGAGCAGCTATAAACAATATAGGCCGAAGTCCCGGCCTGCAAAAAGGGTAGGAGGGATTTGCGGTTTTCCCAAATCCCGACTTTGCATCCTCCCCTTGAGGGGAGGCCTTGGAAGGGTGAATGTCTCTTTTAGTTCTTTTCTCTGCGCCAGAGAAAAGGACAATCAGGGAAACTTGAAGGTGTTGAAAACCTTCTATATATATTAAATAGGTGTCAGGGACCTGTCCCTGTGTCAGAAACAAATCCCTGAAGATGTCAAGAGACTGTCCCTCTGACATTGGAGCCCGAGAAGTAATCTCGGTACTCCTGACAATCAAAAGACGGGCACTCTTTGTGAACCCCTTCGAGTTCTCGATGCCCGAGGATCTCGGCCTGAGGATAATCCTCTTTAAGGCTTCGTAGCAAGGCAATCAGCGCTGCACGCTGTTCCGGCGTACGAGTATCAGCAGCCTGGCCCTGCTCATTAAGGCCCCCTTCATAGCAGATGCCAATAGAGTGCGTATTGTAATGCCTGGCATGCATGCCCACAAGGCTCTCATCACGCGTTTGATACAAATGCCCGTCACGCTCAATGTAATAGTGGTAACCAATACCCTTGTTACCGAACCGGGCATTATGACAAGCCTTGAGCATGTCGACAGTGAAACGCCTGTTGCAGCGGGTAGCGCTGCAGTGAATAACAATCAAGTTTACTGAGCGCATGACTGTACGGCTATGGATCCGAGAACTGAGGTAATAACTGTTGCGACAAATTTAAGGACCTTAGCAACTTTGGTCCAATTTACTTTCACCATATAGAATACAATTTTAAGGGTTAAGAGTTGGTTTTTGGCAACGGACTACAGGACTATAGGAAATTAATCCGTGTAGCCCGTGCCTAAAATTTAGTCTCCGATAGGCTCATGGTTACCGCCTCCACCGGTGTTTCCACCGCCGCTTGGCGTATCCGAACCACTACCGCTGGTTGAGCCACCGCTGCTGGTATTACCACCACCGCCATTACTTGGCTCAGTAGTCAACTTGCCATTCACGAAGGCAGCCTTCTTCAGGGTAGCCTCCAGGTTCAGACTCTTACTCATCAGGTCGCCAGTGGCACGGGCCTTCAGCTTCACACCGCTGATATTCTTAGATACAGTGAAGTCCTCTTCCTTCTCCGCCATCTCCTTGTTCTTGATACCAAGCGAGAAGATAGCCAGGTCGTCGATCTTCACGTTCTTACCCTCCAGCAGGAGTTCCTTGATACAACCGATCATGTCGGTGAGCAGGCCTTTGATAACGCCCTTGGAGTAGGGCGAGTTGTGAGTACTCATGTGCTCAGCCAGAGCATCCAGGTCGATAGTCTCTTCAACCACGTTCTTGGCGAACCACTTACCGAAACACTTGTTACCAGTGATTTTGATTTGCTTTAAAATGTAACGTACCATAATTTAGATTAAACATTAAAGATTAAACATTGTGCCATCCGGAATAGCAGTGCAAGTGAAGTGCAAGGTGAGTGCAGAGCTGAGCTTGCTCGAGCTATGTTGAACCGCAGCCTTCACTCGCCAGCGCAACTTGTTTGCGATGGCAAAGGTACGACATTGCGAAAGTGCGTTGGCGGACTTTGGCGGACTTCGAGAAAAATAATTAGAAATCAGGTGGAATTTCAGTGATTTTGGTCCACTTACCGTCAAAAAAGGTAGTCAGTTGCAACTCACGCACCACCTTCTGATAAAGCTGATGACTCTGCAGCACACGCTGATCTTGCAGCTCAGGAGGCAAATCGATGCAGTAATCCTCACAAACATATTTTACTGCCTGTGGTGGTAGCAATTGAGCTTTACGGCTTACTCCCATTGCTTCGAGGATATGCTGGCGACTACTGAGATAACGAGAAAAGGTACGGTCTGATACACCAGCCAGTTCGGCCAGTTTGGTCTTACTGATAAATAGATGCTTATTGTAGTAATTTACCATATTGATTGTGGTTGAAAAGTAACTTGATTTTAGAAAAAAAGTAAATTGATTACGGAGCAAAACTAAGTTGATTTCTGGATATAATCCACAAGGTCGATTTTCCGCCGTTTCTGGTCGGCCGAGGCATGGCGCTCTAAGAAGTCGGATACGTAGATACGGTTCTGTTTAGGCCATAAAAACGATTGCATCACCTGCTGCGCCACTCCGTACCACTGTGTGTAAGCTTTCAGCTCCTCATCGGTATCAGGCAGCAAGATAATTCGGCAGTGCTGCAAGGCCCAGAACTTCTGCGGTTGCAACTCAAACAGTCCGCCTGCCGCCAGCCACACATACTGCGGATACAGCTCCGATAAGATAACCGCCGATTTCTCGGCCTCTACGATACAAACCGTGCAAGGTTCACGAACCAGATGCAAACCGAAGAAAACGTGATTGCTCTGAAAACTGCCCTGTGGCAGTTCAAAGTGCTTCTTCAACAGATACGTCACCCACGTCGCATGGCGGTCCTTCAGCCGATGACAGTCGGCACCATACCACATCAGTTTGCCATCATGCACACGGCCCATCTGGTCAATCTGCCAGTAGATCACGGCATCATCCTTCGATCGGCCTAACCGGTATCGCAGTGCCGCATGCACCATCTGCCGCTTGGTAAGCATCCCGTTGGCAACCACCGCCCGGCAAAAACTGCTATTGGCCGATAAAGGCCGAGCCCATAATGGCGGCGCTGGCATATACAGACCGAGATTTTTCAGAGAGTCTTTAAATAGATCTTTAAGTTTCATTTAATTTCGAAAATCGTTTATGGCGTGATATATCCCTCTACACCCCTCTTACTATAGCCCCACCTCTCTATGAGAGAGGGTGGGCTATAGTAAGAGGGGGTTAAGAGGGGATAAGAACAGCCACTACGCGGCCGTGTTTGTCCATGGTAGTACTAATCACCCGCTGGCCCACCGCCAGGTCGAACACCTTCTCGTAGTACTTTGGTTGTTTAATCTCGCTCAGTTTCATCACCTGGTTCTGCAGGTTCTCTAATGGTAAGGATGGTATACTACCGAAGGCGTCGCTGAACAGTGGGCGCAGGTTCCATTCCCAAGGGCGCTGGGCATTGCCATCATTGTGGATGATATACTTCTGGTTAAAGGTCGTGGCCTTATCGCTCCTAATCTGGTAGGCTTCGGGCTTGTTGCTCATATACTGTCCATTCTGGTTGCGGGGTTGATAGTTAGGCTTAGTAGTAATCACTGGAAGTCCGTTATCATCAATCTTGTAATACATCTGTTCGTTGATACGGTACTTGCGGGTAAATGTCTGTTCAACTGAGAATACATCCGTTTTCTCAATCTGCTCGCAGTAATACACATCGAAGGCCTTATGCAGGATCTCGGTTCCCAACCAGCCACGCAATCCACGCTTCTCACCAGTACGATTCAGGTGGATCACAATCGTGATGTTACAATCGTTCTCGGTAGATAGCTGCATCAGCAGGTCGATAAGCTGGGCCGATGCCTCTGGATCGTTAATGCTGGATAGCAGGTCGCTCACGTTGTCGATTATCACCATATCAGGCTTATAGGTTTCGATACCTGCCACCAGATAGTCGATACGTTCCTGACAGCTGCAAGCTCTCACGTTGAACACAAAGAAGTTGGCTTCATCGGCATCGCCTAATTGATAGACACGATCGGTAAGAATACTTTTGGTTGATTGGCGACTTTGCTCCGTGTCAAACCACATCACCTTCAGCGGTTCTTCGCGGATACGTTCCAGTTCTAAAACGTTCTTGGCAGCACAGCAGGCCATCAGCATCGATGTAAAGAAAGTTTTACCACACTTCTCGGTACCAGTAATGGCCGAAAGGTCGAGTCGCGGAAAGCATGGTTTACCATACCATCGCAGTAGGAAGTCTTCCGACTTAACTTCTGTGTCAGCCATGATTCTACACTTGTCGAGCTTCAGCACTGCGGGTGCTACCGAAGGAGTTGCACTCGAAAGCGCAATCTCCTTTTCAATGGGGTCTTGATTTGTCATTACTTTTTTAAGTTTAAATATAACGTTAATTGGTTGTTAATTATAACGCTGTAAAGGTACAACAAAATTAGTTGCTGTGCAAATATCTGTCCCCACGGGGACATAATTATAATAATTTTAAATTTCAAAACTTTTCTTAAAAGATGAAGAAAAAAGTCTTAGAAACTCTGACAGCTGAAAAGCTTTTATCAGAGTTGGTGTTGGCAAAGGCCGATAACGTCTTTGCTCACAGCCGCCGCTCAATGGAGAGTAGGTACCAGTTTCGTAATGGTATCTTTAAGCGAGCCTAAGACCACAATCTTGCGGCAAGTGATGTTCTTAACCTGGCGCAGTTGATCGCCATCCATCGCGACATCTGCCAGCATTACCAATCCCAGCCGCAGGAACGCAAACGATGGGAGAATGAACTCCTAACCAAACTCTGCAAAGCCCTCGATATCAAGGTCGAACTCAAGTTCCCTCCGTAGAGAGGAAAGTCAGTTGGTCTGACATAATGAAGTTTCATTAACATCATCCATAAAACATCAAACATCTTCTGATTGCACAGGTGGTCGCAAGGGTGATGCAGTTCGATACTGCCAGTCAGAACAATTAAACATAGTTTTGTATGAAAACAGCACTTATTACTGGTATTACTGGTCAGGATGGAAGTTACTTGGCCGAACTCTTGTTAGAAAAAGGGTACGACGTACATGGTACGATTCGTAGAAGTTCTGTAGACTTCCGTGAGCGTATAGCCCACTTGGAGGGCACGCCCCATTTCCATTTGCACTATGCAGACTTGGGCGACTCTATGAGTGTGCTGGGCGTGATTGGTAAGGTACGCCCTGATGAGATATATAATCTTGCAGCTCAGAGCCATGTGCAGGTAAGCTTCGACTCACCGGAGTTCACGGCCGATGTCGATGCCGTGGGCGTGCTGCGCATTTTGGAGGCAGTTCGCCAGTTGGGCATGACGGAGACATGTCGTATTTATCAGGCCTCTACCAGCGAGCTGTATGGTAAAGTAGAAGAGGTCCCTCAGAACGAGAATACGCCGTTCCATCCTTATTCGCCATACGCTGTAGCCAAACAGTATGGTTTTTGGATTGTGAAAGAATACCGTGAGGCATATAATATGTATTGCTGCTCTGGTATTCTCTTTAACCATGAGTCTGAACGTCGAGGCGAGACCTTCGTAACGAGGAAGATTACCCTTGCAGCTGCACGCATAAGCCAGGGCTTGCAGGACTGCCTATATTTGGGTAATATGGATTCTCTGCGTGACTGGGGATATGCTAAGGACTATGTTGAGTGCATGTGGCTCATTCTGCAGCAGGACAAGCCCGAGGACTTTGTGATTGCCACAGGTGTCCAACACAGTGTGCGTGAGTTCACTGAACTGGCTTTCAAACATGCAGGAATAGAACTGAAGTTTGAGGGTGAGGGAATCAATGAGAAAGGAATCGTAGTGAAAGGCCCTGAGAAGTTGAAGGGTAAAGTTGTTGTCGCTGTCAGCGAGGATTTCTACCGTCCTACTGATGTTGTTAACCTCTGGGGGGATCCTACCAAGGCCAAGGCCAAGCTCAAATGGAATCCCAACAAGACAAGCTTTGAAGAACTTGTCAAGTTGATGGTCGAGAGTGACATGGCTAAAGTAGCATCCGAGGATGCTGCAATGAAGGTAAGAACAAATCTTGCAGAGTACCTAGAAAAGGGTATTGTTAAGTAGAATAGACTTGGTATTATAAAAGTGACAGAATAGTTATAGATTCATATTGTTTTTTAATAAGGGTGAATACCCCGCTGGTCTCTCATAAAAATAGAAAAGGTTCAATATCCAGCGGTGCTCCCTTTTTTAATTTTTTTACAATATATATCTTCTAGACGCTTCAGGTGGCGCTTACAAAAAACAATGATATACAACATAGTGATAGTTGCAAATGAGGACTACATGCAACATGCAGCAGTCATGTTGTGTTCCCTTTTTGAAACAAACAAGAATAAGCAGTTTCACATTTATCTATTCACCGATAGCATTACAAGTACATCATACGACAGGCTTAGTAATCTATGTAGAAAGTGCAATTCTAAACTCAATTTAGTCTTTCCTGAAAAAGAACTTGGAATGTCACTTGGTGTCAACCTAAAGGAACTTCCTGTAGGTCAGTGGAATACTATGATGTACTACAAACTCTTTATACCTGTGATGCTTCCAAAAGAGTGCGAGCGCTGTCTATTCCTTGATGTCGATATGGTTATAAACGATGATATTCAGTCGCTTTACAATTGGAATCTCCAAGGAAATATCATTGCAGCTGCAGAAGACATTCCTGATTGCGACGAGACCCACAAGCCCCGTTTAGGCATGCTGCAATCGGATTTATACATAAATTCTGGTGTTATGGTATGTGACCTTAAATCATGGAGAAAGAAGGAATCCGAAACTCCAATTTTCAATTATGTGAAGCAGGTTTCGAATATCATAATGAATGAACAGGATGTAATAGCAATGTATTTTAAGGGATTTCTTACACTACTTCCCATCCGATGGAATATGACTACATTCTATTTCATGCGTGTTCCAAAGATATTCGACAAATATCTTCCAGATCTCGCAGATGCAAAAAAAAATCCCGGCATTATACACTTTGCTTGTCCTATCAAGCCTTGGTTCCGTGATTGTACACATCCATACAGAGGTAAATATAAGAAATATCTTAAAATAACAGCTTGGAAAGAATCTCAATTTCCGTTTTGGGAGAAATTAACAAAAAGGCAACGTGTTAATAAATTCATAAAAAATATCCTCAACGAAATGAATATTCTGAAAGACTCTATGTATACAAAGCGTATATAATAGGCTATCCCTTTTTAAATTGTATATAATGTTCAATGTAATTAAATAAAAACAATGAGGAAATTTAGGATAGCTTTTGCTGGTCTATATCAAGATGATAATCTTGGCGATCCAGTAATTGCACGATGTACAGAGTCAATGTTTACGTCAACGTTACCATCAGATAATATTGAAATTAGACATGTATCTCTAAATCACTATATGAAGAATCAGCTTTCTTCACGTATGCTATGGTGGATACGTATTTCTAACCTTCTTCGCATCAAAAGTCAGAAGATGACGGATTGGATATTCTCTACCGACTACATTCGCTTTATGGATGAACAGTTAAAGGATGTTGATCTTGTTGTGATTGTAGGTGGAGGGCTGATTGAGTTTACTGGCAATCGCTTTACTGATGGTATGTATGCAATAACTGTTGCTGGTAACAAATACGGTTTTCCTGTAATCATCAATAGTGTAGGTGTTGAGGGATATGATGACAACCACAAAGGCTGTATGAAATTAAAGAGAATGTTACACCAGCCATCTGTCAAATATGTGTCAACACGCGATGATTACAATACTTTATTCTATAAATATTTTAATTCAAAGCCAACAATAATCTGTGAAAAAGTTGCAGATCCTGCAGTTTGGGCCGCAGAGATTTTTGGTGTGTCAAAATGTACAGATAGTAAAGTTGTAGGAATAGGCATTGTTAGAAAAGACATATTTGAGAACTATGGTTTGAAATTCTCATCATGCCAATTGAAACAATTATACGTCAATATTGTCATGCAATTGTTATCTAAAGGTCAGGAAGTTCATATTTTTTCGAACGGCACGAAGGCTGATAATGAATTTGCACATGAAATACAGGAAGAACTGAACAAGATACACCAGATAAAAGTTCAGTTGGATATACCTTTAACGGCTGCAGAATTGATTGAAACAATTGCCCAATTCAAGGGAGTTATTGCCGGACGTTTGCATAGTTGTATAATCAGTTATTCACTTAACATACCTGCCATTGGATTGGTTTGGAATGAAAAGTTGTCATTGTTTGGAAAGAATATCAATGAGTCTGGTAATTTTATTTCTCCCAAAGACTTTGACCCTAATCTTGTTGTTGAAAGGCTTAATGAATCGATAAGCAGAGGTTATGACCAAAAACAACGCGAAGAGTTTAGAGCTACAGTCAGAAACAGTATTAACTCGAATATACAAAAATATATTCTTCCAAATCTCTAAACCAATGGGTAAAACCGAAAGAATAGCGTATCTTGATGTCTCACGAATAATTGTTGCGTTTCTAGTCATATTTGGTCATTTATATACATACTCTGATGACAATGATGTGAGAATTTTCATATATGAGTTTCATCTTCCTTTTTTCTTTCTTGTCAGCGGTATGCTTCATAAACAATCTGAACCTATGCCATCGATAAAGAAATATACAAGGTTATTACTTGTGCCTGTGTTATCATTTTGTGCATTGTTCTTCATATTTTCAAGTATCACCTATTATCTCGGTTGGGACAATTTTAAATCTAGCTGGTCCTCCATGCTTAATCATGCTAGTTACTGTTCCTTGGTGATTTCTTATCTGAAAGTGACATTTGTAAATTTTGCCTTTGGGGAAGGAATGGTCAACGGCCCCTGTTGGTTCTTGATAGCATTGTTTTACTGTAAGGTATTAACAGATATTGTAATTGGAGACAAGTACAAATGGGCTTATATAGTTGTCGCAATCCTTTTTTATCTATGTTGTATCCGATATAACAGGTATTTTTGGCTTGCCAATGGCCTTATGGCTATACCATTCTTTCTTTGTGGCTATTATCTAAAAGATAAGATTAATATTATTGTAAAGAAAGTAAATCCAATTGTCGGATTTATATTCTGCTTTCTTTTTACTGTAGTTTTAATGAAGATAAATGGGCCTGTTTCCATGTGGACTATACGCTGGGGCGCATACTCTTGGTATGTAAGCATGCCTTTATTTTATATCACAGGAACTATAGGCAGTTTTATGATTCTTTATTTATCAAGTATGTTTAGAAAAAATAACAGATACACATTGCTTGCTGGTAATTCTCTACTAGTAATCCTTTGTACTCAAATTTTCTTCGTATATATTTCTGATACTGTTTTGGGATATAATCTAAATTACTTTGTCTCGTTTGTTATTTCAACCATCATAATGATATTATGTATAGGTTTAAATAAAATGATTAATGTAAAATTTCCTTTCCTATTGGGAAAATTTTAAAAACAATGAAAAATATTGCTGTAATATTTGCTGGTGGATCCGGTACAAGAATGAAAACGACAAGTCGTCCAAAGCAGTTTTTGGAACTGCATGGAAAGCCGGTCATTATATATACTCTTGAACTATTTGACAATCATCCTGGTATTGATGCAATTTGTGTTGTGTGCATTGAACCATGGATCCCGTTTCTCAAGAAGCAGCTTCGCAAATTTGAGATTAACAAAGTGGTTGATATTGTGCCTGGTGGTAATACAGGACAGGATAGTATCTATAATGGACTTATAGCTGCAAAACGATATGCTGATACCCAAAATGATAGCGATGCTTATGTACTCATTCACGATGGTGTTCGTCCACTTATCACCGAACAGACCATTTCTGATAATATAGAGATTGTCCATTCAAAGGGTAACTGTATCACATGTATTCCAGCCACTGAGACTTTTGTTGTCGTACAGCCAGACTCATCACTACAGATACCTTCACGAAAGGACTCGCTAATAGCTCGTGCACCTCAAAGTTTTCAATTGTCTGATATTCTTGATAAGCACGAGTGTGCGCGTGCAGAAGGTAGGCATGACTTTATAGACTCGTGTACTTTGATGAGTCATTATGGCTGTAAGTTGCATACGGTTATTGGTCCTATGGAGAACATAAAGATTACTACACCATCTGATTTCTTTATTTTTAGGGCTATGGTTGAAGTACATGAGAATCAACAGATATTTGGATATTGATATGGATAGAGTACAAACAAAAGATATTCTCGAGTTTGTAGAGAATTTTGAATTAGGTGAATCGTTATCTGATTCTTGTTTTTTGATTACCGGCGCAACAGGGCTTATAGGTTCAACCTTAATAAAATGTTTGCTGGCCTTAGACCAACACATCCGAATCATAGCACCTGTACGAAGTATGTCAAAGGCTATGTCAATATTTGAGCAGGACGCAAATCTTATCAAATTGATAGAGTGTGATGTATTATCTTATGATTATAATCAGATAGAGGGTGTTGACTATATCATACATTGTGCTGCACCAACTTCAAGCAGATTTTTCATTGAAAAACCAGTTGAAACTTTTGAAACGATTATTGAAGGTACAAGAGTGTTCCTTAATTATGCAATTAAGCATTCAATCAAATCTATCGTTTATTTGTCGTCATTGGAAGTTTATGGAGAAATCAACGATGATTCAATCTCGATAACGGAAGATATACAAGGTTATCTTGATCCTATTAGTGTCCGTAGTTCATATCCCATGGCCAAGAGAGCAGCCGAGAATCTATGTCATCTTTACGCTAAGGAGTATAATATTCCGGTCAAGATTGCCAGACTAACACAGACTACGGGAGCTGGTATAGCAAAAGATGACAATCGAGTTATTGCACAGTTTGCCAGACTGGCCGCTAAAGGAGAAAATATAGTATTGCACACAACAGGAGAATCCTCTAGACCATATTGCTATACTATGGATAGCGTTTCAGCGGTTTTGTATATATTGTTACGAGGCTCTGATGGAGAAGCTTATAATGTTGCTAATGAAGATACCTATATCTCAGCTCGCTCTATGGCTGAATATTTGCGTGATAATTTCAGTTCTTCTATCGAAGTTATTTTAGATATAAAAAATGGTCTGGGGTATGCTCCTGTTACAAAACAGAGATTATCAACCCAGAAATTATTGAGTCTAGGGTGGAAACCGAGATATTCCTTATACAGAATTTTTGAAAATTTATTTGAGTATTTTAAAGAAAAAGACTAAATATTATGTTTTACGAAAACGTCATTAATCACGTTCTGTCTTCTATACAGAACTTTCCTGATCGCAATGCGTTTTGCATTAACGAAGTGTTTTACAGCTACAGGTGTTTTGGACAGACGATATCAAAGATACGTCACGCGTTAAAAACCGAATCATTTAACAACAAGAGTGTCGGGCTTGTTACTAATAATGATATCGAGACATACGCATCTATAATCGCATTATGGCTAGAAGGGTATAATTATGTACCACTACATCCAAGTTGGCCTATTGAGCGTTGTTTGGAAATTATTAGTCAAGTAAATTTAGACCTAATTCTTGATTCCTCACCCAATACAAGGTATCAAGATATTCAATTGATAAAGACAGATTCTTTAACCGACGAGTCTGTTGGTCACATATTCGAACCTGCCAATACCTCCGACGAAAATTTAGCTTATATCCTATTCACTTCTGGCAGTACTGGAAAACCAAAAGGCGTACAACTATCCAGAAAGAATCTTGCTTCCTTTGTGGAGGCTTTCTTCGAGATTTACAATTTAGATGAAAACGACCGCTGTCTTCAGTGTTTTGAGCTGACTTTTGACTTATCGATAATATCCTATCTAATCCCATTAATAAAGGGAGCATGTGTATACACGGTATCGTCGAATGGTGCTAAGTACGTAACAGTGGGTAGCTTGATCGAGGATGAAAAGCTTACCTTCACCCTTATGGCACCATCAACTATAAGATTATTGAAACCATATTTTGATGAGATTGACTGCACTTCTATTCGTTATTCATTATTTTGTGGAGAGGCATTGCATTTAGACATCACCAATGAATGGGCAAAATGTGTACCTAATGCAGTAATAGATAATGTCTATGGCCCAACAGAAGATACAATATGGTGTTCTACCTATCGCTATAAGCGTAATGGCGAAAATAAAGCTTATAATGGAGTTCTCTCAATAGGAAAACCGATGCTTAATTGTGGAATGGAAATATTTGATGAGAATATGTGTGTTTGTCAGAATGAGGAGATGGGAGAACTTTGTCTCTCAGGATCACAATTGACACCTGGTTACCATAATAATCCTGAGAAAAATTCAGAGGCTTTTTTTGAAAAAGATGGAATTAGATGGTATCGCTCGGGAGATTTGTGCTACAAGGATAAAGATGGCGATATTATGTATTCCGGTCGAATAGATCATCAAGCTAAGATTCAGGGATTTCGTGTCGAACTTGGCGAAATAGAGTTTCACGCCAAAGAATATTTAAACAGCATAAATGTCGTGTGTATAGCATTTGATAACAAGCAGAGCATTACAGAAATTGCCATGTTTATTGAGTCAGAAGAATTCAATACTGAGAAACTTATAGAATACATGCGCACAAAGATGCCTAACTATATGATTCCTTCTCAGATTATCTTCCAGAAGGAATTTGCTCTTAACAATAATGGCAAAATTGACAAGAACATATTAAAAACATTAATTAAAATTTAAAGATTATGGATCGTAACGAAATTATTGAGCAACTCACTCCTATCTTCCGTAAAGTTTTCTCTGCACCTGAACTCGTACTTACAGACGAACTGTCTGCTAATGATGTGGATAACTGGGGATCTCTTACCCACATGACTATGATGGCAGAGGTTGAGAACGCATTTGGCATTTCATTCAAGCTTAAGGAACTCAAGAAGCTGAATAAAGTTGGAGAGTTGATTGCTTGTATCCAGTCAAAGGCTTAATTATCAGATAGCATGTATCGTATAGCCTAATTCGGGCTATATGATACACTATCATTTTTATGTTTTTAATATGACTTTTACTTCGTTTGAATTTTTAATCTTCTTCCCCTTGATTGTACTCTTGTACAACTTGGTTCCAAAGAAGATAAGGTTGTTCTATATATTGGCAGCCAGCTATGTGATATATGGCCTTCTGCAACCTTCCTACTTGCTGTTGCTTATTGCTACATCACTGGTGACATACGGCTTCGGCATGTGGATGGATAAGACAGTGGATGACGACAAGAAGCATCGCATTATGCAAGGAGGTATTGTACTCATACTTGCGTCTTTATTCCTCTTCAAGTATTTCAACTTTGTCGATGAGAGCATTATGTCATTGCTCAGCTCGGTAGGCATTAATGTTACATTACCGACTATCCGTTGGATGCTTCCTCTCGGAATCTCCTACTACACCTTCATGTCAATCGGGTATTTGGTTGATTTGTACAATGAGGAAGTTGAGGTTGAGAAGAATCCATTCTCTGTGGCTCTCTTCCTGTCATTCTTCCCCATCGTATTCTCTGGTCCTATCGAGAGAGCAGGTAATATGTTCCCTCAGATTTCAAAGATGAACAGAAGTACTCCATTGGATTTGACTTCTGGTGCCAAAATGATGCTCTGGGGTTACTTTATGAAGTTGTGCGTTGCCGATAGGTTAGGGTTATATGTAAATACGGTATTTGGGAATAGTGATATGCACAATGGTACATCTCTTGCATTAGCGTCACTACTCTTTCCTTTACAGGAATATGCTGATTTAGCAGGCTATTCTTTGATTGCTATCGGTTCTGCTCGTTGTATTGGTTTCCATATCATTCCTAACTTCCGTCGTCCATTCTTTGCTACATCCGTGTCTGCTTTTTGGCGCAGGTGGCACATGTCATTGATCCAGTGGCTTACGGATTATATTTACACTCCAATGGCATACACGCTTCGCTCCTATAAGACATGGGGTGTTGTAGGTGCTCTTATGGTGACCTTCCTTGCTTCTGGTATTTGGCATGGTGCGTCCATGACTTGTATTGTTTGGGGAATTATGCAAGGTGTTCTCCTTAGTATTGAATCAGTGATGCTTCAAAGAAGAACAAGGTTTGAATCACAATACAGGTTAACAAGTAAGTGGTGGTATACTCTCACTTGCATCATTTTTGTTTATTTGATCTTTGCGTTCTCTGAGATATATGGTATGAGCAGCAATTTTACTGAAGCCAACAAGATTGTAGTAAAGATCTTTACACAGCCTGGTAGCTTGTTTGTTGATAGTAGTACTTTCCTGACAGGTGGTTTGATGCTCTCTATACTATTTTTTAAAGATCTCCGCGACGAGTTTTTTCCAAACCATTTCCGTTGCTTTGAGAATAGCAAAATTGTAGTACGTTTTGCGTCCTACATATTTATAATCATTTGTCTGCTTCTATTTGCAGTATTTGATGGTGGACAGTTTATTTATTTCCAATTCTAATGAAACAGTTAGCAATTAAGTTTGTCATATTTTGCATCTTGCTTGTTGGCATAGATAAATCCTATGGCCTTTTGATGGATAAGATCTTTATCAAAACATTAGATTATCCCATGGGTTTTTTTAATGGATATGGTAAGATAGCATATACTATAGATGAAGATATTGTAATCTTCGGAGATTCAAAGGCAACTCATGGAATAATACCCTCTATAATAGAAGATTCATTGCGCATGTCTTGTATTAACGCATCAAAAGATGGCGCAGGATTTCTCGTTCAGAACTATCTTGTCAACAAGATGTTGGATCGCTATTCTCCCAAGTTGATAATATGGGAATGGGATGCAATAAGCCTGTCAAATTATATGTATGATGACGAGATGGACCGTATGACTGATTTAGTTCCATTCTATGGCTCTGATTCTAATGCAAGGGATCTTGTTAATAGGAGATCCCAATATGAATGCGTAAAATTATTGTCTTCAATCTATCGTTGGAATGGTAAAGCTAGTGCATTTGTCGACATTCTACGTACGCGTAATACTGAGGATGCAAATAAAGGTTATGCTCCTTTGAAATCAAAACACGATAAAGTATTGGAAAAGCGTGTAATACATTTTGAAAATGACTTAGATTTGTCAAGAGTAGAATCATTCCAGAACACTATCAATAGGATAAAGGAGAAAGGTATTCATCTCATTGTAATATCCTCCCCACAGTTTGAAGATACAAATTTGGAGAAAACGATACAGGGTAGAAAGTTGGAGCAGATGTTGTCTGATAATAACATTATCTATTTTAATCATCATTTTGATGAACGTTATCTCCATGATGAGAGAAATTTCTTCGATCCTGATCACATAGATGCTGTGGTCGCTCCTGAATATACAAAAATGTTAGCTTCTGAAATCAAAAAAGTATTGTCTGATAATTGAAAAAACTGAAATGAAGGATATAACTTTTGAAGAAATTCGAGCAGTTCAACTCGGAGTATTGGATGCAATAGATATATTCTGCAGAAAAAAAGGACTAAGATATTCTCTTGGTGGTGGAACATTATTGGGTGCAATTAGACATAAGGGGTTTATCCCCTGGGATGACGATGTTGATCTCATGATGCCCAGACCGGATTATGAAGTGTTCTTGAAGGAGTTCACGCATCCTTATATTAAAATACAGCATCCAGGTAATGATCAGAATACATACCTTACATTTGCCAAGGTTTATGATGATAGAACAGTACTGGAGGAGTTCTATGCCAAAAATGGAATATTTGTTGATTTATTTCCAATAGACGGACTTCCTGACGAAAAAGGTCTTACTTCGTATCTTAAAACTCAAGATAGAGAGACCAAGAACTTATATAATCTTCACGACTATCTGACAGGTGCATATTATCTATATGAGCCTAATAAGCCAAAATGGTTTGTTGGTTTAAAAGCATGGATACGCCACCTGTTCTATCACTCCCGTGAAAATAGTCTGACGATTCTTCACAATCTTCATCTTTCGTATGATTTTGAATCTTCTGCCTATGCAGGTGCAATTTGTGGAGCCTATGCAGAGAAAGAGCACATGATAAAAGAAACTTTTATCAATTATATAGACTTGCCATTCGAAGACCGAACCTATCGGGGCATTGCTGCATATGATGCTTACCTTACAAAACATTACGGAAGCTACATGCAGCTTCCTCCTATTGACAAACAAAAAGGTAGTCATAGTTATATTGCATATTGGAAATAATGGAAGACAATAATAAACGAATACTTAAAAATACCATATACCTGTACATACGACAGTTTGTCATCATGGCATTGGCGTTTATCTCCACTCGTATCGTGTTGAATAAACTTGGTGTTGATGACTATGGTATCTATAATGTTGTTGGAGGTTTTGTAGCATTATTTACTATACTCAACAATGTTTTACAAAGCGCAACCAGACGCTTTATGGCATTGGCTATAGGAGAGAGAATCGATAAAAAAATTAAATATACGTTTTCTACATCCATAGTATTACACATAGTCATAGGTGTAATTGTTGTTTTTTTATTGGAGTCATTGGGCTTGTGGTTCCTTAATTACAAACTCAATATACCATTAGAAAGACTGAATGCAGCCAACTGGGTTTTCCAATTCTCAGTGATAAGCGTGTTTGTTTCTATCATGCAGACCCCATTTTCTGCAGCTGTTACAGCACATGAGCATTTCAACATCTACGCAATAATGAGTATTTATGATGCAGTTGCCAAAATCGTGTTACTTTTTTTACTGGTATATATCCCTGGTGACAAGCTTATAGTATATGCTGCATTAATGATGATTGTTACAGTAACAGGAACCATTTTCTATCAGATTTATTGTAGACAGAGATTTCGAGAGTGTAGGATATCTGTAGCCATAGATAAGGATTTAATGAAGGAGATGCTGAAATTTTCAGGATGGGATTCTTTCGGTAATGTTACGTCAATATTAAATGGCCAAGGTATTTCCATTTTGTTAAATATGTTTTTTAATGTTGCTCTCAATGCTGCTCGAGGTATCGCAAACAGTGTAACAGCTACTGTTTCACAGTTTGTGTTTGGATTCATTGCTGCGGCAGAACCTCAATTGGTAAAATATCATGCTCAAGGGGACAAAAAAGCATTTGAAAAGTTGATATTCAACATATCTCAGGTAACATTATTCATGCTTGCCATAATTGCTGTACCTATTTTTCTTGAAATAGATTTTGTTTTGACACTGTGGCTTGGAACAGTACCTCAATACACGCCTGAGTTTATAAAGATCACGATTTTATGTAGTTTTATACAATATTCTAATTCAATGATTCTCAAGGGTAATGTTGCTATTGGTAGGGTTAAACAGATTAGTTTGTTTATGGCTCCTATCGGAATATTGCATTTGCCTCTTGTTTGGGTAGTTCTTAGGTTGGGATGTCCTCCTACTGCCGTATATTGGGTCAGTATGATTCCTGGTCTAAGTCGATTTGTTATTGATTTATCTATATTAAAAAAATATGCAGATTTCCCATCCGAATATTATTTCGTCAATATATTTGCTAAGAATATGGCGATATTGGCAGCTGCCTGTATAATTCCGTATTTTGTTCAATGTCAAATGGGGGATGGCTGGATACGCTTCTTTATTGTTAGTTCGGTGTCTGTTCTGAGTTCTGTTATGTTTATGTACCTATTAGGCTTGAATAAGGATACTCGTATGATGGTTAGGCAGAAAGTCCTTGGACGATTTATTAAAAGTTTCCGATAACATATGGTGCCGAAAGTATCAATCATAATGCCGGTGTACAATGCAGAGAAATATCTGCATCGTGCTGTGGATAGCATTCTTGCACAGACTATGAGGGAGTGGGAACTCATCTGTGTTGATGATGGTTCAACTGACGACTCTCCATCTATCCTTGATGAATATGCCAAGTCAGACTCACGTATTCATGTTATCCATAAGGAGAACGGAGGGGTATCCATGGCTCGTCAGACAGGTGTTGATATGGCTAACGGAGAGTATTCCATTCATTTTGATTCCGATGATTGGGCGGACCCATCTATGCTTGTAGATCTGTATGACAAAGCAAAAGTAGAAGATGCCGATATGGTAATCTGTAATTATTATCATAACTATTCGGATGGCCGTGAGATTTTAATGCAACAACATCCGACTCGATTAAATACTCCAGATCAGATAGATGATATATTCTTTGGTGGTATTTTTTCCGGATTACCAATGAAGTTAATTAGGCATTCTATCTACGAAAACTACAATATCAGATTTTTTCCAGGAGTGAACTATTGTGAGGATGTTCTCATTTGTATTCAGATAATGAAGTATCAGAATCTGAAACTTTCATTCTTTGATAATGCCTATTATCATTATTGGATGAATAACGAGTCAATCACACACAATGTAACGCGAAAGACGTTTGACGCACTCACAACATTCAAAAACATAATTTACGAACTTTTGCCGGAAGAAACCTATTCAAGAATCAGGAATCAAGTAGCATTATCGCAATTTGTACAATGCTACCCACAAGCGGATATAATGTCCCAAAAAGAAATTGATCAGTATTGTATTCAATTGTTGCCTTATGTATGGGAGCAACCAGGATTACGTTATAAGATAGGTTTTATATTTTTGCGTTGTCACCTATATGGTCTTGCTCGTAAGTTCATAAAATTTTAATCGCATGGCAGGTTTAAGTACAATCCAATTTTATTGGAATCTATATAAAAAACACCGAAAGGGATTAGAGTTTTCAAAAGACTATCAACTGAAGCTTTACAATTGGTTTCCACCTTTTTTCCCACAGGATCTTTGGTTATCAAAGTTTGTTGAAGGCAGAGCTCTTTTAAGAGAAAAGGATAAAATGCGTGCAGGTGTTTTTACAATCTGTGGACCGGAATGGGCAATACGCAGGCAGCCTTGTGAACTAAAGATCTTCTTTGCTCGAGAGAACCTGGCTCATCGTCATAAGTGGCATGACTTCATGCTCAATGAACCATGTATAGACCTATCTATTGGTTTTGACGATATCAATGATAATCCAAAGTATATCCATATCCCTTTCTGGATAATGTGGACGCTCGATCCTATGGAGACTTATGACTCTATCAAGGCAAAGGTGCAACAGTGGAACTCTGCGGATTCAAAGTCTTATGCAGACCGCAAGTTCTGCTCGTTCTTGTGCAGTCATGGCGATGCAGGTAGAGAGAGAATTTTGAATGAGCTCTCAACGATAGACAAGGTAGATAGTGCTGGCCGTTGGATGCATAATGATGACAGCCTGAAATCAAAGTATAATGATGATAAGATAGAGTGGAATAAGCACTACCGATTTAACCTTACTCCCGAGAACTCCAATGCTCCTGGTTATGTAACAGAGAAACTGTTGGATACCATCAGTAGTGGCTGCATACCTATCTATTGGGGTGGCGATAACCATCCTGATCCAGAGATCTTCAATCAGGATGCTATCATCTTTTTTGATATGAATAAGGAGAATCCTGATACAATTAAACTTGTACAGGAACTCAATTCCGATGCGAAGCGTTACATGGAATTTGCTTGCCAGAAGCGCCTTGTTGAAGGTGCGGAGGATGTGATTTGGGAGTATTATAATTTATTGGAAAAGAAACTTACTGAGATAATAAAATCAAAGTAACATGGCAAATCGACTGCATCATATAGATAATGCAAAGGCGATAGGAATGATGCTGATAATTGCATCCCATGTTATTCCATCACAAGCGGTACAGGATGGTCTTATTTATCAGACTTGGAATAACGCCCTAAATTCGTTCTATGTGCCGTTATTTTTCTTGCTTTCCGGAATCTTTGAGTCTTCAACATTTGATAGGAAGAAATATGTGACAAGGCTACTGAAATTAAAGAATACTTTAAGCAGACCACTATCAACACAAGGGTTTGGGCATTATCCGCTACAGCATGGCTAATGTGTTTCTTACTGTTTTATTCTTCCCAAAATGTTAGTATCAACTTTGTTACACAAAACTATTTAGCATTTTATGTTGAGGCATTTGCTGGCAGTATTGCTGTAATAGAACTGTCAAAACTGATACGATTAAATATCCTATCATATTATGGACAGAATACAATAGTTCCTATGCTTGTTCAGTTCTCTCTAATATGGTGTGTAAATAAGGTGTTACTAGTTGAGTCGATTTATTTATATGCACTATGCTCGATGATAGTATGCATACTCTCAGGTTTATGTATTCCAATACTTAGAAATAGAAAATATGATATCTTCAAATGAAATATAAAGTAGCCCAGATAGTCCCATATTTCGGTAAGTGGCCAGAATGGATAGAATTATATTTCTTTTCATGTGGTAGAAACCCAATGGTAGATTTCATATTCTACACCGATTGTCCATTGCCTAAACATCAATATAAAAATACAATTTTCCATCAATGCACTTTTGAGGAATATAAAAAATTGGTAGGTGAAAGGTTGGGTATTGATTATTCAATAAAAAAAGCATATAAGTTAACAGACTTGAAACCATTTTTGGGGGCAGTTCATAAGTATGAACTTAAGTCCTATGATTTCTGGGGGTTTGGTGATTTGGACTTGGTATATGGTGATTTATGCATGATGATAAATAATAAAAAATTGAGCAAATACGACTTGATAACATCACACTCTTATCGTGTCGCAGGTCATTTTACCATAGTAAGGAATAATGAAAGCTATCGTAATCTATGTTTCAAGATCAAGAATTGGAAGGAAGGCTTGGTGGAAGATCAACATCATGGCTTTGATGAAATGGATTGGTCTGATTTAATCAATCCATTTGGAAGGAATCTAGGAAGGATTTATAGATATATATTTCAGCACTTATCAGTTTCTCTGTATCATTTTTATGATGTTTCTAATAGATTTCTTCTAAGAAAGAAATACATGAAGGAGTATTACACCACGCCTAATCCCACTCTTCCAGAAGGGACATCTCCTATTTGGACATATGAGAACAAATCAGGTAAAATAATTGACCCCCAAGGTCGAGTTCTACCATATCTGCATTTCATGTGTTTCAAAAAAAACATATGGATAGATACTAAAGAGTATTGGATGAATGGATTCTATCAATTGGATGAGCAATTTGAAAAATATGGAAAAATCATTTTTGATAAAAACCGAATAATTGGAGTATGATTTTAAATAAAGCAGATTATAATCATTACATAAAGTTAGACATGCAGGTCTATGGTAGAACTCGTAGACTTCCACGATTCTTCCATGACGAAACATGGTGTTTTTTATTTGCATTGCGAAAACATGAGTACCATCACAACCAGCATGGTAAATATCATTTGTTTATGGATAAAGTCTGGAACATTGTACATCGGCATTATGGTGTTAAGATGGGTTGGGACATACCCGTCAATACCTTTGGTCCAGGACTCAAGATTAATCATTTTGGACTTATCGTAGTTAACCCAAACGCTCGCATTGGGGCCTTTTGTGATATACATCAAGGCGTTAATATTGGGCAGCATGGAGATGATCAATGGGACGTACCAACAATAGGGGATAATGTATGGATTGGCCCTGGAGCTAAGATATTTGGAAGGATTACTATTGCAGATGGATGTGCCATAGGTGCAAATGCGGTTGTTTCAACGTCTTTCAACGAGGAACATATTTCAATTGCCGGTTATCCTGCAACAAAAGTAAGCAATAAAGGAAACAGATACATCAAAACTGAAAGATAATTTTTTATGTTATTATTACGTAGTACCAGGGAGAGTCGTGCTATTGGCTTAATGCGGTTTCCTCTAGCGTGCCTAATAGTCTTATTGCATACGGGCGTAAACTGTGGCCCGGAAAACTTTATATGGTATTTCCCTAACATTATTTGTGCCCCCATAGTTCAACTGGCTGTCCCCTCATTCTTCTTTATCTCGGGCTATTTGTTTTTTATAGGGAAGAATCAATTTGGATTAGCAGAATACAAGACTGCAATGAGGAAGAAGGCCAAAAGCTTACTGATGCCATACCTTATATGGAACATTGTGGCCTACCTTTCATCTGTTGCTTTATCGTACTACACAACGCGCTCTATGGGTGACGTGATGCCATGGGAACTACATCGTATTTTCTGGGCCAATGGTGACGGAATAGTAACTACGTCTTATTTGGGATACCAGTATCCCGCCTTGGTCAGCCCTGCTGCGGGCGTGCTATGGTTTATGCGCGATCTTATGGTGATGATGGTATGCAGCATTGTAGCATATCGAGTTGTTAAGTTGTTGAAGTGGTGGCTATTCTTGGTTCTATTCATCCTCAATGCTTTTAAAATAGGTATACCATTCCCAGGATTCAGCCTTGCTGCCGTCTCTTTTTTCTATATGGGGGCGTTCTTCAGTATTCATGATATTGATGTTTTCGCATGGTTGAAGAAAGTGTGGCAAAAATGCGCATATCTAGTTTGGCCAATATTATATGTGACGCAGATGTTATTGAAGTCTTTTGATATTAAAATAGGTAATTGGTTTAACCTGATTTGCTTAATAGGAGGTATCGTTTTTGTCTTTGTGGTGGCGTATGATTTGGCAGACAAACACGATAAAACCATCTTAAAAATTAGAAAATGGGGTGAAACGAGTTTTTTCATATATACCTTTGCAAATACGCTGTTTATTTGGGCAATAAATAAGGAGCCCTCATATCTGTTGGACTCTATACCGTACATAGGACCAACCTTATGCTACTTATTCCAATTTACTATTAGGATTGCAGAGAGTGTGGCAGTTTATTATCTGATGAAGCGCTATAGCCCGAGACTATTGAGTATATTAATTGGAAGAAGAATATAGAAAGACAATTAACAATATGATACCAAAGATTATCCATTATTGTTGGTTTGGTAGAAAGCCCATACCATCTGAAGTTCAGTTATATATTGATTCATGGAAGAAGTTTCTTCCCGAGTTTGAAATCAAGCAATGGGACGAAACTAATTTTGATGTGAATGAATTGTTATACACCAGACAAGCCTATTATGCAAAAAAATATGCGTTTGTAAGCGATGTGGCTCGCTTAAAAGCACTTTCGATTGAAGGTGGCCTCTATTTTGATACAGATATATTAGTAAAAAAAACATTTCCTGAGTCCTGGTTTGAATTGGATGGCTTTGGAAGCTTTGAGCATGATAAATATGTGCAGACTGGAGTTATTGCGTCAAAACCCCATCATTCAATCATTGACATGTTTTTAGAGGGGTATCGAAACAGAACATTTTTTCATGGTACTCGATATGATATTACTACAAATGTAAGCCATTTGACGTCTATCATGATAAAGGCCGGATTCTATATGGATAACACAGAGCAGACAATCGACGGTTTTACACTTTTCCCTCAATCATATCTCTGCGCGAATGATTGGTTAAAAGGTCGATACGATGATAGCGATACTTTTGCGATCCATGATTTTGCTGGAGGTTGGGGAAAGGATACTTTAAACAAGAAACTCCAGTCCCGCTACCAGATGTTGTCTACTATAATAAAGTGGAGATTATATGGTTATAAACATACGTTTTAGGCGATGAAGGACATTCCTGTATTTTTTAAAACAATAATAGTTTTATTCTTCATAGCTCCTCTTATACCATTTGTGTCAGTTAAATCCAGGAGTACATTAAAGAAAGACTATGAGAGATGGTCGAAATGGCAGAACAGACCATTTTCGTTTTTTGGATTCTGCTTCTTATTTGCACAACTGAAAGAATTCAGAAGTATAGTTTATAATAGAATTGGCCCTATTAACGCTTTAGTATCTTGGCTGTGGAAAGGTCAAACAAACCTCACATTAGCGTGTCATGATATCGGACCAGGGCTCATTGTACAACATGGCTATAGTACCGTTGTTGTTGCTAAGAGTATAGGGAAGAATTTTCATGTAAACCAATGTGTTAATATTGTATGGAATCAAGATAAACAATGCACGATAGGTGACAATGTAACCGTATGTTGTGGCGCAATTATCGTAGGTGGCGTTCATATTGGGAATAATGTTACAATTGGAGCAGGTGCTGTTGTCGTTAAGGATGTACCTGACAATTCAGTAGTTGTTGGACAATCATTTAGAATATTACAGAAATGATAATGATCAAAAGAATAATGTACAAACTTGGGTACTATTATGTGCGCAGGTCCTCAGCGAGCTATATAGCCCACCTCAAGAGTAAAGGAGTAGTAATAGGAGAAGGCACATACATACAGAACCCAATGACGACAGAGATTGATGTTACAAGACCATCGCTTATTACCATAGGTAAAGATTGCTTTTTCAATGATCATGTTGAACTCCATTCACATGATTGGGTAACACATGTGTTCCTACGTTCCGATAGGGAGTTTGTGAACAGTAGCGGCCGTATTACCATTGGAAATAATGTGGCTTTTGGTCGTCATGTGATGGTGCTTAAAGGTGTTACAATTGGTGATAACTGCTTTATAGGAGCGGGTAGTATTGTGACGAAGGATATACCCGCAAACTCAATAGCAGTTGGAGCTCCTTGTAGGGTTGTAAGTTCCCTTGAAGAATTCTATCAGAAGAGATTGGCCGCCTGCGAAGCTGAAGCAATGGATTATGCCCGTAGCATAGTAGAACGTTTTCATCGCGAACCTGTCGCTGCAGACTTTCGTGAGGAATTCCCTTTCTTTGTTGGTGGAGATGAAGTAGATGAGTATCCAGAAATCCCCATCCGTTTTCAGTGTGGCCCTAGATATCGTGAGTATGTCACCACTCATAAAGCAAAATACGGGAGCCTTGACGAGTTTCTTAAGGCGGCAGGTTGTAAATTGAAGTATTAATTATGTTTATATTAGAGGTTTTTATATACGTTTTCTTTGCTTATGTCATGAATCGCTTTGGCGTTAGTTCTAACCGTTATGTATTACAAGGTGGTTCGTTGGAGAAGTTAGATCGCGGGGCATGGTTATGGATTATTTTTTATGTATTGATTTGTGCAATAAGGTGGAATGTGGGTACGGATTGTAATTCTTATATCCATATTTTTGAGAAAGGAATAATCAGTGAAAATAGATCCAATGAATACATATGGTCATTATTAGTTTCATTTGTTTATAGATTGGGCCTGCATTCATCTGTAGGATTAGGCATTGCAGCTTTTCTTCAAATCTTTTTTATTATTAAAGCAGTAAAGGACTATCGTTATTTATTGATTACTATCCCCATTGTACTTTTTGGCGGAAATTATTATCTTGAGATGCAAAATGCTGTACGCCAGATGATAGTGGCGTGTATGTTCTTGTATGCCAGTCGGTGGATAGTAGATAAACGTCCTGTTCCATATGTGGTTTTATTGTATTTTGCTTCATTTATACATCATTCGGCCTTGATGCTGATACCATTATATATGCTACGCTATGTGCCATTTATAACAAAGGGGCTAGCTGAAAAAAGAACATTATGTTTATCCATATTCATAGTTTGTTTCGTCCTAGGTAATACACCCCAATTTAGTGGAATGGTATCGTTTATAAGTGGTTTTATCCAACAATTTGGATATAAAGAGTATGAGGAGCATTTCATAGATCTTGCTACTGGTCAAACGGAGAATGAAGAACGCAGCTTCGGCCCAATACAGCTATCTTTTTTTCTAACAGCTCTATCATTAATATGGTTCGGGCCAAGGCTGTTTAAGGAATATGGTAGCAAAATTAAGTATTTCAATCTTTGGTATATATTAGGTTTTGCTTATGGATGCTTATATTTCCTTTTCTGTAATGTTGAATATATGTTTTTACGCCCTCTTATGCACTTTGAGTTGTTTCAAATGATTATCATATCATTGCTAATTTATGATTTTTATATTCATAAAAAAGAACCCCAAAGTTCTAGGAACCTACCCTTGCTAGTTATAGTGTTATGGATAACAATTGTGTGGGGTATAATGAAGGGAATGAATAATAGTTATGAATCGACTACTTATAAAACATTTATAACAAAGGGACAATTATTGAAATGAAAATAATAGCTAATGGAAGAAATGCCGGTATCGACATCTTGAAGTTTTTAGCCGTATTGTTGATAACCAATTCGCATATGGAACCTCTGTATGGTGAATACAGTAAATTAGCTACAGGAGGTGCTATTGGTGATGCATTGTTTTTTTTCTGTAGTGGATTCACACTGCTAATGAAACCGATGAGCAGTGCTGGTGGTTTTTTAAACTGGTACAAAAGGCGTATTAACAGAATATATCCAACTGTGTTTGCTGTAGCCATCATAAGTTGTTTGATATGGGACCATCATTTCGATATAATATCTATTATCGTTGAAGGTGGGGGATGGTTCGTTCAGTGTATTATGGTATATTATATTTTATTGTATTTCATAGGGTATTATCTCAAGCAAAAAGTTTTGTGGATAATTTCACTAACATCTCTTGCCTGTTTTATTTGGTATTTCTTAATGGGTGGAGATGTCTCAGGCGGTGTATATGGATGGGGTTATTTCCGTTGGTTAGTATTCCTTAATTTCATGCTTTTAGGTGCCTATATGGGTTCAGAAGAAAAAAATATGAAAGAACGAGAACGCAATTTTGTGAAGGATTTCGCTTTTGCTTTTGGTGGTATTATTATTTTCTATATGTTTTTTATTTTTCTTCCCCAAAATGAATCTCTAAGGTTCTTGGAAGTGTTCAGTTTTATCCCTCTTTTAGTAGCAGTGTATTACCTATATCATTGGGGAAATAACCCTAAGATGAATAAATTATTAAATCATCCCCAAATATATTTTTTAATAAGGTTTATAGGAGGTTTGTGCCTTGAAATTTATCTGATTCAAGGTTATTTTCTGACAGATTTATTTAACATGATTTTTCCATTGAATTTGCTAATGATATTTCTTGTTATTGTTATTTCTGCTTATGTGACTAGATGTCTAGCTAGGACTTTATCGCAGACCTGTAAAGACGAACCATACGATATAAAGAAGATTGTAGCATTATTTTAAAATATATGAATCCAAAAGTTAGTATAATAGTTCCTGTTTATAATGTAGAGCGGTATCTGGATCGCTGTGTGAAATCACTATTGGGGCAGACATTGAAAGATGTTGAAATTATTCTTGTAGATGATAAATCACCTGATGGCTGTCCCGCTATGTGTGATCATTATGCATCACAACATGATCGTATAAAGGTTGTTCACAAATCTATTAATGAAGGTTTGGGAAAGGCTCGTAATACCGGACTTGATGTCGCAACCGGTGAATATGTTATGTTCGTAGACAGTGACGATAGGATAGAACTTAACTCTTGTGAATACTTCTATCATTTGTCTATTCAGTACATGGCAGATATTGCTACTGGTAATTTTGTCAAGGAAACAGAGTGTGGAACATGGGTAAAAGATAGCCCTTTTCAAGATGTACAAGCGTTGGATAAAGAAGCAATCAGAGAATACATCAAGGATATGTTGGGCTGTGCTCCTTATGCAAAGCAAGAAAGATTATACCCAGTATCATCTTGCCTTTTGTTTATAAGGCGCCGATTATTAGAAGATAAAAATATCCGATTCCGTTCAGAACGCGAGGTTTCTTCAGAGGATACTTTATTTAAGACGGAACTTTTGCTCATGTCTGAAATAATGGTGTGCACACCATTCTGTTTCTATTATTATTATGTTAATTGCTCTTCTTTAACCCATACATTTAAATATGAGAATTGGGATAGACTTGTAGTGCTGAGGAGCTGTTTGTTAAGAATGATTGGTGAAGACGAGACTTATAGATTGAGAATCAATAGATTTATCTCATCAGAGTATCGAGCACATATATCAAGTCTTATTGGGTCTAGTTATGATGATAAGTTGACATGTGTTAGAGAAAGTTTACAGAGCCCTGTATGGATAGAATTAGCTGAGTTTAAGCCGTCTTATTACCCTTTTTATGCAAATATATTTCATTGGCTGTGTGTTCATAATCACCCATTCCTATTGCTTGTTTATGTAAGAGTCATTATTCCTATTAAGAAACTATTAAGTAAATGAAAAAAATTGCTGTTATAATACCGTATTTTGGGAGATTGAAAGATGACTTTCCTTTTTTCTTGCAATCCGTAAAAAATAACCCGTCAATAGATGTTTTGTTCTTTACAGATAATAATTTTCCCTGTGATTGCCCCAATGTAAAAGTCTATTTGATGACCTTTGAGGAAATTGTTTCTCAGTTCCAAAGAAATTTCGATTTCAAAATTAGATTGTCAAAGCCTTATAAATTGTGCGACTTTAGACCATCATATGGTGAAGTATTTAAGCAATATCTGAAAGGATATGATTTTTGGGGATATGGTGATGTGGATGTTATTTGGGGTGATTTGCGCAAATTCCTGACAGATGAAATACTGAGTAAATATAATAGGATTTTTGGTCAAGGTCATCTTAGTTTTTACAGGAATTTACCTGATATTAACGCGATATATCGGTATGTAGTCCAACCGTCATACAAACAGGTATTTACATTTGACTATGGCTGTGCTTTTGATGAGTACTATGGAACTAGTCGGTATTGGGACATAAATATGAATGATTTGTTCTACCAAGTCAGCCATTATGATGATGTGGATTGTATGAACTTGGCATTTCGTTCACACAGAAGACAGGGAGATAATCTATTATTCTCATACGAAAATGGGAAGTTGTTTAGAATATACCTAAAACAAGATAATCTTGTAAAGGAAGAAACTATGTACGTCCATTTTCAGAAACGAAAAATGGAAGTGAACACTAATCCTGCGGACATGTTTATTATGGCGCCTAATGCATTTCTGCCATATATAGATTTAATGAATGAGGCTAATTATAAACTATTTCAGCCCAATAAAACGTTTTATGCCCAGAGTTATAAATTGAGGTACCAAGATTTCTGTAACAAATTCCATAAACTAAAAGCGTGTTTCAATCATTGTGAGTTTGGTATCCCGACACACCCCAAAGATGTGCTTCATTATTATAAGTAGTTGAAACTGTGGATGATTGGATTGATGCGATAAAATATTTAAAGCAATCGGCTGATAATGAGTTTACGATGGCTAATTGCTGGGAGGCCATGCGGAAGGAGATGATATGCTAATTTCTATAGTACTGTTGCTGTTCATTATGGCCTTTTCTAAGTCAGGAGTGACGATATCAAATTCTCGTTCCTTAACCGATGTCCTTAGGTTTGTTTTGGCTATTCTGGTAGTCAATGGTCATATCTGGCTGTTCTATATGCCGGAATCATGGTGGCAAGGCCAGTTCATGTTGGGGACGGAGTGCGTGAGCGTTTTCCTGTTCCTGTCTGCCTATGGCCTGATTAATGCTTATGGCACAAAAGGGGATGATTATCTACATGGTTTTATCTTACACAGAGTAGGGCGGGTATTATTTCCTCTCATGACCACCTATGCGGTATCGTTACCTATTTATGCTTTTTTCATGGGCCCGATAGACTGGAGCGGAGTTTGGGACACATTATATTGGGGTGGCCCCTATTTGCGGTTTTCGTGGTATGTGACTGAAATAGTGGTGTTGTACCTGCTGTTCTATATTTGTGCTAAAGTTGATGTATATTGCCATAAGAGAGGTGACTTGTTAATAGTGTTGTTAAGTGGTGCTGTATTAATATTGACGACGGGATTGTTTATGTCAAGACAACCTGTATGGTATATCAATGGTTTGCCGTGTTTTATTTTAGGTCTATGGTATCAGCGTTATGAGGCAAAGTTAATAAGATTTCTACATGGCTGGTTCGGTAAGGGTGTGGCAATCTTAGTTATTGTATTATTCGTATTTTTTTTCCATTGGTCGGATGTCACATCATATATGGGTGTTATGACGCGTTATCTTTATGAATATGCTTCTCTTTACTTTGTAAATATATTGTTCGTTTTGACGATTGCCTATTTGATAGGGCATTCATTAAGTTGTGAAAATACCCCCCCCCCCCCCCCACACACAAACACATCAAAAGTCTTATATCTGCGTCCTACGAGATATATCTAGTTCAGAATGCATGTATGATAGCTTGTGATGCTTTGATTTCTTCACGGGAATTATTTTTTATTTGCACATTGGTAATGAGCATTCTGATGGGATGGGTAATGAATAAAGTGAATATAAAAATTCAAAAATACATACTATGACAAAAGTATTGGTTATAGCAACTTCACGCAAGACAAGAGGAGGTATCACGTCTGTTATTAAAGCGCATGAACAGGGGGAACAGTGGAAAAAATTCCACTGTCATTGGGTTCAGACACATAGGGATGGGCCTAACTGGCGAAAACTTTTATATCTTTTTACTGCTTGGGTTGATTTTCTGATTAGGATACCTTTTTACGACATTGTGCATATTCATTGTGCAGGTAAAACGTCTGGTAAACGCAAAATTGCGTTTGCAAAAGTCGCTAGCAAATTAGGTAAACTTATAATTGTTCATTTTCATCCACCAGGCCCCCAGGATATATATGATCCTGTATCTCATGAAATTGTAAGGACTCTGTTTGATTTAGCAAATAAAGTAATTGTACTCTCTCCATACTGGGAGCGACTTATTAATGAATCTTATCCTGACCGCAATTATCCAGTTGAAATTCTTTGGAACCCATGCCCGTTAGTAACACGTGATACTTCTAATAAGAAAAAACAGATTCTATTTGCAGGAACAATATGTAAACGTAAAGGTTATGATGTACTATTGAAGGCATTTGCTAAGATTGCACATAAATATCCTGATTGGACTTTAGCCTTCGCTGGGAATGCCTATTTTCAAGATGGAATTGATGAGATTGCAGAAGGAATGAGAATAGCTGAAGAATACGATATCATGAATCAGGTAAAATGGCTGGGGTGGATTTCTGGATCAGAAAAAGAGAAGGTGTTTCAAGAAAGTGCTATTTATTGTTTGGCCAGCGAAGGTGAAGGATTTCCTATGGGGGTTTTGGATGCTTGGGCTTATGGTATCCCGTGTGTAATGACACCTGTTGGAGGAATCCCTGATATTGTGGAAAATGGTAAGAATGGCTTGATTTTTCCTGTTGGTGATGTTGAGTCACTTGCTCAGAAACTGACGATGTTAATATCCGATTCTGACTTAAGGAAGCGTATTGTTGAAGAAAGTGACAAATGGACTTATGGAGCATTTAACGAGATAAATGTCGCAAAGAGTCTGGAAGTTGTTTATATGAATTTGTTTAAATCATAGTATTTTTCAATGTACAAGGTAAAAAATATATATACCCATACAACAAGGCGAGATGGTCTGTTTTTCCTAAGAAAGTAAAATACTAATGAGTTTAGAGGAATATATGGTTTTTATTGTATGAAAGTGTATAGATTTGAAGTCATTCGAGCAATGGCTATCATCTTGATAATTTTTAGTCATTATCTGATGTTTTCTGGGCTAACCCCATCTGTGGGACGTCTGTTGGGGGGGGTAATATGATGTTCTTTACACTATCAGCATTGCTCTTTGGACTAAAATGGGACAAGGATGGTAAAGGGCCGTTTGAAAAATAGTGGATAAGAAAAAGAGGCGTTAAAATCGTATCATCGCTTTATCCTTTCCTGATAATTCTATTAGGTGCTTTTGTCCTATTCGGTGTGCAATTCAGATTTGTCGATGCTGTTTTTAACTTTCTTTTCCTGGGATGGATTGCAAAGTTGCCTGGAAATGGGCATCTATGGTTTCTAACAGTATTAGCTATATGTTACCTTCTTTTTTTCATTATTTCAAGATGCGGATTTGAAAAATGGAATAGACTTTGGATATGGATTGCACTGCTTACAATAGTTGTGGTTTGTGTAATCTTTGTGGAACACTTCAATTTACCAGGACATGCATTTCCAATGCTTTTGATTACGGCCTTTTCGTTTATCAATGCCAAAGAAATCATGGAGAAGGTAACAAACATGAGTATGAGTTTTGTTGTGATACAATTCATAATTATTTCCACTTTCATAGTAATCGTATTTCAATTATTTGAAATTTACCAAATAAGTAGACCACTTGCTTACTTGCTGTATAATGTTGAGGGGTTGTCAATTATGGCATTACTATTAAGATTGAATTTCAATCATCACTATAAAGTAGTTGGTTGGTTATCAGGAATTAGTTTTGAACTTTATCTAGTTCACCATGGCTTTTGTCACGGTGCATTTTCTGTTTTGATTTCAAATAATTATTTAGTATCTCTAATCTTATTATTCTCTGTTTCGTTAGTTACTGCATATCTTTTAAAGAGGCTTGCAGTGCAGATTCAGAGCTTATTTTTGCAATATATTTAAGGAGAGATTTATGCAAAAAGTACTTGTTAACGCCTATGCTTGTTCTCCCAATATGGGAAGTGAGCCTGGTATGGCGTGGAACTGGTGTGTGAATCTGGCTAAGCACTGCGAGCTATTTATTATCACAGAAGAAGAATTCCGTGATAAGATTGAGACTATGATTCCAACACTTCCTCAGGGGAAGAATATGCATTTTTATTATAACCCTGTGACACCCGAAGTGCGACAGATGTGCTGGAATCAAGGCGACTGGCGTTTTTATAAGTATTACAGGCAATGGCAATGGAGAACACTTGAGATTGCCCGAAAGATTTGTGCTGAGCAAAAGATAGATATACTACATCAGTTGAATATGATTGGTTATCGAGAGCCAGGCCTGCTATGGAAGATAAAAGGGCCCAAGTTTGTTTGGGGGCCAGTGGGAGGAATGGAAACTATGCCAATTGCCTATTTGAAAGGAACGGGTTTTAAGACGGTTGCTTTTAATGTTGTAAAGAACATTATCAATTCGTTACAGTATCGCTATCAGCCCAATGTGCGCTACGCTGTGAAAAGGGCTGATACCATTATCGCAGCAACGAGTGGATGCCAGAAGAAACTGCAGAATTACTATCATAAGCAGGTGTATTTGATTAATGAAACTGGCTGCGAGGTAAATGACTTTGTTCATGATTCCCGATTCATGGTTAATGAGTCCGATGAAATGAATCTGCTTTGGGTGGGTAAATTGGACTTCAGAAAGCAGATATCATTAGCGATAGGTGTTCTTGGGAAGCTGAAGGACCTTGATATTGTGCTGCATGTATGTGGCGGAGGTACAGAGGAGCAGGTACAGCAGATGAAAGCTTTGGCTGATACCATAGGTGTTTCTGCTAAACTGAATTACCATGGGATGGTTTCGCATGATGAGGTGCAGCGATTGATGAGAACATCTGATCTGTTCTTGTTTACCAGTATCATGGAGGGTACTCCCCATGTGGTTCAGGAGGCTATTGCCAATCATCTGCCAGTAATATGTTTGGATACTTGTGGACAAGGAGATTGCGTGACTGAGAAATGTGGTGTAAAGGTCGCTTTATCTAAACCAGAAACATCGATAGTAGAAATGGCTGATGCTATTCGGACTTTGTATAATGACAGGAATAAGCTAAAACAGTTATCTGATAATTGCTTGAAAGCTAGCGAGGAAATGTCGTGGGACAGTAAGATTGCAGCCATGATTGGGATATATAAGAATGCGTAACTGAATGAATACATATTTTAATATTAACTACGAGTTTGACAAGGCTGAAGTACATCGGCAGATAGAGGCTGCACAGAAAGGATATATCTGTGTGGCTGATGGTGTGGTTCTGAATAATGCCAATCGTGATGAGGAATATCTGAAGGTTGTGAATGGCGGACTGTTTGCTATTTGCGATAGTAGCTGGGTGCCATTGTATTTGAAATCTATCTATGGTATCAAATATGAGCAGTATTGCGGTGCCGATATATTTAAGGATATTGTATCGTCGCGTAAGTATCGTATGATATTTATGGGTACGAGCCAGAAAACGCTTGATGGACTTCAGAAAGAAATAATGGCTATGAATCCTGATGTGAAGGATATGAAGTTTGTAGAACTGCCTTTCCGTGATGTTGAGGACTTTGACTATCCTGCTATTGCTAAGATGATAGAAGAGGATGGCGCAAAGATAATCTGGGTAGCACTGGGAGCCCCCAAGCAGGAAAAGTTTATGAACAAACTGTTGCCTTATCTAAAAAGTGGCGTGATGATTGCTGTAGGAGCTGCATTTAAATTCTATAGTGGAACAGACGAAAAGCGCTGCCCCCAATGGATACAGAAGCACCACCTAGAGTTTGTATATCGCATCTGCCAGGATCCCAAGAAGCAACTGAAACGTTGTTTTTGGATTGTAGCAACGCTGCCAAAGTTGTATTTCGGGGAAGTTAAACGCAAAAGAGCAGCAGAGCACCTACGACAGGCAATCCCTCATAAAAACGTAACGTGATAATATCGGAATAAATGTGCCACCCCTGCCAAGGGACAACAGCCCTAGAGTCTATGACCCGTCTTAGTCCTTCCTGTTTTAGTTGCAAAGTCCAGATAGAATGCCAGCGGCACTGAAGGAATGTGCCCCCAGTGTGCACGAAGTGTTTAACAACAAGACATCGGGCTTCCGTCGTTTGGTAACCTGGGTAAAGGCTCAGTCTGAGTCTGCTCCCATTGACTCCTGGCTCTTCTGTGGTGAGAATACTGGAGGCTATAGTATTGGTCTAAGCAATTACCTTTATGCCTCTGCTTACGACATGTCATCACGGAGGTGAACAAGGCCATTGCTAAACGCGACCAAAAGATAAAGGATATCATTGCTGCTGATGACGAGCTCAAGGAGATCTTCGACATCATCACCTCCATGCCAGACATTGGCATACAGAATGCGACATGCCTGATGGTCTATACGGACAACTTTCAGAAGTCTATGCTCTCACAAGCAGCATTAGTCGCAATCAAGTTTGACGTGAATGTATACAACTACTATCAGCGTTTAAAAGAACGTGGCAAACATCCTCTGTTGATACACAACAATATCAAAAACAAGATGTTGCATGCGTTAGTTGCAATGGTTAGAGACCGGGTGAAATACAATCCTGATCATGTCTATCAGACAAACAAAGAAATTGCCTATTCTGCGAAATGTTAAATATATAGTTAAATATCAATTAATGTTTGGAATTTAGCATAGAATGCAGGTACGTGATAGCAACGTCCTGCCAGGGGACAGGTTCCTGACATCAACAACTAAACGCCTCGGAGAAGAATGGTTCTCCTGCCAGGGGGGACAGGTTCGTGACATCTGATGGTACGTGACATCAACAGTCAAACGCCTCGGAGAAGATTAGTTCTTTTCCGGGGCGTTTGACGTTTTTCGACACATTTATGCTATTTTTCGTGTGTTTTGTTTGTTGGTAAAAAGAAATTTCGTATATTTGCAGGCGGTAAAAGGAGTTGCAACCTCTGTTACCCCGATTACTTAAATGTGAATAAACTAAAAATGTTACGCAACGCATTGAAACTTAACTAGTTAAGCTGTGCTTTGTGGAAGGTGGTACGTAGAGTTATGCACTTGCCAAAGGACAGTCCCTGGCATCTGGTTACCTTACATCTGAAACATTAAGAACTTTATCGAAAACATGACGATAAACCAAGAAATATTGGACGACCTGACGGAACAAGCTAAGGTTTCGGAAAGGTTGAGGATGAATCTGGATCTTCGTGATTCTGCAGACGACGGAAGCCAGAGAATGCTTAATGCCATCGAGCCTGGTAGTATATTGCCTATCCACAGGCATCAGAAGACTTCGGAAACGATGGTGTGCCTGAGGGGGAAACTCCGGGTGGAATATTATGACGAACAGGAACGTAAATGTACTGAGTCGTTTATATTGGAGCCGAACGGTGTAAATGTGGCTGTGAGTATTCCCCTCGGCATGTGGCATACAGTGAGAGCCTTGGAGAGCGGCACCTGCATCCTGGAAATGAAGAATGGCCCCTACGAACCGCTAAAGGAGGGTGATGTGATGAAGTGATATTAAGCATCCCACGAAGGATGCGCTCTGTCAAGGGACGAGGTCACTTCAGTTCCTGACATCAAGGTACGAGATTTCGTGAGGTATCAATATAAAAAGTTCTTTATAACGCAGGCTTCCACTTGGATTACTCTCATACAATCAATCAAGTGGGGCCTGCTTAACAAAAGCAAAGGTGAGGAAAAAGGTTTCATTGGTGTTGGAGAATGATAATAATTGAGTATTATGGCTGAAACTCAGGTCGAATTACTTAAAGCGACTTATGGTGATTGTATTTTCATCAACATCAATTATGGTGGTAAACTTTTTATCATTATGATTGATGGAGGTCCAGCATATTCTTATCATCATAAAGAAAGAGGTAGAATGAAACCTGGAGTCCTTAAAGATAAACTGGATGAGCTGAAAAACAAAGGAATGACCATTGATCTTATGATTATTACTCATGTGGATGAGGATCATATAGGTGGAATTAAAGCTTGGTTTGAACATGACTTTCCAACATCTGATTTCGTACGAGAGATATGGATTAATGATGATATAGAAATCGAGGATGTATCAAACCTGCAAAATACAAGTGCAAAGGCAGCTTCTTTTATATCAATGCTACGCGAAAAGGGTATGCCCTTCTGCGACAAAATGGTAGCAGGCATAGCGAAGAGCTATGACTGGGGAAGGATAATTGTTTTAGCTCCAAGTGTGACAGATCATAATGTTATTGCCCATGACATAGAAAAGAATCTGAAGAATGCTGATAATGAAAATTACAGTATAAGTATTAAAGATATCATGGAAGCGGATAATAAAAGAGATAAGGTGACTCCTGAGAACGATGCATCTATTGCTCTCCTTGTGCAACTGAATGATGGTGAGAATGATCTTTTCTTGGGTGATGCCAATATTTATACTGTAATTAACGCAATTAAGGATGACGACAGGATAGAAAAACCACTGCATTGCAAGTGGGTGAAGCTATCACACCATGGAAGTAAGAATAACTTTGATCCCAAACTCCTAGAATATGTTAATGCTGATAGATTCATTTTCTCTACAGACGGGAGTTACTATGGGCATCCTGATAAGGAAGTACTAGCTCATCTCGTGGATAAAACAGATGCAGACTTTTATTTTAACTATCCAGAGAGAGGGCGCAGTATGATAACGAATCAGGATATCGTGGACTATCCTCAAGTCTTAAACAGAATAAAAGAAATCTGACTTATGAACTATGCAGACGAATTGAAAGACTTGACGGTTAGAGTTGCTGGGGGAAGTGGTGTGCTGATGCGATTTCCTTCAGAGAGAAGGACTTTTGTACTTACGGCCTGGCACTGCATAAAAGAAGTTGGAGATAACTTTACCATCATACCAAATGAAGATAAATACGGAGATGCGGGAATTACAATTATCGACAAGTGGGAAGACGAGGATAGAGATGTGTGCATAATTGAAATTAACAACTTCTCGGATGATATAAGGACCATAGAGTTTATAGAGAAACCTAATCAGACCGATGTAAATTGTGAACATGCTGGATATCCAAAGTGTACGGAGAAAGATGGAAAAAGGGATTTTCGCAGTCATCCTATCAAACGAATACTGGATAACAAAGGTAGTTATGTGTCATGTCAGTATGAAGATAATATAGCAAATCATGAACTTAAAGGCATGTCAGGTGGAGGAGTCTTTGATAATGACTATCATCTTCTAGGGGTGCATGAAGAGTCGGCCTGCATAGATGAAAAAGAATTATTAGGCTACGCTACTTATATTCCTTGTCGTCATTTCTATAATCTTTTCAAAAGTCATGGTCTTTCGCCAGTTTGGTTCGAAGGGGATTCGCAAAAAACATTGTTTAATCTGGATGACTTTAGAGATTTTCAGAATGACATATTTAATTTTGATCAAAACAAGGGGGCCAAGGCAAAACTACAGAGACTGCTTGACGAAATATCAACCAGTTTAAGTTTTATGATAAACGTTTCGCCAAGAGACTTGTACGATGCATTTCAGACCGCGAGAGAAGGATGTCAGCCTTTACATCATGATCAATTAAAGAAAAAAGACTGGGTGACCTTTGGAGAATTTGTTGTTGTGATTGGAATTATGCTGGGAATTGATGTAGGGCAGGAGTACCAGGAAATTTTTGGGGAATTTCAGTTTGTGCAATCTGACAAAGATTTTGACCTCTATGATATCAGAAACGAGTTAGACCCCAAACTCATTGGTGTGGTAAAAAAGGAAACGAGAATAGTGGTTGGTGGTATCAGAAAATCGGGATATGCTAATGATGTGATGACACCCGGAATACCCGATATCGCCTTGGCAAAAATTCCTGATAGCCTCGACATTGCAACAGGGGGAAAAGGTGCTCTGAACTGTCTGACCTTTATCAATGGAACTTTGTTTAAAGATGCCATGAATGACAACTGCAAAGAAATAATGGAAAAAAGCGATGATGATAGACTCAAGTTTTACATAACCCTGCTAAACAAAGTAATCAATGGAAAAAATTAAGAAATTTGAGACTTTTAAAAAAGATGTGTTTGACATTAAGTCGAATATTGATATCTTTATCACTGCTCCAATGGCATGGACACAATTGGCAGAAAATTGGACTGACATTAGGGATTGTATAGCCACAGGTCAACGATCTCTTGACGATGATTTTGAACGCTGGAACCATTACCTGTTCTATCTTGTAGAGGGAGATGGTGACATTGATGTGAATCTGAAGTATAAAATTGAACATGACACTATATCCTCGCGAAAGATTGTGATTTCGACGAAAGATTACAGTCAGGAAGATTATGAAAAAGTGATTAAGAACTACATCCAGTTTTCGTTGGAAGAAAGTGCTGAAGAAGAAATGGATGGGTTTGAGAAGAACAATCTTTGTATGAAAGTATTAAAAAAGTATTGATTATGAAATTGCGGGATATTTATGTAAAAGCCTTCAGGCTCTTTGATGAAGAATATATAGAATTCGTGAATGAAAGATTTGCGAATAATGGATGCGCAGACTTTGTTACTATATACGCTCCCAATGGTTTTGGAAAAACATCGTTGTTTGATGCGATTGAGTTTGGCATGACCAAAAATATTAAACGACTGAAATTCAGTAACTTTAAGGAAAATGTAGAGTCGGACAAGAAATTGTCGGATATGGGCAGCTTTATTCATAACAAGAAAAAACCAGATGACACTGTAACTATAAAACTAGGCTTGGAAGGTCATGACGGTGGTGATATAGAAACAAAAGTGAACAAGAATGATGAACGTTCTCTGCTGATAAGTGAGCCAAGTAATAAGTATTTCTCCAAGGTTATGCTGGCTCAAGATTGGTTCTCAGAATTCTTGTCGGCACAGAAAGCTGAATCACGTTTCAAGATTTTTATGGAAAACTTTTATGATTCAGAAGGATTACTTGATTATCATGCTCAATTAAAGACTGCATCTAACAAACTGAAATCTGAGATTAAAGGTGATTCTGATAAGAAAAAGAAAAAGGCAAACAGCATCAAAAATGAAGTGGATGAAAACATCATGGATCAGGTTGATAAGATGCAGTCAACCCTAAATGAACTGCTCATAGAGGTGAGTTGGAAAAGAAAGATTGAAGAAACATACCTAAAGAAACTTAATTTTGAAGCATCGAGATTACTTGAGAAGATAGAAAAGAAGACAGGTTACAATAACCTAGTAAGGGGAAATTGCCAGATAATCCTAACAGGGCAGGATGGATTGATTCCTGTTGATAATTTAGATGAAGCCTGCAAGACGTTACAGAATTGCAAAAAGAAACTAGAAGAGTTGAAAACCATACACGCCAAAATTATTAGGCTAAAAGCACTGACAGCACTTGTCGAGAAACTCAACGCAGAGAAGAAGATGCTTGAGGAATGGAATAAAGCGCTTTCATTCCTTATAGAGAAAAACCCCGTTTATCGAGATTATCTTAAGCAGATAGACGCTCAGGAAAATATAATAATTAAGCATACAGTTGAAGAAAAACTACTGGTACAACTTCGGGGAAAATACGCCACGGAACGAACTGGGTATGAAGGAAAACTGACAGAATTAAAAAAAGAATTGCTTAAGATAGGGAAAAGTATCAAAGAGTTCCCTGCTAGATATGCACAGTATGAGGCAGAACTTAAGGAAACAAGAAAGAATGAACAACAAAAAAGCAGTTTAGAAAAGAAACTGATTCTAAATAAGCAAGCAAAAGAGAGCATTGAGAGCCGAGTTAAACAACTGACACAACTCCGTCAAGCTGTCAAAGAGAGAAATATTGAACGAGAAATTGACGGTTATAATGAAAAGACCAAAAGGATAGTTGCACTTACAAAAGAAATAGAATCGCTTGCAAAACAGATTGAAGTTGTGGATGGGGCGATAAAAAAACAAATTTCATATAAGGACAAGGTTGAGGAATTGTTGCTTTATTCAAAGGAGTTGATAGATGCCCAGAAGAAAGGAGTATGCCCTCTTTGTGGACATGATTACCATTCTACCGATGAATTACTTAAAAGTATTGAAGCAAATAAAGCTATATCGGAAACATTGGACATGTTAGGAACCCAAAAGATAAAGTTACACGCAAATGTGAATGAAAAAAATCTTGAACTTAGCATTATTTATACATCACTTGACGAGGAACTTGGTCAGGCATTATATCAGGCAAATGTGGATTTGACAACCGAATTGACGGCAATCAAAGAGATGGAGAAAGAATTGGAAGAATGTGAGCTGAGAATAAAGGAACTCAAAAAGAGAAAAGATGAAGAATTCAAAGATTTCTCTGTACTAACACGAGAACAGATAGAAAAGTCGAATGAGGAAGAGAGGTCTAGACTATCAAAACAAATAGAAGAAACTGATGGCTTGCTTAAAAAGAATATTGAGAATGAAAATAATCTGGTTAACAGTATTGAAGGATTAAATGTCAAAATAGAGGATGCTAAGAAGATAATCAACGAGATAAAGACAAGAGAGGAGTATTTGGCATACGAAAAAAGTCTGAATGGAGCATCATCCGACGAAAGTATGGTGAGCATTTGGGAACAAAAAATAAGTGATAATATCAAGCAGATTGGTGAATTACAGGAACAAGTTAAAGAAGCGACCTCAGAACGTAAGACTCTAGAAGAGAAAGAACAAATCTCAATGACTATGGAAGCTCAAATTACAAATGATTTGGCGGAGGCAGACCGAGAGTCGAATAATCAGCAGAAACGCTATTCTGAGACCGTCCAATTTATCCATGACAAGTGTGGCGTGACGATGGTTGATGGCCAAACAGAGGTGATGGGAATTGTAACAGCGTTTAAAACTGCCAATGAGGATTATAAAAAGCAAAAAGAGTTGTTGGACAAACAACGAGATGCGTTACAAGAATATCAGGGTCTTCTGAAGCTTGCTGGAGAACTGAACGAGCAAAGGACTATCAAGAAAGAAATTGAGGAACTGGGAAAGCAGATAGAAATAGAGAAAGAGTATAAAGGGGCTGTAGATAAGGAGATTGTGGATTTGGAAAACTATCTTGATCGGTATGTTCGTAATTTCTTCCAAGTTGATTTGATTAACAAATTGTATAATCAGATAGACCCACACCCTGATTATAAGAAGATAGAGTTCAACTGTGACTTTAAATATCAGCAACCTCGCTTAAATGTTTTTATGGGGAAAAAAGATGAAAATGAGCAAATTGTGCCGAATCTCTATTTCAGCACGGCGCAGGTGAATATTCTTTCGTTTTGTATATTTATGGCTAAGGCATTGTTTGCCAAGAATGATAAAGGTGAGGATTTAGGATGTATTTTCATTGATGACCCCATACAGGCGCTTGATGACATCAATATATTGTCGATGATAGACTTGCTGAGAAATGTGGCATTCTCGCTGCATAAACAGGTGATATTGACCACTCATGACCAGAACTTTTTTGAATTGCTACAGAAAAAGATTCCGCAGGATAAGTTTAATGCCTGTTATTTGAAGGCAGTGGCGAGGGGAAAGTTTGAGAGAGTGTCTTGATTTATAGATATTGATTGTATGTTTAAGATAATAGCCATCGAAACAATACCTGCCCCTGCGGAATATGCTCAGGGCTATCCTGATATTCCAGAAGAGCTTTCGCCATTAGATATTAAAATAGCCAAAGCCAAGAAAGAACGCTATGACAGCACAATGAGAATATTGAAGGCTGAGGGCGGGCTTAATCGGAGATATGTTTTTTGTAGAGAATACACCTTTGATAGGGATGGTAAATTAAAAAAAGGAGAGTCACTGCTGCCAGAGGGTTTCTATAATCAGATAAGGGAAGAGATTGTTGACAGACAGGGAAATACTAGAGAGATTAAAGTAAACATTTGTGCAATTGTTGGAAAGAATGGTTCAGGAAAGAGCTCGTTATTAGAACTGATGCTCCGACTGCTTAATAATACAGCATATGCACTGAAGGAGGGTATTGATAATAACGGGTCATATGATTTGCATTTCGTAGATGGTATCTTCGCAAGATTGTATTTGGAAAGACCTGATGGAAAATTAATAAGAATAGAACAGGAAGATGCCAAGATTACATTGAGTTATGTGACTGAGGGGACGATTGTTTGGAGGTATAATAATCGAGAAAGAAAAAACAGAGATACAGAGGAGGCTGCCAGATGGCAGAGGGAATGTAAGTGCCAGTTGGAATTCCTGTTCTATACCATTATGGTTGATTATTCTGCGTACGGATTTAATATTGATGATTATCGAGCAGAATGGATTAACCAAAATGAGGAAAACATTCGAGCTGAAGAACAGCGTCGGACTGAAGCTGAATTGCACCTTCAAGAGGAGACACAACACCCAGTTCTTAAAGGAAGAGGAAGTGATGAAGAGAGATGCTGGATAGGGTCGTTGTTCCATAAAAATGATGCTTATCAGACACCAATCGTTATCAATCCGTTTAGGACCAGGGGAAACATAGATTATAATAGAGAGCGCGGGTTGTTGAATGAGAGATTGTTTCTGTTGCTGATGGATAACACTGAGGCAATTTCTGGTATATTGGGTAACAAGGAACCCTATAGTTTTATTTTTAGTAAACAAGAAGAGTATCTTCCGGCATCCAATATAGATTGTAAATTCAGTTGCAAAAAGGTTAATGATGCGTTAGAAGAATACCAGTATTATTATGCCAATTATGATGAGAATGGAAATATTATAAACTATCAGCGTGGTGTCCGTGGTGATAACAATGAAGAAAAAAACAGGATTCTCGAGGAGATCAGCGAACGCATCATCAATTATTGGCAAAAATGTCTAGGTTTCAGGCTTGTAGAGAACATTGATGCGCTTAATGTAGATGTTAAGAGGTATCAGGACAAAATCAGCGCACTGAACTATGTTGTTTATAAGACTATTAAATGTGCCCATTATTACAGTCAATATCATGCCTATAAAGGGAGTATCGGTAGTGGAATCAGGCTTGACGAATATATTAAAAGGCTTTTTTGTGACGATACCCATATTACGTTGAAACTGAGAAGAGCATTGGCACAGCTGATTTTCGGGCATTATGGCACAGAGATGTATATAAATGCAGGAGGTGAGACGTCAGAGATAATACTGCAGACCTTTAAAAATCGATTGAATGACAAACTGCAGCATTGTGCACAGGTCTTGTCAAATAGGAGGGATCGTATGCCAGTTGATGATCCGTTCAGCGATGAGGATTTTACACAGCTTGGACTTACTAGAAAGACAGAATGGAAAAAAGAAGAGCTTTTGCCATCGCCATCACTGTTCACATCGCTTATACTTCAATTGTCTGATGGTAATTTTATATTATTCGACACTCTCAGTTCGGGAGAGAAACAAATGATTTATACGCTTGGTACTACAGTGTATCAGCTACACCATCTGAACTCTGTTGATGCTAGTAAAATTCAGTATCCTTGCGTAAATATTATTTTTGACGAGATAGAACTGTATTATCACCCGGACTATCAGAAAGAACTTGTGAATAGGATGCTGAATGTGATAGGGAATATGACATTGGGAACAGTGGAGCACATTAATATGATATTTGCTACCCATTCACCTTTTATATTGAGTGATATTCCGAAAGACCATATTTTGTATCTTAAGAATGGTAGCGATGTGAGTGTTGAAGTGGAGGTGAATCCTTTTGGGGCTAATATCAATGATGTATTGAGGAGTAGTTTCTTTTTGGAAGACGGTTTTATGGGCGATTTCGTGAGCAAGAATCTGTTGGAACTGATAGATTATATGGAAAAAAAGAATGATAGCACGAAATGGAAGCAGACAGCAGAACAAGTCATAAAGGCCGTTGGAGATCCATTTCTTAAGGCCAGACTGACAGACCTTTTTCAGGAGTATAAACGAAATAAAAGAAGCGATGATACAGTTGCCTGTTGATGTGATATCGGACAAGCATGCCGAGGATTATCTGAAAGAATTGAAGGATGCTGGTAAGATTACTGCATTCAAGAATGCATTAGAAGACATTAAGACAGCTTTCCCTGCAGGAGGGAAAACGTTGTTGAAAATTCCAAAGAAATACCAAACCAAGATTAGCAATGTTTTGAGAAATGACGATATTCACAGGTATATTGATTTGGCCGTACGGAAATATGAGAATTTGTTGATATCTCATCCAAAGGAGTTCCGTCGTATAGTAAGTGATTTTGAGTCTATTATTAAAGGAGATCAGATCAACAGGAAAATTATAGGAGTTGGCAATGTCGTATTGAATTCGCTAAGCAGTAGAATTGTAGAAGCGATGGGGTATCAGACAATCAGGGATGAGGTGTATCCAAAGTACGTTAGGAAGTTGGGCATCAAGACTTGTGTGTATTGTAATGCTAACTATGCGATAACGGATAAAAACGGGAACGGGTATTATGATTTGGATCATTGGAAACCTAAGTCATTATATCCTTATTTGTGTACATCGTTTTATAACCTGCAAGTGTCATGTCCTTCTTGTAATAGGAGGAAAAGCGACAGTGATTTATGTGAATTCTTTCAGTTATGGAATGACCAGACAGACCATAGTGAAGAGGTGCTTAAGTTCGGCCTGAATCATGGGGATGTAGCGAGGTATTGGATAACTCACCAGAGCCAGAAGGAGTATGTCCGGTTCCTGAGCGCAGATTCCCGGTATGAGAAGATGCGGGATGACATGGAGGAACGGCTGCATATAGAAGATAGATATAAAGAACATAATGATGTGACGGAGGAGATATTCTGGAAAGCGAAGGTTTATAATCCATCGTTTCTTGGTTCGCTTCATGATGGACTGAATTCGAATAGTTTCGCAAGTAAGGACGTGAGTTTTCCGATATGCAGAGGTGATATATACCGTTTTATTCTTGGAACGTATGAAATGCCAGAGCAGATTTATTTGAGGCCATTGAGCAAGATGATACAGGATGTAGCGAAGGAATTGAAGATTGAGATATAAGAGCGGTGGAAAAATATTTAGGACAACGAAGTGGACTCAGAAAGTTGGACACAACTTAAAGGGGCACTTCAGTACGTGGCATCAATAGCCAAACGCCTCGGACAAGACAAGTTCTTTTCCGGGGCGTTTGTTGTTTTTTGTCGCGTTTCTGCTATTTTTCGTATTTTTTGTTTGGTGATATTGAGATATTTCGTATATTTGCAGGCAGAATAGCAATTTGTGATGAAAAAGAAAGATACGATTAATGCAGCAGAGCCTGCAGCAGCCTTGTTAAGTGAGGATGTTAGAAAAAGCGGCTTGTTGGCTCAAGTTATGAAACTGAGTCAACCGGATAAGGCGGCTCTTGTAAAATATCTCAATAAGGATATGGATAGGGAGACTCCTTTTGATTCTGATGAATTAGGTAGGATTAAACTTTCATCAGATATGAAAGCTGCAGCATCAAGAGCTGAACGTGATTATGAAGCAGGGAAGTGCTTCTCTGAAGCTGATTTCAAGGAAAGGTTTGCAAAATGGCTTTAGAGATAAGTTTTAGCCGTCAGTTTTTTGATAGCTTGGAGGCTATATTGAATTTTTTTGATGAAAGGAATGGAAGTGATCGTTTCAGCAAGAAATTGCTAAAAATGATTCATAAGCAGATTTTATTGCTAAAGACAATGCCAGAGATTGGAAGATTAACTGATTTTCCTAGTGTAAGAGTTTTGTTTGTAGAACGATTTGGAATAGTGTATCAGATTCGCGATAAGGTGGTGTTGATAATTGATATCTATTCTTGTGAAACAGATCCTGATATAAGAACGTTTAAGAAACAATAACCCCTGCCAGGGGACAGGTCCCTGACATCATAATTATTTGAATTCTATGATACAAGAGGAAAGATGGATGACAAACTATAATGAGGTAAAGACCTTCATAGAAACGAATCATCGGAATCTTTCCAAATATGATTTGGAGGAAAGGCGACTGTATACGTGGATGAAGCATAACCGAAAGCAGATGAATGCTGGGGGATTGAGGTCGGAGAGGATAGCTGTGTTTAAAGAACTGCTTGCGTTGAGCGAACAATATAAACGTAAGAATCAATATGAGTAGAAAACAATGAAGAATTATTAACCGTTGTTAAAAATAGGCGTGTTGTAACTACTTTTTTATTTAAAACTATAGCAAAATCAAATTAAAGTTGTATTTTTGCAGAAAATCTACAAAATTAGAGATGTAATGGTACTTAAAATCGAATTTGAGAACTTCTTCTCTATCAGGGACAGAATCAGGATTGACTTTAGGGCTGCAAGCATTAATACTGCACTTGCTCGAGAACTGAGCCACAATGTTATAGAGTGGAAAGGCGTGCCTGTGCTTAAATCGATTGGGCTGTTTGGTCCCAATGCTTCAGGTAAGTCAAATATCCTGAAAGCTATCACTTTTTGCTGTAGAATGATTCTTGAGTCGCACCTATATAATGAGGGAGTGACCTTTAATTTCGAGCCATTTAAGTTTGATGGATGGCAGAATAAACCAAGTAGATTCTTGATTGATTTTGTTTGTGAGGATGTGGAATACGAATATTCCTTTGAACTTACTCGCGAGCGTATTCTTAGTGAAAGTCTGTATTATTATCCTGTTGGTAGGAGGGCAAAAGTTTTTGTTCGTGACGCCGAGGGGAAATATAGCTTTGGTACCGGCGTAATGGTAAAGCCTTCGGATGTTGCCACTAATACTAGCGTGAAGAATCTTTTCCTTAGTCGTGCCAGTTCTATGAATCGTGAGATTGCTCAAAAGCTTTATCGCTATTTCATGAATCAGTTCCTTCTTGGACTTGTGAATGTAAATGATATGATGATGCTGGATAGCTTTAATACTTACAAAAAGGTTATCCTTAAGGCTCTGGAGATAAGCGATACAGATATTACTGATATAGAGGCAAGAAAGGAACAGGTACCTGCCCCTGTAGCTATTCCTGGGCAACCAGAGATGTCGTATAAGTTAGTGGATGTACTTAGATTTAAGACATTCCACCGCAATCAGAAGGATGTTATGTTCGACATGGATATGGAAGAATCTAATGGTACACGAAAGTTGTTCCAGATTCTTATCCGTTTGCTGGATGTTGTGAAGAATAAGAAAGGCATCATCATGGACGAGTTTGATATGGGACTTCATACTCGCCTTGCTGATTTTATCCTGGATTTGATTCACGCTTCCGAAAGTAGTCAATTACTTTTTACCTCGCACAATACGAACCTAATTGATGTAAGGAGGTTGAGACGTGACCAGATTGTGTTTGTGAATAAGACTGAAGAGGGAGCGACTGATGTATATTCACTATACGACTTTAAGGATTTTCGCGAGAATATGGATGCCGAAAAGGGCTATTTGCAGGGACGCTTTGATGCTGTACCATATGTAGATTCATCGGTTTCTAGTATCAAACAATTATTGGAAGGTTGACTATGGCAAGTAAAAGAGAACCATCTCCATCCATGCGGATGCGCAAAATTGCTCTTGTAATCTGCGAGGGCGAAACAGAAGAACGCTATATCAACCTCCTGAAGAAGTGGTATAAGTCGCCAATTAGAATCGTGTCGCATATTGAAGGAACTAAAATTACGCAGTCTCTTGTAGACAATCGCACTAGGGAACTCAAGCTCTCAAAATATGATAAGGTACACACGTTCCTGATGTATGATATGGATGTACCATCTATTAATGAGAAACTATTGGCATGCAAAGCAGAGATGCTGCTTAGTAATCCTTGTTTCGAGATATGGATACTGCTTCATGCAAAAGATCAAAAGAGTGCTATTTCGACAGATGCGCTCATTAAAGAACTAAAGAAGAGTGCGACTGTTTGGAGGAGTTATTCTAAGACAAACTTTACTGATACGCAAGAAGCTTTTTTGAAGAGCAATATTGATACAGCAACTGCAAGGGCAATGAATCTTAAGGAGTTGCAGAATCCATCCTCTGGGGTGTATAAATTAATAGAGTTGTTGAAAAAGGATGAGTCAAAATGCCAAGGGATAGGTTCCAAATGCCAAGGGACAGGTCCCTGACATCATCGGCTAGAGGAGCATGATATGCTTAACTGGCTGAAGGCGAATAGGAAGCGGATGAATGCGGGGGAGATGAAGGAACCGCGGCTCAGTAGGTTTAAAGAACTGCTGGCACTCATCGATCAGCATAAACGGAAGAATCAGTACGAGTCATTTAGTAGATAAACATAGGATTTATCAAGATAATCTACTAAAATTATAAAAAATGTTAGGCGAAATTTGCGGGGGTAAAGAAAAAACTGTATTTTTGCAGCGCGTTTTTCAAAAACCGTAATCATATAAATAAAGTATGGACAAAATTGAAATAAAACAAAAAGAGCTGGAGAACGACGGACAGAGCGTGTATCTGTACTATGATGCAATGGCTGGACTGTACCTGGCTTTTGGACTGTCGGCCTACTACACCACCATGGTAACAGAGCCATACATGTCGTACTCGGAAGAGCTGCTGATGCCAGTGGCACTGCTTAGAAAAGAGCATATACTGTTTTTGCGACAGAGCTTGCAAAAGGTGGAGCATACGGTGAAAACGTACTACCAGTTTAAGCTGATGGCACCAGTGGGGGATGCCGGCTATGAGAAGTGGGCGGCTAACATCTTAAGAAAACATAACAATGTGGTAAAGCGGTAATAGATTGTAGAACTAAAAACTTAAGAAACTAGTGGATAATACATACTTAGGACTACTTGTGTTTGTGGTGGCTATGGTGACATCGGCAGCGGTGTTCCCCAAAGCGCTGGTATTTTCCAGGCGACATGGCATAGTAGATAACCCGAACGCGCGAAAACTGCAGCGTACGCCTGTACCTGTGTTCGGCGGCATTGTGGTATATATGGGCATTCTGGTGGCTGGCACGGTGCTGAGCTGCTTTTTGTGGAGCAAGGTGATGATATCGGGCTTTATCGGTATGAGCATCATGATGGCTATCGGACTTTGGGACGACGTAAAGGATATATCGGCCAGACTGCGACTGCTGATTGAGATAGGATTGGTATTAGGTTTCATCGCACTGACGGGTGTATATGTGGATGACTTCCATGGCCTGTGGGGCATCGATCGTTTGCCTGACGCAGTAGCGATACCGCTATCGGTGTTGGCTGGCGTAGGTGTGATTAACGCCGTGAACCTGATTGATGGCGTGGACGGCTACTCGAGTGGCTATGGTATGATGGCCTGCACACTGTTTGGTATCTGCTTCTGGAAGGTGTGGAGCCCAACGATGGTATGCGTAACGCTGATTGTAATCGGCGCATTGCTGCCTTTCTTTATGCATAATGTGTTTGGCCAGAAATCGCGTATGTTTATTGGCGATAGTGGCACCCTGATGCTGGGTATGATGATGACGGTGTGCTGCTTCTATGCCTTGAGCTCAACACAGGCCTGCTATATGCTTGACGACAGGAACATCAGTTTGATGGCATTTACCGTGGCAGTGATGTGTATCCCCGTGTTTGATACGTTGCGTGTGATGACACTGCGCATATTGCGTGGCAAGTCGCCATTCCGTCCTGACAAGACGCATCTACACCATCTGTTTATCGATATGGGATTCTCGCACTTAGGTGCAGCGTTGTTTATTCTGCTGATTAACCTAATGGTAGTGGCTTGCTGGTATGCAAGCTGGAAGCTTGGTGCTTCGATCGACTTGCAGTTCTACATCGTTGTAGGCTTAGGTTTTATGGTAACCTTTGGTTTCTACAAACTGATGAAAAAACAGCAGAATGGTGGACCCCTTGATGAGGAAGGTTATCCACAAGGCACTGCCCTCTGGCACTTTATGCGGCGTGTAGGTGCGTTCTCGCATCGTGAGAAGGGTCCCATCTGGCGCCTACTCACCAAACTGGTAGATGGGCCCCTGCTTGGTGCTGGCAAAGGCCGCCCTTCTTCTGCCAATCCTGTCAGGGGACAGGACGTGGCACGCATCATCTAAATCGCAAATTGAGCTGCAGGCATTTCTACTTGCGGCTCAATTTTTTTATAAGTTTTCTTAAATCTCTTGGTGGATAGAAATTAATTCGTATATTTGCAACCGAAACCAATAAATGGAAACGATATGGGAAAGTTTGAATTAATGGCGCTGCCGTATGCGCCTGAGGCCTTGGAGCTGGTGATTAGTCGCGAAACGATTGCTTTTCATCATGGGAAGCACTTGGCGGCTTATGTGAATAACCTGAATGGTTTGCTGGAAGGAAATCCGATGGCCGACCTGGCATTAGAAGAAATCGTTTGTCAGGCAACGGGTGGTATCCTTAACAATGCTGGACAGATCCTGAATCATGAGTTGTACTTCGGACAGTTTGCTGCGCCAAAGGCTGACAATCAGCCTGTCGGAAAGGTGGCAGAGGCAATCGTGCGTGACTTTGGTTCGTTTGAGGCTTTCAAGGAGGCATTCCAGAAAGCTGGGGCTACGTTGTTTGGTTCTGGATGGGTGTGGCTTTCTGCTGACAAAGACGGTAAGTTGGTTATTACGCAGGAAACGAATGCGGCCAACCCTGTGCAGAAGGGCTTGAAACCGTTGCTTACTTTTGATGTCTGGGAGCATGCCTACTATCTCGATTATCAGAACCGTCGGCCCGATCATCTCGCTGCCTTGTGGCAGATTATTGACTGGCAGGTTATCGAGAAACGATTTGGATAACCGTTTGCTATGTTCATTTCTTCTGACACCAGAAGAAAAGGAACCAAAGAAGATTGCTACCCCCAAGGCCCCCTTCAAAGGGGGATGCAACCGCTCCTGCTCGTCGCTCTTTCACTAAGGTATGCTCGGACCATCAAAGGTCCGGCATATTTTTTTTGCGACTTCTTGCGTCCCTTCGGTAGCAAGCGAGCGCTCTAGCGAGCGGGGGGAGTATATATTAAAGGTGGAAAAGTGTAATGATTGAGCAAAAAAAAGTATTGCAGTTTAAGAAAGATGTCGTAACTTTGCAGCCGTAAACTTAAAATTAAATAAAACGACAATCGATAATTAAAAAATGAAAAGACTGCTTACTTTCTTTTTTTGTGTGGCGACTGCGGTGATGCTGCAGGCACAGATTCGTGGAAATAGTGTGGTGGTGACCGTTGAACCTGACCATGCTGACTGGCATTACAAAACGGGCGAAAAGGTGAACTTTACTGTAGAGGTGCGCCAGGAGGGTACATTACTTAAAAACGTTGCTATAGATTATGCGATGGGACCTGAGATGTATCAGGACATTCGCAAAAGCGTGACCCTGAAAGACGGTAGTCTGAAACTGCAGGGTACGATGGCGAAACCGGGATTCTACCGACTGGATGTGACTGCCCATGTGAATGGCAAGGATTACCGCGGGGCGTGTGGGGCTGCGTTTAGTCCGGAGAAACTGCAACCATCGACCGTGATGCCACAGGATTTTGAGCAGTTCTGGCAAAAGAGCATTGCCGAAGCCCGAAAAACCGACCTGAACCCTACCAAACGTTTGCTGCCTGAGCGTTGTACGAAGGATGTAAACGTATATGAAGTAAGCTTTAACAACGAACGATGGGGCTCGCGTACCTATGGTATATTATGCGTGCCCGTGCGCGAAGGGAAATATCCGGCCTTGTTGCGTGTGCCCGGTGCTGGTGTGCGTCCCTATGGAGGCGATGTATATACGGCCTCGCAGGGGGTGATAACCCTGGAGATTGGTATCCACGGCATTCCTGTGACGATGGAGCAGGGCGTGTACGACAACCTGGGAAATGGCGCCCTGCAGGGGTACTGGGAGTTTAATATGGATAACCGCGAAAAACACTACTATCACCATGTGATTATGGGTTGTATCCGTGCGATGGACTATATCGAGCAGTACACACCCTGGGACGGACAGAAGGCTGGCGTGACGGGATCGAGTCAGGGGGGATTCCTGACACTGGTGACGGCCGGACTGGATAAGCGTATCACCTGCTATGCACCTGTGCATGCTGCGCTTTGCGATCATACTAACTCGCTGAATGGGGCTGCCTGTGGATGGCCACACTACTTTTATGAAAATGTAAAAATTAAAAAATGGGAAAATGTAAAAATTGAAGAATGTAAAAATGAAAAAATTACTACTTCTCGATATTATGATGGGGTGAATTTTGCGCGGCTGATTGATGAGGGGCAGAAGGGCTGGTTCTCGTTTGGCTATAACGATGATGTGGTGCCACCTACCAGTGCCTGGGCTACCTATAATAGTGTGAAGGGACCGAAGGAGATAAAGCCTTATCAGGCTACCTGGCACTTCTGGCATCAGGAGCAATGGGACACTTGGGAGGCTTGGTTGCTGAAAGAGTTGAAACAGACGACAGCCACGCAGTTGGCCGACAGACTGACGAGTCTGCAACAGAAAGGTTACATGGCCGGGCATCAGGACGATCCGTTCTACGGCATTGGCTGGGCCTACGAGGATGGTAAGAGTGATGTGAAACTGGCCGTGGGTGATTACCCTGCGGTGATGGGTTTTGAGTTGGGTGGCATAGAGATGGGCGATGAGAAGAACTTGGACAGCGTGCCCTTTACCCGCATACACGATGAACTGCTGGCCCATGTGAAGCGTGGGGGCGTGGTGACTATCAGTTGGCATCCACGTAACCCGCTGACAGGTGGCACGGCCTGGGATGTAACCAGCAAGCAGGTGGTGAAAAGCATCCTGCCTGGTGGCGTGAAGGCAGACCTGTTTAAAGTGTGGATGGCCCGCTTGGCCGACTTCCTCGAAAGTCTGAAGGATGAAGCCGGTCAGCCAGTGCCCATCATCTTCCGTCCCTGGCACGAGAACAACGGCTCGTGGTTCTGGTGGGGACAGAAACTGTGCAGCGACAGCGAATTCAAGGCGCTGTGGAACCTGCTACAGGATGAAATGAACGCGCGTGGATTCAGTAACCTGTTGTGGAGCTACTCACCTAATCTGGATGGTGGCTGGACGCTGGAGCGCTTTATGCAGCGCTACCCGGGTAACGACCGCGTGACGCTGATAGGTGAGGATGCCTATCAGTGGGGCTCGGAGCAGGATTTTATCAAGGCCGTGAACAGCGACCTGACATTCTTGACACAGTTTGCCAAGAATAACGGTAAACTGTTGGCGATGACGGAGTGTGGCTTTAAGAATATCCCCGACGCCACCTGGTTCAGCAGAGTGCTGAAACCGCAGATGGATAAATATCCCATCAGCTATTTCCTGTTGTGGCGTAACTACGAGAAGGAGTGGTTCGGACCAGTGCCGGGCACACCCTGTGGGGATGACTACCGCAAAGCGTTTAAGGAGGCCAAGAACGTGATGTTCTTAAATGATATTAAACATTAAAAATTAAGCATTAAACATTATATGAGCGAGTTTGAACAGAAGGTAGCGGCTCTGAGAAAACATCATGAGGAGCTGCTTGCGAGAAAGAACGAACCCCTGGAGTGGGGAAATGGTATTTACGAGAAGTACAAGAACCCGGTGGTGACGGCTGAACATGTGCCCCTGGAGTGGAAGTACGACTTTGATGAGCACGACAACCCTTACCTGATGCAGCGTATTATGTGTAATGCCACGCTGAACGCAGGTGCCATTAAATGGCAGGGGAAATACTGTTTGGTGGTGCGTGTTGAGGGGGCTGACCGCAAGAGTTACTTTGCTGTGGCCGAGAGTCCGAATGGTATCGACAACTTCCGCTTCTGGGATGAGCCTATCACCATGCCGGATGATGTGGTGCCTGCTACCAATGTTTATGATATGCGACTGACACAGCATGAGGATGGTTGGATATACGGCGTGTTCTGTGCTGAGCGTCACGACGACTCGCAGCCTGGCGACCTGAGTGCTGCCACAGCTACTGCGGGTATCGCACGTACCAAAGACCTGAAAACCTGGTACAGACTACCTGACCTGAAAACAAAAAGTCAGCAGCGTAATGTGGTGCTACACCCTGAGTTTGTGGATGGGCAATACGCTTTCTACACCCGTCCGCAGGATGGTTTTATTGATACTGGTAGCGGCGGTGGTATCGGTTGGGCGCTGGTGGACGACATCACGCACGCAGAGATTAAGGAAGAGACGATTATCTATGAGCGCAAATACCACACCATCACTGAGGTGAAGAATGGTGAGGGTCCACACCCCATCAAAACACCGAAGGGCTGGTTGCACCTGGCGCATGGTGTGCGTGCTACTGCCGACGGTCTGCGCTATGTGCTGTATATGTATATGACTGCCCTCGACGACCCCACAAAGGTAATCGCACGTCCTGGTGGCTATTTCCTGGTGCCTGAGGGTGACGAGTACTATGGCGACGTGATGAACGTGGCTTTTGCGAATGGTTGGATTGCCGATGAGGATGGTAAGGTGTTTATCTACTATGCCTCGGCCGACACCCGCATGCACGTGGCTACATCGACCATCGATAAACTGATTGATTACTGTATGAACACCCCTGAGGATGGCTATTATACCGCGGCTTCTGTTTTGACCATCAACAAGTTGATAGACAAAAACAGGCGTACATTAAACATTAAAGATTAAACATTAAAGATTATATGGCGACGTTAAAGGAGAAAATAGGTTACGCCTTGGGCGATGCGGCTGCTGGTGGTATCACATGGAAAATCATGTCGATTGCCTTCCCGCTGTTTTTTACAAATGTGTTTGGACTGACGTTTGCTGATGCAGCGACACTGATGCTGATAGCACGTATGTTTGATGTGGTGACCGACCCGCTGATGGGATCGCTCGCCGACCGTACACAGAGCAAATGGGGCACCTATCGCCCCTGGCTGATATTTGGCGCCATCCCCTTCGGACTGGTGTTTGCCCTGCTGCTCTATACGCCTGACTTCGGACTGACGGGCAAGCGCATCTGGGCTTACAGTCTGTATCTGCTGATGATGGCGATGTACACCGCTGTGAACGTGCCTTATGGTTCGTTGCTGGGTGTGATGACGGATGACGACAACGAGAAGAACCAGTTCTCGAGTTTCCGTATGGTGGGTGCCTATGCCATGGGATTTGTGACCCTGCTGTCGTTCCCTTACCTGCAGCGTCTGGTGGGTGGCACCGAGCAGCACCAGTATGCGGTGCTGGGTGCTTTCTTCGGTGTGCTGGCAGCTGCCGGAACGCTGGCCTGCGGTTTCCTGACCAAGGAGCGTCTGAAGCCGGTACGCGCCGAGAAATTCTCGTTTAAGCAGTTCGGCGACTTGTTTAAGAATAAACCCTGGATTATCCTGACACTGATCGGTATTTGTACAAACTTTTTTAACGGATTCCGCTACGCTGTGGCTGGCTATCTGTTGGAATACTGTCTGCATGGGGATGTGACGGTGAGTGGACTGATTATCAACTACACCGTGTTTATGACCTTTGGTGAGCTGACTTGTATGATTTTCGGTGGTGTGTCGCCAAAGTTCACCCAACTGATAGGCTCGAAGCGTAATGCCTTTATGGCGGCTGCGCTGATTTGTGTAGTTTTTTCGGTGGCTTTCTTCTTCGTGCCCATGGATCCCGCCTATATCTGGGTGATGGTGGCACTGGTGGTGCTGACATCGGTGGGCATCGGCTTGTATTCGCCCCTGCTGTGGAGTATGTATGCCGATGTGGCCGACTATGCTACGGAGAAAAACGGTACGTCATCGACTGGCTTGATCTTCTCGTCGGGTACCATGGCGCAGAAGTTCGGTACGGCCATCTCGGGCTCGCTGGTAGCCCTCTTCTTAGGTCTGGCTGGTGCCAGTATGATTACGGATGAGATGGGTAACACCATGGTTGACCCTGCCTCGATTACCAGTTCGGTACTCTCGATGGTATGGAGTCTGTTCTCGCTGTTCCCTGCTATCATCGCAGGACTGATTATTGTACTGACTTGGATTTATCCGATTAAGAAATGAACGAACGTGTTGATATGATGAAGCGCGAGATGCAGGACGTGCTGGAGCATAATATCCTGCGTTTCTGGCTCGACCAGATGATGGACTATGAGCATGGGGGCTTTTACGGGCGCATGACCCATGACGGCGAACTGCACCCCGAGGCCGAGAAGGGGGCTATCCTGAATGCCCGTATCCTCTGGGCGTTCTCGGCGGCTTTCCGTGTGCTGAAACATCCGGAGTATCTGGAGGCGGCTACCAGAGCCAAGGACTATATCATTGAGCATTTTATCGATCAGGAGTATGGAGGCGTGTACTGGAGCGTAGATTGCGAGGGGAATCCATTGGACACCAAGAAGCAGTTTTATGCCATCGGCTTTATGATTTACGGACTGACGGAATATGCCCGTGCGACGGGCGACAGAGAGGCGCTGGACTATGCGCTGGACCTGTACGACTGTATAGAGGAGCACGCCTTTGACAGCGAGCATAACGGCTATATTGAGGCCTGCACACGCGAGTGGGGCAGGATAGAGGATATGCGCCTGTCGGATCTGGATGCCAACTACCCCAAATCGCAGAACACCCACTTGCATATTATCGAGCCTTATACCAACCTGCTGAGATGTCTGAAAGAGGCGCAGGCGCAGGAGTCGTGCGACTATGTGTCGGCCATCGGCTCTGTGCTGCCTGTGGGAATCAGTGTGCCGCCACAGACCATCAGCGAGGTGGAAGGGACGCTGAGAAACTTGGTAGATATCTTTACAGAGAAGATACTGAACAAGGAGACCAACCACCTGGATCTGTTCTTTGGAATGGACTGGACGCGTGGGGCCGGCCACCTGGAGAGCTACGGTCATGATATCGAGTGCTCGTGGCTGTTGCACGAGGCGGCTCTGGTGCTGGGCGACCAGCAGGTGCTGAACAAGGTGGAACCTATTGTACAAGCGGTTGCACAGGCATCGGCGAAGGGTTTGCGACCCGATGGTTCGCTGATACACGAGGCCAATCTGGATACAGGCTATGTGGATGATGATCTGCACTGGTGGGTACAGGCCGAGAACGTGGTGGGCTGGTATAATATCTGGCAGCATTTCGGCGATGAAGAGGCTCTGAATCGTGCTGAAAAATGCTGGCATTATATCAAAAAACAGCTGATTGATTACGAACACGGTGAGTGGTACTGGAGCAGGCATGCCAACGGCTTGCTGAACACAAAAGATGACAAAGCCGGTTTCTGGAAATGTCCGTATCACAATTCGCGCATGTGTCTAGAAATCATAGAGAGATAAAAAAATCCGCCAGAGAATTTGGAACTTTGGCGGATTTTTCTTACCTTTGCAACCAATTATGAAAAGATTGATACTATTCGTTGCATTGGCGTTGTGCTATGTTGTTGACAGTCAGGCACAAACGCAGTTTAACGAGCGCCCTAAGCTCGTGGTGGGAATCGTAGTTGATCAGATGCGTTGGGATTATCTCGGCAGGTATTACAACCAGTATCAGGAGAATGGACTGAAACGACTCATCAATCAAGGATACTCGTGTGATAACTGCCTGATTAATTATCTGCCCACTGTAACTGCCATCGGACATACCAGTGCTTACACGGGAACAACACCTGCTTTTCATGGTATCTGCGGTAACGCTTTTTACAAGAACGGCGTGAAGATTGAGAGTTGCGAGGATCACGACGTGAAGACCGTTGGCTCGGACAAGGTGAAGGCTTCGTCGCCTGTCAACCTGTTGGCCACGACCATTGGCGACCAGTTGCGCCTGCATACCGACTTCAAGTCGAAGGTGATTGGCGTAAGCTACAAAGACCGCGCTGCCATTCTGCCTGCCGGACGAAGTGCCAATGCTGCCTATTGGATTGATACCAAGGCTGGACAGTTTATCAGCAGTACCTGGTATATGCAGGAACTGCCTAAATGGGCCAAGGAGTATAACGCCCAGCTGAAGAAAAACAAAGAGCTACAGAAGGTAGGTAAGAACGTCGGACTGTATCCATTGTGTGGTCATATCACTACTGATATGGCCATTGCTGCTTTAAAAGGCGAACAGCTTGGTAAGGGCGAAGAGACTGATATGCTGTGTATCAGCTTCTCGCAGACAGATGTGATCGGGCATGAGTTCAGCACGCGTGGAGAGCATACCGACGAGGCTTACCTGGAGCTGGATAAGGATATCGCCAAACTGCTGAAGGCTTTCGACGAACAGGTGGGCGAGGGGAACTATTTGGTGTTCCTGACTGCCGATCATGGCGCTGCGCATAACTTTAAGTTCATGGAAGACCACCGATTGGGCGGAGGTCCGTTTATGTTCGACGAGATGTATAGTGGAGAGGCCGCCAAGCGCTTGCAGGAGCGACTGCACCTGACCAAGAATATTATCAAAGACTGTCTGGACTACCGTCTGGTGCTGGACAAGGAGGCTATCCGTGAGCAGGGGCTCGACGAGGAGAAAGTGCGCGAGGTGGTGGTAGAGGAGTTGCTGAAGACACCATATGTTGCTTTCGCCTTTGATTTCAAGAAGGCTGCCACAGCTCCCGTGCCAGAAATGCTGAAAGAGCGTGCGCTGAAGGGGTATCATCACGACCGTTCGGGTGATATCATCTTTATGCTGGAGCCTGGTTGGTATGGATTTGGCAAGGGCTCGTCGCCCATCGGCACCACTCATGGCGAGTGGAATCCCTACGATGCCCATATCCCCCTGCTGTTCTACGGTTGGCAGGTGAAGCATGGGGCCACCAGTCGCGAAGTGCATATTACCGATATAGCACCTACCGTGTGCCAGAAGCTGCACATACAGCAGCCAAACGCGTGTGTGGGTGAACCTATTACAGAGGTGATAGGCCAGTAACTACTTGAGAAAAATGATTAAAACATTAATATAAAATTATAGTTAGCTTTTTATGAACTTTACTTTGTTAATTACCGTCTTGGTGACGGCTATTACATTGGTGGTAGCGGCTTACGTGATGGCCAAGCTGTTGGGACCAAGGTCCTACGCAAAGGTCAAGGGTGAGCCGTATGAGAGCGGTATTCCTACCCGCGGCAGCTCATGGTTGCCTGTTTCGGTAGGTTTCTATCTCTTTGCCATCTTGTTCCTCATGTTCGATGTGGAAACGGTGTTTCTGTATCCATGGGCTGTGGTAGTGAAGGAGTTCGGCGCAATGGCTCTGCTTAGCATCGGCTTCTTCTTAGTAGTTCTGGTATTAGGCTTGGCTTATGCCTGGCGGAAAGGAGATCTCGAATGGAAGTAAGAAAGCCCCACATCAAGAGCATTCCTTACGAGGAGTGGAACGACAACGAGTCGTTGGAGAAGATTATCGACGAGCTGCATGAGGGTGGCGTAAACGTGGTTACAGGTTCGCTTGACCAGTTGATTAACTGGGGACGTAGTAACTCACTGTGGTCGCTCACCTTTGCTACATCATGCTGTGGTATTGAGTTTATGGCTTGCGGTTGCTCGCGTTACGACTTTGCCCGATTTGGTTTCGAGGTGACACGTAACTCACCACGACAGGCCGACCTGATTATGTGTGCAGGTACCATCACCCACAAGATGGCCCCAGCCCTGAAGCGTTTGTACGACCAGATGGCTGAGCCTAAGTATGTGGTAGCTGTTGGTGGATGCGCCATCAGCGGTGGTCCTTTCAAATCGAGCTACCATGTGGTAAAGGGTATCGAGGAGATTGTGCCCGTGGATGTGTTCATCCCTGGCTGTCCCCCACGTCCAGAGGCTATCATGTATGGTATGATGCAGCTGCAGCGTAAGGTGAAGGTAGAGAAATTCTTTGGAGGTGCTAACCACAAGCAGAACGCTGAGGAGCGCGAGCTGGGTGTATCGAACGAGGAGTTGACATTCCGTAACAACCTGGGTGATCATCGCCGCGAGCCTATCGTGGTAACAGATGTTCCACAGGAGTTTGTAGAAGAATTAAAGAACGGGGAGGACAAGGCATGAAATTAGAATTTTTATCATTCGACTTTGAGAAGTTCGCCTCGGAGATGCTGAACTTGAAGAGCAAGAAAGGCTTTGACTATCTTGTAACTATCGTAGGTGAGGATTTTGGTGGAGAAGAAGGTCTGGGTTGTGTGTATATCCTTGAGAATACCAACACCCACGAGCGTTGTGCTGTGAAGCAGCTGGCCCAGACTCAGAACGACACGCCTTATATCCCTACTGTATCAGATATATGGAAGGTGGCCGACCTGCTGGAGCGTGAGGTTTACGATTTCTTCGGCATCGTGTTCCTGGGTCATAAGGATATGCGTCGCCTGTTCCTGCGTACCGACTTTAAGGGTCACCCCTTCCGTAAGGACTGGGAGTTTAACGACAAGTACACCCTGGAGGATGATGTAGAGCCTGACTACGGTCTGGAGTACTATCTGGACAAGGAGGGTAAGCTGCAGTGCAAGCAGAACAAACTGTTTGAGGCCGACGACTATGTGATTAACATCGGTCCCCAGCACCCTGCTACCCACGGTGTGCTGCGTTTGCAGACTGTGCTGGACGGTGAGACCGTGAAGCGCATCTATCCTCACTTTGGTTATATTCATCGTGGTATCGAGAAGATGTGGGAGGGTATGACCTATCCTCAGACACTGGCTCTGACCGACCGACTGAACTACCTGGGTGCCATGCAGCATCGTCATGCATTGGTAGGAGTGATTGAGGAGGCCATGGAGGTTGAGCTGACCGACCGCATTATGTACATCCGTACCATTATGGATGAGTTGCAGCGTTTGGACAGTCACCTGCTGTACACCTCGTGTGTGGCTCAGGACCTGGGTGCTCTGACTGCCTTCCTGTATGGTATGCGCGATCGTGAGCATGTGCTGAACTGTATGGAGGAGACCACCGGTGGACGCCTGATTCAGAACTATTATAGAATAGGTGGACTGCAGGATGATATCGATCCTAACTTTGTACAGAACGTGAAGGCACTGGTGAAGTACCTGCGACCCATGATCAAGGAGTATATGGATGTGTTTGGTGACAACGTGATTACTCACAACCGACTGGAGAAGTGCGGACCAATGAGCCTGGAGGACTGTATCTCGTATGCAGTAACTGGTCCTGCCGGACGTGCTTCGGGTTGGAAGAGCGATGTGCGTAAGAACCACCCATACGATATGTACGACAAGGTAGAGTGGGAACAGTGCACACTGACTGGTTGCGACTCTATGGACCGCTACCTGGTTCACATCAACGAGATGTACCAGAGCTTGAATATCATCGAGCAGCTCATCGACAATATCCCTGAGGGTGACTTCTACGTGAAGCAGAAGCCTATCATCAAGGTGCCCGAGGGCCAGTGGTACTACTCGGTTGAGGGTGTGGCTGGTGAGTTTGGTGTTTATCTCGACTCGCGTGGCGACAAGAGTCCATACCGCATGAAGATGCGCCCAATGGGACTCTCGCTGGTAGGTGCTTTCGACCCCATGCTGCGTGGTCAGAAGATTGCCGACCTGATTGCCACCTGTGCTGCCATTGACGTTGTAATTCCTGATATCGACAGATAGTCGAAATGTAAAAATGTAATAATGTAAAAAGTAAAGATTATGTTCGACTTTTCTATATTTACAACATGGTTCGACGCTCTCCTGCGCGATACACTTGGCTTAGGAGATTTCTGGTCGATATTGATTGAGTGCGTGCTGGTTGGCGCTGGTATCCTGGCTGGATATGCGCTGATTGCCATGCTGATGATTATGATGGAGCGCTGGGTATGCGCTTATTTCCAGTGCCGACTGGGACCTACCCGTGTAGGTTTCCACGGTACCCTGCAGATTTTTGCCGATGTACTGAAGATGCTCGTGAAGGAGATCTTCTTTGTGGATCGTGCTGATAAGCTGCTGTATGCTGTTGCTCCACTGCTGGTAATCATTGCTTCGGTAGGAACCTTCAGCTTCCTGCCTTGGAACAATGGTGCCCAAGTGCTTGACTTTAATGTAGGTATCTTCCTGGTAACTGCCATCTCATCGATTGGTGTGGTAGGTATCTTCCTGGCTGGTTGGGGTTCGAACAACAAGTACTCGGTGGTTTCGGCCATGCGTGCTGCTGTTCAGATGATCTCGTACGAGATGTCGCTCTGCCTCTGTCTGATTACCGCTGTGATCCTGACAGGTACCATGCAGATGAGTGGTATCGTTGAGGCTCAGACAGGTGCCTTTAAGTGGTTGATCTTCCAGGGTCATATCCCTGCCATCATCGCCTTTGTAGTGTTCCTGATTGCTGGTAATGCCGAGGCTAACCGTGGTCCGTTTGATATGGCTGAGGCTGAGAGTGAGTTGACTGCCGGTCACCACACTGAGTACTCGGGTATGGGCTTCGGTTTCTTCTATCTGGCTGAGTTCCTGAACCTGTTTATCATTGCTGGATTGGCTTCGGCTGTATTCCTGGGTGGTTGGGCTCCTATCAACATTGGTGTGGATGCCTTTGATACCGTGATGAACTACATCCCCGGTATCGTATGGTTCTTTGGCAAGACCCTGCTGGTGGTTTGGTTGCTGATGTGGGTGAAGTGGACTTTCCCACGCCTGCGTATCGACCAGATCCTGAAGCTGGAGTGGAAGTACTTGATGCCTCTGGGACTTATCAACCTGGTAATTATGACTGTTGTTGTGGCCCTGGGCCTATATATTAAATAAGGTATAGCAATGGAAGATAACAAAACATATTTCGGAGAAATCGGACACGGCCTGAAGACTTTGGCTACAGGTATGAAGATTACTTGGAAGGAGTATTTCAAGGATTTCTTCACCAATAAGTCGACAGAGCAGTATCCCGAAAACCGCAAGACTACACTGCACGTATCAAAGCGTCACCGTGGTCGCTTGACCTTTAAGCGCAACGAGGATGGCAGCTACAAGTGTACCGCTTGCACATTGTGCGAAAAGGCCTGTCCTAACGGAACCATCAAGATTACTGCCCACATGGCTGAGGATCCTGAGACAGGAAAGAAAAAGAAGGTGCTGGACGATTATGCGTACGACCTGGGCGACTGTATGTTCTGCCAGTTGTGTACTAACGCCTGCAACTTTGACGCCATCGAGTTTACAAACGACTTTGAGAACGCTGTGTTCGACCGCTCTCGTCTGGTGCTGCACCTGAACGAGGAGGTTTACGCTGGTGGCTCTCTGCCTAACCTGATTGAGGGCGGTGCCGAATGGCAGGTCGGTAAGTTTAACACTAAAACCAAGTAACGCATTATGGGTAATACAGTTATGTTTATCATTCTCGCGGTATTCATCATTGCTTCGGCACTGATGTGTGTGACCACGACGAAGATTATGCGAGCCGCAACATTCATGTTGTTTGTGCTCTTTGGTGTGGCAGGTATCTACTTCCTGCTGGATTACACCTTCCTTGGAGCCGCTCAGATTAGCGTATATGCCGGTGGCGTTACGATGATCTATGTGTTTGCCATCCAGTTGGTAAGCAAGCGCACACTTCAGGGTTTGGAGGAGCGAGTTAAGAGTAGCAAGATGATTACTGGCGCCCTGGCCGCCCTGGCCGGACTGGTGGTAGTAGGATTGATTCTGCTTAAGACTGGTTTCTATACACAGGAGATTGCCGGCGTAGAGGTACCTATGAAGGAGATTGGTACTGCTCTCGTTGGTTCGGGTAAATATCAGTATGTACTGCCTTTCGAGTTCATCTCAGTATTCCTGCTGGCATGTATCATCGGTGGCTTGGTTGTAGCAAGAAAGGAGGATAAAGCATGATTCCAGTAGAATGTTATTTCGCACTGAGTGCCCTGTTGTTCTTTATCGGTGTATATGGTTTCACTACACGTCGCAACCTGATTGCCATGCTCATCTCGGTTGAGCTGGTGCTGAACGCCGTGGATATCAACTTTGCCGCTATCAACCGCTTGCTTTATCCAAACGGTATGGAGGGCATGTTCATGACACTCTTCGTGATTGGTGTAGCTGCTGCCGAGAGTGCTGTGGCTATCGCTATCATCATCAACGTGTATCGCAAGTTCAAGAGTGATAGTGTTGAGGCTATCCAGAATATGAAACGATAGTTTAACATTAAACATTAAAGATTAAACAGTAAACATTATGTTTGGATATACAATCTTTATCATGCTTCTGCCACTGCTGTCGTTCATTGTTCTTGGACTGGCTGGCATGAAGATGCAGCATAAGGTGGCCGGACTGATCGGTACCTGCTCGTTGGGAATGGTTACGATACTCTCTTATATCACCGCTTTCCAGTACTTCTTCGGACTGGATCGTGTGAATGGCGTGTATCAGACCTTTGTTCCGTATAACTTTACCTGGTTGCCCCTGGGTAACCTGCATTTCGACCTCGGTATCCTGTTGGATCCTATCAGCGTGATGATGCTGATTGTGATCTCGACTGTATCACTGATGGTTCATATCTACTCATTCGGCTATATGCATGGTGAGAAGGGATTCCAGCGTTACTACGCTTTCCTCTCGCTGTTTACGATTTCGATGCTGGGTCTGGTTCTGGCCACTAACATCTTCCAGATGTACATGTTCTGGGAGTTGGTAGGTGTTAGCTCATACCTGCTCATCGGCTTCTACTATCCTTTGAAGCCTGCCATCGCAGCCTCTAAAAAGGCATTCATCGTGACACGTTTTGCCGATATGTTCTTCCTGGTAGGTATCCTGACATTCGGTTACTTCGTGGATTCGTTCAGCTTTAACTTTGCTGGCGACATTGTGATGGGCCAGGGTACTACACCTTTCATCGAGGGTAACCTGGCGAAGGCTGTAGCTGCCGGTGGCTTTATCATTCCTACTGCACTGGTACTGATGTTTATCGGTGGTGCCGGTAAGAGTGCGATGTTCCCACTGCACATCTGGTTGCCAGATGCCATGGAGGGTCCTACACCAGTATCTGCCCTGATTCACGCTGCTACCATGGTTGTAGCTGGTGTGTTCCAGATTGCACGTATGTTCCCCTTGTGGATTGAGTATGCCCCACAGGCTATGAGCATTGTGGTTTGGGTGGGTGTGATCACCGCTTTCTATGCAGCTGCTGTGGCTTGTGCCCAGAGCGATATCAAGCGTGTGCTGGCCTTCTCGACCATCTCGCAGATTGCCTTTATGATGGTGGCTCTGGGTGTATCACTACCTGGACATCATGGTGCTATCCTCGACAACCACGCTCAGCTGGGTTACATGGCTGGTATGTTCCACCTGTTTACTCACGCTATGTTCAAGGCTTGTCTGTTCCTGGGTGCAGGATGTATCATCCACGCTGTACACAGCAACGAGATGGCGCTGATGGGTGGCTTGCGCAAGTATATGCCTATCACACATATCACCTTCCTGATTTCGTGTCTGGCCATCGCTGGTATCCCCTTCTTCTCGGGCTTCAGCTCAAAGGATGAGATTATCACTGCCTGCATGGAGTACAGTCCGGTGGTAGGTTGGATTATGACAGGTATCGCTGCCATGACAGCCTTCTACATGTTCCGCCTGTACTACGGTATCTTCTGGGGTACTGAGAACAAGGAGGCTCATGCACATCATACACCACACGAGGCACCACTGACCATGACAATCCCCTTGATTGTGCTGACAGTGATTACCGTTGGTGTGGGTGTTTACACCACGATTGCAGGATTTGCAGAGTGGGGTGGTTCGTTCGGTAGCTTCGTAAGTGCTGCTGGTACTGACTACACCATCCACTTTAACATGCAGATTGCTGCTACCTCTACTGTGATTGCGATTCTGAGCATCTGCCTGGCCACCTATATCTATAAGGGTGAGCAGCAGCCTATTGCCGATCGCCTGTATGCTACCTTCCCCAAGCTGCATCGCGCAGCCTACAAGCGTTTCTATCAGGACGAAATCTGGCAGTATGTGACACATCGCATCATCTTCCGTCTGGTTTCTACACCTATTGCCTGGTTCGACCGTCACGTTGTGGATGGCACCTTTAACTTCCTGGCATGGGGAGCTAACGAGGCTGGTGAGAGTATCCGTAGCTGGCAGAGTGGCGATGTTCGCCAGTATGCCGTATGGTTCATCACGGGTAGTGTGGCCCTTACATTAATCCTTTTATGCATCTAAAGATATGAGTATATTAAGTATTTTCGTAATAATTCCTGCCCTGATGCTGGTTGGTCTCTGGTTGGCCAAGAACGTTAATCAGGTGCGTGGTGTGATGGTAACGGGAGCTTCGTGTTTGTTGGTCCTCTCAGTTTGGTTAACCATCTACTTTATTCAGGAGCGTGCAGCAGGTAATACAGCCGAGATGCTGCTGACCTATAGCACGCCTTGGTTCAAGCCTTTGAATATCGCTTACAGCGTTGGTGTTGACGGTATCTCTGTGGTGATGCTGTTGCTTTCGAGCATCATCGTGTTCACCGGTACCTTTGCCTCATGGCAGTTGAAGCCACTTACTAAGGAGTACTTCCTGTGGTTCACCCTGCTCTCTACAGGTGTGTATGGCTTCTTTATCTCTACCGACCTGTTTACTATGTTTATGTTCTACGAGGTGGCTCTGATTCCAATGTACCTGCTGATTGGTGTATGGGGTTCGGGTCGCAAGGAGTACTCGGCCATGAAGCTGACCCTGATGCTGATGGGAGGCTCGGCCCTGCTGATCCTTGGACTGCTGGGTATCTACTACTTTAATGGTATCTACAGTGGCAACTACACCTTTGAGTTGACCACAATCGCAGCTAACCACTGCATTCCTGGTCACATCCAGAACATCTTCTTCCCATTCATCTTCATCGGATTCGGTGTGCTGGGTGCATTGTTCCCATTCCACACATGGAGCCCCGATGGTCATGCTTCGGCCCCTACAGCCGTTTCAATGCTGCACGCTGGTGTACTGATGAAGCTGGGAGGTTACGGCTGCTTCCGTGTAGCTATGTACCTGCTCCCTGAGGCTGCTCAGGATCTCTCGTGGATCTTCCTCATCCTCACTACTATCTCGGTAGTTTACGGTGCACTCTCTGCCTGTGTACAGACCGACCTGAAGTATATCAATGCTTACTCTTCGGTTTCGCACTGCGGACTGGTACTGTTTGCTCTGCTGATGATGAGTCAGACTGCTGTGACAGGTGCTGTACTGCAGATGCTCTCACACGGACTGATGACAGCCCTGTTCTTCGCACTGATTGGTATGATCTACGGTCGTACTCATACCCGTGACATCCGCGAGCTGGCTGGACTGATGAAGATTATGCCTTTCCTGGCTGTAGGTTATGTGATTGCCGGTTTGGCTAACCTCGGATTGCCTGGTTTCTCTGGATTCATTGCCGAGATGACCATCTTTGTAGGTTCGTTTGGTGCTCACCCACTGAGCGGCGACCCCAACACTTCGTTCCGCATGGTGGCTACCATCATCGCTTGTATGTCGATTGTTGTAACAGCTGTTTACATCCTGCGTGTGGTTGGTAAGATTCTGTATGGCGAGGTTGAGAACAAGCACTTCCTGGAGCTCACCGATGCTACATGGGATGAGCGCGTGGCTGTTATCTGCCTGATTTTCTGCGTTGCTGGTCTGGGTTCGTTCCCATTCTGGGTAAGCGATATGATTTCGCCTGCAGCAGGTACAATCCTGGAGTCAATTGGTGTAATGTAAAGAAGGAGGACGAAAGAATATGAATTACGGACAATTTATATATATGTTCCCAGAGTGTGCTCTGGTTGTAGCATTGATTCTGGTATTTGCGGTTGATTTCGCGATGACCAAGTCTGGCGAGTGGCGTGGCGAAAAGCCCAATGTGGCTATCGGTCGTCTTACCTATTTCATGCTGATGACTGTTGGTCTCGGTGTATTCAGCGCTATGCGCCAGGGTGATACCATTACTGCCTTTGGTGGTATGTATGTAGCCACTCAGGCTATTAACGTGATGAAGATGGTGCTCACCTTCGGTACATTCATCGTAGTGATTATGGCTGAGTCGTGGGCTGCCAAGCAGCAGCGCATTGCCGGTGAGTTCTATATGCTGATTCTGAGCACCCTGCTGGGTATGTTCATGATGATGTCATCAGGCTCGTTCCTGCTGTTCTTCCTGGGCTTGGAGATGGCTTCAGTGCCCCTGGCTTGTATGGTGGCTTTCGATCGCCATCGTAAGGAGAGTGCCGAGGGTGCAGCCAAGTATATCCTGGTAGCTACTTTCTCGAGTGGTGTGATGCTGTTCGGTATCTCGTTCATCTACGCTGCTACAGGTACTCTGTACTTCGATGATGTTTGTGCTGCAGTATCTAACTCGCCCTTGTGCATCATGGGTCTGGTATTCTTCTTCAGTGGTCTGGGCTTCAAGATTTCGTTGGTGCCTTTCCACTTCTGGACTGCCGATACCTATCAGGGTGCGCCTACACCTGTTACCGGTTACCTGAGCGTAATTTCTAAGGGTGCTGCCGCTATCACACTGTGCACCATCCTGATGAAGGCCTTCGCGCCTATGGTTGAGTACTGGGATTACATGCTGTATATCGTGATTGTACTCTCAATCACCGTGGCTAACCTGTTTGCCATCCGTCAGAACGAGTTGAAGCGCTTCATGGCCTTCAGTTCAATCTCACAGGCCGGTTATATCATGCTGGCAGTGGTTGGCAATGGTCAGCTGGGTGTGGCTGCACTGACTTACTATGTGCTGGTTTACATCGTAGCTAACATGGCTGTATTCACTGTGATTAATGTGGTTGAGCAGAATAATAACGGTCGCACAGATATGGCTGCCTACAACGGATTCTATCAGACCAACCCCAAGCTGAGCTTCCTTATGACACTGGCTCTGTTCTCGTTGGCTGGTATTCCTCCATTTGCAGGTATGTTCTCTAAGTTCTTTGTGTTCATGGCTGGTGTGCAGAATGGCGAGCCTATGGCTTATGGCGTAGTGTTCATCGCCTTGGTTAACACCGTAGTATCACTTTACTACTATCTGCTCATTGTGAAGGCTATGTACATCACTAAGACAGAGAATCCTCTGCCTACATTCCAGAGCGACGAGGCCACTAAGCTGGCTCTTGGCATCTGCACTGCAGGTATCGCTCTGTTCGGCGTAGCAAGCTGCGTTTACGAGTGGATTGCTGCCGCTGGTATCTAAGCATCAGTTCTTAGTTGTTAAATATGTTGGTCCCAACTGCCCTTTCGGGTGGTTGGGATTTTTTTTATAGGTAGATTTAAAATATTTTAAACGATAAAAGTGGTGATTGTGTCGATTTAATGATATTGGTCAATAAATCTTTTAAAATATGTAAATTTTCGGGAAACTCGTCTTTAAGTTGCGGTTTTATGCTTACCTTTGCACGTGAAAATAGATTGGGTGTTTAGTATTAATCAAAGTATAGTAGAAAAAAAGCAAAAAAGTAGGAAGTTTATCTTCTATAAAGATCTATCAGTCCATTAATTTTTTGATATCTGAAGGGGCGTGCGCCGTGAGGCGCGCGCCCTTTTGTGCTTCTTTATTTGTTTTGGTATCAGGTGTCAAATAGATAGTAATAATCAATGTATTTGTGTCATTTTGCAAAAATAATCTCAATTTTGCTTGCATATTTGATAAAAATGTGTACCTTTGCACGCAAAATTATCATAAACGATTAAAATGGGACAAGTAATTAAACCCGTGATGTACGAACCGCTGCTGGATATGAAGCAGACGGAACAGGGTATTAAACTGATAAAAGAGTTCTTTCAGCAGAACCTGTCGACAGAACTGAGATTGAGACGTGTAACAGCGCCACTGTTTGTGCTGAAAGGATTGGGTATTAACGACGACCTGAATGGTGTGGAGCGCCCTGTGAGCTTCCCCATCAAGGATCTGGGTGATGCCAAGGCCGAGGTGGTACACTCGCTGGCTAAATGGAAGCGCTTGAGCTTGGCTGAGTACAAGATTGAGCCTGGCTATGGTATCTATACCGATATGAACGCTATCCGTGCTGATGAGGAGCTGGACAACCTGCACTCGCTGTACGTGGACCAGTGGGACTGGGAGGCTGTAATCCGTAAGGAGGATCGCACCCTGGCATTTCTGAAGAATATCGTGGAGCGTATCTACGCTGCTATCCGCCGTACAGAGTATCTGACTTGTGAGACCTATCCACAGATCAAACCATTCCTGCCTGAGAAGATACACTTTGTGCATGCTGAGGAGCTGGTGGAGATGTATCCTGGTAAGACGCCCAAGGAGCGTGAGGATGCTATCTGCGAGAAGTATGGCGCTGTATTTGTGATTGGTATCGGCGGTAAACTGAGTGATGGTAAGAAGCACGACGGACGTGCACCAGACTATGACGACTGGAGCACCATTGCTGAGGATGGACGTGCCGGACTGAATGGTGATATCCTGATCTGGTACCCTGTGCTGGGTAGAAGCTTTGAGCTGTCGAGCATGGGTATCCGTGTAGATAAGGAGAGTCTGCTGCGCCAGTTGAAGCTGGAAGGCAAGGAGGAGCGCGAGCAGCTTTACTTCCACCAGCAGCTGCTGAACGATAAGCTGCCACTGAGTATTGGTGGTGGTATCGGACAGAGCCGTCTGTGTATGGTGCTGCTGCATAAAGGCCATATTGGTGAGATTCAGGCAAGTATCTGGCCTGAGGAGATGCGCAAGCAGTGCAAGGCACTGGGCATGAACCTGATTTGATGTACATTTAACATTAAACATTAAACATTAATGTTGATGAAGGGTGTTAGGTGTTGGGTGATAGCTGGCTTGATGGCGGGCATGCTGTGTGCTTGTGGCGGACAGCGGCAGCCTAGGGCTTATGGCGGTACAGAGCTGACCAGCAGCGACAGTTTGACCATACGCATGGGACAGTGGGATCTGCTGAAATATCACAGCGAGAAACTAGGTCTCGATATTAACTACCCCTCGTTCCTATACCTGCAGGATCTGCCCGAGGAGCCTAACCAAGAGGTGCTGATGGCCGACGAGATGAGTATATCGGTAATGGTTGACTCGCTCACAGGCAATCATCGACCTGCCAGTCAGCTGATGTTGGCCATGGGGGCCGACCTGGTTGAGGTAGGAGATGACTACAGCATACAGAAGGGCTCGGACGAAGAATGGGATTACTATGGTAAGGTGCTTGAAGATGGCACCATACGTCTGGTAACCGTGATGCTGAGATACAAGCCCGAACACAGCGAAGCTGTAGAGCCCATGAAGGAGTGGGTGCGCAATTTTACGCTGAAATAATTGACCTATCATATTTTTAACACGGATTAATCTGAAAATTTCGCCGAGAAATTGAGGTTAATCCGTTTTCTTTTTGTACCTTTGCACCCAAAATTTATATTTATAACGTTATAAGGATAAAAAATGGCTAAAATTAAGAAGATTAAGACCGCATTGGTGTCTGTTTTCCACAAGGACGGACTGGATGAGCTTTTGAAGAAGTTGAACGCCGAGGGCGTAAAGTTCCTGTCGACTGGTGGAACACAGCAGTTTATCGAATCACTTGGTTATGAGTGTCAGAAGGTCGAGGATGTTACCACTTACCCATCAATCCTGGGTGGACGTGTAAAGACTCTGCATCCAAAGGTGTTTGGAGGTATTCTGGGACGTCGCGACAATGAGGGCGATCAGGAGCAGATGAAGAAGTACGAGATTCCTGAGATTGACCTGGTGATTGTTGACCTCTACCCATTTGAGCAGACTGTGGCCAGCGGTGCCAGCGAGGCTGATATCATTGAGAAGATTGATATCGGTGGTATTTCACTGATCCGTGCTGGAGCCAAGAACTTTAAGGATGTGGTTATCGTGCCCAGCAAGGCTGAGTACAGCGTGCTGCTCGACATCCTGAACAAGAAGGGTGCACAGACTGATATTGAGGATCGCCGTATGTTTGCTACTCGCGCCTTTGGCGTAAGCAGCCACTACGATACTGCTATCAATGCTTGGTTTGAGAAAACAGCAAAATAATTGATAATTCTTGCTTAGGCAAGCGTACTAAAGAAACGATTAGATAATTAATAATTAATATATGGGATTTTTTAGTTTCGTACAGGAAATTGCCATGGACCTTGGCACTGCCAACACCATCATTATCAGCGATGATAAGATTGTGGTAGATGAGCCTTCGGTTGTGGCTTTGGATCGCCGTACCGACAAGATGATTGCTGTAGGTAACGAGGCGAAGATGATGTATGAGAAGACTCATGAGAATATACGTACTATCCGTCCACTGCGCGATGGTGTGATTGCCGACTTCTCGGCTTGCGAGCAGATGATGCGTGGACTGATTAAGATGGTACACACAGGTAGTCGCCTGTTCTCGCCTTCACTGCGTATGGTGATTGGCGTTCCTTCAGGTTCTACCGAGGTAGAGCTGCGTGCTGTACGCGACTCAGCTGAGCATGCTGACGGACGCGATGTTTACCTGATTTTTGAGCCTATGGCTGCTGCCATCGGTATTGGTATCGATGTAGAGGCACCAGAGGGTAACATGATTGTTGATATCGGTGGTGGTTCTACCGAGATTGCTGTGATCTCACTGGGTGGTATCGTATCTAACAACTCGATCCGTACTGCTGGTGACGACCTGACAGCTGATATCCAGGAGTATATGTACCGTCAGCACAACGTGAAGGTTTCAGAGCGTATGGCTGAGCGTATTAAGATTAACGTAGGTTCGGCTCTGACCGACCTGGGTGACGAGGCTCCTGAGGACTTTATCGTTCACGGACCAAACCGTATTACAGCCCTGCCTATGGAGGTGCCTGTATGCTATCAGGAGATTGCTCACTGTCTGGATAAGACTGTGGCCAAGATCGAGAACGCTGTACTCTCAGCGCTCGAGAATACGCCCCCAGAGCTGTATGCCGATATCGTGAAGAATGGTATCTATCTCTCAGGTGGTGGCGCCTTGCTGCGTGGCTTGGACCGTCGTTTGACCGACAAGATGCATATCCCATTCCACGTGCCCGAGGATCCCTTGCACAGTGTTGCTAAGGGTGCCGGCATTGCACTGAAGAATATCGATAGATCTAATTTCTTGATGCGATAATCAATAAGGTAGTTTGGGCCGATGCGCAATCTGCTGGATTTCCTATACAAGTATCATCACTGGCTAGTTTTCGTATTACTCGAAGTAGTCAGTGTTGTTCTGTTGTTTAAGTACAACAGTTATCAGAATAGTGTGTGGTTTACAAGTGCCAATGCCGTGGCAGGCAAGGTGTACGAGATGGAGAGTAAGCTGACCAGCTATATGGCCATGGCCGAGCTGAACGAACAGCTTACCCTGCGTAACATCTATCAGGAGCGACAGCTTGACCAGTTGCGACGCCTGTATGCCGAGGCCACCAAGGACACGACTGCCGCTGAGCGCGAGGAGCTGGCATTCCTGAGTAATTACCAGCTGATACCCGCCAAGGTGGTTGAGAACTCCATACACAAGGCTGAGAACCTGATTACCATCGATAAAGGACGTAAGGATGGTGTAGAGCCCGATATGGGTGTGGCATGCGGTAATGGCGTGGTAGGTGTGGTTTACTTGGTGAGCGACCACTATTCGGTGGTTATCTCGGCCTTGAACGCTGCCTCGTCGCGTATCAGCTGTAGCATTCGTAACCGTGGCTACTTTGGCTATCTGCACTGGTATGGTGGCGACCCATCGGTGGCTTATGTGGAGGATGTGCCACGCCACGCCAAGTTTAACTTGGGCGAGTGGATGGTAACCAGCGGCTTCTCGAGTATCTTCCCATCGGGTGTGCAGGTTGGTAAGATTGAACAGGTTTATAACTCGAGCGATGGTTTGAGTTACAAGCTGAAGGTGCGCCTGAGTACCGACTTTGGTAACCTGCGCGATGTGGTGGTAATCAGTGATAAGAGTATAGCCGAGCGTGCAGCACTGATGCAGGCTGCCCGCGACTCAATCAGTTTTAAACAGCGACAGTAGCACTATGAAGATTGAATTGATAAACCGACTGGTGATGTTTGTGGCCCTGTTTGTGGCTCAGGTACTCATCCTGAACCATGTACACCTGTTAGGCGTGGGCACACCGCTGTTGTATGTATATTTTGCCATCACCTTCCGTCGTAACTTCCCTAAGTGGTTGGTACTGGTATCGTGCTTCCTGTTAGGACTGCTGATTGATGTGTTCTCGAATACGCCAGGACTGGCTGCCAGCACAATGACACTGGTGGCACTGGCACAGACATACCTGATTGAACTGGTTGCACCACGCGACTCGGCCGAAGACCTGGAGGCAGCGTCCAAAGTGCTGGGGCCCACTAAGTTTGTAACGTTAAGCGCCCTGCTGACACTGCTGTACTGTCTGGTGTTCTTTGCACTCGAGGCGTTTAACTTTTTTGATGTGCTGTTATGGTTGGCCCGATCGGTCATCAGCTTTGTGCTTACGATGGTACTGATACTGGCCGTAGAAAGTGTTAGAAGCCGGTGAAGCAGAAAGACTTTGATCTGGAATACCGTAAATACGTGATTGCTGGGGTGGCCGCACTGATTGTGTTCATCTACATCATCCGTTTGTTTATGCTCCAGATTACAAGTGATGACTACAAGAAGAGTGCCGACTCGAACGCTTTCCTGAAAAAAATAGAATACCCTTCGCGAGGTGCCATCTTGGATCGCAGGGGTAAGCTGCTGGTGTATAACCAGCCATCGTACGATATCATGGTGGTGATGAACGAGATGAAGGACCGTTTGGACACCCTCGACTTCTGTACAGCCTTGGGTATTACCAAGGAGGAGTTCGACCGTCGCATGGCCACCATCAAAGACCGCAGTAAGAATCCTGGTTATTCGCGCTTTACCGAGCAGCTGTTTATGAGTCAGCTGAGCGATAAGGACTTTAGTGTGTTCCAGGAAAAGATGTACCGTTTCCCAGGTTTTTATATTCAGAAGCGCAGTGTGCGCCAATATACCTATAATATGGGTGCGCACGTGTTGGGTGATGTGGCCGAGGTGTCGCCTGGCGATATCGAGGAGGATGAGTACTACCAGCCTGGCGACTATATCGGCAAGTTGGGTATAGAGCGTTCGTACGAGAAAGAACTACGTGGACAGAAAGGTATACAGATATTGTTGCGTGATGCCCATGGACGTATCCAGGGACGTTATCAGAATGGTGCACTCGACCAGCGTGCCATCCCTGGTAAGAACCTGACACTGGGTATTGATGCTGAGCTGCAAGCCTTAGGCGAGCGCCTGATGGAGGGTAAGATTGGTGCTATCGTGGCCATCGAACCTGCTACTGGTGAGGTGCTGTGTATGGTATCATCGCCCACGTACGACCCACGACAGATGGTAGGACGACTGCGCAGTAAGAACCATCGTGCCCTGTCGCAGGATGTGTGGAAACCGCTGCTGAACCGTGCCATCATGGGACAGTATCCACCAGGCTCAACCTTCAAGACCACCCAGGGACTGACGTTTATGACCGAGGGTATCATCAACTCGCACACCATGTACCCCTGTTCGCATGGATTTAACTTCAAAGGCTTGCACGTGGGCTGTCACGGACATGCGGCACCACTGCCTTTGGTACCTGCCCTGAGTACATCGTGTAACGGTTACTTCTGCTGGGGACTGTATCACATGATTAATACCAATGTGAGCAAATACGGATCGGTACAGAACGCCATGAACACCTGGCGCGACTATATGGTATCGATGGGATTCGGTTATCGTCTGGGTATCGACCTGCCTGGTGAGAAACGCGGACTGATACCTAATGCCATGTTCTATGATAAGGCCTACAAGGGCTCGTGGAACGGACTCACCATCATCTCAATCGCCATTGGTCAGGGTGAGGTGAATGCCACACCACTGCAGATTGCCAACCTGGGTGCTACCATCGCCAATCGTGGCTATTATCTGGTGCCCCATGTGGTAAAGAACGTGCAGGGACAGCCACTTGATACGCTTTACACCCGCAAGCATTATACCAAGGCCAGCAAAGAGGCCTACGACTATGTGGTGCAGGGTATGCGCTCATCGGTATTAGGCGGTACGTGTAAGGAGTTAGGCAAATACGATTTTAATGCCTGCGGTAAAACGGGTACTGCCCAGAACCGCGGACACGACCACTCGGTATTTATGGGGTTTGCACCCATGGAGAACCCGAAAATCGCTGTAGCCGTGTATGTTGAGAACGGTGGATGGGGTGCCACCTACGGTGTGCCCATCGGCGGTTTGATTATGGAGAAATATTTAAAAGGTAAACTCTCGGAGGCCAGCATTGCTAAGGCCAAGAGTATTCAGGAACGCAGAATAGCATATGGCGCAGGCGATAGGTAACAGAAAAGAAAAAGGAGTGATTCGCTCGCTCGATTACTGGACGATTATCATTTACATCGCCCTGCTGACCTTTGGATGGGTGAGTGTGTGTGGTGCCAGCTACAGCTATGGCGAGACCGACTTGTTTAGCTTGAGCACTCGCTCGGGTATGCAGATTGTGTGGATTGGTACCTCGATTGTGTTGGGCTTCGTCATCCTGATGCTCGACGACCGCTATCTGGATATGTTTGCCTATATTATATTCGGCATCATGCTACTACTGCTATTCGGAACCATCTTTAATCCGCATAGTATCAAGGGCTCCCGATCGTGGCTGGTGTTGGGACCCATACGACTGCAACCAGCTGAGTTTGCTAAGTTTGCTACGGCCTTGGCTTTGGCGAAACTGATGAATACCTATGGTTTTACTATAGCCAAATGGAAGGATTTTGCCCTGGTGCTGGGTGTGATCTTTGTGCCTATGCTGTTTATCGTGCTGCAGCGTGAGACAGGTTCGGCACTGGTATATCTGTCGTTCTTCCTGATGCTGTATCGCGAGGGTATGCCTGGCAGTATCCTGTTTACAGGTGTGGCCATGGTGGTGTACTTTGTGGTGGGCATACGCTATGCAGATACCATGATGGTATATACGCCAACATCGGTGGGAAAATTTGCTGTGCTGCTGATGGTGCAGCTGTTCTCAATCGGACTGGTGTATGTGTACTGTAACGATAAGCGCGAAACCATACGCATGGCGCTGATAGGACTGGGCGCTACCCTGGTGGCACTCGTCTTCAGCTTGCTGATTATCCCCTTCGACCTGAATTACGTAGAGATGGCGCTGTGTGCGGTGCTGATAGGCTATTTGCTATACCGATTCCTGGCTACACGCCTGCGTAACTATCTTTGGATTACAGCCTTTGCAGTAGGCTCGCTGATGTTCTATAACGTGGCTGACTATGCCCTGAACCATGTGCTGGAACCCCACCAGCGTGTGCGTATTAACGTGCTGTTGGGACTGGAGGAGGACCTGAAGGGTGCGGGATATAACGTACACCAGAGTGAGATTGCCATCGGATCGGGTGGACTGCAAGGAAAAGGCTTTTTGAATGGTACACAAACAAAATTGAAATATGTGCCTGAACAGGATACCGACTTTATCTTCTGTACTGTAGGCGAGGAAGAGGGCTTTGTGGGCTCAGCAGGCGTACTGCTGCTGTTCCTGGCGCTGATATGGCGCCTAATACACCTGGCCGAACGTCAGGTACACAGGTTCGGACGTGTGTATGGCTATTGTGTGGTGAGTATCTTCCTGTTCCATGTGTTTATCAATGTGGGCATGGTATTAGGACTTACGCCGGTTATCGGTATCCCATTGCCATTCTTCAGCTATGGTGGTTCGTCGCTGTGGGGCTTCACCCTGCTGCTGTTTATCTTCCTACGTATTGACGCAGGAAGAAATCTACTGAGAAATTAAGATTCCTACATCGCTGATGCCTTTCATGTTCTCTTGTTTCATGTAATGCATCACGTACATGTGCAGCGAGTCGCCCTCGTTAAGCTGCAGACTATCGACATCAAACGTATATTGATAACAGCTGATGCCGCTGCCCATCACGTGGCCATTCTGTTCTACCAGCTTGCAATCGATACGCTTACGCAGCTTGCGACCTACAGGGTAGATATCCTGCTCAACAATCACGCTGATGCCTAAGAAAGGCAGCTGATTGTTGGTGCGCAGCATGAGCTGCTGGTGATAAGTGCCAGTCTGTTTGATAGGGGGCACGTAGAAGTGCATGGTATCAGTGCGCTCCCATCCCTCGTTATCCACATGCTCGTAGTGATTGTACACCACCGAACGATCGCAGGCTACCATCATGAGGAAGCCTGCCATCGCCAGTATCAGTGTGATTGCCTTATTTTGCATCCTTGGCCTCCTTTTTATCGTTAGGCTGTCGGTTGTTGTTGGGCTTGTTCTTCTTCTTTTTCTTCTTCTTGGCCTTGTCGAAACGACTGATATCACCACCTGCCAGGTCGATATGTGGCTTAGGCTCTGCCTTCTTACCCTCGTCGTGGGTGAGCGATACGGGCTTCTCGCCACGCTTGTTCATCTCGATGATGGTCTTGGCACGCTCGGCGGTAATGGTTTCGCAGTTGGCAGCGATGTTCTTATCGGTGCTGTAGGTGCAAAGACCGGCCAGGATATCGTTCTTAAACAAGTGGTAGTCGCCATCCTGGGTCTGCAGGATGATATCCTTGCCAGGCAGCTGCTTGCCTGCCTCTACGTAATCATCCACCTCGTAGTTCAGACAGCACTTCAGCTTGGCACACATACCTGCCAGCTTCTGTGGGTTGAGCGAGATGTCCTGGAAACGGGCGGCATTGGTGCTCACACTCGAGAAGTTCTTCATCCAGGTGGCACAGCAGAGCTCACGTCCGCAAGGGCCTGTTCCGCCAATACGTCCAGCCTCCTGGCGCGCACCAATCTGCTTCATCTCGATACGTACGTGGAAGGCTACTGCCAGGTCCTTAATGAGCTGACGGAAATCCACACGTTCATCAGCGATATAGTAGAAGATGGCCTTGTTGCCATCACCCTGGTACTCCACGTCGCCAATCTTCATGTCGAGCCCCAAGCCCTTGGCTATCTTACGACTCTCGATCATGGTAGAGTGCTCGCGAGCCTGCGCCTCACGCCATTTCTGGATGTCGTTCTCGCGGGCTATGCGATAGATACGTTTGATATCATCGGGCGACTTGATGTTCACCTTCTTGAGCTGCAGTTTTACCAGGCGGCCTGTGAGGGTAACCACACCGATGTCGTGACCAGGACTGGCCTCTACGGCTACGATGTCGCCTTTCTTCAGGTCCAGATTATTTACGTTGTGGTAGTAGCCTTTGCGGGTGTGCTTGAACTGTACCTCTACCAAATCAGTGGTGTAGGGGTTGCCAGGCACATCGGCCAACCAGTCGTAAGTGTTAAGCTGCTTGTCCTGTCGTCCCACTGCCTGGTGGCACAAACCGCGGTCGCAACCTACGTGTACGATATGTTCTTTAGATTTTTCCATATATAATCACTATTCACTGTTCACTATTACTTCTGCAAAAGCAGTACTATCATTTGTAGGGCCAAGTCGAAGAATACAATCTTTCCGTTGGCGTTCTGTCCGATATCGCGAATGGCCAGGTTAGCCATATCGGTGATGGGCAGGATATTCTTCTCGTTCACAAAGCGGGCAAAGTTCTTGGCAAAGTCCTCTTCGCGCTGTATCATATATACCAGTTCCTCGTTCTGGAAATTGTACATGAAGTTCTCGCGGGTCATACGCAGGAAATACGTCAGCCAGCGCTTCTGCTTCTCACGACCCATGCCAGCCAGCTGCTCGCTCCACTTGCGCAGGTCTTTTATCTTACGCTGGTAGGCCAGGCGCATCAGCATCACGTACATGTCGAGAAACAGTTCGTTCTCGGAACCTACCTGCAACTCGTCGAGGGCCTTTATCCAACTGCCATTGGCCAGTCGGGTTATGCGGTGGGCATCGTCGGCACTGATGCCACGCTTTTCGATGAGTGCCTGCTCGATGGCCTCGTTGGATATTTTCTTTACATCGATGCGCTGCACACGACTGCGGATGGTTTCCAACAGCTTGTCGGGTTCCTCGCATACCATGATGAATACCGTTTGCTGTGGGGGCTCCTCAATCAGTTTGAGCAGTTTGTTGGCGCACTCTATGTTCATGCGCTCCGGAAGCCAGATAACACTGACTTTATAGCCACCCTGACTGGATTTCAGGCTGAGCTTGCGTACCAGGTCGTCGCTCTCGCCTGCAGTAATGATGGCCTGCTGATTCTCGGCGCCCATGGCTGTCATCCACTCTTCCATCGTAAAGTACAGGCCTCGCATCACCAGCTCGTGCCAGTTCTTGGCAAAATCATCGCTCACTGGTTTATGCTCGGCGCCCATCGATGGCAGTTTGATGGTGGGGTAGGTGAAGTGCAGGTCGGGATGCTCCAGTTTGGCCAGCATGGCTTTGGCAGATGGTGTGCCATTATCCAACAGATAGCAGGCAAAAGCCACGGCTAATGGCAGCTTGCCACAGCCCTGCGGACCGCACAGCATCAGTGCGTGGGGCAATCGCTCCTCGCGTACCAGCTGCAGCAATCGCTCCTCGGCCTCTTTCTGTCCTATAACCTCGTCGAAACTCATCTGTCTTTAACCTCTAACCACTAATCTCTTCACAATCTCTGCAACACTATCAACAGCTGAGACGGTGTAGAAGTGGATGTTGTGTACCCCATGCGCATACAGATCCTTGCACTGCTGGGTGGTCCACTCTATACCTAACTGCTTGGCATCCTCATCGGTCTTACATTTCACTACCTCCTTGGCCAGTGGCTCAGGGATATCGCAGTGGAATGTCTTGGGCACTACTGTTAGCTGACTCAGCTTGGCCATGGGTTTGATGCCGGGGATGATGGGGATGGTGATGCCCATCTGGCGTGCCTTCTCAACAAAAGCATAGTACTTCTCGTTGTCGAAGAACAGCTGTGTAACGGCATACTGGGCGCCCAGGTCCTGCTTCTGCTTCAGGTATTGCATGTCCATCTCAAGGTTGGGTGCCTCCTCGTGCTTCTCGGGGTAGCAAGCCACACCATAGTCGAACGGACGACCAGGATTCTTGATGGGGGTGCCATCAGCAAAAAAGCCCTCGTTAAAGCGTTTTACCTGAGCCATCAAGTCGGTGGTGTGCGCATGACCGCCAGGGGTAGGCTGGAAACGGCTGTCCTCCTTGGCCTTATCGCCACGTAACAGCAACAAATCGTTGATGCCTAAGAATTGCAGGTCGAGCAGCTCGTACTCGATATCCTCGATGGTGGCGCCACTACAGATAACGTGGGGCTGAACGGGAATCTGGTAACGCTGCTGGATGGCTGCGGCTATGGCGATGGTTCCTGGGCGGCGACGAATGCGACGACGCTCAAACTGCCCATTCTCAAGTTCGTGATACACAAACTCCGAGTGATGGGTGGTAATGTTGATGTAGGCTGGGTCGAATTCTCTTAGTTTGTCGATATCGGCAAACAGTTTGGCTGTGCCAGTACCCTTCAGCGGTGGCAGCACTTCGAATGAGAATCGCTTTGCCTCCTTATCTTGATGTATAAACTCAGTAACACTCATATTGGCTGCAAAGATACTAAAAATTTCTTTATTACAAAAATTTTTTGTAATTTTGCACCATGAAACTGAAGCAATTTGTTAAAGACTGGACTCTTCCAGTGGCTATAGCTGTTGGTACTGTGGTGTATCTGCTGTTTTATCTGTTGCCATTTCTGGATGGCGCAGGCGATACGTTAGGCGAAGTGGTGGATGCTATTTTCCCGTTTATGGTGTTCTCTACGCTATTCTCGACCTACTGTCGTATCGACTTCCATCAGATGCGTCCTCACCGCTGGCACATAGGTGTGCTGGTGGCACAGGTGGCTTTGGTGGCATTGAACGTGTGGATTATCTTCCAAGTGGATGCCGACCCTGAACAGAAATTGCTTTGGGAGAGTGTGCTTACGTGTATCATCGGTCCTGCTGCTACGGCAGCTCCGGTGGTTACTGCCAAGATTGGCGGTAACATCAATACCATGACGGCTTATGTGGTGATGTCGGCCTTTGCCTCGGCCCTTATGATTCCAGCCGTGTTCCCGTTGTTGGAGCGTGGTGTTAGTACTGGTTTCTGGGCTGTATTCTTTATCATCCTGCAAAAGTTGGCTATGGTATTGGTAGCTCCGCTGGTGCTGGGATGGTTGGTGCAGCACTATGCCAAGCGCCTCTGCGCATGGATTGTGTCGATACCCGACCTCTCGTTCTACCTCTGGGCAGCGCAGTTGGCAGTAACGTCGGGTGTTACCGTGCGTAACATCGTGCATAGCGACGCTGGACTGCGTACGCTGCTGATGATAGCCGTGATGTCGCTGATTCTTTGCTTTGTGCTTTTCCTGATGGGCCGTTGGATTGGTCGCCAGTTAGGCGATGAGATCGATGGCGGTCAGGCTTCGTTCCAAAAAAATACTGCCCTGAGCATCTGGGTAGCCTATACCTACCTTAACCCAGTGGCATCGGTAGGTGCAGGCTGTTACGTGCTGTGGCAGAATATTGTTAACTCGTTGGAGCTATACGAATACCGTAAAAAGCATTAAGCCTTTTTGCTGTAACGCTTACGCTTTTTAGGCCCAAGGTGCTTGACGCGGAATTCGCGTGGGGTGGTGTTTAAGAATCGGTAGAACGAGGCGTAGAATGCCTGACGGGTACCGAAGCCTACCATCTCGCCAATCTCGCTGATAGATTTGTCGCGATATTCCTCCTCGGCTAATAGTGTCTTAGCCTCGTCGATACGATGCTTGTTCATCAATCCATTAAAGTTGGTGTGGAAGCGCTCTGTCATCACTGCCGAGATATAACGACAGTTGGTGCCAAGGTCGGCAGCCAGTTTGCTGGCAGTGTAATCCTTATCACGATATTTCTTGTCATCTACTATTATCTCCATTATCCTGTCGTGGAGCTCATCCTTACGTTCGTCGCCTAATATATTTCGGTAATCGGCTGTACACTTCTTTAGTTCAGTAATTTGATATTTTCCTGTTGCCATCTTTAAACAATCTTTTTACATTTTTCCTGAAAGTGCTGCCCGAAAAGGGCAAAACGGATGCGAAGGTACAAAAAATCGGCGACATAGCGCACCACTGCACGCTATGTTAACGCTATTTTAACACATAAATAATTGTGCGAAAAGTTTGGCCTTTCCACAAAATTATACTATCTTTGTCGCCAGAATGTGATTAAACGTATAACTATGAATACAATGAACGATACAATTAAGTATATCGGTGTGGATGATCTCGACATCGATTTGTTTGAGAGTCAGTATGTGGTGCCCGAGGGCATGAGTTATAACTCGTATCTCATCGATGATGAGAAGATAGCTGTGCTGGATACTGCCGATCGTCGTAAGGGCGAGGAATGGAAAGCCAACCTGACGGCTGCCTTGAATGGTCGTCAGCCTGATTATCTGGTGGTTCACCACATGGAGCCTGATCACTCGGCACTTATCGCTTGGATGCTGGAGACGTATCCCGGTGTGCAGCTGGTGTGCAGTGCGCAGGCTGTAAAAATGCTGTCGAACTTCTTCGAGGACGTAGATTTTACAGGTCGTGTGGTTACTGTTAAGGAGGGCGATACACTCGCGTTGGGTAAGCACACGTTGCAGTTTATTGGGGCTGCCATGATTCACTGGCCCGAGGTAATCATGAGCTACGATACCACCGATAAGGTGCTGTTCAGTGCCGATGGCTTTGGTAAATTTGGTGCATTAATCCACGAGACTGACGACTGGGCCTGCGAGGCACGTCGCTATTATTTTAATATATGTGGTAAGTATGGCTCGCAGGTGCAGAGTGTGCTGAAGAAGGCTGCAGCCCTCGATATCCAGGCTATCTGTCCGCTGCATGGTCCTGTGCTCAAGGGTGAGGCTCTGGCTGAGGCTGTGCGCCTGTATGATATCTGGAGCAAGTACGAGCCTGAGAGCGAGGGCATACTGATTGCCTACGCCAGTATTCATGGTGGTACTGCCGCTGCTGCAGAGCGATTAGGTGAGATACTGCGCGAAAAGGGTGCGCCAAAGGTAGTAGTTAGCGATCTGAGTCGTTCGGATATGGCTGAGGTTATCGAGGATGCTTTCCGCTATCCTACAGTGGTGGTAGCTGCTTCGAGCTACGATGCAGGTGTGTTCCCCGTGATGCACGACTTCCTGTATCATCTGCAAATCAAGAACTACCAGAAGCGTAAGTTTGGTATCATTGAGAATGGTAGCTGGGCTCCTACGGCCGGCAAGACCATGCGCACCATGATTGAGGCCCTGAAGGACTGTGAGATCGTAGAGCCCATGGTAACCATCCGCTCACGCATGAAATCTACCGACGAGGCCCTGCTGCAGCAGTTGGCCGATAGCTTATTGTAAATGCATAAAATCATCGTTGCCATCGACTCATTCAAGGGCTGTCTCACGTCTGTTGAGGCTAATCAGGCAGCCAGCGAGGGTATTCTTAGCAGGATACCTGATGCCAAGGTGGTGCAGGTGCCTGTGAGCGATGGTGGCGAGGGATTTATGGAGGCTTTCCAAGCGGCTATGGGTGGTGATATTGTGCAGGTGCATGTGAAGGACCCGCTGATGCGTCCCATTGTAGCACAGTATCTGATGCAGGGCGATACGGCTGTGATTGAAATTGCCAAAGCCAGTGGACTAACGCTAGTGAAGCCCGAGGAACGTAATCCCATGGTAGCTACAAGCTATGGCACTGGTCAGTTGGTGGTCGATGCTGTGCGAAGAGGCTGTAAGCACATTATCGTGGGTCTTGGTGGTAGTGCCACCAGTGATTGTGGTATAGGCATGCTGCGTGTCATCATCGATGCGTTTGCCAAAGGAAAGACTTGGGACGATGTGCGTCAGTTAGATGATGTGCGTTTCACCATCGCCACCGATGTTACCACCCCCCTTTGTGGCTTAAATGGCGCTGCCCATGTGTTTGCGCCACAGAAGGGGGCTTCGCCTGATAATGTTCTTGCCCTCGATGCCCGGGCCAAACGCTTTGCTGAGGCATCGGCCAAGCACTTGGGGCGCGACTGTCAGGATATGCCAGGCGCAGGTGCTGCAGGTGGTTTGGGGTATGCTTTTATGCAGTATATGCAAGCTGATTGTCGCTCTGGAATCGACCTTCTGTTGGATGCCATCCATTTCGACGAACTCCTGAAGGATGCTAACCTTGTGATTACTGGCGAAGGCTCAGCCGATAGACAAACGCTGATGGGTAAGTTGCCTTATGGCATTCTGCAGCGTGCTCAGAAACATCATGTGCCTGTTATGCTCATAGCCGGTCGCATCGCTGACGAGCAGCAACTTCTCGATGCCGGCTTTGCCCGTGTTGCCTGCATCAATCCCCTGGGATTACCCCTCGACATGGCTATGCAACCCACCACAGCTAAACAGAACATCCTACTTACAGTTCAGAATGAAGGATTATCCAGATAAGATGTCGCCCGAACAGGCGCGTGCCTTTAGCGATGCTGTGCTCAACATAGTGGCCCAGATACCTCGTGGCTGTGTAACCACCTATGGTGATATCGCCACCCTGGCAGGTTGGCCCAGTCATTCGCGTATGGTAGGTAGAACGTTGCGCTACACGCCTGGTGCAGAGAAGCTACCTTGTCATCGTGTAGTGAACAAATCTGGTCGCACCGCCCCAGGCTGGAGTCGCCAACGCCCCCTCCTAGAAGAAGAGGGTATCCACTTTAAGCCAAATGGTCATGTAGAAATGTCTCTTCATCAGTGGATTCATATGCAACGGAATTCATTAGAGGGTGGTTGGTATATCAATGATTTTCATTTTTCGCAACGTGAATAACTAAAAACTTATGGATATGAAAAGAATTCTTTTTATCGTTGGATCGCTGAGGGAAGGTTCTTTTAACCGGCAGTTAGCCCGCGAGGCTGAGCAAATGATTGGCGCACGTGCCGAAGTTACTTATCTGGATTATAAGGATGTGCCCTTGATTAATCAGGATATAGAGTTTCCTGAGCCTGAGGCTGTATGTAGACTGCGTGCTACGGTGAAAGAGGCAGATGGCATCTGGGTGTTTACGCCCGAGTATAACTTCAGTTATCCTGGTCATGTAAAGAACCTGTTTGACTGGTTGTCGCGTCCTGTGGTAGCTAACGATTATGAAACCCCTACTGTTATTAATGGCAAAAAGGTGGCGCTGAGTGGTGCAGGCGGCAAGATGGCTACAGCCAAATGTCGTGAGAAACTAACGGAATTGCTTACTTTTCTGAAGGCCGATGTGATGGAGCCTCAGACAGGCATCGCTCTGAATGTTGAGGCCTGGACTGAAGGACGTATGATTCTTAGCGATGAACAGAAAGTAGCACTAAAGAATCAGGTTGAGGCTTTCTTGAAGATTGTGTGAACTTATTTAATGCCCATCCAATACTGGCGCTCGGGGGCGGGGAGTTTCTCGATGGCGTAGCGGAGCATGGTGCGGGGCATTTCGTGAACGTGTTGGCGGAGGAAATCGCGTAAGAGTTCTTCGCTAACACGTTTACCCATTTCGCGTAGCATCCAACCTACGGCCTTGTGCATCAGGTCGTGTGGGTGATGCAGATGGATTTCGGCATAGCGCAGGCACCAAGTGGAATCGCCCATCTGTGAGGTTTTCCATGAACAGACCATACTCATGCGCTGTTTCCACAGGCAGGGGCTTTGGGCCAAGGAGTCGAGAACCTTGAGTTTGTAATCTTTATCGCCTAAGTTGGAGGGCAACAGGAGCCAGTGACCCAGGATTTTGTGGACAGAAAGATCTACCAGATCCCAATTGTTGGCTTGTTCGGCATATTGCAGATAAAGGGTGAGTATCTCGTCGCGAGCGCTAATGGCTTTCTTATCGTTTTCAAGACGTTTGGTGGCCAGTTTTTCGAACTTAGATACTAATATCAGCAGTCCACAAAGGCGTACCTCGTGCCAGCGACACATCAGGAGTTCGGGGATTTCGTTCAATGGGAAATCTTTCCCCACAAGCTTAACCACCTCGCGTGTCTGAGGAACCTTCAGGCCAAGGAATTCGTCACCCTCGCCATATTCGCCAGGACCAGTCTTGAAGAAGCCCATCAGGATGCGTCGCTGGGCATCGTTGCGCAGCGATTCCATATGGTTGATAACTTCTTTGGCTGTCATTATTAGCGGAATGAATCGGTAAGAAGTTTAATCTCGATTTGGGGAGCGATGCGTTCGTATAGGATGTTATATACGGCATCGAGGATAGGCATGTTTACGTGACAGTGGCGATTGATCTCCTTCATACACTTGGTACCGAAGTAACCCTCGGCAATCATCTCCATCTCGATCTGGGCCGACTTCACGCTGTAGCCCTTACCAATCATGGTTCCGAAGGTGCGGTTACGACTGAAGTTGCTATAACCCGTAACCAGCAAATCGCCCAGATAAACACTATCGTAAGCATTGCGATCCAAAGGATAAACAGCTGTGAGGAAACGATTCATCTCCTGCACGGCATTGGCCATGAGTACCGACTGGAAGTTATCGCCATATTTCAGGCCGCTGCAGATACCTGCGGCAATGGCATACACATTCTTCAGAACAGAAGAATACTCGATACCAACCACATCGGTAGAGGTCTTGGTTTTGATATACTCGCTTGATAATACATCGCAGAAGGCCTGGGCTTTCTCACGGTCGGCACAACCTACGGTGAGGTAGCTGAGACGCTCGAGTGCCACCTCCTCGGCATGAGAAGGACCACCGATGCAAGCGAGATTCTCGTAAGGTACGTCGTAAACCTGATGAAAATACTCGCTACATACGAGATTTTCATCAGGTACGATACCCTTAATAGCGGTAAGTATGAATTTGTCGCGAATACGCGTCTTCAACTTCTTAAGATGACTCTTGAGGTAAGGCGAAGGGGTGACAAACACCAGCGTGTCGTACTGCTGCGCAATACGATTCAAATCGCTATCGAAGTTAATCTCATCGATATTGAAGTGTACACTGGTGAGGTAGGCGGGGTTATGCCCCATGCGACGGAAATCCTCGATACGGTCGTCGCGACGCATATACCAACCTATATGGTGTGTATGACTTACCACAATCTTGGCAATAGCTGTTGCCCAGCTGCCACCTCCGATAATTGCTATCTTACCACAATCGTACATGGTTCATTGAACATTGATCATTGAACATTGACCATTAGGCTTGCGCCTTTTCGATCCAGGCGGCTACTTCATCAACTGAAGGCTTCTGGAGTTCGAGCTTGTACTTCTTGAAGATCTCACCAATCTTCTGCTGCAGCCCCTGAGGCTTTTCGTCCTTAATGTTGGTGATCAGGTTGAAACCAGCCTTGCGGAGTACTGGAACGATATCCTCGGGTACACCAATCTCGGCCCACTCTGCTACAGATGACTGAGGAATCTTCTTCTCAGGCTTCATCTGTGGGAACAGCATTACCTCGCCAATAGCAAACTTACCAGTCATCAGCATCACCAGACGGTCGATACCGATACCAATACCGAATGTAGGAGGCATACCGTACTGGAGGGCACGCAGGAAGTCGTGGTCGATGATCATAGCCTCGTCGTCGCCCTTATCAGCTAACTTCATCTGCTCGATAAAGCGCTCCTCCTGATCGATAGGATCGTTGAGCTCAGAATAAGCATTGGCCAGCTCCTTACCATTAACCATCAGCTCGAAACGCTCGGTGAGACCGGGCTTAGAACGATGCATCTTGGTAAGAGGTGACATCTCAACAGGATAATCGGTGATGAAGGTCGGCTGGATGAAGGTGCCCTCGCAGAACTCACCAAAGAGCTCATCGATCAGCTTACCCTTACCCATGGTCTCATCTACATCCATGCCCTTAGAGAGACAGAATGCACGAATCTCGTCCTCGGTCTTGCCATCGCAATCGAAATCTGTCTTCTCCTTGATCGCATCAAGGATAGGCAGGCGACGGAATGGGGCCTTGAATGAGATAACCTTACCATCAATCTCAACCTCGGGCTTGCCGTTTACAGCTGTACAGATCTCCTCGAGCATCTTCTCGGTGAAGGTCATACCCCACAGCAGATCCTTATAGCTCACGTAGAGCTCCATGCAGGTGAACTCAGGGTTGTGGGTCTTGTCCATACCCTCGTTACGGAAGTTCTTACCCATCTCGTAAACACCCTCGAAACCACCTACAATCAGGCGCTTCAGGTAAAGCTCGGTGGCAATACGCATGTACATGTCCTGATTCAGGGCATTGAAGTGGGTGATGAATGGACGGGCTGATGCACCACCTGCGATGCTCTGCAGGATAGGTGTGTCAACCTCGGTATAACCAGCATTGTCGAGAATGCTACGCATGGTGCGAATGATAGTTGCACGCTTCAGGAAGGTATCCTTTACGCCCTCGTTAACTACCAGGTCGACATAACGCTGGCGATAACGCAACTCGGGATCATCAAACTTATCGTAGGCCACACCATCCTTGTACTTCACGATAGGCAGTGGCTTAAGGCTCTTTGAAAGCAGTGTAAGCTCTGAGGCATGTACAGAAATCTCACCAGTCTGGGTGCGGAATACCTTACCCTTAACACCGATGAAATCGCCAATATCGAGCAAACGCTTGAATACATTATTATATAGGTCCTTGTTCTCGCCTGGGCAGATATCATCGCGAGTGATGTACACCTGGATACGGCCCTTTGAGTCCTGAAGCTCGGCAAAAGATGCCTTACCCATGACACGACGGCTCATCATACGACCTGCGATAACGACCTCACGATCCTCATCGTCCTTGAAACTTTCCTTAATTTCTGTGCTGAATGCATTTGTTGGGAACTCGGCTGCAGGATAGGGATCGATGCCCATCGAGCGCAGTTCCTGAAGGCTCTGACGCCTTCCGATTTCTTGTTCGCTTAACTCTAAAATGTTCATCTTTAATATTCGAATATTTCAATTTTATGGCTGCAAAGTTACGGAAATTTCTCGAAAAATGCAAGATTCGAGTAAATATTTGCAAAAAAAGTGAGAAAGATTTGCTCAGTCTCTAAAAAAAGTATATATTTGTGGCTGATAACTGAGAACACTTTGATGGAACAAGAAACAATCAAGAAAAGGGTCATCGGGATTGACATCAGTCTTGAAGCCACCTCTTACGCAATTGTTGACGTGAAGGGTGAGGTGGTTGTGATGGACAGCTTCCCGACATTAGACTATCCAGATATAAACCTATTTGTATCAGTGCTGAGTGAGCGCGTGATGGAAATGGTGGAACGCAACGGTGGCTACGAGAGCATTCGTTCGGTAGGCATCAGTGCGCCCAGCGCCAACTTTATGACTGGTAGCATTGAAAATGCACCTAACCTGCCTTGGAAAGGTGTTATTCCCTTAGCTACTTTGCTTAGAGAACGTACTGGCTACGCTGTGGCTGTGGCTAATAATGCAGATGTAAGAGCTCTGGGTGAGCATACCTACGGACTGGCCAGAGGCATGCGCGACTTTGTGGTACTTACCATGGGCAGTGGCATTGGTAGCTGTATGTTCTCGAATGGTCTGATACATAAAGGCAACGAAGGTTTTGCTGGTGAGATTGGTCATACCTGTGTAGTAAATGGTGGCAGACAGTGCAGCTGTGGTAACAAAGGTTGCTTAGAGGCTTACGTGGCCAAAAAAGGCATTGTAGCTACTGCCAAAGAACTGTTGGACGAAACAACCACACCATCGCTGATGCGTGGCGTTGAGAATCTGAAAGCCTTGCAGATAGCTGAGTTTTGCAATCAGGGTGACGAACTGTCTATCGAAGTGTACCGCAGAACAGGTGAGATGTTGGGATATGGATTGGCCAACTATGCATCGCTGGTAGATCCTGAGGCCTTTATCTTTACCGGCGGGCTTACAAAGGCTGGTAAATGGTTGTTTGAACCTGCCAGAGAGACCTTTGATAAAATGGTGTTCCATAATACCTATGGTAAAACCCAGTTCCTGATTTCTGAGGAGTACAAGTCCTCGAATGACATGTTAGGCGCCAGTGCCTTGGCATGGGAAGTAAGAGAATATTCGTTGTTTAAATAACAGAGAATAGTTATGGAGAAGAAAGACGAGAGCATCGACCAGATTAAAACACGTGTAGTAGGAATCGATATCCGTGTGGATCGTACCACTTTTGCTGTGGTAGATATCAGAGGTGAGATTGTGGCACAGGATTATTTCCTGACTTCCGACTATACTGATATTAATGAATACGTAGCGGCCCTTTGCGAGCGCGTGGTTGCGCTGGTTGAGGAGAACGGTGGTTACGAAACCATCCGCTCGGTAGGTGTGAGTGCGCCTAGTGCCAGTGCGGTAACAGGTTGCATTGAGAATGCGGCCAATCTGCCTTGGAAGGGTGTGATACCTCTGGGAGCAATGCTGAGAGACCAGTTAGGACTGGCTGTGGCAGTGGCTAACGATGCTCATATTACAGCGCTCAGCGAGAAATCGTACGGAAGTGCGCATGGCATGAAGGACTTTGTTGTGATCTCAATCAGTCATGGCGGACTGGGTAGCTGTTTCTTCTCAAACGGTCAGCCCCATCTGGGCTTTAATGGCTTTGCTGGCGAACTGGGTCATACTTGTGTAGAGTTGAACGGCAGGCAGTGTGGTTGTGGTAACAAAGGCTGTTTGGAGGCTTATTGCTCGGAGAAGGGCTTGATTAAGACTGCCGAAGAGCTGATTGCTGCCAGTAAGGAACCCACATTGCTGAGTGAGCAGCAGGAGCTGAGCATCAAGACGATTGCTGACTGTTGTTATAAAGGTGATAAAGTGGCCATCGAGGTATTCCGTAAAACTGGCGAGATATTGGGATTGGGTATGGCCAACTATGCATCAGTGTTGAACCCTGAGGCTATTATCCTGACAGGCGATATGACGCAGGCAGGTAAGTGGCTGTTGAAACCCATGCGTGCCTCGTTCGAGGAGCACGTTTTCCATAACATCAAGAATAAGACCCGTATCCTGGTGTCGATTCTCAAGGAAGGTGAGCGTGATGTGCTTGGCGCCAGCGCTCTGGCATGGGATGTGAAGGAATATTCGTTGTTTAAATAATAACTAGACCTATATCTATGGAGGAGTATAAGATTAAAACGAAAGTTGTAGGTGTCGACATCAGTAATGAACTGACCACCTATGCCATTGTGGATATCCGCGGTAATATTATTGCCGAGGAATCGTTCCTTACATGCGGCTATTCGGATGTGAACAACTTTGTGACTGCCTTGAGCGATAAGATTGTGAATCTGGTTGAGGCTAATGGCGGTTACGAAACCATTCGTTCCATTGGTGTTAGTTCGCCCAGTGCCAGCTCGGTTTCGGGCTGTATCGAGAACGCAGCCAACCTGCCTTGGAAAGGTATCGTACCTCTGAGTGCTATGCTGCGCGACCGCATTGGATTGGCTGTAGGTTTGTCGAACGATGCCCACGTATCGGCTCTTGGCGAGTATACCTTTGGTTGTGCCCATGGTATGAAGAATTTCATTATTCTCAGTCTGGGTGTGGGTATAGGCAGCTGTTTCTTCACGGCAGGCGACGACCATATCGGACATAATGGCTATGCCGGTGAGTTTGGTCACACCTGTGTCGTGAAAAACGGTCGTGCTTGTGGTTGTGGTCATACTGGCTGCTTGGAGTCGTACGTTGGTGCCGCAGGTATTGTGAATACTGCCAAGGAACTGATGGCCGAGAGCGATGCACCTACACTGATGCGCAATCTTGAGAAGCTATCACCACGTACCATCAAGGAGTGCTGCGACCAGGGCGACGAGATGGCTATCGAGGTGTACCGTCGTACAGGTGAGATGTTAGGTCTGGGATTAGCCAACTACGCATCGCTTGTGGATCCTGAGGCTATCATCCTTACAGGTGGTATCTCGCATGCTGGCAAGTGGTTGTTAGACCCAACGTGCAAGTCGTTCGAGGAGCATGTGTTTGGCAATTTGCGAGGCAAGGTTAAGATGCTTGTTTCGAAACTTGAAGATAGAGAACGCGATGTGCTTGGTGCCAGTGCCCTGGCCTGGAGTGTACCAGAGTACTCGCTGTTTAAATAAAATGTAAAAATTCAAAAATTTAAGAATTAAAAAATTCAGAGTGAACGTAGAGAAGATAGTAGAGATTATTAACGCAAAGCCGAATTTAAGTACAGCCCTCGGGATGGAATTTATTTCTACTCCCGAGGTTGATACTTGTTTGGCGAAAATGAAAGTTGATGAGCGAAATCGCCAGCCATTCGGCTTTTTGAGTGGTGGCGCTTCGTTGGCTCTGGCCGAGAATGTGGCCGGGGTGGCATCGTCGGCTCTCTGTCCTGGATGCGCCTGTGTGGGCATCGAGGTTACTGGGAGTCATGTGAAAGCTGTGGTTGAAGGCGACACGGTAACTGCCTTCGCAAAGATGTTGCACAAGGGAAAGACGCTGCATGTGTGGAATGTGGATATCAAGGACACGGCAGGCGATCTGATATCAAATGTGCGAGTTACTAACTATGTTATTAAGCAGAAGAAATAATGTCAGCATACGCTATTTACAGATTACCCCATGAAGACCACGCCACACTGATTACCCAATCGGTGGGTGAGCCCATGGAATTGCATTCGCTGACAGAGTTGAATGGTAAACAGGGTTTTGTAGTGGCCCCCTTCGAGGTGAAGGCCGACCAGCCCGTGGTTTTGATACAAGGAAAAACAGAGACGATTGCTTTGAGCAACGAGCAACTAACTGCTGATGATGGAAAAAACAGGTTGCCAAGCGATATGTCGAATTATTATAAGGTTGACTTTGCGAACTATCACTCGCAGTTAGAGGAAGATAAGTTCCGCAAGATAGTGTTGGCACGCTGTGCCGATGAGCAGATGCCCAATGGTGTAAAACCTATCGACCTGTTCTATCGTGCCTGCCAGCTTTACCCCCGTCTGTTCATCGCACTGGTGGATACTGAGAAGAGTGGGTGCTGGTTAACTGCTACCCCAGAGATCCTGCTGGATGGGCATGGTGCCGATTGGCGAACCATCGCTTTGGCAGGAACCATGAAACTGGAGGGCGACCAGCTGGATGGCGAAGGCGAAACACTTACCTGGAGCACCAAGAATATTCAGGAGCAGCGCATTGTGGCCACCTATATCACCGAGTGCCTGGAGCTGTTTACGGGTGATTTCCGTGAGGAGGGTCCTCGCACTGTACGAGCCGCTAACCTGGTACACCTGCGTAGCGACTTTACCTTTAAGTTGGCCGACAACAACAAAATAGGCGATTTGTTACAGGCCTTGCATCCTACACCTGCCGTGTGTGGACTGCCTAAGCGCGAGGCCTTTAAGTTTATAGTAAAGAACGAGCATACCCCACGTCGATATTACAGTGGGTTTATGGGACCTGTTGCACAGAAGGATACCCATCTCTATGTGTCGCTAAGATGTATGAACATCGATGGCGATGTGTGTCATCTCTACGCTGGCGGCGGACTGTTGAAAGACAGCGTCGAAGAGCAGGAGTGGTTGGAAACTGAAGCGAAAATGGAAACAATGAAAAAGCTATTATATGTACAGCAGTAAGCAGAACGTAAACATACTGACAAGTTTGTTGGTAGCGCATGGAGTTAGATACGCAGTAGTTTGTCCTGGTAGTCGTAACTCGGCTATTGTTCATAACCTGAACGAGTGCCCTGATATCGAGTGCTATCCTGTAACTGATGAACGTAGTGCAGGATTCTATGCCTTAGGTATCGCACAGGTGGTTCATCGCCCCGTAGCCGTATGTGTAACCAGTGGTACGGCTTTGCTGAATGTGGCCCCAGCTGTGGCCGAGGCTTATTATCAGCACATGCCATTGGTGGTGATTTCAGCCGATCGTCCTGCACAGTGGATCGATCAGTTGGATGGTCAGACGCTACCTCAGCCCGATGCCTTGGGGCGCTTTGTGAAAAAGGCTGTGAACCTGCCCGAGGTGTATAACGATGAGTTGCATTGGTACTGTAACCGCCTGGTTAACGAGGCCATGAACGAGACCCGTCACCATGGTTGTGGTCCTGTACATATCAATGTGCCCATCTCAGAGCCCCTGTTCGAGTATAATGTCGAAGAACTTCCTCAGGAGCGTGTTATTCAGTTACTCACACCACGTAGCAATGCGGCTTTGATATCGTTGGAGTGCGCAGGCCAGTTTGCCGAGGCCAAGAAACCTATGGTGGTTATTGGTCAGATGTCTACCGAAGACTTGATTCCTCAGGAGCTGTTCATGCTCTCACAGTGTGCTGTGGTGGTACACGAGGCACTGAGTGTAGGTAAGGGTGGTACCAATTTCGATGAGGTGATACATGTGTTGGGCGACAACCCCGCTTACCAGCCCGACTTTGTGCTTTACTTAGGCGATACACTGGTTAGCAAGCGCTTTAAAAAGTGGTTGCGTGGCCTGAAGGATTGTCATATCTGGGCTGTTACCGAGGATGGTAGCATTCACGATACCTCTATGCAGCTGTATGGCGTGATCGAGGGTAGTCCTTCCGATGTGATCGAGGATCTGGTGAACGCCATCAAGTTCAAGGCCATCAGTTCTACAGCCACCTTTAAGGCCCGTTGGGATCAGGCCACCCGTTTGGCAGCCTACCGCGCCATGAAGTTCGAGCCAGAGTATTCGCAGATGGCAGCTATCAAGTATCTCGAGGATAAACTGGGCAAGGCCATCTATCGCTATATCCATTATGGTAATAGTAGTCCTATCCGTTTTGCCAACCTCTTTGCCAAGCACTATGTGTTCTGTAACCGTGGTGTGAATGGTATCGAGGGCTCACTATCTACAGCTGCAGGCTGTTCGATTGTTACTGGCGACGAGAAGGTGCTGTGCGTGCTGGGCGATCTGAGTTTCTTCTACGATCAGAATGCCCTGTGGAATCAGAACCTGAATGGCAACCTGCATATCATTGTGCTGAATAATGGCAAGGGTGGTATCTTTAACATGCTGAAGGGTCTGGAACAGAGTCCTGTTCGTGATAGCTTCATTTCTGGTGCGCATCACACCACAGCCCAGGGCATCTGTAAGCAGAACAACATCCGCTATATGAAGGCCACCAATATGGAGGAGATGCAGCAGTGTATCGACACTTTATTAAATAAGAAATCTACTCGTCCTGTATTGCTCGAGATATTTACCGATGCTGATGAGGACGAGCGTGTAGCAAAAACATATTATCAAATTTTGAAAAATGAGAAACTGGCAAACGATAAGAGAGTTTAAGGAGATTTTGTTTGAGGAGTATAACGGTATCGCCAAGATTACCATTAATCGTCCGCGCTATCGCAATGCCTTTACCCCAAAGACCACTTGGGAGTTGAGTCAGGCTTTTGCTATGTGTCGCGAGATGCAGGATATCAGTGTGGTATTGTTGACTGGTGCTATGAGCGAAGTACCCGAGGGTAAGACCCTGGCCGATGTAAAGCATGCTTTCTGCTCTGGTGGCGATATGCACGTAAAGGGTCGTGGTGGCTATGTAGATGAAGAGGGTGTGCCCCGTTTGAGCGTGCTTGATGTGCAGATGCAGATTCGTCGCTTGCCCAAGCCTGTTATTGCAATGGTGAATGGTTATGCCATTGGTGGTGGACACGTGCTGCACCTGGTGTGCGACCTGACGATTGCCTCAGAGAATGCTATCTTTGGTCAGACTGGTCCTAAGGTAGGTTCATTCGATGCTGGTTTTGGTTCGTCGTACCTGGCTCGTATCGTGGGTCAGAAGAAGGCGCGTGAGATATGGTTCTTGTGTCGTCAGTACACTGCCAAGGAGGCCGAGGAGATGGGCATGGTAAACAAGGTTGTGCCTATCGAGCGCCTGGAGGACGAGTGCGTAGAGTGGGCTGAGATTATGATGGAACGTTCGCCATTGGCCCTGCGTATGATCAAGGCTGGCTTGAATGCCGAGTTGGATGGTCAGGCTGGTATCCAGGAGTTAGCTGGCGATTGCACCATGCTGTATTACTTCCTGGATGAGGCCCAGGAGGGTGGCAAGGCTTTCCTTGAAAAACGTAAGCCTGATTTCAAGAAATATCCAAAGATGCCTTGATTTATTAGGCACGGATTCTTGGACGAGCCAAGCGGCAAAGCCGAGCGAACACGGCCTTTATTAATGAAGATAATTATGCGATTTGAAATAGAAAAAAAAATATTGCATTTTAAACAACCCGCGGGGACTTCTCGCGGGGTTTATTTAACCCGCACGATGTGGCTGATTCATCTGAGTGATGGTGATAAGCAGGGTGTGGGCGAGTGTGCACCGTTGCCCGATCTGAGTAGCGATGCGATGCCCGACGAGCAGTATGAAGCTAAACTGAAGGAGTTTTGCGAGGCATTCTGTGCCAAGGGCGAGATGGATTATGATGCTCTGCGCGATTATCCCTCGATGCTGTTTGGATTGGAAACAGCCTGGCTGAATCTGCAAAAGGGCGAAAAACTCTTCGATACTGCTTTTTCGCGTGGCGAGGTGGGCATCCCCATCAACGGACTGGTGTGGATGGGCAATTACGAGGAGATGCTGCAGCGCATGGAGGAGAAACTGAAGTTGGGTTTCCGCTGTGTGAAACTGAAGATTGGTGCCATCGACTTTGAAAAGGAGTTTGATTTGGTAAAGCGTATCCGCGAGCGCTTCTCGCATCACGAGGTGGAGTTGCGCTTGGATGCCAATGGTGGTTTTACCTACGATGAGGCGCTGTATAAACTTGAACTCTTGTCGCAGTACAATATCCATTCTATCGAGCAGCCCATCAAGCAAGGTCAGTGGGCTTATATGGCCGAACTCTGCAGGGAGTCGCCCCTGCCTATCGCCCTTGATGAGGAGCTGATAGGTGTGAATGATGCTGATATGAAGCGTCATATGCTCGAGATTATCAAGCCCCGCTATATCATCCTCAAGCCTTCGTTGCATGGTGGTATGATGGGTAGTAGGGAGTGGATTGATATCGCTCGCAGTCTGCATATCGGCTCGTGGATTACCTCGGCCCTTGAGAGTAATATCGGTTTGAATGCCATCGCCCAGTTTGCTTCGAGTGTGTATGGCGACGATATCAGCATGCCACAGGGCTTAGGCACTGGTCAGCTGTTTACTGATAACATCGAAATGCCCCTCACCATTCAAGGCGATCAACTATGGCGTTTATAGACGAGTGGAATAATGATTCGGCGTATGTTGAGGTGAAAACCAGTGGTAGTACTGGTGAGCCCAAACGTATGCTGGTAGAGAAGCGCAGGATGCTTAATTCTGCACGCATAACCTGCGACTTTTTGGGATTGAAGCCTGGCGATACGGCGCTGCTGTGTATGAGTACCGATTATATTGCTGGTAAGATGATGGTGGTACGCTCTATTGAGCGTGGCCTTAAATTAATTGAGGTGGAGCCCTGCGGGCATCCACTTGACATTAAACATTTAACATTAAACATTAAACATTCTCAATTTTCAATTTTCAATTTTCAATTTGATTTCGCCGCCATGGTGCCCATGCAGGTGTATAACTCATTGCAGGTGCCTGAGGAGAAGGAGCAACTGATGGCTATCCGACATCTGATTATTGGTGGTGGTGCTATCGACGAGGCGATGGAGGCCGAGCTGCGTACCTTCCCCCATGCTGTTTGGAGCACATATGGTATGACGGAGACACTCTCGCATATCGCCCTGCGTCGCATCAGTGGCCCTGAGGCCTCTGAGTGGTACATGCCTTTCCCCACCGTTAAGTTGAGTACTACCGACGAGGGTTGTCTGGTGATTGATGCTCCTGAGGTTTGCGCCCAGACATTGACTACCAACGATATTGTAGAGTTGAAGTCCGATGGAAGATTCCGTATTCGTGGTCGTAAGGACAATGTGATTTGTTCGGGTGGTATCAAGATTCAGATCGAGGAGGTTGAGCAAATTCTAAAAAAGTACATGCGCGTACCTTATATTATAAGTAAACGTAAGGACGAGAAGTTTGGTGAGATAGTGGTGCTGTTGACCGAGGGTGATACCGCCGAGGCGCAAACCATCTGTCAACAGGTGCTGCCCAAGTACCATCAACCTAAAGTTTACTTGCACGTAAACCAAATACCGCTTACCGAAACAGGCAAACCAGCCCGAAAAAGGGCCGAAGAACTGGCTAAAAAGTGAATAGGACTACTCTCGCGAGCAGTCCTACTCTGATTAGTTAGTAATATGATTAGGTCTATTAAGTTGAATTGGTTTGTGTTAAGACACCAGCATCAGCTTTCTCTATAGAAGTCGAATGCCTCATAGATTTCTTCCTTCGTAGCCGTCTGGTCGATAAGGATATCTCCTACACCTCCCAGCAGTGTGAAGTTTATGATGCCAGCTATATTTTTCTTGTCGTGCGTCATCAGCTCCAACAGGGTGGGGTAATCATCGCACGTAATGTTCATCTTTCCGTAGTGATCCAATATGAATCTTACCGTCTGGCGCATCTTATCAGTGGGGAATCCCGTCTTGATGGCGCTCAGGTACAGCTCTACTATCAGGCCCCATGCCACAGCATAGCCGTGCAGTACGGGATTGTGCTTCAGAGCGAACGATTCGAACGCGTGTCCAGCGGTATGACCTAAGTTCAATGCCTTGCGGATACCCTTCTCGGTGGGGTCTTCGGTTACGATGCGCTGCTTTACAGCTACCGATTCGGCCACCATACGCTTTAACTGTTCCAGATCGGGGTGCTCGATATCAAACGAGAGTAACTCGCCCAGCATCTTCGCATCATTAATCAGTCCGTGTTTCAGCATCTCGGCATAACCCGACAGCATGTTCTCAGTATCCAGGGTTTTCAGAAATTCAGTATCCAGTATCACGCTCTTGGCATTGTTAAACACGCCAATCTCGTTTTTCAGGCCTAGGAAGTTGATGCCTGTCTTGCCACCTACCGATGCATCTACCATCGAGAGCAGGGTAGTGGGGATGTTAATGTAGTTAATGCCGCGCTTAAAGGTCGAAGCGGCAAAACCACCTAAGTCGGTTACCATGCCACCGCCTATATTTATTAATAAGGTGTGACGTGTTGCACCGCCCTCGCTCAAGTTGTGCCATACATGACTCAGCGAAGCCAGGTTCTTATGCGTATCAGTGGCTTCGATCGTGATGCGCTTAGTGCCTGCCATGCATTCGAACTGCTCGATAACTGGCAGACAGCACTCAACTGTGGTCTCGTCGGCCAGGACGAAAACCTTATCGTGTTCACACTCGGCTATTGCTTCAGCGAGTGTACGATCTAGCTGGTCTGATATGACAACTTTCTGTGGGCTCATTGTTTGGTGCCGTAGTTGACTTTTTAATTTTTATTGAGTGCAAAGATAACATTATTTTTTTAAAACGTAACAAATTAAACAAAAAAATAGCCTATAGGTTAAACTTTTTTTTTGAAAAGGCGTCAAACTTTCAAAAAAACGTAGAAAAAAGTAGCAATGAGAAGATTATTACTATTCATGATGGCCGTAATGTTTACGGTATTGTCGGTACACGCACAGCGCGTGGTTACAGGTAAAGTGATTGAGCAGGATACGCAGGATGCAGTTATTCAGGCCACCGCTTCTATTCTCTCAGGCGAGAAGGTTGTGGCCAATGGTGTTACCAACACCGATGGCGCATTCCGTGTTACAGCCCCCAGCGATGGTACTTACACCTTGAAGATTACCTACGTGGGCTTTAAGACTTACACCAAGAAGTTTACTTTAAAGGATGGTAAGGGTTACAATGCCGGCACCATCTCGCTCAGTCCCGATGCTATCATGCTGAAGGGTGCCACTGTTACAGCACGCGCCTCGAAGGTGACACTGAAGGCCGACACCTTTGTATATAATGCTGCTGCCTTCCGTACCCCCGAGGGTTCGGTAGTTGAGGAGCTGGTTAAGCGTCTGCCTGGTGCCGAGGTGAGCGACGATGGTACTATTAAGATTAATGGTAAGGAGGTGAAGAAGATTCTGGTAGATGGTAAGGAGTTTATGACTGGCGATACCAAGACTGCTATGAAGAATCTGCCTACCAATATCATCGACCGCATTAAGGCTTACGATAAGCAGAGCGACCTGGCCCGTGTATCAGGTATCGAAGATGGCGAAGAGGAGACTGTGCTCGACTTTGGTATCAAGCAGGGTATGAACAAGGGCTTTATGATGAATGCCGACCTTGCCGCAGGTACTAAGAACCGTTATGCAGGCCGTATCTTCGGTGGTATCATGAATAGCGATATGAAGGTGTTCCTGATGACCAATGCCAACAACACCAACGATATGGGATTCCCCGGTGGTGGCGGTGGTGGCCGTTTTGGCGGTGGTCGCCAGGGTCTTACAGCTAATAAGATGACTGGTATCAACCTGAACTACGAGAATACAGGTAAGCTGGTTCTGGATGGTAGTGTACGTTGGAACCACAGCGATGGCGATGCCCTCTCAAAGGTTACCAGCATGACTATGTATGGTGCTACCAACTCGCAGTATGGTAACAGTCTTACACAGAACTATACCCGTTCTAACAACTGGAATGCCCAGATGCGTTTGGAGTGGACCCCCGACTCGATGACCAACATCATGTTCCGCCCCAACTTCCGTTATAACTCTCAGGATGGCGATAACGAGGGTGCCGAGGCTACCTTTACTGCCAATCCTTTCGACAATAAGCGTATCACTAGTCCGCTCGACCAGTTGGATGAGCTGAAGGATTTCCTGAAGAACAACCGTACGCAGAACAGCGTATCGTATAGCGATTCAAAGAATGTAAGTGGTATGTTGCAGTTCAACCGTCGTCTCAGCAATACAGGTCGTAACATTACTGTACAGCTGAATGCAGGTTGGAGCGACGGCACCAGCAAATCGGCTTCAAACAGCCTGATTAACTATTACACCTTAGGAATTGTCGATTCAACCACCATTACCAATCGTTATTCTATCACCCCAACCAAGAACTGGAACTATAGCGCACGCATTACTTATAGCGAGCCTATTCTGCCTCGCACTTACTTGCAGTTCAGCTATCAGTACCAGTACCGTTTCCAGAAGAGCGATCGTGGTACCTATGATTTCAGTAAGATTGATCCCGTTGCTGCATGGAATGGTGGTTATCGCTCATGGGATGAGTATCTGGGCCAGTTTGGTCGTATCACTTCGCTCGATCCTTATCGCGATGATAGCCAGAGCCGCTACTCTGAGTATCAGAACTACATCCACACCGCTGAGTTGATGCTGCGTATCGTTCGCAACTCATATACCTTTAATATTGGTGTGCAGATGGTGCCTCAGAAGTCGCACTTTATTCAGGACTACAAGGGTATCCATGCCGATACCACCCGCACTGTTACCAACTTTGCACCTACCATGGACTTCCGTTGGAAGAAGTCGCAGACTGGTCAGTTGCGCTTCACCTATCGTGCCAACACCTCGCAGCCCTCTATGAGCGATCTGCTGGATATCGTAGATAACAGCGACCCCTTGAACATTACACGAGGTAACCCAGGCTTGAAGCCTTCGTTCCGTCAGAACTTCCAGCTGTTCTACAACGATTACTTCCAGAAGCACCAGCGTGCTGTGATGACATTCGTAAACTTCTCTACCACCGCTAACTCTATCGCCAACAAGGTTACCCTGTTGGATGGTGGTGCACGTATGACTCGTCCTGAGAATATCAATGGTAACTGGAATGCCAACGTTGGCTTTATGTTCAACACAGCCATCGACTCGGCTGGTTACTTTAACGTGAATACATTTACTAACTTTGGATACAACCACAACGTTGGTTTTGTTAATGATGGTGTGAGCGATGCCAAGGCTGTTACCAAGTCGCAGACCATCATGGAGCGCCTGGCCTTCAGCTATCGTAACGATTGGTTGGAGATCGAGCTTAACGGATCGCTCAACTACAACCGCAACCGTAGCGAGTTGCAAACCAGCAATAACCTTGATACCTGGCAGTTTACCTACGGAGGTATGGTGGGCGTAACAGCGCCTTGGGGCACATCGCTTACCACCAACCTGAACATGCAGAGCCGTCGTGGTTACTATGATGCCTCGATGAACACCAACGAGCTTATCTGGAATGCCCAGCTCTCGCAGAGCTTCCTCAAGGGTAAACCCCTTACCATCTCGCTGCAGCTGTACGACATCCTGCACCAGCAGAGCACATTGTCGAGCACAGTCACAGCTATGATGCGTAACGATACCCAGTACAATGCCGTTACCAGCTATGGCATGGTTCACGTCATCTATCGTTTGAACCTGTTTGGTGGTAAGGCTGGTCGTCAGGGTGGCTTTGGTGGCCCTGGTGGTCCTGGTCGTGGTGGCTTTGGTGGTCCTGGCGGTGGTCGCCCAGGTGGTGGTGGCTTCGGCGGCGGTCGTCGTGGTGGCGGCGGCTTCGGAGGTCCACGTATGTTCTAACTAACTTATTAACAGAATTGCTCCAAAATTTTTTGGGGCAATTTCTTTTTTATCTCCCAAAAAAGTGCTACCTTTGCACCCCAAATAAAGCATAGTGCGCCGAATGAAGCAAGCGATGATATTTGCCGCAGGGCTTGGCACTCGTCTCAAGCCACTAACCGACACCATGCCTAAGGCACTGGTGAGGGTAGGGGGGCAGCCGCTCATTTGGCATGTAATACAAAAACTTAAATCCTCTGGTTATGAGCGCATTGTGGTAAATGTTCACCACTTTGCCGATCAGATTGTAACCTATCTCGAGGAAAATCATAACTTTGGTTTGGATATCCGTATCAGCGACGAAACCAGTGCGCTGCTCGAAACAGGTGGTGGCATCAAGAAGGCGCTGCCTTTGTTTGATGCTAATGAGTCCATCCTGATTCATAATGTGGATATCCTGAGTAATCTCGACCTCGAGGCTTTACCCATGGATGCGCCCCTGCTGGTAGTTAGCGAGCGCCAGACCAAGCGTTATCTGATGTTCGATGACGAGATGCGCCTGCATGGCTGGACCAACATCGAAACCGGCGCCCTCAAAGGCCCCATCTCTAATGGTCAATGGTCAATGGTCCGCTCCAGCTCTGCTGGCTTGCAAGGCAAGAATGGTCAATTGCGAAAGCTCGCTTTCTCCGGCATTCACGTGTTCCACCCATCACTCGTGCCATTGTTGGATGAGTGGCCCGATCGCTTCCCCATTATGGACTTTTATCTCAAGGCCTGTGGCACCCATCTGATTCGTGGTTACGAGGCCAAGGATCTGAGGTTGATGGACGTAGGCAAACTCGACACCCTCGATCAAGCCGAAGCCTTCATTGACGGCTTATAATGGTCAATGTTCAATGCTCAATGTTCAATTATTAATATAAGTATGACACAGAAGATTATTATTCTCGATTTCGGTTCGCAAACCACGCAGCTTATCGGCCGCCGTGTGCGCGAGCTGGACACCTTCTGCGAGATTATGCCCTACAACAAATTCCCGAAGGACGATCCCTCGGTGATTGGTGTAATTCTGAGTGGTTCGCCCTACTCGGTACACGATCCTGAGGCTTTCAAGGTCGACCTGTTGCAGTTTGTAGGTCGTGTGCCAGTGCTGGGTATCTGCTATGGTGCTCAGTTCATCAGTCACACCCTGGGTGGTAAGGTCGAAAAGGCCGACTCTCGCGAGTATGGACGTGCCAACCTTGAGACTGTCGACACCACGAATCCCCTGTTCAAAGGTTTCGAGCAGCACTCACAGGTATGGATGAGCCATGGCGACACCATCACCTCAATCCCCGAGGGTTTCGAGGTTATTGGTTCTACTAAGGACGTTAAGAACGCTGCATTCTGGCGCGATGGCGTATGGGCTGTACAGTTCCACCCCGAGGTGTTCCACACCCTGCAGGGCACACAGCTCCTGAAGAACTTTGTAGTTGATATCTGTGGCAGTAAGCAGGAGTGGAGTGCCGCTTCGTTCGTCGATTCTACCGTAGCCGAGCTCAAGGCTCAGCTGGGCGACGATCGTGTGATTCTCGGCCTCTCAGGTGGTGTCGATTCATCTGTTGCTGCTGTACTGCTCAACAAGGCTATCGGCAATCGCCTTACCTGTATCTTTGTAGATCATGGTATGCTGCGTAAGAACGAGTTCAACCAGGTAATGGACGACTACAAGGTGCTGGGCCTGAACGTGATTGGTGTTGATGCCAGCGCTAAGTTCTTTGCCGATCTGGCTGGTGTTACCGATCCTGAGCAGAAGCGTAAGATCATTGGTCGCGACTTCGTTGAGGTGTTCAATGCCGAGGCTAAGAAGATTACCGATGCCAAGTGGCTGGCTCAGGGTACTATCTACCCCGACCGTATCGAGAGCTTGAATATTACAGGTAAGGTGATTAAGAGCCACCACAACGTAGGCGGTCTGCCTAAGGAGATGCACTTGCAGCTTTGCGAGCCCCTGCAGTGGTTGTTCAAGGACGAGGTTCGTCGTGTAGGTCGCCAGTTGGGCATGCCCGAACACTTGATTACCCGTCACCCCTTCCCTGGTCCTGGCTTGGCTGTTCGTATCCTGGGCGATATCACTCCTGAGAAGGTACGTATCCTGCAGGATGCCGACGATATCTATATCCGCGGCCTGCGCGATTACAAGGTTAAGCTGAGTGGCGAAGAGGCCCGCAAGGTGCTGGCTGCCGGTATCCCTGCCGATATGAAGGATGGCGAGATCGAGGTTTCGCTCTACGATCAGATCTGGCAGGCAGGTGCCATCCTGCTTTCTACTGTTCGCAGTGTAGGTGTGATGGGCGATGAGCGTACCTACGAGCATCCCGTAGCCCTGCGTGCTGTAACCAGTACCGATGCAATGACAGCCGACTGGGCACATCTGCCTTACGACTTCATGGCTAAGGTAAGTAACGAGATTATTAATAAGGTACGTGGCGTAAACCGCGTTTGCTACGATATCTCGTCGAAACCACCCGCAACCATCGAGTGGGAGTAAACATCATCACATTAAAAGCTCTGCCGCAAGGCAGGGCTTTTTTGTTAAAATCCTTAAATTACTTGCAACTATCAGATATATATCGTATATTTGCGACGTTAAAAATCAAACATGCTGAATTAATCAATCCTAGCCATAAACATAGGGTTGATATAACATGGAACTAAAAACCAAATACCGGTTATATTACTAATTAATTATTATCATTATGTACAACTATTCAAAGATCCTTTCTGCTGTTTGTGCAGGAATGTTGGTTATGGGTTCAACCATGCCCGTGGCTCAGGCGCGAGCTAGTCAGGTTGTTACTCAGGCTAAGCCTACTGTGCAGGTAAAGGGTGTGGTTCTCGACACCAGTGGCGAACCTGTTATAGGCGCCAGTGTCATTGAGTTAGGCACACAGAGTAATGGAACGCTTACAGGAGCCGATGGTTCCTTCAGCATTACCGTTGCCAGGGGTGCAAGTATCCGTATCTCTTTTGTGGGTTACAAGAATGTAACTGTTAAGCCTACCGCCGGCAAGAGTGTGAATGTTACTTTGGAAGAGGATTCCGAGGTGCTCAACGATGTGGTGGTAGTGGGTTATGGTACCCAGCGCAAAAAGCTGGTTACAGGTTCAACCGTACACGTAACCTCTGATAATATCGCAGCCATCAATGCCGTTGATGCCTTTGGTGCCCTGCAGAGTCAGGCTGCCGGTATGAACATCGTGATGAACTCTGGTCAGCCAGGCGAGAGCTACAAGGTGGTTATCCGTGGTATGGGTACAGCTGGTAGCAACACCCCGCTGTATGTTATCGATGGCGTGCCTGGTGGATCTATCACCGACCTGTCGCCTAACGATATCGAGAGTATCGACGTGCTCAAGGATGCTGCTTCGAGTGCCATCTATGGTGCCCGTGCCTCAAACGGTGTTATCCTGGTAACCACCAAGAAGGGTAAGAGTGGCAAGGTGCAGGTAACCTTCGATGGTTATATGGGATGGCAGAATCCTAATACCAATGGTGTTACCCCGCTGAATGCCAAGCAGTATATGGAGATTAACGATAAGGCCTACCAGATACAGGGTGTGAGCACCTACGACTGGGCCACGCTTATCCCCAAGCAGTATGCACAGATTATGAATGGCACTTGGAATGGTACCAACTGGCTGGAGGAGACTACCATCCACGATGCGCCCATGCACAATGCCTCAATCAATATCATTGGTGGTAGCGATGTGTCGCGCTTCTCGTTAGGTTTCAGTAAGTATCACCAGACGGGTACTATCGGCTATCCTGCCGATCCTAAGTACGATCGCTATACCGTTCGCCTTAACTCCGATTACTCGCTCATCCGCAAGAAGGGGCGCGACGTGCTCAAGTTTGGCGAGAACATCACCTTCTCGGCTACTAATAAGAAAGGTGTAAGCATTGGTGGTATTTATGGTAACAGCATCCGTAACCTGCTGGCCATGAGTCCGCTGCTGCCAGCTTACAACGAGGATGGCAGCTTCTACGAGTACAAGGATATCGTGGCCGATGGCTGGGATTTCAGTGCCGAGATGGCCAACCCGTTGGCTCAGATGAAGTACGACGAGGGCTATGGCTATACCAAGGGCTGGCGCCTGCAGAGCAACTTCTTCCTCGAGTTCTCGCCCATCAAGGACCTTACTTATCGTGCCAGTGCCGGTTGGCTGTATCGCCATCGCGAGGGCCGCAGCTACAAGCCCGTTTACGAGCTCAGCACCAAGAAGTCGAATCCTAACGACGACGTGAGCCAGAACCAGTCGTACAGCATCCGCTGGTCGTTAGAGAATACTATCAACTACGTTAAGTCGTTCGGCCTGCATAATATCGACGCCCTGCTGGGTCAGAGTATCGAGAAGTGGGGTTATGGCAGCAGCGTCAGCGTCACCAACAGTAACTCGCTGTTCCCAGGCTCGTTCGATCATGCCTATATCACCAACGCCAATGTGGTTGACCCTGCCTACACCTCGATAGGTGGTAGTCCCGAGGATCAGGGTGCCCTGTCGTCGTTCTTCGGTCGTATCAACTATAACTACGACGAAACCTATCTGCTCTCGCTCGTGCTGCGTGCCGATGGTTCATCCAACTTTGCCCGTGGCAAGCGCTGGGGTTATTTCCCATCAATCAGCGCTGGTTGGGTTATCACCAATGAATCGTTTATGGAGAAGACCAAGTCGTGGCTCGACTTCCTGAAGATTCGTGCCAGCTGGGGTCAGAATGGTAACTGTAACATCTCTAACTTCCAGTATGTAGGTACCATCGCGTTCGACGATCCTTACTATTTCGAGAGCAAGGATAATCCTGGCATCGGTGCTTATCCTAACATCCTGCCTAACAAGGATGTAAAGTGGGAAACCTCTGAGCAGTTAGACCTTGGTTTCGATGCCCGATTCCTGAACAACCGTCTGGGCGTGGCCTTCGACTGGTATAACAAAACCACCAAGGACTGGCTGGTACGTGCGCCCATGCTGCTGTCGTACGGTACAGGTGCGCCTTACGTCAACGGTGGTGATATCCAGAACAAGGGTTACGAGGTGCAGCTTACCTGGAACGATAAGGTGGGTAAGGACTTTGTATATGGCGTAACCTTCAACTTCTCGCATAATAAGAACGAGGTTACCCGATTGGCTAACTCCGAGGGTATCATCCATGGTGGTTCTAATGCCATCGCCCAGAACACCGCCGAGCTGTATCGCTTGCAGGTAGGTTATCCTATCGGCTACTTCTGGGGCTATGCCATGGAGGGTATCATCCAGAACGAGGCCGACCTGCAGGATTACATCAACCGTAACTGTAGTGGCGATAAGAAGAATTCGCTGCAGGGCGAATCGCTGCAGGCTGGCGACGTGAAGTTCGTGGATGTGAACGGCAATGGTAAGATTGATACCGGCGATGCCGATAAGACCATGATTGGTGATCCTAACCCCGACTTTACCGTAGGTCTTAACATCAACCTGGCTTATAAGGGCTTCGACCTGGCTCTGAATGGCTACGGCTCGTTCGGACAGCAGGTGGCCAAGAGCTATCGTCAGTTCTCCGATCACCCCGATGACAACTACTGTACCGATGTTTACACCAAGTACTGGACAGGCGAGGGTAGCACCAACAAGTATCCACGCTTCTCTGATGGTAAGAACGTGAACATGAGCGAAATCTCGAAGGTTTGGGTAGAGGATGCCGACTTCTTCAAGATCTCTCGCATTGCCTTTGGCTACGACTTTAAGAAGCTCTACAACAAGCTGCCCGTGCAGAAGTGCCGTCTCTACGTGGCCCTCAGCAATTACTTCTGCTTTACCGGCTACTCGGGTATGGATCCTGAGGTAGGTTTCGGCAATGGCACCAGCTGGGCTTCGGGTATCGACTGTGGTTACTATCCATCGGCTCGCTCATGGCAGGTAGGACTGAATATAAACTTCTAAACACATGGTAATTATGAAACACTATAGATCTTTGATGCTTAAATTATGTAATTTTGGCATTGCAGTAGCAGCCATCGTGCTGGCTTGCGCCTGCGACGATTTCCTGGATACCGAGAACCTTACGATGAAGGATACCTCGAACTTCCCTGTTAACGAGACCGATGCCGTGCAGATGGTAAATGGTATCTACTCTGTTATGAACCGCAACCTGGCCGACCCCGAGGAAGACCCCTTCTTTATATTCGATATCGCTGGCGACGACCGCTTGGGTGGTGGTAGTCAGAGTAACATTGGCGCTCAGGGTGTCGATCGCCTCATGAATGCCTATGTGGATTGGATGAAACCCCTTTGGAAGCAGCGCTATGCAGGTATCAACCGTGCCAACAACGCGCTCGAAACCATCGACAACGTTACCGAGTGGAGCTCGCCCGATAAGAAAAAGCAGTTGCTTTGCGAAATCTATTTCCTGCGCGCGTTCTATTATTTCAACCTCGCCCAGGTGTTTAATGGCGTGCCCCTGGTGCTCAGCACCGAGCCGCAGAATCTGCCACGCGCCACAGCCGACGATGTGTATGCCCAGATCGGTAGCGACCTGAAGGCTGCTATCGAGAATGGTCCTTCAACCAAGTATCCCGCCTTTGGCGAGGGTCGTGCCTCAAAATGGGCAGCCGAGGGTTTGATGGCCCGTGTATGGCTGTTCTATACAGGCTTCTATAACAAGAGCGAGCTGCCTTTGGCCGAGGGTGGTAGCATCTCAAAGGCTCAGGTAGCCTCGTGGCTCGAGGATTGTATCCAGAACTCTGGCTTTGGCCTGGTTAGCGATCAGCGCAACCTGTGGCCTTACACCAACCCCTATACCGCCAAGGATTATCCTTATGCCCTCGACAACGGTTTGAATTGGGTGACCGACGAGAATATGGAGAACATGTTTGCCGTTAAGATGAGTAACAAGGCCGGTTGGAGTGCCGACTCGCAGTTGCGCCACAACCGTATTGTTGAGTTCTACGGCCTGCGCAAGACCACTGTTGATGCCTTCCCATTCTCAGTTCAGGGTTATTCTAACGGTCCTGTGTGCGAAAAACTGTGGACCGATTGGGCTGCCGATCCCGACTATCAGGGCGACTATCGCCGTGTAGGTTCTATCTGCGATCGTGCCGTCGAGATTCCTAAGTACAAGGGCGATCCCGCCAAGGAGGTAGAGAACACCAACCTGCTGGCTAAGAAGTACATAGGTTGCGAGGCCTATAGCGAGGATCACAGCAGCCGCTACCTTAGCTATGCTTACTACTATGGCTCTGAGAACAACCGCCAGTCGGGTCTTACCCAGTCGCTGGTATGGCTGCGCTTTGCCGATGTGCTGCTCATGCACTCCGAGCTTACCGATGGTAAGGCTGTGCTCAATGGCAAGAGCGGACTGAATGCCGTTCGCCAGCGTGCCGGCTTGAACGATATCACCTATAGTCTGGCCGCCCTGAAAAAGGAGCGCCGCTACGAGTTGTGTTTCGAGGCTCTGCGCTGGAACGACCTGCGCCGTTGGGGCGATGTGGCCGAGAAGGTTAAGAATCAGGTAGGCAACAAGATTACCAACCAGGGTATTCCTGGCGAGTATGCCTTTACCAACGATTTTATGCAGCGTTATAACGAAACGGGTGGTGGATTCTTCAAGATTCCTGAGGATCAGGTAACCCTGTCGGAGGGTGTGCTCGAGCAGAACCCCGGTTGGGGCGATGGCACCAACTGGGCCAAGGGCGACCTGCCGTATAAGTTCAAGTAAAATAAAAACCCCGCCAATCGGCGGGGCTTTTTTATTGTTTATTTATTTTTCAGCAGATCTCTGATCTCAGCCAGCAGCTCTTCCTGGGTGGGACCCTTTGGAGCCTCGGGCTCTGGAGCAGGCTCTTCCTTCTTGCGGTTCAGTTTGTTAATACCCTTCAGCATCAGGAAAATACAGAATGCCACGATCACAAAATCTACCACGTTCTGTATAAACGTACCATACTTCAGCACAGCTGCACCCTCGCCGTCGCCAATCTGGAAAGCCAGGCTGGTAAAATCTACATTGCCAGTAACCATACCTACAACAGGCATCAGTACATCGTCAACCAGCGAGCTAACAATCTTACCAAAGGCACCGCCAATGATAACACCCACTGCCATGTCCATCACATTGCCCTTAACGGCAAACTCCTTGAATTCTTTAATAAATCCCATAAGCTTTAAATGTTTAATGTTTAATGTTTAATATATTAATGTGTGAATTGTAATCTGTATTTTGCAATCATTGGTTTTTTGCCGCCGATTTTTATACTTTTTACTTTCCAGTTTTCACTTTTCACTTTATTTTTAAGTGATTTATGCTGCAAATATAGGAATAATTTTGTAACTTTGCATCCGAAAATAAAAAAAAGTTCGTTTTTCGAGCTAAAAAAGTTAGTAATAATAGGTATAACCCATTTAAATAATTAAGAAAATGACAAAAGTAGCAATTAACGGTTTTGGCCGTATTGGTCGTCTCGCATTCCGTCAGATGTTCGAGGCTGAAGGTTATGAAGTAGTAGCAATCAACGACTTGACAAGTCCTAAGATGCTCGCTCACCTGCTGAAGTACGATACCGCTCAGGGTGGTTTCTGTGGCAAGATTGGTGAGAACAAGCACACTGTAGAGGCTGGTGAGGATTACATCGTTGTTGATGGTCAGAAGATCACTATCTATGCTATTCCTAACGCTGCTGAGCTCCCTTGGGGTAAGCTGGATGTAGACGTTGTTCTGGAGTGCACAGGTTTCTACACATCTAAGGAGAAGGCTTCTGCTCACCTCACTGCTGGTGCTAAGAAGGTTGTTATCTCTGCTCCTGCTGGTAACGATCTGCCTACTATCGTTTACAATGTAAACCACAAGACTCTGACTCCTGCTGACACTGTTATCAGCGCTGCTTCTTGTACAACAAACTGTCTGGCTCCTATGACAAAGGCTCTGAACGACCTCGCTCCAATCCAGAGCGGTATCATGACAACTGTTCACGCTTACACAGGTGACCAGATGATTCTCGACGGTCCTCAGCGCAAGGGTGATGTTCAGCGCGCTCGTGCTGGTGCTCAGAACATCGTTCCTAACTCAACTGGTGCTGCTAAGGCTATCGGTCTCGTAATTCCTGAGCTCAACGGTAAGCTCATCGGTGCTGCTCAGCGCGTTCCAACTCCAACTGGTTCTACAACTATCCTGCACGCTGTTGTTAAGGGTGATGTAACTGTTGAGAGCATCAACGCTGCCATGAAGGCTGCTGCTAACGAGAGCTTCGGTTACACTGAGGAGAAGCTCGTTTCAAGCGACATCATCGGTATGAAGTTCGGTTCACTCTTCGACGCTAACCAGACAATGGTAAGCAAGATGGAGGACGGCAACTCACTCGTACAGGTTGTTTCTTGGTACGACAATGAGAACTCTTACACTTCTCAGATGGTTCGTACTATCAAGTACCTCGCTGAGCTCAAATAAGATCAAATCTTAGTTTGACATATTTTAAGCCACTCGATTTTGTCGGGTGGCTTTTTTTGTGTACCTTTGCCATCGTAAAATAACGTATTATTACAGTAAACCTAACGTAAAAATGAAAAAGTTACTATTATCAGCTATGCTGTTCGCAGCAAGTACCGGGCTGGTTAATGCCCAGACAGTTCAGAAACAGATTGTAGAAGAGGGTGGTACAGGCCCCTTTAAGTCCGAGGTGGTAGGCGATGCCTCTTGCCCAGGCTTCACCGTTTATCGTCCCCAGAACCTGCAGCAGGTGGTGGCCCAGAAAGGCGCCCTGCCCGTTATCGTTTATGCCAATGGCGCCTGCTTTAATAATAATGTAGAGATGCGCCTGCTGCTCAGCGAGGTAGCCTCGTATGGCTACGTGGCTGCAGCTATCGGTCCTTACGACGAGGCCGACGTGATGGCTCAGTGGCGTGGTGTGCTCAAATCAGCCTATCCTGCCACCAAGGCCGAGGTTGTGATGGCCAATGGCGAGAAGATTCAGCCCCTTACACCTGAGGAGATCAAGGCCCAGCAGGAAGAGCAGGCCAAGATGATGGCCCAGGCCACCAAGAAGGCTAAGAAAACCGCTAAGCAGCCCGCTGCTCCTCAGTTCAGTACCTATCCTAAGATGCTGCTCGAGGTGCTCGATTGGCTCACCGAGCAGAATGCCGCCGCTGGTTCCGAGTATTACCACTGTCTCGATCTGCAGCGTGTTGCTGCCATGGGTCAGTCGTGTGGTGGTGCCCAGGTGCTTGCCATCGCCTACGATCCCCGTATCCGCACCTGCGTGATGCTTAACACCGGTATTGGCGATATGGAGATGATGGGCGCCACTAAGGAGTGCCTTAAGAATCTGCACACCCCTATGTTCTATATGATTGGTGGTCCAGCCGATATCGCTTATGCCAACGCCCAGAAGGATTACGAGCGTATTGCCGACGATATTCCTGTAGTGATGCTCAACTCAAAGGATGGCCACAGTGGTACCTATTACGAGGCTCACGGTGGCAACTATGCCAAGGCCGTTGTAAAATGGCTCGACTGGCAGCTCAAAGGCCAGGTAGGCCAGTCGGCCCTCTTCCTCGACGATGAGTATCTCAAACTCAAATTCCCCGAGTGGCAAGGCGTCCGCAAGAACTTCTAAATGCACAAACAATGATGGCTGCACCGGAATGATGCAGCCATCTTTTTAGATTTATATAAACTAAGGTTTTACTATTAGAAGTTGTAGTAAACACCGAAGCTGAGGTTAGAACCATCGAGGTCGAAACCAAAGGTGTTAGCAGCCTTGGCGCCATCTACATCCTCCTTCTCGCTCTGCCAGCCCAGGAAACCAGCGTGAGCTACAAAGCTTAGCTTATCGTTGAGGTTAACTGCAATACCTGGCTTGATGCCCAGACCAAAGGTGTTTACCTTGTTACCTACAGCGGGATCCTCGTGGATATAATCTAAACCACCATCCAGGAAGAGATTTACCTTATCGAACTTAGCAAAGGTGTAACGGGCGTAAGGATTAATCTGGAATGCCTTGTCCTTGGCTGATACAGTGAGATTGCCAGCTTTTACCTTCTGCTCGTTCTCGGCATATCCGAAAGCTACACCAATAGCCCAGCTATCGTTGATGTTGTAACCAATCTCAGGCATGAGCTTGAGCTTAGTGTTGGTGTCGCCATCCTGAGATGTAGAAGCCAGACCAAGACCACCACCTACGTAAACCTGTGCATTCATTGTTGCAGCTACACACACTGCTGCGAGTGTCATAAAAATCTTTTTCATTTTCTTTTCTTTTTAATAATTAAACATATACATTTGGTCTCCCAAAGGACCGCCTGTTTTGATTCTAAATGCACTGCAAAGGTAAGGCGAAAACTTTAAACCAAGCAAAAGTTTCGTAGAAAATACCGAATTAGGCTGATATTGTTGACTAGAATCACAAAAAACGGCCTATTTAAAAAATATAGTAAAAATCCTTTGTGAATAGGGAAAACCCTACGGAAATCACAAACTCGGCCTTCTTCAGGAACTCGCGACTCGAGATCTTCACTCGCTTGCTCTCCAGCAGCATCTCCACCAGGCAGCTACGGAACTTCTCCAGCACACCAAATACTACATCCTGCGTATAAACGCTACCGTGCTCACTGATGTGCTTTGCCAGCTTTCGGGTGTTCAGGGTTTCAATACTCTTGCTGTGAGCGAACCACTTGCCAAATACCTGCGACTTGTTGTTCTTTTTCTGTCGCAACTCATAAAAATCTTCGCCATACTCTAATACTTTTTTAATTTTAATGGTTAATACTAATGTTAATTACTCTCGTGTGTCTCAATCCACGTGTGCACTTTGTTTCTTTTTGACGTTGCATTATTTCCTAATTGCACTGCAAAGGTACAAATAAAATCGATGCGCACCAAAACTTTTTAAAGTTATTCCTTGAGTTTTTCTGAAATGTTAAAATGTAAAGAAATAATACGATAGATAAGGAGCCTTATATATACTATCTTAATAATACCACTTTACTATCTAAGAGAAAGTTCGGCAGGATTTACAGAAAACTCGTAAACTATCCACCAGATTCTGCCGTACTACATAAAATGCCCTGCTGGCGGGCTGGAATGGTACATTAGTTCATTAGTTCATTTTGTAAAATTTAGTAGCGCATCCGTGGGCTCTTATTGCTTTATATAATTTATATATATTATAATATATATAAATTTAATATATAATATAGAATAAATACAGTCTCCACCTCCCGTTACCCTCTCTCGCCCTCCTGCTTGTGTCTCTTAGAATTGGAAATGAACTAATGAACTATTGTACCATTGTGGAGAGTGTCATTTGAGTGTACTTCCCTAGAAAAAGTTGAATGGTTTTTAACTTAACCCTGCCATAGGTTGAATGCTCTTTTGGTACCTTAATCCTTATCCCTGACAGAGGTTGAATAATTCTCTCTTAACCCTTGTTTTTGTTGAATAGGCTCCGCGGAAAGCCGTTCAATCATATTCAGGGTTTGCGGTGCAAAGGTACATGCTCCTTCTTGAATTTCCAAATTTTCGAGGTACTTTTCTCTATAACTTATCCATTTTTTCTGTATTTTACCCATACAAGAGGCTGCCTGACGTGGAGTCCTGTTGTTCAGCGACATGTGTGGACGCTCATTATTATAGAAGGCTATTGCTTTACCCAAAGCTCTTCTGAGCTCTCCTATGGAGTGGAATTTGATATCCTTGAGCAGTTCGTTCTTGACGGTGTTGTTCTGACGCTCAGCCACTGCATTGTCCTTGGGATCGCCGCTCTCCGTCATACTGATTTTGATACCCGCCTCAATAAGCAGCGATGTATATGCTGCACTGACGTACTGGATACCTCTGTCCGAGTGGTGGATGAGGTTGACTACCTCGTCTACGGGCAATGTCTCAAGAGCCTTCATGAGGCACTCTACGCTGCACCAGGCTTCCATTGTCTCGCCTATATACCAGCTGATGATTTCCTTGGTATAGCAGTCCGTTATCATCGAGAGGTAGCAGAAGTCATAGCTACCATCAGGATTCCAAATAGGGATATATGTAATATCCGTCACCCAGATTTGATTTTTACGTATCGGTATGATATCCTTTACCAGATTAGGATACGTAGGGAGGCCGTGAGTGGAGTCTGTTGTGCGAGGGCGACGCCTTGGAAGCCTTACGTTCAAGCCGTTACGGGCAATGATTGTTTCCATCTTGTCGCGCCCCACCATATACTCGTAGTCTTCGCCAAAGCGCTCGCGATACATGTAGTGGAGTTTGGGGCCGCCTATGCCAGGATCTATCTGGCGTATATCCTTAATGAATTGGATGACCATTTCCTCCGTCAATCGTTGCTTGCCTAACGTTTCCTTGTGCTGGTAGTACGCTTGCCAGCTTTTGCCAAACAGCCGGCAGAGAAGGCCCATGGTTTGGCCCTTGACCTTCTCTGCGGCAAGCGTCTTTACTGTTTGGCACCAGATTTTTTTCTGATCGGAATCTTGAATGTTTTCTCGGCCTCGTCAATCATCACGTCCTTTGCATGATTCATCCACTCTGCCATCTTCAATGCTTCCGCCAGGCGCTTGTTCTCTTCCCTGAGACGGGCCAGTTCCTCGGCCTCGGTCTCTACTGGTTTCTGACTCTTCTTTGGCATAATTGACGGATTTGGTTTGACATTAGGAATGCCTTTACCACTATTTGCAGGCACCTTTCCGTCTGCAAAGGTACAAATCCATCTGTAAATACTCTTCCTACCAATACGAAAATCTGCACATAATTGCTCGATTGGAACATGATTTAACAAATGAGCCTTCACAATCATTTGTTTTTCCTCCAAAGTTTTACGTCTATTGACGACTCTGTGCTTCTTCGCTAATTCTTGCAACCCTAATAAATCTTCGTTTTTCTCCATTTTAAAACGTTGTTTTTTATTCAACGTTTTTCAGGGTAAGACAGAGTGCGGACTTGATGGCGTCGAGGATTTCGGCGCGTTTTTGCTCGGATGTGCCGTGAACGGCGTAGCGTACGATGCCCTGCTTGTCGACTACGATGGTGAGTGGAAATCCTAATGAACCAATCCATGGCATCATGGTCTTGTCTTCAACAAGATGGATCCAGTTGAACTGACGGTTGTCGGTGATTCGTTTGGTGGTGGCAGCATCGTGGAATGTTGCTGAAAAATACAACACTTCGGGTAGCTGCTGCTTCCATTCTGAAAGAATCGGCATCTCAGCAAGGCATGGTCTACAGCCGGAATACCATAGATTAAATACGGCTACACGACCACGGATGCTATCGGAGTTCCAGGTGTTGCCATCGATGTCTTTATCAGAGAAAGTTGGGAACTTATCGCCTGCATGGGGATAGTAGAACGAACCATCGGACTTGATGGCTGACTGCGTGCTTGCTTTCAGCTGGGCAGAAAGACTCATGTAGTGCTGAACGATGGCATCGCGCTCTTTATCCTGTGCCGAGGCGGTGATGGATAATGTTAATGCCGTTAGGAGAATGATTGCTTTCATTTTTATTAGTTTTATGTATGATTTATTTTTGGGGAAGCGGCTTGGATTTGCGGTAGCCCATGCCGGTGACGTGACAGATGGGTTTGCCGTCCTGGTTGGTGACGCTAACCTGAACAGAGGGGATCTTATGGTGATCGGCTACGAAGGTGGCTTCGGCCCTAAGATGGTCGCCCTCCAAGGCGCTGGCCACGAACATGATGTTGTTGGAGATGCCGAAGGTGAGCTCGCCGTGCTGGTTCATCAAGGCGGCGATGGCAAGGTCGGCTAAAGTGAACAAAGCTCCACCCTGGCAAACATGGCCGCCATTCAGGTGCGTGGAGTTTACGGTCATCTCGGCTACAGCATGCTGATCGTCTACCTCTACTATCCTACAACCTGCGTTGGCTGCAAAATGGTCGGTCTGGTTTAATAATTCTTTAATATCCATGATTGTACTGTTTTTGCGTGCAAAGATACATAAAAATATGTTTTATTAAAGCCAATTAACATAGTTTAAAGGAAGAAACGTTAAATATTAGTGTCGAAGGGTGCTACTTTCGGCACTATTTTTTAAATTTGCACCTTGTAATGAAAGCGAAATTGACAATCGTACTTTTGCTGCTTGGGGTAATACAGGTATTGGCCCGTCCGCAGTTGCACGACCTGGACATACGGGTGGTGCTTGACAGGAATGGCGACGCCCTGATTACTGAAACACGACAGATGACCATTGATAGCGAGGGTACAGAGTGCTATATTGGCTTGGCTAACATGGGGCCAAGCATTGTAAAGAACCTGACAGTGACCGACGAAACGGGCGCCCGATATGTATATACGGATTGGGACGTGAACCAGACGCGCAGTTGGAAACAGTACAAATGCGGTATTGTTACCACCAAGCGCGGCTTTGAGCTGTGCTGGGGCCTGGGTGCCGAGGGCGAGCGTACGTACACCACCACTTATGTGATGACTGGACTGGTGCGCGGCTATCCCGATGCGTGTGCCATCCGCCATGTGTTTCTGGATACCGCTGTATCGCCAAAACCTGAGCATGCCCGTGTGGCCATTACCACTGCCGACAGTACGATGATAATCAATGAGGACTCGTGCGGCGTGTGGGGCTTTAGGTTCGAGGGTGAGATATGGATGCAGGACGGCTTTGTGATGGCCGAGACCACCAAACCCATGAGCAGCGAGGCTGGACTGTACCTGATGGTGAAATTCCCCAAGAGCATGTTTGAGCCTACCGTATGGGAGAACGATACCTTTGAGAACAAGAAGGAAGAGGCCTTTGAGGGTAGCGACTACGTGTATGATGAGGACGACGAGGATGATATGAGTCCCTTTGAGTGGGTGCTGTTTATCCTGTTTTACGGCGGTGCAGCCCTGGTGGTAATTGGTGGCGCCGTGTGGCAGATGTACCGTGTATGGCGGGCCAAGCGCCAACTGAACAAAGGGCTGACGTGGTATCGTGATGTGCCAGTGAACGGCAATCTGCAGGAGGCTAACAAGATACTGAATGCCTATAAATATTTTAACAGCGATTATAATAACCTGATGTCGGCTTGTATCCTGAAATTGATCAGCATGGGCGTTATCACCATTGAGACAAAACCTAACTCGAAGGGTAAGATGGAACCCAACTTCGTGATGCACGACTACAAGGATATTGACAAGCAGCCTGTGCTGATGCGCCAGCTGTACAAGATGTTTAAGGATGCGGCAGGCAGCGACAGAATACTGGAGCCATGGGAGCTGAAATCGTATATGAAGAGCAGAACCCATCAGAGTGCTATCGACCAGTTTATCACTACCTTGCACGCCAAGAAGGATCTGTCGAAGTATCCTCCATACGATAAGGGCGTGAACGAGGTGTTTGGATTGCGAAAATTCCTGAAAGAATTTACGCTGCTGGATGAGCGCGAACTGAAGGAAGTAAAGCTGTGGAAGGATTATATGATATATGCCACGCTGTTTGGTATAGCCGATAAGGTGATTAAGGAAATGAAGCAGGTGAACCCTGCCTACTTTGATATGGACCGTGTGGCCAGTACCATGGCCGACAACATGACGCTGCCACTGATTTACAGTACCCTGCAGCGTAGTACATCGAGTGCCGTGGCTGCCAAGGCAGCACGCGAACACCGTGCAAGCGGTGGTGGCGGACACTCGTCGTGGGGAGGCGGCGGAGGCGGCTTCTCGGGCGGCGGCGGCGGAGGCGGCGTACGATGATACATGAAACATTAAAGATTAAAGATTAAACATTAAGCTTTGAGCTTGAAAGATTAAAACATTAAGGAACGTATAACGAAATGAAACTGAAAGTGAATCGTACAACCATCGAGTTGTTTGAAGGCGCAGAGATACGCCACGCATTGATTTCTTATCTGACCAGACGGCGGATGAGCTTAAAGTTTTTGGAACAGTTGGAAGTAACTGACGTGTGGGGACATGAGATTGACCTTGATGCGCCCGCGAGTGCATTTACACAAATCAGACTGAAGTTTAAAGATTAAACATGAAACATTAAAGATTAAACATTAAACATTAAACATTATGTTTAAAAAGAAATATGTATTGGCATCGATGATGCTGCTGGCAGGACTGTGTGTTCAGGCCGGCGAAAAGAAAGAGCTACACATACTGAGTGCTAACGATATGCATGCGGCTATAGAGTGCATGCCACGAGTGGGTTTTGTGGCCGACTCGCTGCGTGCCTTGTATCCCAACTTGCTGGTGCTGAGTGCCGGCGATAACCGTTCGGGCGAACCCCTGAACGATATGTACGAGATACCAGCCTATCCGATGGTGGCACTGATGAATATCATTGGTTTTAATGCTACCACACTGGGTAACCACGAGTTCGACTCAGGGCAGGAGGGTTTGGCTAAGCTGGTTAGCATGTCGGCTTTCCCCACGCTGTGTGCCAATGTGCAGCCCGATGCCAAGTGGAACATGCACGTAAAGCCTTACCAGGTGTTTGATTGCGGCGGTATTAAGGTGGGTATCGTAGGTGCTGTGGCACTGGGTGCGATGGGTATCCCCGAGAGTCACCCTAAAAATACGGTTGATATCAAGTTTACCGACCCTCTGGAGACATTGCAGCAGTACCAGTTTCTGCGCAAGGAGTGCGATGTGGTGCTGTTCCTCTCGCACCTGGGCTTTGAGAGCGATGTAAAGGTGTCGAAGGATCTGCCTTGGGTGGATATCATCGTAGGTGGACACAGTCACACCCAGCTGAAGGGTGGTGAGATGCACAATGGCCTGTTTATCACCCAGAACAAGAACCGACTGGCTTGTGTTACCCATACCACACTGACACTTGAGGATGGTAAGGTGGTGGATCGCCAGGCCGAAAACATCGCCATTCGCGGTGGTAAGAACGAGAATAAGGTGGTAAGAGCCTTGGTGGATTATTTCTCGCAGAACCCTGCCTTCTATCGTGTGCTGGCACAGGTGGACACACCATTTGAGTGCTACGAGGAGTTGGGTAACATGATGTGCGATGCCTACGTACAAGAGGGTCATGCCGACCTGAGTTTCCAGAATCCGGGTGGTGTGCGCTACGAGACAAAGCCTGTGGGTGGCTTTACCGTGGCCGATGCCCTGCGACTGGACCCATTCCAGAACGAGGCTATCGAACTGCAGTTGACTGGTAAGGAGCTGATTGACATGATGAAGAAGTGCTACGACAACGATAACCAGGGATTCCCCTATGTAGGTGGCATGAAGGTGGATTACACCGTTGACTCTGCTACCAAGGCCCTGACAAAGGTGGTGCTGTATGGTGAGGACGGTAAGAAGCTGAACCTGAAAAAGACCTACAAGGTGATTACCAACAGCTATACGGTGGCCATCAGCACTACTAACCGTAAGGACCCAGGTAAGGGTATCGGTAAGATTACTGCCCAGCTGGTGATGGACTATCTGGAGCACCAGGGCCACGTGAGCTATCAGGGCAGTAGGAGAATTTTTAGACATTAAACATTAAAGATTAAACATTAAACATTATACATTAAACATTATACCAATAACCTATTATTTATTATTATGGCTTATCAAGAAGTAAGAACCACGGGATATGGAACCCGCGTAGGAAATTCGTTTAAGGCTATAGGCGGCGGCATTGTGCTGTTCTGCTTGGGTACTGCATTACTTTGGTGGAACGAAGGACGTGCAGTGAAGACCGAAAAGATGCTGGAAGAGGCAGGGAGCGCCTATGTAGAGATGCCTAACCCCGCCAAGAAGGATGCCCAGCTGGAGGGCGAGCTGATTTGTGGTACGGCACTGGCCACCACACAGGATTCGTTGATTGACAAGGATTTTGGCGTAGGTGCCACAGCCATCGCCATGCGACGCACCGTGGAGTACTACCAGTGGGTAGAGCATGCTAAGGAAAAGAGCGAAGACAAGTTGGGTGGCAAAGAGGTAACTACTACCACCTATACCTATACCAAAGAGTGGGTGAGCCGCCCCGTTGAGAGTGCTGAGTTTAAGGATCCCGCTTACCAGAAAAAGAACATGGTGCTGACAACTGTTGAGAATGACCAGCAGTATGCCGAGAACGTAGAGTGGGGTGCCTATAAGCTGAACGAGAGTCTGATTCACGCCATTTCTTCGCGTGAGGCACTCGACCTGGCCATTGCCGAGGATCTGCTGAAGCAATTCGATAAGAACACCCAGACCGCTTACGAGCGATTCTACGGTGCCCCAAAGAATAACAATCAGCCTGCACCTGAGGCCCAGCAACCAGCTGCCATCCCCGATTCGATCAAGGCCCTGCTGCCTGATTCGGTAAAGGCTCAGTTGGACTCGATACAGGCTGTGAACGACTCGATTAACAAAGCCATGGAGGCTGCTCAGAATAAGAAGGATCTGGCGTATGTACACCAGGCTGGCAACGTGCTGTACTTTGGACGTGTGCCTGGAAGTCCTGAGGTGGGTGATGTGCGTGTAACCTTCGAGAAAGTGGTGCCTGCCAAGGTAACGGTGATGGCCGTGGTAGATGGCGACACCTTTAAGCCCTTTAAGGCCAAGAACGGCAAGCGATTCCAGACGCTGGTGATGGGTAAGAAGAGTGGCGACGAGATTATTGAGGCCGAGCAAGAGGGTAACAACTTTATTAAGTGGGCCCTGCGCATTGTGGGTATCCTGATGGTGATTGGCGGATTGAAGGGCATCTTCGGATTCCTGGAGACTATCCTGAAGGTGGTACCATTCATCGCTGGCATTTTCGGCTGGGGTGTTGGATTGGTATGCACCATCCTGGGTGTAGTGTGGAGCCTGATAGTGATTGCCCTGGCATGGCTGTTCTACCGTCCGCTGTTGGGCATTACCTTGCTGGTTATCGCAGGTTTCCTGGTATGGGTATTCGCCTTTAAGGGTAAGGACAAGTTAAAGGAATTGGCCGCTAAGGCTGCAACCAAGTAATATATGGATTTTAAAGAGTTTGCCAATAAGTTCCTGAAAGGGTGTGGCTGTGTTAGCATCATCTGTTTCGTAGTGGTAGCCCTCATCTGCATTTTCGTGCCCGATGAGGAAGAGGAGAACAAGGATGAGAACCAGACAGCCCAGACGGAACAGGTAGAGAAACGTGACAGCGTGATCGTGAACGAACCCCTGGAGGGCGACCCCTACCAGGAGCTTGACGAGCTGATAGGCTTGGGAAGTGTGAAGGACGAGGTGCGATCGCTGGCCAACTTTGTGAAGCTGCAAAAGCAGCGCGAGGCAAAGGGACTGAAAACGGCTAAGGTGAGCTACCATCTGGTGTTCTACGGATCGCCTGGTACGGGTAAAACCACCGTGGCACGTATCGTGGGTCGTATCTACAAGGACCTGGGTGTGCTGAAGCGTGGACATACCGTTGAGACCGATCGTGCAGGCCTGTGTGCCCAGTACGTGGGACAGACAGGACCCAAGACCGACAGCGTGATTATGAAGGCGCTGGATGGTGTGCTGTTTATCGACGAGGCCTACTCGCTGGTACCTGAACAGGGCAACGGCAACGACTACGGACAGGAGGCCATATCTACCATCCTGAAGCGTATGGAGGACTATCGCGACAGATTGGTGGTGATCGTGGCTGGTTACAAGAACGAGATGCAGCGTTTTATCGACTCGAACCCTGGATTGCAGTCGCGCTTTAATCGCTACATCGACTTCCCCGACTACACGGGTGGCGAGCTGGCTCAGATATTCAAGATGTACATGAAGAAGAACCAGTACACCCTCTCGGCCGATGCTGAGCAGTATCTGAAGGAACGCTTTGAGTATGCTGTGGCCCATAAGGACCGCAACTTTGGTAATGCCCGTTATGCTCGCAACGTGTTTGAGAAGAGCATACAGGCCCAGGCCAACCGTTTGGGCGGTATGAGCAACCTGAACAAGGAACAGCTGACGGAGTTGACAGCCGATGATCTGAAGGCCGGCTTCGCTTCTAAATCGAATATATAATAATGTGCTAATGAATAGAATGATAACGATATTGGGACCAACCGCCTCGGGTAAAACACCCGTGGCGGCCCACCTGGCAGCCAAGATCGGGGGTGAGATTATCTCGGCCGATTCGCGCCAGGTATATCGTCGCATGGATATCGGAACGGGTAAGGACCTCGATGATTATACATTAAACATTAAGGATGAAACATTAAACATTCCTTTCCATCTGATAGACATATGCGAACCAGGTACCAAATACAATTTGTTTCAATACCAACAGGACTTTTACGATGCCTACCAGGACATACAGGGTAGGGGCAAAACACCCGTGCTGTGTGGTGGCACGGGCCTTTATATCGAGGCTGTGCTGAAGGGCTACAAACTATCGCCTGTGCCCCAGAACCAGGCGCTGCGCGACAGTCTGGAGGGCAAAACACTACCTGAGCTTACACAGATGCTGCAGGAGCTGAAGGCCAGAACGGGCTCGAACATGCATAACAAGACAGATGTGGATTCGTGTCAGCGTGCCATCCGTGCCATCGAGATTGAGACGTATAATTTCGAGAACCCAGTGCCCCGTAGAGAGCTGCCACCTGTGGATTCGCTCATCATCGGTATCGATATCGACAGAGAGTTGCGCCGTGAAAAGATTACCCGCCGATTGAAGGCCCGTTTGGAAAATGGAATGGTCGACGAAGTGCGCCGTTTGCTCGACGAAGGCATTGCACCCGAGGATTTGATTTACTACGGATTGGAGTATAAATTCTTGACAGAATATATTATAGGACAGCTCACATACGATGAGATGTTCAGCAAGCTCGAGATAGCCATTCATCAGTTTGCCAAGCGACAGATGACGTGGTTCCGCGGCATGGAGCGTCGTGGCTTTACCATCCACTGGATTGATGCCACCCTCCCCATGGAGGCAAAGATTGCCCAAATCGCATCTTTAATGTTTAATGTTTAATCTTTAATGTTTAATCTTTAATGTTTAATATATTCCGATGGCAGTAGAAACTACAAGATGGGCTATACTTTATTGCCCCAAAACAGGTGTCTTTAACTCGCATAAGCGTTGGGAGAAGATACAGAAGGTGCTGGACGAGCGTCAGGTGCAGTACGACTTTGTACAGAGCGAGACAGCCGACAGCGTGGAACGATTAGTGAAAATGATGATACAGAACGGCTACAAAACCATTGTAATCGTGGGTGGCGACTCGGCCTTGAACGATGCCGTGAACTGTCTGATGATGGAAGAGAAATCCGTACGCGACGAGATTGCTTTGGGCGTGATACCCAATGGCGTGCTGAACGACTTTGCCAAGTTCTGGGATTTCGACGATGATAAGATAGAGCAAACCATCGATTGGCTGATCAAGCGTCGTGTGCGCAAGATCGACCTGGGCTGCATTCGCTATATCAACAAGAAAGGCGACAAATGTCATCGTTATTTCTTGAATTGTATTAACATCGGACTTACTGCCGACATCATGAATCTGCGTCGGCAGACACGTCGTTTGTTCGGCTCGCAAACCTTATCGTTCCTGGTAAGTTTGTTTGTGATGCTGTTCCATCGTATGGAGTATAAGATGAAGCTGAAGATTAACAGCGAGGTGATAGAGCGCAAGGTGATGACGGTGTGCATAGGATCGGGTCCTGGCTACGGTCAAACACCTAATGCAGTGCCCTATAACGGTATGCTGGATGTGAGCGTGGTTTACCACCCCGAGGTGGTGCAGCTGATTGAGGGTTTGTGGCTGTTGGTGGCAGGCCGATTCCTGAACCATCGTAGCGTACACCCCTACCGCACCAAGGAGATTGAGGTGGAGTACGCCAAGAAAGCCATCGTGGGCATTGATGGGCGCATGATGAAAACGCCTGTGGGTTCGTGCAGGATCACGGTTGAACAAGAAGTTGTAAATTTCTTGATACCAGAATAAGAATAAGGGTGCGCAACGATTGTGCACCTTTTTTCTTTAAACGTAAATAAATGTTAAATATCATTTAGGTTTCTTTGAACTCTGCATAAAAATGCCTACCTTTGGAAAATCAAACTTGAATATTCACTAATAAATACCTTTAGACAGGAACTATGAGCTACCTACGTTTAGAAAAGGCCGTGATGACTAACCTGCAGGAAAGTCTGGTCCGTGAGTTCCTCCGAACCAATCGTTCGGGCGCCTATAGCAGCTCTACACTGGTGGACTGTAATACGCGAAAGTACCACGGATTGCTGGTAGTGCCCGTGCCTGAGTTGGACGATGAAAACCATGTGCTGCTTTCATCGCTCGACTGTACGGTTATCCAGCATGGAGCCGAGTTCAACCTCGGACTGCACAAGTATCAGGGCAACAATTTTAGTCCTAACGGACACAAGTACATCCGAGAATTCGACGCCACTACCGTTCCTACTACTACTTATCGCGTTGGTGGTGTGATCTTAAAGAAAGAGGTAATCTTTCAGCATTACGAGGATCGCATCTTAATTCGTTACACTTTGGTGGATGCACACTCAGCTACTACACTACGTTTCCGCCCATTCCTGGCTTTCCGCAGCGTGCGACAGTTTACACACGAGAACGCTACTGCCAGCAGAGAGTACAGCGAAGTTGAAAATGGAATTAAGACCTGTATGTATGCCGGCTATCCCGACCTGTACATGCAGTTCTCGAAGAAGAACGAGTTTATCTTCCAGCCCGACTGGTATCGTGGCATAGAGTATCCTAAGGAGCAGGAGCGTGGTTACGCTTCGAACGAGGACCTTTACGTGCCTGGTTATTTCGAACTGCCTATCAAGAAGGGTGAGAGCATTATCTTTGCAGCCTCTACCTCGGCTATCAAGCCAACGGCTATGAAGAAGCTGTTCGACAACGAGGTGAACGATCGTGTGCCTCGCGATAACTTCTACCACTGCTTGGTAACAGCTGCACACCAGTTCCACCGCAAGGAGAAGAACCACGACCGCTATCTGCTGGCAGGTTATCCCTGGTTCAAGTGCCGTGCCCGCGATACATTTATCGCTCTGCCAGGACTCACCCTCGCTATCGGCGAGATCGACTACTTTGAGAAGGTGATGATGACGGCCGAGCGCGACCTGCGAGCCTTTATGGAGGAGAAACCACTGAGTGGTAAGATATACGAGATGGAGCAACCCGATGTGCCCCTGTGGGCGGTATGGGCCATGCAGCAGTACGCCAAGGAGGTGGGTCGCGATAAGTGCTTCGAGATGTATGGTAAACTGTTGCACCAGATTATCAAGTACATTCTGGACGGTAAGCATCCTAACTTGCGACTGGATGACAACGGCTTGCTCTACTCGAACGGAAAGGATAAGGCTGTAACGTGGATGAACTCTACTGCCAACGGTAAGCCCGTGGTGCCACGTTCAGGCTACATTGTAGAGTTTAACGCCCTGTGGTATAACGCCCTGAAATTCTGCGCCCTGATGGCTAGCGAGAAGGGTGATGCAAAGGGCGCTGAAATGATTGAAAAACTGGCTGCCAAGGTGAAGGATTCGTTCATAGAAACCTTTGTAAACGAGTACGGCTATCTGCTGGACTATGTGGATGGCACGATGATGGACTGGAGCGTACGTCCGAATATGATTTTCGCTGTAGCCCTCGACTACTCGCCACTGAACCAGCAGCAGATGAAGAGCGTGGTGGATATCTGTACCCGCGAGCTTCTGACACCAAAGGGATTGCGTTCGCTCTCACCAAAGAGTGGTGGTTATAATCCTATCTATGTGGGTCCGCAGACCCAGCGCGACTATGCTTACCATCAGGGTACCGCATGGCCTTGGCTGGGTGGTTTCTATATGGAGGCCTGTCTGAAGCTGTACAAGCGCTCACGCCTGAGCTTTGTGGAGCGACAGATGGTGGGCTATGAAGACGAAATGGACTATCATGCCATTGGTACCATCTCTGAACTTTTCGACGGTAACCCGCCATTCCATGGTCGTGGTGCCATGTCGTTTGCTATGAACGTGGCCGAGATTCTGCGCACGCTCAAGTTGATGGAAAAGTATTCATATCAAAAGTAAGGAGGAACTGCTATGAAGGTATTAATGTTTGGATGGGAGTATCCTCCTCACGTATTCGGTGGATTGGCCACCGCTAACTATGGTATCTCTGAAGGCCTGAAGGCTCAGGGCGATATCGAGACGGTACTGTGCTTGCCTCACCCCTTTGGCGATGAGAGTCAGCATGCCTGCCGTATCGTTGCCATGAACGCTGTGCCCATTGCGTGGCGCGATGTAGATTACGACTACGTGAAGCAGCGCGTGGGCAATATCATGGATCCCGATTACTATTTTAAGTTGCGCGAGCATATCTACGCCGACTTTAACTATATGAACGTGAACGACCTTGGTGCGATGGAGTTTGCCGGTGGTTATCCTGGCAACCTGCACGAGGAGATTAATAACTACTCGATCATTGCCGGACAGGTGGCCCGCACGGAGGTGTTTGATATTATCCACGCTCACGACTGGCTCACCTTCCCAGCTGGTATCCATGCCAAGCAGGTAAGTGGCAAACCTCTGTGTATCCATGTTCATGCTACCGACTTCGATCGCTCGCGTGGTAAGGTTAATCCTACCGTTTACAGCATCGAGAAGAATGGTATGGACTGGGCCGATTGTATCATGTGTGTATCCGAATTAACCCGTCAGACGGTTATCAACCAGTATCATCAGGACCCACGCAAGTGCTTTACCGTTCACAATGCTGTGTACCCATTGCCACAGGAGTATCAGGATATTCCACGTCCTGACCATACTGGCAAGGAAAAGGTGGTTACCTTCTTAGGTCGTATCACCATGCAGAAGGGACCTGAGTACTTTGTAGAGGCCGCTACCATGGTGCTGCATCGTACCCGCAACGTGCGTTTCTGTATGGCTGGCTCAGGCGATATGATGGACGCTATGATCCATCTGGCTGCCGAGCGTGGCATTGCCGACAGATTCCACTTCCCTGGCTTTATGCGTGGCAAGCAGGTGTACGAGTGCTTGAAGAACTCTGATGTGTACGTCATGCCTTCGGTGAGCGAACCATTCGGTATCTCGCCCTTGGAGGCTATGCAGTGCGGAACCCCAAGCATCATCTCAAAGCAGAGTGGCTGTGCCGAGATTCTTGATAACTGTATCAAGGTCGACTACTGGGACATCCACGCGCTGGCCGATGCCATCTACTCCATCTGTCATAACGAGTCGCTCTTTAACTACCTCAAGGACGAGGGTAAGAAGGAGGTTGACCAGATTACATGGGAGAAGGTGGGCGCATGGATCCGTACCCTCTACCTCCGCACCTTAGGATGGGAATAATTAAACATTAAAGATTAAACATTAAAGATTAAAAATGTTATGAAAACAATTTGTTTATATTTCGAGATACATCAGATTATTCATCTGAAGCGTTACCGTTTCTTTGATATCGGAACCGATCATTATTACTATGATGACTACGAGAACGAGCGTAGCATCAGCGACATCGCCGAGCGCAGCTATATGCCCGCACTCAATGCCCTGCACGATATGATTAACGAGCATGGCAAGTACTTCAAGGTGGCTTTCTCACTGAGTGGTACTGGTATCGAGCAGTTGGAGATGCATGCACCACAGGTGCTCGAAAAGCTGCAGGCTATGAACGAGACTGGCTGCGTAGAGTTCCTGGCCGAACCTTACAGTCACGGTTTGTCGTCGCTGGCTAACCCCGATAGCTTTGCTGTGGATGTAAAGAAGCAGTGTGCTAAGATCGAGGAGATGTTTGGTAAGAAGCCTTCTGTATTGCGTAACTCGTCACTTATCTATAGCGATGATATTGGTGCTCAGGTAGCCTCGATGGGCTTCAAGGGTATGCTTACTGAGGGTGCTAAGCACGTGCTGGGATGGAAGAGTCCACACTATGTTTACCACTGCAACCTGGCTCCAAACCTGAAGCTGTTGCTGCGTGATATCGAACTGAGCGATGATATTTCTTTGCGATTCAACAACTCAGAGTGGGATGGCTATCCACTGTTTGCCGATGCCTATATCGATCGTATCGCCCGTCTGCCCGAAGAGGAGCAGATTGTGAATATCTTCATGGAGCTCTCGGCTCTGGGTATTGCCCAGCCACTAAGCTCTAACATCCTCGACTTCCTGAAGGCTCTGCCTGCACAGGCCAAGGCCAAGGGTATCACCTTCTCTACACCTACAGAAATCTGCAAGGCATGCAAGAGCGTGAGTCAGCTGGATGTGCCCGATACCCTCTCATGGGTCGACGAGGAACGCGACGTTAGCAGCTGGTTGGGTAACGCTATGCAGCGCGAGGCTTTCAACAAACTGTACAGTGTGGCCGATCGTCTGCGTATCGCCAACGATCCCCGCATCAATCAGGACTGGGATTATCTGCAGGCCTCGAACAACTTCCGTTTCATGACCACCAAGCCTTCGAACGTAGGACTGGATCGTGGTATCTACAGCGGACCATTCGATGCCTTCACCAACTATATGAACATCCTGGGCGACTTTATCAATCGTGTAAATGCCCTTTATCCACTCGATATCGATAACGACGAGCTGGAGGGCTTGCTCACCACCATTAAGAACCAGGGTGATGAGATTGAGATGAAGGATAAGGAGATTACCCGACTCAAGGCCAAGCTGGAGAAGCTGGAGGGTTGCAAGGGTAAGGCTGCCAAGGCCGAGAAACCCGCTGCCAAGCCAAAGGCTGCCAAGAAGCCTGCTGCTAAAAAACCGGCAGCCAAGAAAGCAGAGACAAAGGCCGAAGCATAAATCGGCTTTGCTATACCATTAAGAGAGCTTGCTAACCCTATAGCGAGCTCTCTTGCACTCAAAGAGAATCAAAAAAAGTTTGGGCTTATGAAAGGAAGAATTAAATCGTTACCTGCAAAAATTGCTGTCCGACTCTTGTTGTGTGGCTTGGTAATTACTGTGTGCGTGGGGGTTGTTTCATATCACTACACGCTGAACGGTATCACCAAACAGTATGCAGAGAACTTTCATATGCGTATGCTCATCAACTATGAGTACACGCGCCGCGTGCTGTCGGATGTGTATGTACAGGTTTCTAACCATGTGTATTACATTGAGCAATCGCTCGACAAACCTGAGACCCAAATCGACGCTATGACACGTATTGTGCGTAATGGTAATCGTGTGCATAGTTGTGGCATGAACTTTATCAAGAACTACTATCCGGAGAAGGGTGAGAAATACTGTCCCTTTGCCTGGCGTAACCCCAAGAATCGCGATGAGATACTGACGGATTTGAAGGGCGATCAGGATTTTGACTACCTGAACGACCGTTGGTTCAGAAGCGTGATTGAGGGCGACACCTGTGAGTGGAGTGATCCCTTCTACGATGGCTACGACAAATCAACCACACTGGTGGCCTATATGGTGCCCATACACGATGCTGAGGGCAAGCCTGTGGCTGTATTAGGAGCCGATATTTCACTGGAATGGCTGACAGGGAAGCTGGACGAGACAGACAGCACCTATAATGCCCAGAACAATTTTGCTGCCAAGGTGATGGGACTGAAATCGCAGAGTTTCATCATCAACTACGATGGTAAGTTTATCACGCACCCCAAGGCAGAAAAGCTATTGGAGGGCCAGTTCTTCTATCACGTAAGGGGTAGCAAGAGTGGTAAGAAAACCCTGCTGGAACGCAAGATGAAGGCAGGAAAGCAGAGTAGCGACGAAACACAGGAGCGCTATCTGTTTAATGGCGAGGAGAGCTACTTCTTCTATACACCGCTGAAGTACACCGACTGGACCATGGTAACGGTGGTGCCCTGCCGACAGATTGATATGCTGGGCCTTATGTACGTGCTCAAGCTGATGGCCTATGTGCTGGTGGGCATGTTTGTCCTGGTAGCTGTGGCGTATGTTTATATGAAAAAAGATTTTAAGAATAGATATGAAACTGATAAGTTGGAATGTGAACGGCCTGAGGGCGTGTGAAGGAAAGGGGTTTAGCGACACTTTCCGTGAGTTGGATGCTGACTTCTTCTGTCTGCAGGAAACAAAAATGCAGGCTGGTCAGCTCGACTTGGCCTTTGAGGGCTATGAGAGCTATTGGAACTATGCCGATAAGAAAGGCTACAGTGGTACGGCTATCTTTACCAAGCACCACCCATTGAGCGTGACCTATGGCATAGGGATTGATGAGCACGACCACGAGGGCCGTGTGATTACTTTGGAGATGGAGGATTTTTACCTGGTAACCTGCTACACACCAAACTCGCAGGACGGGTTGAAGCGCCTTGACTATCGTATGACATGGGAGAACGACTTCCGTGCCTATCTGAAGGGCCTCGATGCCAAGAAACCTGTGATACTGTGTGGTGACCTGAATGTGGCACACCAGGAGATTGACCTGAAGAACCCCAAGACCAACCGTATGAATGCCGGCTTTACCGATCAGGAGCGCGAGCAGTTCTCAACCCTGTTGGCCAGTGGTTTTACCGATTCGTTCCGCTATAAGTATCCTGAGCAGGTAACCTACTCGTGGTGGAGCTATCGTTTCCAGGCACGCCAGAAGAACGCTGGCTGGCGTATCGATTATTTTGTGATTAGCGATCGATTGCGTGAGCGCATGGACGATGCCCGGATACATACACAAATACTGGGCAGCGATCACTGCCCAGTAGAGTTAACATTGAAGTAAGTGTGTTTGGGATTAAAGTCCCAGACCCTTCTTCTGCTTATTGGCGCCTTCGTCGATGGCATCGTTAGCCTTCTTCTTGGCATCTTCCTTAGCTGCGTTAGCGGCATCCTCAGCGGCCTTCTTGGTGTTGTCAACAGCATCCTGACCAGCCTTCTTGGCACCCTCAACTGCAGCATTGGCAGCATCAACGGTCTGATCTACAGCAGCCTGACCAGCCTCCTGAACACCACCTACAGCACTGGTAAGACCATTAACGAATGTCTCAGCAGGGGTAACAGTGAGTGTTTCAACAGCAGCAGCTACAGCGGCATTGTCGCCAGCAAAAGCCTTGATCTGCTCGGCATTGGCCTTCAGGAACTCCTGAACCTTGGTTACATACTCCTTGGCCAACTCAGGATTGGTGGTGAGGAACTCTTTAACCTGCTCCTGTACAGTGGCCAGTGTAGCCTGGAACTTGTTGGCATCCTTGGCCTCAATCTGCTCTGTGAGGGCAGCGGTGATGGCGCTTACAGCCTCATCTACACTCTGCTCGGCTACTACAGTTGAATCGGCGGCTTCGGCTGGAGCCTGAGTTTTGTTTCCACAAGATGCGAAACCCATGGCCATGCAGGCCACAACTGCGAAAAGTACTTTTTTCATAATGCTTTGAATTTTTAAGTAAAACAATTAATTTGACTTGATTTTCGGCAACAAAAATAAAGTATTTTAGAATACGTTAGCGCAAAAGTTGTATAAAATTTGTTTTTTTTATACTTTTGCATGCGTTTTTTCAAGATAACAAAGGAATTAATAGAGATTAATAGAAGATGATGACAACATTTGCATTCAAGCCGAAACTTTTGTCGACACTTCGGCACTACAACAAACAACAGTTTACCACCGACCTGCTGGCCGGTATCATCGTAGGTATCGTAGCACTGCCTCTGGCCATCGCTTTTGGTATTGCATCAGGTGTAACCCCTGAGAAGGGTATCATCACCGCCATCGTAGCCGGACTGATTATCTCGTTGCTGGGTGGTTCGAAAGTACAGATTGGTGGACCTACTGGTGCGTTTATCATTATTATCTATGGTATTATTCAGCAGTACGGTTTCGAGGGATTGACCATCGCCACACTGATGGCTGGTGTGTTCCTGATTCTGTTTGGTGTGCTGCATCTGGGAACCATCATCAAATACATACCTTACCCCATTGTGGTAGGTTTTACCAGCGGTATTGCGCTCACCATCTTTACCACACAGATTAAGGACTTGTTTGGTTTAACCATGGAGAGCGTACCCAGCGATTTTATCGAGAAGTGGGGCGCATACATCGGCGACTTTGGTACCATCGACTGGTGGAGCACTGCTGTGGGCATCGGCTCGGTAGCTGTAATTGCCACATGGCCTATGGTTGCTAAGTACAACAGTCTGCTGAAGAAGCTGCCAGGATCGCTGATTGCAATTATCGTCATGACTGTAGCCGCTCTGCTGTTGAAGCAGTATGCTGGCGTAATGAGTATAGAAACCATTGGCGACAGATTCAGTATTTCGAACCAGTTGCCTGATGCTGAAATGCCCGCTTTGTCGTGGGATGTGATTAAGGGTCTGGTATCGCCAGCTATCACCATCGCCATTTTGGGTGCCATAGAATCTTTGCTTTCAGCCACTGTGGCTGACGGTGTGATTGGCGATCGCCACGACTCTAATACCGAATTGATTGCACAGGGTGTGGCTAACCTGGCCAGTCCTATATTTGGCGGTATCCCCGCTACAGGTGCTATTGCACGTACCATGACCAATATTAATAATGGTGGACGTACACCTGTGGCTGGTATCGTACATGCAGCCGTGCTGCTGCTCATCTTCCTGTTCCTCATGCCACTGGCACAGTATATCCCTATGGCCTGTCTGGCTGGTGTGCTGGTTATCGTGAGCTACAACATGAGTGGCTGGCGCTCGTTCGCTTCAATCATGAAGAACCCCAAGAGCGACGTGATTGTGCTGTGTGTAACCTTCCTGCTTACCGTTATCTTCGACCTGACTATCGCTATCGAGGTTGGTCTGATCTGCGCTTGCTTGCTGTTCATGCGTCGTATGGCAGAGACTACCGATGTGAAGGTTATCAGCGATGAGATCGACCCAGAGGAGGAGCAGAGCGACTTCCAGATGGGTAACCTGGAGCACCTGACTATCCCTGAGGGTGTAGAAGTGTACGAGATTAACGGTCCTTACTTCTTTGGAGCAGGTAATAAGTTCGAGGAGATTATGGCCAGCTTGCGTGGTCAGCGACCCAAGGTGCGCATTATTCGTATGCGTAAGGTGCCTTTCGTTGATTCTACTGGTATCCACAACCTTACTAACCTGTGTACCATGAGTCAGAATGATGGCATACAGGTAGTACTCTCGGGTGTGAACCCAACAGTGCAGGCTGTACTCCATAAGGCCGGATTTGATAAGATGTTAGGCGAGGAAAACATTTGCTCGCACATCAATATAGCATTAGAAAGAGCAAAAGAGTTGGTTTAAACACCAACTCTTTTTTTTATGCGTTCATATAAGGATTGTATTGCTGTTCGTCGCCTATAGTTGATTGTGGGCCGTGGCCTGTATAAACCTTGGTGTCGGCAGGTAGCGCTGCAAGTACGTGCTGCAGACTATGCATGATATCGGCATAGCTGCCACGTTCGAAATCGGTGCGGCCTATGCTCATACGGAACAAGGTATCGCCTGTAAACACCACCTTCTCTTCTTCGCACCAGAAGCTAACACCACCTGGTGTATGGCCTGGGGTACGCAGCAACTTAAACTGGTGGGTGCCAAAACGGATGACCTCGTCGTTGGCAAAGTAATGGCCTGGTTCAGGGAATGACAAGTTGAGCTTGATGCCTGCCATCGCCAGGAACTGTCCAGGGATATCTGTTATCAGCCACTCATCGTCGGCCGAAATCTCGGGCTTCAATCCCCACGTGTCAAACACGGTGTTGATTCCAAAGTTATGGTCGAAATGGCCATGGGTACATAGCAAATGTACGGGCTTTAGCTGATGCTCGTTGATAAAGTTTACCAACGCATCGCGCTCCTCCTGATAATAGGCGCCACAGTCTATAATCACACACTCGTAGGTGTCGTCGTAAACCACGTAGGTGTTCTCCTGCAGGAGATTAAAACTGAAGGTTTTTACGTGTAGCATTATAGTGGCAGATAGATAACGTACTTTTCCTTAAACCACTCTTCGCTGAAGAACTGCGAAATCTCTGTGGCTTCTACAATCTTATGATAGGGCTGCAACTCGGCCTGCAAATCGCCACCCTTCAAGCAGATAACGCCATTGGGCAGGGCATTCTGCTGCTGCTTCGAGATGTTCTTACGCATCAGTTTTACCAGGTCGGGGAGGGGCATCACGGCACGGCTCACAATAAAGTCGTACTTATCCTTCTCATCCTCGCCACGCAGATGGGTGGGCTGGCAGTTCTTCAAGCCAATGGCATTGCACACCTCCTGGGCCACACGAATCTTCTTGCCTGTGCCATCAATCAGCTTAAACTGGCACTCTGGAAACAGAATGCTCAGGGGTACACCAGGAAAGCCACCACCTGTACCAAAATCCAGAATGCGTGTGCCTGGACGGAAGTTAATCATCTTAGCGATGGCCAGTGAGTGGAGCACGTGGTGCTCGTAAAGCTGGTCGATATCCTTACGCGAAATAACATTAATCTTGGTGTTCCAATCACGATAAAGGGCATCGAGGGCGTCGAACTGCTGGCGCTGCTCGTCGCTCAGCTCTGGAAAATATTTCTGAATAATCTCTGCTGTCATTGTACTGATTTGATAAATGCGGGTTTTACTAATTTCTTAAGCTGGGCATAGGTAAGCACCAACTCGATAGTGCCTAACTCCAACGAGGCAATCTCGGAGGGGTTGAAAATAAAAGTGATGGTATTATCGCTCACAATAAAGTTCTCAGGTACGTACATTTCTACCTGGTCCAGATAACCTTTCTCCTTCAGTTGGTCAAGGTTCTGGCTCTCAGTTTTCTCCATGAGTGCCTTCAGCAATACGGGTGGCAACTGGGTTTCGTAGCCATCCACAAAAATATCCTTCATCCTGATTTCTTTTCCTGTCTCGACTTTGAAATTAAGCGGGATAAGCTGATGGATGCTGTTGGCATGGCCCTCGCTGTAGTCGATGGTGGCCAGATAGGCCAAAGTGCGCTTCGAGGTTTGCTCGGTAGTGGCATTGATAATGTAATGGAACTCGTACCACGAGCGCTTGGTGGTATCGGCACGATCGGCATTGTAGAGAGGCAGCATGTTGGTTTTATAACTCATGGTGTAAGCCTCGGCAAACTGGTCCATGGCACCTTGCATGCCCATATCGGCCTGGTTAAAGAGGCGATACACCACAGCCTCGTTAATATTCTTTCCCACCTCGCCACTCTCTTTGGTGGCGCAGGGCAGTTTTAAACTTACATTGCACACTGGCGATAGCTCTTCGTTTGATAGACGTATGGTTTTTTCCGACTCGAGCATCTCGAAAGTCAGTTTGCCTTCGTCATCGTTTCTACAACCCGTAAAAACGGCGAGAATAACGAAAATGAGCGTGTATTTGAGTTGGTTTGTCATACTTTTGCACTTATTTTTGCGCAAAATTACACTAAAATCTCGAAAATAGCAAATTTCTCATAAAAAATCACTATTTTTGCAGCCGAAATAATAAAAGAATCATTAAAACCAGAATGAATTCACAGAGTACGCCCGTACATATCAGGTTGTGGCATAAAGACTTTTGGTTGATGGCCATCGCCAACTTTCTGTTGGCTATGACGGTCTATATGCTCGTACCTACTATGCCCCGCTGGCTGATGGATGCCCAGCAGTTCTCGGCTCAGGATGCAGGTATTGCTATGGCTGCATTCGGAGTAGGACTGTTTGCACTTGGTGCATTCATATCTTATATGGTTCAGCACTATCGTAGAAACTTAGTGTGCATATTTGCCGTGCTGGTTGAAGCACTATTGATTACAGCCCTGTATTATATAGATGGTTTGCATATGCGTGTGGCCAATCCTATGGTGGTTTTTGTGCAGCGTTTTGCACAAGGAGCCGTGTTCGGACTGGCCCAGATGGTGCTGACGAGCACGCTGATTATCGATACCAGCGAGTCGTTCCAGCGTACCGAAGCTAACCACTCGGCTGCCTGGTTCTCGAGATTTGCCCTGAGTATGGGTCCTATGGCAGGTTTGCTCATTGGGCGCATTGCCGGCTTCCACTATGTGCTGTTGGCAACTATGGCTTGTGCTATGGCTGTGGTGGTACTGGTGCTGCTGGTAAACTTCCCCTTCCGTGCACCTCAGGATGATATCCCTACTGTTAGCTTGGATCGTTTCTTCCTGCCTCATGGATTCCCACTGTTTGTAAACCTGCAACTGGTTACTTTGGCCGTGGGTATTATCCTGTCGGTAGTAATGATTGAGCAGTTCTACTCGATGATGATGGTGGGCTTTGCTGTGGCCATCTTATCGCAGCGCTTTGTGTTTAAGAATGCTGAGTTGAAGAGCGAGGTGGTAACAGGTTTGATACTGATGGGTGTGGCCCTGCTGATGATGATCACACGCCATCTGCCTATCGTGATGTATGCAGCTCCGCTGTTTATTGGTATGGGCGTTGGTTTGATAGGTTCGCGCTTCCTGCTGTTCTTTATCAAACTGAGTCGCCACTGTCAGCGAGGCACTTCGCAGAGCACCTTCCTGTTAGGCTGGGAGAGTGGTATCGCTTGGGGTGTAGGCGCAGGTGTGGCTATCTTCCAAGGCAACATTACAACCGCACTGATAGCTGCCTTGGTACTGGTAATAGCTGCTTTGGCTATGTACCATTTTACCCACAACTGGTTTACAAACAACAAGAACAGATAATTACCCTCGACAGAGTGCAGCGTAGGGGCATGTTTCGCAACGATGCTGGTCGTCAGTTGGCACAAAAGCTATCTGGGCATTATAGATATCGTCCAGCTGTTGGCGTAACAGCGTGATAAACTCATCTGAATAATCTGCTATATCAGTGATGGCTTCCTTTCCAATCTTCAGAGTAGGGTCGTAATCCTCGCTACCTGCATGCTGAATAAACAGCAGGCATGGCGACACCATCTGTGGTGTTTTGCTACGCACGATATGGGCATAGAGCAGGGTTTGCAGGAAGTAATCGCTATGATCCTTGATGGCCTCCTGTGAGAAAATGGCTGCCACATCGGGCATGGCTTTCATCTGGCGCGAACCTGTCTTATAATCTACCACACGGATACGTTCCAGTCCTGTTTCTGGATCGGTAATACTATCCAAACGGTCGATGACACCAGCAATATACTGATTATTCAAAGTGATGTTAACAGGCTTTTCGAGACCGAGGATGCTGAAGGGCGCCAAACGGCGATCGCACTCCAACAGCTGGCGCAGGTACTTGATAATCACCTCGCGGTTAATAAGCTGCAAGCCATCGAGTGGGGGCAGTGGACGTGAGGCATCGTTGATATGGAAGAACTCCTGCTTGATGGCCTCATCTACTACACGTTCTATCGTTACCTCTTCCTTTAATAAATCGTCGATAGCCATCGTGGTGATGGTTGCTTTGGTTGCTACTAGATACTCGTACACCAATTGGGCTGCCTTATGGAAGATGTTACCAAATAAACGGTTGTCAATCAAATCGTCCTCTGTGCTGTCGGGCTCTTTCAACTCGCATACATAACGATAGAAGAATCGCAGTTGGCAGCGCAGATAGGTGTTGATGGCTGTAGGACTGATGCCGCCTGCATCTTTGGCAAAGCGGCGCTGCAGCTGACTCATCACCTCGGGTGTCTTGTTAATGGCCTGAGGCGCATGGAGCTGAGGTGTTTGTCCAGCCTTCAGGGTTTCGAACGTGATAGGTATCTTGTTCTCAACCATCAGTTGCAGCATAAAGCGCGACATCTCGGCTGTTTTACCATCGCTGGTGGCATTGTTATAAAGGATGGTTACATCTTTTGCACGTTGCAGCAAACGATGGAAATAATGCTCGTAGATGGATACCTTGTAATCGATTGTGGTCAGTCCGTAGGCCTTACGCAGGGCATAGGGGATAAACGAGGTATCGTTAACGCCACGTGGCATGTTACCCTCGTTGCACGAGAGCAGAAGCACATGGTCGAAGTCGAGGTTTCGAGTTTCGAGCACACCCATCACCTGGATTCCTTCGGCAGGTTCGCCATGGAAGGGAATAGAGGTGGTTGATATCAGTTGTACAACCAGGCGTTGCAGCGTAATCACATCCACTTTCAGCACGCCACTATCCACCAGACCGCTTAGTCTGTTAAGCAAGGTGTACATACGGAACAGGCTCTCAGTATCGAGTGGTGAGTCGATGATAGGACTCTTTGAGGTGGCGATGGTCTGCGTAAGACTAATGAGCCAATGCAGTAAGGGCTGGATATCGGTATAACGCTGACTGGCAAAATCATCGGGCATCAGTGTGGCGTATGGATGGCGCTTGATGCTCTCAATCCATCTACGTGCAAAGGTCTGCTTGCGCAGCGAATAGCCATGCACCTGCATGTTGATAAGCGTGTTGATGAGCGACGCTATCGAGGTTTGACCAAGCGGATAACCTGTGGTGATATTGATCTTGTCAACATTCTCGGGCAAACAGTGGATAACTGTTTGCAGCAAGCCCTCGTTGCAAAGCACAATGGCTGTTTTGCGACCATCGTTAATGCGATCGGCATCCAACCACTCGCTGATATAGCGTGCCTGAATATTCTCGGTAGGAGCCGAAATCAGGTTAATGTGGTGTGGTGGCACCTCGTCGGTATCCTGATAGAAGATGGCCTTGCCCTGCTTCTCCAATCGGCTGAAGAGTGTTTGTTCTACCTTCTGCAACAGGTTGAAACCAATAAACACATAAGTATCGTATTCAAACTCTAACGTCTCGTCTGTTGCCACCTGGCGATAGAGGGCACCCTCGTAGGCCAGTTGCTTTTCGGCCAACTGCTGGTTGTAAGCATGGTAAATCTCACCAATATGGCTCCACAGGCGTAGGAATCGCTCTTTCAGTTCAGTGTTATGCTCCTCAGAGAAATTGCTGAAAAAGCGTTTAATCATCTCGCGCTGTTCAGGTGTGAGGTACGAGGTGTCGTCGAGCTCGTGTATATCGCGTAGGTTGGCCAGCACCTTATCGGCAGGTGCCATGTTCTTATCCAAATCGTCGAAGTCGGAAAGCAACAGCTGTCCCCAACCATAGAAATGGTCGAGCGTCTCGTCGATACCTGTACAGGCTGTGAACACACGATGCAGTTCACAAACCAGCAGGATAGGGTCGGCCACCTGCAGTTTGGAGTGCGAACGGAACAAATCGCTGATGGTAATATAGGCAGGGCTCCATAGGGGCTTCTGCGCCAAGCGCGCCAGGTGCTCGTTAAGGAACAGCGATGCACGCTTGTTAGGGAACACCACAGCTACTCGTGATAGATTGGTGCCATATCTGGAAAGCAGGTCTTCTGCTACATGTTCAAGGAATGAACCCATATAATGTTTAATATTTAATCTTTAATGTTTAATGTTCTACCTCCTCTATCTGATTGCTATATACGTACCACAGATAGCCTTTGATGTTTTGGTGACCCATCGACTGCAATAGGTCCATATAGCGGCGCACCTGGGCATGGTACTCAGGGTTTGGATGGCCGAACTTAAAGTCGACCACTATCCACTCGTTGCCATCCGTCATCACACGGTCGGGGCGATGCTCCTTTACTTCGCCATCTTCTACTGAGAGAATGGTACACTCGTTAAAGAGTGTCCAGCGGGGTGAGAACCACGAGGCTACACGTGGATCGGCCAAGCGCTTACGCAGCATGGTGGTAATCTTCTCGGCAGTCATCTCCTCGTCGTACAGAATACCCTCGAACTGCAAACGCTGCAGGGCTTCAGGGATATCCTTCTCTGTCTGTATAGTCGAGAAGATTTCGTGTAACACGCTACCAGCCTGAATATAGCGGTGCTGCTGATCCAGCTCGTCGCCCTCGATAAAGTCGCGACTACGATTACTCTGACGGAAGTTTACCTTGCTCTCGAAGTTGCGGATGGCCACATGTACAGGCTCTGACTTCTGCAGAAAGGGGTTCTTGCTAGGAGCTTTTTCTTTCTGCTCAGTTGCTCCAACTGAGAACAAACCCATCGAGAATACAATCGCTGCATCATTGTTCTCCATGCCTTCCAGCTGGGCATCGGGCATATCGCCAGCCACTAAAGGCAGACAGAGCTCTATCAAGGCTGAGCGCGAATTCTTAACGCCGCGCTTACCAATCACATACAAACTCTTGGCAGCACGTGTAAAGGCTACGTACAGCAGGTTCAGGTTGTCAACCATGTTCTGCAGGTGTTCGTGCAGGTAATCGCCCTCGTAGATGGTGCCTAACATCGCCTTCTGACTATAGTCGATAGGTACAATGGGCAGATCGTTGAAAGGAGCCTCGTTAGGCTGGCACCAGATAATATTATCAGTTGTTTTCTCTAAAGGCCAGTCGCAGAAGGGAATAATCACATGGTCGAACTCCAAACCCTTTGATTTGTGGATGGAGATCAGACGGATACCATTGGTTTCATCGCTCTGGATAGTCTTCTTGCAAAGCGATTCTTCCCACTCTGTCAGGAAAGCCTGGATATCAGTAGTATTCTCGTTAACGTAGTTAGCCAACTGGTCGTAGAAGGCACACAGGTAGGCACCCTGCCCCTCTAGGCGATGCAATTCGAAGATAGCGTATATCTTCTCAGCCAATTCGTAGAGCGGAAGGGTTAATAGCTCATCAAAGTGAGCTATATAGGCCTCGGGCAGGTAGGTATCGAGGTTGGCACCTGCTATCATAAACTCGTTATCGCTCAGTTCCTTGCCCTGAACGGTGCAGAGCCAGGTTTTTACGATTGCTGCCTTGGTAAGTTGGTCGTCGGGTGTGAGCAGGAGTTGCAGGGCCTGAATCATTAGACTTACAGCACTCGATGCATCCAGACGGAATGCCTCATCGCTCACAATGCTTACTGAGGGCAGATGCTCCAGAAAATACTGGGCAATAATGGGTATGTGGAAGTTATAGCGCACCAGGATGGCGATATCCTTCTGACTAACGCCTTGGCTGATGAGTTCACTCACGTTTTCAGTCATGTGGGCCAGAACTTCTTCCTGATACTCTTCGCTTGGCAACAGCTCGATGGTAATCTTGCCTTCTTGTGGCTTGCCATCTGGTACCTGCTGGGTTACGTCGGCATAGGCCTTCTTTAGCTGGTCGCGCTCGTCGCAGTTCAACTCCTCGAGTGATGCATACTCTAAGTTGGCAGCGTGGGTAAAGAACTGGTTGTTGAAATCGATGACATTACGCGTAGAACGGTAATTGGTTGAAAGCGACTTAATTTCCATTAGCATAGAGTTAAACTGCTGCTCAATACCATTCAGCAAGCGCCAGTCGCCTGAGCGCCAACGATAGATACTCTGTTTTACATCACCCACAATCAGGTTACTGCCATCGTCATGACTCATGGTCTCTGAAAGCAGCACCTTGAAGTTTTGCCACTGGATGGTAGAGGTGTCCTGAAACTCGTCGATCATCACATGCTTGAGTTGGGTACCAATCTTCTCGAAAATAAAAGGCGAGTCGCTGCCATCAATGAGCGAGTGGAGTAGTTGCTGGGTGTCGCTCAACAAGAAGCGGTTATCAGTCTCGTTAATCTCGCGTACCTTTTTCTCAATGCTGCTTAACAGACGTAGCTGGTTGAGATGGCGCAGGGTGAGATTAGCCGACTGGAAGATTTTCCATTGTTTTTCCTGGGCCTCTACAGCACATTTCAGTATCTGTAACAGCGATGCCTCAACCACGTTCAGTACGGCATCGCGCTGTGGGTGGTTTTTGGGGCACCACTTCTCTATATTCTCCAGATGATTATTTACTGTTGTTGTGATAATGCTTGGATCGAAAGTGCCTTTACGGAGCTTGTTAAAGTAACTGGCGATACCTCGCTGCTTACTCGACAGATCGTCTGCACTCAAGCCTTCGCCTTCGAGGGTATCGAAGAACGATTCGCCAATCTCTTTCATATAGCCTTCGGCAGCTTTCTTCAGCTCGCGTAGGGTGGTGGTATAGTTCTCGAAGAATCCTTCCTCGCCCATCTTCTGTTCGAGGGTGAGGCTTACCTCTTTATAATAGTCCTTAAAGATGTTCTGACCAAACTTCTTAATCTGAGCAATCACGTTCCACGATTTATCATCAGAGATATTCTCCATGATATATTTCAGAATCCATTGCAGCATCACATCTGTTGTGGTCAGATCCTCAATCAGTTGGTCGACAGCCAGCTCTTCCACCTGATAATCGTTCAACCCAATGCGCAGGTTGGTGGTTAGGTCGAGTTCGCGTGCCATGTTACGCAGCACACTCTGAAAGAACGTGTCGATAGTCTCCACACGGAAATAGTTGTAGTTGTGGGTGAGGTTGTTGAGGGCTATACCAGCACGCTCGCTGATAACCTCTGGCTTAAGACCAGTCTTGGTTTGGATGTTCTGCAGATAGTTGTCCGACTCAGGCAACTGTTTCCAGATTCCATACAGCTGACTGAGAATACGCATCTTCATCTCCTCGGTAGCCTTGTTGGTAAAGGTTACTGCCAGGATATTGCGATAGCTCTGCGGATTCTCTACCAGCAGGCGGATATATTCGGTGGCCAGGGTGAAAGTCTTACCACTTCCAGCACTGGCTTTATATACGGTGAGTGATTTCTGTGTTTCGTTTACCATCTTCTGAATAGTTCAAATTCTACCTCTACGCCAATACGGTCGAAGTGGGTGTTACGGAAACTGGCAAAGGCACCAACCGAGATATATCTGTTGGTAAAGCCATAGCCTAATTCGTAATAGGGGCGCGAATCCTGCAGTAATACACCACTCAGGTAGAAGCGCTCTTTCTCAATATATTTTCCCAGGTAGGGAATCCATGTAGCCACCAACATAGGCGACTCGTACGACACGTTGCCACGCAGATAATAATCGGATTGGTTATACACACGACTGCGCAGTAGTTGGAAGTTACCACTCCAGTCGTCGTCCCATCCCTCAGGCAGATTCTCGTCGCGGAAGTTAGCGAAGTCCACAAACAGGTTGTCCTTCTTGTTGGTATAGAAACCTGCACCTGCACGCATGTTGAGCAATCGCAGGCCTGGAATTTTCTTCTTCCATTGGGCATCAAACTCCCAGCGCTCGTATTCCAAATCCGACTTGTTAACACCCTTCACGCCTCGCTCGTAATCTACCGAAAGTACAGGGCCACGATTCAGCCAAGGCGAGAACTTCAGACCGATGCTTGGTGCAAAGCTTCGATACTCTGTTGGCATGTCGTAACACTTCATTAACTCCTTGTTAACAGCCGAACGGCGATGGTATATGAAACCTGTTTCGATATCCAGCCAGTCGAACACCATGATGTTGTTGATGATGCTGAAATGCTGGTCCTTGAACTTGTCCATATCCGTATTGTCGAAGTTGATGGTGTCCTGATGGGCAGCGTTTATCACATCCATCACCGTAGATGTACTGATACGGTTGCCATTACCAAATATCACCTCGGTATATCCGTTACGCTTTGGGTTATACGTCATACGGAGTGGTGCCGTAAAGTAGAACTGGTGCTCCTTGAAGGTGTAACCAAACGTGGGGTTGAGTGTTAGATAACGATGCGCCGAGAAGTTGTACTGCGAGCGGAAGCGCATCTTATAACGCACACCACGGGCATGACTGTAACTTACATACATCGGGTTGATGATAGGCGACATGCTGAAGTTGGCTTCCTCCGATTCGGCCTTGATAGGTGTAACTAGGTTCTCGCCAATGGTGTCCCAGAAAATCTTCTTCCAAAGTCGCTGTTTCTTGGGCAGCGTGTCTTGTACCATCGAGTCCTGACGGTTTTTCTGGTCGTAGGCCTCGTATATATGCTTGTCGGTTTCTGTAAGCGGTGTGGGACGAACCTCATCCATCAGCTCCCTGCTATCCATCCTTTCTACAGAATCGGGTAGCGTCTTGTTACAGTTATAGTTGGCATCGAACAGAGCAGAAATCCTGTTGCCCATGAATCGGAACGTAGCCGCTGTAGTGCATTTGGCTGGCATGATAGATCGGCCGCCTTCCTCGCCCTGCGTAATCTCTGTGCGGAAGGTGAGCATATCATACTCGCCATTCAGCAGTGTACGGATAATGCGCCCGGTGTTGGTGTCAACGATGGCATAACCATTCAGTAACTGCGTGTTGTATATCTTCGGACGGAACTCCAGACGTGTGGTGCCGTCGTGCTGCAGCTTCTGGGTAAAACGGTAATACCTGCGGTTGCATTTGTTGAAGGGCGAGAGCATGTGCCCATTGTATAAGTCGATATCGTAGATGTTGGGCGTCATGTAGTTGAGCAGGGTAGGGAGTGCCTTGCGGTTATGACGGATGGTGCCTGACAGCAACTGGTTGGTGATGTCGTAATCGTGCGCATTCGTAAACAATACCTTGCTGTACGACTCGCGTATATAATCCCTCTCGTCCTTAGCCATCACATACATCGATGGGATGAGCCACAGTATGGCATTGCGCTTATCTACATGATATCGGAATTTGGCATACACCTGATCCTCAAGACTGTCGATGGCTGCTGTGTTGGCCTGCTGGTAATTGTAGATACGATTCAAGATATTCAGCGAGTCACGTTTGTTGCTCGCTGATACACTCATGACCATACTTGTAAGTATGGCGGTCAGTAGTGTTTTGGTGAATAGTTGATCGTATCTCAAAGTTGTTACTCTTTTTTTATTCCAGTTTTTCTTTCAGGTATTTACCTGTCAGACTCTCTTTGCATGCCACCACTTGTTCGGGCGTTCCTGCTATTACTAGGTTACCACCCTTGTCGCCACCATCCGGTCCTAAGTCTATCACGTGGTCGGCACATTTGATGACCTCCATGTTGTGCTCAATAATCAGGATGGTATGGCCTCGTGCTATCAGGGCCTCGAAGGCTTTCAGCAGGCGTTGTATATCGTGGAAATGCAGACCTGTGGTAGGCTCGTCGAAGATAAAGAGCGTGGGCTCCTGTTTCTCCTGTCCGATAAAGTAGGCCAGTTTTACACGCTGGTTCTCACCACCAGAGAGCGACGATGAGTTCTGCCCCAGCTTGATGTAGCCTAAGCCCACATCCTCGAGCGTCTTCAAACGCTTAACGATGACGTTCTCGCCACCCTCTTCGAAGAAGGTGATGGCTTCAGAGATGGTCATATTCAGCACATCATCAACACTCTTGCCACGATAGTTTACATCCAGAATCTCCTTCTTAAAACGATGACCATGACAAGCCTCGCACTCCAGCACCAGGTCGGCCATGAACTGCATCTCAACCGTGATGGTTCCTGCACCCTTACACTCCTCGCAACGTCCACCATCGGTGTTGAACGAGAAGTATTGTGGCGTAAAGCCCATTTGCTTGGCCAGTGGCTGCTGGGCATACAGATCGCGAATGGCATCGTAAGCTTTCACATATGTGGCAGGGTTTGAGCGTGTGCTCTTACCTATGGGGTTCTGATCTACAAACTCAATATGCTTGATAGCCTCTACGTCGCCATCCAGTCCCAGATATTCGCCTGGCGCATCGCAAGCTTCGCCAATGCGGCGTCGCATGGCTGGATACAGTATGCCTTTGATGAGGCTCGACTTACCAGAACCTGAAACACCTGTTACCACCGTCATCACGTTGAGAGGTATCTTTACATCGATACCCTTCAGGTTGTTCATACGAGCACCTTTGATGGTGATGAATCTGTTCCAAGGGCGACGCGATGCGGGCACGGGAATCTCTTCCTGATGCAACAGGTATTTTACCGTGTAGCTCTTAGGCCACTTGGTGAGCGAAGCTTCGTTTACCTCCTTGGCATCGCCATCAAACACTACCTCACCACCCAGGCGTCCTGCATCAGGACCAATATCTATCAGGTGGTCGGCAGCACGCATGATATCTTCGTCGTGCTCTACTACAACCACCGTATTGCCTAACGATTGCAGCTCCTTCAGCACGTGAATCAAGCGGTCGGTATCTCTTGAGTGCAAGCCGATACTAGGCTCATCGAGGATATACAACGAGCCAACCAGCGAACTACCCAGCGATGTACACAGGTTGATACGTTGACTCTCACCACCCGAGAGCGAGTTCGACAGTCGGTTGAGGGTAAGATAACCCAAACCCACATCGAGCAGGAACTGCAGACGACTCTTGATTTCTGTTAGCAGACGCTTACCAATCTCGGCATCGTGCTGGTCGAGCTCCAAGCGATCAAACCACTCCTTTACCTTTACCACAGGCATTTGTACCAGGTCGGTAATGCTGCGTCCGCCAATCTTCACGTAGTCGGCTTCGGGCTTTAAGCGTGTGCCATGACACTTGGGACAAGTGGTCTTGCCACGATAGCGTGCCAGCATCACACGGTATTGTATTTTGTACTGATTCTCCTGGACCATCTCGAAGAAGGCATCGATACATGGACGCTCCTTCTTTCCTTTATCCGAGGGCAGTCCGTGCCATAGCCAGTCCTTCTGTTTCTGAGTCAGGTTCATATAGGGCTCAAAGATGGGGAAATCATCCTTGGCCGCGTGGCGACAGAACCAGTCGAGCCACTCTTTCATTTTCTCGCCATGCCAGCAAACCACACAGCCATCGTAAACAGACAGAGTGGTGTTGGGGATGACTAGCTTCTCGTCGATACCAACAATACGTCCAAAGCCCTGACACTCAGGACAGGCACCTGCTGGCGAATTGAACGAGAACATCTGGTCGGTAGGCTCTTCAAAGGTCATACCATCAGCCTCGAACTTCATCGAGAAATCGTAGAAGATGGTGGGTGGGAATAGCAAGCGCAACTCGCCATGACCTTCGTAGAAAGCCGTCTCGGCAGAGTCGACCAAACGGGCAATCACATCCTTGGTATCATCTACGCTCATACGGTCGATGACCAGGTAGATATTCTCGTCGTCGAACTTTCCTGCTGCCAGATAATCATCTATTCGTTGGAAATCATTGTTTACATAGATGCGGGCATAACCTTCCAACTGGTAGGTTTTAAGCTGTTGCTCCATAGAGCGCCCCTCGCGCAGATGGATGGGGGCCATCACCACGAATCGGGTGCCTTTCGAGAACTCCAGCATCTTCTGTACCACATCCTCGGTAGAGTGTTTCTTCACCTCGCAACCACTGATGGGCGAATAGGTGTGACCTATGCGGGCAAACAACAGTCGTAGATACTCGTAAATTTCTGTGCTGGTGCCCACGGTGCTTCGTGGATTCCTTGATATTACCTTCTGCTCGATAGCGATGGCAGGTGGTATGCCGCGAATGAAATCACACTCTGGTTTGTTCATTCTTCCAAGGAACTGTCGGGCATAGCTCGACAAACTCTCTACATAACGGCGTTGGCCTTCGGCATACAATGTGTCGAAGGCCAAAGATGATTTGCCGGAGCCACTGACTCCGGCAATCACAACAAATTGGTTTCGGGGAATTTTAACGTCAATATTCTTAAGGTTATTAACGCGCGCCCCTTTTATCTCTATTGAATCACTCATTCATTATTAAAGAATACTCTTCACGGCCTCGAGCATGCCTACGCTCTTAATGAGGTCGAGATCCTGCTTCACCATAGCGTTCAGACCAGGAACCTTGTTCAGGTCCTCCTGCCAGATGAACTCGGCGCCCAGCACACCATCGGTAACCTTCTGTGTGTCGCCTGTTGCCCAGAGCTCCTTCAGCAGGTCCATAATCTTCTGGTCGTCGTTTGGAACAATCTCAACGCCATCCTCGCGCTTACCACCCTTGTAGTAGGTGATGATAGCAGCCAGACCGAATACCAATCCCTTAGGCAGCTCGCCCTTGCGCTCCAGGAATGTCTTTACGCCTGGCAGGTCGCGAGCCTGGAACTTGGGGAATGAGTTCAGCATGATGCTGGTTACCTGGTGGTCAACATATGGGTTGTCGAAACGCTCCAGTACGTCGCCAGCAAACTTCTCGAGCTCGTCCATAGGCAGGTCGAGTGTCTGCATCAGCTCTTCAAACTGAACTTTGTGGATATATTTGCCGATTACCTCGTGGTTGCAGGCATCGCGTACGATGTTAACACCACTCAGGAATGCTACAGGGCTCAATACGGTGTGAGGACCATTCAGCAGGGTAACCTTACGCTTGTGGTATGGTTCCTCTGATGGTACAAAGAGTACGTGCAAGCCAGCCTTGTCAGCGGGGAACTCCTCGGCAACCTCTTTTGGTGCCTCGATTACCCACAGGTGGAAGTTCTCGGCCTGTACTACCAGGTTGTCGCGATACGAAATCTTCTCCTGAATCTCGGCAATCTCCTTGCGTGGGAATCCTGGTACGATACGGTCAACGAGGGTAGCATATACGCCACAAGCCTCCTCGAACCATTTCTTGAAGTCGTCGCCAAGGTTCCAAAGTTCGATATACTTATAGATGCAATCCTTGAGCACGTGGCCGTTCAGGAAAATCAGCTCGCAAGGGAAGATAATCAGTCCCTTGGTCTTGTCGCCGTTGAAAGTCTGATAACGACGGTACAACAGCTGAACCAGCTTGCCTGGGTAGCTGCTTGCAGGTGCATCCTCGAGTTTGCATGAGGGATCGAAAGCAATACCAGCCTCGGTTGTGTTCGAGATAACGAAACGAATCTCAGGCTGATCGGCCAGAGCCATGAAAGCGGCATTCTGGGTATATGGGTTCAAAGCACGACTAATCACATCAATACGCTCCAGGGTGTTAACGGGCTTGCCGTTCTCGCGACCCTGCAGATTTACATGGTACAGACAGTCCTGAGCATTCAGCCAGTCAACCATACCTTTCTCGATAGGCTGAACCACAACAACCGAACCGTTGAAGTCGGTCTTCTGGTCCATGTTCCAGATAATCCAATCAACAAATGCACGGAGGAAGTTTCCTTCGCCAAACTGAATAACCTTTTCAGGCATAACGCTCTTAGGAGCAAACTGTTTGTTTAGTGGTTTCATTTCTAAATATTGTTTTAATTGTTATTATTTGCGAGTGCAAAGATAGGCGAATTTTGTGATACTTCCAAATTTGAGGTTACTAAATTCCAAAAAAAAACACGAAAACCTTTGCGCTAAATTTTGTTGATGTCAACATAGCCATGCATCACAGCATAGATGGTAAGTGCCGAAACACTCTTCATGCCCAGTTTGTCCATGATGTTCTTGCGATGGGTAATCACCGTTGCCAAGCCGATGTTCAGCTTGTCGGCAATCTCCTTGTTGATATATCCCTGTACAATCAGCGACATCACTTCGATTTCGCGATCCGACAGGATTTTCTGACTCAAGATAGCTGGCATGGGTGGCAGATGCTCGCCTTTGCCATGAGCGTGCTGCTCCAGCATCAGTAACGAGCGTACCAACTCGGGTTCGGGCACGTTTACACACAGACATTTAAAATCTGACAGTTGCGACATGGTGTCGAGCGACAACGTGAGCACGATAGTTTTGCGCTTGTTCTCTGTAAAGAATGCCATGTTCTCCACCACTACCGACATGGCAGTAAAGTAGTGGAAATAACTCTCGGGCTCGTTGGCTTGAAGTTCTGATAACGATCCGAATATGTCAACCGTCATGATAGGCATGACGTTCTGGAGAATAGCCTTCAACCCCAATGCCGAGAGGGTATTGGGGTCGATGATAGCTATCTTGGGTCTATTGTTCATGATAAGAATCCTAATAATGCACCAGCGGCTACAGCCGAACCAATCACACCAGCTACGTTAGGACCCATGGCGTGCATGAGCAGGAAGTTGTGACGGTCGTACTCCAGACCGAGGTTGTTAGATATACGTGCTGCCATTGGAACGGCGCTTACGCCGGCGTTACCAATCAGCGGGTTCAGTTTCTTGCCTTCGGGCAGGAACAGGTTCATCAGCTTAACAAAGCAAACACCCGATGCGGTGGCAATCATAAAGGCCATAGCACCAAGGGCAAAAATCTTGATGGTGTTGAAGGTGAGGAACTCGCTGGCCTGTGTTGAGCAGCCAACAGTCAAACCTAACAGCATTACAACGATGTCGTTGAGTGCGGCACCAGCAGTCTTTGCCAAACGGGTGGTCTTGCCACTCTCCTTCAGCAGGTTACCAAAGAACAGCATACCCAGCAAGGGCAGGCCCGATGGTACGATGAAGGTGGTGAGCAGCAAACCGATGATGGGGAACAGAATACGCTCTGTTTGCGATACCTCGCGACCAGGCTTCATCTTGATAACGCGCTCCTTATCGGTGGTAAGCAGACGCATGATGAATGGCTGGATAACGGGTACCAACGCCATGTACGAGTAGGCACAAACAGCGATGGCTCCCATCAGGTTGGGCGACAGCTTTGAACTGAGGAAGATGGCGGTAGGACCGTCGGCACCACCGATGATGGCGATACCAGCAGCCTGCGAGGGTTCGAATCCCATAGCCAAGGCCACCATATAGGCACCAAAAATACCAAACTGTGCTGCAGCGCCAATCAGCATTAACTTGGGGTTAGCCAACAGGGCTGTAAAGTCGGTCATGGCACCAATGCCCAGGAAGATAAGTGGTGGATACCAGCCCTGACGCACACCTTGATAGAAGATGTTAAGCACAGAGTTATCCTCGTAAAGTCCTATCTCAAGTCCTGCATCAGCGCGGAAGGGGATATTGCCAAGAATGATGCCCAGTCCGATGGGGACGAGCAGCAATGGCTCAAAGTCTTTCTTGATGGCAAGCCAGATAAAGAAGGCTCCCACAGCAATCATGATCAGGTTTCCTACCGTAGCATTGGCAAAGGCCGTGTAGGTAAGAAACTCATGAAAGTTCTGTATGATAAACTGTCCTAAATCCATAGTTTCATTTTACAATTTGACGATTTTACAATTTTATGATTGTCCAATAGTGAAATAGTCCAATTGTCCAATTATCCAATGGTCAGGAGCACAGAACCTTCCATCACGCTCTCACCGGCTTTTACGGTGATCGAGGTTACGGTGCCTGAGTACTCGCTCTCGATGTTGTTCTGCATCTTCATAGCTTCGAGCACCAGCACTACGTCGCCCTGCTTAACGGTGTCGCCTACGTTCACCTTCAGATCGATGATGGTGCCTGGCAGTGGTGCCTTAATGGCCTGACCTGAGCCAGCGGCTACAGGCTTTTCGGCTGCGGGTGCAGCTGCAGGGGCTACCGAAGGACGAGCCACTGTCTTAGGTGCTTCTACGCGAACCTTCTTGAGTGTACTTGTGGGGTTGATGGGCTGCTTCAGCTCAACGTCGAAACGTACGCCATTTACTACTACTTTGGCTACGTTGCCCTCCACTTCTTCTATCTCTACGTCGTAATCAACGCCTTGTACTTTATACTGATACTTATTCATATTGTTCAAAGGATTTCTGGGGTTGTTGGAATTTTGGGTGCATGATGTGATGTTGGGATGACAGGCTTCGAGAAGTGCGTCATCTGACTGCCTTCGTCGCTCCATCCTGTTTCACGTGCCTTGATGGTAATGATACCACTCTCAACATCGTGAACATCATCCTGATACTGCTTCAGGGCCATAGATATAACGGCTATGTAAACCTCCTTGTCTATACCCTTGGTCTTTAAACCGTCCTGCAGAATATTACCTGTGGCATGTGCCAGGTCGTGGGTAACCTCAACAGTTTTGGTAATAGGTTTGATGGGCTGGGTGTTTGCCACCTTCTTGGCCATCTCGATATTACGCATAATGATTCCGAATACCCAGAAGAATACGAAGAGTACTGCCAGACAGAAGAACACGATACCCATGGCCAGCAGTGTAATGCCGAATCCGTGTGGGTCTTCGCGCTTCAGATAAGCGTCCTTGGTCTCATCGGTCTTGATAAAGTTCTCAATGCCAGGTGTTACGTTCTCAGCCGATTTTACAGCCCACGATTTGGCGTTCTGTCGAGCATAGCTCTGATCGGCAGCCAAAGCGGGGATGGTTACTGAGTCGATAAGTTCGGTGGCATTTCCGTTGTAGAATCCCAACCAAAGGGGCTCCGACAAGGGAACGTTGAGCGAGAGGTGCAACTTACTCTGTGCAGGGTTAGAGTTGCAGTAGAAGATTAGGTGCTGATGCCCGCCTATCTGCGTACGAGGATCGCCACTGGGGATAACACTCATGCGCTTGATGCGTTCAGGCACACTCATCTTTGGATCGAGTACGGAACGATCAGTAGTAAAATACATACCACGCACGTTATAGGTAGTGAACGAGGTGTTCTCCAACTCTATCCATGCGTGGTTTTGTCCGTAATCATCCTGAATGCTGGCGGTATTGTTGGTCAGCACCTCGTTAATGCGAATGTTTTTGGCTCCTTGAGCCATCATCGCCGTGGCGCTGGCCAACAATAGGCCGCTGAGCAGGATTTTGGTTTTCTTCATTTTGTTGGTAAATTATTATATAAGTTTATTGTTGCCTCCGTTAGCCGCAGAAGAACAATACCACAATCTGCGCTGTGAAGATGCGTAAGAACATAGCCAGCGGATAAACCGTTGAGTAGCCCAGAGCAGGAGCTTCCTTAGAGCAGATGCTGTTAGCATATGCCAGTGCGGGGGGATCGGTATAGGTACCGGCAATCATACCAGCCAACGTGAAGTAGTTGAAGCCAAACTTCCAGCGAGCCAGTGGGCCTACAATCAGGATGGGGATGATGGTGATGAGGAAACCTGTGAGCACATAGAGCAGTCCGTCGCCCTGAACCACAGTCTCAAAGAACCCGGCTCCAGCCTTGATACCTACCGATGCCAGGAAGAGTACCAAACCAATCTCACGCAGCATCATGTTAGCCGATGTGGTGGTATAGGTTACCAGATGTATCTTATAGCCATAACGGCCAATCAGAATAGCGATGATAAGTGGACCACCAGCCAAACCTAACTTAACAGGTACAGGCATGCCAGGAATAGCTACTGGGAACATACCGAAGATAAGTCCGATAAAGATACCCACGAAGATAGTGGCGATGTTTGGTGCGTCCAAACGGCGGATTGAGTTACCCATCTTACCAGCCACGTTGTCAACAGCGTCCTCAGGACCAACAACCATGATGCGGTCGCCTACCTGCAGGGGCAGGGTGGGAGATGCGAAGATGTCCATACCATGACGGGTTACGCGGGTTACGTTAACACCATGTACACTCGAGAAGTGCAGCGATGCCAGTGTTTTACCGTTAACCTTAGGATTGGTAATAACAATACGCTTTGAAACCATAGGCTGATCCTGCTGCTCAAAGTCGATGTCGAGCTTAGGACCGATAAAGGCAGTGATAGCCTCCTGGTCGGCCTCGGCACATACAATCAGCATCTGGTCGCCCAGGTGGAAGATGGTATCGCGGTTAGGGATAAACAGCTCGCCCTCGTGTACCAGGCGTGATACCACGAAGTCGCGGTTCAGGAAGTCGTGAACCTGCAGCAGAGTCTTTCCCTCCAAGTATTTGTTTGTTACCTCAAGGTGCATCTTGTAAGGCTTCTTGTTAGCGTTGGTCTCGTCCAAAGCCTCAAGGTCCTTCTCTTCTTTATCCAGCTTAACCTTGCAGATGTACCTTACTAATATAATGGCACCGATAATACCCAGCACACCAAGTGGGTAAGCACAGGCATAGGCCGATGCAATCTGTGGAGCGTTGCCGCCGAATACAGTCGAGAGAGCCTCGTTGGCAGCACCAAGTCCTGGAGTGTTAGTTACGGCACCATACAGTGTACCAACCATCATAGGCAGGTTGTTGGTATTGTTAGTGTCGAAGAAAATGTAGTAGCATCCGAACATTACCAGGATGTTAAGCAGGATAGCTGTGGCAGCCATTGCGTTAAGCTTAATGCCCTGTGTACCAAAGCTTTCGAAGAATCCAGGACCTACCTGCAGACCGATCATGAATACAAAGAGTATCAGTCCGAAGTCCTGTACGAATGTAAGAATGGGAGTTGGAGCAGTAAAGCCGATGTGTCCGGCCAGAATACCTGCAAAAAGCACAAAGGTTACGCCCAGTGAAACACCAAAAAACTTAATTTTTCCTAAATAAACACCAATCGCTATCACAATAGCGTAGAGTAGCGTAATGTGCGCTACCGAGTCTGTCGTCGTAAAAAGGTCACTTAACCACTGAAATGATTCCATAAATAATTCTAAATAATACCTATTCTTTAAAATATCTCAAATTCGACTGCAAAGGTAGTTAAAAAATGCTCATCTTTATCATTTTTGTGCATCAATTTTCGTATAAATAGTGTTTTTTTATTTCTTTCACACTTCAAAATGCCGTTTTGAGCAAAAATGTTGTATCTTTGTCCACTGTTAAGAATAAACTTAAAACATTACTTATATAATAATTAAACGTATCAAATCTATGGCAAACAAAGAGAAACTCTTTACCGAGTTCACAGCCCCTACCAAACAGGAATGGCTCGACAAGATCGAGGTAGACCTGAAAGGTGCTGATTTTCAGAAGCGCTTGGTATGGAGAACAAACGAAGGTTTTAACGTACAACCCTTCTATCGCCGTGAGGATCTGGCTAACCTGAAAACACCCGATGCCCTGCCTGGCGAGTTTCCATTTGTACGTGGCAATAAAAAGGATTCGAACGAGTGGTATGTGCGCCAGAATATCGAGGCTGCCGACCCTAAGGCTGCTAACGCCAAGGCACTCGACATCCTGAACAAGGGTATCGACTCATTAGGTTTCCATATTCCTGGAAAGCTGGTTTCGATGGATACTATCGAGACATTGCTCGATGGCATTTACTGCGAGTGCGTAGAGGTTAACTTCTCTACCTGTCAGCGTCATTCGCTCGAACTGGCCGAAATCCTGAAGACTTATTGGACCAAGAAGGGTTACGACAAGGAAAAGATAGTAGGCTCGATTGAGTGGGACCCCATGAAGAAGATTGTGATGACGGGTAAGGATGTAACACCTGTGCTCGCCTTTGGTCCTAAACTGGCCGAGTCGCTCAAGGAGTATCCCAATTTCCGCAGCATCATCGTTCATAGCGATGCACTTAACAATGCAGGTGCCTACATCGTTCAGGAGCTGGGCTATGCTCTGGCTTGGGGTAACGAGTATCTGCAACAGTTGACCGATGCTGGTGTGGATGTGGATCTGGCTGCTAAGAGCATCAAGTTTAATATGGGTGTTAGCGAGAACTATTTCATGGAGATTGCCAAGTTCCGTGCCGCCCGCCTGTTGTGGGCTCAGATTGTAAAGCAGTACGAGCCTAAGTGTGATTGCGCTTGCAAGATGATTATCAACGCCACCACCTCTACTTATAACCAGACACTGTTCGACAGCTATGTAAACCTGCTGCGTTCGCAGACCGAGGCCATGAGTGCCGCTCTGGGTAGTGTCCATTCGATGGTGGTAACACCGTTCGATGCACCTTACGAGGAGGCAACTGATTTCTCTGAGCGTATCGCCCGCAACCAGCAGCTGCTGATTAAGGAGGAGAGCCATTTCGACCGTATCGTCGACCCATCAGCAGGTTCTTATTATATCGAGCACCTCACTGATGCACTGGCTACCGAGGCTTGGAAGATATTCCTGAAGGTAGAAGACGAGGGGGGATTCCTCGCTGCTATCAAGGCTGGAACCGTTCAGGACGATATCAACGCTACCAATATTAAGCGTCATGGCGATGCTGCCAAGCGTAAGGAGTTCCTGCTGGGTACCAACCAGTTCCCAAACTTCACCGAGAAGAGCGAGAACAAGCGCGCTTACAAGCACCATTGCGGTTGTGGTGGCGTGCACCATCATGGCGAGGAGACTGTAGCCTTTAAGGGTATCGAAAGCACCCGCTTGGCTGCCGACTTCGAGAATCTGCGTATACATACCGAGGAAACTAAGGTGCCTACTGCCTTTATGCTTACCATCGGTAATCTGGCCATGCGTCAGGCTCGTGCACAGTTCTCGTGCAACTTCCTGGCTTGCGCTGGCTATAAGGTGATTGATAACCTTGGATTCAAGACCGTTGAAGAGGGTGTTGATGCCGCTTTAGAGGCTAAGGCCGATATCGTGGTTATCTGCTCGAGCGACGACGAGTATGCCGAGTACGCTATCCCTGCCTTCAAGTATCTTAATGGTCGCGCCATGTTTGTAGTGGCTGGTGCGCCTGCTTGCATGGAAGACCTGAAGGCCGCTGGCATCGAGAACTTTGTACATGTAAAGTGCAACGTGCTCGAGACTTTGAAAGAATATAATCAGAAACTTGGTATTTAAAGAATAGGAGACTTGAATTATGCGTAAACAGTTTAAAGATATTGATATCTATGCAGGCATCAAGGCTCAGGATGGTGCCAAGTGGATTAAAGATAATGGTATTGAGGCCAACTGGAAAACCCCAGAGCACATCGAGGTTCGTCCGGTTTATACTAAGGAAGACCTTGAGGGGATGGAGCACCTCGACTTTACAGCTGGTATCCCTCCCTATCTGCGTGGTCCGTATTCGATGATGTACCCCTTCAAGCCTTGGACTATCCGTCAGTATGCCGGATTCTCTACTGCCGAGGAGTCGAATGCCTTCTATCGCCGTAACCTGGCTTCGGGTCAGAAAGGTCTTTCTGTAGCTTTCGACCTGCCTACACACCGTGGTTACGACCCCGATAACGCTCGTGTAGTGGGCGATGTAGGTAAGGCTGGTGTATCAATCTGTAACGAGGAGAACATGAAGGTGCTCTTCAGCGGTATCCCCTTGAACAAGATGTCTGTCTCGATGACCATGAACGGTGCCGTATTGCCTATCCTGGCATTCTACATCGTAGCAGGTCTGGAGCAGGGCGCTCAGCTCGAGGAAATGGCTGGAACCATTCAGAACGATATTCTGAAGGAGTTCATGGTGCGTAACACCTATATCTATCCCCCTGCATTCTCGATGAAGATTATTGCTGATATCTTCGAGTACACCTCGCAGAAGATGCCTAAGTTCAACAGCATCTCTATCTCGGGTTATCACATGCAGGAGGCTGGTGCTACAGCCGATATCGAGCTGGCTTACACCTTGGCCGATGGTATGGACTACCTGCGTACGGGTGTTAATGCCGGTATCGATGTGGATGCTTTTGCACCTCGCCTCAGCTTCTTCTGGGCTATCGGTATGAACCACTTCATGGAGATTGCCAAGATGCGTGCTGGCCGACTGCTGTGGGCTAAGATTGTGAAGAGCTTCGGTGCCAAGAATCCTAAGTCGCTGGCCCTGCGTACCCACTCACAGACTTCGGGTTGGTCGCTCACCGAGCAGGACCCATTCAACAACGTGGGTCGTACCTGTATCGAGGCTATGGCTGCTGTGCTGGGTCATACCCAGAGTCTGCACACCAATGCGCTTGACGAGGCTATCGCTCTGCCTACCGATTTCTCGGCTCGTATCGCTCGTAACACCCAGATCTATATCCAGAACGAGACTAAGGTGTGCAAGCAGATCGACCCATGGGCTGGTTCCTACTATGTTGAGACCCTGACCAACGAGCTGGTTCACAAGGCTTGGGAGCATATCCAGGAGATTGAGAAGCTGGGCGGTATGGCTAAGGCTATCGAGACCGGACTGCCTAAGATGCGTATCGAGGAGGCTGCAGCCCGCACTCAGGCTCGTATCGATAGTGGCGTGCAAACCATCGTGGGTACCAACAAGTATCGTTTGGAGCACGAGGATCCCATCGATATCCTCGAGGTTGACAACACCGCTGTGCGCAAGCAGCAGGAAGAGAGCTTGAAGCAGGTTCGCGCTACACGCGACGAGGCTGCCTGCCAGGCTGCACTCAAGGCTATCACCGAGTGTGTACGCGACTTTAAGGAAGGTCGAAAGAGCGAGAACAACCTGCTCGACCTGGCTGTCAAGGCTGCACAGCTGCGTTGTACTCTGGGTGAGATTTCAGATGCCTGCGAAGAGATCGTGGGCCGTTATAAAGCTGTAATCAGAACAATTTCAGGCGTGTATAGTTCAGAATCTAAGAACGATAAGGAATTCGAGGAGGCTAAGAAGCTTACCGACGAGTTTGCTCAGAAGGAAGGTCGACGTCCACGTATCTTCGTTGCCAAGATGGGTCAGGACGGTCACGACCGTGGTGCTAAGGTAGTGGCAACAGGTTATGCCGACTGTGGCTTCGACGTGGATATGGGCCCACTGTTCCAGACTCCCGAGGAGGCTGCCCGTATGGCTGTCGAGAACGATGTGCACATTGTAGGTGCCTCGTCGCTTGCCGCTGGTCATAAAACGCTGATTCCTCAGCTCATCGAGGAGCTGAAGAAACTGGGCCGTGAGGATATCATGGTAACTGCCGGAGGTGTTATTCCTGCTCAGGATTACGACTTCCTCTACAAGGCAGGTGTGGCGTGTATCTTCGGTCCTGGTACCCCGATTCCGTATTCGGCCATTCAGATGATGAAGATTCTGATGGACAAAGAGTAATTATGGAGAATATAAAGCATATTGATGTGTTGATAATCGGAGCCGGTCCTGCCGGCTCCGTTTGTGGTAGTCTGTTAAAGCAGGCAGGAGTTGAATGTTTGATAGTTGATCAGGCCACGTTCCCCCGCGATAAGGTTTGCGGTGGCGGACTTACGGTTAAGGCCTGGCGACTGTTGGATATGCTGCTGCCTGGCATTCAGTATAACTATCGCCCCATCACCCGCATGCGTTGTCAGTTCGAGAACGATGCCGTTTGCGAGTTTCAGGCCGAATATCCTATCCGTATGACGCGACGTAAGGACTTCGACTATTCGTTGTTGCAGTATTACTTGGACCACGGTGGCGAGCTGATGAAAGGTTCGTTTGCCCGCTTTGATCAGCAGGCCGACGGCCAGGTGCTTGTTACCCTCAAGTCGGGTGAGCAGATTTCGTGTCGTTATCTGGTGGCTGCCGATGGTTCTAACAGTCAGATTCGTCAGCAGATTCATGGCGATTCCAAGTTGCGGGCCATGTTCCTCGAGCAGTTCGACGAAGGTAAGGAGAGCGATGATGTGTTTGTACACTTCTCAAACAACTATCGTCCCGGCGTATTCTATAAGTTCTCGAGTGTTGGGCGCGATATGTATGGTTATGCCTCGGTCGAAACCAACGACGATATGCCCCGCCATAAGGCAGGCTTCAAGCAGGCGCTTACCAAGTTTGGCGTGCCCGTAGATCGCATCTGCGGCGCCTATATCCAGCTTGATACGGTGCCCCATACAGCCGATAATGTGATATTGATTGGCGATGCTGGCGGATTTGCCAATAAGCTTACGGGCGAGGGACTTTACGATGCCTTTAAAACCGCGGCCAATGCCAAGCGTGCTATTGTTGAGGGACGCTCGTTCAGCGAAACCAATAAGGAGGAGTTTCGCAAGATGGAGCATCAGAAGAAGGTGTACGAGTTCTTTTTCAGTCCTATCGGATGGCGACTGCTTCGCTGGGCTTTGCGTTGTCCCAGAATCATCAAATGGCTTTTCGATGCCAAGATGAAACGTGAAACGTTTCGTGCATAAAAAATAAAATCCCAGTAGTTGCTTACTGGGATTTTTACTTTTCGCATCTCTATCATAAATCAGCCGCGTTCGTCAATTCTGTACGCTCTGTTGTTGTCCTTTATGTAGATCTGCAGGTCGCTGAAGTAACCTGATTTTTGGATTTCGGCGAGGTTCATTTGGGCGTCCTCTTCCAATTGATACTCTTGGGCTTTAACCAGATTGCTGGTAAATTCCAGTATCTTCTTGTCTGTATCCAGAACCGCTATCCATTCTTCCTTCAGTCGGTTTCCGATAACAAATTTTTCACCCATAATTTTTAACTATTATATATTCGATCTGTAGTTTGTCGTTTAGCTATCTCAGCCACTGCTTTTGTTTAGCTGATGCAAAGATACGCACTTTCTGCCAACATTGTATCACCACACCCCCAAAAATCGTATGTAAACGTTTGAGTAAAACTGTTTCGTGCGCCGTATTTCTATCCTCTTTTGCTTGAATTTGCAAATTTATTTTTGTCAATTGACCTACATAACTACATAAAATCGCTTAAACCCCTCATACACAAAGGGATTTTTGTACTTTTCGACCTACATAAAAACTACATAAAACTACATAAAATCTACATGATTCCTGCGAAAAGTAGCTTTTCGAGATGCAAAAAGTAACTTTTCGATGCACAAAAAGAAATGACCTGCCTTACTAAAACAAACTCTTTAACTTATTCGCTATCTTTTTCCTTATTGGTCGATTAGAAATTCTCTAGAGAATTTTCGGCTTAGTGCCGTACTAACTATTTTTCTCTGCCTAAGTAGCGCAAAAATTCTCTAGAGAATTTTTACGCTACTATTCATGCTATGTAGTTTTATGTAGTTAGAATGTAGTTTTTATGTAGTTAGTAAAGCTCATGTAATGCCTATATATACAGGTGTTTTGAACGATTTTATGTAGTTATGTAGTTAACTTCCTACCTTCCAGTTATTCTATCGAGCCGCACCAGCCACCGTTGCGAACTAAGTGGAGTTTGAGTTGGGTGGATGGGGTTACTTGCTGCGCCTGCTTTTTGTAATCTACGGCGATGCGATGGGCATTGCGGCCGTCGCTGAAACTGGTGAGTGTCAAGGTCATCCAGAAGATAGGCGGCAAGAGTTAGATCGTGTTCCGTCCGCTGCCAAGCGACGATCCTAAGATGCGCCGTCCCGACATCACACTTGCCAAGCGTGAATTAGGATGGGAGCCCAAGGTGTCGCTCGACGAGGGACTGGATCATATCATTGCGTATTTCCGCCAAAAAGTGCTTATTTGATGGTGATGCGGAGGGTGCTGCCATCTACATGGATGTTGCGGCTGAAGTTGCGCAGGATGGTCACAGCTATGTCATCACTTTCTTGGCTGAATACGCTGCTATCGACGGCATGAGGACTATTGACGATGAACTGTAACGTGTCTTCCTGTTCAGAATAAGCCAGCGTCAGGCGTGTATTGGGGTGAGTGCCGAGGATGGCCAGTGTCTCGTCGATGACGTGTAGCACCGCAAAGATTTGCTGGCGCTGCAGATTATAATGCAGGCAGAACTGCTCCATCTGGGCCGTCATAGCATACCAGTCGAATTGCTTGGTCTCGATGAGGAAGTGCATTTCGTGTATCTGCTGGATGAACTGTCGGGTGCGTTCGCGCTGCGGATGGTCGAAGAGTTGGTCGGGGGTGCCATCCTCATAGATGACGCCATCGGCAAAGAATAGTACACGGCTACTCACCTGCCGGGCAAATCGCATCTCGTGTGTCACCACAATCATCGTCATCCCCTCACGTGCCAGTTTGGTCATTACGCCCAGCACCTCGCTCACCATGGTGGGGTCGAGGGCTGAGGTTGGCTCATCAAAGAGCAATATCTCCGGCTCCATGGCCAGTGCGCGGGCTATGGCCACACGCTGTTTCTGTCCGCCGGAAAGTTGCTCGGGCATGGCTGTGGCACGCTCGGCCAGTCCTACCATCTCAAGCAGTTGCTGAGCGCGTTTCTCGGCTTCCTCCCGTGTTTTTCCTAACAGTTGCATGGGCGCCAGACAGATATTGTCGAGCACCGACATGCCATTGAACAAGTTGAACGACTGGAACACCATACCCATGCGTCGCCGTAATAGCGGCACGTCGGCATTGCGTTCCAGTATGTCTTTTCCACCTATGAGAATGCTCCCGCCAGTAGGCTGCTCAAGGAGGTTAAGGCAGCGCAGGAAGGTGCTTTTACCTGTGCCGGATGGCCCTATGACAGAGATCACTTCGCCCCGATGCACATCAAGGTTGATGTCGCGCAGCACATCAAACGTGCCATAGCTCTTCTTCATGTGGGCGATGCTGATGACGGCCTCCTTCTCATCCTTCGGCTGCTCCAGTGCGTTGGTAGTAGGCTGCCGCTGGCTGTAGCGCTTGCGGCGAACGATGAACCAACCCCCGCTGCCGGCAATGACAAGTATTGCTACCATCCACGGCCAGGGGCTCGTGGGGTGCTCTGTGCTGGAAGAGTATGACGGATTCGTGATAATTGATGCTTCATTCTTGCGTGTGATCAGCACGATGTGCGACTCGATGTAGCCATTGGAGAAGAGTACCTGTTTTTGTCGCTCTTCGGTGATGCTGATGGCACCCATGGCCATGTCGGCCTTGCCTGTCTGTACAGCGGGTATCTGAGCGGCAAAGTCCATTACCAGGAATTCCAGTTGCCAGTTGCGGCGGTTGGCCCACTCTGTCAGCAGGTCGATTTCCAGGCCCGATGGTTTGCCGGAGTTGATAAAGTTGAAGGGAGGCATGGCAGGATAGGTGGCTATGCGCACGGTGCGCCCAGTGCCGCGCTGCTGTGGAATGTCCATAGCCGACGGATTGTCGGATTTCTGCCAGCGGTCGAATATTTTCTGATAGGTACCGTCGCGGCGGATTTCTGCCAGGAAACTGTTGAAGTCTTGCTGCAGCTCAGTATTTTTCTGGTTGAAGCATGCGCCAATAGGAATCGGTGTAAGTCCGGCTCCTACGGAGTCAACCTTGTCAGCCAGTTCCTTGTTGAATATCAGTGTGAGGCTCTCGCTGCCTGCCACATCCACCTTGCCGTTCTCCAGGGCAGCCATCATGTCTGTGGTGGTGGTCATGCGCAGTATGTCGGCATCGGGCGCCATCGTGCTTACTGCAATATCTTGGATACTGCCGATGATGACACCTACGCGCTTGCCCGATAGTGCCTTGATGGCTGGTGGTGCGTCGGTTGTGTCTGCTGTCGTTGCCTGCGCATCTGTTAGTATCGAAGGCACGTAGGCCACAAGCCCCGACAGGGTCAGCATGACGGCTGCAGCTGTGGCTTTGGTCCGCTGTTGTTGCAGTAGCGCAGTGAGCAGTTGGCCGATGAACCAGGCTATCAGGAAGTAGATGATGGCTGTGACGATGAGCGGGAAGAAGGCGTCGAAGGTGCGTGAGCGTATCAGGTCGGATGCTCGTGTCATATCGTTCACGGCGATGTAGCCCACGATGCTTGTGCCTTTCAGCAGACTTATTACCTCGCCCTGATAGACGGGCATGACAGCCTTGACTACCTGTGGCAGTATGATTCTGATGAATGTTTGTCGTTGTGTGTAGCCCAATGCCAGTCCAGCCTCCGTCTGTCCTCGGTCAATGCCTTGGATGGAGGTGCGCAGCATCTCGCTGATGTAGGCTGCGGTGTTCAGGGCAAAGGTCACGATGGCTACCACGATGCCAGTGGCATCTATTGGCGCCATTAGTACATAGTACATCAGCATGAGCAGCACCAGTACGGGGGTGCCTCGCATCAGGTCGATATACGCGTTGGCTATGTGTCGCAGCCATTTGTGGCGGTTCATGCGCATCCAACACACCAGTCCGCCTAATAGTGTGCCGAGAATCGTGGCGCAAAGGGTGATGATGAGTGTTACCTGCAGGCCATCCAGAATCATCTGATAGCGGTTTTCTGCAATCAGGTTGTTATTAAAACTCTCTGCCACATTGTTTGTTATGTCGGCACAGCCTGTCAGCAATAGGCTACCGGCTATTAGGATATTCTTTTTCATCGGGTTAATATTAGATTGTTTTTTTTCTTGGGCACAAAGATAAAAAGAATATCCGAAAAAAGCAAATTTGGCGGAGATAATTTTAGATATGTAAATTTTAGGTGTCGAGTTACAATCGCTCGGCACCTTGTTTTGTATTTCCCAAATCCCAGTTTCCCAGTTGTTCTACGGGGTGGGGGAATAAAGAAATTTTGCGTGCAGCCATTTAAAACTAACAACAGAAAGTGCAATAAGGATTACAATGGACAGAACAATTACCCAAGTATTCATTTGTGCATACTGTACATCTTTTAGTGGTGTAAGCAGGGTGATGGAATATAATGAGTTGTTTACCAGATGCAGCGATATGGTGAGCAACAGGCTTCGGGTTTTATAGTATAACCATCCGAAAAGAAGACCAACAAACAGGGCATTGATAATCATGACGGAATAGTAATGTAATGCCGAAAACACCAATGCAGAGCAAGTGATAGCCATCCATGATGACCATTTTTGCGATTGTAACATGCGACGGAGAAGGGCTCCGCGAAAAAAAATCTCTTCGCTGATGGGGGCAATAACAGATACTGTGAACAGCGCAAATGGATGACGGACAACCTCCATCTCCATTTGCGACTGACTATCTTTTGATATATGTAATAAGCTCGCACCCATATCAATGGCGTAACTCATCGTCGACAGACAGATAAATGCTACCAAAAATACGCCCCAGGAAAACCTGTTAACAGATATCGCATCCTGCAAATCGATGTATCGCAGTTTGTGGAATACTGGTATCAGTAGCAGTAGATACAACCAGTCATCAACTGCATAGCGATTGGTTTTGTCTAAATGAAAAACGTGAGCAAAAGCATAAGTGACCAGCATTGTTACTACTAATAGTGCAACTGCTAATAAAGCGTATTTTATGAGATCTTTTATCATAAACTGCGAAACTCAAACCTGATTGTTTGCACTATTCGAACGAGCCGCACCAGCCACCGTTGCGTACCAGATGGAGCGTGAGTTGGGTGGATGGGGTTACTTGCTGCACCTGCTTTTTGTAATCTACGGCGATGCGATGGGCATTGCGGCCGTCGCTGAAGCTGGTGAGTGTGGCTGGCTGGTTCAGAAAGTCGAGACTGATGGTGATATCTTGTGGCTTGCTGCCTGTGATGGCGCCTACAAACCATTTCTGACCTTTGCGCTTGGCTACTACGTAGTAATCGCCTGCCTTGGCAGCCAATACGCGGGTTTCGTCCCATGTGGTGGGTACCGAGGTTATGAAACGGGTACACTCCTGTTCGCGCAGATAGCGAGTGGGACTGTCGGCCAGCATCTGCAGTCCGCTCTCAAAGCACACGTAGAGTGCCATCTGATAGGCACGTGTTCCTCCTCCCATCGGTAACGAGCCTGTGCCGTGATTATCCTCGGGCTGAGCATTCTGCATTGAGCCTGGCGTAAAGTCCATCGCACCAACGGCATTACGCATAAATGGCAGCCAGATACTGTTCTCAGGTCGGCAACCTCCGCCTTGTTCCAAGCCACGCACACCTTCGTACGAAATCAGGTTGGGCAGGCGCTGTTCCAGGCCGGATGGCTTGAACGAACCGTGGAAATCCACCAGCAACTTGTGCTTGGCACACTCGCGGGCGGTGCGCTCGTAGAAGTTCACCATCCACTGGTCGCTGTGGTCCATAAAGTCGATCTTCAGTCCCTTCACACCCATATCGGCGTAATGCTTAATAAGGTCGGGATGCTGCTCAACGGTGAGCCATGATAGCCAGAGAATGATGCCGACCTGCTTTGGGGCGCCATACTCCACTAATTCTTTCACGTCGATATCATTGCTGTAGGTAAATGGATCTTCAACACGCTTGTTCCAGCCTTCGTCGAGCAGTACGTATTCTACGCCAAACTTCTGGGCGGTGTCGATGATGTATTTGTAGGTGGCGTTGTTGATGCCCGACTCAAAATCCACGTCCCAGATGGTCCAGTGGTTCCACCAGTCCCAGTTAACCTGTCCGGGCTTAATCCACGATACATCCTGCAGTTCGCACTTGCCGCCAAGTACCAGTTCCATCTGGTTGGCAGCTATCGTGGCATCGCTGCCGATAACGGCAAAACGCCAGGGTAGGGTGCGCTGTCCGTTAGTACGGGCAATGCAGTTGTGCTCTTTGGTGATGGTCCAACCTCGGTCGCCACGTGGCTCCCATGTCTCGGGCGATTTGGGATGAACGGCTGTAAAACCATTGGCGCCCGTGCTCTTAAGGAAAGTGTGGGGATAGTCGCGCACATCGCTCTCGGAGATAAGTACCTTGGTGCCTTTGGGACTTTCGAGCAGTACAGGCAGATAGGTTATCTCGTCGTCGGCCTTATACTGAGCTGTGCTGATGTGCGTGTAAGGCTGTTCGTACGAGGTGTTGAAGTTGCGAGTCTTCGAGATGTGAGCCTCGAAGACTGTGGGCAGATGGTAGTTGATACCTTCGTTTACGATATCTACAACACCTTTCTTATTTATAATAAAGCGATAGGCCACACCGTTGTCGTAGGCTCTGAACTCTACGCTGTAGCCCTTGAAGTTGAGCGTTAAGGCATTTGCCTTGTTGGGCACTACGGCCTGTTTTAAAGGCACTACAGGTCGTATCTGCTCATCAATCTTAGTACGTTTTGTGTTGCTTAACTTTGGGTTTACACCCAATAATTCCTGTCCAACTTGCAAGCTAAGTGGGCAATCTTTCAGAATCTGTTCGCCGTTGAACGAGGCGCTGTAAGTTAACTCTTTGCCAATATTGATGTTGGCTACGATTTTGCCGTTAGGCGATGCAAGTTTCTCTTGTTTGTCGGCCCAGCTGGTGTTGGTCAGTCCTGCCGCAAGGATAGTAATAATTAAAAATCTTTTATTCATTGTCTTTTTAGTTTGATAGTTTTGCCAGTGAGGGGTCCATACCATATCATTTCGGTGTTGGTGATTTTCTTGACTTGTGCCGACCAAGGCATGTTAAAAGCATAATGGCCGCCTGCTGTGAAGCAGAACGGCCATTGATTGGTTATTTAAAAATCGAATTGTGTCTGATTTTTACTCACCCTTGATAGCAGCTACGCCAGGGAGAACCTTACCCTCGATGGCCTCGAGCAGAGCACCACCACCAGTTGAGATGTAAGATACCTGATCAGCAAGTCCGAACTTGTTTACACAAGCTACAGAGTCGCCACCACCAATCAGTGAGAATGCACCGTTCTTGGTAGCCTCAGCGATAGCGTCGCCGATAGCACGTGAACCAGCGGTGAAAGCGTCGCACTCGAATACACCTGCAGGACCGTTCCACAGGATGGTCTTAGCACCCTTGATAGCCTCGGCAAATGCCTTCTGGCTCTCAGGACCAGCGTCAACACCCTCGAAACCAGCAGGTACGTTGTTAGCAGGGCAGTTGATGATCTGTGCACCCTCCTTAACACTCATAGTGCCGAAGTCGAGACCGTTAGTAGCGGTGCAGTCAGAACCCAGAACGAGTTCTACACCGTTCTTCTTAGCCAGCTCCTCAACACCCAGGGCTACATCCAGCTTGTCGAGCTCAACGATTGAATCACCAATCTCACCGTTGTGAGCCTTAGCGAAGGTGTATGTCATACCACCGCAGAGGATGAGCTTATCAACCTTACCGAGCAGGTTCTCGATGATACCGATCTTAGAAGATACCTTAGAACCACCCATGATGGCAACGAAAGGACGCTTGATGTTAGAGAGAACGGCGTCAACAGCCTGAACCTCCTTCTCCATCAGCAGACCCAGCATCTTGTTGTCAGCGTCGAAGTAATCGGCGATAACAGCAGTAGAAGCGTGCTTGCGGTGAGCTGTACCGAAGGCATCCATTACGTAGCAGTCAGCGTAAGAAGCGAGAGTCTTAGCAAACTCCTTCTGGCTGGCCTTCATAGCCTTCTTAGCCTCGTCGTATGCAGGATCAGCCTTGTCGATACCTACTGGCTTACCCTCTTCCTCAGGATAGAAACGAAGGTTCTCGAGCAGCAGAGCCTCACCCATCTTCAGAGCCTTAGCAGCATCAGCAGCCTTAGCGCAGTCGGGAGCGAAAGCAACGGGAACACCCAGAGCCTTCTCAACAGCCTCGCGGATCTGACCGAGTGACTTCTTAGCATCTACCTTACCTTTGGGCTTACCCATGTGGCTCATAATGATAGTAGCACCACCATCAGCCAGAATCTTCTTCAGGGTAGGCAGGGCACCACGGATACGGGTGTCGTCTGTGATCTTACCATTCTCATCGAGGGGTACGTTGAAGTCTACACGTACGATTGCCTTCTTACCGGCAAAGTTGAATTCGTTGATAGTCATAATTTAAATATTTAATAATGTGAAAAACTTCATTTTAAAATGCGACTGCAAAGTTACTAAAAAACATTGAACATTGAACATTGAACATTGATTATTTAATTCTTTTTTGCGCTCAACTATCAATTATGTAAGCAAAATGTTCAAAAGTATAGCAAATTGTTATCCGAAGATTGCACGTAGGGCTTCTTCCACCTTTCTTACAGGGTGCAAACGGATTGAATATTTATTCTTATCGAAGCCCTGAAGGTTGTATTTGGGGATAATCATATCGGTAAATCCGAGCTTCTCGGCCTCGGCAATTCGCTGCTCGATACGGTTGACAGGGCGCACCTCGCCACTCAGTCCAACCTCGCCTGCCATGCACCAACCTGACTCGATAGGTGTATCAACATTAGATGAGAGCACAGCCGCAATCACACTCAGGTCCATCGCCAAGTCGGTAACACGAAGTCCGCCTGCAATATTCACAAACACATCCTTCTGTGCCAGCTTAAAGCCCACGCGCTTTTCAAGCACAGCCAGTAGCATGTTCAGTCGGCGCTGATCAAAGCCTGTGGCCGAACGCTGAGGGGTGCCGTAGGCGGCTGTTGAAACAAGGGCCTGCGTCTCGACTAAGAACGGACGAATACCCTCGATGGCCGATGTGATGGCGATGCCCGAAAGGCCGTCGCGATCCTGTGTGAGCAGCAGTTCGGATGGGTTGGATACCTGTCGCAATCCGTTCTGCAGCATCTCGTAGATGCCCAGTTCAGCTGTAGAACCAAAGCGGTTCTTGATGCTGCGCAGAATGCGGTACATATAGTGCTGGTCGCCTTCGAACTGGATAACTGTATCCACAATATGCTCGAGGATTTTAGGACCTGCCAAGGTGCCCTCTTTGGTGATGTGACCAATCAGGATTACGGGCACACCGCTGGTTTTTGCAAAACGGAGTAGGGCTGAAGCGCACTCGCGCACCTGTGCGATAGAGCCTGCACTCGACTCAACATCCTCGGTAGAAATGGTTTGTATCGAGTCGATGACAATCAGTTCGGGCTGTACCTCTTTAATATGGTCGAAGATAGTTTCGAGCGAGTTCTCGGTAAGTAGCAGGAAGTTCTCGTTTTCGCCACCCAGTCGTTCTGCACGCATCTTTAGCTGATGGGCGCTTTCCTCACCGCTCACGTATAGAATCTTCTTCTCGGGCATGTTCAGCATCGTTTGTAGCGAAAGGGTTGATTTGCCGATACCAGGCTCGCCACCCAGCAGCACGATACTGCCAGGCACCAATCCGCCACCCAGTACACGGTTCAGTTCGGCATCGTGCATGTCGATACGTGGGTCGTCCTTTGAACTGATGTCGCGCAATCGCAGCACCTTACCTGCATGCAAAGCCGACGACTGGGCTGATGTGCCCGCGCTTAAACCGCCCCTTGCTGCAGCCGTTTTAGGGGTTGAACTGGGAGCTACTTTTATCTCCTTAAACGTGTTCCATTGTCCGCAGGCAGGGCACTTGCCAATCCACTTAGGCGATTCCTGTCCGCAGTTGGAACAAACGTATGCTATCTTATCTTTTGCCATATTGTGTGCAAAGGTAATAATAATAATTTAAAATTGATAATTGAAAATTGAAAATTAAAAAAAAAATTGTACCTTTGCACTCGATTATGAAGAAATTAGTTTTAGCATTCATAGCTCTCGTAATGCTCGCTGCTTGCGGGCAGTCGTACGAAGAAACCAAACGCCTCTCGCGTGAGCAGCGTTTGAAGTTGTGGCGTGAGGATTCGGCTGCACTCAAGATTGCCGTCATGCCCACATTGGATTGTCTGCCTGTGTTTGTGGCCAAGGAGCGCCAGATGTTTGATACAGCCGTTGACATCCGCCTGAAACGATATACCGCCCAGATGGATATTGATACAGCCCTGATTCGTGGTCGTGCCGAAGGTGCCATTACCGACTTGGTGCGTGCCGAGAAGATGATAAAGGAGGGCACACCCCTGCGATATGCCGCTGCTACCAATGCCTATTGGCTGATGCTGAGTCAGCGCCAGTTGCGTATCACCAACTTTAAGCATCTCGACGATAAGATGCTGGCCATGACCCGTTACTCGGTTACCGACATGCTGGGCGACATAGCTGTGGATAGTGCCAAGCTGGCTCCAGAGCGCGTGTTCCGCATACAGATTAACGATGTGAACATCCGTCTGAAAATGCTCGAGAACAACGAGATGGATGCCATGCTGCTTACAGAGCCACAGGCCAGTCAGGCCTTGCTGAAGAAGCACCACGTGCTGCTCGACACCCGTAAGGAGGATATGCAGATGGGTGTCCTTGTATTCCGCACCAAGAATATGGACGATAAGACCCGCCAGCATCAGATGGAGGTGTTTATGAAGGGTTACAAGCAGGCTTGCGACTCGATTAACCACTTTGGTGTTACCCACTACAAGGAGATACTGAAAAAGTACTACGGCTTAACACCTCAGGCCATCAATGCCTTGCCCGATTCGCTGAAGTTTACCTATCAGGCTGCACGACAGAAAGACATTGACCGCGCTAAGAACTGGCTTGAAAAAAAGAAGAAGTAACACATGTTTAGAGACGATACTTTAAATAACGTATTGGGTGCACTCGAGGGAAAGGACCTGATGTGCGCTATCAAGGATATGGAGAATTATCTGGCTGCCCATCCGCACCAGATAAATTCCGACCGATTGTTTGCCATCAAAACCGATTATCAGATGATGATCGACTATTGGCGCAAAGGATACAAAGACCCGGAACTTCCACAGCTTTACCATAAGCTGCTGCACCGTATGTATGTGCTTTATGCCAATGTGATGACTAATGCCCGTGTGCTGCAATCGCCCCTGATGGCATCGCTCTTTATGAAGGCGCATCTGAGTCCGCGCGACTGGTCGGTACAGGTGGTTCGCGAACAGTTAGAGAAGTTCGTGTCTGATATCGCCTTGCTGGAACTGGAACCTCAGCACACCGTTAAGGAGCGCCGCAAAGCGCTGCACCAGCAGCATACACAGCTGATGACCGAGCTTTTTGCCCACATTCTGACTGCCGACTTATGGACCGACGGACAGGGTGAGTCTATCGAACAACTGCTGTTGTCGCCGACCGTTGATTCTGCCGACCAGCAGCTCATTGTAAGTGCTATCACGTTAGCATCCATGAACTGCTACGATATGGTTAAGTTCCGTACGCTTATTCATGTGTACCAGCAGTCGACCGATGAATATGTGCGCCAGCGAGCCTTGTTTGGTTGGGTGTTCTCGCTCGATAACGAGTTAGAGGAATTCCTCTTCCCTGAGATGCGAACACTGGTTGAGCAAACCGTACAGAACCCCAACTGCATGAAGGAACTGATTGAGCTGCAGGAGCAGTTCTTCTATTGTCTGAGTGCCGATGAGGATCGTAACACCATCGAGAAGGAAATTATGCCCGAGCTGCTTAAGAATCAGCAGAAGATGCAGCATAGAGACGAGCAGGAACAGGACGAGGAGAATATCCTGAATGATATTCTGCATCCTGATGCCGAAGAGCAGGAGTTTGAAAAACTTGAGAACACCTTCCACCGAATGATCGACATGCAGAAACAGGGTAGCGATGTGTACTTTGGAGGTTTTTCGCAGATGAAGCGATATCCGTTCTTTAACGAGATTTCTAACTGGTTCACACCGTTCTTTACCGATCATCCAGGTGTAGCACACACATGGGATAAGTATGGCAACGTTAAGTTCCTGTCGAGCATTCTTGAGTTTGGCCCGTTCTGCAATAGCGATAAGTATTCGTTCCTGCTGGCCTTCGAGACTGTGTTGAATGGTATTCCCGAAAATGTACGTCAGATGCTGGATCGTGGCGAGGCCGTGATGTATCAGAAGTTAGGAACCGAGGAGATGAGTACCCCTGCTTATATCCGTCGTATCTATCTGCAGGACATGTTCCGTTTCTTCCGTCTTAATCCGCTCCGCAACGAGTTTAAGAACGTTTTCGAGAAGGATTCGTTCCAGAGCATGTTCATTACCCGAACCGCATTTGATAATACCGATATACAGGCTCATTTTAAGGAAGTTGTAGCTTTTCTGATTAAACGTAACCAGAAGAATTATGCTAAGGACTTGTTAGCAAACTGGTTTGAGGAGAAGTATCACGACTACGATTACTATATGCTGAAGGGCTATCTGGGTGATAATGTAGAGGATAGCTATCGTAAGGCGCTTGAGCTGAATCCTCAGAGCGAACGTGCCTTATTAGGCTTGGCCCGTATCTGGTTTAAACATATGGATTACGAGAAAGCACTCGATGCCTATAACCAGCTGCTGAAGATGAATGCCGATAAGAAATCGTATCAGCTAAACAAGGCCATCTGTCTTACCAATCTGTGTCGTTTTGAAGAGGCCGAACAGATTCTGTTTCGCCTGAACTTCGAGGATGCCGATAACCTGCATGTGGTGCGTGTGTTGGCTTGGGCGCTTACCGGCGATGGCAAGTACGAACAGGCAGGTCGCCTGTACGATCAGCTGTTGGCACAAGAGAACCCTGAGGATAGCGACAGCATTAACTATGGTTTCTATCTGTGGTTTACAGGTAAGATCGACGATGCTGCCAACTGTTTCCGTTCATACGTTACAAATGCCAAGCCCAAGGACGAGCGTTGGGCGACTCTTCACAGCATCATTTACAAAGAAAGTGACCTGTTGGAGATGAAGGGCATTACTGATCGTGAGATTCAGATGATGATCGACTGGGTTGACGTTTACAACGCTTAATCTTCCACTTTTCAGATAGCCACGTACCCAATAATGGTAAGCCTACACCTGCAATGGTGTAGAGCACCCAGAACGCGTCGTGCTGCGAGTTGTGGTGTATCACCATATGGCAACCTATCTGACGGATATCCAAGCTGTAGTACCATATCTTTATCAAGCTAACCACCTTGTAGGCTACAATGTGGAAGATAAAGATATTCAGCGTGTGGTCGCCCGTATATACCAGGAATCGTTTCAGCCAGTTATCTTTCTTGTCAAGCAGCATACTGATGTTGTACATCATCAGGAATCCCAGAATGGCTGGTACAGGCAGCGACAGGAACTGGGTATAGGTAGAGCGCCAGTTCATGTTGGCTGTTAGGTAGTGCGAGAACAGATACACAACTACACCGAACACAATGGTGGTCCAGAAGATGGCGTAGTAGCGCTTGATAGCTGCCTGATAGCTCTCGGCATACTGTCGGAAAATAAAACCGCAACCAAAGAAGAAGCAGCCCATCATATCGCGATAACCGCCCTGTATCAGTGTCAGCACCCTCAGTCCCTCGTAGGTTTTCCATCCGCACAGCAGCAGCATGATGACGCAGATGAGGTAGGGGATGGCTTTCTTGTAACGTACGGATGATACCGTGCTGTCGAGCACCTTATATATAATAAGGTATAAGATGCTGGCCACGAACAACCCACGGAAGAACCAGAACGCACCACATAGGAATGCATCGTATCCTGCCATCGAGGTAAAGATAGTCCATAGGTTCTGCTGCATCTGGTGCCAGCTGTAAGGGTGGGTAACACCGCCCATTTCATTGCCATACATCTCGTTCAGGATACCAATCTTGAACATCAGATTATGGATAAGCAGGAAGAACACGCTCCACTTAACAAAGGGGATATAAAGGCCCTTTACGCGCTTTTTTACAAACGTGGCTTCATCGTTCAGGTACTTCAACGAGAAGAAGTAGCCTGCGGTGATAAAGAACAGCGGCATGTGAAACTCGAAAATGAATCGGCACAGCCAGCCTGGAGCCTCGGCATGAGCTATCACCATCAGGATGATGGCTAAACCTTTTGCAATAGATATGACGGTGTTTCTGTTCATGAGTGCTTACATAAATGGGGTAAATAATTGGGCAAACCAGCCACGGAATTTCTGCCAGCCTGTACGGAACTTGTTCCACTCGTTGGGCGTTAACAGCACGCTTTTCTTGGTGTCGCGTATAAACATATCCTGCAGTTCCTTGGTTACCTGCTTGTTAATAATCAGCGCATTCACCTCGTAGTCGTATCGTAGGCTGCGTGCATCCAGGTTGGTACTGCCCACGGTGCAGAACCGGCCATCCACCATCATAATCTTTGAGTGGTGGAATCCGGGCTGATACAGCCAGATGTTGGCCCCCTTCTTCATCAGCTTGTGTACGTTGTAGAATACGGCATCGGGCGTTAAGGGGATATCGCTCTTGGCCGATACTAGGATATCAACCTTTACCCCACGCTTGATGGCACGGTGAATAGCCTTTTTCACAGATGGTGTGAGTGTAAAGTAGGGGTTGATAATCTGGATGGAATCCTGTGCATCGTCGAGCGCCGAGATGTAGAACTGGCGCATGATCTTATTGGTTTTGTTTGGCTCGCGATTAGCGATACCAACCATCTTGTTGCCTTTGTCCTGACCCTGATAGTATTTAGGATCGTTCAACTGTTCCTTGGTTACCTTCTGCCAGATACGGGCAAAGATATCCTGCAGCTCGTTAACTACAGGTCCCTCAATGCGGCAATGCATATCGCGCCATTCGCCCACCTGCTTGGTGCCCACAATATAGTAATCGGCCACGTTCATACCGCCTGTATAGGCAATACGACCGTCGATCACTACTATCTTACGATGATCGCGAGGCCAGATGTGGTTTACCCAGGGAAAACGCACTGGGTCGTACTCGTGGATGTCGATGCTGTCGGCACGCAGACTCTTGATGTGATGTTTCTTCAGTGGCTGGTTGTTCGAGTCGTTACCAAACCCGTCGAACAGCGCACGTACCTCAACACCCTGCTTGCGCTTCTCACGCAGTATGTCGAACAGCAGCGAGGCTATCGAGTCGTTGCGAAAATTAAAATACTCAAGGTGTACACTGCTCTTGGCCTGTCGGATATCCTCGAACAAAAGGTCGAACTTATCCTTACCCGACATAATCAGTTGTACCTCGTTATGTGGGTAGAAGTTAATACCAACAGTTTTCATTTGGCTCACTATCAGCGAGTCGCTTGTCTGAGCTTTTCCAATCAGAGAAATCAGCAGGAATAGCATGGTGGCTATTCCTGTCTGATGTAGTTTACTTGATATCATTTACGATGTTTCAATCTGTATTCGAGTGGCGTCATGCCGAACTTTTCCTTGAAGATGTTGATGAAGTTCTCGGCAGTCATAAATCCAATGTTCGACGCCAACTCACTCATGTTAATATTAGTGCGCTTCAGCAGAATGCAGGCGTGTTTCAGTCGCATGTCTCTCACGAGTTCTGCTGGTGTTTTGCTTGTAAGGCTGCGTACACGGTGGAAGAAAGGTACACGTCCCATTCCCATGGCATTGGCCATCTCTTCCAGACTAATCTGTCCGCGGCTCATATTCTGTAATACGTATTGCTCAATGTTCTTCAGCAGCTGAAGGTCCATAGCGTCCATCATCGAGAAGTCGTTACCGCCACCTTCCTCTTCGTCGTCGATGCCCTTGATACCCTCAGGCAGGTTGCTGGTTGTTGCCTGACTGCGTGGGTTCTTAACCACTGTGTCTACCTTGTTCATGGGGTCGTCGGCACTAACCTCGGCCAGTGCAGTGGCGCTTATCTCGCCAGCATCCATTGTCTCAGTAGCTGTGGTCATACTGCTACTCTGGCCTTCCAGTCGGCGTGTCTCCGCACCCTCAATCAGGTTGCTGTCCATCTGTACGGCACCCAATCCCAGTACCTTATTGAATCGCATCGTGGCCTCCTGCATGTTGAATGGCTTGGCCAGATAGTCATCGGCACTCAGGGTGATATTCTTCGAGCGCATATCCTGAGGTGTCAGTACGGTGTCGGTCATCAGGATAAACTTCATGTTCTGAGTAGCGTAGTTGGTCTTCAACTGGTTACACAGGTCGCTACCAGTCATACCAAACATATCCTGCTTACAAACCACCAGGTCGCACTTAATCTGCTCCAGATCCTCGGCTGCTTTCTCAATGTCGTTATAAACGTGGAAGTTATAAACAAATCTCAGTCGTGCACCAGCAAACTCCAGGAACTCCTCGTTGTCATCAATCATGATAACGGTGAACTTCGAGGTAGGCGAGTCGATAGCAGCACGTGAGTGAGTAGATTCTGATGTCAGAACGTCGCTGGCAATCTCTGGCAACTCAATCTCACCCTTGCTGTTGATGGTCAGGCGGTCCTGAACCATATTCTTAGCGCGCTCCTCTGGGTGTTCCAGGTTCATCTGCATATCAGCCACACGTGTGATAATCTGCAGCATCTGTGAATGTAGGGCATTCAGCTGCTCTTTCTCCTCAAGCGTTTTCTCTTTCTCCGACAGGTTACCGATGATAGATGTCATACGAGCCATAGGCTGTCGCAAGTCGTCGCTCGCAGCCTTAATTTCCTCGCGCTGCAACTGCAGTTCCTTAATCACAGCCTCCTTACGGTGCTTGATGGCTTTAAGCTGATTGATACCTATGCGCCAGAAATAGATGATTACTGCCAGCACAATCAGATAGGCTGTTATCATCCACCACGACAGCAGGAAGTGGCGCTCTACGTTGATTTCAAGTACACGCTCCTGGTTACTTACTGCACCCTCGGCGTTGATGGCTTTTACGTGCAGATAGTACTTTCCTGCCGACAGGTTGTTGAAGTTTACACCATGCGACAGCGCGTCACCATGATGCCAGTCTTCGTCTCGACCTTCCATCCAGTACATAAACTGCAGGCGCTCGCTCTGGTTGTAGTTACCAGCAGCAAACTTGATGCTGAATGTGTTCTGGTTGTGAGCCAGATCGATACGGCTGGTTTCGTTCAGAGCCTGAGTAAGTATCACCTTGCCATGATACTCATGACCGGTAATAATCTCTTCTTCGCCAATAAACAGCTGGGTGAGCATCACACGTGGCAGGTCCTCCTTCTCGGCACCATCTCTGTGCAGTACCCAGTTCACACCATACAGTCCGCCCAGCAATACTTCGCCATCCTGTTTGGTAAGGATAGCACCGGTATTAAACTCGTTGCTCTGCAAACCATCGGCTGTGCTGTAGTTGTACAGACCGTAGTTGTTCACACCGTCCTCGTGGTTACGCTGTATCACGATACGGCTCACACCACGGCTTGTGGTTACCCAGATGCAGTGGTTCTTATCCTCGGCAATACCGCAGATGTTATTATTACACAAGCCCTGCTTCTCGGTCAGATAGTCGAGCTCGTCGGTCTCTAAGTTCAGTATGTTCAGTCCCTCGCGAGTACCAACCCAAATCAGTCCGCGCGAATCCTGGAATATCTGTGTAATGTAGTTGTTGGTAAAGCTCTTCAGGTTGGTGCTGTTACCTGTCAGAACCTTCTTCTCGGTTGTCGAGAGGTTCAGGATAATCAGTCCCTCGCTGGTACCTACCAACAGGTTGTTGGCATTGGCATCCTGCTTGTAGAACAAGCTGGTAATGCTGTTGGTGCTCAACTTGCCGTTCTCGCGTGTGTAGCTCGAGAACGAGTTCATGCGTGGGTTGTACACCTGCAGACCACCGTTGGTGGCTATCCACAGGTTACCAATCTTATCGCATGTCAGGGCGTTGATATGGTCGTCGATAATGGTGCGAACGCTGTCCTTCGATACCGAGTAGATGGTTGATACGCCATCCTTGATTCGTGTCAGACCATTACGCTTCGAACCAATCCAGATACTTCCATCAGGGGTGTTGCTCATGCACGACACCTTCAAACTGGCCAACTTGCCATCGAAACCTATCACACCTCGGTCGCTTGTACCGTACCAGATAGTGCCATTGGGATGTTGTGCCATAGCGGTTACATCGCCCATCAGGTCGGAACCAAAGCGGTAGATATACTTACCGGTATAGGCCACACCCGATTTCTCGGTTCCTACCCATAGCAAACCAGTATCGTCCATATACAGACTCTGGATGCTGGTATGGTCTTTTACCCATTGCTGCTCGTTGATGTTCTTAGGCTGAACCTCCTGATACTCGAAGGTCTTGGGGTCAAAGCGAATCAGTCCTAACTGGTCGCTACCAACCCAGATGCTACCAGCGCTACTGGCCATGCCGTTGATGTTACGATCCACACCCAGACCGGTTACACCCAGCTTCTCGCCCATGGTGTAGTCCCAAGTGTCCTTCTGCTTGTCGTACATCACCAGAGTTCCCTGTCCATACAACCAGATGTTGTCATTCACGTCGGCGTAGGCACGCAGCGATTTGGTGCGATGATCTCTCAGTGCAGGTATTCCCTCTTTTACCCAGAGTGTGCTCTGCTGGTGCATCACATCACAGCAGGCTATCTTACCATCGTCGTAAACTATCAGGGCGCCTTCCTTACATTCACTGATTGAGCAAACCACGCCTTGTGGCACACCCTTAGCATCGTCGGTATAACCAAACTCGTGCAGTGTTTGCTGCTGCTGGTTATAGCAAACCACACCTTTGTTAGGAATGGCTCCCCAAAGATTCTTGTGCTTATCTACATATACCACCGATGGGATGGTCTCGATACCCATGCGTGCAAAGGCTTGCTTCATATCGCGCTCGAAGCTCTCTGTCTGCGGGTGGTAGATGCAGTAGCCCGAGGCTGTTTCGATGAGCAGGTTGCCATCGAGTGTTTCCTGGATAGAGTTGATATAGCTATCGCTCAGCGAGCTACCGTTCTGTGAGTCGCTCTGGAAGTTACGGAAGGTGTATCCGTCGAAGCGGTACAAGCCTGCTGGGGTACCAAACCACATGTAACCTCGAGAGTCCTTCAATATGCAGTTCACCTGACTGGATGTCAGTCCATCGCGGGCTTCCAGTGTTTTAAACAGATAGGCAGCCACCACTCCTAGTGGAATGATGAGCATTAAGGCGATTAGTATTTTCTTTATAGTCTTCATATCGTTCACTGTTCACTCTTCACTAAATCATGCACGAGTAATGGTCAACCACTCCTAGCAGGTGGTTTTCGCCATCGGTAACAAGTACTGAGTGTACTTTGTATTGGTTCATGATTCGTTGAATCTCTGTTATCTTTGTATCAGGTTTTACCATCTTTGGCGTACGTGTCATAATGTCGCTCACGGTACGATCGAAGAACTGGGCCTGCCATTTCTCCATAGCGCGACGGATGTCACCATCGGTAATCAGACCAACAATCTCGTTGTTCACCATCGCGATACCCAGACCTAACTTGGCCTTGCTCACTAAGATGATGGCCTCGCCCAGATGCATCTCTGGTGGCAATACAGGCATGTCCTCTGTACGCATCACATCCTGAGCCGTTGTCAGCAAGCGCTTACCAAGCTCGCCACCAGGGTGGAACTGAGCAAAGTCGCGTGGCTGGAAGTTACGCTTTTCCATCAAGGCAATGGCCAGCGCATCGCCCATCGTCAGCTGTGCTGTAGTACTGCTGGTAGGAGCCAGATTCAGTGGACAAGCTTCTTTCTCAACCTGCACGTTCAGGTGATAGGTAGAATATTTGGCCAACAACGATTTGGGGTTGCCGCTCATGCCGATGATAGGTATCTGCATATGTAGTACCATGGGGATGAAACGCAGCAGTTCGTCTGTCTGACCTGAGTTTGATATGGCTAGTACCACGTCGTCCTGTGTCATTACACCTAAGTCGCCGTGGAATACATCCAGAGGGTTTGTAAAGAACGATGGGGTGCCTGTGCTCGACAGGGTGGCTGCAATCTTGGCACCGATATGGCCGCTCTTGCCCACGCCTGTTACGATTACCTTGCCTTTGCAGTTCAGAATCAGCTCTACAGCCTTGTCGAAGTTCTCGTCCAGCTGTGGAATCAGACTCAGCACTGCCTCCGCCTCGTCCTTAATACATTGTATTGCGATATCTCTTGTAGTCTTCATTTTAATCCTTTAATCTTCAATCAGCTTCTTTACCAGGGGCTCGAAGTTGGCGAGTTCTAACATGTTGGCTGCATCGCTGAGGCCTTGATCGGGAGTGGGGTGTACCTCGAAGAAGTAACCTGTGGCACCAAAGGCCTTGGCAGCCAATGCCATCTGTGGTACAAAACGGCGATCGCCACCAGTCTTACCATCACTGCCACCTGGGCGCTGAACACTATGTGTACAGTCCATGATAACCGTTGGTACAATCTCCAGCATGTCAGGGATGTTACGGAAGTCAACCACCAGGTTGTTGTAGCCCATCATGTTGCCACGTTCTGTCAACCAAACCTCCTTGGCACCTGCGTCCTTGGCTTTACCTACAGGGTAAACCATATCCTTACCCGAAAGGAACTGGGCTTTCTTGATGTTTACTACAGCACCTGTCTTGGCTGCAGCAACAATCAGATCGGTCTGTCGGCACAGAAAAGCCGGTATCTGAATCACGTCGCATACCTCGCCAACGGGCTTAGCCTGCCAGCTCTCGTGAATATCAGTCAGAATACGCAAGCCGTACTTCGACTTGATATCTGCCAGCATCTGCAGTCCACGGTCGATGCCTGGGCCACGGAATGAGGTAATCGATGTACGGTTAGCCTTGTCGAACGAGGCTTTGAAGATGATGTCGGTACCATGTGTTTTATTGATACTCACCAATTCCTGCGCTACCGTGTCGAGCAGTTCAGCCGACTCGATAACGCAAGGTCCTGCTATGATAGTTGTCATTTTGCTCATAATTATGCTGCAAAAATACGCATTTTCTCTAAATCCGCCAAATTATTTATTAATAATTTTAGTTTTGCCTACGGATTATACGGAAATTACAACTTTTTATCCGTTGATTATGTGTACATCGTGCTGTGGGAATGGGATCGAGATGTGATGCTCGTTCAGCGTGTCGTAAACGCACTTAAGTACCTCGCTGATAACGTATGTGCGCTTAGGAGCCTCGGCCCAGATAGCCAGCTTGAAGTTCACGCTCGAGTCGGCCATTTCGGTAGCCACGCACTTGGCCTGTTTCTCAGGGTCGATATACTGGTTGTGCATGGCGTTTACAGCTGCTTCAACCAAGTTGGTTACCTCTTTCAGGTTCGAGCCATAGGCCACACCGAATGGGATAGTGGTGAGCACATAACCATGATTACGCGTCAGGTTCTTGTAATTTTTAGTGAACAACTGGGCGTTCTGGAAGGTAATCACCTCACCCTGAATTGATTCTATCACCGTTGAGGTGTAGCTGATAGATACCACCTTACCCATGGTGCCATCCACATCAATCCAGTCGCCCACTTTTATGCGTCCTGCCATCAGCGAGGCGCCATAGTAGATATTCTCGATGATATCTTTCGAGGCGAAACCGATACCTGTTGATAAGCCGCCTCCCAGGGCAAGCATCCAGTAGATACTGATGTTAAGCAGCGATAGCGAGAACATCAGCCAGATGCCCCATACCAGCACCTGTATTACGTTGCGTCCCATCACCTCCTTGCTGGCGGCTGTCGAAGGATCGCTTATCTGGTAGTGCATTTTCAGGAATGCCAGAATTGTCTTGGATACGTAACGGAACAGGAACCACGAGTTAATCACCATAATCAGTTTTACCAGCGATATCTGCAGGTTAGGCGTGTCGATAACAGGGTACATGAATATTCTCACACACATATCCGTGAGGTTGAACACCTTGGCAGCCCAGTAGATACTCAGCAGGATGGAGTGTACACCCAGTACAGGCATGCCCACTTTCTCAACCAGATAGTACCACCACGTCTGCGTTATGGGCTTGTCGGTCAGTCGTTTACGCTTAGCGTATATCTCCAGGTAACGACTGATACAGGTGATGGTAAGGATACATGTGAGCTGCATAATCCACCAGATGATGAGCTGTACGGCAAACAGCGTGTAACCTATCATCGAGCATACTACCGAAGCTACGAACACGATGAGCGATACGTAGGTGTAGAAGATGTCGCTACGTGGAATGTTCTGATTGTGGCGACGTATTACCAGCCATTGCCACAGCGCACACAGCAGCAGGATAGGAGGCAGTACCAGGTTTACCAGCTCGTTAGGAATCAGGATGATGCGACATCCGATAACTATGAATCCTACTGCAATCAATGGTGCGTAGATACGGAAGGCACTCTTTATCTGGTCGCCTTTCACACGCAGCAACAGTGAGAACAATACCACGCCCAGCAGCCACGAGTACTCTACCAGCAGTCCAGAGGCCATAATCAGGAAGTTCTGATTAGAGTTGTTGATTACCAGTCCCTGTATGATGGCAAAGGTTACCGTAGTGGTTGCCATGATAATGCATGCACGCTTTTTCTTGAACTCCTCGGTCTTTACCTTGTTGGGGAGTATGAACTTGAAGAACAGCAGGTTGAGTATGATAGATACGATGACGTAGAACACGATACCCAGGAACATACCGAATATCCACTGCGGACTCCATTGTGAGTTGGCATTGGCATTAAAGCTGTACTTTTTCTGTATGTTGTCGGTCATCTGTTGCCATCGGCGACCTAAGTTCTTTAGCAGGGTGGGGTAGCTGTCGCCACCATTAATGAAAATGCTCTGCTGTATGTCCGAATAGCGTTTCTGGGCGTACTCGTTCAGCTCGCTCAAACGGTTTTCGGCTTTTGTGTACAGATAGATGTTTCTACGCAGTATATTGGCGTTCACCTCCAGTTTCTCACGGATGCTCTGGGCCAGTACCAGACAAGAGTCGCGATTGCTGGTACCATATTTGGTCATAATGCGTGTAGGGATACCTTGCAGATGGTTTATCAGACTGTCGTATCTGACAATCTCACCCTCGGTTTTCTCCAGGAAACTGGTAAAAGGCAGTTGCTGTCTATGAAAATCGCGATACTGCTGTGTGGCCTCATGACAGGCATAAGTCAGGTCGAACACATTATCCTGCTGCTGCGAGTACAGCATCAGTGCGTTCTGGTCGGCTCGCTTCATGGTGCCCATCAACTGCTGTATCAGTCGTTTGGCGCGATCCCTGCGTGCTGTCGAACGTCGGTCCAGTTCGTTGTTGTATTGCTTCAGTTCAGTACGCAGAATACCCAACGTCTGTTCCAGATCCTTCTCCTTCAGTACCGCGCGAGCCTCGGTAACGATGGCCAATGCGAATATACAAAATACCAATAATCTTTTCATAATCAGCTAAAGTTCTTTTTATTCTGCTTGCAAAATTACTCTTTTTTTCTTTATTTTCTGCAAGTTCTCCAAATTTTTTGTTACTTTTGCACCAAAATGAACGCTTTAACATTGCTTAGTTATGAAACTGATAGCCGATAGTGGCAGTACAAAGACCGATTGGGTTTGTATTAATGCCGATAACTCTATTCAACCTGTTGAGGCCCATACCGTGGGTCTGAATCCATTCCATATGTCAGACGACGAGTTCCGTCAGGTGCTTGTGCGCGACCTGCTTACCCAGTTGGGTGATGTAGAGATTACTGATGTATATTTTTATGGTAGTGGTGTGCGCCCTGAGGTTGAGGAGCGTGTAACAGGTTTGCTGCGTGAGGCATTCCCTGCGGCTCAAACCATCGAGGCTCATAGCGATATGTTAGGCGCTGCCCGTGCCTTGTGCGGTCGTACTTCGGGTATAGCATGTATTCTTGGAACAGGTGCAAACTCGTGTGTTTACGATGGTCATAAGATCGTTCACAACACCCCCGCTCTGGGTTATATTATTGGCGATGAGGGTAGTGGTGCTGTGTTAGGTAAGCATTTGATTCACGACATCTATACAGGCGTTCTGTCGCAGCGTGTGCGTAATATGTTTGAACAGGAAACAAAACTCAAATTGTCGGATATTATTGATAAGGTTTACCGTCAGCCACAGCCTAATCGTTTCCTGGCTTCATTCTCTGAGTTTATTCATCGCCATCTCGACGATGATGGTATCCGTGAGATGGTTTACAGCGCTTTCAGTGATTTTGTAAATTTGCATCTTTCTCGCTATGGTCGTCCCGAACTGCCCGTATCGTTTGTAGGCAGTATAGCTTGGTACTATCAGGCACAATTAAGCCTAGTGCTGCAAACACTAGGCTATCATTTGGGTACTATATTAAAGAGTCCCTTAGAAGGCTTGATAACCTATCATCAGGACTCTTAATCATTAGTTCATGTTCAGGCGCTCAACCTCGAAGTCGGCTGCTGAGAACCACTTTGAGTTGTAGGCTTTTCCAGTGAAGCTCTTATCGGTTGTCACACCGAATACCAGTGTATCATCGTCCTTCACCTCGATGGTAACTACTACCTTACTCCAGCCAAAGCCCTCGCCGTTGTTGGCTTCCTTGATGTCTGAACCCTCAGGAGCATTCTCCCACAGTTCACCACCGCTGTTGCCATAGTGAGGAACCTCAACCAGTTTCAGGCCGCTCTTCTTGCTGGTTGTAGTTGCAAAGATGTAACAGCCGTTACCCTCGGCACGTGCGCTACAGATTATGCGGTATGTACCTGGCTCAACAGGCATGCGCTTCTCTGCGTGGTAAACCTGCTGTCCTGCAGGGTTCCAAGCATCCAGATATGCGTGCTCGGTGTCGCCTGTGTAGTACTCGCCCTTACGTACGTAGTTGTCGTTACAGTGCTCGTGCTTAACCAGAGTCCAACCGTTCTTAATCAAGTAGTTCTTGCTAAACTCATCCATCTGTGTGCCCATATAGGTGTTGCGATCCTCGTCCTGAGGTACCAGAGCCTTCTCTGTAGCATCGAAAATACTCTTGGTAGTGGGCAGCAATACGCAGAGTGATACCACGAAGATGGCACCTACTGCAATCTGCTCAATACGCTTCATGGGTGCAATGTTGAATGTAGCTCTGCCGATAGCGTGCAGCAGGGCATAGATAGCAGCCAACAATGTTGTTGCGAGTGTAAATACGTAAGTTGTAAGTACGCCTGGGTTGCTAGCTTCCATTGCGTCAAGTCCAAGTTTCTTGAATGTAAATGGCAGTTCCATTCCCTCTGGAGCCATTCTTACACCGATAATGTCCATGGCCAGCATAATCATGGGGATTACAGCAAAGATGCCGACTGTAATCAGAATTCCAGCCACTACTTTTGTACAAATGCTAATAATTTCTTTCTTATCCATATAGTTGTATAACATGTTTTCAACCTGCAAAATTACATATTTTATTACTAACTTTCTGTATGTAATATGACTATTTTAGAATATTTAACTGAACGCGCGCCCGTATCTATAAAAAAGAATCCCGCTGTTTAGCGGGACTCTTGATGATGTTGCGATATACTTGATTACTTTTTAATCTTGTAAATGCGGAAGCTTTTAGCTGGCAGATTATCGTTGATAACCGCAGCCTGCTTGCCTGCCTCTACCTGGCATGTGCCTGGCTGAGGGATAATCTTCTCGGGCTGATCCAGGGTGTTCTCGTCGTCCATACCATCGTGACAGAGTGTGATGGTGTTGGCTGTACGTGCACCCTTGATGCCCTGCAGCTGAATGCTAACGGGCTGTGTCTGATCGCCAGTGTTTACTACCTTCACAATCACCTCGCCTGTGGCAGCATCCCATACGCTCGATGCAAACAGACCGTCCTGACCAGGCTGACCTGCTACAGGTTTCTTGTCCATTGTCAGCTTCAGTACGTTGGTACCCTTGTTCATGGCATAGAGCTGCTGAACATAGTAGCTAACCGACTTGAACATGCGCAGGTTGTCGTACCAGATAGCGTCTGGACGCCACTGCCAACCCTCAACGTGTGCAAAGAGTGGGGCATAGGTAGCCATGTGTACGATGTCGGCATTACGCTCGATACCGGTCATGTGGGCAGCCTCCAGCAATGATGTATAGTAGTGGTTCCACTTGTGCTTGTTGCTGCCGTGACAGGCATACTCGCCAGCAAATACCTTTGGACCCTTGCGGTCGTATGAGTCGTAACGCAGTCCGTGGCTCAGGAACCACTCCTCGTTGCGATAGTAGTGCTCGTCGTACAGGTCAACCTTCAGCTCCTTCATACGAGGCTGCAGCAGGTCGAAATCCCAACCCTCTGAGTTAGGACCTGTGGTACCGATGAGCTTGATGTTTGGATACTTCTTACGGATGGCGTCGCTGAACTTCTTCAGGCGTGCTGTGAACACAGGTCCAAAACCGCCATGTGCCTCGTCGTAGTCCCACTGCTCGTTACCTACACCCAGATACTTCAGGTTGAATGGCTCTGGATGGCCCATCTCGGCGCGCACCTTACCCCACTTGCTGTCGGCAGGACCGTTAGCAAACTCAATCAGGTCGAGTGCATCCTGGATATATGGCTCCAGATCCTCGAGTGCTACGTGTACACCAGGCTTGGTAGGATCAGGGTTCTGGAACTGACAAGAGAGTCCGCATGAGATGACTGGCAGTGCCTCTGAGCCAAAGTCCTCGCACAGCTGGAAGAACTCAAAGAATCCCAGACCGTAGCTCTGATAGTAATCAGGGAAGTAACGGTTGGTGAATGTATAGTGCCAGCGGTTTTCGTTCAGTGGTCGGTTCTCAACGGGACCTACAGTGTTCTTCCACTGGTAACGTGTGGCCAGATCGGTACCCTCAACGATACAGCCACCAGGGAAACGGAATACGCCTGGGTGCATATCGAACAGGGCCTGAGCCAAGTCCTTGCGCATGCCGTTCTCGCGACCCTTCCAGGTGTCGGTTGGGAACAGACTTACATGCTCTACATCGGTGGTTACCTTGCTATCTGCCCATACGCGCAGGTGCGCCTTGGCAAAGGTAGTCTTTGGCTTCAGTGTGGCTGTGTACTTCTTCCACTCGCTGCCGCTAACCTCTACGCCAGCGTTGCACAGCTTCTGGTCTTCGCCCATGGTGGCATTGTCAACCAGATCGATCCACAGCTTGGCCTTACCGCCATCAGGTACACGGGCCCAAAGCGAGAAACGGTACTCCTGACCGCCCTTAACACCCATGCCGAAGAATCCGCGATTCTCAATCATCGAGTGCTTGTCGCCATGACCTGTAGGCGCCATACGTACGTAGTGAGGATTACGCTCAAAGGGTCCGTCGTCCTTGATGGTTACGTTGCCCGATACATCCCATCCGGCAAAGTGGTTGGGGTACTCAAACGAGCGGTTCATCACCAGTTCGGCATACAGTCCGCCATCAGCCGCAAAGTTGATATCCTCGAAAAAGATACCGTACATAGTGGGCTGTACGGGTGCCCCTAATTTCTTGGTGTTCACGTCGAGAACGTGAGTCTGCGCTCCAGCACTCATACTGGCTGCAAGCAGCAGGATTGTTGATAAATGTTTCATATCTCGTTTTGTAATTAGTTGTCAGCGGGCACAAAAATACATAAAAATTCTGATATTAGTGTAGTTTATACGAAAAATAACATTTTATGCCCGAAAAAGTTTGGCGATTTCGCAGAAAAACGTTACTTTTGCGGAGGATTTTCCAAATAAACCTATTTAGAATGACTTTGAACCATTGGGCTAAATATATCTTATGTACTGCTACACTGTTGGTTACGTTGCCTGCGGTGTCTCAGACAGACTTCTGTAACGACACGGCTAAGCATAGCAAGCTGCGCGATGCGATGTGGGCCGCCTGCTCTCAGGACGACTCTCATAAGGTGTATGCTGCTTGCTGGGCTTATCAGGCTCATTGCATAGAATGTAAGGACAATACCGGCTATTACGACTCGTGGGTATGCGGTGTGATGTATAATCTCGACCGCATGAATATTCACGATGCCTACCATATTGCCAACACCATGAAGGACGACCTGGTACGCCGTCGTGATGTGGTTAAGGACGAGCAGTATCTGGCGCCCAAGATGTTAGGTCATGTGTATAATGCCTGTGGAAATATTCCTGGTGCCCTGAAAGAGTTTGAGAAGGCTATCGAGCTGATTAAAGGTACCAAGTACGAGAAGGACGGACTGAGCTTCCTGTACTTAGGTATGGCGCACATACAGCTTAATAACAATAGTGCAGAAACGCTGAAATGGCTTGATAAGGACTTAGAGGAGCTGGCACGCAATAAGGATCAGAAGGACTATTGGCGTGGACTGACCGATGCCTATGCCATGAAGGCCATCGTGATGTTTAAAAAGCGCAGGTACGCCGATTTCCATAAGTATATCGCTCTGGCCGAGCAGTCGGATGCCAAGAATGCCAATCCTCAGGGCGACATCTTCCTGCCCTATGCCCGTATCTATCAAACGCTGCTCAATGGCAATACCCAGGCAGCCTTAGCCGAGGTAGAGAATCTGTCCAACCTGAAAGAGCGCTATCTGGTAAGTTGCGATATCTATACTTATTTAGGCAATACGGATAAGGCTTTCCTGTTGCAGCGTGAGCTGATGCATACCCGCGACTCTATCACAGGTGTGATTATAGCCGAGAACATCCAGAATCAGGAAGAGGAGATGTTCCTGTTGAACCAGAAGCAGAAGGCTGCCCGTATCATGAACATCGTATTGGTGATAGCCATGGTGCTGGCCTTGATGCTGATAGTTGCGCTGGCCTTATCGATCTATGGTCGCCGCCGCTACCAGGAGATGCTGCTCACCAAGAACAAGGAATTGAAACGCGCTTATAAGCAGGTGGCTGCAGCCGATGAGATGAAAACCGATTTTATCCGTAGTGTGAGTCACGAGATACGTACGCCGCTCAACATCATCAATGGCTTTACCCAAGTGCTGATGGAGCCCAATGCCGAGTTTGAGCCCGAGGAGCGTCAAAGTCTGGCTGACACCATCGGTAAGAACACCCGTCAGATTACATCGTTGGTTAACAAGATGCTGGCTTTGGCTAATGAGCATACCAAGGACCTGCTGAAGGATGTAGAGGAAACCGATGCCCTTGATATCTGCCACAAGGCCCTGAGTGCCATGCCACCAGTTAATCCCGACCGTGTGAGCCTGGAACTGGTAGATCAGGCCGAAGGTCATAGCAAGACGCTCACCACCAACAGCGACAGCTTGCTGCAGATGTTGGGCAACATCCTTGAGAACTCGGCTAAGTTTACCGACGACGGCTATATCCGTCTTATACTCAGCAAAGATAAGAACTACTTCCACTTCACTATCGAGGATACCGGTTGTGGTATTCCGTCGGATAAGATTGGTACCATCTTCAACCGCTTTACCAAGGTAGATGAATTCAAGGAAGGATTAGGACTGGGTCTGGCCTACTGCCACGAAACCGTGGCCAAGTTAGGTGGCACGCTTGTGCTCGATCAGACCTCTGCGGCTGGAACCACCTTTACACTCAGTTTGCCAATTAAACTTAAAACAAATAATTAGTTATGAATCAACAAACAGAACAAGGTAGCAAGGCCTACCTCATTTCAATCGTGATGGTCGCCGTACTTGGCGGTCTGCTGTTCGGATACGACACTGCTGTTATATCCGGTGCAGAAAAGGGATTACAGGCGTTTTTCAAAACAGCGCAGGATTTTGATTACACCGACGGCTGGCATGGTTTTACCTCTGCCTCTGCCCTCATCGGCTGTATCATCGGTTCTGCCATCTCTGGATTCCTGGCCACTAACCTGGGACGTAAAAAGTCGCTTATCGTTGCCGGTTTGCTGTTCTTTATCTCAGCACTCGGCTCAATGGACCCTGAGTTCCTGTTCTTCGAGTACGGTCAGCCCACTTACACACTGGCTCTGATGTTCAACTTCTACCGTGTTATCGGTGGTATCGGTGTAGGTCTGGCTTCGGCCATCTGTCCTATGTACATCGGCGAGGTTGCCCCTTCAAATATCCGTGGTATGCTTGTAAGCTGGAACCAGTTTGCCATTATCTTCGGTCAGCTGGTAGTTTACTTCGTTAACTTCTTTATCCTGGGCGACCACCTGCAGCCACTGGTTGAGGATATCGGTAAGCAGATTGCCGAGATTACCCCTGCTGCACAGTGGACAGTTACTACCGGTTGGCGCTATATGTTTGGTAGCGAGGCTGTACCTGCAGGCTTGTTTGCACTGCTCATCTGCTTTGTACCCGAAACACCACGTTACCTTGTTTCTATTGGCGAGGATAAGAAGGCCGAGGGTATTCTGGCTAAGATCAACGGTACAGCCAAGGCTCAGCAGATTCTGCAGGATATCAAGGATACCATGGTTGTTAAGACCGAGAAGCTGCTCACCTATGGTGCGCTCTGCATCTTTGTGGGTATCATGCTCTCAGTATTCCAGCAGGCTGTAGGTATCAATGCCGTGCTTTACTATGCACCACGTATCTTTGGTGACATGGGAATGGATAACCCCATGATTCTTACTGTATTTATGGGTGTTATTAATATTACGTTCACCCTGGTGGCTGTGTTCACCGTCGAGAAGTGGGGACGTAAGCCTTTGTTGATTAGCGGTTCGTTGGGTATGGCACTTGGTGCCTTTGGTGTGGCAGTTACCTTCGGACATGCCGGACTCGAGATGCTTACAGCTGCATCGCTGTTGGTATATTCGGCTTCGTTCATGTTCTCATGGGGCCCCATCACCTGGGTGCTCATTGCCGAGATTTTCCCCAACACCATCCGTGGTGGTGCTGTAGCTATTGCTGTGGCATTCCAGTGGATTTCAAACTTCATCGTCAGCTCATCGTTCGTGCCCATGTTCAACATGCACCTGAGTGAGGGCGACGACTTTGGTCACTGGTTCACTTACGGACTCTATGGCATTATCTGCGTAGTGGCAGCCCTGTTTGTATGGCGCCTTGTGCCTGAGACCAAGGGTAAGACACTCGAGGATATGAGTAAGATGTGGAAAGATAAACTCACTAACAAATAACTTTTTGACACATGAAAAAGATTTTAATAGCTGAAGACAATGACAGCAATTACGTACTGATGACGTATCTGCTTAAGAAGGATTTTGAGTTTGAACGTGCCAAGAACGGTCAGATTGCAGTTGAGATGGTTGATGCCAATGCTTACGATCTGGTACTGATGGACATTAAGATGCCTGTCATGGACGGCTTGCAGGCCACTCGCCAGATTAAGGAGAAGCATCCCGAGCTGCCTGTTGTAGCCCTTACGGCCAATGCTTTTGATAGCGACCGTACAGCTGCCGAACAGGCTGGATGCTGCGGCTTCCTCTCAAAGCCCGTTAATCGCGATGAGTGCATGGCGCTGCTTAAGAAACTGCTTGGAGATTAATAGAAAGAAAAAGGCTTGAGTCGGAATGACTCAAGCCAATTCTAAATCAAATGCCTGCTGTAGCTTTGCTACGGCAGCATTTTTTTCTGCCATCTGTTCAAACTGCTCGCGTCGTGATAGTATCTTCACGTGTTCCGTTTGTTCGGCTACACGAACAGTTATCTGTATCTGGTTATTGTGCAGATATACCTGCAGTGTTTTGGCAATGCTCTTCTGGATATCCTCAATCTCTTGCTTGATCAGCTCGTTATCCACCACTACCTCAACCGTAGGAAACTCTGTTATCTCAGGGTTCATGTTCTTCATGCGGGTAGCAATACCGCTCAGTTTCTGTGGCATACGGTTACACATGGCCATCCACTGGAATTCCAGATCGGTTTGTGTAAACTGTGCATCGGTAACGGCATCCTGTCCGGTAGGCATGTTAATCGATCCTGGGATGATCTGCATGCCGCCCTTCTGCGGTCCATTATCCTGCTGGCGCAGTTTCTTCCACGAAAAGCCGATGCCACCCAGCGATAGCTTGGGCTTGGCATTGCTTGTAGTGCTTGCCTCGCTGGCAGTGGTGCCAGCCGTCTGGCTTTCGCCAGTTGCTTCTGCAGTAACAGCTGCAGCAGCCGATACAGCAACTTTAGCCGCAGCTACCTGTGGGGCTGCGTTCTTGGGCTTCTGTTGCTGAATCATGTTCTTAAACAGGGATTTCAGTCGTCGGGGCTTGCGCCCCGCACTCGCGCCGTCCTCCGCTGGCTGTGTTATCTGGGCTATCTCAATCAGTGTGAGCTCTACCAGCAGGCGCTTGTTGCTCGACTGGCGGTAGTTAATATCGCACTGGTTCATCAGCTTCAGCGCGTCGTACAGGAATGTTATCTGGCATTTCTTGGCCTGCTCCTCGTAGCGTGCGCGCATCTGGTCGCTCACCTCCAGCAGTGGCAGTGTCTGTGGGTCGCGTGCCATCAGCACGTTACGCACATGCTTAGCCAGACCCTGAATCAGCAGTCCGCCGTCAAAGCCTTTGTTAATCACGCCGTTCAGCAGCACCATAATGTCGCTCACCTTATTATCTATGGCCAGGTCGATAATCTTAAAGTAGTTCTCGCTATCCAGCACGTTCAGGTCCTCAATCACCTTCTCGTAGGTGATGTTGCCCTGACAGAACGATGCTGCCTGGTCGAAGATAGAGAGGGCGTCGCGCATACCGCCATCAGCCTTCTCGGCAATCACTGCCAATGCCTGCTCCTCGTAGGTAATGCCTTCCTGCTCGGCCACATGCTTCAGGTGGTCGATGGTGTTGCGTATGGTCATACGCTCAAAGTCGTATATCTGGCAACGGCTCAGGATGGTAGGCAGTATCTTATGCTTTTCGGTGGTGGCCAGAATGAATATCACGTGTGCAGGTGGCTCCTCCAGCGTCTTCAGGAATGCGTTGAAGGCGGCTGTTGAGAGCATGTGTACCTCGTCGATGATAAACACCTTATACCTGCCCAACTGCGGTGGAATGCGTGTCTGCTCCATCAGGGTCTTGATGTGCTCAACCGAGTTGTTCGATGCGGCGTCGAGCTCAAAGATGTTCAGCGATCGCTGCTCGTTAAAGCTCTGGCACGATTCACACTCATTACAAGCCTCGCCCTCAGCCGTAGGGTGCTGGCAGTTGATGGCCTTGGCAAAGATACGTGCGCAGGTGGTTTTACCCACACCACGCGGTCCGCAGAACAGATAGGCATGAGCCAGCTTCCCACTCTTCACTGCGTTCTTCAGTGTAGTAGTGAGGGCCGCTTGACCTACCACTGTATCAAAGCTCAGCGGACGGTATTTTCTGGCCGAAACGATATATTCCATATTGCTCAATTTAATTTCTTGGTGCAAAGATAGTGAAAATTAGGCACGAATTGCACGAATTAACACGAAATAATAAAAAAAATCGTGTAATTCGCGTAATTCGTGCCTAAAAAAATGTAACTTTGCAGGCAAATTGATGAGCTTATGAAAGTTTTGTTGAGTATTAAGGCTTATGCACTGCTGGTGTGGCGCTCGGTTTACTTTAAGTATGCCGTGGTTTGTATTGTAGGTGTGCTGCTGGTAGGCTTCCTCGACGACAACAGTCTTTGGAGTCATTTCAAGAACCGTCAGCGTATTGCCGAGCTCACAGAGGAGAAGGATCAGTTCGAAGCTGATTTCAACCGCGATCAGGCTCAGATCAAGGAGTTAGACCGTAATCCCAAGGCCATCGAGAAGATAGCGCGCGAACGCTACTTCATGAAGGCCGACGATGAAGATATATTTGTATTGAGCGATGATGATCGCGATGTAAAACCGTTAGAGACTAATGAAAGAGTTGAATAAACTGCAAACCGCCATCTTTCTGTTTGGCGGTATATTAATGGCTGTTGGAGCCGGTACTACATTATTAGGGTGGGGCAGTGCCCCTTATATTTTTGCCATCGGCGCTCTGGGCTTCAGCTCTATGCAGATGCAGCAGCGTTACGAGGGTCAGAACTTCACCATCCGTCGCCTGCGCCGCATGATGCTGCTCAGCGATGTGTTGTTCCTGGTGGCAGCCCTGTTCATGTTTGCCAGCAAAGGCAACTTTTTAGGCTTGAGCTATATTTCCTATATAGAATATGTGTATAACAAATGGGTAATAGTGCTCCTGATTGCCGCTCTGTTGCAGCTTTATTCTATGCACCGAATTGGTAGTGAACTCGAAAAAGAGGCAAAAAAATAATTAAAAGATTGCGCATTTGTTTTAAAATGCGCAAAATTATTTTCATACCTCAATATATAGTTGTAATTTCGCGGCCGAAAACAATATGTTATGAACAAGATATTCTACGCATTACTAACAGCAGTAACTTTCGCATCGTGTGCTGAATCATACAACATTCAGGGCTCAACCTCTGTGTCGGCACTCGATGGAAGTAAGCTTTACCTCAAAACAATGGTCAACGACGAGTTGAAGAATCTCGACTCGTGCGATGTTGTACATGGAAAATTTAAATTCGCCGGCTTGCTCGACACCATCAAGATGGCCAGTCTGTATATGGACGATGAGCCACTCATGATGCCTGTTGTGATTGAGCAGGGCGATATCGAGATACATATCGACAATACCAATCGTACCGTTAGCGGTTCACCTCTCAACGAGAAACTCTACGAGTTTATGAAGCGTCACGATCAGCTGGGCAACGAGCTCAACGAACTCTCGCACAAGCAGAGTCAGATGCTGCTCGAGGGTATCGACGAGAACGTCATCAACCGTCAGCTCTCTGCCGAGGCCAATCGTATCGCCATGCAGGAGGATTCGCTCGTTACCAACTTCATTGTCGATAACTTTGATAATGTACTGGGTCCTGGTGTGTTTATGATGATTACTGGCAGCTACCAGTATCCTATCCTTACTCCCCAGATCGAGGATATTATGAGCAAGGCTACCAAGAAGTTCAAGGCCGATCCTTACGTGAAGCAGTACTACCAGGTAGCTAACGAGATTCAGGCTCGTCAGAACGGACTTGTTGAAGATGTACAACCCACTCCAGCACCAGCTCAAGAAAACAATGAAACGCCTGATTCTACACGGAACGCTCGTTAACGACGCCAACAAATTCGACGGTTCTGTCATCGTCGAAGATTCTAAGATAACTAAGATTGTAGAAGGAAACACCGTCCCGAACGCATCATTCGACGAAGTGATTGATGCTTCGGGATGTTTCGTACTTCCCGGTCTGATTGATGATCATGTGCACTTTCGTGAGCCAGGCTTAACTGCCAAGGCCGATATCGATAGCGAGAGTAGGGCAGCAGCTGCAGGTGGCGTTACCACCTACTTTGATATGCCCAACTGCGTACCGCAGACTACCACCCTCGAGGCCCTCGACGAAAAGTTTAAGCTGGCCGCTCAGAAAAGTCACGTCAACTATAGTTTCTTTTTTGGTGCCACCAACGATAATGTCGGTCTGTTTTCGCAACTCGATGTGCATCGTATTCCTGGCATCAAGCTCTTCATGGGTAGTTCAACGGGTAACATGCTCGTAGATCGTCGTGAGGCTTTAGAGAAGATTTTCTCTACCGCCCAGATGCCTATCATGGTACATTGCGAAGATACCGACATTATTAACCGCAATATGGCCGAGGCTAAGCGCCTGTATGGCGACGACCCTAAGGTAACCCATCACCCCGAGATTCGTAGCGTTGAGGCCTGCTATCAGAGCACCAAACTGGCTGTAGAGCTGGCCCTGAAGCACCATGCCCATCTGCATATTGCCCACCTCACTACGGCCAAGGAGTTAGAGCTAATCCCCCACACCCCACACCCATCACCCATCACCTGTGAGGTGACACCAAGTCACCTCTACTTCTGCGATCGCGATTACAACGCTTTAGGCACCCGTATCAAGTGCAACCCAGCCATCAAGTCGGCAGCCGATCGCGATGCTTTGCGCCAGGCTGCGGCCGATGGACGTATCGCAGTGATTGGTACCGACCATGCTCCCCACCTGTTAGAACAGAAAGAGGGTGGTTGCTGTAAGGCTGCCAGTGGCATGCCCATGCTGCAGTTCTCGTTGGTTACCATGCTTGAGCTGGTTGATAAAGGTGTGCTCACCATCGAGCGTTTGGTTGAGCTGATGTGCCATCGCCCAGCCGATTTGTTCGGTGTGCGTAACCGTGGCTATCTGCGCGAAGGTTATCAGGCCGACATCGTGATTGTGCGTCCTAATGCCGCATGGACTGTAACCAAGGACATCATCCAGAGCAAGTGCGGTTGGAGTCCGATGGAGAACCACACCTACCTGTGGCGTGTTGAGCGGACGCTTTGCAATGGTCATACCGTTTACAAGGATGGCGTTGTAGATACCAACTATATCGGTCAACCCGTTCAGTTTAGATGAAGATTACCTACCGCATATCCGAGCTGGTGCCCTATATCAACTGGGTGTACTACTACTTTGCCTGGCAGGTAAAGGAAGAGGCCGAGAAGCAGCGTATGCACGCCGAAGCCCTTGCCAAGCTGCAGGAGCTGGATGCCCAGTATCAGGTGCATGCCGTGTTCGAGTTGTTCGATGCCCGTAGTCAGGATGATGATATCGAGATCTACCGCACCCAGCTGTGCCCCGATTGTGGCGTTAAGCACCCCGTGCGTGTAGCCACCATCCCCTGTCTGCGCCAGCAGCAAGGCAATCCCCCCTTCATGTGCTTAGCCGATTTTATTTCGCCCAAGGCATCCAAACTTGGCTTGTTCGCCACCACCGTTGATATTGGCTTAGAGACCGATTTTGATGGCGATGTGTATCAGAAGATGCTCACCCAGCTGCTAGCCGACCGTTTGGCCGAAGCCGCTGCCGAGCGCCTGCACGAGCAAGTACGTAAGGAGTATTGGGGCTATGCCAAGGATGAGAACCTGAGCATAGAGGATATGCTCGTCGAGAAGTTCCAGGGTATCCGTCCCGCTGTGGGCTATCCTTCGTTGCCCGATACCAGTTTGAATTTCCTGTTAGATGAGATATTGGATATGAAACAGATTGGCATCCGCCTTACCGAGAGCGGTGCCATGAAGCCCCATGCCAGTGTGAGTGGCATGATGATATCCAATCCAAAAGCCCGTTATTTTGCCATTGGTAAAATCGGCGAAGATCAGTTGCAGGATTACGCCCGCCGCCGCGCCGTCCCCGCCGAAGTCCTCCGCAAATGGCTTAATGTTTAATGTTTCGCTCGAACTTGTTCGCTTGCTACCGAAGGGACGCAAGAATGTTTAATGTTTAATCTTTAATGTTTAATGTTTAATGTAATCACCACGATCTCCCCTGTGGCCCCAAAGCGGAACGGGATCAATCCCCCTAAGCCTGCAGTCACAAACAGCGATTGACGACCTTCCTCGTACCAGCCGTTAATCTCTTTGCCCGTCAACTTCATCGGCGCCCAACCAAACAGTGCAAACTGCATGTTGTGTGTATGTCCGCTCAGGGTCAGTTGTGCGCGCCCATCGGGCAGTATCTTGCGTCGCCATCCACTCGGGTCGTGCTCCAGCATGATTACAAATGGTGTAGCCCCTTGCAGCGCCTTCTTTACGTCGCCTCGCTGTGGAAATCGCTTGCCGTCGCCATCATTATCCAAGCCCGCTATCGTCAAGCTGTCGTTGCCGCGCTTAATGGTGCAGTTCTCGTTCTGCAGCAGGTGCCAGCCCATGCGCTTCTCCAGAGCGATGGTTTCGCGGCAAGGCTGCGTGTCAAGCCCATCCTTTTGTAGCAAGTACTTATCGTAGTCGTGATTGCCCAGCACGCTGTACACGCCGTCCTTAGCCTTCAGCTGGCTCAGTGTGCTCAGGTGTTCGGCTATCTCCTGCGGATCCACGTTCTGCAGGTCGCCAGTAAACACAATCATGTCGGGCTTCTGTGCATTGATCGAGTCAACCGCCCTTTGCAGCAGCCACTCGTTGCGTCCCGTGTAGCTGCCCACGTGCGCATCCGAAAAGAGCACTATCTTGTAGCCGTCGAAAGCTTTCGGCAGCTCGGCCGATGTATATGTCTGATGGTTCACTTCCAGCTTCTGGAAGCCGATAAACGTGCCGTATAGCGCTATATACCACACCACGGCTGCACCAGCCATCACCAGCTTCTGTCGGCGCTTATAGGCCCAGATGCTGATGGCAGTAAGTGCTATCACAAATAGCACCGTGATGATGATAAATCGGATGATGATCATTGATCGGGATTCTCTACAAAGCCTTGGTATTTAGGGTCGAGTGCCGACATCACCGAGTCGTACGCCTGTCGCAGAGTAGCCTCTACGTTCTCAGGACCCTGTCCTACGGGGTAGATAGGCTCGTGTATGGTCAACGTCATCGGATGCCAGTTCACAAAATTAAAGCCCTTCATGCGTGGCAGGATGTCGAACGATCCGTTGATGGTGAGTGGTACTACTGGCAACTGCAGTTCGTCGGCCAGTGCAAAGGCGCCCTTTCTGAATACGCCCATATGCCCGGTAAACGAGCGTGCACCCTCTGGGAATACCGTTACGCTGTAGCCCTCCTTCAGTATCTCACGTGCATCGTTGTAGGTCTTACGTATCTTGCTGGGGCCGCGCTTATCCACAAATATCTGGTGACTTTTTTCGCACGCATAGCCTAAGAATGGCACCTTGCGCAGCGCCTGTTTCATCATCCACTTAAAGTTGCGGTTCAGATGTCCGTAAATCAGGAATATGTCGAACGAACCCTGATGGTTGGCCACAAACACGTAGCTCTGGTTCTTTTCCAGATGTTCGCGCCCCTCCACCTTTACCGGTATCAGAAACATCTTGAGGATAATCTTTCCCCATATATGGCCAGGCATGTAGCCCCAGAAGTGGCCATTGCCTATGGTGGTACCAATGCCCACCTCGAGTGCTGTAATCATCGTCATCAGCACTATTCCCGGCAAACAAACAATAAACTGGTAGATTCTATATAGTATCTTAAGCATAATGTTCAATGTTCTAATCGTTTCTTTAGTACGCTTGCCTAAGCAAGAATGTTCAATGGTCAATGGTCAATTTTCAATTTTCGGATAGCGTCTCGTCCATCCGTCCCAGCGCAGTTTCATCACGCCAAAGAATGCTTCGCCGAATATGCCACCGCTCATCTTGCTCACACCCTCCTGTCGGTTCACGAATATCACGCTCACCTCCTTGATCTTAAAGCCAATCTTGTAGGCAGTGTACTTCATTTCTATCTGGAAGGCATAGCCCTTAAAGCGAATCTTATCCAGTTCGATGGTCTGCAGTACGCGGCGCTTGTAGCACTTAAATCCTGCAGTGGTGTCGTGTACGTTAAAGCCCGTTACCAAGCGCACGTATTTCGATGCAAAGTAACTCATCAGCACACGTCCGATAGGCCAGTTAACCACGTTCACACCGCTCACGTAACGGCTACCGATAGCCACATCGTAGCCCTCGTCTTTGCAGGCTGCATACAGTCGTGGCAAGTCGTTCGGGTCGTGACTGAAGTCGGCGTCCATCTCAAATATGTATTCGTAGTCGCGCTCCAGTGCCCACTTAAAGCCGGCAATGTAAGCCGTGCCCAGTCCCAGTTTGCCGCTACGCACCACCAGGTGCAGCTGTCCGCCAAACTCGGTAGCCATCAGGCCACGCACAATGGCAGCCGTGCCATCAGGCGATCCATCGTCGATCACCAGTATATGGAAACTCTTCTCCAACCCGAATATCGCGCGTATAATCTTCTCGATATTCTCCTTCTCATTATAGGTTGGTATGATAACTATACTATCGCTTTGCTTCATACTTTCTTTATTAAATCGGTGCAAAGATAGTGCAAATCGAGCGAAATACCAAAGGAAAACTCGTTTTTCTTTGTATGGTTATTGTTGTTTTATTTAATTTTCAAATGTAGAAAATGTTGGTATTACCTTTTTGAAGTAATATCCAGGCCCATCAGCAGCCATGCCATAATCTATAATCATCATACCATCATGAAAACAAAAAGCGGGTCCATCCTCACTGCCGTTGATTGCCAGTCGTTTGTTTCCACCGTCATGTTTGGCTTCAAGAATCTGGTAAGTGTACGTACCGTCATCCAAAAAGGGTTTCATGTTTTTTTCATCATCTTTGTGCGAATGTTGTATTACCAGCATAGTGCTTGGGTTGAATACAACTTCGATATCGCCTTCTGGATATTCTTTAATACCTCCCCATCCGTAGTTGGCCTTAACAAGATGCCAGGTTCCTTCGAGCGTGGTGGGATTCTCTTCGTAAATAAAAGGTGCACCAGGCATCAGCTCATCGTCGCTACTACTGCAGGCAGCAAAAACACATGCCACCATTAATCTCATCATGTTTTTAATTACTCTTTTCATTGCTTTTCTGAATTTATAGTTCTCAATCTATCGTTTTGCTTATATAATCAGAAAAACCTCCAAATCTTGTATCCCTCTGCCAATATTTAACAATTGTTACAAGTGTAGTGATGCTCATTCAACTCTTTAGGACTGACTATTACACATGGGCGTATCTTCTGCATCTCTGCACCGATAGTGGGGTTTGAATCAACCCAATAAACATCATATTGTTTTACTATTGCAGGTCCTCCATTTTCTCATCCTCAAATACGTCGGCTATCATCAGCTTGTCCTCGCCAGCGGCATGAGCCTTTTTGGCTGCTGCAGCCCAGTCTTTACGGGTGGCAACGCCAGTTTTCTTGTTCTGGGCCACAACCAGACCCTTTACATACGCAATGATCTTCTTCATAGCGGTTTCGCTATCTAGCAGCGGATTCATCTCGCGGGACAGTTCTTCACGTAGTTCTATTGCTGTCATAATCGTTGTTGTTTATTTGTTCTGCGTGCAAAGATACGAAGATGTATTTAAAGTTTCAAATATTTTTGTTACTTTTGCATTCCGGAACGACCGAAGTAGCTAACACAACAACTAATTATCTAAGCCCAGGATCGATTTGTTGGGCTGCTTTCCTGGCTATGGGCGCACGATTGGATTACCCAGACCGTGGATACGGAGATGCTGGCCACTATCATGCAGCGTAACTGTACCTTGAAAAAGGCCGATATCGTGGCTGTGATCTCTGAGCTCATCGAGACGATGGCCGACCAGTTACAGGATTCTAAGCGTGTGAAGCTGAATGGCTTTGGATCGTTTAAGATCGGTATCCGTGGTGAGGGCGCTGACAGCGCTGCTGACTTCAGCACCAGTAAGAACATCAAGGGCTTGCACGTGCTGTTTCAGCCCGAGGTAAAAACCGATGGTAGTGGTCTGCGTCAGAAGACCTTCATCACTGGTTGTAGTGTGCAGGAGGCGCCAAAGAACGATGTCGACACCACTAAGCCCGCTAACAGCGGTAGCAACGGTGGTGGCACTGGTGGCAGCACCCAGCCAAGCAACGGTGGTAACGGCGGTGGCAGCCACGAGCCCATCGGGGATTAAGTTTTAGGCACGAATTTCGCGAATTAACGCGAAGAAAAAATAATTCGTGTGAATTCGTGTAATTCGTGCCAAATGTGAAACGATTAATTGAAAGAAAGGAGGAATTATGATGAAGAACTGGAGGACTTATGCAAAGTTCCTTTTGGCAGTGCTAACCGCCTTGTTAGGAGCGGCAGGAGCAGCTGCTTCGGGCGTACAAATCGTGTAAACGCTTCGCTTGTCGAAGAAATCGTGTAGCGCCAGAGTGTGTTTAGGCACGAAATACGCGAATTAACGCGAAGAAAATAAATTAATTCTTGTAAATTCGCGTTATTCGTGCCTTTTTTTGTATCTTTGTCCGCGAATCACAATGAAGATAGAAGAACTAGAGAAGGTATATGCCAAGTTGCCACAGGTGGCGGCGCTGGCTCATGAGATAGAAAATGCGGCTACACGACGTATTTTCCTTGAGGGGCTGTTGGCCTCGAGTGCACCCATGTTGTTTGGTAGTCTGGCTGCTAAGTGCAAGTCGCCCATCCTGTTTATACTGCAGGATGCCGAGGAGGCGGGCTACTTTTATCACGACCTGACACAGCTGTTGGGCACCCGACAGGTGCTGTTCTTCCCCAGCAGCTACCGTCGTGCCATCAAGTACGGACAGCTTGATTCGGCCTCACAGATCCTGCGCACCGAGGTGATGACACAGATCGACAAATCGGTGTTCATCGTAACCTATCCCGAGGCGCTGGCCGAAATGGTGGTGCCTAAGCAAACGCTGAACGACCGTACGGTGGTGATTGAGAAAGGGCAGGAGGTACCCGTAGGCGATATTACCAAGCAGTTGCGCGAGTTGGGCTTTAACGAGGTGGACTACGTGTACGAGCCCGGACAGTTTGCGTTGCGTGGCTCTATCCTCGACGTGTATAGCTACAGCTGCGAGTACCCGTATCGTATCGACTTTTTTGGCGACGATGTGGAGAGCGTGCGCACCTTCCAGGTAGAGGATCAGCTCTCGCTCGATGCACGTGACAGGGTAGAGATAGTGCCTGAACTGGAGGCCGACGAGGCAGCTCAGGAGCCGTTCCTGTCGTTGTTGCCCCAAGATACCATCATAGCCACCAAGGACTATCTGTATGTGCGTGATGCCATCGATGCCGCTTTCCAGGAGGATATGCCGCTGGTAACAGGCGTGCAGTTCATGCATCAGGCCGAGGGCTTCCGCAGGATTGAGTTCGGACATCGCCAGTCAATGGTCCGCTCCAGCTCTGCTGGCTTGCAAGGCAAGAATGGTCAATGGTCAATGATCAGCTTCCACATCACCATTCAGCCTCTGTTCCATAAGAACTTTGAGATGCTGTTTCAGGCTTTCGACAACTATCTGCACCAGGGTTACCAGGTGTATATACTGGCCGACAGTGCCAAGCAGAACGAGCGCTTGAAGGATATCTTTGCACAGCGTGCCGAAAACGAGGGTGAGCATGCACAGATACGTTTTACACCGGTAGATAAGACACTGCACGAGGGTTTTATCGACGACGACCTGAAGGTGTGCTTCTTTACCGACCACCAGATATTTGACCGTTTCCACAAGTACAACCTGAAGAGCGACAAGGCCCGTAGCGGAAAGATGGCGCTGACGCTGAAGGAGATACAGCAGTTTGAGATTGGTGACTACGTGGTACACGTGGATCATGGTGTGGGACGATTCGGCGGACTGGTACGCATGCCGCAGGGCGATGGCTATCAGGAGATGATCAAGCTCACCTATCAGCATGGCGATGCCATCTACGTGAGCATCCACTCGCTGTATAAGGTGGCCAAATACAAGTCGCAGGATAATGGCGAGGCACCACGACTCTCTACCTTGGGTACGGGGCAGTGGGAGCGCCTGAAGGAGCGCACCAAGCAGCACATTAAGGAGATAGCACGCGACCTGATAAAACTGTATGCCAAGCGTAGGAAGGAAAAGGGCTTTGCCTTTAGTCGCGACTCGTATCTGCAGCACGAGCTGGAGGCATCGTTCCTGTATGAGGATACACCCGACCAGCTGAAGGCTACGCAGGATGTGAAAGCCGATATGGAAAAGGCACGACCCATGGACCGACTGGTGTGCGGTGATGTGGGCTTTGGCAAGACCGAGGTGGCTGTACGTGCAGCCTTTAAAGCCGCTGTGGATGGCAAGCAGGTGGCTGTGCTGGTGCCCACTACGGTATTGGCCTATCAGCATTTCCGTACGTTCAGCAACCGACTGAAAGACATGCCTGTAACGGTGGATTACCTGACGCGTGCACGTACCACTAAGGATACCAATCGCATACAGAAAGATCTGGCCGAGGGTAAGATAGATATCATCATCGGCACGCACCGACTGATTAGCAAGAGCGTGAAGTTTAAGGACTTGGGACTGCTGATTATCGACGAGGAGCAGAAGTTCGGTGTATCAACCAAGGAAAAGCTGCGCCAGATGAAGACATCGGTAGATACACTCACGATGAGTGCCACACCTATACCACGTACGCTGCAGTTCTCGCTGGTGGGCGCACGCGATCTGAGTGTGATACAAACGCCACCACCTAACCGCTATCCGATACAGACCGAGATCCATACCTTTAGTCCGGAGATTATTGCCGAGGCTGTGAACTACGAGATGAGCCGAAACGGACAGGTGTACTTTGTGAACAACCGTATTTCGGATTTGCAGCATATAGCCGAGATTATACAGAAGTATGTGCCCGATGCGCGTATATGTATCGGACACGGACAGATGAAGCCCGAGGAACTGGAAAAGATTATCCTCGACTTCTCGAACTACGATTACGACATACTGCTCTCGACCACTATCGTTGAGAACGGTATCGACATACCTAATGCCAATACCATCATTATTAATGGCGCCCACAACTTCGGACTGAGCGATCTGCACCAGATGCGCGGACGTGTGGGACGTGGCAACCGCAAGGCCTTCTGTTATCTGCTGGCACCACCACTCTCGGCATTGAACCCGGAGAGTCGCCGACGACTGGAGGCCCTCGAGAACTTCTCCGACTTAGGTTCGGGTATTAACATCGCCATGCAGGATCTGGACATCCGTGGTGCCGGAAACCTGTTGGGCTCGGAGCAGAGCGGCTTTATTGCCGACTTGGGTTACGAGACGTACCAGAAGATTCTGAGTCAGGCAATGGCTGAACTGAAAAACGAGGAACCTGAGTTTGCTGCCGTTGAAAAGGCCGAGGCCAAAAACGCTCAACTGTCAACTGTGGGCTCTCAACTGGCGTGGGTTGACGACTGTGCGCTGGATAGCGATATCGAGATGTACTTCCCCGATCAGTATGTGCCGAGCGATTCGGAGCGCATGCTGCTGTATCGTGAGCTTGACAACCTGGCTAACAGTACCCAGTTGGAGTTGCAGCTGGATGCCTATCGTAAGCGTTTGGTTGACCGTTTTGGTGCCATACCAGCTGTGAGCGAGGAACTGATTCTGGTGGTACCGTTACGTGTGGCCGGTAAGCAGCTGGGTATCGAGAAAATCATGCTGAAGCAGCAGAAGATGTTCTTCTATTTTGTGAGTCGCGACGATAGTCCTTACTTCCAGAGCGAGGCCTTTGGTAAGATACTGCAGTACGTGTCGCGCTATCCCCGTAAGTGCAACTTCCGCGAGGGTAAGGGCAAGCACTCGGTGGTGATTTCGGAAGTACCTACTGTAGCTTCTGCGCTGACAATCTGTCAGGAGATTCTGTCAATCTGACGCATAATTTGCCTCTGGTATCTGTTTTGCAATCATGGCTTGTGAACGCCACTAGGCGCTCAACAACATGGTTTAACAATTTAAAAAAATAGAATTAGGAGGTAAAAATTATGATGCCAGTAATGAGAACTAACAGTTGGATTCCAAGTGTATTTGCAGATTTGTTCGACACCGAGTATATGCCGAAGGCAAATTGCACAGCACCTGCTATTAACGTAAAAGAAAGCGACAAGGCCTACACCGTAGAGCTTGCAGCACCGGGCATGAAGAAGGAGGATTTTAATGTTCATATTAACGATGAGGGCAACCTGATTATTAAGATGGAACAGAAGCAGGAGCACAAGGATGAGGATAAGAATATGCGCTATCTGCGCCGCGAGTTCTCGTACTCGAAGTTTGAGCAGACACTGATACTGCCCGACGATGTGAAGAAGGAGGACATTAAGGCACGCGTAGAGAACGGAGTACTTACCGTAGAGTTGCCTAAGATAGAAGAAGAGAAGGTAAAGCTATCGCGACAGATAGACATTGCATAATAAAACATTGGAGAAGCAGTTAACAAATGTTAACTGCTTCTTTTTTTTCGGATTATTTCTTATCTTTGCAGTCTAAAACCTAAAATACAGCATTATGAGTTGGCAATCGATTATTTTTATTCTGATTCTGGTTTTGTTTGCAATCTGTCTTTTTTTGGTGCAGCATTATTATCACGTGCGCCTAAGAAATGAAATAGGTCGTGCACAGCGTAGCGAGCGTATTAAAACGGTGTTTATGGCCAATGTGAGTCATGCCTTGCGTACGCCTTTGAATGCTATTATTACCGATAGTCAGAAGCTGCTGGATAATGAAGAGTCTGATCCGAAGAAACTGAAAGCCATGATGACTACCATTAACCAGAATGGTAAGCAGCTGCTGTATTTTATATCGCAGCTACTCGAACTGTCGAGCTTTGATAGTAATATGGCCACTTTTACCTTGATAGAGGTGAATCTGGCCGAGCTGATAGCGTCGTATCGCCGTGAGGCTCAGCGCGACGCAGGTGCCAATGTACAAGTAGTTGTACGTTCGCCATTATCGCCTCACGCCAAGGGCATGGTAGATACCAACCTGATGTATCAGCTGATGACACACCTGTTGCACAATGCGCTTGCGCACACCCAGGAGGGTACCATTACCATCGATTATGATTATGCCGATAATGGCTTGAAGATAGAAGTGATTGATACAGGCGACGGTGAGCCTCAGGACTTCAAGTCGAACTTCTCAACACTCATTCAGGGTAACGATTCGCTGGCACTGTTTAATCAGCGTTCGGGTCTGGGCTTATCTATCTGCAAGTCGATTGTTGAGGGGCTGCATGGCACCATCGACCTGAAGTCGGAGAAAGGCAAGGGTACCCATGTTACGGTTTGGATACCTTGTAAGATGCGCGACATGAAGAAGGGGCTGGTACGCTAATCATTGATTTTATCGTACGGTAGGATTGAGGTTACGGCGCAGGAAGAAGGCGCGCGTAGCCAGGAAATACGTGGCTACACCCGTACCGTTAACGAGTACTACCGTCCAGAAGGCTGCGCTATAGCTAATGAGCTCGGCTACGATACCACCAGCCAGAATACCTAATCCCATACCGATATCCCACGAGATAAGGATGGTACTGTTGGCAGTGCCACGCTGTTTGTTGGTGGCCACATTGATGGTCATGTTCTGGAACGCAGGCCACATATGACCGTTGCCTAAGCCAATCAACAATGCGGAACCGTAGTAGCCGATGAACATTGACCATTGAACATTGACCATTGAACATTGAGTTAGCGTTGGCATTAAAATGAACAATGTGTAGCCTACCAGGGAGATGACCATACCGGTAGCGGCGTTATGGGTTACACGACCGTCGCGGAGGGCTTTGCTACCCTGCAGGCGACTGAGGATAAGACCTACTGAGCACAGCATGAAATAGGTGCCTGTGCCACCGGTAATACCCATTACCTCCTTACCATAAATGGCCAGATAGTTGCTAAGCACACCAAAACTAAAGCCAAAAGCCACCATGTTCAGGCCCAACAGCCAGCCACGTGTAAGGAAGAAGCGGTCGAGTGAGAGCCTTGAGCTTCTAGCCTGGCTAGAATCTCTAGGCTTAAGCTTTACAGTACTATCGATCAGCCAGCCTGTGGTGGCTACGATGAGCGCTAACCAGAACAGAAACTCGAAGCTGTTGGTAAGCTGGTAGATGAAAATGCCGATGGTGGGGGCGATGGCCATGGCCAGATTGTTGCTCAAGCCGTAATAGCCGATACCCTCGGTACGACGGCTGCTGGGCAGCACATCGATGGCCACGGTAGAATTGGCCACGGTGAGGGCGCCGAACGGACCGCCATGCAGCGTGCGCACAATGGTGAACAGCAACAGGGTAGAGGCGGCCAGGTAGCCGGCAAAGAAGATGGCAAACACGCTAAACGACACCATGAGCACCATTTTGCGGGGAAACGAATCTACTACATAGCCGCTGAACGGACGAAACAGCAGGGCGGTGATGGTATAGCCCGAAAGCACCAGTCCGATCACGTCCTTAGTGGCTCCGAAGTGCTCGCTCAGGTAGAGCGGCAACAGTGGTGTAAGCACGTAAAAGGCAAAAAACAACGTAAAGTTGGCTGCCATTACCTTGCAGTAGTTCCTATTCCAAAGTTTATCCATTTCGGGTGCAAAGGTACGATTAAGCGCGCACAAAACAAAACAACTAACGTTAACGAACTATAATGAGGCTTAACTTTTGCCCTTGGCGTGCGTCTAACATCAAAAAAATCATTATCAACTATAAGTATGAAACGAATTGTAATGCTTTCGGCTGTAGCCCTGCTCATGTCATCGGCTGCTATGGCTCAGACCAAAGAGGTGAAGATTGGTGATGTAACCATGACCATCACCCCCGAAAAGGGCGCTAAAATCACGTCGCTCAAGTATCAGGATCAGGAAGTTATTTCGCAGCTCAGGTGGCCCGAAAGCTTCGGTAGCACCTTCTGGACAAGTCCGCAGAAGGAGTGGAACTGGCCTCCCGTATTCGAACTCGACAAGGGCGTGTACGAGGTGGTAGAGAAAGACGGGCATCTGGTGATGACCAGTCCGGTATCGGAGAAGCTGAAGTACCGTGTGCGCAAGGACTTCAGTACCGACAAGAAGGATGGTGCCATTGTGATTACCTATTCGATCATAAACGAGAGTGGTGAGGAACGTAAAGTGGCTCCTTGGGAGATTACCCGTGTGCCTAATGCCGGTGTGATTAAGTTTGATGCCCCTGTGGAGAGCATCTGGCCTGCTGGCTTGATGAACTTTGAGCAGAAAGACGGAGTGGCTTGCTATGCTGCCGACGAGGCCCAGCAGAACCGTAAGGTGAATGCCGACGGTAAGGGCTGGCTGAGCTACGAGAACAACGGACTGGTGCTGACCAAGAAGTTTGCCGACCTGAAGGCTGATGAGCCTGCTCCTGGTGAGGCCGAGATTCAGGTGTACGTGAACCGTGGCAAGACCTATATAGAACTCGAGAGCCAAGGTGCTTATACAACCCTGGCTCCCGGTGCTGAGCTAAGCTGGACGGTACGCTGGTACCTGCAGCCTGCTAAATAACGTGCAAGCCTAAGAATACCATCAGGCCGTTCATCAGTATCCAGAAGATAGCGAACGGCATGGTCTTACGCATAATATCGCCATCCTGACCCTCCATATCACATGCTGCGGTTGCGATGGCGATACTTTGTGGCGACAGCAGCTTACCACCTTCGGAACCGGCACAGTTGGCTGCAGCAAGCCAGTTGGTCTCGCTACCACTCACACCAAAGAAAGTGCCCTGGTTAACCAATCCTAAGTCGGTAGCGGCAGTGGCCTGCAGCTTACCAAACAGAATGTTGGCGTTGGTGGCACTACCTGTAACAAACGTACCGATAGAACCGATGAGCGGTGCAAAGAATGGGAAGGCCACGCCGGTAAGCATTACCAGACCCTTAGCGATATCGTTAGTCATACCTACATTGTTCATGAGCATAGCCATGGCCACCAGACAGCAGATGGTAACCACCGTCTTCTGCAGGTTCAGTGTGGTCTTGGCCAGCAGTTTCAGCAAGGCACCGATACTCATGCCCTGAATCAATCCGCCAATCACAGCACCCAGGAAAATCATCAGTCCGGCATTCGACAGCCAGCCAAACTTAAAGGTGTTGCCAATAACGGGCAGTTCGAACTTGGTAACCAGTGTACTACCCAACAGCTCGTTAACAGGAGGCACAATCTTACTACTGATCAGGATGAAGAAGATAATCAAACCGTAAACACTCCAGGCCTTGAGCGTTTTAACCAGACCGAAGTTCTTCTTCTCAACCTTCACCTCGTCATTAGGATTCTCATCGTGTATAAACAGCTTGTTGTAAATCAGCATGGCGGCGATGGCGGCTACCGAACCCAGAATGGCTGGTGTCTCAGGACCGATAAAGTGGGCACAGCAGAACTGCACGATAATAGAGAACGAACCCACAAACAATGCAATGCAGATGTTCTTGACAACCTTGGTCTTATCGGTAAGCATCAGGATAAGGAACGGGGTGATAAAGAACATGAGCGACAGCTGCAGGATAATAAAGGTGGCTACCTCGCAAAGCTCCTCGGGGGTAGCGGTACCGCTGGCAGCAACCTGGTTGGCCAGTGTGGTGGCGGGCAATCCCACAGCACCAAAGCCTACAGCTACGGTGTTGGCAATCAAACAGATTACAGCCGAGAACATGGGCTTGAAACCTAAGCCAATCAGGATGGCTGCCGGGATGGCCACAGCCGTACCAAAGCCTGCCATACCTTCGAGCACACCACCAAGACCCCATGTAAGCAGCAGTACCAGCAGACCTTTATCCGAGGTCATCTGGATAAACTGCGTTTTAATCGTCTCGATCTCCTTGGTTTCGCAAAGGATGTTATAACTGAATATCGCACATATAATAATAAGTATGATAGGGAAGCAGGCCTTGAGCAGTCCCTCGACTACCGACCATAGCGTGATGCCAACAATGCTTGCCTGTGCATACTTCTCGGGCACAATGCCTAAGGCTGGTGCTGCGAACAGTGCCAATACAACGGTTACAATCAGCGTAACGATAGCGCTCTTGTAGCCAGATACCTTGAAACCCATCATTAATACAATGAGTAACAGAATAGGGATAGCAGATACTAATGCTGACATAGGATTTTAGTGTTAGTGAATATTTATATAAGTTCTGCCGACAAATATACGAAAACTTTTGATACGTACCACGATTTTTTTGTGAAAAAATCAAAAGAGTCAAAAAAACGTTGAAAAAGTGTGGTGATATCGAAAAATTTTGTATATTTGCTCACAAAAATCGAAGTATAACTAAACCCAAGCGCCCTATGCTAAACGAATTCTTATCAGAACTTCGGCGATTCATGCCTGCCGAGCGCATTTACACCGACGAGCTACGTACCTTAGGTTGGGGTACCGACGCCAGTTTTTATCGCCAGATTCCGAAGGTAGTGCTTCGTAGTGATGGTGAGGCCGAGATATCAAAGATTGTACAGTTGTGCGACAAGTATAAACTGCCCTTTACCTTCCGTGCTGCTGGCACATCGCTCTCGGGACAGAGCTGTACCGACAGCGTGCTCATTGTGGCTGGCAAGCATTGGGAGAAGTATATGCTTTCGGATACAGCCGAGAGCATCAAGCTGCAACCTGGTATAGTGGGGGCGAGGGTTAATCAGATACTGAAGCCATACGGACGTGTGTTCCCACCCGATCCGGCATCTATCGGTGCTGCCATGGTAGGTGGTATCGTGGTAAACAATGCCTCGGGTATGAACTGCGGCGTGCATGCCAATAGCGACCGTATGCTGCTATCGGCGCGTATCATCCTGACGGATGGTACGGTACTGGATACTGGCGACCCGGTGAGTCGCGAAGCATTCAAGAAACAACATCCTGATTTTATCTCTAAGATCGAGGCACTGCGTGACAAGGTACGTGCCGACCAGGAGCTGACTAATCGCATTACCAAGAAATACAGTATTAAGAATGTAACGGGTTTGAATCTGCGCCCACTGGTGGCTTACGACGACCCGTTTGATATCATCGCACACTCTATCGTAGGTAGCGAGGGTACACTGGCCTTCCTGTCGGAGGTAACGATGAAAACACTGAAGGACTATCCGTTCAAGGCATCGGCCATGGTTTACTTTATGACCATGAAGGAGAGTTGCGAGGCTGTGGTGGCTATGAAGAAGCTGAAGGCTGGCGACGAAGACCTGGAGATGAGCGCCGAGAACCTGATGGTGAAGAGTGCCGAGATGCTCGACTATAAGTCGCTATCATCGGTTGATGATCCCGTTTATCTGCAGTATAAGCAGGATGTGGATGCCGGTAAGATTGAGGGCGTGCAGCCTGGCGATTACCATAACTTAACGGCTATACTGACCGAGACCAAGGGTATTACCCACGATCAGCTGCTGTTGAAGATCGAGAAGATTAAGGAGTGCTTAGGTCCATTCAAACTCTATATTCCTGCCGAGTTTACCGAGGATCCGGCTGTGTACGGTAAGTACTGGGCCATCCGTAGCGGTATATTCCCATCGGTAGGCGGTACACGTCCGGTAGGCACCTCGTGCCTGATTGAGGATGTGGCATTCCCCATCGAGAGTCTGCCTGAGGCTACCGTGAAGTTGCAGAAGCTGATAGCCGATCATGGCTACGACGATGCATGTATCTACGGTCATGCCTTTGAGGGTAACTACCACTTTATCTTGAATCAGAGCTTTGCCGATGAGCACGAGGTGGCCCGTTATGCCGAGATGATGCGCGATGTGGCCAAGCTGGTGGTAGAGGGCTACGACGGCAGTTTGAAGGCCGAGCACGGTACAGGTCGCAACATGGCACCGTTTGTGAAGTACGAGTGGGGCGAGAAGGCCTACGAGGTGATGAAGGAGCTGAAGGCTATCTTCGACCCGAACGGACTACTGAACCAGGGTGTGATATTCAACGACGATCCCGACTGCTTTATCAAGTGCCTGAAGCCGCTGCCTGAGTTGGATTACGATTTCAAGAGTGTGCCTGATGGCGGCCATTATCTGATGGATCCCAAGCTGAGTACAGCCAAGGAAACCATCGAGCAGGTGAAGCGTGCCAACAAGTGTATTGAGTGCGGATTCTGCGAGGTTAACTGTATGTCGTGCGGACTCACACTATCTTCTCGTATGCGTATCGCCGTACAGCGCGAGATTCGTCATCTGATTAAGACCGGTGAGGACGACGAGCGCCTGGAGCGCCTGCAGAAACAGTATAAGTACTATGGCGATCAGACCTGTGCTACCGATGGTCTGTGTTCAACGTCATGCCCCATGAAGATAAACACAGGTGAGCTGACGCACCTGATACGACAACTGGATATGAACACACGTCCGTTGGGCTACTGGGTGGGCGATTATGCATCCAAGCACATGGCGGGCATTAAGAGCGGACTGCGCGTAGTGCTCGACGTGGCACATGCCGCACACGTCACACTCGGTCCGACACTGATGACTACCGTATGTCGTACGATGAACAAGATGGGCCTGCCACTCTGGACTACCGCTATGCCTAAGAAGCATCGCCAGCCCAAGAAGAGCGACCTGACGCAGTTTATCATTAATTCCATTGACCATTCACCGTTGACCATTGACCATTCTGCTGCGCAAACAGAAGATAAAAATGTTCAATGTTCAATGTTCCGCTCCAGCTCTGCTGGCTTGCAAGGCAAGAATGTTCAATGTTCAAAGGTGGTTTACTTCCCCAGCTGTATCAATCAGACCATGGGACAGTCGAAGAGTGGTGGCAAGATTCACGACCTGGTGGATGAGGTGATACAGTTGATGGCTAAGGCTGGCTACGAGGTAATCTTCCCAGAGGGCATGGAGCGTATGTGCTGTGGCCAGATATGGGAGAGTAAGGGTATGCTGGATATTGCCGACCGTAAGAGTGCCGAACTGGAGGCAGCCCTGTGGAAAGCCAGCGAGGAGGGTAAGTATCCTGTGCTGTGCGCCCAGAGTCCGTGTCTGCACCGTATGAAGAAGGTGATGCATAAGATGCACCTCTACGAGCCTGCCGAGTTTATTATGAAGTTCCTGGTACCTCGATTGGATTTCCATCCTATCGACCGTCATATAGCACTGCACCTGACGTGTTCTACGCGACAGATGGGTGTAGATAAGGATATGATAGCTTTGGCTAAGCTGTGCTCTAACAACGTGTTCCTACCCGAGGGTGTGGGCTGTTGCGGCTTTGCTGGCGACAGAGGCTTTACTTTCCCAGAGCTGAATAAGTACGGATTGCGCAAGCTGCGCCCACAGATTGAGGCTAACCATATCGAGGTGGGCTACTCTAACAGTCGTACCTGTGAGATCGGTCTCGAATCGAACACAGGCATACCTTATATGAGTATTGTGTATCTGGTAAATGAATGTACAACAACTAAAAAATAATAATTAAACAAGTGATGAAAGTGTTACTTAGAAAACTGTTGCTGGTTGTCATTGTGATGGCAGCCAGCACTGCTGTGCAGGCGCAAGCGCTCCTGACTACACATGTAGAGACTGGTGATGTACAAGGTGTACTGGACGATGGACTGGCCGTGTATAAGGCCATCCCATACGCAGCACCTCCTGTTGGTAATCTGCGTTGGCGCGCTCCACAGCCTGCCAAGGCCTGGGAGGGTGTACGCGTGTGCGATGAGTTTGGGAAAATGCCTCCACAGCCCACACGTCCTGGTCGTACGGCCGATATGATGAGCGAGGACTGCCTGTATCTGGGTATTGCCACACCAGCTAAGACCGTAAACGACAAACTGCCTGTGATGGTATGGATTCACGGTGGCGGTTTCCAGACCGAGTGGTATGGTGGCGACCTGTGGAAGCACCTGGCACTGCGTGGTGTAGTGATCGTGAGCATCGAGTACCGTACAGGTGCCTTAGGCTTTATGGCCCATCCCGAACTGACTAAGGAAAGCAAAGACGGCCATTCGGGTAACTACGGATTGTTAGACCAGATTTATGCCCTGCAGTGGGTACAGCGTAACATTGCCCAGTTTGGTGGCGATCCTGATCAGGTAACCATCTTTGGTGAGAGTGCTGGTGCCATCAGCTGTAGCATGCTGTGTGCATCGCCTTTGGCACGTGGTTTGTTCCATCGTTGTATCAGTCATAGCGGTGGCTCGTTTGCGCCTTGGAGCGATGCGCCACGTTCGTTAGGACTTGATGCCTCGCAGAAGGGTGCCGAGCAGCAGGGTGTGGCCTTTATGAAGCATCTGAAGAAAAAGAATCTGAAGCAGCTGCGTGCCATGGATGCCATGGCACTGTGCGATGGTAACGTGGGCTTTGCTGGTTTCTGGCCTTGCGTGGATGGTTACGTGATTTGCGACGACCAGTATCGTATGTATGAGCGCGGCGAGTATAACGATGTGCCTGTAATCGTGATGACCAACAGTGACGAGGGTGCGCTGTTTGCCCCAGGTAACATTACTGCCGAGGACTATCAGAAAACGCTGAAGAGCATTTTTGGTGCTTGGGCCGACGAGGCATTGAAGTTCTATCCTGGTGCTACCAACGACGAGGCTTGGCACGGCTTTGGCGATGCCTTCCGTGATATGGGCTTTGCATGGCCATCGTATGCATGGGTTAGCTTGCAGGCCAAGACTGGTAAGAGTGCGGCTTATGCGGCTTATCTGGCTCAGCCTTCGGAGATGAGTTTTTCACGTGATCCACGTCGTAAGGGTGTGGCTCATGCCGATGATATCATGTACCTGAACGGTCACTTCCTGCTGCAGAGCGAAAAATATCCTGCCGAGAGTGCAGTGGCCGAAATCATTCAGCAGTACTGGATAAACTTCGCCAAGACGGGTAATCCTAACGGTAAGGGGCTGCCTTACTGGCCAACCTTCGACGAGAGCAAGCCAACCACTATGCAGTTCAGCAATGGTGCATCGCTGATTAATGTGCCTAACCGTGAGCAGATTGATTTCGTGGATCGTTACTATCGTGCAAAGCGTGCCGAAGTAGAATCGAACAGATAATTTATTCAATTCATTTACACAAATAATTAAACGCTACTAATGAAAGTATTCAGTAAACTTATGCTGGTTGCCATGATGATGGCAGCCAGCATTGCTACACAGGCCCAGGAACTTTACGTGGGCAGTTACAACATTCGTTACCAGAACGACGGCGATGCCAAAGCAGGTAATGCCTGGCAGCAGCGCATGCCGGTATTGTGCGGTCAGATACTGTTTGAGCATCCGGACATCTTTGGTGCTCAAGAGGTATTGGAGTCGCAGCGTCAGGACTTATTAAAGCAACTGACCGATTACGACTGTATCGGTTTAGGTCGCGATGATGGTAAGCATGCCGGCGAGCACTCAAACATCTTCTACGACCGTAACAAAATCAAACTGTTGGATCATGGCGACTTCTGGTTGTCGGAAACCCCTGAGAAGCCTGGTTTGGGTTGGGATGCCGCATGTGTGCGTATCTGTTCGTGGGGTTATTTTAAACTCAAGGGTACCAGCCTGAAGTTCTATTACTTTAATCTGCACATGGACCACGTAGGTACTGTGGCACGCCGCGAGGGTGCCAAACTGGTGGTGCAGCGTATCAAAGAGATTGCTAAGGGTAAGCCCGTGGTGCTGACAGGTGATTTCAATGTTGATCAGACTAACGAGATTTATGGTATCTTTACACAGTCGGGTGTATTGGACGACAGCTTTGAGAAGGCTCAGTTCCGCTTTGCCGAGAACGGTACCTTTAACAGCTGGGATCCTGAATTGAAGACCGCCAGTCGTATCGACCACGTGTTTGTATCGCCAGCCTTTACCGTACAGCGTTACGGCGTGCTGACCAATACCTACTGGTCGGAAGCACCCCAACAAACAGATACAGTAAAAGGCGCCGATGCTCCTCAGGAGATTAATTTCCAGAAGCATCAAAAGCGCCTTCCTTCTGATCATTATCCCGTATTTGTACGTCTTACGTTCTAAACAAAGAAAGAGCTGTGCATCATGCACAGCTCTCTTTTTTTTATGTAATCACTTGTGGATTAGAACCAGCGTGGGTCACCAGCCTTGTTATCCTTCACGGCATCGTTGCCTACAGTGAAGTCGCCATTAGCGGCATCCTTGAACTGAGGATCGGCAATGGTTCCGCTCTTATCTACGAAGAGGGCATTGGCGTTGGCACCTTCGGTTACGTAACCATCAGCTCCTGAGTAGAAGTTGTTCTCGAATGTAGGCACGGCGGTATTCTTCTGGTTAGAGAAGTTACCGGCAGAGGCGGTTACGATGTTGTTGGTGAATGTGATACTGTTGCCCTTGAAGCGAACATAGAGGATGCGCTTTCCTGCATCGTTACAAGCACCTACGATGGTGTTGTGATCGATGGTGATGACAGGAGCTACACCGGCAAAGTTGCTTGACTTGTCGTCGTAGCGTACCAGGTCACGACCCTTACAAGAGTTCCAAATAGTGTTGTTGGTGATGTTGAGCATCAGGATAGCACCTGCACGGCAGTCGAACATATCACCACCATCACACTCGATGTTGCTGATGAGACAGTTGTTAATAACCAAGCTGTTAATCTTAGCAGCCTTATTCACATAGTAGAATCCCTTGGTGTAGTTGGCCACCTCGCTATTGTTAACAGTGAAGTGGTCGATGGTGTTGGCAGCTGTGAAATCGAATGCCTGACCGCCATCGGTGCCCTTACCATCGAGTGTTACCTGATCGATAGTGAGCGAAGCTTCTACCTTGAAACGGCCCTGGATAACAGGATGATCGTTCTGGCGCAGACCCTTGATGGTGAGATTCTTGCTAACCGTTACTGAACCGCCAAATGCAGCCTCGTCGGTAGCGATACCGTATGTGCCAGGCTCCACAATGAGGCGATAGCCTTCAGGAGCGTCGGTGATGGCCTGTGCGATATTAGAACCGGCCTTAACCAGGATGTCGGTCTCTTCGAGATATACGCCTGTGGTGAAGCTAATCTTACCACGGGTTTTACCGTTTGCACGTGCCATTACAGCGGTGTACTCGGTCTCAGGTGTAAGACCTGTAACGGTAGCAGCACCAGCTGCGATATCGGCAGCTGTGATGTTATACACAATGTTGCCAGGAGTCAGGGTGATGGTGGCAGCCTCTTCGCCGGCTGTCCAGCGCAGAGTCACTTCCTTTGCCTTGATATCCTCTTCCTTCACGTTCTTGAACAGCTGCTCGGCCTCGGTCTTGGCATACACACCGCTCCACTTTGAGTCGCGTGTGGCATCGCCATCGGTGGCCTGAACACGGAATGAGTACTGGGTTTCGCCATCCAGACCTGTTATAAGCACGGGCACCTGATCGGGTGTTACAGAGAAACTCTGTACGGGAGAACCGGCAAAGGTTAAGCTGTCGTTGGCATAAACCTCAACATTATAGTTGGTTACGCCATCGCCAAGGTTCCAGCTCAGTTCGATATTGGTGCGGTTGCGCACCTTGGCCTCTACGCTGGTGGGCGAGAAATTACGGTTATACACAATGCTCGTAATCTCGTCGGCAACGTCGCTACATGAAGCTAAAGCCACAGTAGCCAGACCAAATACGATAGATTTTAAATATATTTTTTTCATAAAAAATCTTCAATTTTCAATGTTCAATTTTCAATCAGACAACTGACCGTAGTTACCATCGTTGTTCAGCATGTTGTTGCTTGAGTCGATAAAGTTCTGCCAGATAGGCCACAGGCAGTTGAGACTTGGGGTGGCTACGTAGAGACCGTCGATGATATCGTCGGTAAGAGTTGGCTTATCGGCAGTACCGAACCAGTTCTTGTTCTCCCAATCACCCTCGAGGGCGTTGATAACGGCGGGATCGTCCTCACCCTTGTTCATACCGTAAATCTGGATGTCGCTCTCGTTTTCAACGGTCTTCAGATAAACCTTATCAGGCAGTCCTGCGTATGCGCCAGTACGTGTCTGCAGAGCCTGGAGCTTAGCCTTGGCCTCAGCCATCTTCTGGTCGATGATACCCCAGCGTACGAGGTCGGCCTTACGCAGAGCCTCGCCAGCAAATTCGAGGGCGCGCTGATCGTAGATACCCTCACGGAAAGCCTGCTGATTAGCGGTGTACTTGGTCTGCAGGGCAGCTACCTTAGCAGCGGGCAGTGCGCGATCCAATACTGGCTTCATGTAGTTCCATGCAGCGGCGGTGTTACCCAGTTCGTTCTCGGCCTCGGCAGCCATCAGGTAAACATCGGCCAAGCGCATATACTGCCAGTTCACACCATCGTCGTTGGTACTGGTAACAATGCGGCTCATCCACTCGTAGCGCAGCTTACCGAAGCACATCTTGTTCAAGCCGCTCAGCACAACGTGCGCATTGCCATCCTTCAGGTCCTTACTCCACTCGTAAGGTACCACGGTGATGTCGCGACGGATGTCCTCGGGATCATAATCGTAGTACAGAGTAGAAACTGCGCGGTTGATACCACCCTGCGACTGCTGGGTGTACTGGTCCTTAGCGTTATGCTTCAAACCCCATGTGTAGAGCACACGGCCACGACCGGCAGAGAATGGAATCTCCCAAAGGCTTTCGCCACCAGCTGTTACATTATCCTGACAGAGCTTAACGAAGTTCTCCTTAAACGAACCCAGTTTGCTGCTGCCATGGGCAATCACCTCTTCGCACTCCTGCTTGGCAATCTGGTACATCTTCTCAGGAGCCAACTCGGGATCCTTCGACAGGCGATAGCCATCGCCACGCAGACCGTAACCACCTGCATAGAGAGCCAGACGGGCACGCAGGGCCTTAACAAAGTCCTTGTTTACACGCTCGGTAGTCTTGGTGATAGCATTCTCCTTAGCCCAGTAGCAATAGTCCTCAGCCTCTAACAGATCGGCCAGCAACTGCTTGTAAATCACGTCGCGGTTGGTACGGGGCAGGTACATATTATCTGAGTTGTTAGGCTCGAAACGTGCAGGCACGTCGCCCCAAGCCTTCAGCAGGTCGTTATAGATAACGGCACGCAGGGTGAGGGCCTCGCCTAACAGGTGGCGCATATCGGCGTTGTTCTCGATGTTACCATATTGGCGGATACCCTTGATGGCCAGATTGGCACGCTCGATACCCTCGTAGAACTTTGCGTAGGCATTGTTGGCGGTGTTCATCTGTCCGTTAGCAGCCTGAGTGCTGTAGTTCCACAGACTCTGCTTATCGCTTACGCGGTCGGCATACGATGGTGCGTTACCCCATTCTACATCGGTGTTAACACCGTAGTAGGGCAGGAAACGGCCACGGTATGAGTTGGTCTCGCCAAATGATACGTGGATCGACATCACCTCTGATTCGGCCAGCGAGTAGGTGGCGAATACCGATGATTCGTCGAGGGTTGAGATGCTGGGGGCATCCATGTCGCACGAGGCCAGACCCATCAGCGACATTGACAGTATAGCTAATTTGATATTATTCTTCATTTTCATGTCCTCCTTCATTTTAGAAATTCAAATTGAGTCCTACAACGAACTGGCGGCTACGTGGATAACCAGAGTGGTCAACACTTGGTGTAAGAGCAGTACGACGGTAGCAGTCGCTCTCAGGATCGAAACCGCTGTAACCAGTAATGGTGAATACGTTGTAAGCTGTTGCATAGAAGCGCAGGCTCTGAATGCCAGCACGCTTGGTGAGGGCAGCAGGAATAGTGTAACCCAGCGACAGGGTGTTGAGACGCAGGAATGAAGCATCCTCAAGAGCCCAGTCGGTAAGTACCATACGGCTCATGTAAGGGCTCCACATAGTGGTGTTGGCGTTCAGCTCGGCCAGACGGGTTGGGTCGTTGCTGAGCAGACCGGTCTCAGGATCGAGGTTGGTCCAGCGCTTGCCAGCAGCCATCTCGGTGCTCATACTGCGATACTGGTACTTTGAGGTTGAGGTGTACTCAATCTTATTAGCATTATAAACCTTGTTGCCAATGCTGTAGTTGAAGGCAGCGCTCAGGTCGAAGCCGTAAGCGTGACCGCTCAGGGTGAATCCACCGAATGCAGTTGGGTTTACATCGCCCAAAACCTCAACATCGTTCTCGTAAGTAACGAATCCATCACCATCCAGATCCTTCAGTTTGAGTGAACCTGGGCGGATAGTGCCTACTACGGCTGTAGCATCAGCAACACCCTCCTTCAGGATCCAGCCCTGCTTAGCATCGTAGCCGGCAAAGTCGGTTACCTCGTAGCGACCAGCGCCATCCATGCGGAATCCCATTACCTGTCCGAGAGGATCGCCTACAGAAATCCAGTAGTCGTTACCGATTTCGGTAGAAGCCCAGTTGGTGTTCCAACCAAAGTCGTTCATCACACCAAGGCTCTTCACCTTATTCTTGTTGAAGCCGATGTTACCGCTCACGTCGATACCCCAGTTCTTCTGGTTAACGATGTGGTAGGTGAAGCTGAACTCAAGACCCTTATTCTCGGTCTTACCCATGTTGCGATACTGGTTGTCGTAACCTGTACCTCCAACAGGGAACTGGATGAGCAGATCTTTTGTGGTGTTCAGATAGGCTTCGATAGTACCGTTCAGCTTACCACCGAACAGGGTGAAGTCGATACCCACGTTACGTGTGATGGTAGTCTCCCACTTCAGGTCGGGGTTAGCCATCGTCTTTGATGGTGCCCAGTATGAAGAGATACCGTTTACCCAAGCGGTAGAGCTGGCGCTATAAGTCTGTACAAGCTGACCAACAGGAATATTGTTGTTACCAGCAGTACCGTAGCTTACACGCAGTTTCAAATCGTCGAGCCAAGAGGCTGTGCTGGCCATGAATGGCTCTGAAGAGATACGCCAAGCCAGAGCTGCTGATGGGAAGTAACCCCAGCGGTTGCTCTTGTTGAACTTTGACGAAGCATCGGCACGGAATGTAGCGCTGAGCAGGTAGCGGTCCTTCAGGTTGTAGTTCAAACGACCGAAGAAAGAGAGCAGCTTATCATCAGCACTGTAAGCATCGTCGATAGAGTAGGGCACACCCTGTGAGGTGAGCTTCCAAGCGGTCTCGGCATCAAAGTCGGTGGGGAAACCGTGTACCTCGTCGGTATTAACGCGCTGCTTGGTAATCACGTACTCATGACCTACCATCAGGTTCAACTTGTGATCCTCGTTCTTAATCAGATTCTTGAAGTCGTAGTTGATGGTGTTGGTATTGCGGAAGCGGTGACGGTTAGTTGATGTCAGTCGGATGGCTGGCATGTTCTGGTTGTCAACTGCTGGTACGTTCTTAATATAATAGGTGGTAAGACCCCAGTAACGCTGGTCGTAGTTGTTGTAGTCGTCGTAACCAAACTCGGTACGCAGCTTCAGGTCCTTGTAAATCTCCCATCCAAAAGCACCTGCAATGTTCAGGTTCTTACGTTCCTTCTTCTGGTCGTTATCCCACTGAGCCTGGATAGGATTGTAGAGGTTACCTAAGTCGTCATCGGCAGAACCGGCTGATGGATCAAGGTTCTTGATGGGGAATGGGCTGTAGATAACAGCATAACGCAGACGGTGGTCAGAATCGTATACACCAGTAGCATCCTGTGCACCACCACCACGGATATCGGTATCGGCATAACGTGCCTGGAAATCGAGTGTTGTGGTCTTGGTGGGCTTGGTGTTCAGCTTCAGACTGAAGTTGTCACGCTTGAAGCTTGAACCAATCTGGATGGCCTTATCGTTCATGTGTGCATAGCTGAATGCATACTTGATATTCTCGGTACCACCATTGATGTTGATGTTGTGATTAAAGGTGTGACCGGTACGGCCGTAAACCAAATCCTGCCAATCGTTGGTGGCAATATTGTCGTACATATCCAGATCCTGATAGTTGCCGAAATAATCGGTGTACGACGAGATCTTCTCAGGATCGTTATTGTTCTTCAGCAAGGCCAGCTCGTACTGCCAGGTAGCATAGTCGCGTGCGCTCAGCACATCCTGCTTCTTGGCAATCTTCTTCCAGCTGTAGTAAGCATTGTAGCTTACCTTGGTCTTACCCTCCTTACCGCTCTTGGTGGTTACCAGGATAACACCATTAGCACCACGGCTACCATAGATGGCGGTAGATGATGCATCCTTCAGTACGGTGATGTCCTCGATATCATTTGCGGGAATGTCGCTGATGGTCTCAACGGGGAATCCATCAACGATGTAAAGGGGATCGTTGCTCTGGGTGATAGAACCACCACCACGAACACGAATCTTTACTTCGGCATCGGGCGAACCTTCGGTGGTAGTTACCTGTACACCCACCATCTTACCGGTGAGGGCCTCTGAGGCATTGGCTACAGGTACAGCCTGCAAGGTTTCGCTGTTAACGGTTGCTACCGATCCGGTAAGATCTTTCTTCTTAACCGAACCGTAACCAATTACTACCACATCGTTCAGGGTGGTGTTGTCGTCTTCCATGGTTACCTTAACGGGGGCACCGCTGATGGTAACGGTCTTGGATTTCATACCGATGTAGGTAATTACAACCTGCTTACTGTTCTGCAGCGTGAGGTTAAAGTTACCGTCGTAGTCGGTAATCGTAGCGTTTTTAGGACTACCTTTTTCTACAACTGTAGCGCCAATAACGGGCTCGTTAGTTGAGTCAAACACCTGTCCTTTCGCAATCGTTTGAGCCAGCACCTCAGGGGGAGCCAGTACAAAGAATGCTGCTAAGAGACACAGTTTGCACAATCTTCTCATTGCTTGATTCATACTTTGATGTTTAAGTTATTAATTATAATAGTAAGTCAATTACTTCTCAGAGATTAGTCCTTAAATTGGTGCAAATATAGTATAAAAAATTTAAAAATCGGCTATTCGATGGTAAAAAAGTGCGTAAAAAAGCACGTAAACGTTTTCGAATACGAAACGTTTACGTACATTATTTTAATAAGTAACGTGCGACTTAACGAACCAGTTTAACGGTTGTATTCAGTCCACTTGGAACGGGTTTCCAATCGGCGTAGGTGGTGTTCTTATAGTTGATATCCACCACGTTAATCTCGTTGAATTTGCGCCATTGTACGCCTTTTCTGTCAAGCTCGGCAATGCGGTTGGCAGGCAGGTTGGTAACCTCGATACGTATCTCGTTCTTGCCCTTGTGCAGAGTGTTGCCGCAATCCAGAATGAATGGTACGGCCCAGGCACAACCTACAAACTGACTGTTGATATACACACGGGCACTCTCGCGTACGTCGCCTAAGTCAATCTTCCAGTGCTGCTTAGCTTGTTGGGCCGAAAGCTTGATGCTGGTGGTATAAACACCTGTACCCATGGTAACGGCAGCACTGTCGCTCAGTGTCTCCCACGTCTGGAGTTTGTTCAGTTTGAACGTGCCTTCAACACGTGGACTTTCGTCGGTGAATGAAAGCACCCATGGACCTTGGAGGGTTATCTCCTCGGTCCCGGATGCAGTTGTAGCAATATTTGTTGAAGGTTGATTTGACGTCTGCAGGATGCGGCTCTCGCCTGATTTGAGGGCGATGTGCAGCTGTCCGTTATGTACTTCGGCAGGCTGAATATCACCGTTCATGGGGTTGAACCAGGTAGCACTCTCGAAAGGTACTGCCAGGGTTACATCGCCTGCAATATCCTTCGGTGTGAGGTTTACGATGAAGTAGTGCCAGCCATCGGCTGTATGGCGACGGATGGCGCGCAAGCCGTAGGTGGTCTTCATCTGTTCGGCTTTGGCAAACTTGGCCATGTCGGCAGCCTGTTCGCCACGAATCACATAGGCGTTCAAGCGGTTGATCTGTGCTTGCAGCGACGCATCGATGGTGGTGCCGCTGGGGATGATAAGCGCCTTGTAGCGGGTGCCACCCTCGGTTACAAGCATGCCATCCTGAATGCGTACCTTAGCCAACTGACGATCGCTGATGTAATCGCAGTCGTAACCTAAGCTGTCAATCGTCAGGATGCTGCGGATAAACTGAGGCGCTTTCTTGGCCATCGAGTGGATGTCGAACTGCATGAGTAGCGTGTTGTTGTTATCACGCTGGTGCCACATGTCGCGTACGGGCAGATATACCAGAAAATCGTTGTCAGGCTCGCCCAACTGCAGGAAACTCTGGCAACGCTCGATGTACTTCATCAGGTAAGGGGCATCGCGCCAGATAGAGTTGGTAGGACTCATATCAACCGATGCATAGAACTTCCAACCTGGCCAGGCAGCGTTCTGTGGGGTGTAGCACGAACCATGGAAGTACACGTGGTTTACACCACAGGTGAACATCAGGTCGAGATCGGGCTTCATCTGTGAGAGCGAGGTACGGAAATGCTCGGTGAGCCAGGTAAACGTTTCGCTGGATGTGAAGGGCTTGCCCATGACATGAGCAGCCGACGATGCATACTTGAGCATCGACACGTCGCTATCATTCTTACGGGTTTTGCCAGGATCGGTGCGCAAGCCCTTAATGCCGAACTCTGAAAGACCGAACCCTTCGATCTCTGGAATATCTACAGCGGCATAAAGATCGAGCAGGTTGGCAGGTGAGCCATGAGCCTGGTTGCGCACCTTTACACCATGCTTGTGTGCCCAAGTCACCCACTGCTGGGTGAAGTTCTCGAGCAGCATATCGCTGAGTGTTTCGCGATAATCGGCCAACGTCTGGTTGCCATCATCTACCTTGCCTAACAGTTCGGGCAGTTTAGTACGCAGGTCGTATCCACGACGTTTCTGGAACTCATCGAACAGGGTGGGTGTCCAATCGGCCTTGTACACCTCGTAGCTGTCGTTAAAGAACGTGTGAGGGTAAGGTACGCCCGATGTTGCAAATGCCTGTTCAAAACGATCCAGGTAGTGCGCTACGGCGTTGCGGTCGAAATGATCCACCACCCAGCCTTCGCCACCAGGAGCGGCACGTTTTACCTTCTGCTTGGTGCGTCCAATCTCAACCTCATACTGGTGCTTGCCATTAATAATGGTATCCTTGATAATCGCCCGACAAGCAGCCTGATCTAACGAGATGTGCGGACCGCCAAAGGGCCAACCGGTACCGCAGTTCATATCCACCTCGATGCCTAACGGACGTGCGATGTCTTGAACCGATTGCAGGGCCTGCATCCATTGGGGCGATAGGTAAGCGATGTTGTTGGCATCGTTACCTTTTACGCCATAGATAGGCGTTATCTCCACAGCGCCTATGCCTGCACGGGCATACTCCTGGAGGTTCCACTGCAGGTCGCGCTGATTAACAGCAGAACCCAGCCACCACCAACGGGTGCCGGGTTTAGCTTCTGGTTTGGGCTGCGGCCATGCCTGGGCAAAGGTTGCCGAGGCATAGCAGCACGCCACACATATTATGGTTAAGAATTTCCTCATTATCTGGTAAGTTTGTAATACTCAGAAGCGCCAAGCAGGAAACAGCCTGTGCCATAGTCTTCAAAGTCGGGTACGCTGTCGAAGGTAACAGGTTGTCCGGCTGAGGGTTCCTTTCCTGTGCCCTGGTTCCATCCTAAGAATCCATCGTTATGTACGCATGATGCGAGTGCCTGCCAGGCTTTGTCGCATGCAGGGCGATAGGTCTTGGCTTTGAGCAACCCCTGCTGAATACCCCATGCCATACCATAGAGAAACAGGGCGGTACCAGTCATCTCGGGGGTAGGGTAGTCGGCATCGCTTACCAAGCTGGCATGCCAGAAACCATCTTCGTGCTGACAGCTGAGCAAGCCCTTGCTCATCAGCAGGAAGTCCTTCTTCAGTTCCTTATATTCTTTACTCTTAGGACTCAACTGGTTCATGCAGCGTACGATGGCGGCATACACCCAACCGTTACCACGGCTCCAGTAGCAGTCCTTACCATCCTTTTCCTTGTAAGGTGGTACGTAGTCGGCATCGCGCCACCACAAACCGTCTTTGGTGTTGAACAAACCACCACCACACTCGTTACGAGTCCAGCGGTACATCTGCATGGCGTGGTCGCGATATTTCTGTTCGCCAGTAACGTTTGCAATCTGCATGTAGAGTGGCATAGCCATCTGTATGGCATCAATCCAGGTCCACCAGCCGTACAATGAGTTCACGTTGGTCTTGGCCTTGGGCGTAGAGGTTTGCTTCTTTGAGTTTGGGGTACCCATCTGGTGATCCAGATTGGCTATGACGTTAGCTAAGAGTGCTTTCTGGTCGCCACCTTTCAAAGCTGCCAGTTCCACGTAGGTCTGTCCGCAGCACTGGTCGTCGGCATCAAGGGTGTTCACGCCGTTGCGTGGTGTCCACTTGTGGAAGTCGGCCCAGGTCATGGCGTAATCGATGTAACGCTGCTGTGGGTCGATGGCATTCAGGGCCATCAGTCCCTCGTAGTACACGGCACGTGTCCAAAGCGACGAGGGGCGCACCTTCTTCACGTTGGTGGGAAGGGTAGGGTCACTATACTTCATCATGAAGTAGTTGTTTGTTTTCTGTGCTGATTCTAACACATTGTTCTGTGCGGTAGCTGTGGTGGTGAGTCCCACGAGTGCTACGAGTGCGATAATAGTTTTCTTCATATGTAGTTTATTTAGTTTCAAACTTGTTGACAACGGTTTTAAAGTTGTCGGATGTAGTCTTTAGCGTTACTTTTGATGGCTTGCTGCCTGCACGCAGGATAACCATAGCCGAACCATGCCACAGGCGACGGTGATTGGTTACGTTCAGTTCGTCGCTCTCAATATCGCCATTGGTTACAGCCACAATACGGGCATCGCCTTCAACCTCGAACTGCAGTTCGTTGCTGGCATCGGGTACACGGCGACCTCTGCTATCTACGGCGACGATGCGCACATGCTGCAGATCCTCGCCATCTGCCAGCCAGTTGGTGTTATCGGGAATGGCCTGCAGCTTAACAGCCTTACCAGTGGTTTCGATAGCATGGCGGGCTATCACCTTACCGTTTTTGTAGGCCACGGCTTCTAACTTGCCTGCCTGATAGGGGATGGCTTTCCACAAAATGCGGTTGCGCTTTTCGGCATCGGTAGAGTTGGCCTGCTTACCAAGGCTTTTGCCATTCAGTAGCAGTTCTACCTCATCGCCATTGGTGTAAGTAAACAGATTTACTTTTGTGCCAGCGATGCGGTTCCAGTTTTCCGATTGGATATCGTTACCTGTCTGTATGCCGTTCCACTCTATGTCGGCATCAGTATCCTCGATAATGGCTATATGTACCATGGGGGTGTCGGTCAGATAACTCTTCATAAAGTAGGCTTTGGGCTTGGGCTCTAACGCGATGTCGAACACACCCTGTGCCCAACCTTTGGCTGGCCAGCCCTGACTCTCGCCTAAGTAATCGATAGCACCCCAGTAGGCCAGACCGATAACCTTGTTCAGGTCCATCTCAAACCAGTTCGGTCCCATCTTGTTGATGCTGGCCTCGCTCTGGTAGAAAGTCATCCATGGAAAACGGCGACCATCGCCAGGGAAGTACATGTACCTATAATTATAGGCCTGTATATCGGTGTGCATGGCCAAGTCGCAGGGCAGCGAGTCGGTCTCCCAGTTGCGGTAGCGCGGGTGCATGGCTACGGTAACCTTGCGGGTAGAGTCGTAGCGGTTCACTACGGGGCGCATCATCTGGTAGCAGGTAACACCAAAGTCGTTAAACGGCAGGTTTGGATCTTGCTGTAGCTCGTTGCCTAAGCTCCACATAATCACCGATGGTGAGTTGCGGTCGCGCTTAATCCACTCGGTAACATCCTGTGCCCAGTGGTTCATAAACGGCACGCGTCCGCCAGTGTGCTGCTGGGTCCACTTATCGTAAAGCTCATCAACAACCAGTATGCCGTATTTATCGCATAGGCGGATAAAATCGCGACTGTATGGATTGTGCGAGGTACGTATGTGGTTGATGCCGAACTGCTTCATGAGTAGCAGACGCTTCTCGATGGCGCGGGGATAGGCAGCTGCACCTAAGGCGCCTAAGGTGTGGTGGTTGGCATAACCTTTGAGCAGCACTTTCTTACCGTTGAGTTTCAAGCCGAAGTCGGGACCGTACTCGATGGTGCGGATACCGAATTGCTCGCTTACTTCATCGGCCACGGTACCATCAGCATACAGCAACTGGCACACCACTTTATATAAGGCGGGGTGCTCTGTGTCCCAAAGCTGCGCATTGGGTATCTCCATCTCGGGTGCCTGTATCGTGAGTGTACGTGTTTGTGGGTTGCCGCCACGTTTAGCCGTCTGTTCTGTTACCAGTTTTCCCTGAGGGTCGTAAATACTTACCTTCATAACTGTTTGACGGTTCTTGGTGCGATTTGTAAAATCGGCTGCTATATTTACATATTTATTATCGCGCGTAGTGATGTAGAGCGGATGGCGCTCGAAATACAAATCGGCAGGTGTGTCGATGAGCGATACGTTGCGGAACAAACCGCCACCTGTGTACCAGCGTGAGTTCTTTTCGGTCATGGTATGTGCCTTGACGATAATCTCATTGTCCTCGCCATAGCGCCATAGTTTGGTTACATCGATTTCAAAACCCACGTAGCCATAATCGGTGCCACCGATATGCACACCGTTCAACCATACATCGCCTACGTACATAATGCCTTCGAAGTCGAGCAGCAGGCGGCGACCAATTTCTACATTTTTACATTCTTCAATTTTTACATTCTTCCTGTACCAGCCTGCACCCATCTCTTTAAAACCTCTGGCCGACAGACGGCTTTTTATGTTGGCAGCCACATCGGTGTTGTCGCCACGTTCGTCGGCACTTGGAGCAACCCATGGCTGTTCTATCTGAAAGTCGTGAGGCACGTCAACCTGGTGCGCGTTAGTAAACAACGAGTCGTGTGCAAACTCCCAACCCAGGTTCAGCGATTGCACTGTTCTAGGTTGTGCCCACATGCTCGTTGCCATGCATAGCGGTAAAACCAATGCGGTGATACGATTTGTATTCATCTCTTTCGTACGTTTTTAGTTTTCTGCTGCAAAAGTAGGCAAATATGCGGTGATGATACATATACGTTCGTTCTGAAATTAGCAATTTTGTACAAGTTTGATAGTTTACGGACAATAATCGGTCGTATGATAGTGATAAAGGCTGTACTTTTGCACCAACTAATTAATAACTCTGATGAAAAGACTAATCATTTTGACTGTGGCTGTAGTTGCCAGTCTGTGTGTCAAGGCACAGACCATCGACACCTTATTATATAAAAAGGGTGCCGCTCCAATCAATTTTTCTGTCCGTGTGCCCGATGGCAATTATCGTGTCACCGTTACGCTCGGTTCGAAGAAACGTGCAGCTCAGACAGTGGTGCGTGCTGAGAGCCGTCGGCATTACACCGATGTTATCAGCACCAGGAAAGGTAAATTCCAAACCGTGAGTTTTGTGGTAAACAAGCACGAGCCTAAGATTGATGCTGCTATCAGCGTGAAGTTGAAGTCACGTGAACTGGGTTACAAGAACTGGGATGATGCCCTGAACCTGCAGTTCTGCGGTCCGGCTCCAGCCGTTCAGCGTATTACCATTACGCCTGATACAACTGCCACTACGGTATTTCTGTGTGGCAACAGCACGGTGGTGGATCAGGAGCAGGAGCCTTGGGCTTCGTGGGGACAGATGATTACACGTTGGTTCGACGATAGGGTGGTGATAGCCAACTATGCCGAAAGCGGACTCTCGGCAACTACCTTCTTGGCACAGCTGCGTTTGGATAAGATTCTTACCCAACTGCGAAAGGGCGACTATGTGATTTGTGAGTTCGGTCATAACGACGAGAAGGAGAAGAAAGCTGGCGATGGTGCCTGGTACAGCTACTCACGCAATCTGAAGATATTTGTGGACCGCGTACGTGCCAAAGGTGGTAACATCATCTTTGTGACACCTACAGCACGCAGGTTCTTCGAGGCCGACCAGAAAACACTGCGTAACACCCATGGCGACTATCCTGAGGCTATGCGTACCGTGGCTCGCAGAGAGAATGTGCCTGTGATTGAACTGAACGGTATGACTACCACCCTGTACGAAACTTTAGGTTACGAGGGCTCAAAGAAGGCGCTGGTACACTATCCTGCTAACACCTTTGCTAATCAGCCCGAAGCACTGGCCGATAACACCCATTTTAATCCTTACGGTGCGTGGCAGGTGGCCAAGTGTATCGTGATGGGGCTGAAACAGATGCACTCGCCATTGGTAGAGCACTTGCGTACAGATTGGCAGGATTACAATCCTAATCAGCCTGATGATCCCGATGCGTTTGTATGGTATCCTTCGGGAAATACCAATCTAACCAAGCCCGATGGCAATTAAAAATGTACAGTTTGTACGATAATCATAGTAAACGAACGATTTTGTAATATATAAAATAGGTAAAAACACCTACTTTTGCAGCAAAACCAAATTTTATTTCAAAACTATAAATTCAAAAAATTAACACAGTATGAAGGACATTGGTAAATCAAGTCTGAACAACAGCTGGGGCATGCTCCAGAGGTTGATGTTTACGGTTCTGTTCGCAGTGTTTGCTATTGGCGCATTCGCTCAGAACAAAGTAACCGGTACTGTCGTCGATGTACAGGGCGAGCCCATCATCGGCGCAAGTGTCGTTGTTAAGGGAACCAGCAATGGTACCGTTACCGATTTCGACGGTAAGTTCACTGTTGCTAACGCTCCCGCAAAAGGTAACCTCGTTATTAGTTATGTAGGTTATCGTTCACAGACTATTGCCCTTGGTGGTAAGAGCGACATTAAGATTACCCTCGAGGAGGATAAGCAGTTGCTCGACGAAGTGGTAGTAGTAGGTTATGGTGTTCAGCGTAAGAGCGATGTAACAGGTGCGCTCACACGTGTAGGCGAGAAAGAACTGAACGCCCGTCCAGTAAACAATGCATTCGAGGCTTTGCAGGGTAAGGCTGCCGGTGTGGATATCACCACCAGCGAGCGCCCAGGTACCGTAGGTAGCATTGCTATCCGTGGTCAGCGTTCAATCTCTGCAGGTAAGGGTCCTCTCTACGTTGTTGATGGTGTGCCCCTTCAGGCCACCAGTCTCGACGCTCTGAACCCTCGTGATATCGAGAGCATCGACATTCTGAAGGATGCCTCTTCAACCGCTATCTATGGTAGCCGTGGTGCCAACGGTGTTGTTCTGGTAACAACCAAACGTGGACAGGAAGGCAAGATGCAGGTAAGTTATAGCGGATCGCTCACTTTCGAGAAGATTGTAGATAAGAGTCCTGCTATGAGTGCCAGCGATTATATCACATGGCGCCGTTGGGCTTACTACAACATGAGCCCCGATAAGTACACTCCTGGCGATCAGCCAACCATGGAGCAGGATAAGAACTTCTTTGGTGGTGATGATACAGCTCTGGCCAACGTGATGAAGGGTTGGGCCGGTGGAACATGGGATGGTTCGAAGGTTACTGATACCGACTGGACCGACTATGTAACACAGACTGGTCTTACACAGGAGCACACTCTCAGTGCCCGTGGTGGTACCAAGAATATTGCCGGTTTCGTATCTTTCGGTTATCTGCGTAACGAGGGTACTCAGAAGGGTCAGACCTTTGAGCGTTACAACTTCTCGGCCAGTGCCGATGTAAAGGGTAACAAGTGGTTCAAGACCGGTGGTTCGTTCAATGCTTCGTATGGCATCCAGCAGTATGGTTACTCTAAGGCTTATGGTACCAGCTCAGGTCCTACCGATCTGTACGGTGCTGCCAAGGCTATCCTGCGTTACACCTTGCCTTACGACGAGAATGGCGACCTGATTACACAGCCTGGTGGTTCAACCACTAACACCTATTCTATTATTGATGAGTGGACCAAGAGTACCGATGAGCGTCAGAACTTCCGCTTGTTGGGTAGCTTCTATGCTCAGATCGACCTCGGTCAGATCTACGAGCCTCTGCAGGGTTTGATGTGGAAGACACAGTTCGGTCCTGAGTTCCGTTACTATCGTAATGGTAACTTCTTGGATGCCAGCTCTATTAGCCGTGCCGGTGGTAACAACACCGTTAGCCGTGGCGATGGTCATCAGCTGGCTTGGACACTGGATAACATGCTGATGTACAACCGTACATTCGGCGAGCATACTGTAGGTGTAACCCTGTTGCAGAGTGCTTCGAAGACTAAGTCGGAGAGCAGCAGCATCAGCGAGGAGAATGTGCCCATTCCTTCGTTCCTGTGGAACAACCTGGGTGCTGTAGATGTAACCGACACCAAGTATAAGGTAGGTATCGGTTCAGGTACTTCTGGCAGTCAGCTGGCTTCTTACATGGCTCGCGTTAACTACTCGTACATGGATCGTTATCTGCTCACAGCTTCAGCCCGTTGGGATGGTGCTTCGGTACTGGCCGAGGGTAAGAAGTGGGATTTCTTCCCATCAATGGCCCTTGGATGGCGCATGGAGCAGGAGGAGTTCCTGAAGAACGTATCATGGCTTGATCAGTTGAAGCTTCGTCTGGGTGTGGGTGTTACTGGTAACGCTGCCGTATCTCCTTACGGAACACTCGGTCTCATCAACTCTTACTGGATGCCATTCAGCACTGGTAACTCACAGATTCTGGTTACCAACGAGCCTTACTATTCTAACAGTCAGGTGCAGATGCCTAACAAGAACCTGGGTTGGGAGAAAACCACACAGTGGAACCTTGGTATCGACTTCAGCTTCCTGAAGGGCCGCATCGGTGGTACTATTGATATGTACACCTCTCGCACCAGCGATCTGATTCTTGATATGAGCATTCCTTCACTCTCTGGTTATCCTTCAATGAAGACCAACGTGGGTAAGACCAAGAACAAGGGTATCGAGCTTACTCTGAACACTATCCCTGTATTGACTAAGGACTTTACCTGGAACTCTAACCTGAACCTGGCTTGGCAGAAGGACGAGATTGTTGAGCTGGCAAATGGTAAGGAGGATGATGTAAACAATGCTTGGTTCATCGGTCAGTCAATCGCTGTTTACTACGGTTATGCTGCTAATGGTCTCTGGCAGGAGAGCGACGCTGCCGAGATGGCTAAGTTCAACGAGAACGGTGAGAAGTTTACTCCAGGTAGCGTTCGTCCTGTTGACCAGAATGGCGACTACAAGATTAATGCCGACGACCGTGTGATTCTGGGTAACAAGAACCCACGCCTCACCGCTGGTTGGAGCAATACCATCAGCTGGAAGGGCTTCGAGCTCACACTCGATCTGCAGGGTCGTTTCAAGTACATGGTTAGTACCGGAGGCGAGGGCCAGCTGGGTATGTATCAGCAGCGCGAAATCAGCTACTGGACACCAAGCAATACTGGCGCCGAGTGGCAGAAGCCTGTTTACAGCCAGGCTGGTGGTGACCCCTATTCTGGTCTGCTTGGATTCAAGAATGCATCGTTCATCAAGATCCGTAACCTGTCTCTGGGTTACAACTTCGATAAAAAGGTGCTCAAGAGCATCGGTCTGAATGGTTTGAAGCTCTATGTTCAGGGCCGCAACCTGGGTATGCTCTATTCTTCAATCGACTTTATGGATCTCGATACCGGCCGTACTTACTTCAATCGTGGTGTAACTGCTGGTGTGCAGGTTGACTTCTAAGAAAATGCAACAATTATAAAATGTAAAAATGAGATAATTATGAAATATATCAGCAATAAAATAGTTTGCGGTGCGCTGTCGATGGTTACCCTGCTGGGTGCAACCTCATGTGGCAACGATTTCCTGAAGGAGGATGCTGGACATCTTTATTCGGATGCACTGCTGGAAGACGAGGCTGGTGCTTTGAAGATGGCTGCCGGACTCTATGGTAACATCCGCTGGCACTTCGGTTACGAGTGGGCTTACGGTATTACCCTTTATGGTTGCGATGAGTTTACCAATGGCGCCGACCTGACCGCCGAGCCTTGGAACACATACGATAACCGTTTGAATCCTCAGGACTGTACACCTGCTCTGGGTGCTGCTAACAAGAACTGTCCTGCTGTATCAGCTCTCTGGGATCAGATGTACTACGGTATCTCTACCGCCAACCTGATTATCAGCAAGGCCGATAACGTTACTAAGGAAGAATCGCGTAACAAGGCACTTGGCGAGGCTCACTTCCTGCGTGGTTACAACTACTATCGCCTGTTCTGCCAGTATGGTGGCGTGGTACTCGAGACCGAGCCTGCCAATGGTACTGTTAAGAAGAGCTTTACCCGTGCCAGCGAGGAGGAGACTTTGAACCTGATTATCGACGATTTCGAGAATGCTTATAAGATGCTGCCAAAGGATAAGTGGCGTGGTAATGGTACTTGGACCAAGTACACTGCAGCCCATTTCCTGGCTAAGGCCCTGCTGTATCGTCAGAGTGAGCGTTGCGCCTCTTGGGCATCTAAGTACGATAAGGCTACCGACCTGAATCGTGCCATCTCTCTTTGCGACGAGGTGATCGCAGCATGTCCTCTGGCTCCCGACTACTGGGATCTGTATGCTAAGTGGACTGGTATCGACTGTCCTAACGAGGGCCTGTCAGAAATCCTGATGGCTGCCGAGCACAATGAGGATAAGACCACTCAGGGTCGTTTCGGTAACCGTACCTATAACTACTTCGATCCTCAGTTCTCTAACTTCTCAGGTGGTTGGGTTCAGCGTGGTCAGTATATCGGTGGTATGGACTTCCAGCGCTGCCGTCCTACTGAGTATGCTTACTCGGTTTACGATAATGTGAACGATGCCCGTATGTGGAAGACCTTCAAGACCGTTTACGGTTTGAACCATGCTGCTAAGAAGGATGCCGACGTGATTTCACAGAACGGTATCACAGCCGATCAGGTGCCCGATCTGGGCGACGAGGGTATCATCTTCATCCTGAACAAGAAGAGCGACGCCCGTTTCGATGGCAATCCTTACGGAACATTCGGTCGTGGTGGCGATGTACACAGCTTTGTTAATCCTCTTACAGGTAAGTGGGTGCCCAATGCCTTCGTTACTTTCCAGGATGGCAAGTACGTGCTGAACACCTATACTGGTAACCCCTCAACCTCAAACGTATTCTGCGGTATCAACAAGACTGCCGACGGTAGCCGTACCGGTGAGAAGGGCGATGCCCACCGCGATGTAATCATGGCTCGTAGTGGTGAGACCTATTTGGTTAAGGCCGAGTGCCAGGTTCGTATGGGTAACTACCAGGAGGCTATCAACACTGTTAACGTGCTCCGTGCCCGTGGTCAGTGGAAGAAGGGCGAGAACCGTAGCTACTACACCGATGGTTCGATGGCATTCCTGAAGAGCGATGGTGGTATCACCGATAACTCTACAGCTGCCAGCATCACTCCTAAGAAGAACAAGGATAAGAGTGGTAAGCAACTCACTAATGCCGAGGCTTACGCTTACTCAATGACTCACACCAATACTTATTACCTCTCAACAGGTATTGCCGAGACTACCGATGCTTCTGATCTGCAGATCAAGAGCTACACTCAGTTGCCTGCCGAGGATGAGGCTATCCTGAAGGAGATTGGTGCAACCAGCGATTACGATCGTATGCTCAACTTCGTATTCAACGAGCGTACTCGTGAACTGTTAGGTGAGTGGAACCGTTGGGATGAGCTGGCTCGTACCGGACTGCTGGTTAAGCGTGCCAAGGCTTTCAACCCCGAGGCTGCACCTAACGTACAGGACCGTCACATGTATCGTCCTATTCCTCAGAAGTTCATTGATACTCTGCAGAACGAGGATGGTACCAACCTGAGCGATGCCGACAAGAAGGCTTGGCAGAACCCTGGTTATTAATTCTACCAACTAGACATAATTTGGTTCATACATATTAAATGTTAGCAGATTAATTAAGGTTAGTTGTTTTTTGAAAACCGCCCCATGAGTAGCGACTCATCGGGGCGGTTTCTTTTTTTATTTACTCTTTCCGAATTTGCTGGGGGGAACACCGTACTTTTCTTTGAAGCACTTGTAGAAGTAGGTGGGCGATTGGAAACCTACTTTGTAGCTTACTTCGGTAACGTTCAGATCGCCCTCGATAAGCAGTTCAGCGGCACGCTTCAATCGCTCGTTCTGCAGATAGCTGTTGGGCGACATGCCTGTAAACTCCTTCATCTTACCATAGAACTTGGTGCGACCCATTTTAAGTAGCGAGGCAAGGGTATCTACGTTAAAGTCGGCATCGCCTAAGCGCTGAGCCACGATGGTTTCCATCTTTTCACGGAAACGCTGGTCGGCCTCGTCGGTGATGATGGGGGCATTGACATTGACCATTGAAGATTGACCATTGACCATTGGCGATTGTGCATTCTGATGTAAGCGGCCGTACCACTGAATCAGCTGGGTAATGCGCAGTACCAGCAGTTCAAAGTTGCATGGCTTTACCATATAGTCGTCGGCGCCGGCCTTGTATCCACGCAGCAACTGGTCGTCGCCATCCAGCGCGGTAAGCATAATCATCGGTGTGTTGCGTGTAGCCTCATTGGCACGCAGCTGGCGTACAATCTCAAAGCCGTTTACATCGGGCAGCATCACATCGCACAGAATCAGACTTGGCTGCTGCTCGCCGATATTGCTCAGCGCCTTCTTTCCTTCGGTGTAACTGATGGTACGGAAATAGCGCCCCACACTCTCACGAATCTGGTCGAGCATGTCGGGATCGTCCTCGATGATAGCCACGGTATAGTTCTCGTTAAAGGCCACGGGTGCCAGCTCACGGATATGGTCGGGCGTAGGCTCGGGCTCGTACTGGGTGTTCACGGCGGTACTGCCGGCATAGTCGTCGGCACTGTAAACATCGGCGGTGGCGGGGATGGTAACGATGAAACGCGAGCCGCCCTCGGCAGCAATGCGCTCGTAGGCTAAACGTCCCTTGTGGAGCAGAGCCGACTGATAGGCGGTGTACAATCCGATGCCCATACCACCTTGCGATACGTAGCCGTGCATAAAGGGCTGGTAGAGCTGTGGTATCTGCAGCTCGCTGATGCCAGGACCGCTATCCTCTACAATCAGTTGCAGTTGTTGCTGATCGTCGGAAAGCTTGGCCTTCAGACTGATGCTGCCACCCTGTGGGGTGTATTTGATAGCGTTCGAGAGTAGGTTGTAGAGAATGGTCTCGATCAAGTGTGGGTCGAACGTCAGTCGGTGCTGATGGGCGAATGGGGTAAAGGTGAGCGACTGATCCTTGCGGGCTGCCACCTCGCGGAACTCGTCGCAGGTAGTACGTGCCAGTTTGATGATGTCGTCCTCAACCACAGCCAAACGCTGGTTACCTGTGTTGATACGTCGGAACTCCATCAGCTGGTTAACTAGTTTGGTAAGTCGCAGCGTGCCTCGGCGCACCGTCTGCACGGCCGAACGCGATACCTGTGTATCGTTACCCTTCTGGGTGAGCTTGTCGGCGGCACCGCTGATGATGGCCAATGGTGTGCGGAACTCGTGGGCGATATGGGTAAAGAAGTTCAAACGGAAGGTGGTAAGCTCCTTCTCCACACGTATCTGCTGGTCGAGTTCGAAGTTGCGTCGCCATGAGCGGTAGAAGTACCAGCACAATATGCCAATAATAAACAGGTAGATGAGCCAAGCCCACCAGGTGTTGTACCAAGGCTGACGGATAATCACCGTAAACACATACTCCTCGCTCCACTGGTTGTTCTTGTTCAGCGAACTCAGGTGGAACTGGTAGGTGCCAGGTGGCAGTCCGTTGTAGCGGGCGCTGTTATCGCTGGTAAGCTGTCGCCAGTCGTGTTCCAATCCCTCCATATAATAGCGGTATTGGGTTGAGGCGATGCCGGCATAGTCGAGGTTCGAGAATCCTAATTCGATAGAGTTCTGGTCGTGACTCAGTACCAATCGGCGGTCGCTGGTAGTAAGGTAGCGTGCCACACCATTAATGCTCACCATGGTGATGATGGGTCGACCAGCCTTCTCGGGTGTGTCGGCATTCAGTCGCTCTGGTTCCAGAATCATCATACCGTAGGCTGTACCAAACAGCAGTCGTCCATCGGGCAGCATAGCAGTACTGTTCTCGCTGTAGATGTTGCTTTCGAGCGTATGTCCGAACTGATACGAGTTTACCTTGCCATCCTTGCGGATACAGGTAATGCCGTTGTCGGTACCTGCCCACACGTTGCCTTGACGGTCGGAGGTTACGCTCAGGATATTGTTGGTAATCAAACCATCGTGGGTGGTGTAGCCCTGCTGGATACTGAACTTGCCATCCTGGTAGCGGCACTTCTGCAAGCCACCACCACGACCGCCTACCCAGATGTTGCCAGCCGAGTCGGGCATCAGACATGAGATCTCGTCGAAGGGGAAGTCGCCGTGCTGGATGTTATGACTGATGAAATCGTCGTCGGTTAGCGTTTTCTTCAGCATATCGATATGATACACGCCGTTGTTGGTGGCCAGCCAGTAGTGGTGACGGTTGTCGGCGCGTATGATACGTATCAGACTCTCGTTGTACGAACGCTTCATCAGGTGTGTGATGTTCAGCAGTCCGTCGGCCTCCAGGCGCACCACAAACAGTCCGTCGCCCCAGGTGGCAATCCACAATCGGCCTAATGGGTCTTCGGTAATATCGTATATCTGACTGGATGGGAATTCGATGGGTTTACCGTCGATGTACAATCCGCCACCGCGAGTGCCCATCCACTGGTGGCCATGACTGTCCTTGTAATAGGCGTAAACGGCAGCAGGCAGCGTGGTGGCTGTGGCGCTTTGCCATGAGGTGGGGTTCAGCTCGTACAGCATGTTGTCGCGCGTGCTCAGCAGTACGCGGTTGCCACCCGTGTAGGTTACCATACGCACAAAATTACTCCAATCGCCCTTACGGTTGGGTTGCGGGTAGAAATAGTCGGCGTTGGTCTTGTCGGGAGGCAGAATACAGGTGAGTCCTGTTGACTCCTCGCTCAGCCAGATGCAGCCGCTACGGTCGATGAGGATGTTGTTCAGATAGCTGTTGCCTACGATAGCCCATGGCGATGTGGCCGAATAGTGCTGCAGGCGGTCGTTTTGGATGTCGTACACAAACAGACCGTTACCATAGCTGGCAATGTAGTACTGGCCGTCGGCACCTTTCTTAATATTATAACGACGGAAACGTTCAACGGTTGATTTCACGCCCTGCATCAGGTTCAGCACGCGCATGTCGCCCTGGGCGGGGAACACGTACAGTATACCTGTGCTGTTGCTCACAAAGTAGTTGTCGTCGTTGGTCAATCCTTCCATCACGGCACCGCTACGCACGTGATACTGCTCGGTGGCAGCCGCCGTGCCCAGTTTGGGGTTAACCATAATCGTCTGGTTGTTGGTCATAATCATCCAGCAGCCATGCCACTGGAAACTGGCCGAAACCATTTTGATGTTGTTCACATCGGCAGCTATGGGTATGCGACGCAGTTCACGTCCGTTCTCATCAAAGGCGTAAACCAGCCCGGTGTTGGTAAGTGCCAGCATCTGCTTGCCTATCTGTATGCCACGGCGGAAGAAGATGCCCTTGGCAATGGTGCGTGCCTTGCCTTGTGCGTCGATGATGGTGATGCCCGATGAGGTCATGGCCCACAGACGGGCCTGTGTATCTTCGAAAGCGTCGTTCACGTGGTTGATGGGCAGTCCGCCATTTGCCTTGGTGTAGTCGGTACAGTTCACGGGACCGTCGGTATTGCCCTTTACGCGGCGCACACCGCTCTCATCGTCGAACATCCATACCACACCCTGCTTGCCACGTATAAATCTGCGATAGGTGCGGGCATGGTCGCCTTTGTTGGTAAAGTCGATAAAGCAGCCTGCATGCAGATCGTAACAGCAATACACGTAGGTACTGGTGCGCATCCACAGGTGGCGCTTATCGTCGTCGGGGAACACGTAGCCCACCACGCCATGGATAGGGTCGCTTTCGGGCCCCAGGTTGTAGATGTTGTAGAAGTGGTAGCCATCGTATCGGCACAAGCCGTTGGCGGCGGCCATCCAGATATAGCCGTCGGCATCCTGTGTCATGTCGAATATCTGATTGCTTGGCAGGCCATCGGCCGAACTGATATGGCGGCTGTTGGTTAGAATCTTGTTTTGTGCCGAGAGCATGCTGCTGATGCCGAGCAGGCACAGTATGAGGGTTTGTTTGAAGTTCATCGTTGTTAGTCGTTATTTGGCGCAAAATTAACGATTATTTCCGAGATACGTGCATGTAAAACGTACAAATCTATAGTTTTTCGGATAAAAAGTCGAGCGCATATTATAAATATGGTGTAAATTTGCAGCAAAAACATGATTTAACGATGAAAAGGAATACACTAACAACCGTACTCATGCTGTTGGGCGCCACCATGCTGCAGGCCCAGCCGCGTTATGACATGCAGCATATCAACCGCGAACAATTAGACCGTGGCGTGGTAGCCATCCGTAGTGGAAATCAGGTGATGGTAAGCTGGCGCACCCTTACCAGCGATGCCGTAGGTCAACCCTTTGATGTGTACCGCAACGGACAAAAGCTGAATTCTAAGCCCTTGCGACAGGGTGGTACTTTTTTTGTTGACGAGGCACCGTTGACTGCCGATGCTACCTACGAGGTGCGTGGTGGCGGCAAGAACGGCTGCTATCAGTTGCGTGCCGATGCCCCTGATGGCTATCTGCCCATCAAACTGCAGAAGCCTGCCGATGGCGTAACACTCGACGGACGTACGTTCGGCTATACGGCCAACGATGCCAGTGTGGGCGATGTGGATGCCGACGGACAATACGAGATACTGCTGAAGTGGGACCCAACCAATGCCCACGATAATGCCCACGATGGCTATACCGGCTCCACGCTGTTGGACTGCTACCGACTGGATGGTACGCTGCTGTGGCGTATCGATTTGGGTATCAACATCCGTAGCGGCGCCCACTATACACCTTTTATATTTTATGATTTGGATGGCGACGGACGTGCCGAGCTGATGGTGCGTACCAGTGATGGTACCCGCGATGGAGTGGGGCGTGTGATTGGCGATGCCAATGCCGACTACCGCCACCGTGCGCCTGCCGATGCCGAGAATCCCAAGCCCGAAGGCGAGTGGGTTAAGTATAATAAGCAGGGGCGCCCTAAAACAGGGCGTATATTAACCGGCAACGAATATATCACCGTGTTTGATGGTTTAACGGGTAAGGCTTTGGCTACCAAACCCTACGTGCCTGCACGTGGTAACCTGAGCGACTGGGGTGATAACTATGCCAACCGTTCCGACCGTATGCTGGCTGCCGTGGGCTATCTGGATGGCAAGCATGCCTCGGCCATCTTCTGTCGCGGTTATTACACCCGTACCGTGCTGGCTGCCTGGGATTGGGACGGCCACGAACTGAAGCAGCACTGGGTGTTCGACACCAATAACGAGGGTGTTGGCAAGGATGGTAAACCCCTGCACAGCTATGCCGGACAGGGTAACCACAACCTGCGTGTGGCTGTTGTGGATGGCGACGGTTGCGACGAGATTACCTACGGCTCGATGGCGGTAGATCACGATGGCCGTGGATTGTATAATACCGGCATGGGCCATGGCGATGCGCTGCACCTGATGGCTTTCGACCCGAAGAGCACCGAACTGCAGGTGTGGGACTGCCACGAGAACCGCAGCGATGGCAGCGATTTCCGTAATGCCCGTACAGGCGAGGTGATTTTTAAGATACCATCAGCCAATGATGTGGGTCGCTGCATGGCGGCTGATATCGACCCCACCAATCCTGGCTTGGAGATGTGGAGTACCGATAGTCATGGCATCCGTAACATGAAGGGCGAGGTGCTTTACACCGCCGAAGATCCTGACGACCCGCAGCACAAGCAGCACCTGAAGCTGGGTGGCCGCCACCTGTCGGTAAACTTCGGCATCTGGTGGGATGGCGACCTGCTGCGCGAACTGCTCGACCACGAAACCGTGAGCAAGTACGATTGGCAGAACCATACTATTGCAGACGTAACCAAGTTCGAAGGCGTGGTGTTCAACAACTGGACCAAGTCGAATCCATGTTTGGCAGCCGATATCTTAGGCGATTGGCGCGAGGAGGTCATAGCCCGCACTCCCGACAGCAGCGAGCTGCGCATCTTTGTGTCGCCCATCCCCACAGCCTATCGTATCAACTGCCTGATGGAGGATATCCCGTACCGCCTTTCAACCGCAGCCCAGAACGTGGGCTACAACCAGCCATCGGAGCCCGGATTCTATCTCGGACCCGATGAGACCGTCCAGCCATTCCTGAAATAAAGCTATTTTACATATTATAACAATTTGAGTAATTTTTCTGGTGTAATTTTGCATTATATCAGAAAAATTACTTAATTTTGTGCCCAGAAAAGATTTTGGACGGATTGTTTTACTAACAATAATAATTAACTAACTCATCAAAAATTAAAAATGTACAAGATGAATCAATTGTCAACAAGGCGCGTGTGTATAACATCGGCCTTGGCTGCGTTGCTCCTTGCTAATGCGCCAGTAAACTATGCTATGGCGTATGGTGGAGTGACTGGTATTCAGCAAACTGCAAGTGTTAATGGTGTTGTGGTTGACCAGACTGGCGAAGCCATTATTGGTGCCACCATCAAAGTTAAGGGCAGCCAGAAAGGCGCCATTAGCGATTTTGAGGGTAACTTTACCATCGATGCCCAGCGTGGTGATGAACTCGAGATTAGCTACATCGGCTACAAGACTCAGGTCATCAAGGTCGCTGGTCAGCATGTAAAGGTAACCCTTTTGGAGGATTCAAAGGCTCTCCAGGAGGTGGTAGTAGTAGGTTTCGGTACTCAGAAGAAGGTGAATCTGACGGGTGCCGTTTCTGTTGTAGATGGCGACGAGCTGGCTCAGCGCCCTGTTGCTAATGCCGCTCAGGCTTTGCAGGGTGTTGTTCCCGGACTGCAGATTGCATCAACCAGCGGTTCGCTCGACGCTTCGCCCAGCATCAATGTTCGTGGTACTGCCACTATCGGTGAGGGTTCAAGCGGTTCGCCTCTGATCCTGATCGACGGTATGGAGGGCGACCTGAACACTATCAACCCACAGGATATCCAGAGCATTTCTGTTCTGAAGGATGCTGCAGCATCATCAATCTATGGTAGCCGTGCACCTTTCGGTGTTATCCTGATTACCACTAAGAACGGTAGCAAGGACAGCAAGGTGAAGGTGAACTATAACAACAGTTTCCGTTTCAGCAACCTGATTCGTGGTAAGCACATGATGAACTCGGTTGACTACGCTTCGTGGTTGAACGATGCCAAGACCAATCAGGGTCAGTCGGTATTCTTCGATGCCGAGCGCATGGCAGCCATCAAGGAGTATCACGAGGCCACACCAGTAGGTCCTGGCACACGTCGTACTGCCGATGGTAAGCTGGTTTACGCTATCGGTTCGCAGAACGGTGTAACCTGGGACGATGGTTATGGCTACGGTATCGACGATGTCGACTGGTACGATGTGGTTTATAAGAATTCTGCTTTCTCGCAGGAACACAATGCCAGCGTAAACGGTGGTACCGATAAGCTTAATTTCTATGCATCAATCGGTTATTTGGATCAGGGCGGTTTCATGAACATGGGTAGCGATGGTTACAAGCGCTACAACGGTACCGCCAAGATGAACATCGAGCTGGCCAAGTGGATTCGCATGAACTACAACATGCGTTTTGCCCGCACCAACTATCATCGTCCTGCTGCCCTCACCAGCAGCCTGTATAACGATATGGCCCGTCAGGGTTGGCCTATGCTGCCTCTCTACGATCGCAACGGCTATCTGTACTCATCACCATCACCAGCTCTGGGTTTGGCAACAGGTGGTGTGGATCGTAAGGAGCGCGACGTGCTCAACCACCAACTTGGTTTCGTGATCGAGCCTATCAAGAACTGGATCACCCATATCGATTTCAACTACAAAATAGATAACGCTATCCGCCACTGGGATAGCCAGCGCACCTACAACCACAACGTGGCTGGCGAGGCTATCATCTACAACCAGAACTCGAATGTTCACGAGGATGAGTATAAGGATAACTACCTGAACTTCCAGGCCTACACCGAATACACTTGGTCGCTGGCCGAGAAGCACAACTTCCACGTGATGGGCGGTTTCCAGACCGAGCAGCTCAAGCGCACTCAGTTCGGCCTGCAGCGCAACGGTATCCTGGATCCTACCAAGTCGGAGGTTGACCTGACCAACGGTCTGAGCTACTCGGGCGAGGCTATCGTTCCTGATGTGAACGGTTCGCGCAACCAGTGGCAGACAGCCGGTTTCTTCGGTCGTGTGAACTACAACTACGACGAGAAGTACCTGTTCGAGGCTAACCTGCGTTACGATGGTACCTCACGTTTCCGTAGCGACAAGATGTGGAAGTTGTTCCCATCAGTATCACTGGGTTGGAACATCGCCCGCGAGCAGTTCTGGGAGAATCTGGCCGGTACTGTCAACACCCTGAAGCTGCGTGCTTCGTACGGTTCGCTGGGTAACCAGAACATCAATAACTGGTATCAGACCTACCAGACTATCGCCTACAACTCGGTGGCTGGTTCATGGTTGCAGAATGGCGCTAAGCCTAACACCACCAGCGCTCCTGGACTGGTTTCGGCCCTGCTGACATGGGAGAAGGTGGAGAGCTACGACCTGGGTCTCGACTTCGGTGCTTTCAACAACCGACTGACTGGTACTTTCGATTACTATATCCGTAACACTAAGGATATGGTTGGTAACGCTCCTGAGCTGCCCGCCATCCTGGGTACAAGCGTGCCTGTAACTAACAATACCGACTTGCGTACTGCTGGTTGGGAGTTGCAGATTAGCTGGCGCGACGTTCTTAAGAACGGTCTTTCTTACGGTGTAACATTCAACATCTCTGATGCCCGCACCAAGATTACCCGTTATCCTAACAACCCCACCGGTTCGATCAACAACTACATCGAGGGTCGTTACATGAACGAGATCTGGGGCTTCGAGACCATCGGTATTGCTAAGAGCGACGAGGAGATGAACGCTCACCTGGCTACAGCCGATCAGAGCTCGCTGGGTAGCAACTGGGCTGCCGGTGATATCATGTACCGCGACCTGAACGGTGATGGTAAGATTTCACGTGGTGCTCAGACACTCGACGACCACGGCGACCTGAAGGTGATTGGTAACTCAACACCTCGTTACCTGGTAGGTTTGAACCTGAATGCAGCTTACAAGGGCTTTGATATCAGTGCCTTCTTCCAGGGCGTGATGAAGCGCGACTGGTGGATTGGCGGCTCATGGGGTGGCGGTCTGGAGTATCTGTTCGGTACCACCAACTCATGGGAGTGGTGGAGCGTAGGTATCACCGACGTTCAGGACTACTATCGCGATGCCAACACCTGGTCGGTACAGAACGGTTACCAGCAGGCTAATCAGGATGCCTGGTTGCCCCGCGTACAGTTCAGCGATAAGAACGAGCAGGCCCAGACACGTTACCTGATGAATGGTGCTTATGTTCGCCTGAAGAACCTGCAGCTGGGTTACACCCTGCCACGCCAGATTACACAGCCTTGGGGCATCAGTAACCTGCGTGTATTTGTTTCGGCCGAGAACCTGTTTACTATCACAAAGATGCCTCACCAGTTCGATCCTGAGCTGATGTCGAACTCGGTTGATCAGAACAACGGCTATCCTTTGCAGAAGACATTTGCATTCGGTCTTAACGTATCATTCTAATGGTAAACATTCACGTAAAAAAAGATTAGGAAATTATGAAACTCTATAAATCATCATTCATAGCATTGGCTCTCGCAGCTGGCGTTACTTCATGTACCGACTATCTGGAGCAGGAGCCACCATCATCGCTGACACCAGAGAATTTCTACACCAGCGAGGATCAGGTGCAGGCTGTAGCAAACCGTTTCTATCAGGACATCATGCCTGGTCATGGCGGTTGGGACTACGGAACCTACACTAACGATAACAATACCGACGTGCAGGCAGCCCGCACACCAAGCGCCAAGTTCTCGGCCAATCTGTGGCACACCGCCCAGAGCGAGGGCGATTGGTCGTGGGGTAACATCCGCAACGTGAACTATCAGCTGGCCGAGCTCAAGGCTAAGCTGGCCAAGAACGCCATCAGCGGCAACGAGACCAACATCCGTCAGTATGTGGGCGAGATTTATTTCTTCCGTGCCTATGCTTACTTCGACATGCTGAAGAAGTATGGCGACCTGCCTATCCTGACCGAGGCTCTGCCCGATAACGAGGCAGTGCTCGTAGCAGCTAGCCATCGTCAGCCTTGTAACGAGGTGGCTCGTTTCATCGTGAACAACCTGGATACAGCCATCACTTACATGAAGCCCGACTTTGAGAAGCGCCACACCCGCATCTCGGCCGATGCTGCCAAGCTGTTCAAGAGCCGCGTGGCCCTCTACATGGGTTCATGGCTTACCAACTTTGCAGGCACTCCATTCGTGCCCAATGGTACAGGATGGCCCGGTGCTGCCAAGAATCCTGGCTACCAGTTCCCCACTGGTTCGATCGAGAACGAGGCTAAGTATTTCTTCGAGACTGCTGCTGCAGCAGCCGAGGAGGTGGCCGAGAAGTATAAGAACAGCCTGACTATCAACAACGGCGTGGTTCCTCAGGCCGAGGGCGAGAGCAATCCTTACCTCGAGTTGTGGGGCACTACCAACTGCGCTGGCAAGAGCGAGATTCTACTGTGGCGCGAGTACAGCAAGTCGCTGGGCCTGAACAACGATATCGAGGTGGCTGTTGAGAAAGGAAACATCGGTACAGGCGTGACCCGTTCGCTGGTGGAGCGCTATGTGATGGCTGATGGTAAGCCTATCTACGCTTCGGCCTATACCTACGACGATTCAGAGATTGCCAAGGTGGTTGAGAACCGCGACCCACGCCTGCAGGTGATGCTGAAGGTGCCCGGACAGGTGAACTGCTTTAAGAACGTGACCGACGATGCCGGTACACACTGGACTCAGACAGAGCCTACACCAAACATCACCAACGCTAATGCCGAGGATGGTTACATCACTGGTTACGCTATCCGCAAGGGTATGACTTTCGACCGTTCGCTCACTGCCAATGGCGGTAGCTACAACGCTTGCGTTATCTTCCGTGCCACCGAGGCACTGCTCAACTACATCGAGGCTGAGTATATGCTCACCAAGAACATCAATTCGGGCAAGATTCTGGAGTACTGGAAGAAGGTGCGCGAGGCTGCCGGATTCACCGGTGCTGCCGTTGATCCTCAGGTAACCATCGCTGCTACCGACATGACCAAGGAAACACTCGACTGGGGTGCTTACACCGCAGGCGAGCTGCTCACCGATGCTACACTCTACAACATCCGTCGTGAGCGTAGCTGTGAGTTCCTGGCCGAGGGCTTGCGCGATATGGATCTGAAGCGTTGGCGCTCATACGAGCAGTTGATAAAGAAGCCTGTATATGCTGAGGGTATCCACCTGTGGAATACACCTATGGAGAAGTGGTACAACGACCTGGTTGCCGATGGTTCAAGCAGCTCTAACGTATCACAGAAGAGCATCAGCGAGTACCACTGCCCACACGTGGTTAACATGACCAACAATAGCTATGCTAAGGGATTGACATGGCGTATGGCCTACTATCTGCAGCCACTGCCTCTGCGTCAGTTCCTGCTCACAGCAGCCGACCACGCCAGCATCGATCAGAGTCCGATGTACCAGAACCCATACTGGCCCACCGAGACCGATGCCCCTGCACAGCAGTAATCTGATATCAGATATCCATTCAAGGGTCTCTCGCCATTTGGCGGGGGACCTTTTTTGTTTTTTTCTTATTCCGTAAAATAATCCATGCTTTATCGTTGTTTTTTCTATGTGTGTTGTACGGGAAATACATTACCTTTGCACCGTGAAAATTAAAAACGTTTAAAGATATGCAAAGCTATAACAAAGGTTTTCTGTATTTCATCTGCGCCGTGTCGGCCATGGGCGGACTGCTTTTTGGTTACGACTGGGTGGTGATAGGCGGTGCCAAACCCTTTTATGAGTTGTTTTTTGACATTAGCCATTCGCCTTTGATGCAAGGTGTAGCTATGACTACTGCCTTGATTGGTTGTCTGGTAGGCGCTATGGTGGCAGGTGCCGCTGCCGATAAGTACGGTCGCAAACCGCTGTTGATGACATCGGCAGTACTGTTTACGGTGTCGGCCATCGCCACGGGCTTGTTCAATGATTTCACCTTATTTAATATCGCCCGTTTTGTGGGTGGTATAGGCATCGGTGTGGCTTCGGCCTTGGCACCTATGTATATAGCCGAGGTGAGTCCGGCTGAGATTCGCGGTCGCATGGTGAGTCTGAACCAGATGACCATTGTGCTTGGTATACTTGGTGCGCAAATCGTAAACATGCTGTTGGCGCGCGATACGGCTGTAGCCGAGAGTCAGGCGTGGAATGTAGAGTGGGGCTGGCGCTGGATGTTCTGGGCCGAAACCGTTCCTGCAGCGCTGTTCCTACTGATGAGTTTCTTCATACCCGAGAGCCCAGTGTATTTGGCATTAAAGCAGGGCAAAACTGATGGCTCGCTGAAGCGCGAGGCTGGTTTGGGCGAACTGTTCCAGCAGAAATATGGCAAGGTTTTGCTGTTGGGTTTGGTTATAGCCGTATTCCAGCAGTGGTGCGGCACCAACGTGATTTTCAACTACGCTCAGGAGATTTTTGTGGGTGCAGGCTTCGATGTGGATGGTATGTTTATCAATATCGTCATCACAGGTATCGCCAACGTGGTGTTTACCTTTGTGGCACTCTATACCATCGAGAAGTGGGGCCGCCGTACGCTCATTCTGATTGGCGCTGGCGGACTGGGACTGATTTACCTTACGCTTGGCACCTGTTACTTTATGGGTATGACGGGCATGCTGATGGTAGCCCTGGTAGTGGCTGCTATCTCTGTGTATGCTATGACGTTAGGCCCTGTTACGTGGACACTGTTGGCCGAGATATTCCCACACCGCGTGCGTGGCATCGCCATGGCTACGTGTACCTTTGCCCTTTGGGTGGGCTGTTGCACGCTTACCTTCTCGTTCCCATCCATGAATGCGGCTTTAGGCAGTAGCGGTACGTTCTGGATTTATAGCGGCATCTGCGTGTGTGCCTTTATCTATCTGCTGCGCAACTGCCCCGAAACCAAAGGCAAGAGTCTGGAGGATTTGGAAAAAGAATTGGTAAAATAACCAAATAAATTGTAAATAGTAAAATTGTAAATATAGAGATGGTAAAAGCTTGGAGAGAAATCGTGACTATTCCTACCTACGAAGTAGGAAAGCCCGAGAAGAACCCGATGTTCCTGGAAAAACGTGTTTATCAGGGTTCTAGTGGCGTGGTATATCCTTATCCCGTTATCGAGTCGATGAGCGACGAGAAGGTGGATAAAGAGTATAAGGCCGTTTATATCGAGAACGAGTATATCAAGGTGATGATACTGCCCGAACTGGGCGGACGTGTGCAGATGGCTTACGATAAGATTAAGCAGCGCCACTTTGTGTATTATAATCATGTTATTAAGCCCGCATTGGTAGGCTTAGCTGGTCCTTGGATTAGCGGTGGTATCGAGTTTAACTGGCCCCAGCACCATCGTCCATCCACCTACATGCCCGTTGATAGCACCATTGTTGAGAACGAGGATGGCTCTATCACCGTATGGGTAAACGAGATGGAGCGCATGTTCCACCAAAAGGGTATGGCAGGCTTTACCCTGCGCCCTGGTTGTGCTTATCTCGAAATTCAGGGTCGCGTCAGCAATCGCACCAATCTGCCGCAGACATTCCTGTGGTGGGCCAACCCAGCCGTTGAGGTTAACGATGCCTACCAGAGTGTGTTCCCACCCGATATCAATGCCGTGTTCGATCATGGAAAGCGTGCCGTAAGCAGCTTCCCCATCGCCACAGGCACCTATTATAAGATGGACTATTCGGCTGGTGTCGATATCTCTAACTATAAAAATATCTTCGTACCCACCAGCTATATGGGTGTAAACTCGCGCTTTGACTTCGAGGGTGGTTACGAGAACGATACCAAGGGTGGCATGCTGCATGTGGCCAGTCACCACTACTCGCCAGGCAAGAAGCAATGGACTTGGGGTAACGGCGACTTTGGTCGCGCTTGGGACCGCAACCTCACCGACGAGGCTACACCCGAGGAGATGGCTCAGTGGCATATCGATCGCGAGGGCTTCCGTCCCTATATCGAGCTGATGGCAGGCGTATATACCGAGAACCAGCCCGACTTTACCTGGCTGATGCCTTACGAGGAGAAACAGTTTGTGCAGTACTTCATGCCTTATCGCGAGGTGGGCATCGTCAAGCAGGCCTCAAAGGATTTCGTGATGAATATCGAGCAGGCTGATGCCACCCATACAACCTTTAAGATTCTGGCTACTTCGAAGAAAGAGGTACGCATTGTACTCGAGGATAAATTCAGCCATGAGTATTATAATCAGGTAGTAACCCTCTCTCCCGAGGAGGTGCTCATAGAGACGGTGGATACCCAGGATGCGCAGTTAAGCGATATGTTTTTGACCGTCGATCGTCCAGAGAATCCCCGCATGCTTCCATTGTTAGAGTGGCATGCCGAGGATGATAAAATCCGTCCTATCCCCGATGCCGCCGAGGCTGCGCTCTCGCCACAGGATACCAAGACTGTCGATCAGCTTTACCTTACAGGTTTGCACCTCGAGCAGTATCGACATGCCACATGGAGCGCACTCGATTATTACGAGGAGGCTCTGCGCCGCGATCCTATGGATTACCGCTGTAACATGCAGATGGGCTTATGGTACCTGCGCCGCGCTCGTTTCGATAAGGCTATAACCTATCTCGAAACAGCCGTAAAGGTTCAGAAAAAGCGCAATCCCAACCCCTATGATGGCGAGGCTCTGTTTTATCTGGGTGTTGTTAATAAGCTGCTGGGGCAATATGGTGTGGCCTACAATTGCTTCTGGAAATCTACCTGGAACAAGGGTTGGGCTGATGCCGGCTATTTCGAGGCCGCCTGCATCAGCATCGCTGCTGAAAAATGGGAGGATGCGCTCGACGAACTCGAACGCGCCCTCATTAGCAACAGTCATAACCACAAGGCACGTGCCATGAAGGCTGCCGTGCTGCGCAAATTAGGTCGAAAAGATGAGGCTTTGGCTTGGATTACGGAGTCGTACACCATTGATCCATTCAGCTATGTGTGCATGGTCGAGGAGCACCTGCTTACAGGCGATGATGCACCGCTCAATCGCATGGTAGAACTCATGCACGGCAACATCTATAACTACCACGAAACAGCCCTCGATTATATGCAGGCCGGTTTGAACAACGAGGCTGCGCTGGTGCTGCAAGCCGCCATCAAGCGTGGGGTAGAGGAGTCGCCACTCACCTATTATTATCTGGCAAATGTTATGAGTTTGGCCGATGTTAAGGAGTATGTCAACAAGGCTATAACGGCGTCTCCCGATTATTGCTTCCCTAATCGATTGGAAGATGCACGTATGCTCGAGGCCTTTAAGCTAATTAACGATCCCAAGGCACCTTACTATCTGGGCTGCCTGTATTACGACAAGCGCCAGTACGATTTGGCTATCGAGAATTGGGAACTCTCGGCCAAGCTCGACCCTAACTTTCCAACCGTATGGCGCAACCTGGCTCTCGCACGCTTCAACAAGCAGGGCAATCATGAGCAGGCACTCGAATATATGGAGCGCGCCTTCCATCTGGATGAGAACGATGAGCGCATCTTCATGGAGCTCGACCAGCTTTACAAGCGCCTGCACCGTCCGCATGCCGAGCGCCTGGCCTTCTACGAGCAGCATGCCGAGCTGATAGAGCGCCGCGACGACCTCGTGCTCGAACATGCCACTCTGCTCAATATGCTGGGCCGCTACGAAGAGGCTAAGGCGTTGATTGATAACCGCATCTTCCATCCATGGGAGGGTGGCGAAGGCAAGGTGAGCGGTCAGTATCAGATGTGCCGTCTGGAGATTGCCAAACAGCTGCTGCAGAAGGATGCCAACGATGCGCGCGCCAAGCAGCTGCTGGAGGAGTGCCTGGTGTTCCCACACCACTTGGGCGAGGGCAAGCTCTATGGCTCGCAGGATAACGATTTTCTCTACTTCCTGGGCCGCTACCAGGAAGGTACCGCAGGCCCAACCGAGCCCGCAGCCGCCATGTACTACAACGATGCCAAGCCCGATAAAATCTTCTATGCCGCCCTGTGCTACCGCAAACTCGGTCAGGAAGATAAGGCCCGCTCGCTGTTCCATAAGCTCATTAACTACGGCAAGCAGCACATCTTCGACCATGTGGTGATGGACTACTTTGCCGTATCGCTGCCCGACCTGCTGGTTTGGGAGGGCGACCTCGACGAGCTTAACCGCATCCACTGCCTGTACATGCTCGCCCTGGGCTATTACGGCATGGGCGACAAAGCAAAAGCCGAGCTCTACCTGCGTCAGGTAGAGGAAATGGACAACAATCACCTAGGCGCCCGCCAGTTCCGTACAACAATATCTCAGAATTTATGATGAAAAAAGGTATAGCATGTTTTCTGTCGTGTTTGATGATGCTGACGGCGTCGGCACAGCAAACCATGAGTTTAAGTGGCAAGTGGCAGGTTAGGCTTGGCACCGGTAAGATGCAGCCTATCGCCCTGCCTGGCACACTTGACGGGGCTGGCATTGGCACGCCTAACACGCTGCAGCCTGCGCTACAAAAGCCGCAGCTGTCGCGACTGACACGTAACCACCAGTACATTGGTACGGCTACTTACGAGCGCGAAATCATCATCCCCCAGGAGATGGCTGGCAAACCCTTGCAGCTGCTGCTGGAGCGCGTGATGTGGCGCAGTAGGGTGATGATAGATGGCGTGGACTTGGGCCAGATGCAGGAGAGCCTAACCACACCGCACCTATTTAATATAATGGACGGGCTGACCCCTGGCAAGCACACGCTAACCATAACCATCGACAACAACAAACTACACGATATAACAGTGGATAACCTGGCGCATGCCTACACCAACGACACGCAGATAATGTGGAACGGCGTGCTGGGCCGTATGGAGCTGAGCGTGGCGCCTGAGATAGGCGATGTGCAGGTGTATCCTGAGGTTGACAAGCAGCAGGCACGCATAAAAGTATCGCTGCTGGCTGCGAAGAAAGAACCGCAGTTTATGCTTGACGGACAGGCGGTGAAACCTACCAAGGTGGCTGCTGACGAGTATGTACTGCCGATGGTCGAGGCACAGTTGTGGAGCGAGTTTAATCCGCAGCTCTACACCCTGAGTGTGATGGCGGGCGGACAAACCAAAACCGTTAGCTTTGGTATGCGCAGCTTTAAAGCAGAGGGGAACCGACTGCTGATTAATGGGTATCCCACTTTCCTAAGAGGAACATTAGAGTGCTGCATCTTCCCACTAACAGGCACACCACCAACCGACGAGCGCGGCTGGATGAAGGTGTTTACCACCGCCCGCGAGTACGGCCTGAACCACCTGCGTTTCCACTCATGGTGTCCACCCGAGGCAGCCTTCCGCGTGGCGGATAAGATGGGATTCTACTGTCAGGTGGAGCTGCCCAACTGGTCGCTCACGGTGAACAAGGATACAGCAACCGCCAAGTTCCTGTATCAGGAGTTCGACAACATCGTCCGCAACTACGGCAACCATCCATCGCTGTGCATCATCAGCTGTGGTAACGAGCTGCAGCCTGACTTCGACTTCCTGAACCAACTGACGCATTACATGAAGCAGCAGGACCCACGACACCTTTACGTAACATCGACCTTTACCTTTGAGAAAGGACACGGCGTAAAGCAGGAGCCCGAGGATGATATTTTTATTACCCAGTGGACGGACAACGGATGGGTGCGCGGGCAGGGCGTGTTTGATGAGCGTGTGCCCGACTTCAAGAGCGACTATCATGAGGCCGCCAAAAACATTACGGTGCCATTGGTAAGTCACGAGATAGGGCAGTACAGCGTGTATCCAAACATCAAGGAGATAGATAAGTACACGGGTGTGCTGAACCCGCTGAACTTTAAGGCGATACGCAACGACCTGCAGCAGAAGGGCTTGCTGAACCGTGCCGACGACTATCTGAAGGCATCGGGAAAGCTGGCTGCCATCCTTTATAAGGAGGAGATTGAACGTGCCTTAAAGACCCCACAGCAGAGTGGTTTCCAACTGCTGGACCTGCATGATTTTCCTGGGCAGGGAACGGCTTTGGTAGGACTGCTGGATGCTTTCTGGGATAGCAAGGGTTTGGTAGAACCACAGCGATTCCGCGAGGCTTGTGCGCCCGTAGTGCCTCTGGCCCAGTTTGATAAGGCTGTGTGGAAGGCCGACGAGACGTTTACGGCCAAGGTAGATATTGCCAACTACAGCTTTGAGAGTATGGCCGATAAAACCATCAGCTGGCAGCTGAACGACGAGGCTGGCGATACCTATGCCGAGGGGACTGGCAGCGAGATTGCCATAGCCTTAGACAAGATAGAAAAGGCTGAGCGCATGGAGTTGGAGGTATCTATCAAAGATACGCCTTGGAAAAATCGCTGGAACATCTGGGTATATCCCGATATAAGTGAAAAACTAAAAGTGAATAGTGAAAAGTTGGTGGTTACAGCTGATGTTAACGTGGCTTTAAAGGCTTTGAAGAAGGGCAAGAAGGTGCTGCTATCGCCAAAGACTGCTGCCATCAGGGGATTGGAAGGTAAGTTCCTGCCTGTATTCTGGAGCCCGGTTCACTTCCCCAAACAGGCTGGCACCATGGGCTTGCTGTGCAACCCGCAGCACCCGGCATTGGCTAACTTCCCCACCGAGATGCACAGCAACTGGCAATGGTGGAATCTGGTGAAGCGCAGCCGCGTGATGGTGCTCGACAGTATCGCACCCGTTCAGCCTATCGTTGAGAGTATAGATAACTTTGTGAACAACCGCCGTTTGGCTCAGGTATTCGAGACTAAGGTGGGCAAGGGCAGCTTGATATTCTCGAGCATCGACCTGCTGACCGATACCCACCTGCCAGAGCTGCGACAGATGCAGTACAGCTTGGTGCAGTACATGCTGAGCGATGCCTTTAAGCCTGCCATGCAGCTCTCAGAGGCTGATGTGCGTAGCTTGATACTGGAGAAGGCTATCGATAGCAAGACGGATGCCAACTCGATCTACAACTGATTGCGGTAATCGGTAGGACTCATGCCCATGAGTTTGGAGAACAATCGCGAAAAATAGAGCGGATCTTCGATGCCTACTTTATAGCAAATCATATTTATTTTCATGTCTGTAGTGCGTAACAGCCTACAGGCATGTTCTATTTTCAGACGGTTGAAATAGGTGATAGGACTAACACCCGTTTTCTTCTTAAAGAGGGTGTTGAAGTGGCTTTGTGAGTAGCCCACGTAGCGCAGCACGTCGTCCATCATCATGCGGTTCTCGATATTCTCGCGCATGTAGTGTATGGCCTGATCAACAATGTCGGTAGGTGCCTCGGCCTTGGCGCGGCGGAACTGACCTAAATAGCGCATAGATGCCAGGAAGTGGTGCAGCAGACTGCTGGCGTAGCGCATATCCTCGAGCTCCTTGCCGGCACAGAGTGTGGCCAATATCTCCTCGAAGATATTCAAGCGTTCGCCAATGCGCGAGTTGATGGCTACGTTGATGCTCCGGGGCGTAGCGGCACCTTGAGCATACACATGGGCTGCCGTACCTGCAAAGTGTACCCAGTAGATGGTCCAGCTTTGTTGGGTGCCGTAAGCATGCGGTTTATGGGCAGGCAGTATAAAGTACTGGTTCTTGGTTACCTGATGCCGCTTGCCGTCCACCTCGTACCAACCATCGCCCTCCACGCAGTATATCAGCACATACTGGGGGATGGCTTTCTCGCGTGTGCGATGATGATGTTCGGCCTTGGGATAGTAGCCGATATCGGTGATATACAAACTCTGGCAGAGCTCATCGTGCTCTTCCATCTCGATCAACATCGGTGGCAGCACCACCATCTGTTCGCCCTGGAAACCGTCTTTCTTCTTAATCATCGCCGCAAAAATACGTAAAAGCCACGAATAATCCAAATAATATCGCAAAAAAGTCCATAATTTATCGTTGCTTAATCCATTACAGCCTATTAAAAAATGCTGTATCTTTGCAGTAGAAAAATTGATAATATAACAAGTTATGAAGAAACTAATGCTTTTTACGGCCTTGATATCGTTGGTGTTAACGGTTAAGGCGCAACAGGATGTAATGCTTAACGGCGAGTGGCAGCTGAACATTGCTGGCAAGGATTATGTGGTAAACGTGCCGCATACCTATAATGTGATGGACGGACTGGAGGATTACGCAGGCGAGGCTACCTACAAGCGCGTGCTGCCGATAACGCCCGATATGAAAGGCCGCACGGTGCGTTTGCACTTCGAGGCGGTGTACCACGATGCCATCGTGTATCTGAATGGCCAAAAAGTAGGCGAGCACCTGAACAAGGGTTACACGCCGTTCTCGTTTGATATCACCCGCTTGATAGATTTTAATGGCGAAAACACGCTTGAGGTGCGTACATCGAATGCCTATACCGATAAGGCGCTGCCTTTTGAGCGCCATTTCGACTGGAGCAACGATGGTGGCATTTATCGCAGCGTAAAGATGCATGTAAGTGGTAAGCATACCATCAGATACGTGCATGCCACACCATCGAAGGATGGCAAGGTGCGATTCGACATCCGTCTGTGGGATGAGCGTACCAACAAGATGACGGCACGCCTGAAGGTAACGAACCGCCAGACCCGAGCCGTAGAGTGGGAGGGCCAGCTGATGCTATCGAAGAAGAAGGGCGAGCCACACTTTACCATCGATGCTGCCGTAAAACAGCCTATGCTGTGGCACTTTGATCAGCCGAACCTTTATGACTTTATTTGCGAAACGATAGCGGGCAGTCAGGTGAGCGATGTGGTTAAGGACCACTTTGGCTTTCGCGACTTCCGTATTGAGGGCCGCAGCTTTGTGCTGAATGGCGAGCCGGTACGCTTACCTGGTATCGAGGATATGCCTGGTTCTAATCCCGAGTTTGGTATGGCCGAGCCTCGTGTGTTTATCGAGAAAACGGTGCGCGTGATGAAGGACCTGAATACCACGATTACCCGCTTCCATTATGTGCCCGACGGCTATATGCTTGACTTGATGGACGAGATGGGTATCCTGGGCCAGTTGGAGCTGTCGTGGTGGCAGCAGCCTTGGGGAAAACTCACCCCCGAACTGCGCCAGGTGGCTCGCGAATCGCTGAGCGAGATGATTGAGGCGCACTATAACCATCCCTGTTTGTATGGCTGGGGTATGAGTAACGAGGTGGCTGGCAATCACGAAGACGTAAAACTGCTGGCCGACCATGTGCGAAAGCTGGATAACACCCGCATCGTAGATGTGCTTTGTAACAAGATATGGAAAAACTTAGCCGACGACCCATCGCTGGTGCTCGACCTGCCCACCTGGAACGAATATACAGGTACTTGGCATGGCAACAACCGTTACGAGTTGCCATTGCGCTTTGCCCGTATCGACTCGGTGCTGAATGGTCGTCCGCTCTTTATTACTGAAAACGGTTTGTGCGAGCCCGCCTTTGCTGGCGGCGATGGCACACGTATTGATGACATGCTGTACCACATTAAGGAGTGGCAGAAGGTGCCGTTTGTGTGTGGTTATATCTACTTCTGCGTACAGGATTATCGCACCCAGATGGGCGAGGAGGGGCTTGGCAAGTACCGCATCCGCCGTCATGGTGTTACCACAACCGACCTGATGCCCAAGCCCAGCTACCATGTGTTGCGCCAACTGATGTCGCCTATCGAGATTACCAAGGTTAGTCCGGCAAACGCCACCAAGAAAGAGGGATTGGCGGGCCAGTACGATACCGACGACAGTAATCGCGATGCCGCAGTAGTGCTGCAGGTGAAAAAATCCATCCCCACCTATATACTGCGCGGCTATCAGCTGAAATATACAGATGGAGATGGAAAGGGGCAAACCATTTCGTTGCCCGATATGCAGCCTGGCGAGAGCTATCCGCTGGTACTTAAGAACATCAACGCCCAGTACAGCTTCGAGGTGTTCCGCCCCAATGGCTTCAGCGTTATCAAATACTAACGCTGTTTGATGTAGGCCGATGGCGTCATACCGTAAGCCTCTTGGAAGCATTTCGAGAAATAGCCTGATTTGGTAAATCCTACCATATACATCACTTCGGATACCGAGAAGCGGCCCTCCTTTAGCAGGCGGGCTGCTTTTTCTAATCGGATATGGCGGATGTATTCAACAGGCGTCATACCCGTTACCTGTTTGATTTTGCGGTAAAGCAACTTTTGGCCGATACCAACCGACTCCTGCAACATGGTGACGTTAAAATCGGAATCAATCAGGTTTTTCTCGATGATAGCTGTAATCTCGTGCAGCAGTTTCTCGTCCTTCTCGCTCACAGGCGCTGCAAGTTGCTGGGGGTCCTGTGGGGTAGGGATGATGGACTTTTCGGATGAATCCAAACCAAAGTCGAAGGCCTGGTGAATCAACTGCTGCATCTGTGCAATCTCGGTACTAACGGCTGTGGTGGCTCGATGGGTATTGACACTATCCCCTGCTTGCTCCAGTTGTTTCAGTGGTAGGATCATGTGCTTCAGTTTGTCGTTCAGACTCTTTGACAGATTGGTGTAAAAGTCCATACGCACTTTTGATTGCTCAAGCATGCGTTGTTTTTCGCGCTGTTCGCGTGCCAGCTGTTTTCTTACATGATAAAAACGGTTAAGCCAGAAAAGCAATCCCAATAGCAGCATAATATATGCCGCCTTTGCCCAGCGCGATAGATACCAGGGTGGCAGAATGCTGATGTTGGCCCTGAACACCTCGCTATCCTGTAGGCCAGCCTGATCAACGGTACGTATCGTTAAGGTGTAGTCGCCAGTGGGCAGAGAACTGTAAACCAAGGGCTCCTCGACCGAGTTCATCAGGTGCCACCCATCGTCGAGACCTGATAGCTGATAGGCATACGATACCGATACCTGACCGCAGTATGGCAGGTCGCTCAGCCAGAGCTCGATGCTGTTCTCGTTATGTGGCAGGCTGATATCGTGACCGTTAAATAACTGAGGTACACCGTTTACCAATAGGTTTGATAAAATGAGCTTGCGGTTAATCGGGTTGGTGTTAACCTCGTTAGGGTGCAGGGTAATCAGTCCGTCAACGCCACCTATGTACAAACGCTTTTCCTGGTTAGAGTAGCAGGTGCCATAGCCCTCGATGATAGGAATGCGCAGGCGGTTACCCTCATCGTTCTCATCAATCTGCACGCACTCTTTATTGGTAATCACCCATTTCTGGTTGTTTATCTCGTACAGGCCGATAGCCTCGGTAGGTTGGTTGTAACCTAACGGCAACTGCTTGGTTTGTTTATCGCCAACGTAACAAGCAAGCGTATCGTTGCCTGCCACCCATACACGGCCCTGGCGGTCGCACATCATGTAGCCTGTGTGCCCCTGCTCTATATGTTTTGCGGCCAGGGTAATGATGTTGATGCGGTCAATGCCCTTACCGGTTCTTGCCCAGATGTGACCGTTTTTGTCCTTTATCAATTGTCGTACCCACTGGTCGCTAAGTGTCGAACAGACGTGATGTTCGGCCACCAGATAGCCCGAGGCCTTTTTCATCCGCTCTTTGTCGATGATAAAAATACCGCCGCTAAAGGCTGCAATCCAAAGTCGGCCTTTGCCATCATCAATAATGTCGTAAGCCCATCTGGCGTTATGTTGTTCTGTTTTGTCGATAACAACTATCTGTCGCATCTGTTGGGTTTGTTCGTCAAAAAGGGCCACACCATTATCGGTGGCTATCCAGATATTGGCCGAGAGGTCTTCGTACACCCTTCGGATGCGGTTATGGGGCATGGGATAGCGTGCCGACGTCTGTCTGAACCAACGGGCTCCAGCATCTTTCAGTATCACACCGTTGTTACCACCCAACCATTTGCGGCCCTTACTGTCGACCAGTAAGGTGGTAAGTTTATTGCCATCGCCAATACCGGTTAGTTGGTCGATGGATTGATACTGGTAATACGAGGGGTGGGGGATAACGGATAATCCACCATCAGTACCAAGCAGCATGTTGCCCCATCTGTCGATGGTTGTGTTCCAAACCACGTTGTCGGCTAGCGTATATGGGTTACGGGCATCGTGCAAGTCAAGACTCCATGTGTTGTTCTTACAGGTGTACAGACCATTATCGGTGGCCACAAACTGCGTGCCGTCGTCGGTTCTGGTTATCGATTTGATTGACGAACCTGCCAATGCTGGACAGCTTGTAACCGCTTGGGTGCGCTGATTGTATTGGTACAGCATGTCGCCAGCTCCAATCCATATGTATGGTTGCTGCGGGTCTTCGTACAGCGTGTTTACGAATGGCTGACTGCCCTCTCGCAATACGATGGGCGTGTTCTTGCCGTTCTGCCTTTTGTAGGCACCGGTAAGTGTGCCCATATAAAGTGCATCGCCTGTATGCAGTAACGAGAAAATGTTCTGGATGCTGTTATCGGACATGCCCAAGGCGCCAGTCTGGGTGTTGTAATGGTATAGCCCCTCTTTGGCTCCAATCATAATCAGCTGGTTGACGATAACTATGCCGCGCACTTCGCTTATTTTTTGCTGGGGCTTGGTTAGGGTGCGGCTCTGCGTATCGTAAATCAGAAAGCCTTTTGGCGTACCCATGTACAGCTGCGTGCCCTTGCTTTTTATGCAGTAAATGGGGCAGCGCATCTCAGGGTAGGCCGTTTGCTGGGCTACACAGCGATAGCCGTCGTAAAGATATAAACCGTTTTCGGTTCCAAGCCATATCAGGTCGTTCTCATCCTGTACGATGGTGTAGATAGGGGCGTTATCTTTTACGCGTACATTATTATAATAGTGACCATCGGCAGTAATTGCCCAAATTAGCATGGCCATCAGTAGCGTTGGTTTTAGTAATATTCTCATTGTAGTATTCCTTATTTGGATGCAAATTTACAATTATTTTTTTATGTATATGCATGTTTTTTGGCCAAAAAATGGTCGTTTGTCCAGTTTGTGGCTGCTAAAGTCCAAAATATGGCCTGTAGGTTAGGATAGCCATCGTAATTTTGCACCCAGATTTTCAAAACAATCAAATTATAACTATTAATTCAAAACAATTTTATGAAACAAAAAAAACTAATGAAAAGTCTTTTTCAGAGAGTCTCGTTTCTGATGCTGTTTCTGTGCTTTACATCTTTTGCGTATGCACAGAGCAATGTGGTATCCGGACGTATTGTTGATTCACAAGGCGAACCCGTTATTGGTGCCAGTGTGGTTGTAAAAGGTCAGTCGAAAGGTGTTGTAACCGATGTAGATGGTAACTTCTCCATCGAGGCCGCCAAGGGCGAAACCCTGCAGTTCTCTTACATTGGTTATCGTGCTGTACACAAGCAGGTAAGCAAGAACACCATGGATGTGGTGATGATCGAAGACGCCAACGTGCTGAACGAGGTGATTGCCACAGGTTACGGTGCCGTATCGCGTAAGAACCTGACAACAGCAATTGATAAAGTAAAAGGTGATGATGTGATTAAAACCGGTACCACTAATATGTCGCAGATGCTGATGGGACGTGCTGCAGGTTTGCAGGCCACGGTGTCGAGTGCTCAGCCTGGCGGTGGTGTAAGCATCAACATCCGTGGTGGTGGCGAACCATTATATGTAGTTGACGGCGTTGTGATGCCTGGCGATGCGTTAGAGGGTTCGTCGGGTGGAAACAACACGGTTATGCCATCAAGTGTTAACCGTTCTGGTTTGGCTGGTTTGAATCCCGAGGATATCGAGAGTATCGAGGTGCTGAAGGATGCTTCGGCTGCTATCTATGGTATCAACGCTGCCAATGGTGTTATCCTGATTACCACCAAGAGTGGCAAGAAGGGTAAGATGAAGGTGTCGTACGAGGGCTCCATATCTTCAGTAAGTAACTATAAATACATTAAGTCGCTGAATGCTCAGGACTTTATGAACTATGTAAACATCTTTAAGAAAGAGCAGTACCTTTATAATAACAAGATGGCGCCTTACGGACCTAATGCTTATGATGGCGGTAACGACGATGCTTATACGGCTCAGCAGATAGCCAGTTCGCCCAATACCGACTGGGCCGACTATATCCTGAAGAGCGGAAGTATCTCGTCGCATAATGTAACTATCCAGGGTGGTGCCGACAAGCTTACCTATTATCTCTCGGGTAACTATTACAATCAGGAGGGTACAGTAGCTAATTCGGCCTACGAGCGTTTTGTGCTTCGTGCCAACATCGGTGCCCAGCTATTCAACTGGTTAAAGGTTACTACCACCATTAACTATAATAAGAACAATAACTGGAACGGCACAGTGGGTGGTACCACAGCCGGTCGTGGTCCCCAGGCATCGGGTGCGCTTACAGCCGCTTTGTCTTATCCCAGCAATCTGCCTCTTATGGGCGATGATGGTAAGTACACAGCTTTCTCTACCATCCCTAATGCAGTAGGTATGCTTGATATCACCAATAAGTCGCTCAGCGATGGCTTTAATGCCAATTTCGCATTCGACTTTACCATTATTCCTGAAATGCTCACAGCCCGTGCCCTGTATGGTTATAACAAGGAGCATGCTAAGCGTGATGTGTATATCCCCTCGAATGTTTATTTCGACCAGATGTATAAGGCTCGTGGAAGTTTGTATGATATCGAGCGCGATAACAGTACCTTAGAGGCTACGCTGTCGTTCGACCACAATTTCTTTAATAATGCTGTATCGTTTAATGCTGTAGTTGGTATGGGACGCTATTTCTCAAACGGTAGCGCTTTGGGTGTGTCGTACAATGAGATTAACGATGTGATTGGCAACGATAATATCTCGGCTGCTTCGGGCGAGGTGAAACCATCGTCGAACAAGTGGGGAAACGAGAAACGCTCGCAGTTCGGTCGTTTCAGTCTCGATATTCTCGATAAGTATGTGATTGCCGGAACCCTGCGTCGCGATGGTACCGATAAGTTCTTCAAGGATAAGAAGTACAACTGGTTCCCATCTGCTTCGGTAGCCTGGAAAATCTACAACGAGAAGTTTATGGAGAACGTTAAGTGGGTGAACATGCTGAAACTGCGTGCTTCGTATGGCGAAACGGGTAACGATAACCTTGGTTCAACCCTCTATGGTGCCTATAGTGCTTCGGGCAATCAGGTGGCCTTTGATAACAATGCTACCAAGTACGTGGCTTACTACCTGTCGTCGAAGGATTATCCCGATGTGTCGTGGGAGAAGACGGTGATGAAGAACGTTGGTCTTGACTTCTCAATCCTGAAGGACCGAGTGTTCGGATCGTTCGACTATTTCTGGAACGATGTAACCGATATGCTGGGTTATGCCGCTACCGAGGGACTCTCGATGTTTGCCTCACGCCCCATCAATGGTGGTCATATCCGTCGTTATGGTTGGGATGCTACATTGAATACCGTTAATGTGGTTACACCCGATTTCCGTTGGACGTCTATGCTTACTCTCTCGCACTATAACTCTATCTGGAAGGAGCACTTCCCCAATACCTATTTCGAGGAGTATCGCCAGCAGAAGGATGAGCCTGTAAATGCCCTTTACTTCTATCGTACTGAGGGTATCATCAATAGCGATAAGAGTAATATGCCAGCCCATCAGCCTAAGGATTTCCAGTATCCTGGTTGCCCGATTATCAAGGATCTGAATGGCGATGGCGAGATTACCACTGCCGATGTGGATATGGTAAACGTGGTACCTGCGCTGTACTGGGGACTTGGCAACACCTTCTATTACAAGAACTGGGATTTGAACATCTTTGTTTACTCGCAGCTTGGACTGAAGAAATATAACTACTCGTACGATTGGAGCGATGGTCGCGAACTGGCCAACCAGTCGTCAAACCAGAGTACCATTATTGCTCAGGCCTATAACTCGCAGACCAATCCTAATGGCACGTTGCCAGGAATCGCATTCCGTCTGTCGAACGTGGCTCTGCCAGGTAGCGCCGGTACCGATGTGTACTATCAGAATGCTGATTTCCTGCGTGTACGTAACATTACTTTGGGTTACACCTTCGATGCCCGCGCACTGGGTAAACTCAGCAAGCAGGTGCAGAGTATCCGTATCTATGCCGATGCCCAGAATCCATTCACATTCACATCGTTTGATAACTTCGACCCTGAGGTACAAACAGGTGGAGGTTATAAGGGTGGTAAGGCCGAGTACCCCATGACCCGCACATTCTCATTAGGTCTTAAAGTTCAATTCTAAAATTACGAATCAACATGAAAAAATATATTTATACAGCATTAATGGCTGCAGGACTACTGATGAACACCAGCTGTGAGAACGATTTCGATGCCCAGATTTACGGACAGTTATCTACTACCAACTTTCCTGCAACAGCTGCCGATTACGAGAGCTACTTGATGGATTGCTACATCCCATTCTGCGTAACATGGTCGTACAATCTCTCAGGTTCAAATATGCATAACTTCTATGTGTCTGAGGGTGGTTTGAACCGCCTGTTCGATATGCCTTCTGATGAGAGCGCACCTTGGCGCATTGGCTCATGGGGCGGTCCCTGGACCTACTATGGCGAGGCACAGTTCGAGGATATGAAGTATGCCGGACGCGGTTCAACGGTGCCTACCAACCACTTTGAGAAAGTACGTGATATTACGCGTTTTACAAAGATTATCGATGAGATAGAAAAGGCCGATCCTGCCATTCTGCCCACTGCACAGCAACAGGAGTTTTTGGGTGAGGCTCATCTGCTCCGTGGCATGATGATGTACTATCTGTTGCATATGTACGGTCCGGTGCCTGTTATCCTCGATCCTGCCCTTGTTGGCAACGATGAGGCCGAGGCTGGTTTGGAGCGTCCTACACTCGACCAGATGACCGAGTATATCACAGCCGACTTGGAATATGCCGTGGCTCATGTAGCCGAAAAGCAGGCTCAGAAAGGTCGTTATACAGCCGATTATGCTCGTTTCTGCTTGATGCGCCATTATCTTAACGAGGGTTATCATGTAAATGGTTATTATCAGAAGGCTTACGATATGTTTGCGCAGTTCAAGGGCGGTTATTCGCTATTTGCTCAGGGCGAGAACCCTTATGCCGATCAGTTTAAGATTGCCAATAAGTTTAATTGCGAAACCATTATGGCTGTAAGCTGTAACTCGAATGCCACAGGTAATGGCAACGAGGGTAACTTTAACCCATTCTCGTGGTATGCCCTTTCGTGGGAGGTTAGCAAGTACGATGATAAGGGTAACCCCACGCCTTATGTAAAGCAAGGTGGCGGCTGGGGCCAGACCATGAATGTATCGAAGCAGTTTTACGATACTTTCGAGCCAGGCGACTTGCGTGCCAAAACTATCGAGACCCGTTACTATCATGTGTTTGGCTACTGGGTAACCGAGGAACATCTGGGTAGCGTTTGGGATGGTTTTATCATCAATAAATATCCTATCGAGACCGAGACCTCGTTCCAGGGAACAGATATTCCTTTGGCACGTTGGGCCGATGTGCTGCTGCTTTATGCCGAGGCCGATGTGCGTGCTCATAATGCTGTTTCGGCTCAAGCCATCGATTGCGTAAATCAGGTGCGTCAGCGTGCAGGCTTGGCTGGTCTTACTGCCGACAAGACTGCCAGTGTTGATGCATTCCTAGATGCCCTGCTCATGGAGCGCGGTCATGAACTTTATTATGAAGGTTGTCGTAAAATAGATTTGATTCGTTTCAATAAGTATTATACCGCCATGAAAGCCACGGGTCGCGAGCCATCAAGCGAGTACTTCCCATTGCCCGACTATGCTGTTAATCAGGCTAAGGAGAGTGGTAAAACACTTACGCAGTACTTTACTCGCGACAACTATGATGGACCTCGTAAATAAATGAAACATAGTTCCAGTTTTATAGGTATTACGTTGGTTAACTTAATTTAGTTAGTTAGAGTTAGTAATTCCAGAATCCGGCTGCTTGTGAAAGTCGCTGGATTTTTTATAAAAAGCGTACGATTTTGCAATGTTTAGTGATAAAATATTTGTATTTTTGCATCCAAATAATAGCGAATAACAATGAAACAGATTTTTGTGATAGCTGCGTTGGCCGTCGGAACTTCGGTTCAGGCGCAGCAGGTGTACCAACTTAACGAGCCTGCGCAGCCCAAGGCTATACGTAGCAACCACCTGCGTATGGGTGGTGTAAACCCGCAGGGCGAGCGTATAGATGTGAACAGTTTTTATATGGAGATGGCAGGCCGTCCTGTTATCCCCGTGATGGGCGAGTTCCACTACAGCCGCTACCCGGCCGAGCAGTGGGAGGAGGAGATCTTGAAGATGAAGGCGGGTGGCGTGACCGTTATCCCCACCTATGTGTTCTGGAGCCTGCACGAGGAGGTCGAGGGGCAGTTCCGTTGGGATGGTCAGCGTAATCTGCGCCGATTTATCGAGCTTTGTAAAAAGCATGATATGCAGGTGATTGTGCGTATCGGCCCGTTCTGCCATGGCGAGATTCGCAGTGGCGGTTTCCCCGACTGGCTGTTTGCCAAGCCCTTGGAGGTGCGCAGTAACGATCCCGAATACCTGAAGATTGTTAAGCGACTCTATACCGAGATTGGTAAGCAGTTGCAGGGCCTGTATTACAAGGATGGCGGACCGATTATCGGCTGTCAGGTTGAGAACGAGATGCAGCATTCGGCAGCCCCATGGGCCATTACCTATGCTGGCGAACCCAAGGATAATACGGCAGCCAGCTACAATGCCGGCGAGGCCATGATAGGTGTGGGCAACCAGGCGCGTAAGGCCACAGGTGCCGAGATGGGTAACCTGCACATGCAGCTGCTTAAAAAGATGGCCGTTGAGGCTGGTATCGATGTGCCTTTCTACACCGCCACAGGGTGGGGTAATGCGGCTGTTATTGAGGGCGAGGCCATCCCCGTTACAGCAGCCTATACCTATCCCTTCTGGGCTAAGCCTCACATGTCGAAGTTCCTGATGTTTAAGGATTTAACCAAGGAGGCCGATTATGCGCCTACGCGTTATAACCCTGCCGATTACCCCTCGTTCTGTGCCGAGATGGGCGCTGGCATACAGATGATTTATGGCGCGCGTCCGATAGTAACGGCTCAGGCTGCCGAGGGCCTGATGGTGCGCACCTTGGGTAGCGGTAGCAATGGCATTGGCTATTACATGTATCATGGTGGCAGCACGCCCAAGCAGATTGGTGGTGTGGGCTCGTTCCAGGACGAGCCTATGGGCATGCCCAAGGTAAGCTACGATTTCCAGGCACCTATCGGCGAGTTCGGATTGGAAGGTAAGATGTATCGCAACCTGCGACTGCTGCACACCTTCCTGGCCGATTTCGGCCATCTGCTGGCGCCCATGGAGCCCGTTCTGCCAGCCGATTGGCAGCAGATGACACCCGACAACCGCGACCACCTGCGCTATGCCGCCCGTATCAAGGATGGCAGCGGATTCCTGTTTATGGTTAACTTTCAGGACCACGACACCCTGCGCCACGACCAGACTAACCTGCAGGTTAGATTAAACATGAAACATGAAACATTAAACATTCCCACTCAGGGAGGGTTTACGCTTGGCAAGGATCAGAGTGTTATCCTGCCTTTCAATCTAGATATGGATGGCGCGTTGCTGAAATACGCCACCGCACAGCTGCTTACAAAGTTGAAGGATGGTGATGCCGAGCATTATTTCTTCTTTTCGCCCGATGGTATGGCTACCGAATATCTCTTTGATGCTACCACCGTAAAGGGGAAGCATTTCTTTAAGCCTGTTGCAGGTTTTAAGAGTACTTTTGCCTTAAAAACGGCTTCTGGTCGCACCATCAAGGTAACCACGCTTACCCGCCAGCAGGCGCTGAATGCGCTCAAGGTTAACGGCCGTTTGCTGATAACCGATGCCACCGTGCTGCCTGCAGCCAATGGCGCCACGCTGCTAAGCCTTGGTAACCATCAGGTAAACTACGTGGTTTATCCTAGCCGTCAGGGCTTTAAGGCTCAGACAGCCAGCGTAGCACCTGTTACGCCCCAGTTCGAGGTAAAGAAAGCCGGTCCCCGCCGCATGAGCGTAAAACTATCAACTGTCAATTGTCAACTGTCAACTATTCAGGAGCTCTTCTTGCGAGTGAATTACGTGGGCGATGTGGCAATGGCCTTTATGAAGGGCCAGCTGGTGCAGGACGAGTTTTATCATGGCGAGCCTTGGACGATAGGTTTGAAGCGCTATGCCAACGATTTAAAGACCGACCCGCTGACGTTCTATTTCCGTCCGCTGCGAAAGAACGCCCCCTTCTTAGGCGATCTGCCCAAGCAGGCTGTTCCCGATTTTGCCAATGGTCCTGTTGTAGAAATTAAAAACGTAGAAGTTATTCCCGAATACAAGTTCAACATTAAATTATGAAGCATTTTCTTTTTCCATTCCTGTCCTGCCTGATAAGCCTGTCGTGCTTTGCGCAGGATGCTCAAACAAAGGTCACTCAGCCTAGTCAAAAGACCATCGACGAGGGTGGATCAGGACCATTTAAGGCCATAGCTGTAAAAGAGGCTGGTGCCGAAGATTTTGTGGTGTATCATCCCAAGGATATGGCTTATGCCCATGCACGTTGCGGCGTTTTGCCACTGCTGATGTGGGGCAATGGCGGATGTATGGACACCAGCGCCGGCTATGAGCGCATGCTTACCGAGATAGCTTCGCATGGCTACGTGGTGATGGCCATTGGCGAGATGGAGGCCTATCTCGACAGTCGCAAGCAGAACCCTACAGAGTCGAGCGAACTGAAGCGCGGACTAGACTGGATGCTGCAGCAGGCGCGCACCAAGGGTAGCAATTACTATCAGTATATTGATACGTTGAAGATTGCTGCTGCAGGTCACTCGTGTGGTGGTGCGCAGGTACTTTGTAATGCTGCCGACCCTCGTTTTAAAACACTGATGATTATGAATGCCGGCATGGGCGATATGGAGATGGCTGGTGCCAGTCGTGTCTCGTTGCCAAAGGTACATACACCTATTCTATACGTAACCGGTGGCGAGAGCGATGTGGCCTACCAGAATGCCAAGAAGGATTACGAGCGCATCAGTCATGTGCCCGTGGCATGGGCCAACCATCCAGCTTCGGGTCATGGTGGCACGTATAAAGAGCAGTATGGTGGCGACTATGGCCGATTGGTTATCGACTGGCTCGACTGGCAGCTGAAGGGCAAAAAGGATTGTGCCGAAACCTTTATAGGTGGACAAGCTAAAGGCTATCCAGGCTGGACCATTCAGGCTAAGCACTTCGTGGATTTTAAGAACATAAAGCCCCTTTGGATTATGAATGGCGACCGCCAGATTTACGGCGAACTCTTTACGCCTGCTGGTCAGCCCAATGGTATTGCTATCATTGCCCACGGTTTTAATGGCACTTACCACTTTGGTCGTAACTACTTTGATGTGATGCAGAAGCTGGGCTACCAGTGCTACACCTTCGATTTCCCTTGTGGCTCAGTTAACAGTCGTGCCGATAATAACACGCTGAACATGTCGATACTCGACGAGCAGAGCGACCTGCGTGCCATTGTTAACTATTTCCGCAGTCAGGGGCATCAGCGCATCGTACTCGTTGGCGAGAGTCAGGGCGGATTGGTTTCAGCCCTTACAGCAGCTCAGATGAAAGATAAGGTTAGTCAGTTGGTACTTGTGTTCCCCGCCTTATGCATTCCGCAGAACTGGCGCGATCGTTATCCCAAACTGTCGGATATTCCTGAGGTTACTGAGTTGTGGGGCGTTAAGATGGGACGCCGCTTTTTCGAGGAGATTCACGATATGAACACCTTCGACATCATCTGCAAGTATCGTGGCCCCGTACTCATTGTGCAGGGCGATAAGGATCAGGTGGTACTCATCGACGATTCTAAGCGTGCCCAGAAACTCTACAAGGATGCCCGTCTGCACATCATCCCAGGTGCAGGTCATGGCTTCAAACCCAAAGAGTTTCAGGAAGAGGCCGAGCAGCTAGAGAAATTCCTAAAGCATTGATTAGTCTGTGCTATAAACGTGTACGCTTGAGCTTTGGGCTGAGGGCAGATAGTTGATGCCCCACCAGCACATTTGTAGGAGGACGAACGAACCAATGAGCATCCAGAATGCCAGACGGCTGCGTTGTTGAGGCAACCTACGGTAGTGAATGTAGATAAGGTAGGCTATCCAAGTGATGGCTGCCCAGGTTTCCTTGGGGTCCCACGACCAGTAGTGGCCCCAAGCCTCCTTGGCCCAAAGAGCACCAAACAGCATGCCAATGGTAAGGAAGGCAAAGCTTACATACACAAGATCGTCAACTTGTTTCCACCAGGCGATGACTACAGCTATGCCAAGCAGACAATAGGCAAAGATATACACAAACACGTGGGGCGCAAACCACGGACTCTGCAGGGCTGGTACCAGTGTCTTGGTGTTGTAACTATCGAAGAAGAAATAGGCAAAGAACGAGGCGCAGACAGCGAAGAATATGTACCACTCAAGCTCCTTACGCGTAGCTGTTTTTAATCTTCGGCACAAAACCTCCAGCGTTATGAACGCTGCGGCTGCCAGCATCATATAAAAACCTGCATAAACCCAAGGCAGCCACGGGTCGCTCACCAGTTCCAGTATCGTTATCTGACTCTGGGCGCCCATCTGTGTGTCGTAGCCGTATTGATATATTTTCCAACCGTCTATCTCGTAGGGCTTATTTACCTCTACGATGGTTTCGATGTTTTTGCCCGATTGGGTGAGTATCTGTATTTCAGAGGCATAGCGTTTGGGGCTGCCGTTGTCGTACGTCTCCATGGTAAACTTCTTCAGTTCGATGGCTATCGGCATCTCCTTGATAGTTTGCTCTTGTGTAAGCACTCGCCATTCAGGTTCGCCAACGCCACAAATCATCTTTACGCGTTGCATATCAGCACAGCCAAGGGTGGCGGTGGTGAGAGCAAGGAACAAACCAAGATGATTTAGTATAAAGGGCACGTCGCGTTTCAACGAACCCTTACCTCTGAATATTTTGCGTAATCGGCGGTGGATAGTAAGTCCGAGGATAACGGTGATATACAGATAGATGAGTACAAAGGGCCAGAACGACAGCATGTTGTAAATCCACGTGCCGTTTACTTGTTGGCGCGTAACACCCATAATGATGGTGAGCACCACTGCATACACCATGGCCGGGATGGCGGCCTGATACGTCGACATCCATTGGAAGGCATATACTTTCTTGCGCAAGTACGCCATCGTTGTTAACATCACAAAGAATCCTGCCAGCACAATGCCGTTTAAAGGCCACGCAAATGCATCCCAAACTACAGGGCCCACGCTCAGTTCAAGCATCAGACCTGCAACGATAAGGCCTCCTCCGATGAGGAAGCCTTCTTTCATAGTCCATGGTTTATTCCACATGTTTAAATCTCAATCAGTTTACCGTTCTTTTTAGCTTCCTGAATCCATTTAGGTTCAATCTCCTCAAGGAAGCGTTGCTTATTGGCGTTCAACTTCTGCATATCCAGTCCGATGGCTGCCTGAGCCTTAGCCTTGGTGCTATAGTCGGGCACAGGGATATCGCCCAGATATCCGTGCTTGGCAGCTACGCGAGCTATGAGCAAGCGGGCCTGCTGAGCATAGTCGACCGAGTGCGAGAGCAAACGGGTAACCTCTTGTGGAGCGTGGAAGGTGGCACCATGCGATGCGATAGCATAGTCCCAACGCCACTGACTCTTGCGCAGTAGAGCTTGGATAGGCGCCATCTCGGTCTCGGTAGCACCCTTGTCGATGATGAACTTAGCCTCGAAGTGAGCGCGGGCCAACTCCTGTTCGGCACGGTTGCGCACCTCGTTACACTTCTCCTGACGGTCGTAAACGTTCTGGCGCAGAACCTCGGCATCCTGACGGTGACAGGTCTGGCAGGTGCGATCAATCTTAGCCAAAGGCGATTGTATCTGGTGATCGCTGAACTTCACGCCGCCCTCCTGTTTGTAAGGCATGTGACAGTCGGCACACGATACGCCGCGCTGGGCGTGGATGCCGTGCTGCGACATCTCCCAGCCAGGATGCTGGGCCTTCAGAATCTTGGTACCCGACAGTGGGTGGATATAGTCGTAGAAACCAATAGAGTCGTAGTATTCCTCGGCAGCCTCGCAAGTCAAACCCTTGTCGTGTGGGAATACCAAATAGTTGGCCTTGCCAGGATTCTTCTCGTCGTTAGGCTTGATGAAGTAGTACTCCACGTGACACTGGGCGCACACCAGCGAACGCATTTCCTGATGGGTAGCGTTCTTTACATTCAGACCGCGACGGGCAAAGGCCTCGTAAAGGGCAGGACGCGCAGGGCGCAAGTCCATGGTGCGTGCATCGTGACAGTCGCTGCAGCCAATGGTGTTCACCTCTTCGGCACCCAGCTCGCTCCACTTCTTGGCATAGAAGTTGGCGGGAGAGAACTGATCCTTACCATTACCCAGTTCGCGCATCATGCGAGGTACATCCGGACCCTTACAAGTCCAGCAGGTAGCTGGCTGCATATCGCCAGCAATTGAGTCACGACCATCGGCAGTCTTAACCACAATGCCCGGATTACCTGTACGCAGAATCTTACGCATATCCTCAAGGGCATGCTTGTGCCCGCGAGGGGTGTTGTAATGGCGCGAGAAGGCATAGCCAGCCCACAGCACTACCATCTCTGGGCGCTGCTCGAGCACATCTACTTCCTGCGATGAGTTGTACTTCGACTTAAAGGTTGTGTCCTCCGTCATCGCCCAAGTCTCGTACTCACGTGGGTAGTCGGCCTTGAACTTTTCGTTCTGTGCAACGATTTCATCCTCAAACACGGTACGCTTATTGTTAAACACACTGGCCACCTCGGCTCTGCGCTCCATCAGCGACGAAACGAGCAGTCCCAGGATGAAGACCACTGCCATCGATCCTCCGAAGAGAATCCAACCTTGCCATTGTTTCAATTGCTTAGCCATAATATTCCAGTTTTCAATTATCAATTTTCAATTATCAATTGCCTTAGTCCATCATCTTCTGTAGCCACTCAGGTACTGGAGAGGGTGGCAGCGGCGTTACGCCTTCGGCATTTGGGGTGGCCATCAGCGAGTTCATGCCGCCATGGGGCACGTTGCGATGGCAGTCCCAACACACCTTGCCGCCTGTGGCCAGCTGCTGCATATAGCCCAAGCGTCCTGTCTTAACAAACTCGGTATTTAGTTGGGTGTGGCAACGAATGCAGTTATCCATTACCACCTGCCCAGTCAGGGTCTCGGCCTTGATAGCCTGATGCTCCATGTGACCCACGAAATAAACCGTGTGCTTCAAGCCGTCTACCGCCTTGAAACCATAATAAAAAGCTAAGTTCTGATGAGGCACATGACAATCGTTGCACGTAGCACCGTTTTTCTGGTTGTCGATACGTCCGTGCGAGGAGTGGCTCCATGTGGCGTAGTAAGGGGTCATAATGTGGCAGTTAACGCAGGCCGACGGGTTATCGCCTATAAAATAGGTATGCGCCCTGAGCAGATACATAAATAATCCGCCGAGGCCGCATACGACGCCCGCTATAACCAGCAAACCCACCTTCTGTCGATAAGATAGCCAGTCCTTAAACGCAAAGAAATCTTTCAGCTTCATTCGTTATTGGTATTTGGGGTGCAATATACGAATAAAACTCTAAACTTCCAAATATTTTTTCACTTTTCGGGCGAAAATGATGATAATTCGCAAATTTTGCTACTCCATACGGCCGTATTTGAGTTCGTCGCCCTGTTTGTCGTACTGTTTGCGCTTGCCAACGGGTGGCTCGGTCAGGGTGATGCGAACCACGGCTGTATGGTCAAGGCTACGGGCGATGGCATCATCAAACGCATCCATGTGGTGGGGTAGGAATCGCTCGCAGATGGCGCGCAATCCGGCTATCTTTTCGTCGCGGTCGGTCACCATCTCAGCCTTACCTACGGCGGTGGCCGATTTAAACTGTATGGTAAAACTTCCGTCCTTCGGTCCTACAGTTGGTGCACATTTGGTAACTGCCGACAGGAATACCGTCGGCTGATGAGCTATGCAGTCCAGCTTGTCGCCCTCCAAGGCACAGTGGAAATAAAATGTTTTCTCATCAGTTCGTGCCAGCGACAGGGGCAATCCATAAGGAGTCCCGTCGGGTCGCGTCATGCTTACTGTTACATATGGCGCCTTATCCAGCACCTCCAGTGCAAAGGCGGCATCCATCTGTCTGCTAACTTTTCTCATATTTCTTTTATTCTATTGTTGGCATTCCCTCGGCAGCAATCGCTCGTGGGAATAATATTTCATCTTCAAGTTTAATATGTTCGCCAAGCCACGCTGTAAATTCCTCAAGTTTGTTGGTGAGCTGCTTGCATGCCTCCGACGATGCGAAGGGCTCCTGCTGCTGTTTCATAATGCCCATGATGCGATCGTAGCGGTCTAACTCGCCGCCGTGCTCTGTCATCATCACGCGGATGGGGTACTGCACCGAACCGCAATGAAAGGCCTGTACCTCGTAGCCGCCATCAAGTGTTATCTGCAGCTCGCAGATGTAAGGGAACAGGATGCCCTCTTCCTTCTGGAAATGGTTCGACAGGTCTTCATAGCTCTCGCCCAGCAGCGTTGCTACCAGCTCTATATCTACGGCACCCTCTTGGTTTTTCTGCATCTCAGCCTCGCGGCGCATACTGTCCACACGCATCACACATCCTTCGTGGTAGTTGTCCATAATGTAATCTACCAGCTTGTCCATTGGCCATGCCTGGGCCTCGGTCATTGTTTGCTTAAAATCTTTCATCTTAACGTTTCCAATTAATACTTTTCGATGCTGCAAAAATATACCTTGTATTTATGGCGTGTGGTAACGTATGTTACATTTTGGGATTTTTAACGCAACTTTTTTAGTTCGATACCATCAATGGTGCGCTCGATAATGCCTTCGGACTTGAGTTCGGACAGTACGCGCGATAGCGACGGACGGGCCACACCCAGCACACGGCTCAGCCAACCCACGTTGTCGATGCGCTCGTGCTGCTGCAGATAATCCATCACGCGTTCCTTCAGCGATTGTACGGCAAAATCGTTCAGACGCTCGCTCAGTCGTTGGCAGCGGTTGGAGATAATCTGTATAAAGTTCATCATCAGCGTGCTGTCGCGATGCAGCAGTTCCAGAAAATCGTGCCTATTAATATATAATATGGTGCAGGGCGATTGGGCGGTAACGTTTACCGGCATCACATTCTTGGTGGCAAACACAAAGGCTGGCGCCAGCACCAACGGACCTTTAAACTGCTCAACTACCACCTCCTTGTCGTCGCCGCTCATAGTGCTGTAGGCCGAACCGTCAACCAACAGCAACACCTCGTCGCACTTGTCGCCCCTGTAGGCTATCATCTCATCGGTATCCCTACGGCGCAAGCGGTGGTGAGCTGTACTCAGAAAATCCTCCAGCACCCCTCTGTCGCAACCCTGAAACATGGGCGCCTGCATCAGCTTATCTACAATCTCTGTCATTGCAATCAATTGTTATTTGGCCGCAAATATACAAAAAATCTCAGACATACAATCCTGTCTGAGACTTTCATTCGCATTATTTCAATGCTTTATTATGATTTTTTGTGTTAGTCAACTATCTGTTCGGCTAATGCGCTGAGCTGCTGATAAGGCATGCTGCCGATATAGCGCTGAATCTCGCCATCCTTATTAATAAAGAACAGGGTGGGGATTGACATGATGCGGGCTGCGCTTGCCAGTTCCTGGTTCTGATCTACATCAATCTTGATGACCTTGAGGCGACCCTCGTACTCCTGAGCCAGGCGCTGAAGCATGGGCGACATGGCCTGACAAGGACCACACCATGTGGCAAAAAAGTCGATAACTGTGGGTGTGTTACCCTCGAAACCGTATCCCTCGAGATACTGCTGATAATCTTTAATATTCTCCATAATGTCTAATGTTTAATTATTAATGTTTAATCTCAACAATTTTGATAGGGCAGGCCAGGGTGCACTTGCCGCACTTAATGCAGTCGGCATCCAGATAGCCCGATTCCTGACCGCGTGAGTCGTACGGGGTGAGCTGCATGGGGCATACGCGGGCACAGCTCTTACACTTCATCTGGCAGGCACTCGATACGTGTACATTAGTAAATGCCTTGGGCAGTGGTGCGTGCTTGGGCGATACCCAGTTCGAGATGGTTCCCATGGGGCAGAATGTACACCAGGTGCGTGGGGCATAGATGAATGCCAGCGCCACACCCACGATGGTGGTTACCACAATGATGGTCCAGAACACCTTACCGATGCCAGCCCACATGGGCAGTCCGCCCTCGCTCCAGGGCACAAAGCTCAGCTGTATGCCAAACATGGTGAAGATAAAGAACACCATAAACAATCGGAACCCGAAGGTGCGCACAAACTTAGGTATCTCGCGGTGGGGCGAATACTTCGACAGCAGTCGGCTGTACAGATTGCCGCGCGGACAAACATTGCCGCACCACCATCGTCCTTTCCAGATACTGAATAGCACCGGACCAATCATGCAGATGATTGCCACCAGACCAATCACTGGGAAAAACCATCCCAGCAGGATGTAGGCGATGATAATCCAGTAGAGTGGCTTACCTGGCGTTTTAAAGTGTCGATGAAAATTTTTAGCCATACTTTTTACCTTATTAAATAGTTACCTTTTTACCATTTTTATTATTTCACGGTGCAAAATTACGCATATTTTGATAGATATACGAATTATTTTATCTATCTTTGCATCGATATAATCTATTATAAATATCAGGAACGTATGACATTACAGCAACTTAAGTACATTGTAGCCATCGATCGCTACCGCAGTTTTGCCAAGGCTGCCGACGCCTTAGGCATTTCGCAACCCACCCTGAGTGCCATGTTGGTAAAGTTGGAAGACGAACTCGACGTGCGCATTTTTGAGCGTAGCAACAAGAGTGTTACGCCCACGATTGCCGGCGAGAAAATTATCCGTCAGGCCGAGCGTACCATCGCTGAGGCCGAGCGAATCAACGAGCTGGTGAGCGAAGACAAGGGCGACGTGGCTGGCGATCTGCGCCTGTGCGTTGTGTCCAGCATCGCGCCTTATATCCTGCCCAAGTTTATCCGTTTTTATACCGAGGATTATCCGCAGGTGCGACTTTCCATTATCGAGCTTAAGGGCGATGCCATTATGGCCGAATTGCAGCAGGGACATATCGATGGTGCTATCGCCACTGGCGGACATGCACACCCGGGCATACTCGAGATACCGCTTTATACCGAGCGGTTTATGGTGTATCTCTCGGCCGACTGTTGGCGCAAGCTGCCCGTGTTCCGTCCCGAGAATCTGGAGCACGAAAAAATGTGGATTATGCGCGATGCCCAGTGCCTGCGCGATAGTGCTTTCAGCTTTTGCAAGGCGCGCACCAAGGGCCGCAGGGTGTACGAGGCCGGCAGTATCGATACCCTGATACGCATTGTTGACGAGAATGGCGGTTTTACCATTATCCCAGAGATGCACCTGCCGTTCCTTTCTGATGCACAGCGCGAGAATGTGCGCCGCATCGAGGGCGATTATCTGTCGCAGCGCCGTGTGTCGCTCTACATCCGCGAGGACTACATCCGCCAGGCCATGCTGAATACCATCACAAAAACGCTCCTCCGATTCATGCCCGAAGGAATGATGGAGGAGCGGATAGCTAAGTACGGAATCAGATTGTAGTAGATAAGAGTGTACTTTCGTTCGGAAATAAAAATATTTGTCGATTTATTTTGTATTTCGCTCACTTATTCGTACCTTTGCCCCCGAACTTTAACGTTGTAAGTATGGACAAAACAAAGATAAACGAGACATTGCGCAGGAATGTGGCGCTGCTGTCGAAGCAATCGGAAAGAGAGTTGGGTATGATGCCAGCCACGGTGGCACCGCTGCCATCGGTAGAGATGGTGAAGCGTATCGTAACGCTGGTAAAGAGCATTATCTTTCCTGATTATTTTGAAAAGCGACAGCCCGACGAGGCTATCCGCGCCTATCATATAGGTGTGTGGATGGAGGAGTTGACAACACTGCTTACCAAGCAGATTGCACACGGACTGCAGTTCTGCGAGGACTGCGAGGCTAACAGTACCAAGGCACAGGTTTATGGCATAGCCGAAGAGAAAGCACTTGCATTTATTGATGCATTGCCCGAGATTAAACGACTGCTTTATACCGACATACAGGCGATGTTTGATAACGACCCTGCTGCACCTAACTTTGGCGAGGTAATCTTCTGCTACCCATCAATGAACACGATGACGCACTACCGCATAGCACATAAGTTGCACGAGCTGCAGGTGCCCGTCATCCCACGTATCATTACAGAGCAGGCACACAGCAAAACGGGTATCGACATACACCCAGGAGCTACGATTGGCGAGTATTTTGCCATCGACCACGGTACGGGTGTGGTTATCGGCGAAACGGCTATCATCGGCAATCATGTCACGCTGTATCAGGGTGTAACACTGGGTGCTAAGAGCTTTAAGTATGATGAGAATGGTAACATGCTGAACATCCCCCGTCACCCCATCCTGGAAGACCATGTGACGGTTTATTCCAATGCCTCAATCTTAGGTCGTATCACCATCGGTCACGACTCCGTGATTGGTGGTAACATCTGGGTAACGCACAGCGTGCCGCCTTACTCGCGCATTCAGCAGAGTAAAGCAGTGGATGTCGCCTTCCAAGACGGCGCCGGAATTTAATTTTTTTCTCTTTTTTAGGCACGGATTAACACGGCTCTTTTTATAAAAAGGAACACGGCCTTAGTTGTAATGCTAAAGCCGTGTTTTTAATTTGTTAAAGCCGCGTTAATCCGTGCCCCAAAAACAATCACTCGTCTGCTTTTTTCTTTCCGAACTCGGGATCTATCTTCAGTAAGCTGGCTACGATGTAGGTCATCACGCAGCAAACCACGACGATCACGAAGAATGCACGATAGCCCACTGCCTCTTGCAGGGCGCCGGCAAACAATCCTGGTATCATCATCGACAGGGCCATGAAAGCGGTACACAGTGCATAGTGGGCTGTTTTGTGCTCGCCCTGACTATAATATATAAGGTATAGCATATAGGCCGAGAAACCAAAACCATAACCAAACTGCTCTAAGAAGATACAGATGTTGATGATAAGCAGACTGGATGGCAGGGCGCACGAAAGATATACGTATACCAAATCGGGAATGGTGATAGCCATCACCATAGGCCACAGCCAACGTTTAAGTCCGTCGCGGCTGGCGGCGATACCACCTAAGATACCACCTAAGGTAAGGCCGATAACACCTACGGTGCCCTGAACCATACCAAACTCTACATCACTCAGGCCCAGACCGCCATTGGCCATCTTATCAACCAGGAACAGAGCCGATACCTTAGCCAGCAGTCCCTCAGGCATACGATAGAACAGCATAAAGCAGATGCCTACCCATACCTGTGGTTTCTGGAAGAAGGTTACGAGTGTGTTCCAGAACTCGGTGATGATATCGGCAGCGGTTTTCTGTATGCGATGGGTGTCCTCGCTGGGGCGGGGCAGTGCCCAGCTATGATAGAGCCACAAGGCGATAAACAGACCGGCTATGAGATAGAACACCAGGCTCCAGGCATAGCTGATGCTACGGGTGAGCACCTGCAACACACCTGCCAAGCCTACCAGCAAGCCCGACGAGAAAATGGTGGCTATGCGATAGAACGTGGAACGGATGCCCACAAAATAGGCCTGCTCGTGCTGCTCCAGTCCTAACATATAAAAGCCGTCGGCAGCAATATCGTGGGTGGCACTGCTAAAGGCCAACAGCCAGAAAAAGCTGAGCGAGCCTTGCAGCCAAAACGGTCCCGGGATGGTAAAAGCCACACCTGCCAGGGCTGCAGCTATCAGTATCTGCATACTGAGTATCCACCAGCGTTTGGTTCGTAACATGTCTACAAACGGGCTCCAAAGGGGCTTGATAACCCAAGGCAGGTAGAGCCACGAGGTGTAGAGCGTGATGTCGGTATTCGACAAACCAAGGCGTTTGTAGATGATAACCGAGATGGTCATCACAGCTACGTAGGGAACGCCCTCGGCAAAGTAAAGGGTGGGCACCCATGCCCAAGGATTCTTATTGTTCATGAAACATTAAACATTAAACATGAAACATTTTTTAATCGTAGAGGCGCTTGATTTGGGCACCGCGATAGTAGAACAGCAGGATATCATCGTAAGGATGACCTTGCTCGCCCATCACAGCGGCACCTATCTGGCACAAGCCAACACCATGGCCCCAGCCCTTGCCTTTAAGCACAAACTTATCGCCATCTTTCTCAACATCAAAGGCTGATGAGTAGAGGTGGCTCTCGCTCAGGGCACGACGAATTTCAAGTTCCTTACCGATGGTGAGGGTCTTTTTGGTACCAACAATCTTGAGTTTCCAGATACGGTCGCTCTTGCCACGCTCAACGGGGATGAGGTCGGTAATGGTACCAAAGTCGATCTTGAGTTTGCGGTTTACCAACTCCGACAGTTCCTGCTGGGTGTAGCTTACCGTCCAACGATAGAAATCGGGGGTTTCCTGATCGAAATCGTTGAGTACCTGCGAAAGGATGTGCTTATCGCTGGTGTTGCAGTAAGGATCGTGGAACGAAACGAGATATGGCTTAGGGGTATCTTCCCAGCAGTATTGGAACTCCTCGGTCTGACCACCACAGCACTTTGAGAAACGGGCGTCGCAAATCTCATCGTCATACATCAGTACCTGACCGCGGGTCTGACTGATAGCCTCCTCAACATGGGTGTTGTTGGCGCGGGTGATGCCTTGGTAACGCTGGCAGTGATCGTCGGCACATACATCAAAGATGGTATGATCCTCGCGGTCGTACCAGCGGATAAACTCCTGGTCACTCTTAGTAAACGAGAAGAAATTGTCGCCACCGCTTTCGTGCTGTTTGCGTTTCTCAATCTGTGCCAGCAGCCACGAACGCGAGATAACGGCGTGGGCCTTGAGGAACTCAACACTCGAGGTGCTGCTCATTTCACTTGATATCACGCTGGTAAGATACTTCTCGACCGGCAATTCGTTGATGGCCACAATCTTATCGGCCTCAACCACAATGCGCAGGGTACCCTCGAAGGTCTGGGTTTCCTTGCGCTCCCAGTGGAAGTTAACGCCGATAGTCACATCGTTGAGCGAGAACGAGGCATCGTCGGTCTGTGGGGTAAATGTCAGGTTACGATACTGGGTGCCACGCCATAGAATACCGCCATCGCTAAACTCAACTACCTGGTCGCCGGTAATCACCTCGCCCTTAGCCATGTAAGGTTTGTTAAGGCTGAACGATATCTTTTCGCCACTGACGATACCCACGGTAACGTTTGGCTCTTTTTTCATTGAACATTGACCATTGACCATTGAATTTTGAGTGGCTCTCAGGCGTTCGATAACCTGTTGAAGCGCATCGGCTGGCAGCGATACTTCGTTAAGTATGCCCAGGGCTACCTCGGGGGTAATGCGATCGAAATCCTCCTTACGTGGGGTAACGATGAAACCTGCCATGTCCAGAGCACCTGGCGATATGATGTATTGCTCGCAGCCCTCCTTGTAGTAGCAGTCGGGACGGTGTTTGTCGCGGGGGAATACCACCGAGTAGTAATCGGCATCGTTTCGCCAGCTTACGATGTTGAGCATTGGCTCGGGCTCGCCTTCTTTGATGGGCAGCGACTCGTACAAACGACGGAACAACTGCTCGTCGCCATATTGCGTTTTGCTGTGGATGAGCAGGGCGGGGCATGGATACTCCTCAATCAGCGAGATGCCCTCCTCGTTATTCAGATCCAGGATGGGTTTCAGACTGCGCGACAAGCGGCCCCATGCCATCTGCAGGGGTAATACACCTGATGTGCCACCCTGGAAGTGGGCGTGATCGGGAGCCGAAGCACCGCACTTTGGTCCGTTATAGAATACCATCATCTGTGGATACTCGGTAAGCAGCTTGTGAATCTCGCCATAGGCATTACGAATCAACTGCGGCTCGTGCTTTACCGATGGAATGGTAAAGTGGATGGGCAGGATGGGGAAGGGGTTGACCAGCAGGTCGAACTGTCCATCGATAGATTTCTTAACCTGCTCCTTGGGGCGATTCTGCTCGCACAGGAAACAGGGGCGCTCGGCCAGTGTCTGCTTGTCAATCTTAGCGCCTGTTGATACGATACGGGCGGGGTTATACTGCACCTTCATGGTTGAAGTGCCTACCGACAACTCGCGGGTCTTCACGTTGCGCAGGTCGTGATAGCGGCGACGGGCATCGTCCCACTTCTCTAACTGGCGGTTGAAGAATCGCATCAGGGGCGAATCGTTCAGCATTTCCTGCTTGCCCTGCAGCATCTGCTGGCGTGCCATAATCTCTAACGAGCGCAACTGGTCCTTATACAGGTTGTTGGCATTCACCTTATCGATAGAGAGGGCTGCATCGCTGTTGCCACCCCAGCGGCGACAGAGATAAAGTTCGGTAAAGATGCGACCGATACGGTAGTGGCGCGAGAAAATCAATCCCAACGCATAGTCCTCGCCATACGAGGTGTTGGGGAATCCTATCTGGCGTAACAGGGGGGTGAAGAAGGCGCGTGGCGCACCCAGACCGTTGATACGCAGGGCGTTATTGGGGCCGTTCTCATCCGTCCACTCGGCGTGGTCGATGAGTCCTGGTGGCAGGGTGTTCAGGTCGAAGTCGCACATGCGATACGAACCAATCACCATGGCGGCATTCTGCTTGTAGAAGGTATCTACAATCTGCTGCAGGGTTTTGGGCGACGAGTACAGGTCGTCGCTATCCAACTGCACGGCAAAACGTCCGCAACGGTCGTCGTGGATGGCCATGTTCCAGCAGCCACCAATACCCAAATCGTTACGCTCGGGGATGATATGGATAAGTCGCTCGTCGTGGAAACCACGCAGCAACTCGGTCGTCTTATCGGTAGAGTGGTTATCAACCACTATCACATTATACTTAAATTTGGTTTTCTGGCTCAGCGCGCTGTTAACAGCATCGCAAATGGTTTTTTCGCGATTGTAAACAGGTATAACCACCGATGCTTCTACATCAAACTCCTGCTCGTTAAAGTCGGGGCGACGATAGAATGTGGGGTCGATTTTGGCGCCGATGGCAGCCAAGTGGGCGGTGGCAGCATGCTCCATCTCAATCTGTACTTCGCGATTGCGTGGGTTCACATAGTCGAACTGCTTTTCGCCCGAGGCGCGGGTATCGGTCTCCTGCTCGGTATAAAGCTTCTCGTTAATGTGGAAGATGCGGCCTTTACGACTCAGGAACAAGCGCAGGGCATAAACAGCAGCATACTGGTAGGGGTGCTCGTTGCACTGCATGGTAAAGCAGTGCAGCAGACTGGTTTTAACCAGGATGAGCGAGCCCAGATCGAAATCGTCGCGGATACTACCAATCTGATAATCGATAACAGGATGGGGCTGCAGCTTGCCATCAATCAGGTCGTTGTGGTCGGCGTAGATCATGGCAGCATCCGAATCGGATGCGATACGCAGCATGCGGTCGAGTGTGCCTTTGGCCATCTGTATCTGTCGTGGACGAATCTGCAACAGGGCGTAATCAGCTTTGGCATGTTCTGAAATAGCCTGTAGGGTTGTGCTGCTTGTCAGGTCGTTAACTACTATTTGCTCGCAATCGCTCAGGGCCTCGTCTATGGCCTCAAGGGGTTGGTTTACCAGCAAACAGATATGTTGGATAGTCTTGCTACCCTTGATTTGCGCTATCACATCGCGCGCTGTCTCAAGGTCGTTGCAAGGCAAAAAACAGTCAATTTTTTCTCTCATTACGTGTAATTAGTGATTTATAAAGCGCAAAATTCGTAATATTTTCCGAGAAAACCAAATAAATTAGGGAAATTTTTCTACCTTTGCACCCAAAAAGTAAAGATGTACGACGAAAAGAAGGTATTATTAGGCATGCAGCCTGGCGAATTGCAGCAAGTGGTAACCGAATTGGGAATGCCCAAGTTTACGGCTGCACAGATTGCCAAGTGGCTCTACCAGCAACATGTTGGTAGTATTGCCGATATGACCAACCTGTCGAAGGCAAACCGTGAAAAACTGGCCGAACAGTACGAGGTGGGCAGCATGGCGCCCATCGACTGTCAGCGTTCGGTGGATGGAACCATCAAATATCTGTTCCCAACCCGTAGTGGTAAGTTTGTTGAAACGGTGTATATACCAGACGGCGATCGCGCCACGCTGTGTGTATCGTGCCAGGTGGGTTGTAAAATGAATTGCTTGTTCTGTCAGACTGGTAAACAGGGGTTTGAGGGCAGTTTGACTGCTGCTGATATCCTGAACCAGATATATGCGTTGCCAGAGCGCGACACACTGACCAATATCGTGTTTATGGGTCAGGGTGAGCCCATGGATAACCTCGACGCTATCCTGCAGGCCACTCAGGTGCTGACTGCCGATTGGGGCTATGCCTGGAGTCCGCGCCGCATCACAGTATCGAGTGTGGGTGTGAAGAACAAGCTGAAGCGATTCCTCGACGAGAGTGAGTGCCACGTGGCTATATCGATGCACTCGCCACTGCCCGAACAGCGCCAGATGTTGATGCCTGCCGAGAAGCAGATGTCGATTACCGAGGTGGTTGACCTGCTGAAGCAGTACGACTTCTCGCACCAGCGCCGTTGTTCGTTCGAGTACATCTGCTTTGCCGGACTGAACGACACCACCATGCATGCCCGCGAGATTGTGAAGCTGGTGCGTGGATTGGACTGTCGTGTAAATTTGATTCGATTCCACGAGATACCTGGTGTGGATTTGCCTGGTGCCGACGAGAAGCGCATGGAAGCCTTGCGTGACTATCTCACCGCCCATGGTGTGTTTACCACTATCCGCGCCAGTCGTGGTCAGGATATCTTTGCAGCCTGTGGTCTGCTGAGTACGGCCAAGAAATTGTCAAATAGTAAATCGTAAAATTGTCAAATATATCTATGGATAAGAAAATTCGCGTGGCCATCACGCATGGCGACACCAACGGCATTGGTTATGAGGTGATACTTCGTGCTTTCGAAGACCCCATGATGCTGGATATGTGTACACCTATCATCTATGGTTCGCCTAAAGCCGCAGCCTTTCATCGTAAGGCTATGGAGATAGAAACCCAGTATAGCATTATTAACGACGCTGCCGAGGCCAAGGACGGGCGTGTGAACCTGTTGGCCGCCTTCGACGAGGAGGTGAAGGTAGATTTCGGACAGCCCACCGATGAGTCGGATAAGGCTGCCAAGGCTGTGATGCAGCGTGTTAAAGAGGATATGCAGAAGCACCTGTTTGATGTACTGGTGCTGGGCCCAGTGGTACCAAATGCCAACCCCAATCGCGACGAAAAGCCGCTTACCATCATGCTCAGTGAGCGTGTACGTATCGGTCTGCTTACCAACCATCTGCCTATCAAGGAGGTGGCTCAGAGCATCAGCGTTGAGAAAATCGTTGAGAAGGGAACCATCTTCTTTAAGAGTCTGAAGCGCGATTTCCGTGTAAACAATCCCCGTATCGCTGTGCTGGCACTGAATCCACAGCCAGGCACCGAGGAGGAGCAGATTATCGCCCCTGCCATTGCCGAGCTGGAGAAGCAGAACATGATGGCCTTTGGTCCTTATGCTGCCGAGGAATTCTTTGCCAACAACCAGTACGAGCAGTTTGATGGTGTGCTGGCTATGTACGACGATCAGGGCACACTGCCATTTAATGCGCTGGCTACCGAGTATGGCGTAAAGCTGAAGGCTGGTATGACTGCCATCTGCACTACTGCCGTTCATGGTCCTGAGTTCGAGATAGCCGGTAAGGGAATTGCCGATGCTACCTCGTTGCGCCATGCCATCTATACGGCTGTAGATATGTTCCGCCATCGTGCCGAGTACGATGAGCCATTGGCTAATCCACTGCCAAAACTGTATCACGAGAAGCGTGAGGATGGCGACAAGGCACGTTTCCAGATGCCTCGTGCCAAGGATATCTTTAAATAAAACCACGAGAAACTAGACAAAATGAATAAAAAATATCAGAACGGATTTTTCCTGTTCGGATTATTGGTACTGATTATCATGGCCTCGCAGCTCGACTTCCGTCAGGCTTGGGAGGGCATTCAGCATGCGGGCTATTGGTTCGTAGGTGTGCTGGTACTTTGGGCTTTCCTGTATATGATGAACACCGCCTCGTGGTATCTGATTATCAATACCATCGGTAACGAGATGGGCGTGTGCCGCAAATGCAAGGTGGGCTTCTGGTGGCTCTATAAGATCACTATCTCGGCCTTTGCCTTGAATTATGCTACCCCTGGTGGACTGATGGGTGGCGAGCCCTACCGCATCATGTCGCTGTCGCCCAAGGTGGGCACCCAGCGTGCATCATCGTCAGTCATACTGTATGTGATGACGCACATCTACAGTCACTTCTGGTTCTGGCTGCTTAGCGTACCTCTTTATATTATCACGCAGAAGATGACGCCGCTTACCTATATCCTGCTGCCCATCATCGCTGCAGTGGCACTGTTGGCCATCTGGTTCTTCTTGCGTGGCTACAAGCGTGGTATTGCCATGACGGGTATGACCATCCTGAGTCATTTCCCTATGGTAAAGAAGTGGGCAGCCCCCTTTATCGAGCGCAACCGTGAAAAACTGGCCGAGGTGGATGAGCAGATAGCTGCCTTGCACAATCAGAACCCCCGTACATTTAAACTGGCTGTGGTGCTGGAGTTGCTGTGCCGTGTGGCCTCTACGTTCGAAATCTATTTTATCCTGCTGGTGATTATGCCTCAGGTTACCATTCCGCAGTGTATCCTGATTTACGCATTTACCACGCTGTTTGCCAATATGCTGTTCTTTATGCCCCTGCAACTGGGTGGTCGCGAAGGTGGCTTCCTGATGAGTACCGAGGGCTTGAGTATGACGGCTAATGCTGGTATTTTTGTAGCCCTGCTGGTGCGCCTGCGCGAACTGATATGGACGGCTATCGGACTGCTTTTAATCAAGTTGGACAAGAAAGAAAAGTAATAAGCGTTAAAATTCTGCCAAAATTGCAGATGTTTCAGAAAAAATATGTAATTTTGTCAGCTCAATGAAGACATCAGAACTTCAAAACATCAAACAGCGGTACAATATCGTTGGCAATTGCGACGCATTGAACCACGTGCTCGACGTAGCCTTGCAGGTTGCGCCCACCGACCTTAGTGTACTTATCGTAGGCGAGAGCGGAGTAGGTAAGGAAATCATTCCAAGGGTGATTCACGACAACTCACCACGCCGTCGCGAAAAGTATTTTGCCATCAACTGTGGCTCTATCCCCGAGGGTACCATCGACTCAGAACTCTTTGGACATGTAAAGGGTTCGTACACTGGTGCCATCAACGATTCGCCAGGTTACTTTGGTGTAGCTAACAAGGGTACGCTCTTCCTGGACGAGGTGGGCGAGTTGCCTTTGGCCACCCAGGCGCGATTGCTGCGTGTACTTGAAACAGGTGAGTATATCCCTGTGGGTGGCACCGAGATTCGTAAAACCGATGTACGTATTGTAGCCGCTACCAATGTGAATATCCGTCAGGCCATCAGCGAGGGTCGCTTCCGCGAAGACCTCTACTATCGCCTCAACTCGATACCCATCCAGATGCCTCCTCTACGTGAGCGTGGCGAGGATATCATCCTGTTGTTCCGTTTGTTTGCCTTGCAGATGGCCGAAAAATATAAGATGGACCGCGTGGTGCTCGACGAGGGTGCCAAGCAGATGCTGTTGCACTATAAGTGGCCGGGCAACGTTCGCCAGTTGAAGAATATCACTGAACAGATTAGTGTGCTTTCGCCCGAACGTACCATCACCGCTCAGGTGCTCAGTCAGTTCATCCCTCAGGATCATGAAACCACACAGCTGGCCACCATCCATCGCGATGGCAGTGGCGATCATAGCTTTGAGAACGAACGCGAGATTCTGTATAAGATTCTGTTCGAGCTTCGTGGTAACGTGAACGATATGCGTCGCGAGATGAGTGCGCTGAAAAAGCAGCTCGACGATGTGCAGACTGCATCGCCAGTTGCACCTCAGGTTGAGCATATGCCAGCCACCACATTCCCAACACCTATCACCCAGCACCCAGCACCCGTGGCAACTGTCGAAGACGCAGTTGCCGAGGAGTACATCGAGCCCGAGAAGGAACTCGAGAGCTTGAACCTGAACGACATGGGTAAGCAGATGCTGGAGAAGGCCTTGGAGCGCAACCATGGCAATCGTAAGAAAGCCGCCCAGGAACTGGGTATTAGTGATAGAACCCTTTATCGCAGATTGAAACAGTATGGCTTGGATCAATAAGATAAAAACAATCGTGTTTGTTGCTGCCATTGCAGTTGTAACAAGCTGCTCCGTAAGCTATAAGTTCAACGGTGCCAGCATCGACTATTCGCAGACCAAGACCATCACCATTGCCGAGTTCCCCATTCGCAGTAGCTATGTGTGGGGACCCATGGGCCCGATGTTCAACAATCAGCTGAAGGATCAGTTTGCTAACCATACCCGCTTGGAGCAGGTTAAGCGTAATGGCGACCTGAAGATTGAGGGTGAGATTATACGCTACGAGCAGCGTAACAAGAGCGTGAGTGCCGAGGGATATTCGGCTATGACCGAGCTCTCCATGACTGTGAACGTACGATTTACGAATAATAAGAACCATAACGAAGATTTTGAGCAGCAGTTTACTGCCACGCAGAGCTACGAGACTACACAGAGTCTGAATGCTGTGCAGGAGGAACTGGTAACACAGATGGTGAAGGACCTCTGCGATCAGATCTTCAACCGTACCGTAGCCAACTGGTAATTTTAAGTTAAGATAATAGCGTAATGGAGATTACAGAACTCATTAAGCATCCTGAACAGATGGACCGCGAAACGCTCTACGAGTTGCGTTCGCTGCTGGCTCTGTATCCCTATTTTCAGACAGCCCGATTGTTGATGCTGCAGAATCTGTATCTGTTGCATGATTCTACATTCGACGAAGAATTGCGCCGTGCATCGGCCTATATCACCGATCGCCGCGTGCTGTTCCAAATGATCGAGGGGCGCCATTACGAGTATCATCCTGTGGCTAAGCCTGCACCTGCAGCAAAACCTGTTCAGCAGCCAGCTGAACCAACCGAAGATCGTACCATCTCGCTGATTGATAACTTCCTGGATAGTATCCCCGAGGAGGCCAAGACCGAGACACTGAAGCCCAAGCGCAAGCCTACGCCTGCCGATGCTGCTGTAGATTATGTGGCCTACCTGATGGATATCGAGCCCGATGGTGGTCAGGAGATGCCTGGTGAGATGCCAAAAATGTTTGGTCAGGACCTGATTGATTCGTTCATAAATGATGACAAAGGTGGGTTCCAGCTGCGCGAGGTACCTGAGTACCGTCCTGAGCCCCAACCAGAGCCCTCTGAGGAAGAAAATGGGGTTGAAAGTGAGTACTTTACCGAAACTTTGGCACGAATTTACATCAAACAGGGTAGATATTCGAAAGCTTTGGAAATAATTCAGCGATTAAGTTTGCAAATTCCGAAAAAAAATGCTTACTTTGCAGATCAAATACGTTTCTTAGAGAAATTAATAGTAAATAGTAACAAAAAAAATAAATAAAAAAATGTACACATTATTTGTAATTCTCATTGTGGTTGCAGCACTGCTCATGATTGGCATTGTGCTCATCCAGGAGTCAAAGGGAGGCGGTCTGGCTTCTCAGTTCTCAGGTTATAACCAGATTGGCGGTGTTCGTAAAACTACCGACTTTATCGAGAAGGCCACTTGGTTCCTCGCTGGTTTTATGGTACTCGTTAGCGTTTGCTGCGCTTATGTAGCTCCTCAGGCTGGTGGCGACACCTCTGTTATGGAGAACTATCAGGCTCCTGCTACCAATCCTAACAACCTGCCTGGTTTCGGTGCCAGTCAGCAGAAGGATGCTGCAGCTCCTGCAGCTCCTGCTACTCAGGCTCCCGCTGCTGAGACTCCTGCTGAGAAGAAGTAAAAACTTCTTTTCGCCTAACAAAAACAATGGAGAGTTTGCCCATGCAAGCTCTCCATTCTTGTTTTTTTAGCTGAATATGCATTATTTCTAAAATTTCTTGCTCGAAAATTTGCACAGCTCAAAAAATCTTAGTACCTTTGCACCCGCATTTGAGCGATGGGTGTTTTCCAGAGTGGCCAAATGGGGCAGACTGTAAATCTGCTGTCTTTCGACTTCGGTGGTTCGAATCCATCAGCACCCACAAAAAAAGAGATCTGCAACGCAGGTCTCTTTTTTGTTATTAATACTCTGTTTTATCTGTTTTCTCTGTCCACAATCGGAAGGTGTGTAGCGCCTCGTCGCGCAGTAGTGGCACAATGGGCACCGTACGCTTGTCCATAGGGCGTTCCAGCTCCTCGTAGATGAAATCATCGGCAAACTGGATATCGCGGGCATCCTTGCGGGTGTTACCGTAGAATATCTTGCCGATACGAGCCCAATAGATGGCGCCTAAGCACATAGGACATGGTTCGCACGAGGTGTAGATAGTACATCCCGAGAGATCGAACGTGCGCAGCTTAAAACATGCCTTTCTGATGGTATTAACCTCAGCATGAGCTGTAGGGTCGTTATCAATGGTTACACTGTTGCTGCTACCAGCAATGATTTCGCCGTCCTTTACTATGACAGCCCCAAAGGGACCACCGCCTCGCTCAACGCTTTCGTTGGCGAGGCGGATGGCTTCCCTCATAAATTTCTTATCTTGTTCTGTTATCATCCGCAATTATTGTTTGTTTTCTGCATCAATAGCCTTGATCTTCTCGCGAATCAGGTTCATATCGTCCTTCAACTTCTGCACCTTGCGGTTCATCTCGTCAATCAGGCTGTTTCCTTTCTTCGAGCTGGCATTCAGGAATCCGAGGTTGTTCTCGTAGGTCTGAATCTCCGACTTCAGGTTCTCGTACTGGCGGAACAGGCGTGTGCGCTCGTTGTCGAGGGCATTCTCGCCACGCTCAGCCACGCTCTTCAGGTTCTGCTTAAAGTTGTTCAGCTTGCGCTTAGCCACGCTGATGTTCAAATCCTTATACAGCTTGTCCAGCACTGCGTGATACTCCTTGTAGAGCTTGTCCTTCTCTTTATAAGGTACATGACCTACAGTGTTGTATTCATCTACCAGCTTCTGTACCTTTTCAGCCACCTCTTCACCAGTCTCTGTAGCCAAAGCTTTCAGCTGCTCTATGATACCCTGCTTCTTCTCCAGGTTCTCGCGCTCCTCACCACGTGCACCAGCACCTGCGGCGTTGCGGGCCTCGAAGAAGGTGTTGCAAGCTGCCAGGAACTCCTCCCACAGCTGGTCGCCCAACTTCTTAGGCACCATACCAATGGTCTTCCACTCCTTCTGCAGGGCGATGAACTTGTCGCTGGTAGATTTCCATTCGGTCGACGATTGCAGCTCCTTGGCCTTCTCAATCAGGGCACGTTTCTTCTCGGCGTTCTCCTTGAAGGTTTCTTTCAAGCCCTTGAAGTAAGCGGCCTTACGACCAAAGAAATCGTCGCAGGCAGCGCGGAAACGCTCAAATATCTTCACGTTCATCTTCTGAGGTGCAAAACCAATGGTCTTCCACTCAGTCTGAATATCGATAATCTGCTTGGTGTGCTTCTCCCAGTCGCCACTGCCCTTGTTTTCCTCGGCAGCAATAGCCTCTACCTTCTCGCAGAGTACGGTCTTGCGGGCCAGGTTGTCTTCCTCCTTGGCGCGAACACCCTCAAAGTGCTGTTGGTGGCGCTTGTTGATAACGCTTGATGCAGCCTTGAAGCGGTTCCAGATTTCCTCGCGTTGCTCCTTGGCTACAGGACCAATCTCGCGATACTCCTGGTGCAGCTTCTGCAACTGGTGGAAGGCGCTGATCACATCCTCCTCGTCGGCCAGCTTTTCGGCTGCCTCGCAAAGAGCGGTCTTCAGCTCCAGGTTCTTCTTGAAGTCGTACTCGCGTGCTTCGCTGTTCAGGCGCAGCATATCGTAGAACTGCTCTACGTACAGCTGATAGTTGCGCCACAATTCGTTGGCTTTATCAGCTGGCACATTCTTAATTTCGCGCCACTGCTCCTGCAGGGCCTTGAACTCCTTGTAGTTCTTGTTGGCCTCGTCGGGGGTAGTTACCATGGCCTTAATGCGGTCGATGATAGCCAGTTTCTTGGTCAGGTTCTCCTGCTTTTCAGCCTCCTGCTCCTTGAAAACCTTGGCGCGCTTTTCCTTGATGATGCCCATCTCGGCTTTGAAAGCCTCTTCCTGCTCGTCAGGCGTGTACTGGTACTGCTCAGGATCGCCGCCTGCATCGAGATAAGCCTTGAGCTTAGCCTCGCGCTCAGCTACGTGCAGTTTGTAGAACGACGACTTCAGATACTCTACTTCGTCCTTCTGTGGAACTTCCTCGCCATGTGCAATGTCCTGCAAACGGTGCAGTACATCGGCTTTGGTCTCATAAACCACACGAGTCTGCTCCTCGGCCTGCTCAGCTGCTGGCTCCGAGTTTTCAGTTGTTTCTACTTGAGAGGTAACCTCTTCGTTAACTACTTCTTCGTTTTTACCCAGTTCGAGGGTATTCTCTTGAGAGTCCATCATTTAACTATTAAATTATTACTAAATGATGCTTAGCATCATCAACATTTGGGGTCAAAATTAAACATTATTATTTAATTAACCTAATTTTTTGGCGTTTTTTTGCGTTTTTGAGGCCTAAACCAGTCGTTTATGACGGAAAATACCCCATGCAATAGCCGAAATGGCGACAGAAATGATGACTGCCAAGATGAATCCCCATGGTTTGGATTCCATGCCGTTGATTAGGTTCATACCGAACATCGACGTCACCAGCGTAGGTATCATCATCAGGATGGTTACCGTAGTAAGTGTACGCATCACGGTGTTCATGTTGTTATTGATAATACTTTGATAAGTGTCCATAGTCGACTCGAGAATGTTCGAGTAAATCATGGTGGTTTCGCGAGCCTGTGTCATCTCAATGGTTACGTCCTCAATCAGGTCGGCATCCAGCTCGTCAATCTGCAGTTTGAACTTCAGTTTCGACAGCAGGGTCTCGTTACCACGGATAGAGGTCTGGAAGTAGGTGAGCGAGTCTTGCAGTCGGCTCAAGCCTATCAGGCTCTCGTTGTTCACCTCCTTATCCAGGTTGCGTTTGGCCTTATCTACCAGCATCGAAATCTGCTTCAGTCGCTTCAGGTACCAAACGGCACTCGAAAGGAACAAACGGAAAATCATATCTACGTGGTCGGTAAAGCCCTCGCCACGCTTCTGCTGGAAACTCACGAAATCAATCATCACGTTTGTTTCGTAAAAACAAACGGTAATAGTCACATCACGTTTATGAATGATACCCAAGGGCACTGTGGTGTATGGCGTACGCGATCGTATCTCTTTTACGTAAGGGATACGCAGAATAATCAGCATCCAACCGTCGTCGTACTCATAACGTGCACGCTCATCGGTATCGCTGATGTCCGACATGAAGTAGTCGGGGATATTAAACTTCTCTTCGAGTTCGCGCTGGTCGTCTTCGGTGGGGCATGTCACCTGTATCCAGCAATTGGGCTGCCAGTCCTTTATCTGGGTCAGTCCGCCTTGGGTATTCCAGAATGTCTTCATTTTGCTAATCCTTCATTTTAAATTGACAATTGAAAATTGACAATTGATAATTGACTTAGCGGCAAGAGGATTAGCGGTCTTGCCTGCCACCCTCCAGCCTAACAGTTGTAACTATTCGCCGGGTAATCGTCCATAATGTTTGTTATTAAATTAATTTATCGTGTGCAAAGGTAAAAAGAAAAATTGAAAAAACAAATTTTTAAGGCACGAATTACGCGAATTACACGAAAGTTTTCGATTGTGTATAAAAATACTCCGTGTTAATTCGTGTAATCCGTGCCAAAAAACTACTTCTCAGGAATAACCTCGAGTGTGTGCTTCAGCAGTGTCCAGAATGGATCTACAGTAGCTATCAGGGCACGCTCGGTAGTGGTGTGAGGCGACTTCATGGTGGGACCGAAGCTTACTACATCCAGGTGTGGATACTTGCCTAAGATGATAGAGCACTCCAATCCGGCATGGTCAACCTGGATGATACCATCCTGGCCAAACAGCGCCTTATACTCTTTGCAGAGCAGGTTCAGAATCTCGCTCTCGGGGTTGGGATCCCAGCCGCCGTAGCTGCCAGCAGTCTCAACCTTCATGCCTGCCATGTTAAAGCAGCTCTCCAAAGTCTTTACAATATAGTCCTTCATATCCTCACGACTTGAACGAGCCAGAATTTTCAGCGAAGCCTTACCCTCGCCAATGTTGATGATGGCCAGGTTGCTTGATGTCTCTACCACGTTAGGATAGCTGGGAATCATACGGATCACACCATCATGACAGCCATAGATAGCGTTAATCAGGTTGTCCTGAATCTCAACAGGAACCTCCATCTTTGGTGTCTCTACATCCTCGCATAGTACCTCGATGCCACTCTCAATGCCTTTGTACTCGTCCTGGAAATCGTCCTGCCAGTCGGCAGCCAGTTCCTTCAGGGCTGCTACATTCTCCTTTGGCAATGTGAGCACAGCCTCAGCCTTGAATGGGATGGCGTTACGCATGTTGCCACCCTGCCAGCAGGCCAAACGGGCCTCGCACTCCTCGATAGCCTCGCGAACCACACGAACCAGCAGCTTGTTGGCATTACCGCGACCCTCGTGAATCTCCAATCCTGAGTGTCCGCCACGCAGTCCTTTTACGGTTACCTTTACAGCAGCGTCGTCGGCTTCGGTCTCTACCTCTTTATAATCCAGAGTAGCAGTTACATCAATACCACCAGCGCTACCAATCACAAACTTTCCCCAGCACTCAGAGTCTAGGTTCAGCAGAATGTCGCCATTCAGTTCACCTGCGGGCAGGGCGTTGGCACCAAACATACCAGTCTCCTCATCGGCAGTAATCAGTGCCTCGATAGGTCCGTGTTTCAAGGTCTTATCCTCCATCACAGCCATGATGGCAGCTACGCCTAAGCCGTTGTCGGCACCTAAGGTAGTACCCTTGGCCTTTACCCACTCACCATCAATCCATGGCTCAATGGGGTCGGTCTCAAAGTTATGAGTGCTCTCAGGTGTCTTCTGTGGAACCATGTCCATGTGTGCCTGCAGAATCACACCCTTCTTCTTCTCCATACCTGGCGAGGCGGGTTTGCGCATCACAATGTTATCAGCGGGGTCCTTAAAGGCCTCTACACCTGCCTGCTTGGCAAAATCAAGCAGAAACTGTTGTACTTTCTCCAAATGTCCAGAAGGACGTGGAACCTGTGTCAGTGCATAGAAATTCTTCCAGATGCACACTGGGTTCAGATTTTTAATCTCACTCATAGTTTATTTTTTAATTGGGTTAAAACGTTTCGTAAACAGTAAGGCTGCCCAGGCGTAGATGCCTAATGCAATCACCAACATCGTCTGTACGGTATGAACTATCAGTACAAACCACAGGGCCTGCTCATCAGCCACACCATAAAGAATCAGCATGGTCTTGATGGCAAAATGCCACGGACCAGCACCATTTGGCGTAGGCACGATAACGGCAAAGTTGGCTACCACAAACGATACCAATGCACAGCCGATACCTAAGTTCTCGGTAAAGTCGAAGCAGAAGAAGGTGAGGTAGTAATGCAGAAAATACATCACCCAGATGCCTATCGAGAAAAACAGATAGAGTGGCAGGTTGCGTACCCCCTTCAGCGAGAGCACACCCTCCCAGATGCCACCTAACGTCATCTTTACCTTATTATATATAGAGAAGTTTTTCAGTAGCAGATGCAACAGTATCAGTACTGCCACAGCGCAGATGGCTGTTACCACCCATCCCGTTACCGAGAAACCTCCTAATATTCTGTCGAGTGATGTGCCTGTTTTGCGGAAGAAGGTGCCAAACACGCTCATCTCTACAAGCAGGATGATACCCGAGTATATCATCACGATGAGCGTATCCACGGCACGCTCTGTAACTACTGTGCCTAAGGCTTTCGAGAATGATATGCCGTCGTAGCGCTTAAGTATGGCGCATCGTGAAAACTCGCCGATACGTGGAATGATCAAACTGGCCGCATACGATATAAACACCGCATGATGACACACCGACGAACGAGGGTGCTCGCCCATCGGTTCCAATGTCTGTTTCCATCGCCAACTGCGAAACATCTGTGCCAAGATTCCAAAGGGGAATGATAGCAGCATCCAAGTCCAGTTCATTTCCTCAGTCAGCACACGACTGATAGTCGAGAAGTCCTCACCACGATACATCCACCACAAAATGGCGCCGCCAAGTATAAAAGGCAGTACCACTTTAGCAACGCTACTGATGATGTTTTTTAATTCCATGGGGGCAAAGGTACGAATAAACGAGTGAAATACAAAATAAATCCGAATTTATTTTTATTTCCGAGTGGAAGTACCTTCGGCGAAGCCAAAGTACGAATAATAATTGATACGTGTCAAAGAAAGCTCACTTTTTTGGCTTTTTTCTACTATTTTCTTGGCTGTGTGCGATAACAGTCGTACCTTTGCAGCGGTTTTAAGGATAACAAATAAATAAAAGATTAGAGAAAGGAATTAATTATGGTAACTTTAGAGACAAGTTTTTTATTAATGACCATGGCTGCCTTCGCATTAGCTGTATCACTGGTAGTAACCGTTGCTGTTAATGTAGACAACAATAAGTAATTGAACAAAAAATTGAAAAATGGAGTCGCAGATTTTCTAATCTGCGATTTTTTTTTTATATTTGCACCCATGAAACAAGTTCGACCCAAGAAAAATCTCGGTCAGCACTTCTTGACCGACCTGAATATCGCCAAGCGTATTGCCGATACCGTAGATGCCTGTCCCGACATTCCTGTACTGGAGGTTGGTCCTGGCATGGGTGTGATGACTCAATATCTCGTAGAGAAGCCCCGTCCCTTCAAGGTCGTCGAAATCGACCGCGAGAGTGTAGCCTATCTGCAGGAGAATTTTCCACGTCTCAATGATAACATCATTGGTGGCGATTTCCTACGTATGGATCTTCGTGAGGTGTTTGATGGTCAGCAGTTTGTGCTTACAGGCAATTATCCTTACGATATCTCGTCGCAGATTTTCTTCAAGATGCTCGACAATAAGGATTTGATTCCCTGTTGCACAGGTATGATTCAGCACGAGGTGGCAGTTCGCATGGCCTCACAGCCAGGCAACAAACAGTATGGTATCCTGTCGGTACTTATTCAGGCTTGGTATAATGTGGAGTATCTCTTTACCGTAGAGCCAGGCGTATTCAATCCGCCTCCCAAGGTGCAGAGTGCCGTTATCCGCATGACGCGTAACGAGGTGACCGATCTGGGTTGCGACGAACAGTTGTTCCGTCGTGTGGTAAAAGCCACTTTCAACCAGCGTCGCAAGATGCTGCGTGTTTCTCTTCGTCAGATTTTCGATGCCAACCATCCTGCCCCCGCAGGTTTCTTCGACGACGAGATGATGACCCGCCGCCCCGAGCAGCTCTCCATCCCCCAGTTCATCGAATTAACAAACAAGGTTGCAAGTGTTATAAAATAATGTAATCCTCCTGCTATGAATCAAGGCAGGAGTTTTTTGTGTATTAATTCAAAACCTCTCATGAATTAATTCATTGCCCCTTTTGAATTAATTCACGTGTTTTTTGCCAAATTGATAGTCAGTAAATTCTAACTTGTTTTTGAGTCAAAAACAACTTGATTATGATTGCTAATCAATTTGTTTTTTGATGAAAACTAATAAGGATATGAACTAATAAAATTTATGTCCCCTTGGGGACACGTAACATACGGAACCTGTAAGAGGATGTTAAAAAATAGGGAGTTTGCTTGGTGTTTTGATGAATTCTTGCTATCTTTGCACGGATTATCAAAAAATTCATTAATGAACAACCAATATGATTAGGAAACTTGTATTATTATGTGTGTGTGGTGCATTCACAGTTGCGAGTGCACAGAAAACACCCGTGTGGAGGGACGCCAGTGTGAACCAGCAGAACCGCGAAGCGCGTAGGGCACACTTCTTTGCCTTCGAGAATGAGGACAAAGCTAAGGGCGACAAAAAGCAGAGCGACCGCTACCTGTCGATGGAGGGTAAGTGGAAGTTCAATTTCGTAAAGAACCATCAGGATGCGCCTAAGGGATTCTATGCCCTGAAGTATGACGACTCTAAATGGGTGGATTTTCCTGTCCCCGGTTTGTTTGAGATTGAGGGCTATGGCGACAAGACCTATAAGAACATGGGATATGCTTGGAGCACAACCTTTAAGAACGAACCTCCATACATTGGCGAGACGAACAACTACACGGGTTCGTATCGTCGCACTTTCGACCTGCCTGCAAACTGGAAAGGACGGGAGGTTTTCTTCCATGTAGGTTCGGCTACCAGTAACCTGGCTGTTTGGGTGAACGGTAAGTACGTGGGCTACTCGGAGGATTCGAAGGTGGCTGCTGAGTTTAATATCACCAAGTATCTGAAGCCAGGTAAGAACCTGATTGCCATGCAGATTATGCGTTGGTGCGACGGTAGCTATCTGGAGGACCAGGACTTCTGGCGCTTTACAGGTATTGCCCGCGAGGTGTATCTCTATGCTACACCAAAGGTACACATCAAGGATATTACCATCGGTCAGGACTACGTGCAGGGCAATGGTGTGCTGAATGTAGATGTGAAACTGGCAGGTAAGGCTAACCTTGAAGCAAGCCTATACGATGCTGCGGGAAATGCAGTGGCTGAAGGACTGAAATTTAATGTTTCATCTTTAATGTTTAATGTACCTAATGCAAAGGCTTGGACTGCTGAGACACCTAACCTGTACACCTTATTTATATATCTGAAGCAGGGTAACAAGACACTTGAGGTTATCAAGAAGAAGATTGGTTTCCGCCATATTGAGATTAAGGGCGGACAACTGCTGGTGAACGGTAAGGCTATCCTGATTAAGGGAGCCGACCGCCACGAACTGGATCCTGATGGTGGTTACATCGTAAGTGTGGACCGCATGATTCAGGACATCAAGATTATGAAGCAGCTGAACATCAATGCTGTGCGTACCTGTCACTATCCCGACGATCCACGTTGGTATGATCTGTGCGATGAGTATGGTATCTACCTGACTGCTGAGAGCAACCTGGAGAGCCATGGTATGGGTTACAATGAGAAGACACTGGCTATCCGTCCTGATTTTGAGAAGGCTCACATTGAGCGTCAGGAGGGTAACATGATTACCTATAAGAACCACCCCAGCATTATTGTGTGGAGCTTGGGTAACGAGGCTGGCTACGGTGCCAACTTTGAGAAGGCTTACGCTTGGGTGAAGGCATACGATAAGACACGTCCATGCCAGTATGAGCGTGCAGGCATCGAGGGTGCTACAGATATCTACTGCCCCATGTATGCCGACTATAACTGGAGCGAGAAATACTCGAAGGGCGAAGTGACTGGCGGTAAGGTTGAGAAACCACTGATTCAGTGTGAGTATGCTCACGCCATGGGTAACTCGATGGGTGGATTCAAAGAGTACTGGGACCTGATTCGCAAGGAGCCTCACTACCAGGGTGGTTATATCTGGGACTTCGTGGACCAGGGTATGCGCGATAAGAGTAAGATTACTGGTAAGGAGATATTTACTTACGGTGGCGACTATGGCCGCTATCCTGCCAGCGACTACAACTTTAACTGTAATGGTATTATCGCACCCGACCGCCGACTGAATCCTCATGCCTATGAGGTGCGCTACTACTATCAGAACGCCTGGATTGCTGATAAGGGATTGAAAGAAGGACGCTTTGAGGTTTACAACGAGAACTTCTTTAAGACACTCGACGACCTGGAGCTGGAGTGGTTTGTTGGTGGTGCAGGCGCACATCATCACGATGGCAACCGTCCTGAGGGTATGACCTTCGGACACGGTGGTAAGATTGATGTGAGCGGTATTGCTCCACAGCAGCGTAAGGTGATTACTGATGAGACACTGAAAAAGACCATCGAGCGTGTGCTGGGTCACCATGGCGATCAGGAGATTTTTGTGATCTTCCAGTTCAAGACCAAGGAGGCTGAGCCACTGGTAGAGAAGGGACAGGTGATGGCGCGTCAGCAGTTTGCACTGAACAACTATCAGTATCCTACATTAAACATTCTTTGCAAGCAAAGCGAACAAGTTCGAGCGAAACATGAAACTTTAAACATTAAACATGAAACAATAAACACTGAAGAAACCGAGAGCTACGTGAAGATGGAGGCTGCCGGTACGACACTGACCATTGGAAAGTGGAGTGGTTGGATTGACTATCTGGATGTGGATGGTAAGGCCATGCTGGTGGATCGCGAGAGCATCGTTCCTGAGTTCTGGCGTGCACCAACAGATAACGACTACGGTGCTGGACTGCAGAACCGCTTTGGTGTTTGGAAGAACCCACAGATGAAACTGAAGGACTGCAAGGTTGATGGCAACACCGTGACATCGGTATTTGATATGCCTGATGTGAAGGCTACTCTGACCATGACCTATACACTGACTGCCGAGGGTGAGGTGATTGTTCGCCAGCAGTTGGCTGCTGATAAGGATGCCAAAGTGGCTCCTATGTTCCGCTATGGTGTGCAGCTGCAGATGCCTCAGGAGTTTGATGCTATCTGCTACTATGGTCGTGGTCCGGTGGAGAACTATATCGACCGCAATTCGAGCGAGTTTATCGGTGTGTATGAAAATAAGGTTTCGAACGAGTACTTCTCTTACATCCGTCCACAGGAGTCTGGTAACCACACCGATGTGCGTTGGTTCCGCGTAGTGAATGCTGAGGGCAACGGACTGGAGTTCTACAGCAATGCGCCTATGGAGGCCAGCGCGCTGAAGTTCCTGACAGAGGATCTGGACGACGGTGCTGTGAAGGACAAGAAGATTGGACGCCACTCTGGCGACCTGGTTGAGCGCCCACTGACTCAGGTGCATATCCAGCAGCGCCAGATGGGACTGGGATGCGTAAACTCATGGGGTGCATGGCCCAGAAAGGAGTACATGATGGAGTATAAGGATTATGACTTTACATTCGCTATCCGACCAGTGAAAAAATAAAATGAGCGCATTTTAAGCGTTTAAATAGCAAAGTGTAACCGCCTGCGGCTTGATTTCGGTCAAAAAGTAGCCCGCAGGCGGTTATTTTATGAATTTTTAGCCAAAAACGCTTGGAGGGTACCTTATAAATTATTACCTTTGCACCGTGAAACAAAGATGGATTGATATGAAGATGAAAGAAAAAGTTACAATTTTACTGATCGCCCTGATGATGGGTCCGATCGTAAGCTATGCAGAGGATGCTCAGGTCACCAGTGAGTGTGACACCACTTATATTAAGCTCGACGAGAATCGCGTGCCCATTACACATGTAAACTTGACATACGACGAACTCGTAGAGAAGGTTGGTGAACTGGAGACAATCCTGGAAACTGATGAGTTCCAGCTCTATGCTGCAGGTGATTACACCTATAAGGTAGTAGGTGGAATTGTTACATCTATGGCCATTCAGATTGCTGATGATAACAACGACAAGGTGGTTTACAATCAGATTCTGAACACACTGGCTAAGAGTAACTCACTGAAGGATACGCATAATACTGGCGGTAACTACTACCAGTATGCCGACTTCCAGATTCAGTTCGACGACTTTGAAGGTTACGAGAAACTAACCTTCTCGGTGCTTGAGTAGAGTAAGGAAATACCCCAAGCGGTATAATTGGTAAAGAGAGAGTAGAGGGCGGGATCCACAAAGGTTCCGCTTTTCTGTTGCTCCAAACAATCGGTGCCACAGGCGGATGAGCCACAGAATGGCGGGGATATGGATACCCTGAACTAATGTGAGCAAACGCGAATAGCCTCTCAGTTCGTTGCGGAATTCGCAGAGTGTGCGCAGACCTTCTTCGGTTTTTGCCACAAAATCGGCATTCGATTCGAAGGTGCAGAACCCAACAGGATTATCGATATGAACAATGGGCACATGATGGCGCTGCAGCGTTTTGCCTAACAACACATCTTCGTAGCCATAATGCCTGATGCGTTCGCAGAAAGGGTGTTGCAACATCAGTTGGCGTTCTATCAGCAGATTGGCAGTGTGCAGATGCTGGTAGGGGCGCTTCTGGCGTTCTGTTGCTATGTGGTTCAGTTCCTCGGATTTCTCATAACGATAGCGTAGCAATTGTTTCTGTTTATCGTTTGTGGCTTTGATTACCACACCACCATCTACCACAGTAGCTGGTAAGCATGATAAATAGCGCAAAAGAAAATCGGGGCTGATGATACTCATATCGCTATCTATATATAATAGGTACGCGAGGGATGACTCGCGAGCCAGATAATTACGGATGGCAGCACGCCCCATGTTTTCGGGCTGCCTTAGGAATCTGCAATTACTCAGATTATCTATCGCACTGTTAGCCTCGATACAACTTGGATCTGTCGACCCGTCATCGGCTACAAGTATCTCAAAATCAATGCCAAGATTTACCGCTTGCTCATGCAATCGGTTTACCAGTTCCACGCATACCTGATTGTACACTGGAATCAGAATGGATAACTGTTTTTCGTTACGTTGTGACATTTCAGAGTGCAAAAATACAAAAAAAGATGAAAATATTTTGTGGATTGACGGAAAAGTTGTAATTTTGCACCCGCTTTTACGAGTTAAGAGCATGAAATTCAAATTATTAACAAAAAATTAAAGATTTAAAAAATGGCAACAAAAATCAGATTGCAGCGCGGTGGTCGCAAAGGTTATGCTTTCTACAGCATCGTAATCGCCGACGCTCGTGCACCACGTGATGGTCGTTTCACTGAAAAGATTGGTACTTACAACCCTAACACCAATCCTGCCACAGTTGACCTGAATTTCGAGCGTGCACTGTACTGGGTAGAGACAGGTGCTCAGCCCACTGACACTGTACGTAACATCCTGAGCCGTGAGGGCGTTTACCTGATGAAGCACCTGAAGGGTGGCGTAAAGAAGGGCGCTTTCGATGAGGCTGCTGCACAGAAGAAGTTCGACGCCTGGAAGGCTGACAAGCAGAACGGTCTGAACAAGATCGCTGAGGCTGAGGCTAAGGCAAAGAAGGACGCTGCTGCTAACGCTTTGAAGGCTGAGAAGGCTGTTAACGAGGCAATTGCTAAGAAGGTAGCTGATAAGAAGGCTGCTGAGGCTGCTGCTAAGGCTGAGGCCGAGGCTGCTGCTGCCGCTGCTGAGGCTCCCGCTACTGAGGAGGCTCCTGCTGAGGCATAAGGCTATGCTATGCACATACTCGAAATCCCTTCATTCTTTACCCCTTACGGAGGCGAGTTCTGTTTGGAGCAGGCTAAAGCTTTAAAGGCTTTAGGACATGAGGTTCGTATTTTAAGTAATGTGCAATTAGGTATCACCATCGGAGGGAAGGACTTTCTGGTCCTTCCCTCTTGTCGTTTTGAGCACGAGCGCGATGGCATTACCATTTATCAGAGCTTTCAGCGTGGTTTGCCACGCATGGTACACCACAATGTCATGCGTTGGGTGGATATAGTGTGCTCGATGTTTACCGAGTATGTAGCTAAATACGGCAAACCGGATATTCTGCATGCCCACTGTGCTAAATGGGCTGGCTATGCTGCCATGATTATCAGTAGGGAGTATGGCATACCATATGTTATCACCGAACATCTGCCCAAACTGATTCTGGAACCCGAATTGGGGCCTGCACCTTCGACGGCTTGGCAGGTGCCGCTGCTGAAGGAGGCTTATCATGAGGCTGCCCAGGTGATTACCGTGTCGGATGAGCTGGTGGCTGAGTTGGCTGACTATTTTGGACATGATTTTTGCCATGTCACCATCAGCAATGTGGTGGATACCGACTTCTATGCATTCAAGAAACGACAACCCTTGGATGGCCGTCCGTTTGTTTTCTGTTGCCCTGCGGTGTTTAACCATCGCAAAGGCTATGACGTGCTGTTCAAGGCCTTTGCCCTTTTGGCAAAGGTGTGTCCTGAAACAGAATTGCATATCGCTGGACGTGGTACTGATAGTAAGGACTGCCGAAAGCTGATGAGATTCTATGGACTGAAAGGCAACGTGACATGTCATGGCGCATTGGATGCCGAGGGGATGAAACGGCTATACTATCAGTCGGATGCCTTGGTGCTGGCCACTCGCAATGAGTCGCAAGGACTGGTGATAGCCGAGGCGATGAGCACTGGCATACCTGCCATATCAACCCAAGGGGTGCCCAAGAGTATGCAGTTGGATGCTGGTTTTCGCTATGTGCCAGTAGGCGATGCCGAAGCTTTGATGAAGGAGATGCAGAAAGCCGTCGGCCGACCTGTGACAGAAGAGGAAGGGCGACGTTTGGCAGAACTGGTGGAAAGGCGTTTCGCGCCAAGTGTTATCGGCGCTCAGATTGCTGAAGTAATGACTGGTACATGGCCTCGTAGCTGAGGGCAATCTGTTTGTAATCGTGATGTTTCTTGACGTAGCTGATGCTGTCGGCCTTTAATTGGTTGATTATTTGAGGATGGGTTATCAGCCACTCTAACTGGGCGCACACACTCTCATAGGTGGGCTCAACATTGATGATGGGGCGCAGACTGGTTTCATGAATCAGGTCGTATTGTTCGGGTTCGCCACCGCCCACCACGATGATGCCCTTGCTCATGGCCAGCAGCGAGTTCATGGAAGGGGTGTAGCTGTATAGTTGGTCGAGCATTACGTCGCTGCTATTCATAGACTGCTGATAGTCGGCATAGGGCAAGTTCTCCACTTTGATGATATCGCAGGAGTCGGGATGCTTGGCGGCTATGTGCTCCAGAGCACTCAGCATGATGTCGGTGCCCTTGTACTGGCTGCGAGCCTTGTCGATGCCGATGAAGAAACGTAGGCGTTTACCATCGAACAGGTGGGTTGGGGTGTCGTTCTCTATCTCTATGGGCAGCGGGATATATTCGCTCTTCTCGGGGAAATAATGGGCATAGCAAGCCTGGTATTCGTAGAGGCAGGTGGGGATTCGGTCGGCATCTTCCATCACATAGCGACAGTAGTCGCCCTTGGCCGTGTTTACATATTCGTGAATAAACTGTTGGGCAGCAGCGTCGTTGCGCATCTGGTTGCCAATATAGAAATCGCCATATCTGAAGGTCTTGTGGTGCAAGCCATCGTCCACCCAATACCAGTCGCAACCAAAAGCCCCCACCACCATTTTGCGGTTGTGACGGCGCAGAAAATCGTAGAAGAAATACTCTCTTTCTGCCTTTAAGCCGAAGCAGTCGGGATTGATGAGTTGCACGATGTCATAGCCTGTGAAGCGTGGCAGCAGACTGAGCATCCGGGCCATGTGGCGGATGCCGGAAAAAGGACCATCGCTGCGCCGTATATCGATGTCGCGCGGCAGATCGTGAAACATATTGCCATTGCCCACCAGTGTTACTTGATGGCCTAACTCGCGCAGTCCCTTTGCCAGTAGAGTGTGCAGCGTGCTATAATCCTCAAAGAGTAGTATCCTCATCTTTCTCGCTTCATGAGTGGCAGCACCTTGACAAGGGTGGCCAAACCTAATTTACTGTTCGACAGGCGGCGGAACCACTGGTATTTGCTGGTGTAGTTGCGATTGGGTAGGGGGAACAAACCCTCGGCACGCAGCACTTGGATACGTTGCAGCGTGACGGATAGCGAACGGGTTTGGATGATGGTGTTGTAGAGATAGTCCATCGTAAGCTGGGCCACTCTGCGATCCATAGCCAGCTGATCGTTCTTGGGCAAACGGTCGGCCATCTTGTTCAACTCAAAAATCACCTGCAGGGCATTGGTATGTCGTTTCTCTATGTGGGTTGCATCCTGGTTTGTAGTGATAGAGTCGGGGCGCTTATTGTAGCTATAAGCTTTTGCCTGGGTGGGATAAACTACCTCGGCACGTATCAGCAGTTGAGGGGTAAAGAGCTCGTCCTCGTGATAGATGCCTGGTGTAAATCGCAAATCGCTTAAGGTAGTCCGGCGGAACAGGTAGCCACAGGCTGATCCGTGGATGTTGTGGTGACGCATAAAACTGGTACCACTGGTGGCTGGCTCGTCGGCGAAATCAAACAGCACCATGTCGGCATCGGTATGCTTGCGGATGATGTCGAGACAAGCATTGTAGCCCGATGTAATCAGTTGGTCGTCGGCATCCACAAACTGCAGATATTTGCCGGTAGCCATCTGGATACCTGTGTTGCGGGCCACACTCAGTCCCTGATGCTTCTGTCGCAGATAAATCACTTTATCGGCATAACGCTGGAGGGCTGGTAACGGACTGTTCTCGGAACCATCGTCGACAATGATAACCTGACGTTCCTGGTCGCTGAGCGATAACGCAGAGATACTGTCGAGGCACTCGCAAAGCAGTTTTACGGGTAACTCGTAATAGGTGATGATAAAACTCACCATCGGTGTTGATTCTTGTTGATTTGCTACCATTATGGCTGCAAAGGTACGAATAAGCGAGCAAAATTCCAAATTAATTTGGATAATCATAATAATTTGCTTACTTTTGCGTTTGTTTTTAAGGAATTATGAACGAAGAGCGCAACGAGAGTTATAGCCACGTGCTGAAGTACACGGGTGTATTTGGCGGGGTGCAAGGCCTGAATGTGTTGATAGGTCTTGTGCGCAATAAATTCGTGGCCATGCTGCTGGGTCCTGGTGGTATGGGTTTGGTGTCGCTCTTTAATACCACGGTGCAGCTGATATCACAGGCCACTAACTTAGGTATTGCCATGAGTGCGGTGCGCCATATATCGGAATGCTACGATGCCGGCGATACCGAGCATACTGCCCACTATGTAAAAGTGGTGCGTGGCTGGTGCTTACTTACTGCTTTGCTGGGTATGCTGGTATGCGTGGTTTTAGGTCCGTTTTTCAGTAATGCCACCTTCTCGTGGGGCAATCACACCCTGCATTTTGTGTTGTTGGCGCCTGCCATTGGTATGCTGGCTATTACGGGAGGCGAAACGGCTATCCTGAAAGGCGTGCGAAAGCTGGGGGCCTTGGCTTTGGTACAAATTGTAGCTGCCTTGGCGTCGTTGGTTATCGCCATACCTATTTATTATATGTTCGGTCAGGCAGGTATCGTGCCTGTTATTGTGCTGATGGCGTTTGCTACCATGAGTGCCACATTATGGTTCTCGTGGCGCATATTTCCGTTGCAGTTGCGAGGCACGCGAGGCATTCTGGGCGAGGGTATGGAAATGGTACGCCTGGGTGTGGCATTTACGTTGGCAGGCATTGTGGGTAGCGGGGCCGAGATGTTTGTGCGCTCGTACCTGAATGTGATGGGCGATCTTGAAGTGCTGGGCCTTTATAATGCAGGCTATATGCTTACCATTACCTATGCAGGTATGGTGTTCTCGGCTATGGAAACCGATTATTATCCGCGTCTCTCGGCTGTTAACCATGATGTGGCAGCAACCAATCTTACGGTGAATCGCCAGATGGAGGTGTCGCTGTTGATAGTGGCCCCCATGCTTACAGCCCTCATCGCCTTGTTGCCAATACTTATTCCTTATCTTTTTACCAGCGAGTTTGTGCCCGTAGTGCCTATGGCGCAGGTGGCTGCATTGGCCATGTTTTTCAAGGTGCTCACAATGCCTGTGGCTTACATCACGTTGGCACGAGGCTATTCGATGACCTATCTGATGTTAGAGGCAGCGTATTATGTGGCGTTTGTGCTGCTGATGGTAGTGGGCTATCAGTATTGGGGCTTGCTGGGTACTGGTATTGCCATCACATTGGCGCATGTGTTCGAGTGCCTGATGATTAACGGTTATGCTTATAAAAAATACGGCTACCGTATGTCGGCAGCCGTATATCGATATGCAATCGTATTGCTTTTGTTTGGATTTCTCGCCTATGCCTGCACCATCTTCTTGGATGGCATCGTCTACTGGTTGGTAGAGCTGGTGGCTATCGTGGCGAGTGCTCTTTATGCGCTTCAGAATCTGAAGTCGAGCTCCATGTCGAACAAGTTGTAGTTGTGCTTAGCCAGCGAGCGATCGTTTACACGTGAATACTCAGCATGCAGCTCGAGATTCTTGGTAAAGCGATAGTTCAAACCGCACTCAACCTGATTAACTGATGTAGCCCATTCCTTCTGATTACGGTAGGTCTGATAACGAGCCTTTGCGTAGAGCTTGCTCTTAACCAGAGGCACGATACCAAATACGTACCAACCATCGGCCTTGTCGCCCTTGCTGTAGTCGATCTCACGTACGTTGTTACCAGGCGACTTAGCACCCCAACCCTGGCTGTGGATATACTCAGCGCGGAAGGTGTAATCGTTCAGGTCGTACTCGGCTGACAGGGCATAACGGTTCTTCTTAATACTGATGGTTTTGCCAGTATTAGGATCCAGCATGCCACCACGGCTACCTGTCCATCCGAAGGCACCGATGCGCAAGCCCTTGATAGGCATAATCCATGCACCACCGATGATATCCTTACGGTTGTCCATATCCTTCTGGTTCACACCCTCACCGTTGTAGATTCCCAGCTGATAGTGGAACACACGGCGACCATTGGCGTTGGGGAACAGATCACCCGAGAACTGGATACCGATATCACGACCACCTGACGACTTCTCACCTGTACGGTCACCAAAAGCAGAGAGCTTGTTGATTACGTCGGCATAGCTACGCCATCCCTGTGTGATGGGGTGGGTGGGGTTCTCGTAAGTGAAGGCACGCTTGAACTGACCTGCACGAATCTTGAACTCGGGATACTTACGCCACTCAGCATAGAGGTCGACCAACTGAACGGTAGGCTGACCAGGACCGGTAGCGTTGGTGCCCTGAATCTGGGCACGCCAGTCGAAATCACCAATCTTACCATCTAAGATGAAACGGGCCAGACGCAGATTAAATGTATTGCTGTGCGCATTATCCTTGTCCTCGGCCTGATACTGCAGCATGCCGTAGCCGCTGAATTTGATGTTGTTTACCCAGGCGGGTACCTCGATGGTAGCCTTCTGCTGTGTAGCCTCCATAGAGTTGAGAAGTGCTACGTCAGCATCTGATAAGGGCTCCAGATTATCACTTGCTTCAACCAGATTTTCGGCGTTAGCTGTGATTGTCATCGACGCCATAAGCGCCATCATCCAAAATACCTTTTTCATTGTAATATGAGTTTAAAAATTAGTAATGTAGTTGCTCGTCAAAAATGTTTTTAGTTAAACTTGGGGCAAATATATGAAAAATTATTGAAACTCCCAAGTATTTGCCCCAAATTATTTTATCTGCGCTCCAGCAGCACCACGTTCTCTACGTGTGGTGTGTGGGGGAACATATCAACGGGTTGAACAGCTGCCACGCGATAATCTACGTCGAGATCGTGCAAATCGCGAGCCTGAGTGGCTGGGTTGCAACTTACGTAAACTATGCGCTTTGGTGCTGCTCCAAGAATGGTTTTTACCACATCGGGGTGCATACCGGCACGTGGTGGGTCGGTAATGATTACATCCGGACGTCCGTGCTCGGCAATGAATTCTTCTGTCAGAATATCCTTCATATCGCCTGCATAGAACAGGGTGTTGCCAATCTTGTTTACTTCAGAGTTGATCTTGGCATCCTCGATAGCTTCGGGTACATACTCGATACCAATCACCTTGCGTGCCTTCTTGGCTACAAAGTTGGCAATGGTTCCTGTACCTGTGTAAAGGTCGTAAACCAGTTCGTTGCCAGTAAGTCCGGCAAAGTTGCGGGCTACCGAGTACAGGTGGTAGGCCTGCTCGGTGTTGGTCTGGTAGAAACTCTTGGGACCAACCTTAAACTTTAGGTCCTCCATCAACTCGTAGATGTGGTCGATACCCTTGAATACCAATATCTCCTGGTCGCCGATGGTATCGTTGCACTTCTGATTGTCGAGATACATCAGCGAGGTAATCTGTGGGAATTTGTCGGCGATGTGCTGCAGCAGTCCCTTGGCCTGTTCCTCGCTCTGGGCCAGCGCCTCGGCCGATGTGCGGTCGTAGTGGAACTGGAAGATGACCATCCACTCGCCACTGGCGCTGTTGCGGATGATGATATCGCGCAGCAGTCCTACCTGGGCACGCAGGTCGAAGAACGATAAGCCGTTGGCCATCGCATACTCACGGGCCTCGTTGCGAATCTCGTTCTGCAGGTTGTCCATCAGCCAGCACTTCTCAATAGGCAGAATCTTATCGAAAGCACCTGTGATGTGGAATCCGATAGCTGGTACGTCCTTCAAGCTCTGGCTCTGGTCGTTGGGCAATGTCTGAATCTGCTCCTTGGTGAGATAGCGCTTGTTGGCGCATCCGAAATCAAGCTTGTTACGATACGCCTGAGTGTGAACGCTACCTAGGATAGGCATAAACTCGGGCAGTTCTATCTTGCCTATGCGGTGCAGCTGGTCGTACACCTGCTGCTGCTTGAACTTGAGCTGCTCTTCGTAAGGCAGGTTCTGCCATTTGCAACCACCGCACACACCGAAGTGGGCGCAGAAGGGGGTCGCGCGTACCTTACTTAATTCTATAAATCTAACAACCTCGCCCTCGGCAAAGGAGTGTTTTTTGCGGCGAATCTGTACATCGCACACGTCGCCAGGCACACAGAAAGGCACAAACACCACCAGATCGTTCCAGTGGAACAAACATTTGCCCTCGGCAGCCACAGCTTCAATCACCACGCCCTCAAGGAGCGGTAATGGTTTCTTGTTTCTTGCCATAATCTTTCTTAATTTGGCTGCAAAGGTAGTGCAAATTGAGCGAAAAACCAAATTTATTAATGCCTTAAAGGTCAAAAAAACAAAAATGTAAGGTCGAGTTTGCAATTTTTGCTTTATTTTCTTGTGTATTTGATGGAATTTTAATATCTTTGCAGAATCTAATCAAAAATAATTTATCATCAACAAAAATAAATATTACGTATGAGTCAGAAAAGAGTTTATCTCTTCGGAAATGGAAAGGCCGAAGGAAACGCAAAGATGCGTGAGGAGCTTGGCGGTAAGGGTGCTAACCTTGCTGAAATGAACCACATTGGTGTGCCTGTTCCTCCAGGTTTTACAATCACCACAGATTGTTGTAATGAGTACTATCAGGTTGGTCAGCAGAAGATTATGGAATTGCTGAACGATGACGTGATGGCTGCCGTGAAGCACATTGAAGATTTGATGAACTGTAAGTTCGGCGATGCCCAGAATCCTCTGTTGGTATCTGTTCGTTCTGGTGCCCGCGCCTCAATGCCTGGTATGATGGACACCATCCTGAACCTTGGTTTGAACGACGAGGTTGCCGAGGGTATGGCTAAGAAGACAAATAATCCTCACTTCGTGTACGACTCTTATCGTCGTTTCGTACAGATGTACGGCGATGTTGTACTCGAGATGAAGCCCGTAAATAAAACTGATATCGATCCATTCGAGGAGATTATCGAGAAGGTTAAGAAGGAGAGTGGTGTTGTGCTCGATAAGGACCTCTCTGTTGAGGACCTGAAGAAGCTGGTTCAGCTGTTCAAGGCTGCCATCAAGGAGCGCACTGGTAAGGACTTCCCCAACGATCCTATCGAGCAGCTTTGGGGTGCTATCTGCGCTGTGTTCCGTTCTTGGATGAACGAGCGCGCTATCCTGTATCGTAAGATGGAGGGAATCCCCGACGAGTGGGGTACAGCCGTATCAGTAATGGCCATGGTATTCGGTAATATGGGCGATACATCAGCTACTGGTGTATGCTTCAGCCGCGATGCTGCTAACGGTGAAAACCTGTTCAACGGTGAGTATCTGGTTAACGCTCAGGGTGAGGACGTTGTTGCCGGTATCCGCACACCACAGCAGATTACCAAGATTGGTTCTCAGCGTTGGGCTGAGCGCGCTGGTATCTCTGAGGAGGAGCGCGTTGCCAAGTATCCTTCGATGGAGGAGGCTATGCCTGAGATCTATGCCGAGCTGAATGGTATCCAGGATAAGCTGGAGCATCACTATCACGATATGCAGGATATGGAGTTCACCGTACAGGAGGGCAAGCTCTGGTTCCTCCAGACACGTAACGGTAAGCGTACTGGTGCTGCTATGGTTAAGATTGCTATCGACCTGCTGCACGAGGGTATGATTGATGAGAAGACTGCTATCCTGCGCTGCGAGCCTCAGAAGCTCGACGAGCTGTTGCACCCCGTATTCGATAAGAAGGCTTTGGCTTCGGCTAAGGTTATCGCTCAGGGTCTGCCTGCTTCTCCAGGTGCTGCTTGCGGTCAGATTGTATTCCACGCTGACGACGCTAAGGAGTGGCACGAGAATGGCCACAAGGTAGTACTCGTACGTATCGAGACCTCTCCTGAGGATCTGGCTGGTATGGCTGCTGCTGAAGGTATCCTCACCGCTCGTGGTGGTATGACATCTCACGCTGCCGTTGTGGCTCGTGGTATGGGTAAGTGCTGCGTATCGGGTGTTGGTGCTCTGAATGTAAGCTATAAGGATAAGACTGTTGAGATCGACGGTGTAACATATAAGGAGGGCGACTTCATCTCTCTGAACGGTACAACTGGTCAGGTATATGCTGGCGAGGTTCCAACCAAGGCTGCCGAGCTTTCTGGCGACTTCAAGGAGCTGATGGACCTGTGCGACAAGTACACCAAGCTGCAGGTTCGTACCAATGCTGATACTCCACACGATGCACAGGTAGCTCGCGCTTTCGGTGCTAAGGGTATCGGTCTTACACGTACCGAGCACATGTTCTTCGAAGACCAGAAGATTGTTGCTATGCGCGAGATGATTCTGGCCGACAGCGTTGCCGGACGTGAGAAGGCTCTTGCTAAGCTGCTGCCTTACCAGAAGGCTGACTTCAAGGGTATCCTCGAGGCTATGGACGGTCTGCCCGTTAACATCCGTCTGCTCGATCCCCCTCTCCACGAGTTCGTTCCCCACGATCTGGCTGGTCAGCAGACCATGGCTAAGGAGATGGGCGTAAGCTTGGAGGAAATCCAGCGCCGTGTCGACTCACTCGCTGAGAACAACCCAATGCTGGGTCACCGTGGTTGCCGTTTGGGTATCACATTCCCTGAGATTACCGCTATGCAGACCAAGGCTATCCTCTCTGCAGCTTGTGAGCTGAAGAAGGAGGGTAAGAACCCAATGCCTGAGATCATGGTTCCGCTGATTGGTACTATCAACGAGCTCAAGCAGCAGAAGGAGGTTATCCAGTATGCCGCTAAGGAGGTATTCGCTGAGTATGGTATCGAGGTTGAGTTCGAGATTGGTACAATGATTGAGATTCCACGTGCTGCCCTCACAGCCGATCTGATTGCTTCAGAGGCTCAGTACTTCTCATTCGGTACTAACGACCTTACTCAGATGACCTTCGGTTACAGCCGCGACGATATCGCATCGTTCCTGCCTGTTTACCTCGATAAGAAGATTCTGAAGGTTGACCCATTCCAGGTACTCGACCAGAAGGGTGTTGGCCGTCTCATCAAGTTTGCCGTTAATGAGGGTCGTGAGGTTCGTCCTGACCTGCGTTGCGGTATCTGTGGTGAGCATGGTGGTGAGCCCAGCTCAGTTAAGTTCTGCGCTAAGATTGGCATGAACTACGCATCTTGTTCTCCATTCCGCGTGCCCATCGCCCGCCTCGCCGCCGCACAGGCAGCAGTTGAGGAGTAATCCCTTCAATCACTATAAAAAAGAACCCCGTCAAGTTTTACCTTGGCGGGGATTTTTTGTTTGTCTTGTTTATATTAATCTTTTAAACAACCAATGGGAACCACAAATATGCCGTCTGGCCTTTGGTATGCATAAGGCCCAACTGCTGTAAGAACCATCTTAAATGAAGGCTTTTTCATTTTCGTTGTATCAATGGTGTTTGCAAGCGTATTCAATGCATCAGCACCATCGTTTATCAGCTTTTCGCCGCCAAGTTTTACCTCTATCAGTCCATATGTTCCATTACGGCGATGTAGCACGGTGTCGCACTCAAGCCCTGAACTGTCGCGATAATGATAGAGCTTCCCATCAAGTGCTTCAGCAAATACACGTAGGTCGCGTACAGCCATATCTTCGAAGATAAGACCAAATGAGTCCAAATCGTTTATCAGGTCTTTTGGACCTAAACCTAATGATGCCGTACCAATGCTTGGGTCAACGAAATGACGAGTATCGCTAGTACGAATCGCAGCCTTACTGCGGATGTTAGGATTCCATGCATCGAGGTCTTCAATCACAAAAAGCTTTCTTAGAGCTTTGATATAGTCAGCGACGGTATCCTCGTCAAGTGTTTTTGCGTCGTTTGATAGCATATCGGCCTTAATGGTACTATAGGGCACTTGCTGAGAAATATTACGGGCATAAGAACGAAGCAACAGACGCGTACGTTCTGGGCTGCGTTTTACACCATCTACTCGTTGTATATCTCTTTCTGCTATGTCATCAACATAGCCAAAAGCCTGATCCAGTGCAATATCACCTTCTAGCATTGTTGCTTGAGGCCAACCGCCACGACAAGTCAGATAGGCAATGCGCTCCAAATCGATGCTATTGGGTTGGGGAGCAAACGTCTCGCCATCAAAGAGATTTGTTAGGCTGACGCTACCCGTAGATTCTCCAGACTCATATAGACTCATCGGACGCATCTTGACTCTGCCAATACGCCCCGTCCCACTATGAACTGTATCTTCAGCCTGTGGTGCAACTGTAGAACCAGTCAGGATGAATTGAGAAAACGCATTTCGCTTATCCACTTCATTTCTGATAGTATCCCATAGTTCTGTTATCGTCTGCCATTCGTCAATCAGTCTGGGTGTTTCGCCTTGAAGGAGCGTCTTTGAACTGATTTCCATCATCAGCTTGCTCTGTTTTAAAACTTCTGTGTCTCCTAAATCAAGCAGACTCTTAGCTTGCTGGCGCGCTGTCGTTGTCTTGCCGCACCATTTTGGTCCTTCAATCAACACTGCACCCTTACCTGCCAGCTTGCGAGCCAAAAGTCTGTCAACAATTCTTGGTTTATACATATTATCCATCATTTTATTCGTTGTTGATTTTGTGCGCAAAGTTACAGATTTATATTGAATTGTCCAAATTTTTTTTGATTTTTCGGTTGTTTGTGGTGATTTTGTTCGGTCGTTTGTGAAAGTTTGGTTCGGTTGTTTGTAATTTTGTATGGGGATTTTTATTGAAAAGTGTAGTTTTTGGGTGCTAAAACTCATTGAAAAGTGTAGTTTATTTGCACTGAGTAAAATTACTCACACCACTGAGTAAAATTTTAATTTAATTCTAAATGCTTGACTATTAGGTGATTAGTGAATAAAAGTAACTACCAAAACTTGCCAAAGCCCATATCATTAGAGCAATAAGTATTAGTAAAATGATGAGCACTACGGCTGACTGTACGGCTTTACGATTTTCTTTTGAGTCTCATGATAGTCTGCGAGCAGGTTCCAAATGCCGTCTTCTGATAGAACTCCGCGTTTGAGGTCTGGGGGAAGTTTTCCTGCTTCATCAGCAGCAAAGTCCAATTTCCACAACTCACTACCATAGTATTTGCTGAGTTCGGCAATATCATCTTTGATAGCCTTCTGCGAATCTACAGTCCCATCCTTGATGGCAGCCAAGGCATAATTAAAACGTTGCTCCATCCACTTGATACGCTCAATTTGTAACAGCTTGCAAATCGGGTCCTCTCTGATAATCTTTGGTGCAGACTTTCCTGCCAGTACAAGCACTTTCTTGCCATTGCGATAAATATGTAGCTGGCGAGAACGGACTACGGCAGTCAGTTCTGAATCATCCTGTATGGCTATCCATAGAGAATGATATTGGCCATCCTTTTCGAATAGCTTGCGTTGCAGGTGCGAGCACATGTTTATAGTATCGATGGTTATCATACTCAATCAAACGTATTCTCTCTGTTATATCATGTTTTTGCTCTCAAGATTAGAATACTTTACTGTTTTTCCTTTGTAAATGCGTAAACGCCCATTGTTGGCAGAATAACTAATAGCAATAATGCAATCTCTACCAATACGTACGACCCGAAATAATCTACCAGTGTTTGGAATTTTATGATTCCATCAACCAGCAAGACTAAAAGGGCAAACCAGCAAAGAGAAAATATAGCAGAAAACTTGATTTTTCGTTTCTTCATTGTATTTCCTCCAATGCTCCTGTTTCTGAGTCAATGATAAAACCACGAACCATTATGTCCTTCGGTACAAGCGGATGAGTTTTGATGGTCTCAACGGTCTTACGAATAGAGGTAGGTGTGTCTTTAAAACCTTCCAACCACTGATTGAGGTCGATCCCACACTTACGTATGGTGTCGAGCGTTTCATCTGTCACGCCACGGGCAATCATCTCGTGGTGGAAGTGGTCATAGCTCATGTGGCAGGCTCCACAGTGAGAGTGTGCAACCACCATGATCTCCTGCACACCAAGCTCATATATGGCGACAATCAAACTACGCATGGCTGAGTCGAAAGCAGAGATAACCAGGCCACCTGCATTCTTGATAATCTTCGCATCACCGTTCTTCAGACCGAGAGCCGCAGGGAGTAGTTCTGTCAGTCGGGTATCCATGCATGAAAGTACCGCCAGTTTCTTATCGGGGTACTTGTCTGTCAGATACTTTTCGTAGCCTTTTTGAGCCACAAACTCCTTATTGAAATCAATAATCTGGTCTATCATACACATAATGCCTAAATACATTTAAAACTGCTGGCAAAAATACGAATTGTTGCTGACTTTTTGCTATATTTGTGCCGATATTTATGATAGTTTTATAATCAAACCTGACCTGGTGCATGCGATGATAGGATTTCTTCCATGATATATTGCTCGATAGATGCTGCTGACATACCTGAGAAGTCGCAGACGGCCTTACCCTGGTGGATGTAGGTCATCTCGTCGCAGATGTCAGCGATGGCAGCAACGATATGTGAGGAAAGGATGACGCAACGGCCCTGGGCCTTTAGGTCCTTGAGCCACTGTCTTAGGATGATTGTTCCGGCAAGATCGATGCCGTTGAAGGGTTCGTCCATGATGACGATGTCGTTGTCCTGCAGCATCAACGTCAGCAGCATCAGGCGCTTTTTCATGCCTAAGGAGTATCTGCTGGCGTATCTCTGGAGCGGCAGGGCGAACTTCTCATTCAACTGCTCAATCTCGTCTCGGCTGATGGTCTTACCCTTGGCACGCAGACAGAACTCGATGTGTTCCATGCCTGTGACGTAAGAGTAGTAGAAGGGCGTATCGTTCATGTAACCAATCTGCTTGTTCTCGTTGACGACGACTGAACCGTCGTACGACTCGATTCCGGCAATACATCTGAACAGCGTGCTCTTGCCTGCGCCGTTCTCGCCCATGATGCCATACACCTTGCCGCCATCAAACGAGTGGCAGAAGTTGTCGATGACCGTGAGCTCACGATATTTCTTTGTTAAGTTCCTGATTTCAATCATCATTTATATTTCTTGATTACTAAATAGGCATGATAAGCCAGTATGACGGACACGATGACGGAGAGCACTAAGGCCTGTGGCACCAGTGCCGACACGCAGAAAATGACATTCAAGGCCACATACACAAGGGCTGATATGAGATCGTTGCCACTGTTGGTTCCGCCGCTTACGAAGCAAAGCATTTCTACTTGAAACAGCAGAAGACTTGCACCAAGGCAGTAGGATTCGCCTAAAAGCAACTGCGACCAACTGGGGGCAACAAGTAGCAGACATACGATAAAAGGCAGAAAGATGATGCACGCATTTCTCAGGGCAAACAGCAATTTCAGCCGGAGAAACCTTGCAGCACTCTTGTAATGAAACAGATACTCCATATGCCACTCGCGCATCATCAACATGCTGAAGACAGAAACGGCTATCATACTGACACCGATGACCAGATGGCGGTTGCCGATGTAGGCACCAATGGCTCCTGCCGCCATGAGTGGCAAGAGTAGGGGGAGCGTGAGGCGCGCTGCCCGATGATATTCGTAACTGCCGGAGGCCAGACACGGGCATGTGGGCAGGCGCAAGGAGATGCCTCCGCAAGGCAAGAAGCACACGATCACCAATGCCAGTAGAACGATGGCTACAGCCCAAGGTGCGCTACGATAGAGGAAGAAACACAGGAAAGGGGCGGACAGAAGCGTGTATTCCGCGAAGAACAACATCTTCGTACATCTTTCGCAAAAGATGGAGCAGAGAAACACGCTATCGCTGCGCGTGAGGTGCCAGGCCAATAGCAGGGTTACATCAACCAGCATGCTATAATAGACGGGAGCCGTCCCCAATTCTTTCCATGTTATTACTCCCAATAACATAAGGAGCAACAGGGCGGAAATAGCCGCGAGTTTCAGCTCCCTAATCATCCGCCACAGGCATCTGATTCTAAGTCCCCCATATAGCCTCAATATGTCGTACATGTTATATTCTGCTTATGTCTTTTATTAGTTGTTTATTTGATGGTGCAAAGATAGGTACTCTCAAGAAAAAGATTGGTTAAGCGTATGTTATCATTATGTTATTTTGTGGCAATGAGATTTATCGAAACATCTCCCAAATCGAAAAGATTTGGGAGATGCTTATTGGTGTGGCTTGTGCCTAAGCCTATCTCAAATACGTTTTGAAAAACTCCTCCAGTTTATCCCACGGAATCATGTTCTTGGGTTGACCCTGACCTGCCTTTTCCTCGTAGCCGCCATCGTAGAGGTCGCAGTGAGAGGCATCTGGTATGATGAGCAGTTGCTTGTTCTCGGGGTTGGGATTTGGCTCGCCAACAAACTTATAACCATCGGCTTTGCCATCCACCATATAGTGATAGGCAGCCTCGCCAAAGTAGCGTGAGTGTGCATCGGCACCGTGCATCACAAGAACAGCAGAGCGGATCTCGTTGATGTAGTAGAGGAAGCGGCTGTTGGCGTAGGCCTGTGTACCGATGACGCGCCAGCCGTCGTTAGAGTTGCCGGAGCGCTTGTGGTAGCCGCGTGGGGTCTTGTAATAGTCGTAGTAGTCGTGCACGAAGTTAGGCGCTTGTGGGGGAACGGTGTCCAGCACACCTCCAGCCATCGCGTTGGGGTCGGTGAGGCGTTGCTTTGAAAGATTCTCGCGGTTTCTGTGACGCCACTGCTCGTTGTCGAAAGCATCGTTGTAGTCGTTGCCACTGACACGAGTCATATCATACATCGTAGAGGCTACGGTTGCCTTGATGCGAGTGTCAGCGGCGGCAGCATTCAGTGCGATGCCACCCCAACCGCAGATACCGATAATGCCAATACGTTCGGCATCCACATTGTCCTGTTTCGACAGAAAATCGACCGCAGCCATAAAGTCCTCGGTATTGATGTCGGGCGAAGCTGTACGACGCGGTTCACCGCTGCTCTCACCCGTATATGAAGGGTCGAAAGCGAGTGCTACGAAACCACGCTCTGCCATCTTCATGGCATAGAGTCCGCTGCACTGCTCCTTCACGGCTCCGAAAGGACCAGAGACAGCGATGGCAGGCAACTTTTCACTTTTAACTTTTAACTTTTCACTCGCCGCAGGCGTATAAAGGTCTGCTGCCAGCGTCAGTCCATACTGTGTTTTAAACGTCACCTTGTGGTGGTTCACTTTCTCGCTCAGCGGGAACACCTTATCCCACTCCTGCGTCAATTCTAACTTCTGTTCCATATCGTTATTAATAGTTTGTTTGTTGTTGCACGCCACGAGCATTCCGCCCAGCAGCATTGTGATGATTATTGTTCTCATAATATAACTTTTTTACCGTTCTTGATATAGATACCTTTTGAAGGGTTCTCCACTTTCACGCCATTCAGAGAATAATAATCTCCATTTTTCAAACGATTACCATTGACGCTCTTGATGGCGGTCGTACTTGAAGTAAGCGAAAGTGTCACACTGATGTTGCTTTCGCCTGCTTTGAGGAATGTGCGAAGCTCACTCTCTGACAGTCCGTCGATATGTCCTAAACGAGTATAGCTCCAGGAGTTTGACTCGTAGAAGATGCATATGTTGCTGCCGTTATAAAGAACGATGTCTCCGGGTTGGGCTGTCATCTGCTCGTTTTTCGTTGTCAGCGATTTGCCTAAAGAACCCCATATCTCAAAATCGTTGTCGTTGAGAGTCACTGTTATGGGCGCATCCTGCAGAGCAGCAACCAACTCGCGTGTGGCATCATTGTCCACAAGTGTCGCGCTTTGCGTTTGTCCACCGATAGTGATATAAATTTTATTCATAGTAGGTGTTTCTGCTTTCGCTTCGTTGTCTGCAGAATAGCTGCAGAACAGCATGGCGGCTAAAAATAATAAATACTTATACATCGTTATCTCTGTTTTTTGAATATCAGTTTCATTGTCTCTGGGTCGAGTGGCTTCATGGTGGGCAGTTTCAGGTCTTTCACCATGTGGAGTGTACCCTGCTTGTACTTCTGGAAGTGGTCGGTCTTGAGATGCTGCTGATAGGCTTCATCGGAGGCATAGATTTCGAGGATGCGAATCTGGCATGAGTCTTCGGCACTCTGCATGGGATACAGGCAGATGACACCAGGCTCGCGCTCTATACTCAGGCGATCCACCTCGTTAGCAAAGGCGAGATATTCCTTCATATACTGCGGATAGACCTCAATCTCAGCAATGCGGACAATCATGTTTGCTGTGGCGATGGCTGCTGATGGCTTGTCTCCTAGGTGTGAGTGCACATCCATCACGCCCTGAGCGATTGCTGTTGTAGCTAAAGTCATTGAGATAATCATTATCTTCAATCTCTTCATTTCAGATTCTCTTTAAAGAAATTACTTTCATATTATTGTTGACTATTGGCCTTGATGAGATCAGCTAAGCTGACATTCGGATTACGATATCGTGCATTCCTGTTTGCCTCTTCGGGTTCTGGAGGCGTGGGAATGATTGAAATTGCTTTCTTCGGGCAGTTGTGAACACATGCCAGACAATTTTCGCATTCCCCATTGGCAACCGAATGACCATCAATCACTTTCCAGGAGCCATGCGGACAAACCGAAGTACAAACTCCACATCCGATGCAGTCATCCGTGGCAAAGACAATCTTCTCCGATCTTGTCACAGTCGGGCGCTGGCGGTCGCGTCCCGACATGCGGTAATATCCGTCACATATCATCCTGTCCTGCTCTGTAACCTCCTGAATATAGTTTTCGCGATTGTTGATAGAAGCAAGAACTGTGGCAACTCTTTCGGGAATACGCTGAAGCTTGGGGTCGGCCAATTCCCTTTCCATGTCGAAATACGGCAGGTAAGTATCGACCATCTGGATGGTGGAGATATAATTCATCTGAAAACCGTGCTTCTTGGCAAGGTCATCAACGAACTCTGGGAATATCGTGCTATGGGCTCCATAAGTGCCCACTGTAAAGAAATAATCGGCCTTGAAAGATGAACGAGCAATGAAATCCTGGACAATGGCAGGAGGAATGAAACAGTAGACGGGACACACGAATCCTATTTCTTCTGCCTCATAATCAGGATGCTCGTTGTGAATTTCCTGTGAGATGCTCAGCAAGGTCGCTTCATCTCCGCCCAACTGCCTGGCTATATAAAGGCTATTGCCGGTTGCAGAGAAATAGAAGATCAGACGTTTGGTCTTCTTCTCATTTTCCTTTGGGGACTCTCCAAACGACGGAAGCGTCGGAACGCAGGCTGCAAACATTCCAAGGCCCATGACCTTGAGTGCTTTTCTTCGACTGATAGGTTTGTTGATGTTCATAGGATAACTGTTTTAAGTTTCTGGGTGCAAAGGTACACATTATATATTATATAGCTATTACACAAATTGGCTGATTATATACCAATTTCGCAGAAAGTGCTAAAAAACCATTAAATTTCTACCATTATTAGATTATTTTGTGTATCTTTGTTCCCGATATGAGGAATATTTTGAAGGTAGACAGCCCCAACGACTATGCTCGTTTTGTGGATGCTCCGGTGTTGCACCCGTTAGTGAGCATCATTCATTATGACGAGTTGCCACCTTTCCGTCATAGCCTGAACAACTATGGCGTGTATGGTCTGTTTATCCAGCGACAGTTTCCCAATACGCTCTCTTACGGCATGAAGACGCTGCAGGTAAGCGATGCCTCCATCATAGCTGTAGAACCAGGACAGATAGGCGGATTGGAAGACAATGGCGAGCGTATCTCGTTATGTGGTTGGGTATTGCTGTGGTCGCCTGAACTGTTGCACGGCACTGAACTGGAACGCCAGATAGACCGCTATCAGTTCTTCTCGTATTTCTTTGATGGTTCGCTGCGCATGGAGCCCGACGAATGGCTCTGCATCACGCAGTTGGTGGCACAGATGCGACAAGAGTTGCAGACGCACGAGGATTCACCTTCACTCCGAAGCGTGCTGCTGGCTTATCTGCGCCTGATACTGGAATACTGTAATCGTATCTATCAGCGCCAGCTTTTCGAAGAGGACAGGGGAGAGGCTGACCTGCTGAAGCGCTTTCACAACTTACTTCAGACCTATTTTCGTGAGAACCGTCAGCTGATGCTGGGTTTGCCTACCGTCGCTTGGTGTGCCTCCGAACTGGCTTATTCGCCTCGTTATTTTGGCGATATTGTCCACAAGGCCACTGGTGGCACAGCTATTGGCTACATCCACAACTACATTATCAATCAGGCGAAAAGTCTGTTGATGCAGGGTCACAACATCAGCGAGACCTCCCGCCTGCTCGGATTCGATTTCCCCCACCATTTTACTCGTCTCTTCAAGCGCATCACGGGGCTTACTCCCAGCGAGTTCTTAGGGAAAAATCAACTGTAGTTTTATACTCTCCAGGTGTCATCCCCGTGAGACGGCGGCCAGATCTTTAGTCCAAGTCATTTTGATGTGAGGAATGCCGTCGAGCATGAAGGTGTTGGACGACTGCTCGAATCCTACGTTTTCGTAGAATCCCTTGGCATATTCCTGTGCCTCTATGTCGATAAGTGTTGCGCCGAAATGGTTTACAGCTGCTTCGATGGCATGAAGCATGATTTGTTTGCCATAGCCTTTACCACGCTCGGTGGTGATCACTCTGCCAATAGATATCTCCTTCATGTGAGTACCGGCGGGGCATACACGAGCCAAAGCTACAATCTTGTCGGCTACTGTCAGCCACAAGTGAATGGATTTCTGGTCATCTCCGTCCATATCTTGATAAACGCAGTTCTGTTCAACCACGAATACTTCGCTACGCACTCTAAGTAATTCGTACAGCTCATCCGTGGTCAGCTCCTGAAACGTTTTCTTATGCAGTATCGGTTCTAATTGTACCATTTCCTTATCTTAAAGTATTGTAAACTTGGTTGCAAAAGTACGAAAAAAAGTGGAGAAATATGTATCTTTGCCATGAAATCAGTATGTTTTGTGAAATAAAGAGTTAAGTTATGACACCACAAAAGCAAAGAAATGAGCTCCTGGCTCAGACGATTATCAAGAATCTGAAGCGTCGCCACATAGAGGGTTTCTATTGTGCGACGACAGAAGAGGCCGTGAAGAAAGTTTCGGACCTTATCGCCGACGGAAGTAGTGTGACTTGGGGCGGTACGATGACCGTACGCGACCTGGGTATCCCGCAATATCTGAAAGATCGTGGGACACTGGAGGTTCTGGATCGCGACCTGGCAGAAACGCCTGAAGAGAAACAATCCGTTTATCTCAAGGCTTTTTCGGCCGATGTTTACCTGTCGAGTGCCAACGCTATCTCGGAAGACGGTGTTATCGTGAATATCGATGGCAACGGAAACCGTGTGGCTGCCATCACCTGGGGACCTAAGAAGGTAATCTTCGTTATCGGTCTGAATAAAGTGGCTCAGAATGTAGAGGCTGCCCTCGCAAGGGCGCGTAGCACGGCATCGCCCATCAATGCGGCCCGTTTCGATATTCATACGCCTTGCCATACGGATGGCGTGTGCCATAACTGCAACTCGCCGGAGTGTATCTGCAACTACGTTCATTTTCTCCGTAACTCACCCCAAGGCCGCCATGTAGTAGTATTGGTAGGCGAAACCCTCGGGTATTAATTGTTTTGATATAAGATGAAGTACACTGTTTTTACATTCGTGTTTTTTGCCATGAAATTATGGCTTGGAAACTGAAATATCGCTGTAAGCAATGCGGCTACGAGGCCGAGGTGTACGAGGGGCGCGGACTCTTCCGTCAGGAAATTACGGCCGTATCATGCCCCGACTGCCACACTATCCAGAACCTGGTGGTGGGTGGCATCATAGCCGATGTGGCTCCGTCGTACCGCAGTGAGGTGGGGCGCCTGTGCCTGCAATGCGGCAGTGATAAAATCAGGGTGTGGGATAAGCACACCTGCCCCAAATGTAATGGTGAAATGGAACCGACTGGCGAAAAAGAGTTCTGGACGTAGTCGGTTCCATTTTATTATCTTTTCAACATATAATAAGTATGTATGATAGCAGCTTTCGGTGCATATATCATCATTCTGGGGCCCGTCCAGCGCATCACCTTACGTATGGCTTCGCGCTCCTGTGGGGCATAGCAGTGTATCGGGCATCGCTTGCAAACCGTTTTCTTCTCGCCAAATCGGCAGTGGTCCAGTCGTTGGCACGCATAGTCGGCCAGATGCTGGTATTCTTCTGTCATTGTTTCCTGATGCAGATGATGGCGACAATAAAGTTCAATCATCTTTCTTACGGTCTGCTTTTCTCTTTCAATTTTACTCATGTTTGTAGTTTCCTTCTAAGTCTAATTCACAATTCTTATTAAAATGGACTGCAAAGATACATTATTCTAATGTAATTTTACTACTTTTGCACCAAAGATTAACAAAAGTTTAGTTGTAATGATCGAAGTAGGATTAAAACATACAAGCACTTTGGTGGTAACCGATGATGTTACCGCCGTTAAGATTGGTTCGGGCGATATGGCTGTGCTGGCCACCCCCGCTATGATGGCGTTGATGGAGAATGCGGCCATGCTGGCTGTGGCCGATGCCCTGCCCGAGGGTAGTACCACCGTTGGCGGCCATATCGCCTCGTCGCACCTCAAACCCTCTAAGGTGGGCGACACAGTTACCGCTACTGCCGAAGTGGTGAAAGTGGATGGCAAGAAGATAGAGTTCAAGGTTTCGGCCTATCAGGGCGATGTGCTGATAGGCGAGGGTAGTCATCTGCGATTCGTGGTGGATCGCGAGCGTTTTATGTCGAAACTTGGTTAAGTGATTACAAATCATACTGATATGAATAATACCGATTTAAAGTGGGTGGCCTGTTGGGGTAATGCCACCTCAATTACCGACCGTCGCGAGGCCGTATATGCCAAGAATCTCACCTTGCGTTATCCTGTACGCATGCCGTTTGCAGGTAGCGCCTTGCGTTTCCGTTTCTCCAATCTCACAGGCACCGAACCCGTAACCCTTTCGAAGGTGTTTGTAGGTCACACCCCCATTACCTTTGGTGGTGCCATCAGCGTTACGCTGCAGCCTGGTAACGAGGTTGAGAGCGATGCCATCAGCTACGCCGTTCATCGTGGCGATACCGTGGATGTAAGCATGTATCTGGCCGATTACACCCAGATGAATAGCGGCACACTCATCACCGGTCCGCTGTCGAAAGGCTTCTATGCCTATGGCGATTTTGCCGAGGCCGACGAGCTGCCCCTCGACCTTACCCGCCATACCAACTGGTTCTATTTCCTCAACACCATCGATGTACTTACATCGCCCGATAACCACGCCGTAGTGTGCTATGGCGACTCTATCACCGCCCAGTCGTGGCCCGATTATCTGGCACAGCTCGCCTTTGGCACCAACGTGTCCATCATCCGCCGCGCCGTTAGCGGTACCCGCATTCTGCGCCAGTACGATTGTATTACCTATCAGGCTTATGGCTTAAAAGGCGCCACCCGTTTCCCCATCGAGATGCGTGTGGCCGGTGCCACCGATGTGATTATCCAGCACGGCATCAACGACATCATCCACCCCGTGGGCGAGGATGTGAATCCTTTCCGCCCCTGGAGCGACCTGCCTACCGTCGAGGAGATGCAGCGTGGCGTAGAGGATATCTACGTAAAGCCCGCCAAGGCCATGGGCCTCAAGGTGTGGAGTGGTACCCTGCTGCCCATCTACGGCTGGCGTACCTATAACGAGAAGCGCGACGCCATGCGCAGCGAGTTTAACGAGTGGCTGCGCACCTCGCCTGTGTTCGATGGCTGTATCGATTTCGATGCCGCCGTGCGCTGTGCCACTAACCCCAAGGCCTTTGCCGACGGTTTTGATAGTGGCGACCATCTGCACCCCAGCGAGCGCGCCTACGAGGCCATGGCCCAGGCCGCAGCCCACAAGCTCATCCGCCACATCCCATCCACCTACGATCACGAGGAGCAGTACTAAAATCCCCCCAGGCTTCGATTTGAAACCTGGGGGTAATAGAGCCTGCTGCAGTATGCGTGGCGGGCCGCGCAAGTGCAGGTCCTCGGCTATTTACATGGCGCCCATGCACGATGTCGCGCCCAGCGCCGTTACTATCGCCGTTGCGATACTTGCAATCATCTGTACGATAAACTTTAATGTTTCTTTCTTACTCATAATGTTTAATTTTTGATGGTTAATAATTTGGCACGGATTAACACGGCTCTCTTTTAGAGAAACGCTGCTCTTTTTCGATGATAACAGCCGTGTCCTTTTTTAAAAAGGCCGTGTTAATCCGTGCCTAAAACTTAGTCTCCGATAGGTTCGTGGCCGCCGCCCTGGTTTCCGCCACCGGTATTGCCGCCAGTGCTTGGCTGGGTGTTCTCGTTGTCTTCAACCGTACCTGGGTCGGTGCTGGTCACACGCTTCACCTCCTTGCCATCGCGGTCGTAGCAGGTAATCTGGATGGCTGTGCCTGCCAGCTCCTCCTTCAGATCCACCGCAGGGGTGAAGATAATGCGGCGACTGGTTACCAGTCCGGCTTTCACCTCGTCCACCTTGGCTACACTCTTGGCGCGGATACCGAATCGCATGGTTCCCAAACCTGGCAGCGCAACCGAGTGACCTTCTGTGGCCCAAGCCTTAATCACCTCGCCAGCCGCATCCCAGCAGGCCTGCATAATACCCTTGCTAACTCCGCTGCGCAGAGCAGCCTCCTTAATCACCTTGTCCTGCGAGAGTGAGGTGTACAACTCCGGCATCATGATGTAGCGATAAGTGCCCTCATACTTGCCAATCTTCTGCAACTTTTCCTGTGCTTTAACTTTCAGTGCCATAATGCTAAATTTTAAGTTTGTAAAAATAATTTTAATAGTTAATGTTTAATGTTTAATGTTTCATGTTTAATGAGCTTCTTGCGCCCTCGTGTGGGAGAATTTCTTAGTGCACGTGGGAAATTATTTTGCCGCGCGCGGCCGCCATCTGTCTCATTCATTTCAACACTGCAAAGGTACGATATTTTGATTGCGGTTCACGAATCATCCGCACAAAAATACAGTGTGACAGTTAAAATTCTCGCCCTTCCACTACCGCCTGTACTGCTATATATTTATATATATTTATATATATAAATATATAGATATATTTTTGTGCCATAACACCCTTGTTTTTCTAACTGTCACACTGTATCACTGTGCGAGTTTAATGGACTGGAGACTTTCTTTGTAGGTAAGGATGTGGCTAGTGCACTTGGGTATAAGAATCCATCTAACGCACTTCAGGCACACGTAGATTCGGAGGACAAAACCTCATACCTGATTCAGGTATCTGGTTCTAACTATAAGACAAACACGTTGTTTATCAACGAGAGCGGTCTTTACTCTTTGGTGCTCAGCTCTAAGCTGCCACAGGCTACCGATGATATGATTTGGGAGGTATGCCACCTGTGCGAGCAGGAAGGTTGGAACGAGTTGCCTCTGCCCAGTCTCTATCCGCGCAAGCACCGCGAACTGCTGCGCGCTATTGTAGCTGTACGTACAGGCATCAGCTTTTGGAAAATAAATCTGAAAGTTCTCGATGCCGCCTACAGCGAGGCCTTCCCCCATAGTACACCACTGAACGTGAACAAGAAGAGAAAGGTAAATTAAACATTAAACATTAAACATTAAACAATATGGAACCAATCATACAATTAAACAGTGAAGCTAAGTTGAGTGATCACTTCACTCTAGGTGAGATGACAAAGAGTAGTAGTCATCCCGAAGTGTATAACATCCCTAGTCATGAGGCGATAGCAAATCTAAAACGCCTATGCACATGGCTGGAAGTGCTGCGCAAGCGTTATAACGATAAATATGGAGTGGGTGAGGAACCCATCCGTATTAACTCGGGGTATCGCAGCCCGCAATTAAATAAGAAGATTGGTGGAGCGGCGGGGAGCAACCACCTCACTGGATGCGCGGTGGATATCCGCGTGCTGGGGATGGAACAGCTGATACGCTATGCCACCATCCTGCTGGATTATGCAGATGAGAGCCGTCAGGATTTCGATGAATTGCTAATCGAACGCAATCGCTATGGTGCCGTGTGGCTGCACTTCGCCGTGCGCCCATTCAGCAATCGCCGCAAGGTTGCGTTTATCCAAGCCTAGAAACAATCAGAGAGCCATGCCCCAGCGGCACGGCTCTCAACGTGAGCAAGAAAAAGCGCAATGCTTACTGCTCAACAGGGCCTATCAAGCGTACCGAGCAGCCTACGTGGCGGTTCTTTTCCCATATACCGGTTTCGAAACTGCACTCGGTGCTGGAACCTAAGCGTCGCAGGTCGGTGCCCATGGTCCAAACGTAGACGCCAGCGTATATGGATGATGTATGGTAGCCTTGTCGCTGCCCGTAGTATCTCACGGCCACTTCGGAACCCACGCGCAATCCTGCAGCGGGCAGGAACACCGCACCTGCGGCCTCCATTTGCAACCATTCGTAAGTCGTATACAAGTCGTATGTTCCGGCGCCATCTGCCTCGCTGTGTGCTTTGTTGTTGATAAATTGCGATCCGGGCAACTTCAGCTCGTCAGGATGCACATAGTGATCGGGGAATAGAATCAGACCACCTGTTTTGCGATCGCCGATGTAGGCCCTTACAAAGCGGGCGTTGCTTACGCCGTTGATAGTTGTGCCCGAGCGCTGAAACAGCATGTGGGTAAACTCCGTAGCGCTGGGTGTTCGCCACTTGTTCCTGCCGCCGCCATTACGAATGTCGGCTATTCCCCAATCGTAAAAGTCGCCCATGTAAGTTTCGTCTTCATCGCTCACGTTAACGCCAAAATAGTTGGTGTTGGCGTTTGTACTCCAGCCAAAAAGGTCGACCACGCAGCCATAATAGCGGTCGTCGATGTCGATACAGGTGTTGCCCGGGGCTTGGCCTATATAGCCGTACTGCTTATCGGCAAAGCTCCAATTGTTCCAGTGGCTGGTGTACATCGTTGTCAGGTTACCCCGTGAGAAATAAATCAGGTCGCCATCTTCGTTAGCGGTGAACAAGCCCGATGTGGCACCCTCAATCAGCGATACTTTAATGTTGATGGGGGTGATGGTGTTGGCAGCAAGGCTGGTGTTGCTGGTAACCTTTTTGCGGTACAGCTCGTTGCGCTTGGCTGCATAGACTTCGATATCACCCGAGGTGATGGGCTTTATACCCACCCAGATGTTGTTTAAGTTCGAGGTGACAACGTGATACACATCCTTTCCGTTCTTGATGGTAAGTTTGGTAATGCTATTGGTTATGAATGCATTACCATCGTCCTTGATGGTAAAGTTACAAACGGCTAGCTGGTTGGTTAGTGGTGCGTTTTTGGGCAGTGCCGCGCCATCCAGCTTACCATCGTAAGCGGCCACGTCGTATTTATTGCCGAATGTGGCCAGTGTGCCGTCCTGCTCGTTGTATATCTGGTTCATATCCACCGTGCCGTCGTCGTTGGCCATGCTGGCAGGGTACACTATCCTTAGTTTGCCATCGCTCTGTGGGTTGGTGGCTGTTATCGTCAGTCGGGCGTACTTGCCGTTGTTCTTAATGTCGGCCAGCGCAAGGGTTACTTCCTGTTTCACCATCTCGCCGCTGGTGTTCTGGTAAGCCACGGCTATCTTGTCGCCTATGGCAAATATCTTCAGTCCGTCGTCGTACAGGCTGCGCGTTTGTGCACTGCCGTCGAAACCAACGGTGGTGGTAAGCGTTACTACCCGGTTGGCTGATTGTGCCTGCTGTCCGGGCTGTTGCGGCATCATATCGTCGTAGCCGTTAGTGCAGCCAGCCATCATGATAGCTGCTATTGCGAGTGCGGTTATGCTTATATGTTTCATATCGTTTGGGTTTTTATGTTACCACCATAGGCGGTTGTCGTTAACGTCGTAATCGTTCAAAGTACCTGCTTTCTCGTTGTTTGTTTCTTCGTTGCAGTTTGCTGAACTGAAATTAAATATACTCGAGAGAGTAAAGCACTCGGGAAACAGCGATGAGGTATCAGTGTAGGTATTGCCTCCGAAATCCACGGTGGTGGTTTTGGCATAGCCTTCGGCTCCTACCGTAAAGGCGATGGCGGTGCTCTGGGCGCACCAGGTGGCTACGTTGTCGGCCGTTTTGGCGGTGCTGGGTGTTTTGCTGGCGCTGCTGCCAAAGGCGTCGGCGATGGTCTTACCAGTAGGTAGTTTGGCCTCGTAGCCAGCAGCTGTAGTGAGGTTAAGCTGATAAGAGCCTTCGGCTATCGATGCTTTAGGCGTTATCTTGGCCCAGAGGCCCTCGGTAAGTGGTAGTGCGTTGGCACTAAAAGTTTTCTTCCACTCGGCCGATGTCAGCGCTTCCTTCTTCTTGGCGCCCGTCTGGTCCACGTAGTTCACCTCTACGTCGGCCACCTGCAGCACATCGCTGCTTACCTTCAGATAGTACATCATTGTTACTTCGGTCTTAGCCTCGGGTTGGGGCTCAGGCTTTACACCGCCGTCGTCGCTCGAGCAGCCGGTTAAAATTGCTGTAGCCAATCCGCAAATAAGGATGACCAGCACCCATAATAATTTTTTTCTCATATCGTTACATTATTTACGTTTTACAAAAAAATCCTTCGGGCTCGTAGTGTAGAGGTTGCCGAAGTTGGTGTAGTTGTAGATGCCCACATGCGAGCCGAGCGTGTGCTGGGCGCAGTAGAGGTAGAGGTCGCGGTAGGTGCCGTTGGGGTTGGCCGAGGCATGGCCCACGAGGTTGCGGCTGAAGCGGTCGCACATCCAGATGCCCAGGTCGTTGCTCCACGAGTCGGCAAACGACTGCTCGTAGGCACCTGCCGAGCAGATGGCCAGTACGCCGGGGATGCCCTCAAGGGCCTTGCCCATATTGGCCGAGTAGCAGGGCTCCAGGCAGACAAGCATCTGTCGGAACTGCTTCTGGTCGGCCATCTGTTGCAGTGTCTGGCTCAGCAGGTCTGCTGTCATGCCGTTGCCTGCCGTCTCGTCGCGCCACGCCATCTCGTTCACACCGTTGGTGGCCTTGCTGCGCCCGTGGCCGCTCCAGAAGAAGAACACGTTCTGCCCCTCGTCATTAGGCAGTACCACAGGCGTGCGGTCGGTCTTGTTGCCCTTCAGAATATTCACGATGTCGGCCGGTGTCAGGTCGGCATTCTTATAGTCTATCACAGCGCCCTCGCGCAGATTGCCCCCATTAGGATCGGTACGCACGGCACCGCGGTCGGTATTCTCCGAGGCATTAGCTACATCGTCGGCACTCACCAGTATGATATGGTCGTCGTCGTAGCCGCCAGCCTTCAGCATCTGGTAAATGTTCAGCACATCGGCCTCGTGGCGATAGTCCAACCAGCCATTACTGCCCTGCACAAGCACGGCATACTGGTCGGTAAGCGCGGGATAGTTGATGGGGTTCACGTTCTTGCCGTAGGTACTGTCGAACTTCTCCTCGGCATTTTCCACCAGCCAGTTCCACGAGGCCAGCGTCTTCGCCGTCTGAGCATTGCCTGTTCGGCTGTAATAGCCCGAGTGATACACATGCCCGTTTCTAATTATCCAGTTCACATAGGTGGTGTTGAGGGCTGCGGTGTAGCACTCCTTGTCGAACTGCACAGGCCCTGAAGCACCCTTAAAGCCAATCAGTTGTCCCTGCTCCAAGGCTGCAAGGTATAGTTCCATACCCGTTTCGCTCCACGCATAGCCCGACAGGAAGTTGTCGGTGGTGGTGATGGCGATGATGGCGTCGTTGAGGTTATCCACCTCCTGATGGTGCTCCATATAGTTGGCGGCAAAGGCCGAGAGCAGCAGGGCATCGTAGAATTTACACTCGGCAAAGGTAGGCTTCGTCTTGTAGCGCGCCTCGTAGCTCATCTCAAAGCCTGTCATCGGGTCGGCATAGGGCGAGAAGCCCTCATAGAGTTCTATAATGGTCCTGTCGTAAATATCGAATGCCGCTATCGCTTCATCAGTAAGATTCGATAATACAAAATAGACGGGTGAGAACATGTTTGTTAATTTATACAGAGAAGATTTGCTGTATTCGAAGATATCCTCGCCATCAGCTTCCCACTCCTTTATTTCTTCGATAATATCCATCCCCCCCCAACGTTGAGCTTGGATTCTCCTGATCTGTGGAAGAGGCTCTGGTTTCTCCAAAACCACAAAGGCAGGTATAGTCAAGAGGCCGAACGTTTCGCTGATATCATCGTAATACGCTTTCATTTTCTGTATGAGCATGTCCGGGCTGGAATATTGCTCGTTATACTTGAAGCCTATGCCCAGTTCGGTAGCCGAGAAAGGTCCCCATTCAAAGAATGTCTGACCGAATTTGCCGTCGGGCGTGAACAGTGCGGAATAATCAGAAAACTTAGCATACATTTTGCCCCTTTGGATGTTGGCTGCATACATACTCAACATCACCTCCGAGAGCGACACATCGGTCTCAGTGAGCGACCACAGGAAGGGCTGCTGCCCATCGCCCGTGCTGGTAATGGCAAAGCGGCGTATCACGGTTTCGCAGGTGGCAGTGGGCAGGATGAGCGGCTTCAAGGTCTGCTGGCAGTAGGGAGCCAGAATGTCCACGTTGTCGCTGTCGAAGGGGCCTATCACGGCCATCAGGTCATCGCGGTTAGCCAACCGTTCGCCTAACGCTTTCAGGTCGTTGCCGTATTCATCGTACCACTCCAGTTTGAGGTCGATGCAGAGCGTGTCGTGCAACTGGGCGTTGTGCAGACTGCTGAGCATCCACTCAGCCGTGCGCTCCAGACGGGCCTTCATGATGGGATCGTTCAACGGCGCCACCACAGCCACCGTCTTCTCCACCCATCGCCGCGAGTCCTTATATACGATTACATCATCCTCGGTCTTACAGCCTGTTGGTATGATGATGGCTGCAGCCAGCAGCCATGATAATATCTTCTTACTTCTTTTCATACCGTTCCCCCTCCTTTCTGATGGCTACTTGGCGCACACTGTCCACTACTCGATCTATGAAACCGAAATCTTCGCCAAAATTGAACTCCGTGCCACCATCAGCCAGTCCAAACGTCTGGTGTTTGGGCATCGTGGCGTTTAACCATTTCTCTATATAGTCGTCCAGCACCCTGTCTATATGCTTGATGACGTTAGCGTAGTTAAATGGACCATTCAGGGAGATATAATCATCAATGCATATATATTTACTTAAAAGAGGTAGGATGCGGTAGAAGGCATTCATGGCACCGCCGCAGACGGGCACCACACAAATATCTTCATCTTCGTTAGCAGCCTCTTGGTATATGCGCAGTGCAGTGGTGTCAGCCAGTTGGAATCCGCCACCGGGTTCGTCGCTCAAATACTTTATCTTGAGTATTTTTTCCCATTTAGAATCGGTAGTATCGTTATAACCATCCACAAAGCCCTCTCCAGCCTCTACCACCGATTGCGTGTAAGGATTGGCCAGTATCAAAAGCAACAGATCAAAATTGAACGTATATTTGCTGAAGCATCCTGCCATATACATCGCACCATAATAGTCGATGTAGAGCGTGGAGCCCTTGCCCTCAAGGGGTGTAGTGGTCTCCATATACAGCAGGTCGGCATTAGGGTTGTTCTCCAAGCGCTTGTTATTGGCACGGATATAGGCATCGTAAACTGGACTGGGCGTGATAAACAATCGGCGCACGCTGTCCTTCGCATTCTCCATCTGCTGGAACATCATCTCGAGATAGGCCAGGCCCTGCTCCATGCTCTCAGGCATCAACTGCAGGGTTCTGATGCCGTGTTTGTTGGCCGAAGCCTCAATACCCCTGTATATCTTGTCGCAATACGAGCGGTCGCCCAGACTGTTTGGCCCGTAGATCACCGTCACGAGCGGCGCCGTGCTTGGCTTCTCCTCGTCAGGATTTATCTGGTATATCGTATCGCCGTCTTTCGTACAGCCTGTTAAAATGATAAAAATACCCAGTAATAGTGTCAAAAGATTGTTTCTCGTCATTGTTCCATCGTTAGTAATAATGCTGCAAATATACAAAGTTTTTGACATAAATATAAGAATTTTGGGGTGATTAATATTTATTAACACAAATATTGTTCAATTGTGTCGAAGAAATGTCTAAATTTGCAAACGAAACTTAAAAAGGTGATGAAACAATCCTATTAACAATATTATTTATTAACAAACAAGGAAAGATTATGAAAAAGCTTATGATGATTGCTGCTATGATGATTGCAGCTGTTACTGTTAACGCCCAGGTGGCTGGTAAGGCATACTTGAAGCCTATGGTAGGTGCTACACTGGCTACTGTGACTAACAACGACAACGACATGAAGTTTGGTCTGGTGGCCGGTGCCGAGGTGGGTTATATGTGCACCGATAACTTCGGACTGACAGCCGGTCTGCTCTACACCCAGCAGGGTGCTAAGGCCGACGGCACGAAAAACAATCTGGAGTATATCAACGTGCCTGTTCTGGCCAACGTTTATGTAGCTCCCGGTTTGGCCCTCAAGGCTGGTGTACAGGTTGGTTTCCTGACCAAGGCCAAGGCTGAAGGTCTTGACTTTAAGGAGCTCTGCAACAAGACTGATTTCTCAATTCCTCTGGGAGCTTCGTACGAGTTTAGCGACTTTGTCATCGACGCTCGCTACAACCTCGGTCTTACTAATGTAGGTAAGAAGGAGTACACTCCCAGCAGCAACAAGAACAGCGTGATTATGCTGACTCTGGGATACAAGATCCCATTCTAAAAAGCATTCATTTTTTTAGAAGAGAATAATGTAAATAAATTCGGCAGAGGCCTGCAGCGATTGCAAGCCTCTGTTATTTTTTACTGTTTCAGCACAGGTTGATAGGTGATTTTTTGTACTATCTGTCCTGGATCTACTATCGAGAGCGTGATGACATGCTGCCCTCGGGCCTTGTCAAGCGGCAACGTAAGTACGAAATCCTTGCGGTTCTCAAGAATCTGTATCTTCCATTCGCGCCCCCATTCCTTGAATTTATTCTCTAAGGTGGCGGCCTTACCTTGGTCGATGCTCACGGCCAAACGGTTGCTGCGATCGGTAGAAACGGGCCACATGGGTACCACCGAGATGCACAGCTGGATGGAGTCGGCACTGGCTGGCAGCGATGGGATAGGGATATTGATGCTGCCCGATGCTTTCTGGTCGAGCGGCTGTCCCATCTGCAGCACCTGCCAGTCGGTACCCATACCGGTGAGCAACCTGAAGGGTGCTTTGACATCGAGACCGCCCAAGTTGATTTGATGCTCGAACTCGGGATGGCGCTGGTTGTCGGGCAGGCGATAGGCCGTGGTTGGGCGGTTGGTAAGTGTGGGCATCTGATGGTAGAGTGCGGTATAGCCAGGTGTAACCTCCGACATCATCTGGTTCCACTTGCCGCCTAATTGTGTGTTGTAGCGCTCCAACAGCAGGTTTATCTGGCGGTTGGCATCCCTGCATTGCTCGGCATACAGCACGTTGCCTGTTTCGTGGTTGGCCTGTGCGTACAGGAACTTACGGTTCATCTGGTAGGCCGAATGTACGGCATAGCCCAGCATCTCGAACAGGGCAGGGCGTTGCTCGGGTGCGAGCGCCTGCTCGATGGCATCGTAGGCAAAGCAGATGTTCTGATAGTCGACCAATCGTTTCTGGGCTGTACCGGTTTCGAAACTGAAGTCGGTATCGTAGAGTCGGGCATACTCGGGGGTGTCCCATTCCATCTCATAGCCCATAAACTCAGGCTTGCGGTCCCACGCCAGGCGGTAGTAGTTGTCGAGGATGTACTGGAACGCCTCCTGATGCTGCTGGCCGAACACTTTGGCCAGCCACTCGGCCTGATAGGCGTTGGCGTTTGCGTAGCTGAACTGCTTGAAGTTGTAGGCCATGTCCATAAACATCTGTGTCTCGATCTCCATGGGCTTGATATCGCCCACGTTCAGCAGCCAGTAGCGGTCGGCACCAGCGGTATAGGCCTTCAGCAGCTCCTCGTACATCAGCATGGGGGCTGTTGAGAAAATCCACAGATTGTCGTGGGGCACGCCACAGTAGCTCAGGTGGTAGTACACGCCGCTGCCACCGCTGCGCTGCTGTTCGCGGCTGTTGCTCACGCGTTTCATATAGCCGTAGTTGTCGTCGGGCCATACCAGGGTGATGTCGTCGGGTACGCGCAGTCCGGCATCGTAGATGTCGAGCGTTTCCTTGTAGGGCACGAATATCTGCGGTAGCTGTGTGGCTTTCTTTTCCTTATATTTCTCGAGAATCTCGCGCTGCTTGGCAAACACCTGCTCGAGCGTGCGGGCGCGATCCTTGGGATTGGTACTGCCTTTCATCGCCTCGTCGTGCAATCCGCGCAAGCCCATGGTGTAGATGTTGTCGAAGGCCTTGGTATCGCGAATGCGGTCGTCGAGTTTCTTCAGGATAGTGGCACTGTTGGTTTCGTAGTTCCACTCGCCATCGCGCTGCTTGTTCCACTCCGATTCCGCGGCGTTGTTGAACAGCAGGGGCTCGCAGTGGCTGGTGGTGATCATAATGCCGTAGGCATCGGCCACCTGCTGACTCTCGGGATGGCTGTAGAAGGCACCCGTGCATGAGTGCATGGCCGGGGCCAGCATGTTGGCCTTGAGGCGCAGCAGCAGCTCGCAAACCTTGGCATAGGTCTTGGGACCTATATCGCCCAGCTCCTTCTCGAAAGTTTTGGCGGCCCAGGGCTTCAGGCCCCAGTCTTCGTCGTTAATAAAGATACCACGGTATTTCACCGAAGGCTCGCCCGAGGCATAGTAATCGCATTCTACGGCAGCATCGGGGTTCTGGGCTACAGGCACATCGGCCCACCAGTACCAGGGCGATACGCCGATGCGTTGCGACACGTCGTAGATGCCGTAGATGGTGCCACGCTTATCGCTGCCTGCTATCACCAGGCGCGGCTGTTTCTCGTTTGTGATGCTGATAACGTAGCTTTCCCATCTGCCTCTCAGGTCCTTATCCTTCAGTACGCCCTTGGCAATAAGCTGCTTGATGGTCTTACTGCCATAGGTGCCTACGATGATTTGCGACGCTCCGCTACCGGCAGAACCTGTAACCATGGCTATATCGTGCTTCAGGTCGCCGATGGCACGTATTACCTGTGGTGATTCAGTCTTGTCGTAACTTACAGTTGCGTTTGCAACTTTGAATGTTCTGCCTTGTATGCAGAGCGGAACAAGTAGTAATAACCATAAAAATCTTTTCATAACAAATCTAGTATTTGAGTGCAAAGATAGAAAAAAATTAAAAGTAAAGCCCAGACTTTCACAAGCCTAGGCTTTTTTTATCAATTACTAACTAATTATATTAATTATTCAAATTAATAGCCAGGATTCTGTTCGAGTACAGCGTCCTTGTTGGCTTGGATGGCCGACAGTGGGATGGGGAACAGGTCGAAGTGGGCATCGTAATCCTTCTTGTCGGCGCTGTTGGCTGCGTTGAAGTAAGGATTGTACTTCTTGATGCGCTCGGCCAGCTTGCCTACACGCGACAGGGTGAGGCGGCGCTTCTCCTCGCAAACCAGCTCGCGGAGGCGCTCATCCAGAATGAAGTCGATGTCCATCTGGTCGGCAGTTACAGCCTTGGCCTTGGCACGGGTGCGCAGCACGTTGATGTCGGCTGCAGCCTCGGCCTTCTTACCCAGATTTACATATGCCTCGGCACGCAGCAGATAGGCTTCGGCCAGACGGAAGAAATACTGATCGGTGAAAGTCTTACCACCGGTTCCTGCCAGCTGGTAGGTGGCCTTGTCCTGATACTGGGCATCGGGATAGTGGAATGGTGTGGTCATCTTGGTAGAGTAGCCGCACATAAAGCGGTTAGGCAGCTGGTTGGTGGCATTTACACCGCCGTCGAAACCTGTGGTCATCGAGTAGCCAGCGGGCAGTACGGTGTGCTCAAGGTCGAAATAGCCATCAGGCATGGCAGCTGCCAGCTCAGGACGGTCGGCCAGCACGTTGGTGCGATGAATCTTGAAACGGCGAGGCCAGTTGAACTCTGAGTTACGCATATCGTTGAAGTCGTCGGCCCAGATGCCGTTATACAGATGATCTACAGCATAGTGTGTACCGATACCACGGCCACCGGTCATATCGCCGATAGGCCAGTTGAACAGCTGCACGTTGGTGCCGTCGGGGGCAATGAGCTGGAACTTGTCGACCTGAGGAGCAAAGAAACGCTCGCCCCAGAAGCTACCGGGATTCCAGAAGAAATGACTGGTGTTGTTACCACCACCATCAACGTTGGTCTCGAACTGAATCACCCAGATACCCTCGGTATTACCTGCCGAACGGTTCTGATTGTTGGGGCGGAACAGATCGTAGAACACGTCGCCATCCTCCTTGGCCTGCGAACCGAAACGCTGGGTCATCAGGGCCAGGTTGGTGTTGTTGATAACAGCCGAAGCGGCATTCACAGCCTTGTCGTTAGCGCCTGTTGCCAGGTAGGCCTCGGCCAGCAGCATGTTGGCGGCTGGTTTGCTGATCTCACCATCCTTTACGGCGTTGATCTCGGGCAGATTGGCTGCGGCATACTCCAGGTCTTCGATCACCTGAGCCCATACCTTGTCTTTCGACTCGCGTGTAAAATCGGTCTTGGGGGCTGTTACCTCCTCAATCTGTAGGGGCACATTGCCATAGAGCAGAACCAGCGTGCGATAACCTAATGCGCGGAAGAAACGGCCTTTGGCTTCGAACTCTTTCTTCTGATCGTCGGTCAGAGCGGTTGCGTTAGGCACACGGCTGATAACGGTGTTGGCCTGGGCAATCAGTTTGTAGTTCTCGTCCCAGTAGAACTTGGCAATGGCGCCCGAGGGAGAGAGGTCGGCAGTTATGTTCGACTTGAGCGGGTCGGCAGTAATCCACATATCTGCAAACTTCGAAAGGTCGGTGGTGCGGTCGTATGTGGTGTAGAACTCCTCACGTGTAAGGTAATAGAGTTCGGTGGTAGCAGCATCAAAGTCTGCTTTCGTATTGTATGAGTTGGATGCCGAATTAAAGTCAAGGGCTTTCTCCTCCAGGAACTTGTCTTCGTTGCATCCTGTCAGCGTCAAAGCTGAGATAACTGTGAATAATAATATCTTTTTCATGTGTAATGGCAATTAAAGATTGATATTGAGACCAAATGTCACACTCTTCATAACCGGACGGTTGTCGTAGCAGCTACCGGTTGTACGGTTCTGGCCGTTGATGTCCTGATAGGTCATGTTAGGCTCGGGATCCCAACCATGCCAGCCGGTGATGGTGAGCAGGTTCTTGCAGCTCATGTAAACATTGATGCCGTCGATACCGATGGTGCGCATCCACTGCTTGGGCAGGTCGTAAGAGAGGGTGATATCCTGCAGGCGCAAGAACGAGCGGTTCTCGTAGCGATAAGGATTGATGGCAGGGTTGGCATTGTAGAGCGCGTAGATACCACCAGGATTGCTTGGTGTCCAGAAATTGTCCACCTGTTGGGTCAAGCGGTTGTGACGCAGCGTGTTATCGTTGACGAGCTCGGCAAACGAGTTCTTACCCATAAAGCTCTTGCTGCCACCCAGAACGGCGTTGAGGAAGAAGCTCAGTGTAAGGTCCTTGTACTTGAACGAGTTGAGCAAGCCCATGCGTACCGATGGATCGGTCTTACCGATGATGCTGCGGTCCTTCTCGTTAATCTCGCCATCATCGTTGATATCTACAATGCGGTAGTTACCTGGGTGATAGCCCTCGGGGATATTGTCGCCTACCTGCCAGATGCCATCGATGGTGTAGTCGTAGATAGCCGAGAGCGACTCGCCGATGAACAGTGATGATGAGGTGAGGTCGTCTTCCTTACCGTCGCCGTTGGTGTCAAGACCTGCCAGCTTGTTGATTTTGTTGCTGTTGGTTGAGAGGTTGAACATTGATGTCCACTCAAAGTCCTTGGTCACAATGTTGCGAGAGTTGATGGTAATCTCGAAACCGTTGTTCTGAATCTCACCTACATTCGACATGATAGATGTGAAACCGGTGATTGAAGGAATCTGTACAGCATAGAGCAGATCCTTGGTCTTGGTGGTGTAGTACTCGATATTACCCGAAATGCGGTTGTTCAGCAGGGCAAAGTCGATACCAAAGTTGAAACCTGCAGTCTTCTCCCATTTCAGGTTGGCATTCTCCATCGAAGCCAGCTCCTGGCGCATAGATCCGCTAACGCCATCGCCAAAGATGTAGCCGATAGAAGAGTTAACACGGGCCAGTGAAGAGTAGCGTGAGGTCTGGTTTCCGCTCATACCCCAACCGGCGCGCAGTTTCAGGTAATCCAGCTGTGGCACCTTGAACCACTCCTCGTTGGTGAGAACCCAACCCAGAGCTACTGATGGGAATACGGCACTCTTGTTGTTGGCCGAGAAGCCTGAGTAACCATCACGACGTACGGTGGCGGTCAGCAGATAACGGCCGTCGTAAGAGTAGTTTACGCGAGCCATCTGGTAGAGCAATGTCTCCAGCCAGGCATCCGAATTTGTATTCTGAGTAGAAGCCAGCTCCAGTGAGTTGTAACCCAGCGTCATACGTGGGAACAGCTTGGCATCGGCACCAGTGTAGCTGTACTTGCGGCGTGAAGCACCGTAAACCAATGTGGCACCAACACTGTGCTTGCCAAAGTCGTTCATATAATTCAGAATGTTATCAAGCGTATAATCATAATAGGTAGTGTGGTGCTTGTAAGCCTGACCATTGTTGTTCTCGGCAAACTCGCTGGCATAGTTATGCTCGCCAATGCGGTAGTTGTTACCGAAGTTAAGGCGATAGGTGAGGCCCTTCAGAGGCAGCTGCACCTCGGTGTAGAGGTTGGCAAAGAATGAGTTAGAACGATCGTAGTCGTCAACCAGCGAGCCATGGTATGGATTCTCGCGGGCATCGTGAGCGGGATAGTGAATCATATCGCCGTTCTCATCGTAAGGCTTGGTAAGTGGGCTGCACTCGATGAGGAATGGCAGATAGGTTTCCTGGCCATCGCGGTTCTCGAACGAACCGAATGCCTGTACACCTGCCTTCAGCCATTTTACTGGCTGGATGTCTAAGTTAACGCGGATTGAGTTACGGCTGTAGTCGTCGTTAAGCAGATAGTTCTTCTGCTTGGTATTACCCAGTGAGATCAGGTACGACATGGCATCGCTACCACCCGAAATATTCATCTTGTTCTCCCAGATAGAACCATTGCGGGTAAAGTCGCTCCACCAATCGTAGTCGCCAGGAACAATGTTGCCCTGGTCGTCGGTCATCCAGGCATCCGGCATGCGCTCAGAGAGCTTGAAGTTGGGATTCTGCTGGGTGTAGCCCGACTCTGCCGTCTTAGAGTACTGCCACAAACACTCATTGTCGAAGTTCAGCATTTCGCTGCGGTTCATGGTGTGCATCTTTTTGGTAGGTGTCTGGAAGCTGTAACTGCTCGAGAACGATACCTTGGCCTTGCCCTTGGCACCCTTCTTACTGGTGATGAGCAGTACACCATTGGCTGCCTGTGCACCGTAAACGGCTGTAGCCGAAGCGTCCTTCAGTACGTCTACGCTTTCGATATCGGCAGGGTTGATGCTCGACAGATTACCTGTGAAGATGATACCATCGAGGATGATCAGTACGCTGGTGTTACCCGAGATGGTATTGGCACCACGGATAGAAAGCTCGGGACTTGAACCGGCAGAACTGGCCTGACCTACATTCAAGCCAGGTACTGTTCCCTGTAACGACTGCAGAAGGTTAGTGTTAGGACTCTTTTCGAAGGCCTGGATGTTGGCACGGCTCACTGCACCGGTAACATCGCTCTTTCGCATGGTACCATAACCTACTACAACAACCTCGTCGAGCAGCTTCTGGTCGTTCTCCATCTTAATCTCCAAAAAGCTCTTGCCTTTTACCGATACTTTCTGAGTAAGAAAGCCTACAAAAGAAATCTGAATCTCACCTTTTGTGATGTTTTTCAGTTCAAATTTTCCGTCGAAGTCGGTCACGGTACCATTCGATGTACCAACTTCTCTTACAGTGGCACCGATAACGGGCTCGCCCGCATCGTCTTTCACAACACCTTTAATGATGCTTTGGGCCGAAAGCAGCATAGGAGCTGCCAGCAGCGTGAGCATCATTAAGATTCTTCTCATTGTTTTTTCTTTCATACACAAATGATTTTAATTATTAGTAAATTTGGGTAAATCTGCCGCAAAGGTAAGGCAAAAATATGTTTTTGTTGCAAGGAATTTGTTGCATAGCCCTGCGATTATTGTGCAATATATAATATATCGGTATTTTGCAACAAAATCGCAAAATACCGATACAAATGTCCCTGTTCTTGCAGGATGCTACTCCTTATGTGTCTCGATGTATTCCGAGGGCGACATGCCGAAATGTGTCTTAAATGCGGTCGAGAAATGGGCCTGATCGGCATAACCTACCTTGAAGGCAACCTGTGAAACGTTTACCTTGCTTTCGCGCAGCAGGCGGGCGGCTTGCTCCATGCGCAGGTTGCGCAGGAACTTACCACTGGAGATGCCGGTAATCTCCTTCATCTTGCGATGCAGTTGTGCACGACTGATACCCACGTCGGCAGCCAGCGTGTCGATATTGAATTCGGGATCCGACAGGTTGGCATTGATTGAGTGCATCACACGTTCCATCAGCGCATCGTCGTTGCCTTTAACCTGAATTTTCTCCACGCGCTCCTCCTGTTGCATGGCTCCGCTGAATTTACCACGCAGGCGGCGGACGTTGTCAATCAGATTGTCAATCTGGATATGAAGCTCCTCCATACTGAACGGCTTGGCAATATAGGCGTCGGCACCCGACTTCAGACCTTCGAGCTTGTGCTCTACTTCGGCTTTCGAGGTGAGCATGATTACTGGAATCTGCGAAATCTGAGGATTATCTTTGATACGTTTCAGTAAGGTGAGTCCGTCCATCTCGGGCATCATCACATCGCTGATAACCAGGTCGTACTGTTGGGTGAGAAGGATTTTAAGCGCCTCTTTTCCATTCGGGGCATGGTCGAATTTGTAGTGGTTGCCCAGTTCGTTGTTGATGTAGTCGGCAATCTCCTGATCGTCGTCAACCACAAGGATATGGAACTGGTGGAATGCTTGTCGGGCGCTTGCACCTCTAGACAGAATCTCGCGGGCAGGGGCGTCGGTGATAATCTGTTCAGGTTTCAGATGGCCATATCCCTTTGGAATGGTTACCGTGAAGCAGGCACCTCGCTCGCCATCCTTACGATTGGTGGCTTTTATCTTGCCGCCGTGCATTTGGGTGATGGAGCGACTGAGATTCAGTCCAATTCCTGTGCCCTGCATGCCAAGGTCGTCGGCATTACGTCCCTGATAGAAGCGGTCGAACAGTCTTTCGGCCTCTTCTTCTTTGATGCCCACACCAGAGTCGATCACCTGTATCTCGATTTCTTTCTCCGTTTCGCGCAGAACCACTTTTACCTCGCCGCCGTCGAAGGTGTATTTGAAGGCGTTTGAGAGTAGGTTAGAGATAACCTTGTCGAAGTTGATGCGATCTACCCATGCCAATACATGGTTTTTCTCGTGTTCGAACAGGAAGGTGATGTTACGCTGGTTGGCGTTGTATTGGTATAGCTTACAGATGCCGCTGATAAACTCCACGAGATTAGTCTCCCTGCAGTGCAGCTGCATCTGGTTCTTGTCGATACGTCGCTCGTCCAGAATCTGGTTCACCAGTACCATCAGGCGCTGGGCATTACGGTCGATCGTGTCGATATAAACCTGCTCTTCGCTGTTTGTGGCAATGCTTTTTAACTTGGCCAGAGGACCCATAATCAGTGTGAGCGGCGAGCGGATGTCGTGAGTGGCATTCATCAGGAACTTCATCTTCTCCTCGTCCATTCGCTGATGGGCCTTGCGGCGAAGGCTCAACACCAGGGCTACCAATAATAACACACCAACTAACAGATAGAAGATATGGGCCCAGGTTGACTGATACCAGGGAGGGGTTACCTTAACCGTTATGGTTTTTATCTCAGAGTAAACACCCGCTGAGAGGGCTCTTACCTCAATCTTGTATATGCCTGGCTGCAGATGGTTTAGCTGGATACTGTTCTCGCCCTCGGCTTTCTGTATCCATTTCGAACCGTTGATTTGATATTCGTAAATAATATTGTAGGGACTTACGAAATCAAGCAGCGAGAACTCGAGTGTAATGCTGTTGTCAAGATACGATACCTGATAGGCGTCGGTTTCAATCACGGGGCCGTTGGTCATGGGGTTGCCTGCAACGAAGAAACCTGTTAGCTTGATGGGGGGCAGATCTTTGTGGCAGCCGGTTGCACGTGTGGAGTTGAACACCGTTAAACCGTCGTTGTTGGCAAAGTATATCATGTCGTCGCTGGTATGCATGCCAACGCAGTTAATGTATTCCTTGGTGGTAAGTCCGTTACCGATAACATGGCCAATGAAGTTCTTTCTTTGTTGATCGAACTGCCAGATACCCATTGAGGTGGCGCACCAGATGTCGCCATTGTTGGCTTTTACAATATAACCCACTACTTTGTTGGACAGACCCTCGCCATAACCGAATCGGGATACTTGCTGGTCGCCAAGATGGTAGGTGAAAAGCCCCTGGTCGGTGCCGATGAGTATATCGCCGTTTTGGGTCTCACAAAGCGAATAGCACATGGTGCCTTCAAGTAGACTATTCCAACCGTAAGGATGGAAATTGTCGTCTTGTGGGGCGTAGCATGAGATACCAGCAGATGTGGCCATCCAGATATAGCCATTCCTGTCGGGCATCATCGCCATAATCCAGTTGTTATGAAGTTGTCCTCGTACAGCGTCGTAATCTGTGGCCAGAAATTTGCGTACGGAGTGGTCTTCTGGGTTGTAAATACAGAAACCACGCGAGTATAGGGAAATAAACAATCGCCCATCGCCTAAATCCGTCATGTCGTTCAGCTTGTCGCAAACAAAGGATGCCTGATATTGCGATCTGCCTGTCAGCGGGTCGTACGAATAAAGCGCTTTGTCGGTGCCTATCCAGTAGCGTTTCTTTCGGTCGCGGTAGATTAACTCGGCCGATGGCGGTGAGGCAGGGTGTGACACAATATGCCCACGCTTGTCGAATCCGTACACGCCGTTGCCTTGTACAACAGCCCAAACCATGTCCTGATCGCCTTTGCAGATGGAGGTAATGGTGGAACTGATGCGATAGCCTTGCGACGAAAAACTCCATGACGAGAACTGGGGCTGGATGCGAGGTATCATGACCAGACCTTTTGACTGGCAGCCTAACCAAATGTTGCCAATGCGGTCTTCGTAGATACACCAGATCTTGGCCGTGTTCAGATCCAAACCGTTTAGTTGGCATTCAACGCGCTCCAGCTTCTTACTGCCTTTCTTCAGTATGAACAGACCGTCGCCTCGCGTACCAATATATATGTTGCCATTCCTACTTTGGAATGCACTACTGATACCCACATTGTCGCCTCCAAGGGCTGTGAGGTCGATATCAGCCTTAGTCATTTTGCCTTGGTGATAGCGATTGATGCCATGCTGACAAATAACGAGAATGTCGCCATTGATCTCCACCATCTTGACCACAATGCCTTGTTGGACAAAGAACTGATGTACTTGATGCTGATCCTTCATCGTGATTTCTTCGCCATAGCCACACTTCCAGAAACGGCCGTGACTATCTTCCATCATCTGATTGAAATACCAGTTGCCACTTTGGGTGGTATGCCCATCCGGCACTTTGTGCAGGGTGTTGTCTTTCAGATCATAAAGTCCCATTCCTGATGTGCCAAACAGAAATTCGCCGTTCTTACGTTCAAGGACGGATATGATGCGTGGTTTGTTTGGCGTAGGAAATGTGTATTGGATGAAACGATTGCTGGCGTAGTCGTAACGCGAGAGGCCGGTTCTTGTCCCCACCCAGAGCTGCCCCTTTTTGTCGCAATAGAGTCTGGTAACGATATTACTGCTCAATGTGGTAGAATCGTCGGGAAGCGACAGATAGGTGGTGAACCGATAGCCGTCGAACTTGTTGAGTCCGTTCTCGGTCGCAATCCAGATGTAGCCATATTTGTCCTGGCACACATCGTTAATCAGACCGCTTGAAAAACGTTCTGACGGGAAGAATTGGCCTGCCTGTCCATGCGCCATCAATGGCATGACGATTAGTAGCAAAGATAGTAATATTTGTCTCATATCGTATCATTTTGCTGCAAAATTAAACAAAATTCCTGGAACTACCATAGGTTTTTGTTTCATAGACATGGAAAAATGTTTCGAACAGCCATGAGTGCAAGTCAATACGTAAAAAAAGCTTGTTCTGCTCTGTTGCGGCCTCTTTCCAACGGCGTACATCCCAGAAACGATGACCCTCGAAAGCTAACTCAACAAAGCGCTAGTTCTGCAGCTTGGTCCAGAAGGTAGTAGCATCCAATCTGTGGTGGCGTATGAGTAAGCTGCTTGTTGGTATATTCCTTTAAGTCAGACCTGCTATCATCAATAGAAATAGTATCGTTTCCTTTTTTATCATAAGTTAGAATGATTTGAATATACGTAGTTGATCGAAAACAATATGGTTATCGAGGGCACGCAACGTAATGGTGTGATGCCCTTGATGCAGATGTACTTTCGTATTGCGTACAGCTTGTCCGCTCAAAACATTCTGCTTCCATCGTTCAGAACGGAAAGGCTCTTTGAATGAATAGACCACAGATTGTCTATCATCAACGCTTACGCAGAATCGCAAGTCGCCATCATCGTTTGGTTGGGTAGGGATGAGGGCTGTTTGCAATATGTAATCTCCCTCATCTTCAATCATAATGTCGTATGTCATATGCCCATCCTTTGGCATGGCTACTGCATTCATAGTATGCCCTAACATCTGGATGATGCGTGTGCCATTGGAGGCTGATTGGTAATCAGCGGCTTTAAGCATCATGATGCAAGGTTGGTCGGCACCAGTAAGTTGGGCATGTACGTTATCAAATACCGGCAGTTTGCGTGGGGCGGCATCCATCAGATGGCGCCACTTGCCACCGTTCATATCGTTGTATCGCTTGGTAAGTGCTTGTATCTCTTCGTAAGCGCGATGGCTTTCTATGGAATCACTTAGAATCTTGGTGCTCATAGCTGCGGCTGCAGATACAGGATACTCGATAGCTGCAAAGAATGCATCGTTTAATTCAGAACGAACGAGCATACGAATGGCCATAATTTCGGCCTTGAGGTGTTGGAATGCTGACAGACGCTGGGCTGCCTCGATAGCTGAAAGGGGAATATCGCCAACAGTAGAGAGTCCGCGAGGGTATTTCTTCTTGTCGAGTTCCACTTGTGTGTAGCCCATAAACTCAGGTCGGCGCTCACCACAAAGGCGGTAAAACTCGTGCATCACGGGTAGGAGGCGCTTTCCGGCTTCTTGACCAAACTGTCGGCATAGCCAAGACTCCAGATGTTTGGTGAGTGTATGACCTTCAACACAGTTGATGTTCCAGGCCAGATCGAGAAACAACTCCAAATCGTAGGCAGCCACCTTCGGATCGTGTACGTTGGCTATCCAAAGTATGCGTACGTTGTGATGGTAGGCTTCGCACATTTCGTGATAGATGAGCCCTGGCTGCGTAGTGGTTAGCCACAGGTAATCGTGAGGGCGGCCCCAATAGCTCAGGTGGTAATACACACCTGCACCGCCTGGGCGCTGCTGCTCGTTGGCATCCGACAGGCGCGTCATGTAGCCATAGTTATCGTCGCACCACATTAGCGTCACATTATCGGGTACTTGCAATCCCTTCTCGTATAGCTGTAATACTTCTTTATAAGGTACGAATACCTGCATGAGTTTTGATGGGTCGCCAATATGTTTGCGTAGTAGTTCCTGCTGGTCGTTGATAACCTGCTGCAGGGCTTCGAATTTCTCTTCTTCGGTTTTGTAGCCTTCCATCGAGCTGTCGTGTATGCCGCGCATACCAATGGTGAACATATTGTCTTTCGACTTTTTAACCTCTTGTAGGCGCTCTGTCCAATATTGGTGCACTTGTTGCCGATTGGTGCGATAGTTAAAGGCGCCACGCTCGGTTGTATTCCACTCATCAACATTATTGCGTAACAGTGGCTCACAATGCGAAGTTCCAATCACGATGCCGCACGAATCGGCTATGGCTTTAGCGCCTGGAATATTGAAAAAGGCTATGGTGCCAGGATGCATAGCTGGCCAGATGGTGTTGGCGCGCAGGCGTAGCATCAGTTCGAATATTTTCCGATAGGTTTTCGGGCCGATCTGCTTTTTTTCTGATGGCTCATAGGTTTTGTGGCTCCAAGGGCGCAGACTCCAGTCCTCGTCGTTCAAGAATATACCGCGATAGGCTACGCTGGGCTGTTGCTCTGTTTTGAAATCATCACTTAGAGCCAGATGATTCTTCTGCTCAGGCACTACGTCGCCCCACCATACCCAAGGTGATACACCTGCCAGACGAGATAGCTCCAGCAGACCATAGGCCATGCCACGACCATTACCGCCTTCAATCAGAATCCTTCCTTTCTTTACCTGAATTCGAAAACCGTCATGAGGTAACGAAGCGTTATGGGAAACTTTAATGATTCCGCTTGCCGAAGCCTGAGGGCGCATGCCCGTTACTTGTTGCATGTCGCCCATCCACATATCGAGGGCTGTCTTCACCACGGGTTCTACCTTCTTGGGTATCTGATACGTTATCGGATGTTGTCCGTCGAACCATGTCACCTGATGGGGCTCGCCCAACTCATATTTACGCTGGGCTTCTATGGTCGTTATGACCGTTAGTAGGCATAATGTTATGATAATTCTCTTCATATTCCTTCGTATGAGTGATAATCCTGCTGCAAATTTAGATATAAACATGGTAGTATAGTTCGAAAACTATCCGAAAAGATACAAATTTGTACAAAAATGAACGATATTCTTATTAGGTATAGCCAAAATTCGCTATCTTTGCAGCAAAATTACTAAAACATTAACTATCTATGAAGGAAAATTACTTTGCGGATAAGAACCGCTACGATAATGGGATGGAGTTTGAGCGTTGCGGACGCTCGGGTGTGTTGCTGCCAAAGGTGAGCTTAGGATTCTGGCATAACTTTGGTAGTGTTGACCCCTATGAGCGCAGTCGTGAGATAACGCACTATGCCTTTGATCATGGTATCACCCATTTCGACTTGGCTAACAACTACGGTCCTGTTTACGGCTCGGCCGAAGAAACAATGGGACGCCTGATGGATGAGGACTTCCGTCCTTATCGCGATGAACTGTTTATATCGAGCAAGGCAGGTTACGATATGTGGCCTGGACCTTATGGCAACTGGGGCAGTCGCAAATATCTGATGGCGAGCCTGGACCAGAGTCTGAAACGCATGAAGATAGATTACGTGGATTTGTTCTACAGTCACCGTTACGACCCCGAGACCCCGCTCGAGGAAACCCTGCAGGCGCTGGTGGATATCGTGCGTCAGGGTAAGGCGCTCTATGTGGGTATCTCGAACTGGCCTTTGGAGCCGCTGAAGTTTGGTTACGAGTACCTGAAGGCACACGACGTGCCCCTGCTGATTTATCAGGGCCGACTGAGCATGCTGGACCGTAAGCCGATGGAAACGGGCATTCTGGATTTCTGTGCCGAGAAGGGTGTGGGCTTTATCGCTTTCTCGCCATTGGCGCAGGGATTGCTCACCGACCGCTACCTGAATGGTGTGCCTGCCGACAGCCGTATGTCGAAGGGTAAGTTCCTGAAGCAGGAGATGCTGACACCCGAGCTGCTGGCCAAGCTGAAGAGATATAACGAGATAGCTACCAGTCGCGATGAGACATTGGCCGAGATGGCCCTGGCATGGGTGCTGCACCAGAAGGGTGTGACATCGGTATTGGTAGGTGCCAGCTCAACCGCACAGTTAGAGAAGAACCTGAAGTGTGTAAGTGCTGCTCCGTTTGATGATGTGTTGTAAGATGAAACGACTGTTTGCACTATGCATGATGGCTTGCGCGCTGGGCGCGCAGGCACAGGTGGCCGAGGCACCAAAGGATGTGAATGGGGTGGTGGACAACACGCCCGACAGTATAGCCAAGGCGATGACGGCACGCCCCGTGCCCGGTTCGAGTAGAAAAGGTAACAATCCCGTGCTGTTTCTGATAGGTAACTCAACCATGCGTACGGGTACCTTGGGTAATGGTAACAACGGTCAGTGGGGCTGGGGCTACTATGCACACGAATACTTTAATGCCGATAAGATAACCGTTGAGAATCAGGCACTTGGCGGTATGAGTAGTCGTACCTTCTACAACAAGTTGTGGCAGCCCATCAAGCAGGCCATCCGTCCGGGCGACTGGGTGATTATCAGTATCGGCCATAACGATAACGGACCCTACGACGAGGGCCGCGCGCGTGCCAGTATCCCTGGCGTGGGCGACGATTCGCTGAACGTGGTGATTAAGGAAACGGGCGAACACGAAACCGTATATACCTACGGCGGCTACATGCGTAAGTATATTAATGATGTACGTGCGCAGGGCGGCAACCCCATCCTGATGTCGCTCACCCCGCGTAATGCCTACGACGAGAACGGCAAGATCGTGCGCAAACCCCACACTCAATGGCTGATGCAGGTGGCTGCCGAAGAGGGCGTGCCCTTTATCGACCTGAACGAGATATCGGGCCGAAAGCTGGATAGCTATGGTGCCTGGAAAACCGATTACCACTTCTTCCTGGATAAGATTCATACCAGTCGTTTTGGTGCGATGATGAATGCCCGTTCGGCTGCCGAGGGCCTGATGGCCAGCCGCAACCCTGCGCTGAACCCGCTGAAGGCGATGATGCAGAACGTGGAACTGAACACCTGGCAGGTGGACCGTACCGATGACAAGCCCGTGGTGTTTATCACTGGCGACAGCACCGTGAAGAATGCCGATAAGGATAAGGACGGCATGTGGGGCTGGGGCGCCGTGGCCAATACGGTGTTTGATGAAAACAAAATTAGTATTGTGAATGCCGCCAAGGCAGGTCGTAGCTGTCGTACCTATCTGAACGAGGGCCGTTGGGAGCAGGTGTATAACAGCTTGCAACCCGGCGATTTCGTGCTCATCCAGTTTGGTCATAACGATACGGGCGCCATCGATGCACCCAAATATCGTGCAGCCATCGCCACAGGCAAGGACAGCTGTCATGTATATCACCTTCAGAATGGTTCGTACGAGGTGGTTTACAGCTTTGGTTGGTATCTGAAAAAGTTTATTCAGGACGTACGCGAAAAAGGTGCTACACCTATTCTGGTATCACTCACCCCGCGCAACGAGTGGGAGAGCGGTAAGATAGAGCGTCGCAACGACTCGTATGGTGCCTGGTACCATCAGGTGGTGAACGAAACGGGCGTAGAGTTTGTGGATCTGCACAATCTGGCTGCCGACTTCTACGACCAGAAATGTGGCAGCAAGGCCAAAGCCGAGAAATACTTTAAGCAGGACCACACCCACACATCGCTGCTGGGTGCCAAAACCAGCGCCCAGTGTGTGGCCAAGGGTTTGCGCGCCAACCATAGTGCATTAGCAAAGTACCTAAAGAAGAAATAATAACGTAAAACCAAATGAAACGATTTGCATTTAAGATGCAACTGAAACCCGGTTGCGAAAAGGAATACGAGCGTAGGCATGCTGCCATCTGGCCCGAATTAGTAAAAATGATTAAGGATGGCGGCGTGAGCAACTACAGCATTTATTGGGACAAAGAAACCAACATACTGTTTGGCTATCAGGAGTGTTCGGGCGAGGGCAACTCGCAGGATACCGACAACGTGGATCCCATCACCCAGAAATGGTGGGACATGATGGCCGACATTATGGACGTGAACCCCGACAACTCGCCTGTAACCAAGCCTCTGCAGGAGGTGTTCCATCTCGATTGATATGAAACTGAAGTTAATGGGCTGCTTGTTGATGCTGGTGCTTCCCGCACTGGCCCAGCAGCATATCGACCTGAGTGGCGAGTGGCAGTTCAGTAGTGAACGCGAAACAGGAGTGGTGCGATTGCCCGGCTCGATGCTGACAAACGGCAAGGGCGACGAGGTAACCGTGAACACCAAGTGGACCAGCTCGCTCTACGACTCATCCTACTATTTTAACCCCTACATGGCGCGTTATCGCCAGGCAGGGCAGATGAAGTTTCCGTTCTTCCTAACCCCCGACAAGCATTACGTGGGTAATGCCTGGTACGAGCGCACGGTGATGGTGCCCAAACAATGGAAAGGGAAGCCGGTGATGCTGTACCTGGAGCGCCCGCATATCGAGACCACGGTAATGGTGAATGGTCAGCGGGTAGGGCATCAGCAGTCGCTGTCGGTGCCGCATGTTTACGATGTTACACCTTATATAAAATACGGCAAGCCCAACCAGCTTACCATCCAGGTGTACAATGGCATCGAGAACGTGTGCGTGGGTCAGGATTCGCATAGCGTAACCGACCAGACGCAAGGCAACTGGAACGGTATTGTGGGTAAGATAGAACTGCGCCAGGGGCCGCACATCTGGCGCAAACGCGTGGTGCCCGATATGCAGAACGGCATGGTGGACATCACCATCAACGAGACTACCTATCGCCTGCCGTTGGGTAGCGATACCGTGCGCTGGGACGAGTTCCATCCGCAGCTATACACCCGCACCGTAAACTATCAGGGCACCTCTGTGAACGTAACGTTCGGTCTGCGCGAGTTGAAGATTGACGGCGCCCGCATGCTGATTAACAACCACCCCATGTACCTGCGTGGTACGGTGGGCAACTGCTGTTTCCCCGAAACGGGTTATCCACCAACCGACGAGGCCTCGTGGGAGCGTGTGCTGGGGCAGTGCAAGGCATGGGGCATCAACCACATCCGATTCCACTCGTATTGTCCACCCGAAGCCGCCTTTGCCGTGGCCGACCGACTGGGATTGTATCTGCAACCCGAGGGTCCGTCGTGGCCCAACCATGGCGTAAAACTGCGCAGTGGTATGGCCATCGATCAGTACCTGATGGACGAGGGCCGGAGGATGATTGATGAGTATGGTCATCATCCCTCGTTCTGCATGATGGCGGCTGGCAACGAGCCCGCTGGCAACTGGGTGCCTTACACCAACGAGTGGGTGCAGCAGATGAAAGCCTACGACCCAACCCGACTGTACTGCGGTGCATCGGTAGGTGGCGGCTGGGCTTGGGACGATGGTTCGGAGTATCACGTAAAAGCAGGTGCCCGCGGACTGGATTGGGACAAGCATGCACCCAGCAGCGATGATGATTATTATCAGCAGCTGCTATTCCCTCGCAATTACAAGTCAAGCGAACCTAATAACTCGCCCATCATTGCCCACGAGCAGGGACAGTGGTGCGCCTTCCCCGATTTCAAGGAGATACCGCAATACACCGGTGCCTACAAAGCCAGGAACTTTGAGATATTCCGCGATTTGCTGGCCGATAACGGCATGGCCAGTCAGGCTGAGAAATTCCTGCAGGCCAGTGGACGACTGCAGACGCTGTGTTATAAATACGAGATTGAGCGCAACCTGCGTACCAAGGATTATGCCGGTTTCCAGCTGTTGGGCCTGAACGACTATTCGGGTCAGGGAACCGCGCTGGTGGGTGTGCTCAATGTGCATTGGCTGGAGAAAGGCTACTGCAGTCAGCAGGAGTGGGCGCAGTTCTGTTCGCCCATAGTGCCCCTGGCCAAGTTCCCCAAGTTTGTATATACCAACAACGAACGCCTGGAGGTGCCCATCGAGGTGTATAATGCCTCGGCTGCTGCGTTGCGTGGTGCCCAGGTAACATGGCGCGTAGCCGGCCACACTGGCACGCTGCCTGTAACCACCATCCCCCTTGGTAAGAACATCCAGTTAGGTAAGGTGCAGTTGGATTTGGCCGCTTATCAGCAGCCCACCAAACTTACGCTGCAGGTGGCCATTAACGGTAAGGCCAGCAATCAGTGGGATTTCTGGGTGTACCCCAACGATTTGAATTGTGACAAAATACAGTGTGACAGTTTGTTTTTCGCTGATACCCTCGATGCCAAGGCCCTGCAAGTGCTGGCTGATGGTGGCGATGTGCTGCTGACGGCCGCTGGCAAGATACGTTACGGCAACGATGTAAAGCACACGTTCCTGCCTGTGTTCTGGAACACGTCGTGGTTTAAGATGCGCCCGCCGCACACCACCGGCGCCTATATCCAGAGCAACCATCCCGTGTTCGGCTATTTCCCAACCGACGATTGGCAGAACCTGAACTGGTGGGAGTTGACCAACCGTGCGCAGGTAATCAACATGGCCGAGTTCCCCGCCGATTATCAGCCCATCGTGCAGCCCATCGATACCTGGCACGTAAGTCGTAAACTGGGTATGCTGTTAGAGGCGCGCGTACTGAACGGCCGCCTGCTGATGACCACGATGGACATTACCCGCAATCTGGACCGCCGACCCGTGGCCCGACAGTTGCGTTACAGCATACTGCGCTACATGGCATCGGACGATTTCAAACCCGCCATCCGTGTGGCACCCGAGGTGATTCAGCACCTGTTTGAGCGCGAGGCACCCAGAGTGGATATGTTTACGAAAGAGAGTCCCGACGAGCTGAAACCTAAGTTAAATTAAGCGTATTGTACGCCAAAAATAACTAAATCCGTACGATAAGATAGCAATTAGTACAATTTGTATCGCTGCTAATTCGGAAATAATCCGTAATTTTGTAGGCGATTAAAACAAATAACTGAAAAATGAGAAGAATAGTGCTCTTGTTGCTTGCCGTGGCGCTGGTTGCTACGGGAGTTGCAAAACCCAAGAAGAAAACCGCCGTTGAGGTTTGGCCCGACCAGACCGTGATGGACGCGTGGTTTAAGGATACTACTAAAGTTGATGTGGCTAAGCTGGGTAAGCAGTATGTGATTACCGACTTTGGTGTGCGTCGCGATTCTACCGTGGTGCAGACCAAGGCCATCCAGGCTGTCATCGACCGTGCTGCCCAAGAGGGTGGTGGCGTGGTGGTTATCCCCGAGGGCACTTTCCTTACAGGCGCCTTGTTCTTTAAGCAGGGTACGCACCTGCATGTAATCGGACGATTGAAGGGCTCCGATCGCATCATCGATTTCCCCTATATCAAGACCCGTATCGAGGGCGAAACCTGCACCTACTTCTGTGCCCTGGTGAATGCCGACGGACTGGACGGTTTTACCATCAGTGGTAAGGGTACCATCGATGGTAACGGACTGAACTACTGGCAGGAGTTCTGGATTCGTCGCAAGTGGAACCCCCAGTGTACCAACAAGGATGCGCAGCGCCCACGACTCACCTATGTGTCGAACTCAACAAACGTCACCATTCAGGATGTGCATCTGGTTAACTCGCCCTTCTGGACCAACCATGTGTACAAGAGCAACCACGTGCGCTATCTGGATTGCTACATCTATGCCCCCACCGAGAATATCTGGGAGCCCGACCCCACACGTGGCGCGCCATCGAGCGATGCCATCGATATCGACGCCTGCACCGATGTGCTCATCAACGGCTGCTATATGCACGTGAACGATGATGCCGTGGTGCTGAAAGGCGGTAAGGGAACCTGGGCCGACAAGGACGAGACCAACGGCGATTGCGAGCGCATACTGATTCAGAACTGTCACTACGGAAAGGTACACGGCTGCCTGACGCTGGGTTCGGAGTCGCTGCACGACCGCAACGTGATTCTGCGTAACTGCTACACCGAGCGCGCCGACCGTGTGCTGTGGTTGAAAATGCGTCCCGACACGCCGCAGCACTACGAGTATGTGCTGGTTGAGAACATCACCGGTCACTGCAAGCGCTTTTTGTTTATCCACCCCTGGACACAGTTCTTCAAGCCCGAGCAGCGCGACGACATGCCGCTGTCGAGATGCAACAACATCGTGATGCGTAACATCCAGGTGGAAACCCCGACGCCTTACGACGTGAAGACATCGGATAAGTACGAGCTGGTAGATTTTACCATCGACGGCAAGCCATTGGCCTTTGCCAAGAACCCCGTTTCGAAAGAACAACTACAACATATGATATATGAATAATCAAAAATACTTTTTTTCGGTAGACCTTGGTGCTACCAGCGGTCGAACCATCATCGGCCGTATCAACGATAACAAATTCGAACTGGAAGAGGTGACCCGCTTTCCCAATAACCTGATTGTGCAGGGCGGTCATTACTACTGGGATATCTACGCCCTGTATTTCGAGATTATCAAGGGCCTGAAAGAGGTGGCACGCCGCGGACTGGATATAGTGAGCATCGGTATCGATACCTGGGGTGTGGACTTTGTGATGATAGGCGAGGACAACGCCATCCTGCGTAATCCGCGTGCCTACCGCGACCCCATCACCTTCGAGGCGATGGACGATTATCTGCAGAATGTTGTTACTAAGAAAGAGGTGTATGATGTAACAGGCATACAGTTTATGTTCTTTAACTCGCTGTTCCAGCTCTACGCCATGCGCAAGGAGGATAACAGCGCGCTGAAGCACGCCAAGCAGATACTGTTTGTGCCCGATGCACTGAGTTGGATGCTGACGGGCGAGGCCGTGTGCGAATATACCATCGCATCTACCTCGCAGTTGCTCGACCCACGTACCAAGCAGCTTGACGAGCGCCTGCTGGCATCGGTAGGATTAGACCGCAGTAAGTTTGGCAAGATGGTGATGCCTGGTACCCAGATTGGTGTACTGACCGAAGAGGTGCAGCAACTGACAGGACTGGGCGCCGTGCCCGTGATAGCTGTGGCTGGTCACGATACCGGTTCGGCTGTGGCCGCCGTGCCTGCCAAGAACGAGCAGTTTGCCTACCTGAGCAGTGGCACCTGGAGCCTGATGGGTATCGAAACCAAGGATGCTATCATCAACGACCTCTCGTACGATCGCAACTTTACCAACGAGGGTGGCGTAGAGGGTACCACCCGTTTCCTGAAGAATATCTGTGGCATGTGGCTGTATGAGCGCTGCCGACTGGAGTGGCCCGACGAGGTGCGTAAGTTGTCGCATCCCGAGCTGCAGGGTTCGGCCATGCAGGTTGAGCCATTCCGCTCAATTATCAACCCCGACGACCAGCTGTTTGCATCGCCCAAATCCATGATTGGTGCCATCCAGCAGTACTGTCGCGACACCCATCAGCCTGTGCCCGAAACACCGGCCGAAATCTGTCGTTGTATCTTCGACTCGCTGGCTCTGCGCTACAAGCAGGTGTTCCAGTGGCTGCAGGAGTTTGCTCCATTCGAATTAAAGACACTGCACGTGATTGGTGGTGGCAGTTTGAACAAGTATCTGAACCAGTTTACCGCCAACGCCACCGGTGCAACCGTACTGGCCGGTCCGCAAGAGGGTACCGCCATCGGCAACATCATGCTGCAGGCCCAGGCTGCCGGACTGGTAAAAGATATCTGGGAGATGCGCCGCATTATTGCCAACAGTCTTGATCTGGTGAAGTACGAACCCACCGACCAGGCTGCTTGGGATAAGGCTTACGAGACATATCTGAACATAACTAATAATAAATAGAAAACAATGAAAACAGAACTAATTGAAAAAGCGTATGCCGTAGCCAAAGAGCGCTACGCTGCCGTAGGCGTTGATACCGACGCCGTGTTGAACCAACTGCAGGCACAGCAGATTTCGCTGCACTGCTGGCAGACTGACGATGTAGTGGGCTTTGAGCGTAACGAGGCCCTGAGTGGTGGTATCCAAACCACTGGTAACTACCCCGGACGTGCCCGTAATATCGACGAGGTGCGCCAGGATATCGAATTTGTAAAGACCCTGTTGGCTGGTAACCACCGCCTGAACCTGCACGAGATATATGGCGACTTTGGTGGAAAGTTCGTAGATCGCGACCAGTGTGGCGTGGAGCACTTCCAGAGCTGGATCGACTGGGCTAAGGAGCAGAACATGAAACTCGACTTCAACTCGTCGAGCTTCTCGCACCCCAAGAGCGGCTGTCTCACTCTTTCTAACCCCGATAAGGCCATCCGCGACTTCTGGATTGAGCACACCAAGCGTTGCCGTCGTATCGCCGATGCCATGGGTAAGGCGCAGAACGATCCCTGTATCATGAACATCTGGGTACACGATGGAAGCAAGGACATGCCCGTACAGCGCAAGAAGTACCGCGAAATCTTGGCTGCCTCGCTCGATGAGATTATGGAGGAGAAGCTGGATGGCGTAAAGAACTGCTTCGAGGCCAAACTTTTTGGTATCGGACTGGAGAGCTACACCGTGGGCAGTCATGATTTCTACACCGCCTACTGTGCTACCCGCAAGCAGATGTACACCATCGATACCGGTCACTACGAGCAGACCGAGAACGTATCCGACTTTGTATCAACCCTGCTGATGTATGTGCCCGAGCTGATGCTGCACGTAAGTCGCCCAGTACGTTGGGACTCTGACCACGTAACCATCATGAACGACCAGACACTCGACCTGTTCAAGGAGCTGGTACGTAGCGATGCACTCGATCGCGCCCACGTGGGTCTCGACTACTTCGATGCCTCAATCAATCGTATCGGTGCTTATATCATCGGTGCCCGTGCCACTCAGAAGTGCATCCTGCAGGCCCTGTTGGAGCCCAAGGAGCTGCTGCGTAAGTACGAGGACAACGGACAGAACTTTGAGCGTCTGGCCCTGATGGAAGAGGCTAAGAGTCTGCCTTTCGGTGCTGTGTTCGACTACTTCAACCTGAAGAACAACGTGCCTGTAGGCGAGGAGTTTATCGCTGCCATCCAGCAGTACGAGCAGGATGTGACTTCAAAACGCTAAGACGATGGCTAAGTCGAGTTCGCTGAAGAGCACGCTGGCCGTGTCTCTCAATAACTACCTGGATGCAGGCGCCATCGTTGCTGGTGCCAGTGGCGTAACGCTGTGGCAGAACTACTTAGGTTTGAGCGAGATGCACTTAGGTTGGCTGAACGCACTCAGTGCCAATGCGCTGGGTGCCGCCATCGGTGCTATCATCGGTGGTTTCCTGGCCGATAAGTTCGGTCGTAAGTTCATCTTTACCTACAACCTGCTGGTGTATATGACGGGTGTGCTCATCATCATGCTGTCGATGAACTTCCCCATGCTGCTGGCTGGATTCCTGGTAACAGGTATCTCGGTAGGTATCGGTGTTCCCGCCTCGTGGACCTATATCTCTGAGAGTTCGGAGGTGAACAACCGCGGTCGTAACATCTGTATCTCGCAGATGTCGTGGGGCGTAGGTCCGATGTGCATCCTGCTGTTCGGTATGCTGTTTGCGCCGGGCGGTTATCTGTACGGTCCTGTTGAGGCCATCGCCCACGATATCATCGGTGCCGATGCGGCTCAGGCTGCTGTCGAGGTATTCTCTTCGCGTGTGGTGTTCGCTACCCTGTTTGTGGTGGCTTTCATTGCCTGGAACCTGCAGCGCCAGCTGGAGGAGAGCGCCGAGTTTACCGCCAACAAGGAGAAGGACCAGAGCAGTATAGTAGATAACATCAAGCTGCTTTTTACCAATAAGATTGCTGTGAAGACAGTTGCTTTCCTGGCAGCCATCTACCTTACCTGGAACCTGGTGGCCAGTGTGATGGGATTCTTTATGCCACACATTTACGAGACCGCTGGCGGACTGAGCAACGAGGCAGCCAACATGCTGAGCTGCATTAGTTGGGTGTTTGTAGTGGTAACCACGTTTATCATCTCGTTTATGGTTGATAAGGTGGCACACCGCTTCTTCTATGTGTTCGGTTTGGCAGCAGCGCTCACCGCGTGGATTCTTATCATCGGTGGTGGCGTGTCAACCATCGCTGGTATCTGGGTGTTCACCATCCTGTGGGGTGTTAACAACGGTAGCTCGGTACAGGTGTTCTACGCCTTGTGGGGCTCGGAGCTGTTCCCTGCCAAGTTCCGTGCCGGTGCGCAGGGACTGATGTTCTTCATCGTTCGTGGCCTGTCGGCTGTATGGGGACTGGTGTTCACCTTTATCTATGGCGACAATGGCGAGGGCTTTACACTGGCAGCCTACTGCATGGTGGCCCTGCTGCTGGCATCGCTCGTGGTTGGTCTTATCGGCATGCCTAACACCCGTGGTAAATCATTGGAACAAATAACAAAAGAAAGATATGGAGAAACAGTTTAATAGCATTTTGGACGGCCGCGAAGGTTTGAAAGCGGTTGTTGACCAGATAGCCGAGGTAACAGGTTATCTTTGGCAGAAAGGTTGGGCTGAGCGTAACGGTGGTAACATTACCGTGAACGTAACCGAGTATATGGACGATGCTTGCAAGCAGATGCCTGCCATCGCTCCTGTGAAGCAGATTGGTATGACGCTGCCTCAGCTTAAGGGAAAGTATTTTTATTGCAAGGGTACAGGCAAGCGTATGCGCGATCTGGCTAAGCAGCCCATGCAGAACGGTAGTATCATCCGTATCTGCGACGACTGCGCCAGCTACGAGATTATTGCTGACGAGGCCGTGGCACCCACATCGGAGCTGCCCACACACCTGGCTCTGCACAACTATCTGTTGGAGACAGGTTCTACCTACAAGGCTACCCTGCATACGCACCCCATCGAGCTGGTGGCTATGAGTCATATCCAGCGTTTCCTGAAGGGCGATGAGATGACACGCGTGCTGTGGTCGATGATTCCCGAGACACTGGCATTCGCACCACTCGGCATCGGTATCGTACCTTACGCTATGCCATCATCGGTAGCACTGGCCGAGGCTACACTCGAGCAGATTAAGACCCACGACGTGGTGCTGTGGGAGAAGCATGGCACCGTGGCTGTTGGTACCGATATCATGGATGCCTTCGACCAGACCGACGTGCTCTGTAAGGCAGCCAACATCTATATGTGTGCCAAGTCGATGGGTTCGGAGCCCGATGGCATGACCGACGCACAGATGAAGGAAGTGCAGGACGCATTCAATCTGCCCAAGAAGCGCCCCTGCTAATGAATAAGCTACAGATAGCTATAGTCGGACTAGTGGGCATGGTCCCGCTATCCGCTATGTGCCAAACCCATGGCACACCCGCTCCTCGCACCTTGCAATACCAGCCAGGTGCGGGGGGCGCTTTTGTTTGTGCAGATGGTAACAACCGTTACACGCGTGCTCTCTACGGCAGTCATACCGACTGGCGCTTGGAAACCAGCGACCGCCCCATATTTGCCGTGGTAAAGAAAGGCTATCATCGTAACATCCGACTGGTGGCTCAGGTGGATGGCATCGACTATCCGCTAGAGCAGGTGAGTCCTTGTACGGCCAGCTACGTGGATGGCCAGCGTACCTATCAGCTTACGGGCTGGGGTGGGGTGCAGCTAACCATTCGTGTTATCGCCTTGCCCGATAGCGAGGCGGCCATCTGGCAGTTCTCGTCGCCCGCATTGGCTGGCAAGGCTCGTATCAAGGCTTTGGTGTGCGAGATAGCTCAGCCTAAGCTCAGTCGCAATGGCGATATCGGTGCCGACAAGCCAGGCGTGCTGGAACCCAAAGGCGAGGTGCTGCAAACCGCCGAAGTGGCGCTGGATGGCAACACGGCTTACATGCTGGTGAATGTGAACGTGATGAAACCGTTGGCGGCTGCCGATGGTGCCAAGCAGTTTGCCGCTGCCCAGCAGTATTACGAGCAGTTGGCTGCGCGCATACAGTTTACTACGCCCGATGCCTACATCAATACCTTAGGTGGTGCCCTGGTGCTGGCTGCTGATGGCGATTGGGACGGACAAACGTGGTTGCACGGTTGTATTGGTTGGCGTATGCCGCTGGCTGGTTGGCGTGCCGGTTACTTGGGCGATGTGTTGGGTTGGCAGGATAGGGCAGTGAGTCATTTCGATGCCTACGCCAAGAGTCAGGTAACCCATGTGCCTGCCACCATCCCGCATCCCTCGCAGGATTCAACGTTAAACATGGCGCGTGCCGAGAAGCGTTGGGGCACGCAGATGTACAGCGATGGTTACATCTGTCGAAATCCAGAGCGTAATGATCAGATGCACCATTACGATATGAACCTGAACTACATCGACGAGCTGCTGTGGCACTTCCAATACGATGCCGATACCGCTTATATGCGTAAGATGTGGCCTGTACTCAAGTCGCATCTGGCATGGGAGAAACGCAACTACGATGCCGATGGCGACCATCTGTACGATGCCTACTGCTGCATCTGGGCCAGCGATGCACTCTACTACAGTGGTGGTGCCGTTACTCATAGTTCGGCCTACAACTATCGCGGCAACAAGTTGGCTGCCCGTATCGCCGAAATCATTGGCGAGGATGCGCAGCCCTATCGTGATGAGGCCGAAGCTATCCTGCAGGCCATGAACCAGCGTTTGTGGCTGTCGAAAGCAGGCGTGTGGGCCGAGTATCAGGATGGCATGGGCTTGAAACGCACCCACGATAATCCTGCCGTGTGGAGCATCTATACCCCGATTGACTGTGGTGCCTGCATCACCGAACAGGCTTACCAGGCTACTAACTGGGTAACCCGTAACATTCCGCACATCCCCGTGGAGCAGTCGGGTTTACAAACCATCTCAACCAGCAACTGGATGCCCTACAGCTGGAGCATTAACAACGTGGCGGCTGCCGAAGTGATGCACACGGCGTTGGCTTACTTTGAGGCCGGGCGTGCCGACGAGGGCTACCAGCTGATGAAAGCCAACATCATGGATCAGATGTACTACGGACAGAGTCCGGCCAACTTCGGTCAGATTAGTCATTACGATGCGGCCCGTGGAGAGTGTTATCGCGACTTTGGTGATTGTATCGGCATCAGCAGTCGTACGCTGTTGCAAGGCTTGTTTGGCATCATCCCCCAGGCGCTCGATGGCAAGTGCATCATCCGTCCGGGGTTCCCCGCAGAGTGGGATAGTGCCAGCGTAAAAACGCCCTATCTGTCTTACCAATTCGTGCGTAAGAATGGTAAGGTGCGTGTTGAAATCACCCAGAACTTCCGTCAGCCTCTGCAAATTATCTTCCGTCAGAACTTAGGTGGTGGCGCGTTTAAGGATGTGGTTGGTTCAACAGCCAAAACGCAGGTTCTTGAATATGATGTGGACTTGAATCCCGTTAAGCTTGCGAAGTATTACAATGCCAATGTAACTGATATCTTCAAGAACCAATATCTCAGTCCGCGTCCACAAACCACCACGTTGCAGATACCCGTGCAGGGCATTGGTGAGTGGTGCCATCCTAAGAAGACTGCTGAGATTAACGACTCGGTGTTCCGTACCAAAATCGTGAACGGTGTGTTTAACATGGTTGGCATCCCCTTCAGTACCCCGCAAAAGGGTGAGAACATCATCTACACCAGTTTGTGGGATAACTACCCCGATGCCGTTACCGTCCCCTTGAAGGGTAAGGCCCAGAAGGCTTATCTGCTGATGGCTGGTTCTACTAACCACATGCAGAGCAGGATTGACAACGGCTTGGTGATTGTGACCTATACCGACGGTACGACCGACACGCTCGCTTTGCGTAATCCTGATAACTGGTGCCCCATCGAGCAGGACTACTATGTGGACGGCATGGCGTTTAACGCGCCGCAGCCCCGTCCGTATCGTGTCTGCTTCAGCACGGGCGATGTGAGCCGTAACTTAGGTAGCATCATCCAGCTTGGTGGTGAGTACGGTAGAGAAATCCCCGGTGGTGCTGGTCAGATGTTAGAGATGCCGCTCGATCAGCAGAAACGCTTGCAGTCGCTCACCATCCGAACGCTATCCAACGATGTGATCATCGGATTGATGGCCGTAACCCTGCAGCCCTGAAAAGTAGCTTTTTGATCAGTAAAAAGTAACTTATTGATAAACGAAAAGTAGCTTCCCGATAGACGGAAAGCTACTTTTTATTTGTATGGTTATTATAGGATTAATAACCAGGGTTCTGCCACATGGTTTCCTGAGTAGAGGCGTACTGCAGTACACCACCTGCATCCTGTGTCACAGCTGCGTCGCCACGGTTGGTAACCGACTCCAGCTCAGAGAGTGGAATAGGACGGTAGTAGTGCTTCAGGGCAATGTTGCCACTGGCCTGGGCGTTGTACTTCTTCACGTGGTCGATGAGGGTGTGGGTACGCTTCAGGTCGAACCAGCGCTGGTACTCACCGCACAGCTCGATGGCGCGCTCCTTCAGGATAGTCTCGATGGTTACAGTACCGCTGATGCTGTTGTCCTTGCCAGCGATGGCGCGGGCTGCGCGCAGCTGGTTGATGGTCTTCAGGGCATCGCCGCCTGTTGCCAGCTCAGCCTCGGCCTTAATCAGGTACATCTCGGCTAAGCGCAGTACCATGATGTCGCGGTGTGAGATATCGAAGGTAGGATAATCCTCTTCGTACTGATCATCAAGGAACTTCTTGATGCCAGGGAACGAACGGCGACCCTCAATCTTCTCGCTCTTGTAGCGGGCGTCGCCATATACATCGCTCTTAGCCTTTCCACCCTCGGTAGGCAGGGCTGTAGCAGGATCGCCAGAGGTGTAAACAGGAATGTCGCCACCGAATGCGAACTGCAAGCGATACTTGTCCTTGGCCTCGGCCTGCAGAGCCTGACCCTCGGCTGAGTTACCATCCATCAGGGCGTACTGGATACCAATCACACCACCGTTGAAGTAGTTACCATCCTCGGCGTAAGCCTCGTCGTAGGTCTTGTAAGTCTGATCGGCCATCTTAGGATAGTTGGCAGCATTGCCAGCCAGGTCGGGATGTACGCGATATTCGGTGAGCAGGGTGCCATTGTAACGCTGGTCGGTACCCTTGATCTCATCCAGAATCTGCCAGAGATAGAGTGAAGGCAGGTAGCGGGTGAAGCCACGGCCGTAAGGAGAGTAGTACTTACCAACCTCAACATCCTTACCTGTGCTCTTGCTCTTGATGGTGGTCTTACCGGCTGCCATACGGAAGAAGATAGAGTTGTTCTTCTGTCCGTTAGGACCGATATCGTCGCAACCGTTGTTCCAGAGTGATACGAACATCAGCAGTGAGGCACTACCACCGTTACGACCATAACCGGTACGGGTGATGAGTGAGTTGAAATTGCCAGTACCCTCGCTTGAGAAACGGTAAGGCACGCAGTTGTCGCGACCGGCGTTCAGATCGTTAGAGTAGTGAACGGCAAAGAGGTTCTCGGTATTGGTGGTTGCCTCTTCATTGTTCATATTCCAAGTGTCGCTGAAACGGCTGTAGAACTTCGCGCCAGAGTTGTTGATCACATCATTGGCAGCATTCAGAGCCTCGGTATAGAGATTGCCATAACCGCTGACGGCATTGGCACCCAACCAAGATGCAGCGTAGAGGGCTACGCGGGCATAGAGGGCCTCGGCAGAATAGTAGTAGGCACGACCATCGGCAGTGGCCGACTTGCCATCCATGATGTTTGCCTTCTTATAGTTGTCCATGGCCTGCTTCAGGTCGTTCAGGATGTTACCATAAACCTCAGCCTCGGGCACACGAACAGGGTTGTTGTTAATCGCGTTGATGGGCTCGGCATTGTAAGGGATTGGTCCCCACATAGCTACCATCTGAGAGTAGTACAGAGCGCGCAGGAAGTAAGCATCGCCCAGGTAGGCAGCCTTCTTGTTGTCATCAATCACGCTGCACTCGGGGACATATTTCAGGGCGTTGTTACATACATCTACGCCAGCGTAGAACATCTCCCAATACTCGTCCAGACAAGGGTTGTCGGCTACGTTGCTACCAAGAGCCTCGGCAGAGATATCGTATTTCAGCATCGACTTCTGCTTGTTGTCGTAGCCAAAGTAGAACAGGTCTGAGCCCATTTCTGCAAGACCCAGTGATGGCTCCTTACCCCACCAACCGTGTGTGTAGGTATAAGCCGACTGGATGAGTCCGTCGATACCCGAAACGGTGTTGTAGGCCAGGTCGGCAGTCTCACCGGTCTTGTTGTCCTCGTCCAGGAAGTCGGAGCAGGAGGTTGCGCCGAAGCTGATGGCAGCGGCAGCAAATAACATACTATATATCTTTTTCATATCGATAATCAATTATTTGATTTAGAAAGTTACGTTAAGACCTACTACAACCTGCTTCATCAGTGGGAAGTTGACTGAACCGCCACGCTCTGGGTCGTAGTTGTCGAAGTGACTGAATGTGAAGTAGTTCTTGAGTGAACCGTAAATGCGAACATTGCTCATGTAAACCTTCTTGATGAGGTTCTTGGGAAGGTTGTACGACAGGGTGATGTCCTTAATCTTGAAGTAGTCGGCCTTCTGAATCTGAATGGCGCTCTTGTAGAATGTAGGAGTAGCACCTGTGGCACCTGGAGATGGGATGTCGGCACCCTGGTTCTCTGGTGTCCAGTAGCTCAGGTCGCCCCAGTTGGCGTTGTCGTACAGATAGAGTCCGTAACCGCTGTAGTTCAGGTAGCCACCCAAGCGGGCCATGGTCTGAACGCTCAGTGAGAAGTCCTTGTAAGTGAAGGTGGTGTTCAAACCAAGAATAGCCTTGGGCGAGCGGTTGTAGATAATCTTATCGCTATCGTCAATTTTGTCGTCGCCGTTTACGTCAATCACCTTTGGTGTACCAGGATTACCGTAGTCGGCCTGTGGCTTCTCGAAGTTGGGGTGAGCAGCCAGATACTTGTCGAACTCGCCAATGCCCCAGCAGCCGTCCATGTCGTAGCTGTAGAAAGCTGAAACAGGCTCGCCAATCTTCAGGATGCTGGTGCCTGATACTACCTGCTCGATACCGTCGGCCAGCTCAGAAACCTCGTCGCGGGCGAAGGTGGCAGATGCGCTCAGATCCCAAGTAAAGTCGTTGGTCTTAACGGGTACTGCACCGAGTGAAATCTCGAGACCGTGGCCCTTGGTCTTACCAACGTTAGAGATAGTGCTGGTGAATACCGATGAGGCAGGAGCGGTCTTGTAGTACAGCAGGTCGTAGGTCTTGCTGTTATAGTAGTCGATACCTCCATAGATGCGACCATTGAGGAACGAGAAGTCGAGACCAAAGTCGAGGGCAGCGGTCTTCTCCCATGTCAGGTTAGGATTAGCCATGGTCATAGGAGCCTTGTCGGTAGAGTTAGGCACGATGCTCTGGATGGTGGCCAGTGTCTGGTAGGCAGAGATGGCTGAGTTGCCAGAGAGACCCCAAGATACGCGGAACTTCAGGTTGTCGAGCCATGACTTGGTGCCCTGCATGAACTTCTCCTCGGAGATACGCCAACCGGCACTTACTGATGGGAAGTAACCCCACTTGTGACCTTCGGCGAGTACTGAAGAACCATCGGCACGAACCGATGCCTGCAACAGGTACTTGCCATCGTATGAGTAGTTGGCACGGGCAAAGAATGAAAGCATAGAGCTCTTGGTGTAGCCTGTGCTTACAAGAGGTGACTGAATCTTGCTGACATCGTAGAAGCCGCTCTTCTTGTAGCTCTCAGAACCGGCAACACCAGAGATGCTGCTGCTCTCAGATACGTACTGCGACATCTCATGACCCAGCAGGAAGGTCATATCGTGCTTAGCAATGGTCTTGTTGTAGTTAGCAGTGTTCTGCCATACATACTTGGTACCAGTGCTGCGGTCGTTGGCAATATAAGTAGTGGTAGGCGACTGATAGCGTGCCTGGCTGTGGTAGTCCTGATAGGTACCTGTGCGCGAGGTGCTGCGGTCGAGTGTGAACTGCGACTTCACGATCAGACCCTTGATAGGATTGAGCTGCAGATAACCACTGCCGAAGAAACGGCTGCTCTCGATATTGCGCTGGTAAGCGCCATCCTCGTCGAGCAGAGGTGAGCAGTGAGCTGCATACCATGGGTTAGGAGTAGCGTTGATAGAACCGTCATTCAGATAGGCGTGAGTGATGGTGGTCATCTTCTGAGCCTGGTTATAAACACCGCCGTTACGCTTGTCGTTGCTCTTGTAAGCGTAAGAGAGGCTGGCACCAATCTTCACGATGCGGTTGATATTGTGATCCAGGTTGATGCGGCCGGTGTAACGATTGAACTCATCACCCTTCATCAAACCTTTATCATCCATAGCGGCCATCGACACATTGAAGTTGGTCTTCTCGTTACCACCCTGAACAGATACTTCATAGTTCTGAGATACGCTGTTGTCAAGAATCATATCGAGCCAGTCGGTATATGACTTGTCATTGTAGATAGACAGGGTCTCTGTACCATCATCCAGTTTGAAGGTCAGCACGTCGGCAGCAGTAGCTGTGTTGCTGAAGGCCCAGCCATTGGCAGCGGCTGTCTCGTAGTTCTTCTTGTCAATCAGGCGCTGTACTTCCTTGTCGCCATACATAGGCTTAACAATACCTGTAGCACCATTGAATGAGAGGTAGCCATTGAAGCTAACCTTGGTCTTACCGGCCGAACCACGCTTGGTGGTAATCAGGATAACACCGTTAGCACCCTTGGTACCATAGATAGCTGTTGAAGCAGCATCCTTCAGAATATCCATCGACTCGATATCGGTAGCTGGAATGTCGAGGGTAGAACCATACTCTACACCATCCACGATAACCAGTGGTCCGTTACCTGCCAACAGTGAGCGGTTACCGCGCAGGGTCATGCTCACACCGGCACCGGCCTCACCACCGCCACTCTGCTGGAGGTCAACTCCTGGCACCTTGGCCTGCATGGCCGAAAGGGCGTTGGCACCTGCCACCTTAGCCAGATCTTCGGTCTTAACCGAAGCAACCGAACCGGTCAGGTCCTTCTTCTTCATCGTACCATAACCTACTACTACCACCTCGTCGAGTGCAGCAGCATCTTCCTGCATGGTAACGTTAAAACTGTTCTTACCGGCTACAGAAATCTTCTGCTCCTTGAAACCGATGTAAGAAATCTTCAGGACGGCCTTTTCAGATACGTTCTGAATGGTGAAATTACCGTCGAAGTCGGTTACACCACCGATAGTGGTACCATCGACAACTACGCTTACACCAATCATAGGTTCACCTGATGCATCCTTCACTGTACCTGTGATAGTCTTCTGGGCATAGGCCACGAAGCAGAACACAGACAAAAGCAAAGCCATAGAGGCTCTTTTGATTTGATGATTCATACGAACGTTAGTTTTAGTTGTACTTAATATTATTTTTATAGAGTTAAATATTTAGCATTTTAAGCTCCTTGCAGAACTTTACGGGTGCAAAAGTATTATTAATTGTGAAACAATGTATACTTTTTTATAAGAAATCCCCTGCAAACGTTTACGTTATGCAGGGGTGTTATCGCACACAGCAAAATGGCGCTGTTAAATTACGCAATTATTGCATTTTTTGTAGTCCTTCCCAACGTACGTTCCAACGGCCATCTTGGGGGAATCCTGGGTTCAGCGGCTGGCTGCAACCATCCCATCCGGCGCACATCATGGCCACGGCTGTAAGCAAGGCGCCATTACCTGGCAGATAGATGCGCAAGCGGTCGGCGGTCTGGAAATTATGACCGCTAGGCAGATAGGTATTCTTCTGGGTATCGATGAGCAGGGCATTGAGGGCTGTCTCGGGTTCGCCTAAGCGGGCGGCGGTCATGGCAATCATACCGTAATCCCATCCCCAGGTGGTTTGCCAGTTCCAGTTCTGCATCACCCAGTTGAGTGTGCGCTGCATCTGCTCCTTATTATATAAAGAGGTGTATGGCAGCATGCCGCAGGCACCCAGCACGGCAGGGTGGTCGTTACGGCACTTATCGGCAAAGGTCTCAACTTTCTTGCTGGTAGCATCAAAGGGGTCGAATGCCTCGTGGTTCTTGTCGCTACCTATCTGTATGCCGGCGGTATAGATGCCATCGGTCTCAGGCAGGGGCGACAGCTTGGCAATGATATCATCCCATTTGGCGATACGTGCCTTGCCTTGGCGTTCGCGCCACTGCTGTGCCACCTTCAAACCGTACTGCCAGTAGGCCAACTCAAAGGGCTGATTGTACGAGATGTCCTTGGTCATGCACTCCTGCATAGCGGTGGCACCTTTCAGGATGTAACGCTTCTGCTGGGCATCGTAGGTAACGTAATCGGCCATAAACTCGGCGGTGGCTTCTACCTGTTCACCGTAGGTTTTCAGTGTCTCGGCAGTAGGATTGGCGCGATACATCTCCTCGGCCAGATAGATGTAGTGGGGCTGCTGCCAGATGAGGAACGAGCCGGTGTTAGATGGAGCCTCGCCAGCCCATGGGTCGGTCATCTTCATCCAGCGCACACCCTTAAAGCCTTGTCGCTCGGCAATCTGTCGGGCCACGGGATAGGCTACCGTATTGTACCACTGTAGCATCTGTGCAACCACCTCCGGACGGTTCCAAAGAGTAAAATCTACGGCATGCCACCAGGTCATCTCTAAGTGTGGGCGACCGAACCAGGAGTTGTAAGTAAGTCCTGTTTCCTGTGGCGGCATGTTGTTGGCACAGTTAATCTGGGTGAGGTATTGTGAGAGTACCACGCGGCGCTCCAACTCCTTGGCGCGCTGATCGGTACACTGCGAGAAATCCACGATGGCACCTGCTTTCCACCAGGCATTCCAATGGCGCAACGTGGCTTTATGGTACTGGTCGTACTCAAAAGCCAAAGCCTGACTGGTGGGCAGACTGCTCAGATATTCGGCTGATACGGTGAGCACATCCTCGTTGGCTGCCAGCTCAAACTCATGGCTATCGCATCTGCTGAGTGTGGCCTGACCTTCCCACTGCAACAGCACATAATAGGTAGTGCTGTCGAGGGTGCGCTTAATCAAGGCTTTCTGTGCACCTTGCTCTATAATCTCCGACTGGTGCTTCTCGGGCTTGGTCCAGTCGCTGGCATCATCGGCATGCTTACCGGTGGGGTAGGGAAAGCGCAGGCGGATGGTGGCTTGCTGTTTTTTGAGCAACTTGCTTACGATACGGGCATACACCGCATCCTTGGCAGGGTGAACGCCTGTTGTCACCTCAACCTTCTGACCATCGGCTATAAACACCGATTCAATCTCGCCATCCAGCAGTTTCTGTTCCTGACGAATGTTGGTAAGCTGATTCAAGGCGATAGGTGTGCCGTTGGCATCGGTAAGGTGCAGGCCCAGAGCGCCTAAGTTTAAGCGGTGGGGGCTAATACGAAAAAAATCGGTTGCCTCTTTGTGGCGACCGTCCTCTGCTTTCTTGTATTCTACGGCATATACCTCAGGATGCCCATGCCCAAAGTCGTAGGCTTTTTCCGATTCCGAAGGTTTCAATCCTTTGATGTTAGGAAACTGGTGCCAGCCCCAATCGCTCATGGCACAGAGGGATACACCTTGTTTGTAAGCCTCGGGGTACGACTGCAAACCGGTTACATCCACGGTAGTTACAAAGTGGCCGTTGCCCACTGATAACGACGACAGGGCATCGGCTTTGGTGATAATTGGGTTATTGCGATTAACAACAGCGTGACGGTCTATAGAGGCCGTCACGTTGTTGATATTGTATCCTAATTGTTCCATTTCGAGCGAGGCCCAGATAAACGGGCCAACACCTTTGGCATCGTTGTCGCGAATAGGTTCCGACAGATAGTAGTTGAAACCGCCATCACGTCGGGTATTCTCATTTACCGTTGCCTTGGGGTTTATCTTCTTCAAGGCCGCCTGTACCTCGGGTGTGGCTGCCGGACCGAGTCCTGCTACCGAACAACACTGGGTGAGCGAGATGGTTTGATCCTCGTTGACGCGGATAAAGTTGTTGATGATACCTTTATAGGCTTTGATACCGGCATCGCGATATTTGGTGCCCAGGTAACCTTTGTTGTAAGCCTTGAGCAGCACGTAGGCAAACATCGACGAGCAGGTTGACTCTAAGTAGTTGCCTTCGCGACCAGGCTGATCCATCACCTGATACCAAACACCTGTTTTCTTGTCCTGCCATTTGATAACAGCGTCCAGATCCTTTTTCAGCAGGTCGATCACCTCCTGGCGACGGGCGTAATCCTCGGGCAGGGCATCGAGCACCTCGATGAGTGCCATCGAGAACCAACCCTGCGCGCGGCCCCAGCAGTGCTGTGAAAGTCCTGTCGTCTTATCGGCCCAGAAGGTGTTACGGGTCTCGTCGTAGGCATGACGGTTCAAACCTGTCTTGGGGTCGAGTGTACGCTCGTAGGTTATCTTCAGCTGGTTTACAGCATCGTCGTAAATCTTGTTGATAGCACCTTTCTTAGCCTCCTTGGCGGTGGTGGTGATGGGGGCAGTGAGTGTGCGGAAGGGCAGACCCATGAAAATACCATCGAGCCATACCTGGTAGGCATAGATGGCCTTGTGCCAGAACACCTTGTCGGCGATGGTACGGGGCTGGTTCTGCAACTGCTTCATCATGGTCTTCATGGCAGCCAGGTTCTTTGCCTCGGGCCACTGCTGGTACATACGGGTAACGAAATGACCGGTACGCACGTTATCGAGGTTGTACTCCAGGATGTCATAGTTGCGAATGCCGCCCTTGGCGTTAATCATCGTGTCGGTATATTCCTGACAGTACTTGCGGATGTTGTCGCCACCATATTTAAGATAGGTGTCAAGCATGCCTTCCAGTTCAATGCCCATCACGTAGCTCCACTTGGGTTTCTGTGAGAAGTCGAGCAGGTAGCTCTTGGGGTTGCGCTGCATCTCACTGTAGGTCATCCACTCTGAATAGTTCTGGTAAGGAGCCTTGAGCAGTGCCAGCGAACCATTGATAAACAAGCGGTCGAAGTTGACGTTACGGGTCTTGCCGCTCATAAAGTTGCCGCTCTTTACGCCGTTGAAGTGACAGTTCTTAACGTTGATGTCGTAAACAAATGTATCTTCGTCGAGACCGATAATCTGCACACCATACTGCGACTGCTGACTGGTAACATTCTCCATATAAACGTTGCGAACGATGGGGTAGTAGCCACGGCAGCATATCTCGTTGTGCTCGTAGTCGAGGTTAATCTTCAGTACGCTCTCCTTACACTTGCCAACGGTAATGTTACGCATGTTGATATTCTCGATGATACCACCACGGCAGCTGTTGGTCTTGATACGCAGCACGCGCTCCAGCTCTGGCGAATCCATCACACAATCGTGAGCATACACATTCTGGCAACCGCCCGAAATCTCTGAGCCTACTACCACACCGCCATGACCGTTCTTCATCTCGCAATTGCGGATGATGATGTTCTTGGAAGGCATGTTGCGCTCACGTCCGTCGCGGTTACGTCCGCTCTTGATGGCGATACAGTCGTCGCCGGTGTTAAAGAAACAGTCCTCAATCAGCACGCGGTCGCAGCACTCTGGGTCGCAGCCGTCGCCGTTAGGTCCGTCGTTAATCATTTTTACGCGACGAACGGTGATATCGGTGGAGTGCAGAGGATGGATCACCCAGAAAGGCGAACGCAACAGCGTTACATCCTCCAACAGAATGCCTTCGCACTTGTTAAAGCTAACCAGCTGTGGGCGCAGACCATCCTGAGCTGTAAACACGCGCTCGGGGCTACGCTCACCTTTCTCATTATACATAGGTACACCGTCTTCACCATTCTTTAACAGGCGCGCGCGAGAACCGCCACGCTGACTGATGGTGCCCTCTTTCCATCCAAAACGGGGATTACCATTCCAAGGCCACCAAGTGTCGTTGCTACCGCCACCGTCGATGGTTCCCTTACCGGTAATAGCAATATCCTTAGCCTTGAAAGCATATACACAAGGCGAGAGGTTGAAGCACTCCAAACCCTCCCATGAGGTTTCTACGATGGGGTAGAGCTCGGGCTGGAAGGCAAACTCGAGTACGGCACCTTCCTGCACCTCCAGGTTTACACCACTCTTCAGCTGGATGGCACCTGTCAGGAACTTCTGATTTGCGGGAATTACTACGCGACCGCCGCCCTTCTTCGAGCAGAGGTCGATGGCTTTCTGGATAGCCTTCTGGTTCTTGGCGGCTGTGTTGGTTGTCTTTGCGCCATACTGGGTAATCACATAAGCCTTGTCGGCAAAATGCGGTGTGCGGATACTCTGCTCAATCTGTCGGTACTGAGCCTCGTCCCACTGCTGAGCTGCTGCTAACAGGGGTGTCAGCACGCAGAGCATCGCAATCTGAAAAATTCTTTTAATCATCTGTATTTAGTAACGTTTATTAGTTTGCAGTCTCGCAATTTTGCTGCAAATATACAACAAAAGCGCTAAACTACAAACTAATAGCAACGTAAAAATCTACGTAAACGTTATCTTTCGAGGGCATCGAAAAGCTTGTCGAGGGCCTCGTCGGCGTTCTTGCTCTCGTTAAGCAAGGTTACAAACTTCGAACCGATGATGGCACCTGCGGCATTCTGCTGGGCGGCTTCGAGCGTCTGCTTGTTGCTGATGCCGAAACCAATCATGCGTGGATTGCGCAGATTCATGGCGTTGATACGACGGAAGTACTCCTGCTTGGCATCGTCGAAACTCTGCTGGGCACCAGTGATGGCAGCACTCGATACCATATATACAAAGCCGTCGGTATTATCATCGATAAAGCGAATACGCTCCTCGCTGGTCTCGGGGGTAATCAACATGATGATGCGCAGGTCGTACTTATCGGCAATGGGTTTTATTACTTCCTGATAATCCTTGAATGGCAGGTCGGGGATGATGGCACCACTCACGCCAGCCTCTACACAACTCTGACAGAAAGCCTCGATACCGTAGTGCAGAATAGGGTTCAGATAGCCCATCAGTACCAGTGGAATCTGCACCTGATCCTTGATGGCTTTCAGCTGATCGAAAAGGATATGCAGGTTCATACCGTTTTTCAGGGCCTGGGTGGCGGCAGTCTGAATAACAGGACCGTCGGCCAGCGGATCGCTGAACGGAATGCCAACTTCAATCATGGCAATACCACGACGCTGCATGGCGAGAATCACATCGCCTGTGCCCTCGAGTGTGGGGCAGCCTGCGCAAAAGTACAGCGACAGGAGTTTCTGGTCCTGACTGTTTGCGAAAAGTTGATTGATCTTATTCATCTTGTTACATTTTTACATTATCTCATTTTTACTTTTTTACATTCTGAAAGAATGCCTTGAGTTTTTCGGCATCCTTGAGAGCAGGGGCTGACTCGAAACGTGAGTTCAAATCGATGCCGATACATTTGTCGTGATGGAAGTTGCGAACACGCTCAGCATCATCGGGACCGATACCACCACTCAGCAAGAAAGGTGTGTTGCCTATGTAGGCGTCGAGTACCGTCCAGTCGAACTTCTCACCGTTGCCACCCACGCACTTTCCTTTCGTATCGAAGAGAAAGATATCTGCCAATCCTTCGTAGGGTTTGGTCTGCGCCAGGTCGTTGGTAGTGGCGATGTTGAAGGCTTTAATTATTTTTACATCGGCGGGTAGATGTGGCTTCAACTGAATGATGTAGCTAGGCGACTCCTGACCATGCAACTGGATATAGTTGAGTGCAAAGCTATCAACGGCCGACATGATGTCGCCGATGCTGGCATCAACAAACACACCCACGCGCTGGCAGTGCTTTGGCAAGTAAGCTGGCACTTGGCTCACAAACCTACTCGACTTAGGCCAGAAGATGAAGCCCATCCAATCAATTGAACATTGATCATTTAACATTGAACATTGTTCAACCTCGCGGATGTTCTCCGCCTCTCTCATACCACAAACCTTGATTATCATAGCTTCTCAATAAATTCACGTAATGCTGATCCTGAATCGGCTGTCTTCATAAAGTTCTCGCCAATCAGGAAACCACGGAAACCAACCTCACGTAAAGCCTTCACCGTATCAGGGTTCGAAATACCACTCTCGCTCACCTTTACGGCATCCTTTGGTAATAGCTCTGCCAAGCGGAATGAGTTCTCTACGTCGGTCACAAACGAACCTAAATTACGGTTGTTGATACCGTACATATCTGGCTCTAACCCAGCGTATTCCAATTCTTTGTTGGAGTGCATCTCTAAAAGAACTTCCAGACCTAACTGGTGGGCGGTGTTCAGCAGACTTTTACACTCGGCTATCGACAAGTCGGCGGCAATCAGCAGTACAGCCGAAGCCCCGCACAAGCGTGCCTGGAACAGCTGGTACTCATCTATCACAAAGTTCTTGTAAAGGATGGGGATGTTTACACCGCTGTGACGGGCCGTGCGAATAAAGTCGTCGCAACCGCCAAAATACTTATGGTCGGTAAGTATGCTCAGTGCAGCAGCGCCATTCTTTTGGTAGCTCAATGGGATGATGTCGGGTTGGCCCTCCTCTTTGATCCAACCCTTTGAAGGTGACTTGCGTTTGAACTCAGCGATGATGCCTGAGTCGGATGCGGTGAGGGCATTTTTCATCGAAGCCACGCTAAAGTCGAGAATCGCCTCCACCTGTTTGTGCAGCACTGCTGGTGCTACAGCCATCTTGGCTGCTTCAACTTCCACGCGCTTGTTCGCTACTATCTCTTCTAATATATCCATTGTTATTTATATTTACAATAGGTAGTGCATAATCTTTAGGTCCTGTAGTCCGTTGCCCAAAATTAACTGTTCAACTCAACGAACTTCTTGAAGGTGCGGAGGGCGGCACCGCTGTCGATACTCTTGCGGGCAATCTCTATGCACTCCTCGATGCTCTTCTCACCCTTCTCCAGAACCTGGATACCGAAGGCTGCATTGGCCAGTACGATATTCTTCTGAGCGGGCAGGGCACGGTTCTCCAGTACGCTGTCGAAGATCTGTGCTGCCTCTTCTTCGGTAGCACCGCCAACCAACTCTTCGGGCTTGGCAATTTCAAAGCCAAGGTCGCTGGGCTTAAAGATACGCTCGTAATGCTTGGTGGTTACCTTGAAGTCGCCTGTCAGCGAGATCTCGTCGTAACCATCGATAGAGTTCACGATACCGTAGTCGATACCAATCTTCTGGTATACCTGGTTGTACAGGCGCATCTGGTCGAGGTTGGCTACACCCAACAACTGGCACTGTGGCTGTGAGGGGTTAACCAGCGGACCTAATAGATTGAAGATGGTAGGGAATTGTAGGGCCTTGCGGATGGGGCCTACAAACTTCATGGCCTTGGCAAACAGCTGGGCGTGCAGATATACGATGCCAGCCTCGTTCAAGCTGCGGTTCAGTTTGTCTATATCATCGGTAAACTTAATGCCGTGGTGCTGAATCACATTAGATGCACCCGATACCGATGTGGCTGCGTAGTTACCATGCTTTGCTACCTTGTAGCCAGCACCGGCAATCACAAAACAACTCGTAGTCGAAATATTAAAAGTATTCTTGCGGTCGCCACCTGTACCTACCACGTCGATGTAGCGATCGGCATTCAGAATGGCTGGCACGCCTGTTTCCAAGATACCATCGCGGAAACCCAACAGTTCGTCGACTGTTACGCCACGCATCTGCAGCGCGGTGAGCAGAGCAGTAATCTGCTCGTTGGGATACTCGCTCTGGGTGATACCAATCAGAATTTCTTTCATTTCTTCACGAGACAGTTCCTCGTGGTTCAGCATCCTGTTCAGGATGTCCTTCATTGTCTGTGCCATATCTCTAATTTTTACATTTTCTAATTTTTACATTTTACAAGAACATCCAGTTTTGCAGCATTTTCTTGCCGTCGGGTGTCAGTACGCTCTCTGGGTGGAACTGTATGCCGCGGATGTTCATCGTTTTGTGGCGCAGGGCCATAATCTGTCCTTCGTCGCTCTCGGCGATTACCTCTAAGCAGTCGGGCAGGTTCTCTTTTGATACCACCCACGAGTGGTAGCGACCGATGGTAATATTTCGCTCGATGCCACTGAAGATGGGGTCTTCTACGGTAATATGACAAGGTGTTGCTACGCCGTGGAACACGTCGCTCAGGTTTTCCAGCTTACCACCGAATGCCTCGCCGATGGCTTGATGTCCCAGACACACACCCAGTATAGGCTTCTTGCCGGCATAGGTCTTAATCACGTCGAGCAGCAGACCTGCCTCGCTAGGGATTCCTGGACCCGGACTCAGGATAATCTTGCTATATGGTTCCAAATCCTCAAGCTTAAACTGGTCGTTACGCAGCACCGTTACCTCTGCGCCCAGTTCCTTTACCAAATGACTCAGATTATATGTAAACGAGTCGTAGTTATCAATAATGACTATTTTCATAATAAATCCGTGTTAATCCGTGTAATCCGTGCCTTACATTTTCTCCGCCATCAGTATGGCCTTGCGCAGGGCGCCAAGCTTGTTGTTCACCTCCTGCAGTTCGTACTCTACATCGCTCTTAGCAACGATGCCACCACCTGCCTGGAACCACAACTCACCATTACGCGATACAAAGGTACGGATGGTGATGGCCTGATTCAAACTGCCATCCAGTCCGATGTAGCCGATGCAACCGCCGTATGCACCGCGGTTATGTGGCTCGTACTCGCTGATAAGCTGCATGGCGCGTACCTTGGGTGCACCTGAAAGGGTACCTGCAGGGAAGGTGTCGATGAAAGCCTTGATAGGATCAGCGTTGTTATCGAGCTCGCCTGATACACGCGATACCAAGTGGATGACATGACTGTAATACTGCAAATCCTTATAGAAATCTACCTTTACACCATGACAGTTGCGGCTCAGGTCGTTACGTGCCAGGTCAACCAGCATCACGTGCTCGGCATTCTCCTTAGGATCGTTGCGCAGGTACTCTGCACCCTTGCGGTCGGCCTCGGCATCGCCTGTACGTTTGGTGGTACCGGCAATCGGATCGATATAGGCTTTATGGCCTTCGATACGACAGTGGGTTTCGGGACTTGAACCGAAGATACGGAAACCGCCAAAGTCGAAGTAGAACAGATAGGGGCTTGGGTTGATTGAACGCAGGGCACGATACAGTTTGAAATCGTCGCCCTCGTATTGCTGGATGAATCGGCGGCTCAGCACAATCTGGAACACATCGCCACGCAGACAGTGCTTAATGCCTCGACGGATGTTCTCACGATGCTCATCATCTGTCAAGGTAGAGCGCACATTGCCTACAGGGTGGAAATCGTATGCTTTTACATTGGCCTTGTTCATGGCCTTTACTACATCATCGAGCTTGGTCTCGCCTTCCAGCGAAACAAGCTTGATGGTATTATTAAAGTGGTCGAACACAATCACCACCTTATATAATATATAAAGCAAGTCGGGGGCATCGTTCTTGGCCTGAGTCTCGTCCTTTACGTTGATATCCTCAAAATAGCGTACGGCATTAAAGCTGGTATAGCCAAACAGTCCGCAAAGCTTGGCATCGTCACCCTCTACGTGTATGCGATCTATCAGTTCGTGGATAGCCTTGTCACTGCGGTAATCCTTGTTTACCTCGTGCTGCAGTGTGGTGCCATCAGGATAGGTGATAGTGGCCATGCCGTGACCGATAGCTACGCTGGCCATGGGCTCGATACCGATAAACGAGCGTGAGTTGTCCTTCTCGTGATAGTCAGAACTCTCCATCAGCGCGCTCTGTGGGTACAAATCTCTCAGTCGCATATATACCCCCACTGGCGTATACAAATCCGCCAGAATGGTTTTGCTTGTAGTTGTATAATTGAAAGTACTCATAATGTTCAATGTTCAATCAAAAATTTCCGTATTCACCAGCCATAGCCTTATTCTTCAGATAGGTCTCTACGTCCTTATCGCCGCGACCTGAAACCGTCAGCACTACTACATCGTCCTTCTTGAACGTGAGTTTCGAGAGTGCTGCGATGGCATGTGCACTTTCGATGGCGGGGATGATACCCTCCATGCGGGTCAGCTCGTAACCGCCACGGATAGCCTCATCGTCGTTGATGCTCAGCACCTTACTGCGACCTTTCTTGGCCATGTTGCAGTGCATAGGTCCTACGCCTGGGTAATCCAGACCTGCCGAGATGGTGAATGCCTCCTGTATCTGTCCGTTCTCATCCTGCATCACCAGCATTTTTGAGCCATGCAGAATACCGGTTGTACCTTTGTGAAAGGTAGCCGCAGTATGGTCGGTCTGCCAACCGTGTCCGCCAGCCTCAGCCAGTACTATCTTGGTACGCTCCTCGTTTACGTAGTGGTAGATGGTGCCGGCTGCGTTGCTACCGCCACCGATGCAGGCGATGAGATAGTCGGGATAGTCGCGACCAATCTGGGCCTCTAGCTGCCATTTTATTTCTTCGCTGATCACAGCCTGCATCTTGGCTACCAGGTCGGGGTAGGGGTGTGGGCCCATGGTGCTACCTACCAGATAGTAGGTGTCGCGTGGGTGACAGCACCAGTCGCGGATGGCAGCGCTGCAGGCATCGCTCAGCGTCATGTTACCTGTGCGCACTGGGTTTACGGTGGCTCCCAGCATCTTCATGCGTTCTACGTTGGTGTGCTGGCGCTCCACATCTGTTGCACCCATAAACACTTCGCACTTCATATTCATCAGTGCACATACTGTAGCGGTGGCTACACCGTGCTGTCCGGCACCTGTCTCGCAAGTAATACGGGTTTTACCCATCTTCTTGGCCAGCAGAATCTGTCCGATGGTGTTGTTAATCTTGTGGGCACCAGTATGGTTCAGGTCCTCGCGCTTCAGGTACAGCTGACAGCCGTACTTCTCGCTCATACGCTTAGCGTAATACAGTGGACTGGGGCGACCAACGTAGTCTTTCAGCAGGGCATGGTATTCTGCCTTAAACTCTTCACTCTCAATGATGGGCAGGTAAGCCTCCTGCAGGTCGTGCACACACTTGTAGAGTATCTCGGGAACATACGCCCCGCCAAACTCTCCGTAAAAACCTTTCTCGTCAGCAAAATAATTCTCCATATCTATTTATATTTTCAATTTTCAATGTTTAATAAAAAAAGGCCCGTCGCTGTCGCGACGAGCCTTTTTATACTATATCTATAGGTATACGGCATTAAACCTCGCGACTATTTAATCTCGAGCTCTGCCACCACCAATAGTTGTTCTGAATTCTGTTCATATTCTATGTTGTCTTTATAACATTTCGGCTGCAAAAGTATATATTTAATTTCAAACCGCCAAACATTTTGCCAACTTTTTAATAAAAAAGTAAGCAAAAGTTGCTATTTGCTTACAAATTTACCCTAATACTAACCATGCTTTACCCTGATAGTAGAACAAGGTTAGTGTTAGGGTAGAGGTGAAGTTGCCTTCCGCTTTTCAATTCTTATTTGTCTAATATCTCCTTGATAAAGCGAGGTGTGTAGCCTCGCTTACTTTTGGCTACTTGCTGGGGAGTACCGGCACAGAGAATTTCGCCGCCGCCACGACCGCCTTCGGGACCGATGTCGATAATCCAGTCGGCTTGGCGGATTACATCAAGGTTGTGCTCAATGATAATCACTGTGTTACCACGATCAACCAGCTGCTGCAGCACCTGCATCAGAATACGGATATCCTCGAAGTGCAGACCGGTTGTAGGCTCGTCGAGAATATACATGGTTTTACCCGTGTCGCGCTTTGAGAGTTCGGTGGCTAGTTTTATGCGCTGACTCTCGCCACCAGAGAGGGTGGTAGAGGGCTGACCTAACTTGATATAACCCAAACCTACATCCTGAATGCTCTTGATTTTTCGCAGGATGTCGGGCACGTTCTCGAAGAACTCCACAGCCTGATTGATGGTCATATCGAGCACATCGGCAATCGACTTACCTTTATAGCGCACCTCGAGGGTTTCGCGGTTATAACGTTTGCCATGACAATCCTCGCAAGGCACCTGGATGTCGGGCAGGAAATTCATCTCGATGGTCTTGTATCCATTACCGCCGCAGGTTTCGCAACGACCACCCTTGACATTGAACGAGAATCGACCAGGTTTGTAACCACGAATCTTAGCCTCAGGCAGGTTTACAAACAGCGAGCGGATATCGGAGAATACACCTGTATAAGTAGCTGGGTTAGAGCGCGGTGTACGACCGATAGGACTCTGATCCACACTCACCACCTTATCTATCAGGTCGAGACCCTCGATGCTCTCGTAGGGCATGGGGCGTTTGAGCGAGCGATAGAAATGGTGTGACAGGATGGGTTGCAACGTCTCGTTGATGAGGGTACTCTTACCTGAGCCGCTCACACCGGTAACGACGATGAGCTTACCCAATGGGAATTCGGCATCGATATGCTTGAGGTTATTACCTGTACAACCGCGCAGTACCAGACTCTGCCCAGAACCCTTTCTCGGGGTGAGCGGTGCAACGTGAGTGGTGAGCGATTTGTTGAGGTATTGCGCTGTGAGGGTATTGGTTTTCAATAGCTCGGCAGGAGTGCCTTGGAACACTACCTCGCCACCTTTACGACCGGCACGTGGACCGATATCCACAATGTAATCGGCACTGCGCATCATATCCTCGTCGTGCTCTACTACAATCACAGTGTTACCGATATCGCGTAGTTCCTTGAGCGAGTTGATGAGTCGTTCGTTGTCGCGCTGGTGCAATCCGATAGATGGCTCGTCGAGAATGTAGAGCACATTAACGAGCTGCGAGCCAATCTGAGTAGCCAGTCGGATGCGCTGACTCTCACCACCCGACAGGGTTGCCGACTGGCGGTTGAGCGACAGATAGTCGAGACCTACATCGAGCAGGAAATCCAAACGGGTTTTGATCTCCTTCAGAATCTCCTTGGCGATGGTATATTCCTGTTTCGATAAGTTATTGCCTATTTCCAGTTCGTCGATCCACTTACGCAAATCAATCAGATCCATATTGGCCAAATCGGCGATATTGCGACCACCGAATGTGTAGGAGAGGGCCTCGCGATTCAGTCGCTGACCATGACATTCAGGACAGGTAATTTCGGCCAGGAATTGGTCGGCCCATTTCTGTCCAGCCGACGAGTCGTCGTTCTCCATCACACCACGCAGGTATTTAATGATACCATCGAACGATACAAAGTAATCGCTCGATGTGCGTACCAGATCCTTATCGATACGTACATCCTCTAGCGAACCATAGAGTAGTTCGGTCATCGCATCGTCGGGGATGTCGGCGATAGGGGTATTTAAATCACACTCGAACTTCTTCAGGATTGCCTCTACCTGCCAGAATATCATCTGGTTTTTATATTTGCCAAGAGGCACGATGCCGCCCTCACGGATGGTGGCTTGCTTGTTGGGAATTACCTTGTCGAGATCGATCTCGTTGATAACGCCCAAACCCTTACAATGCGGACAGGCGCCTTGGGGCGAGTTGAACGAGAAGTTGTTAGGTGCCGGATCGCTGTAGCTGATACCTGTGGTGGGGCACATCAGGCGCTTTGAGAAATGCTTGACAGAGCCCGTGTCCTGATCAAGAATCATAATCAGTCCGTCGCCCTGTTTCATGGCGAGGGTGACTGTCTTCTGCAAGCGCTCCACATCGGGCGTTTCGGGTACTTTGAGTTTGTCAATCACTACCTCGATATCGTGATTCTTGTAGCGATCCACTTTCATGCCCTGTACAATGTCGAGCATCTGACCATCTACACGGATATGCAGATAGCCTTTGCGGCGCATACTCTCGAACAGTTCGCGGTAATGACCTTTACGACTGCGAACGAGTGGTGCCAGGATGTAGATTTTATGACCGGCATAGTCGTGCGTAATCATATCCAGCACACGTTCTTCGGTGTAGCGTACCATCTCCTCGCCTGTAGCAAAGCTATAGGCACGACCGGCTCGGGCAAAGAGCAGACGCAGATAGTCGTAAATCTCGGTGGTAGTACCAACTGTTGAACGTGGGTTCTTGTTGGTGGTTTTCTGCTCGATGCTGATAACTGGCGACAGACCGGTAATCTTATCCACATCGGGGCGCTCCATACCGCCAAGGAAGTTGCGGGCGTAGGCCGAGAATGTTTCGATATAGCGGCGCTGGCCCTCGGCAAAGATGGTGTCGAAGGCTAACGACGATTTGCCGCTGCCACTCAATCCCGTAATCACCGTGAGCGAGTTGCGGGGAATCTCTACATCAATATTCTTAAGGTTGTGTACGCGTGCGCCGTACACATTTATCTTTTCATCTTCTCTGTTCATCTCCTCTTAGTAAGTTTACGTCTTTGCGTATGTTGTATATCACATCATCGGTGCCACGGGCTTTTACCAGCACAAAGTAAACACCGGTTTTAACTTCGCTACCATGATAGGTGCCATCCCATCCCTCGGCAGGGTCGGTCCACTCGTAGAGTTTCTGTCCCCACCTATTAAATATGTACGCGTGAAATTCTGACAGGTTCCGATATTCCTTAGCTTTGAAAATATCGTTATGCCCATCGCCGTTCGGGGTAAAGGTGTTTGGCATCACGAGCTTACTCTCGTCACCGGTAGAGGTGAGCGAGTCGGTAGCTGCCGTGTCGGTCTGTGCGCTGACCGAAAGCGATGCAAACAAGGCTAAAACGGTAGGAATTATCTGTCGAAACATCATTTTTTACTCATTTAAAGTGCAAAGATACTAAAAAATTGATAATTGGCAATTCTTTTTTTAAAAAAGCGGTAAAACCGAGCGGATATTTGATAATTATTTAGTACTTTTGTACGCGAAATGACTAAATTTTGAAAATATGACGCGAGTTTTAAGATATTTTTTATTCTTAGCTGCCCTCTGTCTGACAGTTGGTGTGGCCTCGGCTCAAGAGGGTGAACAGATACGCGGATTGCATAAGGTGAAGAAGAAGGAAACCATCTTCGGCATATCGCGTATGTATGATCTTACCATCGAGCAGCTGATGAAGGCTAACCCCGAGATGAACGAGCCTGGCTACGAACTGAAGAAAGGCGCCGTGCTGAAGATTCCGTTTGCTACCCTGCAGGTAGCAACCCCCGTAGCCAAAGAGCCCGATATGGATGCTACCGATGATGTACGTAAGCGTGCCATCCGACTGGGTGTGATGCTGCCGCTGCACAATGTGAATGGCGACGGCAAGCGCATGGTAGAGTACTACCGTGGTGTGCTGATGGCTTGCGACAGCTTGAAGCAGCGTGGCGTTTCGGTTGATATCCATGCCTGGAATGCTGCTGAGGACGGTAATATCAATGAGATACTGAATGACGAGGCTGCTGCCAAGTGCGACCTGATTATCGGTCCGCTCTACTCTAAGCAGATGGCAGCCCTGTCGGCTTTCGTCGAGAAACATAAGATTAAACTGCTGATCCCATTCTCTATCAATGCGCCCCAGTTGGCCGATAATAAGTACATCTATCAGGTGTACCAGAGTCATATTACTCAGAACTCGGCCACTATCGAGCATTTTGTGAAGGGATTCAAGAACTACCATACGGTGATTATTGACTGTAACGACTCTACCAGTAATAAGGGTGAGTTTACCACAGCCCTGCGTCGCCAGTTGGAGCAGCAGAAGATGACATGTAACATTACCAATCTGAAATCAGGCGAGAGCGATTTCTCAAAGGCATTCAGTCGTACCAAGCCTAATGTGGTGATACTGAATACTGGTCGTTCGCCTGAACTGGGTGTTGCTTTCTCAAAGCTGAATGGTTTGAAGGTAACCGATCCTGATCTGACTATTACCATGTTTGGTTATACCGAGTGGTTGATGTACACCCGTACGCACTTAGAGAACTTCTACAAGTTTAATACCTACATACCGTCGGTGTTCTACTATAATCCGCTGTCGGCATCAACCAAGCGACTGCAGCAGAAGTTCCGCTGGAATTTCCATACCGATATGCAGAACAATCTGCCTCGCTTTGCACTTACCGGTTTCGATCATGCTTACTTCTTCCTGATGGGCTTGCACCGCGAGGGACGTAAGTTCTTGGGTGCAGAGAGTAATCCCGACTATGTGCAGACACCATTGCAGTTTGAGCGTTATGGCAATGGCGGATTGCGTAACCATACACAATTGTTTGTTCACTACACCCGCGATAGCCGCGTGGAAACGATTAAGTTCTAAAGAATGAGGGATGTAAGGATGATAAAGCGTATATTTGTAATTTTTTCATTTTTCCATTTTTTCATTGCAACGGCTGTTGCTCAGGTAGGCGACTATCGTAACGACTTGGCTGTTGGTGTAAACGGCGGTTATGTAATGAGTAATGTATCATTTGTGTCGAAGGTACCACAGTCGATGTTAGGTGGCATTACCGGTGGTATCACGGCCCGTTACACTTGTGAGAAATATTTTAGTAGTATCTGTGCTGTAACGGCTGAGTTGAACTTTGCACAGATAGGTTGGCAGGAAAAGATATGGGATATGAACGATCAGCCCGTGCCCCTGCATACCGATCCTTCGCAGAATCTGGAGTATAAACGTAAGATGACTTACGTGCAGATACCACTGCTGGCCCGACTGGGCTGGGGCCGTGAGCGCAATGGCGTGCAGGCCTTTATCCATCTGGGGCCTCAGATTGGATTCTATCTGAACGATAAGGTGGAGAGCAACTTTGATGTGCACGATCCTGCCTTTAACCCAGCTATCAAAGATGGAAAATTCGGTCCCGACTACATGTATGGTGACCTGCGTGCATCGCATGTGGTGGCACAGGATACCATGGCCATCGAGAATAAGTTTGATTATGGTATTGCTGTAGGTGCAGGACTTGAGTTCAGCAATCGCCACTTTGGACATTTCATGATAGAAGGCCGCTACTACTACGGATTAGGTAACATATATGGCAACACAAAACGCGACTATTTTTCGCGATCTAACTTCGGTAACATCGTGATTAAGTGTACTTATCTGTTTGACATCATCAGAACAAAGAATTCTAAAATCAAATAAATAATTAATTATGTTCGAAAATCAACCCAAAGGTTTATTTGCGTTGGCCCTGGCCAACACAGGCGAGCGCTTCGGTTATTACACCATGCTTGCCGTGTTTGCTCTTTTCTTGAGAGCTAATTACGGATTGTCGCCAGCTATGGCAGGCACAATCTACAGTTCGTTCCTTATGCTGGTTTACTTCCTGCCCCTGATTGGTGGTATCCTGGCTGATAAGTTCGGTTTCGGAAAGATGGTTACCACAGGTATCATCATTATGTTTGCCGGCTATCTGTTGCTGTCGGTGCCCCTTGGTGGCGATACCGTAGCGCTGGTAGTGATGCTGGCTGCCCTGTTGCTGATTGGTTTTGGTACTGGTTTGTTCAAGGGTAACCTGCAGGTAATGGTGGGTGACTTGTATAACGATCCGCAGTATAAGGATAAGCGCGATGCTGGTTTCTCTATCTTCTACATGGCTATCAACATCGGTGCCCTGTTTGCACCTACTGCTGCCATCCGTATCAAGGAGTATGCTGAGACCGCGCTTGGTTATTCATCTAACGATGCTTACCACTTCTCGTTTGCTGTGGCATGCGCATCGCTGGTACTCTCGATAGCCATCTATTACATGTTCCGTTCAACCTTCCGTCATACTGAGGGTGGAACCAAGAAGGCTGCTAAGGCTGATGCTGCAAGCACTGAGCCTGAGCTCACTAAGGAGGAAACCAAGCAGCGTATTGTGGCTCTGTGCCTGGTATTTGCTGTGGTAATCTTCTTCTGGATGGCCTTCCACCAGAACGGTTTGTCGCTCACATACTTTGCCGATGAGTTTACTGCTCAGAGTGCTCAGGGCCTGCAGGCCATGTGCTTCGACGTATGGAACCTGGTAGCCATCGTATTCATTGTGTATGCTTCGTTCTCACTGTTCCAGTCGAAGACTCCAAAAGCAAAGGCTATCTCACTGGGTGTGATTGTGTTGGCACTGGCTTTCCTGTTTATTCAGTATGATGCTGAGGGTACAGTAACTGTATCAGCTCCTATCTTCCAGCAGTTCAACCCCTTCTATGTAGTAGCCCTCACACCAGTATCGATGGCTATCTTCGGTTCGTTGGCAGCTAAGGGCAAGGAGCCATCTGCTCCCCGTAAGATTGCTTATGGTATGATTGTGGCCGCTATCGCTTATGCACTGATGGCCTTCTCATCATTCGGCCTGCCAATGCCTCAGACCGAGGTAGGTGCTGATGGTAACCCTGTTGCTGTTCATGTAGCTGATGTTACACCAAACCTGCTGATTATGGTTTATCTGGTGCTGACATTCGGTGAGCTGCTGCTCAGCCCAATGGGTATCTCATTTGTATCAAAGGTTGCACCTCCAAAGTACAAGGGTATGATGATGGGTGGCTGGTTTGTTGCTACTGCCATCGGTAATCAGCTTGTTGTAGTAGGTGGATTGCTGTGGGGTGCAGTACCCCTCTGGATCTGCTGGAGTGTGTTCTTGGGCGTTTGCTTGGTAGCTGCAGTATTCATGTTCGCTATGATGAAGCGTCTCGAAAAAGTTTGCTAAATGATTTCATTTATCCCATTCATAGTACTGATAGTACTCATTACATGTTGCGTTGCCGTTTTTGGCAACGCAACTTTAGATGGTGCCAGTCAGGTGTCGTTGTTGGCGGCATCGGCAGTTAGTGTGTTAATAGGCCATTTCTCCAAACGACTGGAATGGGAGAATCTGGAAAAAGAGATAACGGATAAGATAGCCAGTTGTACACCGGCTATCATTATCCTTTTGTTGATTGGTGCCATCGGTGGAACCTGGATGGTATCGGGCATTGTGCCTACGATGATCTATTACGGCATGCAGATTATCCGCCCCGAGGTGTTCTTGGTGAGCAGTAGTGTGCTGTGTGCATTGGTGAGTTTGATGATCGGTTCGTCGTGGACTACCGTTGCTACCATCGGTGTAGCGCTGATGGGTATCGGTAAGGCACATGGTTTTGATGATGGCTGGATTGCCGGTTCTATCATCACAGGTGCTTATTTTGGTGATAAGTTGTCGCCATTGAGCGATACTACTGTGTTGGCTTCGAGTGTATCGGGTACGCCGTTGTTTACGCATATCCGTTATATGCTTTATACCACGGTGCCTTCGTTCTTGGTATCGCTTTCTATCTTCCTGATTGCAGGACTGATGATGAACGTATCGGGTCATGGCAATGTGCAGGAGTTTATGGAGGGCTTGCAGCATACGTTTGTGATTTCGCCTTGGTTGTTGATAGTACCTGTACTGACGGGTGTGATGATTGCGCGCCGTTGGCCATCGATGGTGGTACTGTTCCTGGCTATTCTGTTGGCAGCCGTGGTAGGATTGTTGGTACAGCCCGACCTGATCCGACAGATTTCGGGTCACGATGGTTTCCTGTCATCTTACAAAGGTATGATGCAGGTATGTTACGGCAGTACGAATATTGAGACGGGCGTGCCGATGCTGAACGATCTGGTGCAGACCAGTGGTATGGGGGGCATGATGCCGACTATCTGGCTGATTATTTGTGCACAGACTTTCGGTGGCGCGCTGACGGCAACCGGACAGCTGGCCGACCTGATGAAGGTGGTGCTGCGTTGGGTGCGTGGTACAGCTTCGTTGGTAGCTTCGACGGTTGGCACCTCGCTGTTCTGCAATATCGCGATGGCCGATCAGTACCTGTCGATTATGCTGGCCAGTTCGATGTTTAAGGATGTATATAAGAAAGGTGGCTACGAGGCCCGTTTGCTGAGTCGCAGTTGCGAAGATGGTGCAACGGTAACCTCGGTACTGGTGCCTTGGAACACTTGCGGACTTACCCAGAGCACCGTGCTTGGCGTGGCTACGCTCACTTATCTGCCTTATTGTTTCTTCAATATCCTGTCGCCTATCACGAGTATCCTTGTGGCAGGTCTTGGCTGGAAAATCAAGCGTAAATGATACTCAGTCTGCTGTTATCGGGCTTCTTGACATTTGTAGAGTTGAACTGCGAAAACTTGTTCGACTATATTCACGATGCTGGTAAGCAGGATACTGAATTTCTTCCAGAATCGGACAGACATTGGACGTCGAAACGTTATTGGCATAAACTGAATATGGTGGCTCAGGAACTGCTTTCGTGTTCGGATGAAGGCAATGGTATCCCTGATTTAGTGGCATTATGTGAGGTTGAAAACGATTCGGTGATGCGTGATTTCACGCGTCGCTCGCTGTTGCGTAATGCCGGCTATCAGTATCTGATGACTTCTTCGCCCGATGAGCGCGGCATTGATGTGGCGCTACTTTATGCGCCAGCTTCGTTTGCACCAATCCGTAGTTATGCTATTCGTGTGAATCCTGTCGAGGGCATGCGTGTTACACGAGATATATTGTATGCCTGTGGCGAAATTGTTTCTGGTGATACACTCCATGTATTTGTGGTGCATCAGCCCAGTAAGTTTGGTGGCGAGAAACATAGTCGCCCATTCAGACTGGCTGTGGCAGATCGACTTTGCCAATCGATAGATTCTATCCGAGCCATCTCTCCTGATGCCAAACTGATGGTTGCGGGCGACTTTAATGATGGTGCGCTTAGTCCGAGTTTGTTACAATACGAGCAACATGGTTTGGTGAACCTGACCAAACATGCTAAGGGTGCCAATGGTGTTTGTGGCACCTATCGTTACAAAGGCGAGTGGGAGAGTATCGATCATATATTAGGCAGTTCCTCTATTAATAATAAGGTGGATACCGCTTTTATTCACGCACCGAAGTTCTTATTAGAAGAGGATGCCAGATATGGCGGGTATCGACCACGAAGAACGTATATCGGTCCTCGTTACCAGGGTGGTTTCAGCGATCACCTGCCATTAGTTGTACGACTTATTTTTTAATATTCGGCAGTTGCAACCCGTAGTTCTTTTTCTTGTCGATTACCAGTATGGCAATCGCTGTTAAAGCTGCGCCTAATGCCGTAAATCCAAAAATCAGCATCGAGGTAGTGTAGGTAGGATCAGTTTCATTAGCTCGTCCTACACACATGGGAATCACAGCACGTCCGAAGTTCTGGATAAAGAAAATCATGGAGTAGGCTGTGCCTAAACACTTCAGTGGGATAATCTTTGGTACGCAAGGCCATAAGGCGGCAGGTGCCAACGAGTAGCCAATGCTGAGTGTGACCATCAAAGCGATGGCGATGGTGCTGCTGTGAATAGGCAGTGAGAAACCGAAATGAACGGCTGTAAGCATAAGTGCACCTGTAATCACCAAGGTTACGCCTTTGCCATAGCGGTCGTAAATCAGTCCGAATAATGGTGTCATCAGGATGGTACCGAAGGGTGCAATCGATGAGAAAAATCCTGCGATATCGGGATCAACACCATATTTCATTACCATCAGTTTGGTTGAAAACTTGAGGAATGGTGATACAGCCGAATAGAACAATACGCAGAACAGTGTAATGAGCCAGAAACCGGGATTACGAAGGGTGACGAGGATATCAGAGAAATGGAATTGCTCCTCATACTGCGTGTTATCAGCGTTATCCTCTGTTGTTTGTCCACTATCATCTAACTTGCGGTCCATTACGCAGAATACCAGGAATGCCAACAGACCGATGATTAAAAATGCCAGCGATATTAATAGTGGCATGGAGAGTGTGTAGTGGCGGGCGATGGGGGCTGAGATACTCAGGGCTGCAGCGGTGCCCAAACGGGCCATGGCTAACTGGATGCCCATGGCCAAGGCTAACTCATGACCAGTGAACCATCGTACCATGGCTTTTGATACGCTGATGCCTGTCATCTCGTAACCTACACCGAATATAGCAAATCCCAAGGATGCCCAAACGGCTGAGGCGGGCAGCTGATAATCGAGAAATGCTATGGGCTCGTTACCGAATTCGGCCGTTACGGCATAATACTTTATCAGTGTGCCTAAGGCCATCAGCGAGCAAGCTAACGTGCCTGTAAAACGGATACCCATCTTGTCGAGAATCAATCCCGAGAAGAAGAGCATCAACAGAAATACATTGATAAAACTGCCTGCGCCTGAGAAGAAACCATAGTCGGATGGTGTCCAACCTAAGCCTCCCTGCTCCTTGGGCAGTTCAAGGAGCGTTTCGAGTGGCGACATAACGTCGTTAACGAAATAGCCCATCATCATGGCGGTTGCCACGATGATGAGCACTATCCATCTCGCAAAAGGAGAGTTGTTTATTTTTTCTTTACTGGGTCGCATGTCAATCCACAACCTAATTTCTTGAAGATCTTGCGGTCAACCTCGCTCAGCATAACGGTGGTGTGTACCTGACAGCCGCGCAGCTTGGGCAGCTGCTCCAAGGCTTTGCGACATTTCTCGTCGTCGTTAGAGAGTACGCTCAGGGCTACCAGTACCTCGTCGGTATGCAGGCGGGGGTTCTTACCACCTAAGTATTCAATCTTGGTCTTCTGTACGGGCTCGATCAGACTCTGTGGTATCAGCTTCTCCTCGTGATTTATCTCTGCCAGATGTTTCATGGCATTGATAAGCAGAGCGGCACTGCAACCTAACAGTGGCGACGACTTGGCGGTGATGATAGTACCATCCTCAAGCTCGATAGCAGCAGCCTGCAGACCTGTCTCGATCTTCTTCTCGTAGGCAGCTGTTGTAACCGGACGGAAGGCGGTAGTAATCTTGGCCTGATTAAAGAGCATACGTATCTTGTTTACCTCGCTCTCGTTATCGGCACCATCGGCCATCTTGTTGGTGGCATCGTAGAAACGGCGGATGATCTCATCCTTCGAAGCCTTGCAGCAAATCTCATCGTCGCTGATGCAGAAACCAATCATGTTCACACCCATATCGGTGGGCGACTTGTAAGGATTCTCACCGTAGATGCCCTCGAAGAGAGCATTAAGCACGGGGAAGATTTCGATGTCGCGATTGTAGTTCACGGCAGTCTTGTTGTATGCCTCCAGGTGGAAGGGGTCGATCATGTTCACATCGTTCAGGTCGGCAGTTGCAGCCTCGTAAGCGATGTTTACAGGATGCTTCAAAGGCAGGTTCCATACGGGGAAGGTCTCGAACTTTGCATATCCGGCACGGATGCCACGCTTGTTCTCGTTGTAGAGCTGACTCAGACAGGTAGCCATCTTACCGCTACCAGGACCAGGAGCTGTTACGATAACGAGTGGACGTGAGGTCTCTACGTAATCGTTCTTTCCAAAACCCTCGTCGCTGGCAATCAGCTCCACGTTGTGTGGGTAACCGTCGATGGGGTAGTGGATGTACGATTTGATGCCCTCGCGCTCCAGACGATGACGGAACTGATCGGCAGCATGCTGACCGTTGTAGTGGGTAATAACCACACTGCCCACCATGAAGTTGCGGCCCATGAACTCATCGCGCAAACGCAGTACATCCTCGTCGTAGGTAATGCCGAGGTCGGCACGTACCTTGTTCTTCTCGATGTCCTCGGCGCTAACCACGATGACAATCTCGATGCTGTCGCGCAGCTGGCCCAGCATGCGCAGCTTACTGTCGGGTTTGAAACCGGGCAGAACACGCGATGCATGGTGGTCGTCGAACAGTTTGCCACCTAACTCCATGTAGAGCTTGCCATCGAACTGAGCGATGCGCTCCTTGATATGCTCAGACTGAATCTTGAGATACTTGTCGTTATCGAAACCTATTTTCATAATTATTCTGTGATGTTTGGAAGTTCAAGACCAATACCTTTCTTCTTATCTACCACCTTGAGCACGAAGCCCAGGATGAGGGCTGCTACACCAAGCGAAGCCAGCATTACCAGAGGTGCAGTGTAATCGAACTGTGTTGGATCGGTTACGCCAGGGTTTGTCTGGTCGAGTACCTTACCAATCAGCAGTGGGAACAACCACAAACCGATGTTCTGAATCCAGAAAATCAGAGCGTAGGCCGAACCGATTACCTTAGCGTCAACCAGCTTGGGCACTGAAGGCCAGAGGCTTGCAGGTACCAGTGAGAACGAAGCACCCAGCACCAGAATAGTGGTGTAAGCGATGATGATACCACCAACAGCATTGCCCTTGAACATTGGCAGAACGAAGGCGAAGGTGAGGTGACAGGCAATCAGCAGGATTGAACCCAGTACCAGCATGGTGGCTGCCTTACCGTGGTGATCGAGATAGCTACCAAGGATAGGTGTGATGAGTACAGCCAGCAGTGGGAATACAGCAAAGATACTCTCGGCTGACTGACGCATGAAGCCCATATAACAGTAGGTAATGAGTGCTAAGATTGAGAGAGCCAGCAGACCGAACTTCAGGTTGGCTTTCTTCTGGAAGTTTGAGGCGAAACCTGCAGCAGCCACAATCAGCATGATGATGTACTGAACGATGGTAACATCGGGCTGTGCCCAGAATGAGTTAGCATCGGGGGCTGTAAGAGTCAGGTTACACTGCAGCATGTTTACAGCATACTTCTGGAAGGGGAAGATGGCTGAGTAGTAAAGCACGCAAAGCAGAGCTACAATCCAGAAACCAGCATCGGTAAGAATCTTACCCAGGTCGCTGATCTTAAATGGATCGTCTTTCTCCTCAGCTTCGCCAGTCTGTGCATCCAGCTTCTGGTCCATGAAGAAGTAAACGATGGTCATGATGAGTGCGATACACATCAGTACCACACCGAAGGCTACTGAACGGCTTACTGAAACCTCACCACCCAAACGGGCAAAGAAAGGCGAGAAGATCATACAGGTGGCAACACCCAGACGGGCGAGTGCCATCTCTGAACCCATAGCCAAAGCCATCTCACGACCCTTGAACCATTTTACAATACCACGACTTACGGTGATACCGGCCATCTCACAGCCACAACCAAAGATCATGAAGCCGCAGGCAGCAAACTTAGCCGAAGCAGGCATGCCAGCATAGAATGGTGATACACCCAGTTCGTCGAATACGGGGATATAATTAAGATGGTTGTTAAACCAAGTCTCGAGTCCGGTTCCCATGAAGCTCTCGCTTACGGCATACCATTTTACGCAGGCACCAACCACCATTACAGCAGCCGAAAGCACAGCAGTGAAACGAACACCCATCTTATCGAGGATGATACCTGCGAAGATGAGGAAGAACACGAACACGTTAAGGAATACCTCTGAACCCTGCATGGTTCCGAATGCTGTTGAGTCCCAACCACGGGTCTCCTGCATCAGGTCCTTGATAGGTGAGAGGATGTCCATAAAGATGTAGGCACAGAACATGGCCAGTGCCAGCAGTAAAAGCGCAGTCCAGCGCATTCCAGCGCTGTCGCGAAGGGTCTTTTGAATTGCTTGAGTCATTATTTTGTTTCTATTTAATTACTTTTCGTATTTATTCCCACGTTGGGAACATATTATTCCCACACTGGGAATGAATTGTTCCCAACGTGGGAATATATTGCTTGCTTATTTCAACCAGCGGTCCAACCAGTTAAAGAAGGTGCGCTGCCACAGTACACCGTTCTGTGGTTTCAGTACCCAGTGGTTCTCATCGGGGAAGATGAGCAGCTCGGCTGGAATACCCTTCATGCGTGCAGCATTAAAGGCCGACATACCCTGAGTGGCGTTGATACGGTAGTCCATCTCGCCGTGAATCACAAGGATAGGTGTATCCCACTTGTCAACAAACTGATGAGGTGAGTTCTTGTATGTCTTGTCGGCATTAGCGGTACGATCCTTGTTCCAGTAGGCATCGTCGTACTCGAAGTTAGAGAACCAGTTCTCCTCGGTCTCAGTGTACATGGCCTCCAGGTTAAAGGCACCATCGTGAGAGATGAAGGCCTTGAAACGCTTATCGTGATGACCTGCCAGATAGTAAACCGAGAATCCACCGAACGATGCACCTACGGCACCCAGTTTGTCCTTATCTACGTATGGCAGATTGTTGGCAGCGTCGTCGATAGCTGCCAGATAGTCCTTCATGCACTGACCAGTCCAGTCGCCAGAGATCTCCTCGAGCCACTCCTGACCGAATCCGGGCAGACCGCGACGGTTTGGTGCTACCACTACATAACCCTGTGATGCCATAATCATAAAGTTCCAACGGTAGCTCCAGAACTGTGATACAGGACTCTGAGGACCGCCCTCGCAGAACAGCAGGGTGGGGTACTTCTTATTCTCGTCGAAGTTTGGTGGCAGAATTACCCAAACCAGCATCTGCTTGCCATCGCTGGTCTTTACCCAACGCTGCTGTACGGTTGGCTTAGCCAGCTGATCAAGGATGTGCTTGTTTTCGAAAGTAAGCTGCTTGGTCTGTGTCTTCTCAGGCTTCTTGAAGTTTGGAGTAACAATATACAGATCGGCAGGTGATGTGTAGTTATGACGCTCCATCAGCAGCTGCTTTCCATTGTTCATCAGGTGAATCTGTCCAAAGTCGTCCCAAGTGTTGGTCAACTGCTTTAGTTCACCCTTCCAGTTTACGGCGTAGAGGTTGATGGTAGCGTGCCAAACACCGATAAAGTAAATCATCGCGTCCTTAGAATCGCTCCAAACAAAGTCCTCAACACTTGAATCAAAGCTCTCGGTTACATATTTCTTCTCACCAGTAGCCAGGTTGTAAACACATAGGCGCAGGCGATCAGCCTCATAACCATCGCGCTCCATCGAAGTCCAGGCAATATACTTGCCATCAGGCGAGAACTTAGGATTCTGATCGTAACCTACGTTATTCTTCAGGTTCTCCTTGGCATTCACACTCTGATACTTCAGGGTCTTGGTAGGATTAACCTTTGGTGCCTTGTAATCGGCAGGTTTGCAAAGGTTCTTGGTCTCGCGCGTACCTATTATATATAAATAGATATCTGAGTCGGTTGAGATAGAATACTCCAGACCGGTCTTCTTACGACAGGTATAGGCAATCGACTTAGAGTCGGGTGCCCAGTCTAACTGCTCGATACCACCGAATGGCTCCATGGGGCACTCGTAGGGCTCGCCCTCCAGAATGTCGATACCATCCTTGATGCCATCCTCTGTTACATCAGCAACAAAGGGGTGCTGGATGCTCTCTACATAGTGATCCCAGTGGCGATACATCAGATCGGTTACCAAGCGGCCAGTAGCCTTTGGCAGATCGTCGGGATTCTTCTTGATAATCTCGTTGAACTCGAGTGAGTGGAGCAGAATCACCTTCTTGCCATCAGGCGAGAACTTGAAACCCTCGATAGGTTTCGAGGTGTTCGAAATCTGCTTGCGGTCAGAACCGTCGGGGTTCATAGTCCACAGCTGTCCACCGGTTAGGAAAGCAATCTTTCCGTTATACCAGGTAGGATCAGTCTCGCTCTTGCTTCCTGTGGTCAGAGTGGTGTTGCCTGTACCATCAGCGTTGATGATGGCAATCTTCTGCTGACTCTTATTAGCCTTTACGCTGTAGTAGCCAATCTGGTAAACAATCTGCTTACCATCGGCCGAAGCCTCGGCAGCACCTACACGACCCATGGCCCAAAGTGCCTCGGGTGTCATCAGGTTGCTGGCAAGCTTGATGTTCTGTTTCCCTATCTTCACGTTTTCTGCTGCTTTAACGGGATTAGCTAAAAGCATCATTCCCAATAGTAAAACTGGAATTCTAAATTTCTTCATAAAGTTTATCTTTTTTGTTGGTTCATACGCTGTTTCTGCAGTTCCTCTGCCTGCTTCTGCATAGCCTCCAGACGGGCTGCCAGACCAGAAGTCTTCTTCTGAGGATTGTTCTTGTTCTCCTTGTATTTGGCCTCCAGAATGGCGAGCAGTTTCTCGTCGTTGGTAGTCTTGCGGAGTGTCCACATGATGGCAGCCGAGAAGAACAGTGAGATAAAGTAGTAGAAGTTCAAACCTGATGAGTAATCGTTGAACATGAAGAAGAACATGACTGGCATCAAGTACATCATCCACTGCATCATCTTCATCTGCTCAGCCTGCTGACCAACCATCTGGTCGCGCTGCTGGCGCATAGTCATATAGCTATAAAGCACGTTGGCTACACAGAACAGGATACAGGTAAGCGACAAGTGATCGCCGATACCCCAGATTTGAGTGCCCCATTCGATGATTGGATCGTAAGTAGAAAGGTCGCTGATCCACAGGAACGACTCGCGACGCAACTGGATAGCGTTAGGTACGAAGAAGAACATAGCCATCCAGATTGGGAACTGGATGAGCATTGGCAGACAGCCTCCCAGAGGTGATACGCCATACTGTGAATAAAGCTGCATCATGGCCTGCTGTTTCTTCATCTGATCCTCGGGTTTATCATACTGCTTGGTAGCCTCGTCGAGTTTTGGCTTCAGCACACGCATCTTGGCAGATGACATGTAGCTCTTTTTCACCATTGGGAAGGTGATGACCTTCAGCAACAGGGTAATCAGAATGAGCACGATGCCCATTGAGAAGCCCCATGAGGTGAGCCAGTCGAATACGTAAATGGTAAACCAGCGGTTAATCCAGCGTACCAGCCACCAACCCAGGTTTACTAACTGCTCCAGGTCGAGGTCCTTACCGAATGCGCTCTGCTGCTCCACGTCCTTAATCAAACGGAAGTCGTTAGGACCGATATACATTTCGAACTCAGTTGCCTTAGCACCTGTGGGATCGAAGGCAGTCTTCAGTTTTGCGTTAAACTGCTTCAGATAGCCCGAACCCTTCTGCTGAGGAATGCTGGTAAGCAGTGAATTGGCTGCAAACTCATCCTTAGCAATCAGAGCAGCTGAGAAGAACTGGTTCTTGAAAGCCACCCAGTCCAAAGCCTCATCAATATTCTCGTCAATCTTTTCAGATGTCTCGCTCAGATAGTCGGTACCACCATTCTTCTCCTTATAGGTAACCGAAGTGTAACGGTTCTCAAAAGTGAAACCCTTCTCCTGCTGACGTGCCAGGTCGGTCCACTCAATGCTCATCTCCTGATAGTTAGGAGCAAACATGCCCTGCAGGCCATTGGCCTTCATGTTGAAGTGCAGCATGTAGTCTTTACCCAGGACGTAGTTGAATTCGATGCTACCACCATTGCCAGCCTGAGCAGTCATGGTGAGGGTAGAATCGGTAACGTTTGATGGCGTGAAGAACAAGTCCTTGGTGATGATGTTCTCCGATTTACCAGCCAACATAAAGTTCATCTGCTGGGTGTTCTCGTCGAACAGGGTTACACCCATCTGGTCGTTCAGATTCTCAAAATTCTTAATCACTGCTTTAGCAAGTGTACCACCTTTTGTGTTGAAGGTCAGCTCAACCTTGTCGTTCTTCAGAACAACGGGCTGGTTCTTGCCGTTCTGTGCGGCATAGAACAGTGCTGTTGTGTCACCCTGAGCAGCTGCTGCAGCCTGTGCTTTACGTGCTGCCGCTTCGGCTTTCTGCTTCTTGGCGGCATCCTGTTGCATCACTGTAGCAATGCTGTCTTGTTTTCTCGCAGCTTCCATTTCCTCCTGCGAAGGCTGGTTGTACCAGCTGAAGCCGATAAGCACCAGCGCAATGAGGACGAAGCCGATAATAGTGTCTTTATTCATTTCTATTTTGCTTTTTTATTAATGTACGCGTAAATCAAGGTGCAAAATTACGAAAAAAATGCGAAAAGAATGCATACTATAGGCAAAAAATTGTATCTTTGCACCAGATATGAGAAAAGTTGCATTATTATTCGCAGCATTTTGGGCGCTTAGCGCCTCTGCTGCTCAACCAAAAGATACATTAGACGGACGCTATTTTCGTTTGTTTGCACCAGTCACTTTCTACCATAATGTGGCTAACAAATCACTTTCAATCCAGCCCGATTCGGCTGGTCAGGACCCTGTGGCTGATGCTATCGACGAAGCCTTGTTGCATATTTATCTGAACCGTCCAGATCTGGTGAATACCACCGAGTCGGAACTTCAGCAAACCGGTAATATTCGTAAGGATGTGGATCAGCCCATTAAGAACCAGGTAAAGCTGGTTGAAAAGGTTGAAAGTCCTGTTATCGATACCCCCGACGATGTGCCTACTACCATTCTGGTTCAGAAACCCGATTTCTGGACAAAGAAAGGTGATGGCTATCTGCAGTTTATGCAGAACTATGTAAGTGGTAACTGGTATAAGGGTGGTGAAAGTAACTACTCGATGGTGGGTTCGCTGACCTTAGAGGCCAACTACGATAACCGCAACAAATGGAAGTGGGATAATAAGTTGGAGATGAAACTAGGTTTCCTGCGTTCACGTACTGACTCGATTCATAAGTTCAAGTCGAATGAGGACCTGATTCGTCTCACCAGTAAGGTCGGTCTGCAGGCTGCCAAGAACTGGTATTATACCTTGCAGGTTCTGGCTTATAGCCAGTTTACACAGGGTTTGAAGTCAAACGATCGTAATGTCTATTCCGATTTTATGTCGCCATTCAACCTCAACTTCGGTCTTGGTATGGATTACAAACTGGCTACCAAGGATAAGAAATGGTCGGGTACCGTCAACCTGTCGCCATTGGCTATCAACTACCGTTATGTTGATCGTTTAGACCTTGCCACCAGCTATGGCTTGAAGGAAGGTCGTCATTCGCTGGTTGATTTCGGTTCGCAGCTCACTGCTGATGTGACATGGAAAATAAACGATGTGATCACATGGAAGTCGCGCCTCTATGCATTCACATCGTATAAGCGTACAGAGATTGAGTGGGAAAACACTTTCGCTCTGCGTGTATCAAAATATATATCAGCTAACCTGTTCCTCTTCCCTCGTTTCGACGATACAGGTACGAAGGACGACGACCTGGGTTACCTCCAGTTCAAAGAGTATAGCTCTATCGGATTCTCTTACGGCTTTTAGTTTTCCGTCATTTCTCCCTCAATATAGAGGCGGGTCATCTCAACTACACCATTGGTGCGGATAGTGATCGACTTCTTGAAATGGCCGGGGAACTTGCCTGCGCCGTTATAGGTTACCTTAATTTCGCCTTTCTCGCCTGGCTTGATAGGAGCCTTGGTGTACTCGGGTACGGTGCAGCCACAGCTGGCCACAGCCTGATTGATAACCAATGGCTGCTCGCCTACGTTGGTATAGGTGAAGGTGTAAGTAACAACAGGACTTTTCTCAGAGAAACTTCCGAAATCATGTGTCAGTTTATCGAACTTGATTTCTGCAGGTTTCTGTGCCAATGCGGCTGTCAATCCGCAAATCAGCATCAATGCTATAAATGCAATCTTTTTCATCTTTTTGTCGTTTAAATGATTAAATCAGTGCAAAGTTACTATAAAAATATGAATTAATCACGAAGAATTAAGAAATATGTTTGTCTATTATCAATTTTTTATGTAATTTTGCACCTTAAATGAATAAATAGCAATTAAATATGTACAGAAGTAAGACTTGTGGAGAGCTTAGGCTCCAGGATGCCGGTAGTGTTGTAACACTGGCCGGATGGGTACAGCGAAGTCGTAAGATGGGTGGTATGACCTTCGTTGATCTTCGCGATCGTTATGGCTTGACTCAGCTTGTTTTCAACGAGGCTGACGATGCTGAACTGTGCGAGCGTGCCAACAAACTTGGTCGTGAATTTTGTATTCAGATTAAGGGCGAGGTAAGCGAGCGCCAGAGTAAGAATCCCAAGATGCCAACTGGTGATATTGAGATTCTGGTAAAGGAACTGAACGTGCTGAGCGAGAGTCTCACACCTCCATTTACCATCGAGGATAACACCGACGGTGGTGATGATATCCGTATGAAGTATCGCTATCTTGATCTGCGCCGTGCTGCTGTTCGTAAGAATCTCGAACTGCGTCACCGCATGACCATCCTGATTCGTAACTTCCTCGATGCTCAGAACTTTATCGAGGTTGAGACACCAATCCTGATTGGTTCTACACCTGAGGGTGCTCGCGACTTCGTGGTTCCTTCACGTATGAATCCAGGTCAGTTCTATGCCCTGCCACAGTCACCACAGACCCTGAAGCAGTTGCTGATGGTATCAGGTTTCGACCGTTACTTCCAGATTGCCAAGTGTTTCCGTGATGAGGACCTGCGTGCTGATCGTCAGCCTGAGTTTACTCAGATCGACTGTGAGATGTCGTTCGTTGATCAGGAGGATGTGCTCCAGATTTTCGAGGATCTCGCTCGTCATCTGTTCAAGGAGGTTCGTGGTATCGAACTGCCTGCACTCCAGCGTATGACATGGCACGAGGCTATGCGTCGCTTCGGTAGCGATAAGCCCGATTTGCGTTTCGGCATGGAGTTTGTTGAGCTCATGGATCAGCTTAAGGGTACAGGTACTTTCCCTGTATTCAATGAGGCAACTTATATCGGTGGTATCTGCGTTCCAGGCTGCGCAAACTATTCTCGTAAGCAGCTCGATGAGCTCACCGAGTTTGTAAAGCGTCCTCAGGTAGGTGCTAAGGGCTTGGTATATGTTAAGTTCAACGAGGATGGTACTGTTAAGTCGTCTATCGATAAGTTCTATACTCCTGAGGTTTGGGCTCAGGTTAAGGAGGCATGTGGTGCCAAGGATGGCGACCTGGTACTGATTCTTAGCGGCGATAATGCCAATAAGACTCGTGTACAGCTCTGCACACTCCGTCTGGAGATGGGCGACCGTCTCGGACTGCGCGATAAGGATAAGTTCGTGTGCTTGTGGATTGTCGACTTCCCACTCTTTGAGTGGAGCGATGAGGAACAGCGCCTGATGGCTACTCACCACCCATTCACAATGCCTAATCCCGACGATATTCCTCTGTTGGATACCGATCCTGCTAAGGTTCGTGCCGTTGCTTACGACTTTGTTTGCAATGGTGTCGAAGTTGGTGGTGGTTCACTGCGTATCCACGATGGCAAGTTGCAGGAAAAGATGTTCCAGATTCTGGGCTTCACTCCCGAGCGCGCTATGGCTCAGTTCGGATTCCTCATCAATGCCTTTAAGTACGGAGCACCCCCTCATGCAGGTCTGGCTTTCGGTCTCGATCGTTTCGTCAGCCTCATGGCTGGTCTCGATAGCATTCGTGATTGTATCGCATTCCCCAAGAATAACAGCGGTCGCGACGTGATGCTCGATGCCCCAGGTGAGTTGGATCAGAAACAACTTGACGAACTTCAGCTTAAGGTTGAACTGCGTTCTACCTCCTCCTTGCAAGGCAGTGAATAAAGTTCACTGCGCTTGCTTCGTTCGTCGGTTGACCTACATCAAGAATAATTTACATTCTGCTAAAAAAGCCTAAAAATCAGCGAGTTGTACGGAATAAAAGCGGTATTTTTGCATTCGAAAATTAACAGAAGTATAACACTTCAAATAGAGTATTAATTTTTTAGAACTATGGCAGAAAAGAAAGCAACAGCTAAGAAGGCTACCGAGATAAAGGCAGCCCCAGCTAAAAAAACAACCGTAAAGAAGGCCGCAGCTCCTAAGGCAGCTGCAAAGGCAGTTCTCGCAATCAACGCTGAGAATGTAGGTTTCAAGGCAGGTGATGTATATCAGGCACTTGCAGCAGCAGGTAAGGCTCTCACTGTAAAGGAGATTGCTAAGGCTGCAAAGATTTCTGAGGAGGAGACTCTTCTCGGTTTGGGTTGGCTCTTCAAGGAGGGCAAGCTCGCTAATGATGGTGAAAAAGTTACATTGGCTTAAGCCTTTTAACGAATGATAGAAAAAGGTCGGTAATCGCTTTTACCGGCCTTTTTTAAGCGAATATAATGACATACGATCAGCAGATATTAAGTATACTTACAAGTGTGGGTGATAAGGGCATCAGCGTTATGCAGGTGTCCAAGCATGTGTATAATATGAATTTGAGTTTTTTCTACACACCCGATCTCAATGAAATACGTGCTTATGTGCAACAGTATCTGCTTAAGAATTCCAAGTCGCCTCAGTCGCTTATCGAGTCAACAGGTCGTCGCGGGTATTACCGTTTAAATACCCAGAACAATCCCGATGCGCGTCAGCTGATGTTGGAATTCGGTAATTCTTTGTAAACCGTTTCGTATAGTTTCAGCAGTTGTTCGGCAGTTTTGCGCCACGAGAACAAACCTGCTCTTTTTAGTCCAACTACTTTTTGTGTCTCATAGTAGGCTTCGTCGTATTCCAGACGTAACATCTGTGCGGCAATCTCATCAGGATTCTCTGGGTTGATGAGGATAGCCTCGCTGCCACCAATCTCTGGCATCGACGAGGTGTTCGAAGTAATCACGGGTGTGCCGCAGGCCATCGCCTCAAGGAGTGGAATACCAAAGCTCTCTCTGAGCGAGGTGTACAGAAAGGCAAAGGCGCTGTTATAGATGTATGGCAGATCGCTGTTTACGATATAACCTGGCATCACGATATTCGGTCTGATGTTCTCAATGTTGTTTCGTTCAATAATGCCATTCAGGTAGCTTTGGTCTAAATCTGCCATCAGCAACTTACGTCTTACGGTCGATTCCTTCAGGTATTTCGAATAAGCAATCAGTGTACGCTCTGTATTCTTCTTGGGGTCGGTGTTACCTAGGAAGAAGAAATAGCCGGGCTTTTCGATATACGATTGGTAGATATCAGCCACATCCCTTAAAGGCTTGAACCAGTCGTTATAGCCATTATAAATCATCGCCATCCGCTCTTCGGGGATGTGCAGTTTGTTAATGATATTTTGTTTCTCGAAGTTCGACACTGTGATGATGCGACGACATTTCTGCAGAATCTTAGGCACCACCTTACGTCGGTACAGCCATCCTAGGTTCTGGTAGATAGACTTGTTGTTCTTATCTCTTGGTTCTAGGAAGATAATATCGTGCAGCGTCAGTATCAATGGAACGTCGCAGAATATCGGTGCTGTATTACTGGTGCAGTGCAGAATGTCAAGATTGTATTTCTTTACAGCCCTTGGCAGGGTTATCTGTTCCCAAACAGGGTAGAAACTTTCGCCGATAACGATGATATGTACGTTTTTGGTATCCTTCAGGCATCGGTCAATACCTGGTGCCACAAACACAAAGTATTCGTTCAGCGTGTCTATCTGCTGTAGCTCTTTAATCTCTTGCAGAACCACGTAGTCCATACCGTGCTTGTTACGGCGGAACACTCTTTGTGCTTCGATACCTATTCTCATATCTGCTTGATGACTTTTGCTGGTACCCCTGCTACAAGCGAGTGGGGTGGTACATCCTTGGTTACTACTGCACCTGCTGCTACTACGCAATGGTTACCAATGGTAACGCCTGGCAATATCACGGCGTTCGCTCCAATCCATACGTCATCCTCGATGGTTACGGCATTGGTGCTTACACCTTGCTCGTCTATCCGTTTGTTGGTGTCGTCAAAATTGTGGTTCAATGCTGTTACGGTAATGCCTTGCGCTAAGTTTACATGGTGACCAATCTTTACCGGACCGATAATCGTATTGTGTAGACCTATTCTGGTGTAATCGCCAATCAGCACATCGCCCACAGCATTGTTGATGCAGGCAAACGATTCCACCACCGAATAATTGCCAAGTGAGAATTTTCGGTAGGGTGGAGTGTCCATTCTGGCCGAACGGTGAATCACCGAGTGTTTACCTCGGTGCTGGTATAATGGAGCCAATAATCTTACAAACCAGCGTGGTCTTGTCTGCACCTGGTTCATAATCACCCAATCAATCAGCTTTTTAAGCTTGGGACTATTTTTTAAATTAGCTCTTACGGTTTCGTTGTCCATCACTTTCTATCAGCGTCTTCCATTGCTCAGCAATCACGTTCGCATTGAAACGTTGCGATATCATAATTGCCTCGTTCGATTTTAACTGCCAATCCATGTAAGTGGCTTCCTCCAGCCGTTTGGCCAGATCATCCACATCACCATTCTTAAAGTACATGCCGAAATCGCCCAGTATCTCTTTGCTCGATGGTAGGTCCGACGAAATCACTGGCAGTCCGTGTGCCATTGCCTGTACCAATACCAGTCCGAAGTCTTTCCATCTCGAACTCGATACATAGATGCTGGCCTGCGAATAGAACATCTGGATGTTCTCGGTAAAGGGATGTATCTTTATTCTTTTCGTCAGATAGCGATTCTCAATCATCTTGTTCAGTGCCTCTTTCTCTGGTCCATCTCCTACAATATCCAGATACCAGTCGGAATTGCGCTGAGCAAACTTGTCGAAGGCTTTTATCAGCAGGTCGAATCCCTTATGTTTTGGGGTTAATCTTCCTACTGCTAAGAATCGTTTATTCTTTCCTATTGATGGAGCGCCTGGTTTGAGTGTCTGTGGATTTGGAATTACAAAAGGTGAGAATCCGTAGGCATGATAGTACATCTCCGAATCCTGCAGGTACAGCAGCACGGTCTCGTCCAGCTTCTGTAACTGTCTACCATAGTGGTATTTTAGCTCAGTACCTAAGTAAGGCGATGCCTCTCTCAGGAAAGCGTTAAACGAGTTGTATATCCAGCCGATAGCTTTTACACCACCTAAGTCTCTCTTGATGGTTGCCAGTCGCATGGAGAGATATGAGTTTACTGCAATAATCGTGTCGAATTGGCCTTCTTTTAGTATTTTTACAACAGCTTCTCGCATCTCTCTGGGAAAAGAGCTGTGCGCATATAAATCAGAGGTGATGGCTGTTTTTGGCAGAGCGTTTTTATACAGATAGCTGTATGCGTTGTATAACATGCTTTTCCATTTTTCGGTTTTACGAAAATGGGTAAACACAATCTTCACGGGATAGTCTTTCAACCCATACATCGATAAGTCTTCTTGCTCCGGTTCTTCAAAACTTACGATGGTCACATCATATTGTTTTGATAGCTCCTCGGCAATTACGGCAGTCACTCTCTGCATGCCGCCCGACTTAAAAATACTATCTGTTATAAAACATATTCTCTTCATACATGTATAATCAGCCAAATTATCGTTGACAAAAGTACAAATATTTTTGGATTATTCCAAATTTTATGCTTTATTTCTCCGAAAAATTGTTCATTCTATCAGTTGCTTCCACTGCGTAATGATATTTTTAATATCAAATTGTTGCGCAACAGCTATGGCTTCTTTCGATTTTGCCTGCCAGTCTATGTGGGTAGCCTCTTCCATTCGCTGTGCCAAATCCTCTATGTCGCCATTCTTAAAGTACATGCCGAAATCGCCCATAATCTCTTTGCTTACGGGTAAATCCGACGAAATGATTGGCAGCCCGTGTGCCATCGCTTCTACCAAAACCAAAGGCATGCCTTCCCATCTCGAACTGAGCACATATGTCTGGGCATGGCTATAGTACTCTTGTATCTGGTTAGTAAAAGGATGGATGGTTATTCGGTCTTCTAATTGATATTTTATTATCAGATCTTTGAATGTCCTTTCTTCATCGCCTTCACCAACGATATCTAAGTGCCATTCGTTGTTTTTCTTTGCAAACAGGTTGAAAGCCTTTATCAGGATGTCTATTCCCTTATGCAGCGGCGTAAAACGACCGATGGTCAGAAACTTTTTGCTTTCACCTGTCGCTGCCTCACCTTGTTTCAATGTTAATGGGTTATAGATAACGGTAGGTGTAAAATGTTTGTCGCATTCATTAAATCTGTTGGCATCATCTTTACAGAGCACCGCCAAGTCATCCAACTTCCTGAATTGATAGATATAATGTCTTCGTCTTTTGGAACCAATATAATAATGTGAATCCTCTCCAAATAAGGCTTCAAACGAATTGTGCAACCAACCTATCAGTTTTGTGTTTGGCAAATCGTTCTTAAGTGTGGCTAAACGGGCTGCTAAAGGCGCATGTACACCAATAATTACATCATATGCTCCCTGGCGTAGCTCAGATAAAAGTGCATGTCTTAATTCCGAAGGGTACGAACTATGGGCATATAAATCCGAACACCATTGGGCTGTTGGTTGTAACTTTAGATACAATCCGCTATAAGCTTTGCAGATATAAGTTTTTAATTTTCCTACATGTGGATATGCGAAAAATCTGTAGTGGATGTTTGCCTCGTTAAGATGGTAGAGTGATGTGTCCTGTTGCTCTGGTTTGTCAAAGGTCACAATGCTTACATCATAGTCCTTTGCCAATTCCTTGGCAATCACGGCTGTTACTCTTTGCACCCCGCCAATACTGAAAATGCTATCAACAACAAAGCAGATTTTTTTCATATATCTACAAAAAAGCCTTATTACGTTGACAAAAGTACAAAATATTTTGGATTATTCCAAATTTTATCCTATATTTGCACAAAAATCTATTTGCATATGACGAATGAATACGATTATCTGATAGTAGGAGCAGGTATATACGGCGCAACTTTTGCTTGTATGGCGCATCGCCAAGGTAAGCGTTGTCTGGTGATTGATAAACGTAACCATTTAGGTGGTAATATCTATTGCGAGAATATCGAGGGAATCAATGTCCATAAGTATGGTGCACATATATTTCATACATCCAATAAAAAAGTATGGGATTTTGCAAATTCCATCGTTGAGTTCAATCGTTATACCAATTCGCCCATTGCCAACTATAAGGGTAAACAGTATAACCTGCCATTTAATATGAATACCTTCTATCAGATGTGGGGTGTGCTAACACCTGCTGAGGCTCAGGCTAAGATTGAAGAACAGCGTCAGGAAGCTCTTGAAAAGATGAAAGCCGATGGTGCTACGGAACCTAGAAATCTGGAGGAACAGGCCCAACTACTGATAGGTAAGGATATCTACGAGATACTGATTAAAGGTTATACCGAGAAACAGTGGGGCCGCAAATGCAGCGAACTGCCTGCCTTTATTATCAAGCGCCTGCCAGTACGTTTCGTTCACGATAATAACTATTTCAACGATCGTTTCCAGGGGATACCTATCGGTGGTTTTAATAAGTTGATAGATGGTCTGCTCGAAGGCGTAGATATTAAGTTGAATACAGATTTCTTTGATAATCGCCAGCATTGGGAGCAAATTGCCGATAAAGTGTTGTATACCGGCAAACTCGATGAGTATTTTGGTTATCGCTTCGGAAAACTTGAATATCGTACAGTTCGTTTTGAGGAAGAAATCCTTGATACCCCCAATTACCAAGGTAATGCGGTGATGAATTTTACCGATGCCGAAGTGCCTTATACTCGTATCATCGAACACAAGCATTTTGAAATGTTTGGTGATGATGTATATAAATGTCCTAAGACTGTTATTTCTCGTGAATATTCCACAGAGTGGCAGGACGGCATGGAGCCTTATTATAGTGTAAACGACGATAAGAACATGTCGCTCTATCTGCGATATAAGGACCTGGCTGATCAAAATCCCAATCTGATTCTGGGCGGTCACTTAGCCGAATACAAATATTACGACATGGCTCCAATTATGGAGAAGGTGATGGGATTATTCGGACAACTATAAGGAGGATAAAGCTTTGATGAAATTAGCTTTTCTGTGCAATAACATGAAGTCGACTAACGGAGTCGAACGTGTATTATCCCAGCGGTTAAGTCTGTTGGCAGAAAGTGGAATGTATGAAGTTTATTTGATTACTTATAATCAATACGGTGCCCCCTTCTCTTTCCCCATATCCGATAAAGTCCATTATATTGATCTGGCAACGAGATATATTGAGCGTTGTTCATATCATGGTTTGTTTCAATATGTGGATCGATTTTGTAGTAAATTGTTTTATAAAAGAACTATCCAAAATTGCTTAAAGCGCATTGCACCAGATGTAATTACCTCTATAGATGTTTATCTGGCAGATTTGCAGGCGGTGCTCGATAGCGGTATTGAAGCCGTTAAGATTGTGGAGTGTCATTGCGGACTTTCTGCCTATTTTGGTGATTTGGAAAGGATTCAATCTATAGATAAACGTTCGAAAGAGAGGAAAATCAAAGAAAGATTTGTTCAAACGATTCTTCGGTTTGATAGAATAATTGTCATGACAGAGAATGAAAAGATTGATTGGGGGACAGATAAAGTGGTATGTATCCCGAATATGCTACCAAACTGTCCTTCAGATTTTTCTGATAAAAAACAGATTAATCATCGCGTTATCAGTGTTGGTCGTTATGCATATCAGAAAGGTTTTGATATGTTGTTAGATTCCTGGAAGTATGTCCAAGAGAAACATCCTGATTGGTCACTGCATATATATGGAAGTCGTGATGGCGATAGAGGAGATTTTGAATTGCTAAATAGTATGATTGTTGCTGGTTCAATGCGGAATGTATTTTTGCATCAGCCAGCAAATGATGTCTATTCTGAATATGACAAAAGCGATATATATGTTATGTCTTCACGTTTTGAATCTTTTGGTTTGGTCTTAATCGAAGCAATGGCATTTGGACTCCCTGTCATTTCTTTTGATTGTAAATATGGCCCCCGATCCATCATACATGATGGTATTACTGGTATTATTGTGCCGTCAAAGCATATCGAGAAGATGGCTGAAGCCATTTGTGCGATGATAGAAAACGAGAATAAACGACACTGCTTGCTGACAAATGCCCGTCAAGAATCCATGAAATATCTTCCTGAGACTATTATGCCCCTTTGGCATGAGTTTTATAAATCTCTTGGAAAAGGTCATCCCATTGATGCATAATGTTGTCAAGCGAATAATTATTTATACTATTTGCAGCTTTTCGTCCTATTTCAATTCTCATTCTATCATTTTCTATTAGACTGCATATCTTTAGGGCTAATTCTTCGGTATTACCATTATTACATAGAAGACCGTTCTTACCATCATTAATGATGTCTTTTGGGCCACATGGGCATGCAAATGCTACTGGAGCTAATCCTGTTGCCATGGCTTCCATCAGAACTAAAGGTAATCCTTCAAATCTTGAACTGAGAATAAAAATGGAACTCTCCAGATATTTTTCTGTTATGTTATTAACAGGTCCTTCGCAATTAACAGCGTTTTCAATTCCTAATTCTTTGACTTTGTTAATGTAAGCTTCTTTGTTTCCACTTCCATATATGGTGAGCTGCCAATCTGTGTGTTTCTTGTGTACTTCTTTCCAGGCTGATAATAATAAGTCAAATCCTTTTTGGTAAGTATATCGACCTACTGCAATGGCCTTTTTGGCTGTGCAGTCAGAGTGTTGATTATTATTGATGGTAATAGGATTAGGAATAACCATGAGATTGGCAAGTCCTTTCCAATATGTGGCATCTTCATGAGTTAGTACCACAAAGCGGTCTAACAGCTTAACTTTCTTGTCCAATTGTGCCATCCATCTATTTGTAATATATTTATTGGCATAATTGGGGAGAAATCCAAAGTTTGCTTCTCTGTATTTATATCTTCCAAAGTGTATTTCTCCAATTTTGGCACTTCCATCTTTTATCTTGCTAAGGAAGTTGATTTCACGTCTTAGTAGCGAAATTGTGATATCTGGCTTCAAACTGCAGAGGCATATATCAAGTTTACGTTTGTAATCCTTCATTTTTATGTAGTAAAGGTACAATCGCTTCCATAAGGGATACTGCCATAAATTGTCAATGTTTACATCTAACTGAATTATTCTAATCTTCTCAGATAGAGGAAAGTATGGCTTAGTCCCTTTGTCATCAGTTACGATGATGTTAACATCGTAATTCATTTTTTCCGCCAAATAATTTGCTTTGGTAGTCAATACTCTCTCCATTCCACCTGAATGATCTAAAGATGGGATGCAGTATGCAAGCCGTATTTTGTTAGAGTCTCTGTTTGATGGATATACTTCTTCAAGAACTCGCCTCATCTGATTCTTCCATGAGAGATGTTCAATTGATTCTCTAATTTGTTTAGCCGTAATTGGCATGTGGTGATAAAAACTGATGATGGTTTCTATGTTGATAGCACTTTCATCAGCAGGCATTTTTAATACATATGGCTGCTTGTCAAAGTCTGAATCTGTTTCAGAATATACAAAAGGAATGCCGCGCGCAGCATATTCTCTATTTTTAAGAGTTTTAATATCGTCTATTCCAACGCGATGTCTTCCAAGGCTACCTATACCAAAGTCACATTTGTCAAATATCTCATCAAGTTCTTCTCCATGTTTCTTTCCGTGCAGAATAATGTATGGCTCAAGATGATTGTCAGAAATAGTATGTGTAATCTCCTCTTTTTCTACAGACGAAAAAAAATACCCGACTATATGAAAATATACTTTTAGTTCCTTGGGAGAAGAGTAGTAGTCTGCTAATCCTTGTATAACCCTGTCAAAACCGTGCCAACGATGAATCTCTGCTACACCAATAAGATGTAGTTCGTTGTCTGGATGATTACTCGTTCTTTTTAATCTGACAGAGTCGAAGTCTATTCCATTTGATATTCTAATGGTCTTTTGTCCGAAGATAAAGTCTTCCTCTGTAAATGTAACGATGCCGTCCAAATGTTTGGCAAACTTATTCCTGAAAAGTTTGTCCTGAATTAATTGCCTGCGCATGGATTTGTTGAAATACTCTTGGTCATAAGGGTAAGTAGGAATTTCCATGACCACTTTCATGCCAGCTTTTTTCAGTCGTTTCACCATTTGAATGGTGAAAGGATTGGCGTTGTGGTTTGATCTGATGTAAACAAAATTTATATTGTTGTCAATTACATAGTTGACAATAGAATTGAATTCTGTTCGTTTTAAGATTTTTCCTTTTGTTCTATTGCCATAGTCGATAATTACCTGATCGTCAACAATACGGCGTTTCGAGATAGTCTCGTCCATATAGCAGAGATGGGCTTTATGACCGTTAGCCTTGAAAGCATTTAATTGGTATGATATCTTTTTGCTGATACCATTATTAGGGTCGAAACCGTGGAATATGAGGAATAAAATGTTCATAATTATATATAGTTCTTCTTTCTTCCAAAGTGTTTAAGCAAAAGAACAGAGATGAATGCAGGAAGGCATCCAATAATATAAAAACCTAAGTTTATAAAACGATATCTTTTGAATTTCGTGATCTCTTTAAGTTGAAGGGGATGCTTTATTGCTTCTTTTATAATTTGGTTTGTCAAGTAAGGCCTTATTCGTTTTCGATTCTTTAATGCACCACATACAGCATAAAACATCAGTATCATTCCTTTTGTACAACGTGCTTCAAAGTATTCTTTATCTTTGAGCTCTGTGCATTTATCTTTTAAATAGGAGTATACTCTGAACGACTCTTTGATTTCTTCAAGTTTTATGACTTGTCGATGTTGGTAGCTTGAAAGCGAATTGTCTCTTATTACATAATAATATGTAATATCAGGAATAAGAACTGCATCTATAATTAATGGAGTCATATCTGCGCTAAACATCATGTCATCACAGAAAAGAGCTTTTTTGAATCTTAAATGATGTTTTTCAATAAAGTCTTTTCTTATTAGAGCGTTCCATATATAATCCCTAAATGTTGGGTGTAGTCTATTGTTAGCAAATTGAGCAAGTCCATTTTGAGCGTGAAAAACAATATATGGTTGCTCTAAATAACTCTGTCCGATATCGATAGGTTCCCCCTTGTCGTTTACGGGCCTTACAGAACCATATACTACTTCTGCATGATGTTTTTTTGCTTCGAGATAAAGTTTTTCGATGCAGTCTTCAGATATATAGTCATCTGAATCTAATAGGAAAATGTATTCACCTTGAGCTTCTTCCAATATTCTGTTTCTTGCAGCCCAACAACCCATATTGTGAGGTTGTTTGATTATTCTTATTTCTTTTCCTTTGGGATGTGAGGATTGATATTCTTTGATAATATCAATAGAGTTATCTGTGCCACAATCATCAATCGCAAGTATCTCAATATTCAATTCTGCACTTTGATTCAATACAGAAAGAATACTCCTTTGTATAAACATTTCGACGTTATATACAGGTAAACCTATAGTTATTGCAATTGTTTCTTGTTGAGTATAATTGTTCATCTGTATCATCGTTTTATTAGTTTTATTCCAGAGAAGTCTTGAAATAGATAAACTAAGGCTGTAATAAGGTATATTGTGAAATTAGTTCTCCATCCTTTTAATAATTGTTGCTTTGTATCGTTATTTAATACATTCCTTAGTTTTCCATATTTTATAGAGTAGATGTGTGCAATTCGTGTTCTTAGCTCCTTGAAATAGCCAATATAAGCTTTCTCTTTCATGAACTGATATACCTCAATGGCTTCTGCTTCATTTTTCCCGCTATGCAGTTGAATTGTTGTTGTATTTGCACCATGAATTCGAAAATAGTTTAGTGGCTTATTAACATAGGCAACATTACCAAGCCTAGATATTTCTATCCATAAAATCCAGTCTCCACTTCCTTTATAGTTCTTATATCTTTGATCAACGTAATGAAGTATTTCTTTCTTAAAAACTGCAGAGCTGGCGTTGTTGATATAGCAGTATCTATATAGATAGTGATTGAAAAAGGATTTTCCGCTTGTATGTATATCTTTTCTCATTCCAGCTTCTCCAATTGTATTGTCGTTAGAGTCTATTTTGATAGATTTGCAAAAGGCTAATACGCATTGATTATCGTTTATAAATTCATTAACTAAAGATTCAAGTAGTTGGGACTCACATGAATCATCACTTTCTGCAATCCATATAAGATCTCCTTTTGCTAATTCAAATCCCTTCTCCCATTGCTTGAATGTAGAACCACTATTAGTTTCGTTTATATGTATATGGGATACTTTGGGATGATCTTTGTATTGGTTGATAATCTCGATACTGTTATCAGACGAGCAGTCATCAAGGATAATGATTTCAAAATTGGAGTATGTTTGCATTAGAATGCTCTCAATTCTCCTATTTAAAAATCTTGCATGATTGAAGTTCGGAATGATGACACTTACTAAAGGACTATTTTTATTCATATGTCTTCTTTTTTATTTTAATACGATAGTTGCTTGGTGATTCCATATGTTTTGTGGAATATTTTGCCAATTACCGAACTCGGTTTTAAGATATTGGTCATAATTACCCGGAATACAAAAATCATATTTTTCAAATGTGCATTGCGACAGTGGATATATAGATTCTTTGTTTAACTTGAATTTCCAGACTGATCCGTATGGCATTTTGTAAAAAACATTCCTTTTGCTGGTGATTCTAAATAAAGGAATCAAAAACGAATGAAATACATGATAGAGAGGTTTGACAAAAATAGTAGAAAAGAACAAACTGTTAGAGGTGTTTAGCAATTTGTCTATAACCTTTTGGTAAAGAAGAGAAAAATTCCAAAAGACATCGTTTACCTGATCCTCAACGATAAAGATGTCAACTTGTAATCCTCTATATTGTCTTTTGTTATGTAGCTTGCTGTTCTGAATGTATTCAGAATTTTTGTCTCTTAATATGTACCACGCACCGAAATAACCGTTATCAGTTTCTTTGCATTGAAGTGCAAAATCGGTGTTTGAGTATTCAGTAAGCATGATATGTTTGAATTTTTCTGCGTCTTTTGCTGGCATACATATGTCTGTGTCATCATCCCATGGAATGAAACCGCCATGCCGTACAGCTCCTAATAGTGTTCCGCCATCTAACCAATATGTGAGGTTGTTTTTCTTGCATATGGTGTCAATAAAAATTAGCATTTCGAGCATTTTTAGTTGGGCTCGTCTTAATACAGTACCTTCTGCATTATATTTGTCTTTAAGCTGACTGGCTAATAATGGATCGATACTCATTCTATATCATGTTTTAAAAAGTTATTAGCATCTTTGAAAAAAGAATAAACAATTAATCAGATGATAATTCCAATAGGAGATGCTGCTATTATTGATATAGACTGCAATCCATACATGGAATTATTTGAAAAGAGAAGTCCTATCGGAAGGAGTATAAAAATAAGCGCCCATAATGTTCTAATTATTTTATGAGGCTCTTCGTTGGATTCGATATGCTTATATGAATAGTTAGGCGCAATAAGTGTCAAAGTGTCAAATGAGGTCGCATAGAACATAATCATCGTAATGACTAAGAGAATCTTGGCGAAATATGGAAAAGGAAGAGTGTTGATAATGCTTATAATTGCGTCATAGTAATTTCCACCTGCGTTAAGTATTCCAAGTGAAAGAACATTATTGTTATCAAAGTCGTAATGCCCTCCAATCTCAGCATAACTAGACCATGCCTGACTTTTTGATTCCGTTTTTTTGTCCGCCCCTGCAAAATAGGTAGAAAGCAAGCTCCAAACGGGAATTTTTGAAGGTGAATATTGTATGCAACTTTCAAACCAATGCCCTGTTTCTTTGCCTTTTAGGTTAAAATATTTGTCGTTTTCTCCAACAGGAGTTGGGTAGTAGTAGTCATTTATTGAAAGTGAAATATCCTTAAAATTGTAACTAATTCCCAAGTCCACTTCTTGGTGACTACCATCTGTAGCATATCCTCCCATTCCATATATGTAAATTCCGTTATTGCTATAACTGAGAGTAGGAAATATGACAGGTGAAGTTCCATATTCAATTCCTCGCCAAAGATATTTGGTTTGAGCAAGTAATTCCATATGGAAATTGCTTTTGTTTTGGGCAATTGATATGATGGCAAATAATACTGAAGCCAAAAATAGTAGAATATAACGTTTCATTTTCTTAATATTTGGCGCAAAGTTAGTAAATCTTGTTGAAACATCCAAATTTTATGTTTTTTTTTCTTGATAAATATATAAATTTTGCAAATAAAATTTGTGTATAATGGAGATTTTGTACCTTTGTACCCCAAAAGAAGTTATGATAAGAAGTAGTTGCAATATTGTTTTTTGCACGCCAGCCATTTATTCGGCTGGTGGTGTGGAGAGGGTGGTGGCTGTAAAGTCAAACTACTTTGCTGAGCAGTTAGGCTATGGTGTGACTATTATTGTAACTGAGGGTAGGGGAAGAGATTGCTTCTTTCCGCTTTCTGACAGAGTCGAAGTTATAAATTATGAATTATACTTTGAGGAGTTGTGGCGATTGCCTTTTTGGAAGAAAGTGTTTGTCTATCTGTGTAAACAGTATGAATACAAAAGGAGATTAAAGGCTGATTTGATACGAATGCACCCTGATTTCGTTATTACGACATTACGACGCGAGATTAATTTTATTACTAAAATCCATGATGGAAGTATTAAGATAGGCGAGTTGCATGTAAATCGTGCTAATTATCGTAACATTGATGAGAAAGACTCTAATTGGGTAAAAAAGATATTTGCTCGTATTTGGAAGAATAATCTTTTGGAGCATCTTAATCATCTGGATAAAATGGTTGTTTTGACGGATAATGCTCTTAGTGATTGGCCAGAACTCTGTAATGTAGTGAAGATACCCGATGCTCTTCCATTCCGAGTAGACGGTAAGAGTAATCTGACTGCAAAACGTGTCGTGTCTATAGGCCGTTATGCTTATGATAAGGGGAATGATTTGTTGTTACAGGCATGGGCTGTTGTTGAAAAGAATATGCCAGATTGGACTTTAGATATTTATGGAAGTGGTAATAAGGAGTCTTATCAAAAGCTCATGGATGAATTAGGCATAGATCCGCATCGTTGTCATCTTTATGGGCCTGTATCTGATGTGAAGACGGAATATCTTTCAAGTTCTATTTTTGTTCTCCCTTCACGATTCGAAGGTTTTGGGCTTGTTATTATTGAGGCTATGGCCTGTGGGATACCGGTAATTGCATTTGATTGTGAAAATGGACCTCGTTCAATTATTACGGATGGTGAGAATGGTTTTCTTATTCCTGCATTTGATGTTAATCTTATGGCTGAAAAAGTAATGTTGTTGATGAAGAATCAAGAACTGCAATATAGGATGGGAGAAAATGCCCAGAAAGCGGCATCTCAATACGAGATGGATAAGATTGGATTGCAGTGGAAACACTTATTTGACGAGTTGAAAGGACAATGAAGAAATATGATGTTACAATAGGAATTCCAATCTACAATTCTGTTGATTGTATTCAGGCATCATTGATGTCTGCATTGTCGCAATCATATCCTTCTATTGAGATTCTGTTAGTTGATGATGGCTGTACTGATGGTACTATGGATGTCGTTAAGCAAATTGTTTGTAATCATGAACGAGAAAACGATGTTCGTATAGTAAAGCATCAAACCAATATGGGTGTATCTGCATCAAGAAATCAAATCATTGATGAGGCTCTTGGCGAGTATTTGTACTTTATGGATTCTGATGATACAATTACTGAGAATGCCATTGAATTGTTGATGCAGAGCGCACGTTGTTATGCTGCTGAGGTAGTATTCGGTTCTTATGAGAAGATTGAAACTTCTGGAAGTAAAACGGTTTATCAATATCCATCGCTGCAATTGTTGAAGATGGGTGAACTGGCTAGTTTCGCTTATCGGAAGTACGCTGGTGTTCAAGCTTCTTCTTGTAATTTTCTTGTCAAGACGAAGCTGCTTCGTGATAATAATCTTCGTTTTATTGATACTGACTATTGGGAGGATTTTGTGTTCACCTTTGATTTAGTGACATATATATCGCGTGCAGTATTATTGCCAGATATAACTTATTATTACAGATGTAGAGAAAACTCACTATCTCATTATCAGCATCGTGATAATATTTCAAAGGACGAGGTAATGCAAAATGTTAAATCCATTTCTTATCTAAAGAAAAACTCGTCCGCATATATTAATAAGGGGTATTTCCCCAATCGTTGTTTCAATTTAGTAATGACAGATTTTTATATTGCTTGTAATATCTTGAAACGTCGTGAAAGCATATTGCCATTTGTGAGTAATAACGAGATTAAAGCGTTGATGGCGCATCCGGCAACGTGGAATCAGATATGCTATTTTTCGCAAGCTCGTATCAAGAATATGTTTATGTATATGTTAAGTAAACTTCCTGCAAAACTGTGTGTTGCTACGATATGGTGTCTTGGAAAATATAAAAAGTTAATCTGAAATTTGGAGATTTGTAGAAAAGTTTGTATCTTCGCACACAAAACCTATAGTCATGGAAAATTGGTACGATAAATATCTGTCGATATACGGAAAAACAATGGAAGAGATTCCTAACTCTGTTTTGGATGAGATTAAAGCTAATCTTGCTCAGAAACAGAGTCAAGAACCTTTGGCTTCGGTTGTTGTGATTGCATACAATGAGGAACGCAGATTGGCTGCTTGTTTATGGTCTCTAAGTGAACTCCAAACCAAATATCCTATTGAGATATTAGGTGTAAATAATAACTCTAAGGATAGGACGGAAGAAGTGTATCAACGATTAGGACTTCCGTATTATAATGAAACGAAGCAGAGTCCGGGTTTTGCAAGACAATGTGGTTTAGATCATGCTAAGGGAAAGTATCATTTCTGTATTGATGCAGATACATTCTATCCTCGACGGTATGTTGATTTGATGATGGCTAAATTAACGCAGCCGAACGTTTCTTGTGTTAGTTCCTTTTGGAGTTTCTTTCCTGATGAAAACCATTCTCGGTTTGGATTGTTTCTTTTTGAGATGATTCGTGATATGTTCCTTTTTGTTCAGCATTTTAAGCGTCCAGAGCTTTGTGTTCGCGGAATGGTATTTGCTTTTAATGCCGAATATGCCAGTCGTGTAAAGATTCGTACGGATATCCGTCGGGGTGAAGACGGTTCTTTGGCACTGTCACTCAAGCCTTTTGGAAAGATTGCATTCCTTTATCATCGTCAAGCGCGGCCTGTTACAGGATATGGTACCATTGGTTCTCAGTCTCTTTGGCAGAGCTTTGTTCAGCATGTTAAGATACAAGGAAAAGGATTGTCTCGAATATTCTATAAGAAAGATCACTATGAGGATAGTGAGGATAATCTAGTAAATAAACATTCATGAAGATTATTTATATCAATGATGCACTAGCTATATGGGGCGGGTTAGAACGTATCGTTGTAGATAAGGTAAATGAACTTGCTGCACGTTATGGTTATGAGTTGTATATTGTTACTTCTAATCAAGGCAATCATCCGATTCCATATCCACTGAATCCAAAAGTTGTTCATCGAGATTTAAATATTCAGTTTCATCAGGAATACCAGTATCATGGTTTTCAACGACTACAAAAAAAAATGGAACTTGAACGTTTGTATGCCCGAAGATTAAGAGATGTCGTTGATCAGATTAAACCAGATATTATTGTTTGTGTACGATCAGAATACATTGGAACAATCGTAAAAGTAAAGGGGCATGTCCCTTTAGTATTCGAGTCGCATACATCTCGTTTCGCTCACCGTTTTATTAATGCTGACTGGTATACGAAGCTTCGGGCTTTCTATAATAACAGAAATGTTCGATTGGCGGATTGTATTGTTGCTTTAACTGATGGTGATGCTAATGATTGGCGTGACATTAATCGCAGTATATTTGTCATTCCCAATATCGTAAACATTAATGTTGAAAATAGCTATTCCGATTATAACTCTAAATCTGTTATTTTTGTAGGGCGATTTTGTGCTCAAAAAGATATCGATAGTTTGTTACATATTTGGATAATTGTCCATTCGCGTTATCCGGATTGGGTGCTTCATATATATGGCGGCTATGGAGAAAAACGGGAATCTCAAACTCAATATATAAGCAGATTGGATGCTAATGTTGTTGTCCATGAACCGACATGTGGAATATTAAATTGCTACAAGAAAAGTTCCATGCTCTTATTAACTTCTGTGTATGAGCCTTTTGGTTTGGTGCTTCCTGAGGCGATGAGTTGTGGATTGCCTGTTGTTTCTTTCGATTGTCCGTATGGTCCAGCTGATATTATTACAGATGGGGTGGACGGTTTCTTAATCAAGAATCGTGATGTTCAGGCGTTTGCTGATCGGGTTTGTCAATTGATCGAAGATAAGGAACTTCGTGTACGAATGGGACAGGCTGCCATTAAATCATCACAGCGTTATCGGGCAGATGTTATTATGCCGAAATGGAAGGAACTTTTCGAGAGCCTTTGCCGAAAAGAATAGGCCATTTACTTCTGTAGATGATGATGGGTAAAAGCACGATTTCAATCATTAGTGCTATGATAAGACATTCGCTCCAATCGTAGATGATGTTAGGGTGATGGAGAAGTTTCTCTATCCCGAAATCAATAACGCCAATCATCATTCGGTGTAGGCCAAAGATAAGCATGGTTCCAATGGAAATCAGTGTTATCAGTTTGCTTTTGATGCTGTTGAGTGATTTGGATAGGTAGATGAATGCATATACAGATACGAAGTTTGCCACATAATATAAAATAATGTGGAGTACGAATCTGTTTTCATGGATGTGCCAATAAAATAAGATGAGGCAGAATAATAGGGTAGTGGCGCCGATTGCTACATCTTTTCGTAGATTTAGAGTTTGGAGCCAACCTTTCTGTTGAAAAAGGTTACCCATAAAGAAGAAACAGAGGCAACGGATCAAACCATGATAGGTGATATAGGGGGCATAATGATAGTATTTATTGGCTCCATAGAGTATCATGGTGATGATGGAAAGTATCAGCATGATAACTTTTCCATGTTTGCTCTTATTGAGCACGTCTGTTAGGATATGCATGATAAATAGGGCAATCAGAAACCAGGTAACACCATTGAGCTCGCAGGAGAAACTACTGTTTAGCTGGCCGAATATGGTGCCGATAATGGGTTTTACAGCATCCCCCCAGGTTATGCCGCCATGCTCTATGTAGAATTTGACGAACCAATAGGGGTAATATATTACATTATATATAATATAAGGAATCAAGAGTGCATAGCCGTATTTCTTGGAAGACTCTTTGACTGTTAAGTCCCTCTTCTTCAGATAGCCGGATACAAAGAAAAACGTGGATAGGATGACTGAGGCCAAAAACTGTAGATGAAAGGTATCTTCTTGTTGGGGTAGGTGGCAGAATACCACTACCGTCATACAAAAGGCTTTTGCCCAGTCTATCCAGTTAATTCGCTCTTTCATAGTTGCAAAAGTACAGAAAAAAGCTGGAATACGCAATAGTTCCAATATTTTTCTGTATTTTTGTGGGCGAAATGGCAAAACAAAGGATTGAATACATTGATGCGATGCGAGGATTTACGATGATTCTCGTAGTGTTTGCACATGTGTGTCATTTCTGTTTGGGCGATTCTAGGATGGGCTATAATGCGGTGTTTATCCTATTTCGATTGCCTTGTTTTTTTATGATTAGTGGTTGGCTGTTTGAGTCAGTGGCCCAAAGACCATTAAAGGAGGTTGCTAAACATAAAGCCATGGTTCAACTGTTGCCTACTTTTATATTCCTGCTGATTTTGGCACCACCACCTGAGTTCTTTCATCAGTTGGGGGCGGTTAAAGGCGGATATTGGTTTACTTTTGCATTATTTGAGTTTTTTATTCTCTATATGCTGATGGTTAGGGCTAGTAGGAGGTTGACTCTTATATTTGCTATAGCACTAACCTTGGCTTCTTTTATCTATTCACGTTATTATTATAGTATTCGAACGTCGGCAGATGAATGGCTGTTGATGGTTATGGACTTTCTTGGATTCTTGAGCGTTATCACCTGGCGCTTTTTTATATTCTTCTATTTGGGAACACGGATAAGACGTAACTTTGATGCCTTTATCCGATGGACTAGCAAACCTGTTGTGATAGGGGCGATAACTGTTGCGTTTTTCTTGATTGCTTCTACGTCACATCATGATCATTTGCTGTTCGAGATGTTTAGATTTTATGTTGGGGGAATTACTGGTATGATCATGGTGTTTACCTTCTTCCGATTGTCTGCTTCATGGCTTAAGAAATGGCATGTTTCTAAGCTCTTGCAATATGTCGGAACTCGAACGCTTGATATCTATTTATTGCATTTCTTTTTCTTGCCACGCTTTTTGATGGCTTATGCGCCACAATTGGCTGCGTATAATAGCCGTTTCGTTGAGTTTGGGGTGATACTTGCTGTATCACTCGTTGTGCTGGCGCTAACATTGGCTGCAAGCTATGTTATTCGTCTCAGTCCTTTCTTGGGACATTATCTGTTTGGGGTAAAGTACGATAAAACGGCCTAAGTCAGATTGTGCCAGGTGTAATACCAAAGTTTGTGCCACCAGTTATGGAAGGTAAAACCGTCGCCCATCATTTCGCTCAGGATATACTGGCCTTCTTCTTCTAGTGGTTCTACTGGCATGTGGTTAGTATCAAGATTAAATATATCTTTCATCAACCACATAATACCTTGTGAAAAACGAGTCAATCCTAATTCTTTAATCTCACCATCAATAGTATTTTGTGAGAATTGGAACTGTTTACTTCTGCCATCACCAAAACGGAGTACATAGAACAGGTCCATGAGGTTGCGCATCTGTAAACGCTTCTCCAAAAATAAGTTATACAGATGAACAATCTGAAGAACAATCGTCATGGCATGCGAGGGAACAGTCAGTTCGCCTGCTTGGCGAAACATCAGGTCGTTATTCTGCAACATCCATTTTTCGAGTCGGGTGTTACGTTGAGATGATTTGCCTGCATGCAGTTCTGTATGAATGCGTACATTGATGTCGGCCCATTGGTTCAGGTCAACCTGATTCTTATAGCCGAATACATAGAGATCAATCCCCTTGGTATAGCGAAGTGGTTGTAGCTCACGGTCGTAGAAACGAACCAATCCAGGGCCCGTAACCACCGATGAACGTAGATGGTGCGAGTGTAGCTCGTCTTGTAGTGTAACTAGTCTGCGACTCCTGCCGCGATTCTGTTCTTTGATATCCTCTGCCTCAGCCATCCAGTTGAGTGATAACTCCTGAGGAGCCACCAAACCATAGTCGAATAGTTTTGTGATACCATGATAACAGATACCAGCAACCGTGTGGTGCTTGGCTAGTTCGAACAATTTCTTCCACTCATCGGGCTCAGGAAATCGACTTACACAATCCAACTGGCCCACAGAAACCTGCATTAATTCGAAAAATAGTTTCCTTATCATGATAATCGATGGATGTACTTAATGATAACCAATGTAATTCCTAATGCCGATACCGATGATGCAATACATCCCAGTACGGCATAAACCATTATGGCAAAAGCATTGATAGGGGCAAAACCACCTAGAAGCATACCACAGAACAATAGTGGGAGAGAGGCTAATGCTAATGCAGAAAGGTTGGCGATAGTTGGCGACAGAATGGCTAACAGACTGGTGCGCATAAAAGGTACCAGAGCTTGCCACTGCGAAGCACCATTACCTAACATAAAATCATATTGGCCACGGTTACGCTGCAGCATCGTTACAAAATTACCGAGACCTCTTACCAGCATAGCTGCCGAATGTCCCAATAGTACCGCCATGACAGGTATAAACCAACGGGCAGATATATGATCAATAGGTAGAACTGCTACCAAAAGCCATAGTCCAATCAATAGCACGCCAACAAATAGTCCTGCACTTGTTGGGAAAAGATAACTTTGGATGGTCAGCTTGCATTTGTTGATAACCAAGAATCCTGCCCATACAGCCATCACTAATAGCCATCCAATGGATATCCAGGTGTTATCTACCTTATATACGCCCCATGCAATCAGCGAAAAGATGAGTAACTGCACAAATCCTTTCGTTAATGCCACGGCGAGTGGTTTTATGGTGGGGCGGTCTAACAAATAAAGTGCTCCAAAAGGTAAAATTAATAGCAAAAGTGCTAAAATGGTATGTAGTATCAATGTTGTAGTCATATTTGAAACTGGTTTAAATCAATTACATGATGGGCGTATGCTATAAGTTGCGGGTTACGACTGGCTATCAAAACACACTTGCCTTGTGCTGCTTGCTGTTGTAATAACTGTAGCATTTGGGGCGTTAACTCTGGTGAGAGGTGCGAGGCCGGTTCGTCTGCCACCAGAATCGGTTTGTTGGTTGCCTCTGCTATAGTTGCCTCAGCCAAACGTAGTACCTCTTCGGGCAACAATGGCTCTGTCTCTGGTATTTCTGCCGCCGATGGTAATATGCCATTCCATACACCATATTCGTCTGCTTCTACTTGTGGCGGCTGCGGTTGGTAAAGTTGGTTACGCAACAGGTGAATGTTCTGAGGCAGATAGCACATCATCTTTCGGAATGCAGGCGCTGATTGTACAGTCAACAATTCTCCATCCACACTCACAAAACCTTCGGTTACAGGTAGGAATCCCATTAGGGTACGCAGAAAAGTAGTCTTGCCCGAACCTTCTGGGCCCGTGATGCAAGTGATTTTTCCATCGTCCGCTATAAAGGACAGGTTCTTTACCAAAACCTTTCCCGAAACGGCTATTGTCGCGTCTTTAACCTCTAACATATTAAATTGTTTGTGCAAAAATACAAAAAAATCTCATCATGCCATCAGTTATTACTCATTTTTTTGTAACTTTGCGCCAAAATTATGAGCATAGAAAAAAATAACGCAACAAAACAGTGGCGACTACCTGCTGAATGGGAGCCACAATCAATGGTGCAGCTAACTTGGCCGCATGCAAAAACAGACTGGGCACCCATGCTCGATGAAATCACTGAGACTTACGAAGAAATGGCTCGCGAAATATCAAAACGTGAAACCCTTTTGGTTGTAGGCGAACCCTCCAACGACACTTGGGCTCGCGATCATGGTTTCATTACATTGGTTGATGATCAAGGTGATGCTCGCTTGTTGGATTTCTGCTTTAATGGCTGGGGCGAAAAGTTTGAGTCTGAGTTAGATAATGCCATTAATCGTCGTATCTATGATGAAGGTAAGGTTAAAGGCGAATATGTGGATTGTCTGGACTTCGTGCTCGAAGGGGGCTCGATTGAGAGTGATGGTCAGGGTACCGTCTTTACCACCTCTTGCTGTTTGTTGGCTCCTCATCGTAATCAGCCGATGACGAAAGCTGAGATCGAGGCACGACTGAAGCGCGACCTTTGTGCTGAACGTGTGGTATGGATCGACTATGGGCATCTGGTAGGTGATGATACTGATGGACATATCGATACTTTGGTCCGTATCGCTCCTAACGACACCTTATTATATATAGGGTGCGATGATGAGACTGATGAGCACTACGAAGATTTGAAGAAGATGGAAGATCAGCTCAAGACCTTCCGTACTATGGAAGGTAAGCCCTATAAGTTGGTGAAGTTACCCATGCCACGAGTTATCTTTGACGAAGGTGAGCGTCTGCCAGCTACCTATGCTAATTATTTAATCATGAATGGCGCTGTATTAGTGCCCACATATAACCAGCCCGATCTTGATGCTGAGGCTCTGAAATTGATTGGTGAGGCTCACGAGGGTAGGGAGGTTGTAGGTATAGATTGTAGAAGTATCATTAAGCAGCATGGCTCACTCCATTGCTGCACCATGCAATACCCAGCAGTAGTGAATAGTGAAAAGTGAAGATAAAATATGAAGGAGTTAAAAGTGGGTTTTTTGCAGCAGCATAATACTGCTGACACCAAGGACAATATCCTGAGATTGGGTGAGGGAATCACAGATTTGGCAAAACGTGGTGCACAACTCATTGTACTGCAGGAGTTGCATAATACGCTTTACTTCTGTCAGACGGAAGATGTGGATCTGTTCGATCTAGCTGAGACAATTCCTGGTCCATCTACTAAGTTGTACTGCGAGCTGGCAAAGAAATGTGGCGTGGTTATCGTTGCTTCGTTATTCGAAAAACGCGCACCAGGTTTATATCATAACACAGCCGTAGTCATCGAGAGTAATGGCGAGATTGTGGGTAAGTATCGTAAGATGCATATTCCCGATGATCCTGCTTATTACGAGAAGTTCTACTTCACACCTGGTGACTTAGGATTCCATCCTATCCAGACCTCGGTGGGTAAATTAGGTGTGTTGGTATGTTGGGATCAGTGGTATCCTGAAGCTGCCCGTCTGATGGCGATGCAGGGTGCCGAGATGCTCATCTATCCTACTGCTATTGGCTATGCCGATAATGATACCCCCGAAGAGCAGCAGCGTCAGCGTATGGCTTGGCAGACGGTGATGCGTGGTCATGCTGTGGCTAACGGCTTGCCAGTGGTTGCTGTTAATCGCGTAGGTTTTGAACCCGATCCTTCAGGGCAGACTGGTGGTATCCAGTTCTGGGGAACCTCGTTTGTAGCCGGCCCTCAGGGGGAGATTATCTACGAGGCGTCAACTGATGACGAGGAGAGTATCATCGTAGAGATGGATATGGACCGTTCTGAGCAGGTGCGTCGTTGGTGGCCCTTCTTGCGTGATCGCCGTATCGATGCCTATGGTGACATCACGAAGCGTTTCATCGATTAAAGGTAGGATTGTAAAAGGTAAAAAGATAAATTATATAAGACTATGTCAAATCAACTTAGATTCCAGGTTGTAGAAGAGGCTTTTAAGAAAAAAGCTGTAGAGGTTAAAACGCCTGCAGAGCGTCCCTCAGAGTATTTCGGTAAGTATGTGTTCACCCGCGAGAAGATGTATAAGTATCTGCCCATTACGGTGTACAATAAACTGATTGATGTCATAGATAATGGCGCCCGTTTGGACCGTTCGATTGCCGACGAAGTAGCCGAAGGTATGAAGAAATGGGCACAGGAAATGGGAGCAACCCATTATACCCACTGGTTCCAGCCATTAACCGAGGGTACTGCCGAGAAGCACGATGCTTTTGTGGAGCACGATGGTAAGGGCGGTATGGTAGAGAACTTCAGTGGCAAACTGCTGGTTCAGCAGGAACCTGATGCGTCAAGCTTCCCTAATGGCGGTATCCGTAACACTTTCGAGGCGCGTGGTTATTCTGCCTGGGATCCTACATCGCCAGTGTTCATTATCGATGATACACTCTGTATCCCTACTATTTTTATTGCTTATACTGGTGAGGCGCTCGATTATAAAGCACCATTGCTCCGTTCGCTGCATGCTGTTAACAAGGCTGCTACCGATGTTTGTCAGTATTTCTACGATAATGTGGCTAAGGTGCAGGTAAACTTAGGTTGGGAGCAGGAGTACTTCCTGGTTGACGAGGGCTTGTATTCGGCCCGTCCCGACCTGATGCTGACTGGTCGTACCCTGATGGGACATGAGAGTGCCAAGAACCAGCAGATGGACGACCACTATTTTGGAACCATCCCTGATCGTGTTCAGGCTTTCATGAAGGATTTGGAAATCCAGGCACTCGAGTTGGCTATTCCTTGTAAGACCCGTCATAACGAGGTAGCACCTAACCAGTTTGAGTTGGCACCAATCTTCGAGGAGTGTAACTTGGCTGTCGACCATAACATGCTGCTGATGTCGCTGATGAAGAAGGTAGCCCGTAAGCATGGCTTCCGTGTGTTGCTGCACGAAAAACCATTCGATGGCATCAATGGTAGTGGTAAGCACAACAACTGGAGTCTTTCTACCGATAGTGGCGTGCTGCTACATGCGCCAGGTAAGACACCTGAGGAGAATCTGCGTTTTGTAACTTTCATTGTTGAAACCTTGATGGGTGTATATAAGCACAACGGACTACTGAAGGCTTCGATCGTCAGTGCCACCAATGCACATCGTTTGGGTGGTAACGAGGCACCTCCTGCTATTATCAGTTCATTCCTGGGTAAGCAGCTCACTGAGTTGCTCGATCATATTGAGCTTTCTGATAAGGACGATCTCTTTACTATTAAGGGTAAGCAGGGCATGGAGATCGATATTCCACAGATTCCTGATCTGATTATCGATAATACCGACCGTAACCGCACATCGCCATTTGCCTTTACTGGTAATCGCTTCGAGTTCCGTGCTCCAGGTTCGTCAGCTAACTGTGCTTCGGCTATGATTGCACTGAACTCGGCTGTGGCTGAGGCTTTGCAGAACTTCAAGCATCGTGTGGACAAGCGTATTGCCAAGGGTGAGAGCAAACTTTCGGCTATTGTAGATATTCTGCGTGAGGATATCAAGACCTGTAAGCCAATCCGTTTTGATGGTAATGGTTATAGCGACGAGTGGGTGGCTGAGGCTGCCAAGCGTGGTCTGGATGTCGAGAAGTCAACACCAAAGATTATTGAGCACTATCTGGATAAGGACAGCGTGAAGATGTTCGAGTCGGTAAAGGTGATGAATCGTAAGGAGTTAGAGGCTCGTAACGAGGTGAAGTGGGAGACCTACGTGAAGACCGTACAGATTGAGGCCCGTGTGATGGGCGACCTGTCGATGAACCATATCATCCCTGTGAGCACACACTATCAGAGTCAGCTCATTAAGAATGTGCAGGGTATGAAGGACGTGTTCGATAAGGCCGAGGCCGAGCGCCTCTCTGCTCGTAACATGAAGTTGATTAAGGAGATTGCTGAGCGTACCGAGCGTATCGAGCAGTTTGTTGATGATCTCACAGAGGCTCGTCGTGTGGCTAATCGTATCTACAATATCCATGAGCGTGCCATGAGCTATCATGATACCGTTTGTCCTAAAATGGATGCCATCCGTTATGAGATCGACCATCTTGAGATGATTGTTGAGGACGGTCTGTGGTCATTACCCAAGTACCGTGAGTTGTTGTTTATCAGATAAATAAATCGCACAAAAATGAAGAAACTCTTAACTATATGGATGCTCTTGGTTGCTTTTGTAGCAGCCAAGGCCCAGATGATGGATCCAGTACACTTCACCACTCAGATGAAGGATTTGAAGAATGGTGAGGCTGAACTGGTATTCAAGGCGACGATTGATGCAGGCTGGCATGTCTATTCTACTGGCTTGGGTAACGATGGCCCTATTTCGGCTTCGTTCCATAAGGTCAAGATGGATGGTGCCGAACCTGTAGGAAAACTGCAGGCTCATGGCAAGGAAATCAAGCAGTTTGATAAACTCTTTGAAATGGAGGTACGCTACTTTGAGCAGGCCGTGACCTTTGTGCAGAAGATTAAGTTTACCAAGCCCCAATACGATATCGATTGCTATATTGAGTATGGTGCCTGCAACGATCAGGCTTGTCTGCCACCATCCGAGGTTGTATTCAAACAGAGTGGTAAAAGTCCCATTGAGGAGTCTTCAGAATTGAAAGAATCGCCCGATGGGGATACTGCCAAAGTTGAAGTACCAGTAGATACTGCAGTTGTCGATACAGCGGTTGTTGCAAATGATTTGTGGACACCAGTTGTTTCTGAATTGCAGGCTTTCAATGGCAATGCGGCTCCTACCGAGAATATGGCTCTGTGGTTGATTTTTATTGAGGGATTGCTGGGTGGTTTCATTGCTTTGTTCACACCTTGTGTGTGGCCTATCATTCCAATGACGGTATCTTTCTTCCTCAAGCGTAATAAAGATCGCTCTAAAGCCATCCGCGAGGCCGCTACTTATGGTGCCAGCATTGTGGTTATCTATGTGCTGTTAGGTTTGGCTGTTACTCTGCTGTTTGGTGCCAGCGCACTCAACGCTTTGGCTACTAATGCGGTATTCAATATCTTCTTCTGTCTGTTGTTGGTTGTCTTCGCCGCTTCATTCTTAGGTGCTTTCGAAATCACCTTGCCTGCGTCGTGGTCAACAAAGATTGATGAGAAATCCGAGAGTACTACAGGATTGCTCAGCATCTTCCTGATGGCGTTCACCTTGGCTTTGGTGTCTTTCTCATGTACCGGTCCTATTATCGGATTCCTGTTAGTGGCTGTATCTACGCAGGGAAGCATTGTGGCTCCAACTATCGGTATGTTGGGATTCGCCATTGCATTGGCCATTCCATTTACACTCTTTGCCATGTTCCCCTCTTTGTTGAAGTCGGCTCCTAAGTCAGGTGGTTGGATGAATGCCATCAAGGTAACCTTGGGCTTTATCGAGTTGGCTTTTGCACTCAAGTTCCTGAGTGTGGCTGATTTGGCCTACGGTTGGCATATTCTCGATCGTGAGGTGTTTCTGTCGTTGTGGATTGTTATCTTCGGTCTGCTTGGCGCATACTTGTTGGGCTGGCTCAAGTTCCCGCACGACGATGATAAGCATCGTACCAATGTACCACAGTTCTTCTTGGCTATGTCTTCGTTAGCTTTCACTATTTATATGATTCCTGGTTTGTGGGGAGCGCCTTTGAAAGCCATTTCCGCTTTTGCACCGCCTATGAGTACACAGGACTTTAATCTGCAGAAGACTGTGACTGAGGCCAAATACAAGGATTATGAACTGGGCATGGCTGCAGCCAAAGCTGAGCACAAACCTGTGATTATCGACTTTACTGGATTTGGTTGTGTAAACTGTCGTAAGATGGAGGCTGCTGTATGGAGCGATCCTCAGGTGGCTGATATCCTGAATAATAAGTATATCTTGATATCGCTTTACGTAGACGACAAGACACCACTCGCTACACCTATCGAGGTGGAGGAGAATGGCCAGAAGCGTACCTTGCGTACTGTGGGTGATAAGTGGAGCTATCTGCAGCGTGTGAAGTTCGGTGCTAACGCCCAACCATTCTATGTGCTATTAAACGAAGAAGGCCACCCGCTAGCGGGCAGCCGTTCTTACGATGAGGATATTCAAGGTTATATTGAATTCTTGAATAAAGGCCTGAAATAATAAATCCCCGCCAATCGGCGGGGATTCTTTTTATTTATTCTTCAAAGCAGCAATGCTTTCTTTCAGCGCTGCAATTTTCTCTTCAGAATCACTCTGCTTTTTGCGCTCAAGTGCAACTACTGCCTCAGGAGCATTGGCTACAAAACGCTCGTTCGAGAGTTTCTTCTTGACACCTGCCAAGAAACCTTCGAGGTGCTGCAACTGAGCCTCCATCTTAGCAATCTCGGCCTCAACATCAATCATGTCACCAACAGGAACGGCAAACTCGTCGGTACCTACCATGAAGGCAGATGCGGTGGCATCCTTTTCGGTAACTACGTTGATGCTCTTCAGGTTAGCCATCTTGATGGTTACTGCATCAAACGCAGCATAGTCGTTCTTACCAACAACCTGCAGGTCGAGCTGCTCTTTTGGAGCAATATTCTTCTGGTTACGAACCATACGAACGCCTGATACAATCTGCTTCACGTTCTCAATCTGAGCAGCCAGTTCTTCGTCAGCCTTAGTAGGAGCGTCGAGTTTCAGACTAACTTTCATGATGCTCTCGCCTTCCTTGCGATCGTACAGGTGCTGCCACAGCTCCTCAGTAATGAATGGCATGAATGGGTGCAGCATCTTCAACAGAATCTCGAAGAACTCGAGGGTCTTATCGTAAGTAGCCTTGTCGATAGGCTGGGGCTCACCATTGATATAGGCAGGCTTAACCATCTCCAGGTACCAGCTTGAGAACTCATCCCAGAACAGCTTATAAACAGCCATCAGGGCCTCGCTGATACGGTACTTCTTAAACAGATCTTCAACTTCAGCATTGGTCTGCTTCAGTTTTGCCTCGAACCATTTAGTTGCTATCTCATTAGCCTTTAATGTTTCATCTTTAATGTTTAATGTTTCATCTGCAACCTTCCACCCCTTAACCAAGCGGAAGGCGTTCCAAATCTTGTTGTTGAAGTTACGTCCCTGCTCGCACAGTGCCTCGTCGAACAGAATATCGTTGCCGGCAGGTGCAGAGAGCATCATACCCATACGTACACCATCGGCACCGAATTTCTCAATCAGTTCGATAGGATCGGGTGAGTTACCGAGTGACTTAGACATCTTGCGGCCCAACTTGTCACGAACGATACCTGTGAAGTAAACGTTCTTGAATGGGAAGGTACCCATGTACTCCTCGCCGGCCATAATCATACGAGCTACCCAGAAGAAGATGATATCTGGACCAGTTACCAAGTCGCTAGTGGGGTAGTAGTACTTAATCTCCTCGTTGCCAGGGTTGTTGATACCATCAAACAATGAGATTGGCCATAGCCATGATGAGAACCAGGTATCGAGAGCATCCTCGTCCTGTTTCAAATCACTCATCTGCATGTTGGCATTACCACTTTCCTTGCGAGCCAGCTCCAGGGCCTCCTCGGCTGTCTCGGCTACAACAAACTTCTCTTCGTCGTAGTAGTAAGCAGGAATACGATGTCCCCACCACAACTGACGAGAGATACACCAGTCCTGGATATTCTCCAACCAGTTCTTATAGGTGTTCTTGTACTTGGCGGGATAGAACTTCAGCTCATCGTTCATTACTGGTGGCAGAGCAATATCTGCAAAGTGCTGCATCTTCAGGAACCACTGCAGTGAGAGACGTGGCTCGATAGCAGTATCAGGGTTACGCTCTGAGTAACCTACCTTATTAATATAGTCCTCAATGCGCTCCATTAATCCAGCCTCCTGCAGGTCCTTCGAGATCTGCTTACGGCAATCCATGCGGTCCATACCTACATAGAGTGGGCTCTGCTCAGAAATGGTGCCATCTGGATTAAAGATGTCGATGGTCTCCAGATTGTGAGTCTTTCCCAGCATATAGTCATTGGTATCGTGTGCAGGGGTTACCTTCAAACAACCGGTACCAAACTCGATATCTACATAACGGTCCTCAATCACGGGGATCACACGACCTACCAGAGGCACAATTACCTTGCGACCTTTCAGCCACTGGTTCTTGGCATCCTTGGGGTTGATACACATAGCAGTATCACCCATGATGGTCTCAGGACGTGTAGTAGCAACTACGGCATAGTAGCCCTTCTCGTCCTTGTGAATGATGTTGCCTTCAGCCTTTAAGGCCTCCTCGTTTTCGAGGGTGTTCAAGCCATCCACATAATATTTCAGGTGGAACAGGTGACTCTTTTCCTCTTTATAAATCACCTCTTCGGTTGAAAGTGCTGTCAAAGCCTTGGGGTCCCAGTTTACCATGCGGAGACCGCGGTAGATGAGGCCTTTGTTATAGAGATCTACAAATACTTTGATGACGCTCTTGCTGCGTGTCTCATCCATAGTGAATGCGGTACGGTCCCAGTCGCAGCTGGCACCCAGACGGCGTAACTGCTTCAGGATGATGCCACCGTGCTCATCGGTCCAATCCCATGCGTGCTTCAGGAACTGCTCACGGGTCAGATCACGCTTCTTGATACCCTCGCCGGCGAGTTTCTTAACCACCTTAGCCTCGGTAGCGATAGAAGCATGGTCGGTACCTGGTACCCAACAAGCATTCTTTCCCTCCATGCGAGCACGACGCACCAGAATATCCTGGATGGTGTTGTTCAGCATGTGTCCCATGTGCAGCACACCCGTTACATTGGGTGGCGGAATAACGATTGTGTAAGGTTGACGTCCGTCAGGCTTACTGGCAAAGAGCTTGTTGTCCAGCCAGTACTGATACCATTTCGATTCGACCTCTTTTGGGTCGTATTTGCTAGCTAATTCCATATATAATATTTTAATATTTTGCAAAAATCGCTGCAAAATTACTAAATTTCCAATTAATATTAGTACTTTTGCACGGAAAAAGATAGTTTTATGCATACAAAAGAAGAAAAAATGCAGGCTTTCGGTCGTTTTCTTGACGTTTTAAACGCGTTAAGAGCAAATTGTCCATGGGACAAAAAGCAAACAAACGAAAGTCTTCGCCCCAATACCATCGAGGAAACTTACGAGCTCTGCGATGCACTCATCAAAAATGATATCCCCGATATTTGTAAAGAATTAGGTGATGTGTTGTTGCACATCTGTTTCTATGCCAAGATAGCCGAGGAGAAACAGCAGTTTGATATGGCAGATGTTTGTAACGCCCTTACTCGTAAGATGATAACCCGCCATCCGCATGTTTATCATCCTTCACAGATTGAGGCAGAGAATCCCAAACCGCTGCCGTATGTTCCTAGCGAGGAAGGGAAATCTAGTCAGTCAAGTCGTACTTGTCAGGCTAGTATAACTAGTGTCACCCAGGTTCTCGAAAACTGGGAGCAGATAAAACTGAAAGAAAAAGATGGAAATAAATCGGTTCTCTCTGGTGTACCTGATGCCCTGCCATCACTCATCAAGGCTTATCGTATCCAGGATAAGGCGCGTAATGTGGGTTTTGATTGGGAAGACCGTCAGGATGTATGGAAAAAAGTGCATGAAGAACTGGCCGAATTGGAAGTCGAACTGAATAAGGAAGACAAGGAAAAATCAACTGAAGAGTTGGGTGATTTCCTGTTCAGTGTGATCAATGCAGCACGTTTGTATAAACTGAATCCAGATAATGCCCTTGAGAAGACAAACCGTAAGTTTATCAACCGGTTTAACTATATCGAGGCACATAGTATCAAAATTGGCAAACCGCTCAAGGATATGACCTTAGGCGAGATGGATGCCTTATGGAATGAAGCAAAAAGAAATGAGATATGAAAAAGTTAGTTTTTCTGAGTGTGGCTATTGCCGCGGTGATGTTGTTGAGTTGTGGAGGCAGCGGTCGTTTTCAAGCTGAGCGTGAAGAAGATACTGTCGATGTGAACGATTTAATTCGCGACCACACACTCTATGGTCTTTGTGGAGCAATTCCATCGACTTCGTTGTTGAAACTGATAACCGACACAGGTGACACACTGACAGTTGATATTACTCGTGCTCGAGAGGAACATAAGTTGTTAGGCTCTTTCAGAGTAGGTGATCGCTTGGCGCTGATGACGAACAAGAAACAGACTGAGGCTACCGAGGTGATTAATATCAACCTTTTGCTGGGTGATTGGGTGATGCCCGATCCTTTGGATGGTAGCGATGAAATTGGTATCCGTATCAAAGAGGGTGGCGTGGCCGAATCGATTGAGATGACCAACATTACTTATCGTACTTGGCGTATCTTCAATGGCAAACTGGAAATTACCTCTATTCGAGAAGGTGGTGGCGAGTCGGAAGAAACTAACTATTTTGAAATTTTGAAGCTTACGGGCGATACGCTTATTTATAAAACCATTGGCAAACCCCAGGACGAGGAGGAAACCATGGAGTATAGCCGTTGGAGAGAAAAAGTACAGCCCGACCTTCATGGCTTGAAGCTGGAGGAACATCAGGACGAGTATATGAAATTGTAAACATAATTACTGCGTTTTGGAACCATTTAAAGTTCATATATTAGGTTGTGGTAGTGCGTTGCCTACACTTCGTCATAATGCGTCGTCGCAGGTGGTCGAGGTGCGAGAGAAGGTTTTGATGCTTGATTGTGCCGAAGGTACCCAGATGCAGTTGCGAAAGTGCAGGGTACGTTTTAATAAGCTCAGTCATGTGTTTATTACCCATCTGCATGGCGATCACTGTTTCGGCCTTATCGGCATGATTTCTACATTCGGTTTGTTAGGGCGTACTGCCAAACTGCATGTTCATGCTCCCAAGGAGCTTGGAGAAGAACTTGACAGACAACTGAAGTTCTATACCCACGACTTGGGTTACGAGGTGGTATTCTATCCTGTAGATACCACGTTACGTCAGGTGGTGTACGAAGATCGTAGCATTACGGTTGAGAGTATCCCGTTGATCCATCGTATGCCTTGTTGTGGTTATCTGATTAGCGAAAAACCATTGCAACCCCATATCCGTCGTGATATGATGGATGCCTATCAGATTCCCAATTCGCAGGTCAACAATATTAAATGTGGCGCTGATTGGACCACGCCTGATGGCGATGTGATTCCCAACGAGCGATTAGTAACGCCTGCCGATCCTGTTCGTAGCTATGCCTATCTGTCTGATACCCGCTATATTCCTGAACTATGGCAACAGGTGAAAGGGGTGAGCACCCTTTATCATGAGAGTACCTATGGTGATGACCATCTGCCACAGGCCGAGAAGTATTGTCACTCTACAGCCCGTCAGGCGGCGATGGTGGCTCGCGATGCTGGTGCTGGCAAGTTGTTGTTGGGTCATTATAGCTCGCGATATGAGGACGAAACGGTATTGTTGAATCAGGCCAAAGAGGTATTCGAGAATAGTTTTTTGACTAACGAAATGGATGTTTTCGATGTATAAACAGCTTTAAAAGCTACTTTTTTAGCCGAAAATTTGTTCATTTCGGAAGATTTGTCTATCTTTGCCCCGATTATAGATAGATTGCTTATGCGGAGAATTCTACTCATATCAACCATATTGTTCCTTCTGGCAGCCCCGGTTTTGGCTACTGGAATGCTGATGGATCCGGCTTTTTCGGCGCAATTCGATGAACCATCGATAGCGGTCGAAGGGCACATTGTGACTGTAAGTGGTGCTCAAGGCAAAACGCTTCAGGTGGTGTCGCTTACAGGTCGGTTGGTGGCAGAATATGAGATTGATGCCCCCGTTCAGCGTTTGGAACTAAATCTTTCTAAAGGGTGTTACATATTAAAGGTAGGAAAAGTAGTACGCAAGGTATCCATCCGTTAAGTTTCGGTTTGTTGAGTATCTGTTTGGTGCTGGTTTCCTGCTTCGGTCATGGAAGCCAAGAACTATCTGAGGCTGAACGTTCCGCTTTTGGTGAATATGTTAATCAGTTAGACAGTGCGGTTACCGGTGCTTGGTTTGATAGAATGGGGGTGTCGGCAGATGCAGATTCCGTTTTGGCTTATCTGCGTCGTGAGGTGCCACGTAATGGCTTGGATACGGCTGCCTTTTTTATTCCCGAGATTGCCAAGGATTTAGAGATTGTTCATCAGCTATTATTCGATTCTGTTGGTGTGAGTATCAATGAGGTGTTGCCTCGTTTGAATGCCCATCTGTCCAAGGCATATATTCGCTATGCAACTGGTCAACGGTATGGTTTTATGAAACCTCGCGTGTTTAATCGCATGGATCCTAAGGTGGGTAATCCTGGTATTTTTGCTCGTGTGTTTGATTATGATCCAGCTTTGCCTGATACAACTGTAGCGGCTAAGAAAATGATGGAGAGCGATCGTTTGACTTTTCTTGTTTCTTCAGCACCTGATACTTATATCTATAAGGCACTGCTGCGTGAGATGGATAAGACGACTGATGCGGATAAACGCCATCAGTTGGCGGTAAACATGGAGCGTTGCCGTTGGCAGATAGAGCATCCTAAGGATATAAAACGTCAGATATTGGTAAACATCCCTGCTCAGCAGTTGTGGGCGATAGGTGTTGATAGCGTTCTTGATATGCGTATCTGTTGTGGTGCGGTGCCAACCAAAACGCCTTTATTGCATAGTGCCATCAGCTATATGCAGGTAAACCCTGAGTGGGTGATTCCACAGAATATCGTAAAGACTGAAGTGGTGCATCATGCTGGCGATTCGGCTTACTTTGCCCGTAACCGTTATTCTGTTATCGATAAGGAATCGGGTGATACTCTGAATGTTGCCAGTGTTGGTGCTAATGCGTTACTTTCTGGTAAATTGCGTATTAGTCAGAAGGGTGGAGTAGGCAACTCTTTGGGCCGTATCGTGTTCCGTTTCCCTAACGACTTCTCGATTTATCTTCACGATACCAATAACCGTAGTGCTTTCCAGCGAGATCGCCGCACCCTGTCGCATGGTTGTGTCCGTGTGCAGAAACCGTTTGAACTGGCCAGTTTTCTGTTATCTGATGTGGATGAATGGACACTCGAGAGTCTTCGCATCTCGATGGATATTCCGCCTGTAACCGATCGTGGTCGTGAGTGGCTGCACAAACATGCTGATGCCCCGCATCCGTATCGACTGATATCCTATCATGCTGTAAAGCCTCACGTGCCTCTATACATATTATATTATACCACCTTCCCGAATCCTAAGACTGGTGCCATCGATTACTGGCCCGACTTGTATGGATTTGATAAGGTTATCAGTAAAGAATTAAAATGGATAAGCGAAGGGAGTTCGAGTCGATAGTACGCGAATATAGCGAGCAGCTATACTGGCAGATACGTCGCATCGTGCTTACCCACGACGATGCCAACGACGTGCTTCAGAATACGTTTCTGAAAGCATGGAATGGCTTTGATAATTTTCATGGCGAGTCGAAGATCTCTACCTGGCTGTCGCGCATAGCTATCAACGAGAGTCTCGACTTTCTGCGTCGCAATAAACACCTGGGCTCTGCTACCTCTGATGATATGTCGGTTGCAAATTCACTGTTGGCCGATGATTATTTTGATGGCAGTGAGACCGAGGCGATGCTGCAACAGGCTGTGGCACAGTTGCCCGATGTGCAGCGTACGGTATTCCAGTTGCGATACTTTGAGGAGATGAAATACAGCGACATCAGTCAGCTGCTCGATACGTCGGAGGGAGCATTGAAAGCGTCCTATCATATTGCGGTGAAAAAGATTACAGAATTTTTTAAGTCGCGCGATTAAACTATTTGAATATCAATACGTCATATATACGATGAACGAAGAAATGTACATACAGGAAAAGGTTGGAAAGCGGAATCCATTCCGTGTTCCAGAAGGTTATTTTGATAACCTGACTGCCCAGGTGATGCAGAATCTGCCCGAGCAGCCAAAGCGTCGTGCCAAGTCTGTATTTATGCGCCCCATATTCTATGCGGCAGCCAGCGTGTGTGCTTTGTTGGTAGCAGGTGCTGTCTGGATGTGGCAGGCAAATGATGCCGTTTCGTCTGATAGCATACAGGCTCAGACCGCAGTTCAGCCTCAGCAACAGGATGCCAGTAGCGAATATATGGATGAGGCTGTTGACTACATGATGCTCGATAATCACGAAATCTATGCTTACTTAGCTGAAAATTAAAAGTATTTGAAAGATGAAAAAACTACTTGTATTCGAAGTATTGATGTTTGTGGTTGCGCTTGGTGCTTCAGCCGAGGAACAGCAGAAGTTTTCGCCTGAGAAGTTTCAGGCTGACTTAGAGCAGTATATCACTACCGAGGCTGGTCTTACTAACGAAGAGGCCGCTAAGTTCTTTCCGTTGTATCGTGAGATGCAGCAGAAGCAGCGTGTAGTTTATAATAAGATGCATGAACTCTTTAAGCTGCCTCATGATGAGGCTTCGTGCAAGCGTGCTGTACAGCGTCGCGACCAATTGGAGATTGAGTTGAAGCAGATTGCACAAACCTATCATAATAAGTTCCTGCGTGTACTTCCTGCTTCAAAAGTCATAGGTACGATTATTGCCGAGGATAAGTTCCATCGTCGAGCTTTCCGTAAGTTCGGGCAGCAGCGTAATCGTGAAACTAAGAAATAATCTTAGCACAATACTTGCTAATTTCGCATTTCTCACAGTGGGGCTTTCTTGCTGTGCAAACATAGCGTCCATGCAACAGTAGCCAGTGGTGCGCGTTAGGTATGTCCTCTTCGGGAATATACTTCGTAAGTGCCATTTCTACTTTATAAGGGGTGTTATCGCTCTTACTTACCAAACCGAGTCGATGTGCCACACGGAATACATGTGTGTCAACGGCTAAGGTGGCTTTGCCAAAAGCTACACTCTGAATCACATTCGCTGTTTTACGACCGACGCCAGGTAATGTTAGGAGCTCGTCGAGTGTACTTGGCACCTCACCATTAAACTTCTCCATCAGCACCCTGGCCATCTCTACCAAGTGTTTAGCCTTGGCATTGGGATATGATACGCTTCTGATCCATTCAAAGATATCCTCTTCTTCAGCTTTTGCCATCGACTGAGCGTCAGGGTAGTGGGCAAACAAATCGGGTGTTACCTGATTGATGCGTTTATCCGTACACTGCGCACTCAGCACCACAGCTACTAACAGTTGGAAGGTACTACCGAAATCTAACTCGGTAGTTACTAATGGCATTTTCTCGCGGAAATGCTCCAGAATCAGGTCGTATCTTTCTTTCTTTTTCATCTTACAGATAGATAATTACAAAGAACGAGGCTATCCAGCCCAAAATGCAGAACTGTACGAAATGGTCTTTCACCAACGATTTAGTAGGACTGCCACTCAGTCCGAACACAATCATATTCTGCAGATAGCGTAGTAAGCCTGCCAATACCCAGCCTGATGTGAGATACACATAGCGGGTGCCGAGTCGATGAATCACCTCTGGCGACATGGTGTACATAATATAGCACACCAAAGTAACAGAGGCAATAATAGCTGTAGCCTCATTGATAAAGGTCTTGTTGTAGCCGGTTATCGATACGCGAGGCTTCGTGCCAGTCTGCTCGTAGATGCGATAATCGTCATTACGTTTTGTAAAGGCCAGGAACAGTGTGACAAGGAAAGTCATCATCACCAGCCAGTGCGAAATGTAGATATCCGTTGCGATACCTCCAACTAATACACGCATCACAAAACCTATGGCTATAATCGATACGTCGAGGATGGCAAACTGCTTCAACTTTAAACAGTAGCCGATATTCATCAGCCAGTAGCCTATGATGATAGCGTATAGGTATGGCGTATTTTCACTCTGTGCCAATGGCAGGATGGCCAATGCCCCAATGGTGCACAGTAACATCATTACATAACCTCCCATCACCGACACTTTGCCTGAAGCAATGGGACGATGACATTTCTTTGGATGCTGACGATCGGCCTCCACATCCTTCAGATCATTAAAGCAATAGATAGAGCTTGAAATCAAACAGAACGAAGCAAACACCACCAATGTTGGCCAAAAGAATTCCGGCTTCAGCAGGTTGGTGCTGAAGAAAATCGGCGCAAATACAAACACGTTTTTGAGCCACTGCAACGGGCGTATAAGTCGTATATAATGTATCATTGCTGCAAAGGTAGTTTTTTTCTTTGAATTATCCAAAAAATGTGGAAGATTATTTGGTGGTTTCATAGAAAATGTGTATATTTGTAGCCAGATAATCAACTTCGGAAAATACCGAACTTTTCTTTAAAGGCCTATACGATAGGCCCTATACTATAAATAGGGCCTAATCTATAAATAGAAACTTAACAATGAAACGTAAAACGGACATAGCTATAGCTGCTACGAGCGCCCGCAGCTATAATCGACATTGGCGCGCTCACAAACTTTCGTGGTCGGAAATCGGAAAGATTAAATATCTTTTCGATGGGGCTTATGAGTATATGGATGATGTAACGTTGGCCTATACTCGTACACACTTTAATAAACTGCGTAAGGCGCTCGGGTTCAAGCAAGATTCGGAACTAATAGAACTGATAGAGAAAGCTGAAGCTTTTCGTATCGTTCGTAACAGAGAAACGCATCAGATGGATGCGTTTATGTCGCCCTTGGTGGGCGACCGTTTTGTGGCTTTGTCAAGCCAGGAGATTGAAGAGCCGGCTATACCATACGAGATATTCGATTGTAAGGCCAATGCATTGGCCAACGATAACGATCGCGACAAGATCTCTGAGAATCAGCGTCAACATCGTCATGGTATCAATATGCATATGTTATTGGCAGGTAACGTGCCTAAGTTTCATGTAGAAGCAAGCGATGAGGCTCTTAAACGCATACATAAAGGATTTATGACGTTATTTTTAAACGAAGCCTATTATAATCGTTATTTCGGTGAATTTACCCAAGCCTATGCTAGAAAGTACAGGGTGCCAGAATATGTCGCCAAGGAGGATTTGCTTTTCTATCTAGACGAAAAAGTAACGCATCACATAGCCCGACGAGTTGGTATTGAGAACTGGGAAAGTGATGCCATATTGAAATGGGTTATGAACTATTTCTCTGTAAAGTTTATGCAGCGAAATATAACTGAGGCTCATGAACTAAAAATACGGCGTATGGAGGTGCCGATATGTAAACCGCAAGTATTTAAATAATCAACAAATATGAATACAATCAGTAGTAAAGAAGTACCAGACTATTATACACTTTGTATCAAGTCTGACTGTCCGATGGCCGCTCACTGTCTTCGTCAAATGGCCACGAATGTGCTAACCAAGAAATACAAGATAGTGCAAATAGTGAATCCCTTATTTACGGAACCATCGGAAAAGTGCGAATTCTACCGTTCAGACGAGCCTCAGACATTTGCTCGTGGATTTGCAAAGATGCAGGAAGAGATGTTGCCAAGGCAATATAAGACGTTCTCATGCAGACTTCAATGTAAATTCGGTCGTACGGGATATTTCGAACGTAGGCGAGGGGAGAGGCTTTGTTCGCCCAAGGATATAATGATCATAAAGAATGTTCTGAAGGAAATCGGCATGCAGCACCTCGGCTTCGATGCCTATGAGCAGCTTTATAATTGGAACGACTAACAAAGAGATAGTTTTAACGATTAGTACGGCTTGTTTCAGCATGTAGTGCGGACAATCCGTACTACAGTATGTCGCCTTGCGCACTGCAGTGCGCAATAACCCGTACTTAGTGTATTCAATTCTTCTTGCATCTGCTTATAGAACGAAATTGCGCAATGAATCTTTGTAATTAACTTAATAAAAGTTAAGTTAGACTGATTTGTAGGCTTTTTCTTTTTGTTTAGGAGAACTTTTTGTATATTTGCCGAAAATATAAACAATTTAGTCGATTAAATGAAAGAAAATATGAAAAAGTTGATGACATTAACTGTTATGGGAGCGTTGCTACTAACCAGTTGTGTAAAGGGCTTTGATGGTATGGAGCCTGAGCCAACTACTGAACCTACCCCTGCAGCAAAAACTCCAAATTCGTTTGATTTCTCAACTGTTCAGAAGGTTAAGCTCAATGTTGACTATTCTGCAATAAAAACTTATGGTCCGGTTTTCTTTGGTGTTTATACACAGAATCCGTTCATAACAGTGGAAGATGCACCGGATGAGCAATGGAACGAGAGTGTTAGTCCTATTTTCGAAGATTATACAGAAGTAAACGGCAAATATAGTGCAACCGTGGAACTGCCCACTTATGCCCAGCATCTTTATATCGCAACTGGTAACTTCTTTACCGGAATGCATTTGATGGAGGCTGATGTGCAGAATGGGGCAGCATCTGTAGTTGCCGAAAATACAAGTGCCGCCACAAGTCGTGCTGCAACCCGTGCTCCAGGAGCTGGCGAATCGACAGATGATATTGCATCGCTTAAGATGGGACTAAAGACTGATGGCAAAACGAGAATCTATCAAGAATGGAAAAGTTGGCTTGGTACCTGGAACTCGGCTTCTGGATACCCAGACTACCTAATCGATAAATCTACTGCTGATAAGAAACTGTTTTTCAGCGACGAGGAGATGCAAGACCTTTATTCTGTTGTAGGTAAGGCATTTACATCTGGAAGTGCGATGAACAAAGAGTATTGTTCAGCCCCAGATCTGTTACTTGAGCAGGATTCTGAGGTTTCATTTACAGTTCTTGGTAGTGGTACATGTTGGAATTCTTCATTGGGTTACTATTATTATACAGATGGTAATAAGCCAACTAAACCTATGGACATTAATGTCATTATGGTATTCCCCAATACTCAGGATGGTCATTGGCCAAGAGCTAAAGAGAAGAAAGCAGATTATAACGGAAATATTGGCGTTAATCGAGGTGATGCGGTTCAGTTAATGTATTATCCTAATATCGCCAACAATGATAAGACTGGTGCAACTAAAGTGTTCCCAAAGGGTACGCGAATTGGTTTCATCTTGAGGACCCAGGGATGGGGTAAGCAAGGCAATAACTACTCAATTATGTATAATGATGGTAAGTCATATTACAACAGGAAGTATAATACATGGTGTGCTACAACTGACGGATTGTCATTCTCTGCCGATACAGGTACTTACCCAAATCCTGATTGTGAGAGTCGTGGTGCCAAGTTCAGCTATATAACCTCTGATGGTCAGAAATTCACAATCGTTTCGTTTGAGGATGCTCTCGATGATCAGGATTTTGACGACCTGATTTTTGCTCTTAAACCTGTGAATGTATTTGCAGCGTTGCCAGAGATAGAAAACAGAAAATCTTCGACCACTGGTGTATATGCTTTCGAGGATCTGTGGCCAAAGGCTGGTGACTATGACCTTAACGATGCTTTGGTAAACGCGAAGCATGAGAAAGAGTTTAATGAGAGTGGAAAAATCATTAAGGAAACATTCTATCTTACCACTTATCAGAATTACGTTGAGTTGACAAGTGGTTTGGCTCTTACCTTGAATACGAAGACAACTCCTCAGTCGATTGTAATGAAGAAGATTGCCAAAGGCGAAACGGTGGCCGAGGAGACTTCGTTTACCAAGGAGGGTAACGTGTATTATCTGACTGCAGACTTCAAGGGTGAACTTGGAGCAACATATATCTTGGAACTTACGTATGGTAATCCATTAAACTCGTCTGCTGATATGGCATCGATAAAACCTTTTATCTATCGCTCTGAGGGAGATAAGAATTGGGAAGTACATATCCCAATGGAGGCTCCTACAGCTAAGATGAATACCAGTTATTTTGGTACAGACGATGACAGCTCTGATCCAAGTAAGGGATTGTACTTCGTTCGCGAGGGTAATTATCCGTTTGCATTCTATCTGCATGGTGTTAATATCAGTGTATTTGAAAACACTATCCTGAAGCGTGAAAATGAGAGCAAACGCATTGATGAGTTCTTCCCTGGCTTCTTGGAATGGTCGACATCAAATGGTGAAAAGAATCGAGATTGGTATATCAAATAATTTATGCATATGAAGAAATTATTATCAATTGCAGTTTTAGGATTAATTCTATCCAGCTGCGTGAAGGGTATAGAAGGTATGGAGCCAGAGCCAACGCCGACTCCAGAGCCGACCCCTACAAATAACAAGGCAACTCAAGAAGAGATTGATGCCAATGTTGCAAAAGTTTTTGGAACAACCTTCAGTCCCAATCAGGATTGGAGTTCTACTACTAAGTATACTGTTACTATTACTGCAGACGCTCCATTAAATGACGTTGCTAAGGTTCAAATACTAACTGAGACGCCATATTTTAATGAGGATGCCCGTGTGCTGAACGAGGCTACTACCAGAAAAGGACAATCTGTATCGCTGACATACGACTGCCCTGCAGAGTATACAGAATTGGTGGCTGCATGTGTGGATAGTAAGGGTGTGTACTATGTTGCAGGTTTTAAGGCTGGTGATGCTCAGGTTAATTTCCAGAAAGTTGCGCAGGCTCGCACAAGAGCAGCTTATACTCTTCCTGACCTTCCTGATGTAAATGGCTTGAAGATAAAGTATAAGAACTCACATCTTTCGTTTAACGCTATCCGTGCTCTAAAGGCCGGTAAGGATGGCGCTTCTGCTACTATTGATCCTTGGGAAGGTAGCAATTGGGATAATGAGCGCCTTTGGATGCTTAGTAACGAAGGAGGTAACAGTACTTGGAAAGTAGCAAAACAGACAATTTATCGTAAAGTATCAATAACAGATGCAGAAAAAGAAGGTCTGGCGACTGTCTTGAAGGCTGTTGGTGGTATGAATGGACGTGATCAACATTATAAAGACGTTAACTTGGAGACCATTCGTAATTCTCCAGTATATCAGCTGACTAATAATTACTTGGTTGCCGATGGAAAGGGTGCAATCACAATATCGCCAGTTCAGATATTTAATAAGGATTATATTTACGATAATTTGTATTATTATTATTTTAATCCAAGCAAGTTGACTGGTCTTTCGGAAGATGAACAGGTAAAATTCCTTAAGAACCTTCCTAAGTTTAAATGTATTGATTGCAAGTTGGCTAAGACGGAAAGCGGTACAGAGAGCGGTAAAGGTGATTACTTTAAGGTACATGAATATTTGTTGCCGTATTTTGGTGATGTGTCAAGTGATGATACTAGCGATGTTATTACAGTAAAGGACTTCATTATTCCTGAAGGATATTATGTAGGTTTTATGCTGAGAAAGAGTAGAACGAATTACCTAGACTCCTACACAGCAGATAATGATATCTATGCAGGTGGAACAAATTATTCTAAGAAGACTTATGAAGGAGCTGAGGATGGCGAGGTTTATGCTGATGGCCGTTTGAACAAACAGATTAATCAGTACCCGTTTTTTCACCAGGCAGTAGATAAAGGTATGGAGTTGGGTGACCCTCGTGCTGCAATATTTGGTGCCAACCAAAAGGCGTACATTATGTTTGAAGAAGGGTGTGATGTGAATTTCGTAGATATGATCTGTGAAATTAATGGTGGCCTGAAAGAGGTTGATGCAGCCCAGGAGATTAAAAACAATGTATATACTTTCTGTTTCGAGGATCGTGACCTAGGCGACTATGATATGAACGACGTGGTAATTAGGGCAAAGCGTTTGAATATCACTCAGGTTGAGTACTCTGTTGTTGCCTGCGGTGCTTACGATGAGCTCTATCTGCGTAATATCAATGGACAGACGTTGAATACGACAACCGAGATCCATAATTTGTTTGGGGTTGATAATCTCTCGACATTCATCAATACCCAGACCAAAAACTATGAGCCCGTTTCGGAGATAATCACAGTCGATCCATCGTTCAGCTTTACCGATTTCTCTAAGCAGGTTTATATCTATAATAAGACACAGGGTTATGAGGTAAAGATGGCGCAACAGGGCGAAGATCCCCATGGTATCATGATTCCTTGCGATTTCCAGTATCCTACAGAGAAGACCTGTATAAAGGATGCCTATACCGATTTTAATAACTGGGGCGCTAATCCAGTAATATCTACCGATTGGTACACGAATCCTGTTACTGGTAAGGTTTTTGAAAAGTAAATTTTAATAAATATAAAAACGAATAAGTATAGTAAAAGTATGAAAAAGTTATTGTCGTTAGCAGTTCTTGGGTTAGTGTTATCTGGCTGCGTAAAAGGTTTTGAAGGTATGGAGCCTGAGCCGAATCCTGATCCAGAGCAAGGACAGGGTGTAACTGATGAGGAAATAAAGAATCATGCAGAAGAGATTTTGGGCTTTACAATTCCTGATAATCAGGATTGGATTTCTACAGAAAGTGGCACTGTAACTATTAATGTTACTTCTGCGGTGACTAAAGTTGCCGTGATGGCTTTGGTGGCACAAACTGATGAGGATGGCGAGGCTTTCAATTCCATGACGAAATTGAATGAGGCCGAGACCAATAATCAGTCTTCTATTTCTTTGAATTATGATGTCCCCAAAAAGAACGAAGGATTATATGTAGCGTTCTATACCGAAAAAGGTTGCTATTATAAAAAGGTAGAAGGAAATAGTGTTACGTTTGATCAGGTAACTGCTAAAACTAGAGCAGTAACCCGCACCGTTTCGGCTCCTAATGGTACTTTCGCCATTAGTAAGATTGATACTTCGTTTGCAGCTAAACGTGGCTGGATTCCTGACGAGAGGCTTTATATGCTTTCTGATGCCGATTATGACCGTATGAAGATTGCTGCAGACCCATACTCTCCAGAATATAATGCTTTGGTTCGAGACTTGGTTTTCGCATATCTGCCCAATAGTAAGGATTTGAATAACTTGACTCAGGTTATGGCTGCAGGTTATACTGATGATAATGCATATCGTATAACGACTGGTGAGGATGCGCCGATTATTATCTCGCCTATCTATAAGCGTGATAGTGCACCAGCTTGGGGAAATGAGGTATATAATTCTGACTTCTACTATTATTATTTTGACCCTGCTGATATGCCAAGTACGGCAGATGAACAAGTTGCATTTCTGAAGAGTCTGCCCAAATATAAGCTAATTCCATTTAATATCCATTTTGGTGAATCTGAGGATGATGTTCTGGAAAAACGCTATTCATATTGTGTTCTTTATTTTGGTGATAGCAAAACACCTACTATTGGAACAGAAGGTACGTTTAAATTCCCCAAAGGCTATAAGATTGGTTTCATGGTTCGTGCAAAAACTGATTTTAAGGAAGATGGTAAGCCAAGAAAACAAGGTGAACTCTATTTTGATGGTCGCTTGAATGTGGATATTAATGGTTATAGTGAGACTAATTTTAAAACTACTGTCAACAAATTTAAGTTGCCTCTTAATAGTCCTCGTGCCACTTGGCTAAGGGTTAATGACCGAGTCTTAATGTGCTGGGAATCTGGTACTGACACTGACTTTAATGATATCCTTTTGGAGGTAGAGGGAAGTGTTGAACCAATTTATACAGCTCACGAGTTTGAATATAATACCTATACATTCTGTTTTGAGGATACCCAGAAAGGTGATTACGATTTGAACGATGTTGTTATCAAGGCAAAACGTATCAATAAAACTACAATTGAATATAGTTTAGTTGCTTGTGGTGCATACGATGAACTGTTTGTTAAGAATGTTAATGCAGGTGTAATTACAGACGATATTGAAATCCATTCTCTATTCGGAAAGGCTCCTAAGCAGTTTGTTAACACAGAAAGTGGCGCAGAGAAACTCCCAGTAATCACCGCTCAAAAGACTGTGAGTGAGTCATTTAGTTTCCTGGATGCAGAAAATCAGCCGTATTTATATGATAAGACGACTGGATTAACAATAAAAATGTCGACCAAGGGACAGTCTCCTCATGGTATCATGATTCCTTTTGAGTTTAAGTATCCTACAGAGAAGACTTGTATTAACACCGCATATAAGGAGTTTAATAATTGGGGCGCCAAACCAGTTCTCTCTACTAACTGGTATACAAAACCGGAATCAGGAAAAGTATTTGAATAATACAATTAAGGAATTTGATATGAATCGTGTGGAGTATGATCTATGTGCTTCACACGATTTTTATGCCAAATAATGCTAAATAATTAGCCTAATTTGATTTTATTACGATTATAATTATTATATTTGCAATAAAATTTTGAATTGGTATGAATGAAGTATATGTAAACAACCCTTTTGTAGTTGGAAAATACCTGTCAGATGAGTATTTCTGCGATCGAGTGGAGGAGACGGAGTTTCTTCGCAAACAAATACATAACGGGAGAAATGTCGCTTTGATCTCGCCTCGTCGTATAGGTAAGTCTGGTTTGATACAGCATTTCTTTTGTCAAGAAGATATAAAGGAAAACTATCATGTATTCTTTGTCGATATATATGCTACTACATCACTGGCAGAACTTGTATATACGCTTGGTAAAGATTTATATGAGCAGCTTAAACCACAGCCAACTAAATGGAAGGAAAAGTTCTTTCAAACAATATCTTCTTTTAGAATGGGCTTTAAACTTGATGCGATGACGGGGGCCCCCAGTTTCGATTTAGGACTGGGCGATGTCCAGGCTCCACAAACAACGCTTGATGAAATATTTGCCTATATTGAAGAGGCTGATAAACCTTGTATAGTTGCTATTGACGAATTTCAGCAGATAGGAGAGTATGCAGAAAAAAATGTTGAAGCTTTACTTAGAACTAAGATTCAGAAATGCACAAAAGCTCAATTTATATTCTCTGGTAGTAAACGTCATGTGATGAGCAATATGTTTAACTCGCCATCAAAACCATTCTATCAGAGTGCAATTAGTATGGGCTTGGAACCAATTCCTCTGAATGTATATTCGGATTTTGCCATGAGGCTCTTCGAAAAGCGAGATAAACATATAGAACAATCTGTAATTGAAAAGGTCTGGAACTTGTATGATGGCTATACATGGTTCGTTCAAATGATGATGAATGAATTATTTTCATTGACAAATGATAAAGATACTTGTCGTGAAGAAATTATTGTGGAAGCTCAACATAATATTGTCATGTTGCAGGAGGCAAGCTATAAGGATTTGCTTTCAAAACTCCCTCCCAAGCAAAAAACTGTTCTTCAAGCAATTGCAAAAGAGGGTATTGCTTGTAATATTACATCTTCGAAGTTTATTAAGAAATATAATCTCAATTCTGCTAGTTCTGTCCAGTCGGCAGTGAAATTGTTGTTAAAGAACGATCTTATAACGCAAATTGACAATACATATCGTGTTTATGATTACTTCTTTATGGAATGGTTGGCCAAGGTCTATTAATATGAGGATTTTCTTGTTTGACTAAGGCGTTTTTGGCATATTAATATGTTTTTCATATTTTTTTTCGTATTTAGTTTGTATTATAAGAAAAAAATTGTATTTTTGTAAAAAAATGAAAGATGAGATATTCTGTTATTACGATAAACTATAACAATAAAGATGGCTTGCGTCAGACAATAGATAGTATTGTAGGACAAACCTATGATGATTATGAATTTATTATTATTGATGGTGGTTCTACAGATGGCAGTGTAGAGGTAATAAAGGAATATTCTTCTTCTGTGGATTATTGGGTGTCGGAACAAGATAATGGCATTTTCCATGCAATGAATAAGGGAGTCGCTCAAGCTCATGGTGACTATTGTGTTTTTATTAACTCTGGTGATTGCTTTTATGACGGTGATGTTTTATATTGTTTTAGTAAATTGGACTTTTTAGAAGACATTATTGTCGGTAAGGTTGTCTCAGAAAATAAAAAAATGCTATTTGAACCTCCGATGAGAGAAATTTCGCTATATTATTTATATTCGGCAACAGTACCTCATCAAGGCTCCTTTATAAGAACGCAATTACTTAAGTTTTTTCCTTATGACGAGAATCTCAGAATTGTTTCTGATTGGAAGTTTTTCGTTCAAGCAATTATTTTAAACAATTGTTCACTTAGATATGTCGACGACTATGTGACAATATTTGATATGGGAGGGGTTAGTTCAACTAATCCAGAATTGATGTGGGAAGAAAAAGAACGCGTATTACATGAATTGTTTCCGCCTCGTGTCTTAGCAGACTGTGAGACAATGAAAAAATCAGAATGTTTAACTCAGACATTAACTCCAGTACTACGTCGTCATTTTTTGCTTGATAAGGTTCTGTATACTATAGGTACTCTATTGGTCAAATTCATTAGATGATTTATTATGAACGATAGTATAAAAGTCTCTGTTCTAATTCCAATTTATAAGGTTGAGAATTTTCTGGAAAAGATGCTTGATACGGTTTTTACTCAAACGTATTCAAATCTGTATTATGTTTTTGTGAATGATAATTCTCCCGATATGAGTCTTGAAATATTGAAAAGGGCTATTAAAAAATATGGTATTGATTCAGATAGATATACTATTATAACTCATAAGGAGAATGAGGGAGTTGCAAAGTCAAGGAAAGACTGTATTGAAAATGCCAAAGGAGATTATATATATTTTGTAGATGCGGATGATTGGATAGATAATGATGCGATAGAAAAAATGGTTGATGCGACGAAAGGTGGACTGGTTGATATAATAGGATGTGATTATATAGATGAGTTGGGAAATGATAACTCATTATATCATCATGAAAATTATGCGGACACATGTTATGAGAATATGGTTAGATGTATTAATTATGATGTAAGTCCTGTTCTGTGGAAATTGTTGATTAGGAAACAATTATTTAAGTGTTTTTCTATTACTTCTGGGATAGACATTGGAGAAGATTATGCAATAACTATCAAATTGTTCTATTATGCAAGATCGTTCGTCGCATTAAATAAAGCCTTCTATCATTATGTTCATGGAAATCAACTTAAATTGTCTTACCAAAGGCGAAGAAGTTTATATGATCATATAGAGATTGTAAAGGAGGTTGAAAAATTCTTAGAAGATAAGAAAGTTTTAGATGAGGAGGTAAAAAATAAACTGAATCTTCGAAAGTTTAATATCAAGAGTAACTTTCTGGTAAAACAGACGTGGGATTCTCGGGCATATAGAGAAGTCTTCCCAAATGTTAATACATTATGGAGATTTTTAAATTACGGGAAAAAAGAGAAAATAAAGTTTTGGTTGGCAGAAAAAAAATTGTTTTTTCTTCTTAAAATATATAGAATAATATGGAACAGCCGGTTGTGATTGTTTGGTGTCTTACATATAATCAAAGAGACTATATTAAAGATGCATTGAATGGATTCGTTTCCCAAAAGACGAATTTCCCATTTGAAGTTATCGTGCATGATGATGCTTCCACAGATGGTACAACAGAAATTGTGCTTGAGTATGCGAGTAAGTTCCCAAATATAATAAAGCCTGTTGTTGAGAGCGAAAATCAATGGAAGAATGGGGGCTTGAAACACATAATTGATATTATGAATAAGAATTATTGTAGAGGTAGGTATATTGCTTTCTGTGAGGGGGATGATTATTGGACAGACCCTCATAAATTACAAAAACAAGTGGAGTTCCTGGATGGAAATTCTGATTATTCCATGTGTTTCCATAGTGCTGAGAAACAATATGAGACGAATGCGAATGCGTGGATAAATTGTGAGAATATTCTAGACAAAGATTATTCTCCAACTGATATCTTTGTTAATTGGACAATCCCTACTGCTTCAGTTCTTTGTAGAAGAGAAGCAATGAAATTTTATGCAGATCTAAAACATTCTGAACTAATCCAGAATTATGATATTTTTGTAATTTTGTCGTGTGCTATGGTGGGGAAAATACGCGGAATGCACGAAAAAATGTCTGTTTATAGAATTCAGAGAGATGGACTCACATATAATAAAAAAGCTTTGGTTCGATGTACTATGAACAATCCAGGACATTTTATGTGTCTAAAAGAAAATTTTCCGATTGTATCTTCTGATTATGTTGACGATACAATTTCAAAGGTGTTCTTTGAACGTGCTTTAATTAGGGATTCTATTTCAGAAATGATTATTGATTTATATAAATCTTACAACTATAGTAAGTACCGTTTTATGATAATGTTGAAAAAAACAATTGTTTCTAAATTTAAATTAAAGGGCTCCTCTTAACCCGAAAGGGGTTGGACATTTTTTATCTAGAAAAATAATTATATAGAAGCTGCAAATAGATGTAATTGTTGAAAAAACTATGGCTGTGTAGATGGAATAATCGGTGATGCTTATGTTTATTATACGGAATAAATAATAATGAAGAAATGATAGAATAACTCCATGAGACCATATTGTTGCGATGTTGCCATATGCTGAGACATATGTAAATCGCGTATGTTTATTCCCAATTTGCATGCATATGCATGTTACAGCAAGTATTCCTGTTATGGCGTTTATATAGTATAAATAAATGTTATCTCCGTAAGAATGTCCGGCTAATGCGACAAAACCATGGGTGTATGATAATAGTATTGTTACTATGGATAATATTGTACTCAATAAGAGTAATATTCTATTATTTAAATAGTGAAATATATACAAGTATTTCATAAAAATAAACCCAATTAGATAATAGGGTAAACCGCATAGTGCAGAACTTAAAAAGAAAGGAAAATCCACATATTTAACATAATACGTTGGTATAAATGAGATAATTACAAGTGAGAATAATAATTTAGTATGTCTATGTGATATACAGATGATTACAGTTCCTATTTGCTTACATATAAATAAGGCAGGAAGGAACCATATCGCTCCGATTGATGAATCTGATCCAATTGTCATTTTATGCAGGTAAGACAAAATCATCTGTGGTGCAATTGGATATGGAATGAAAATGCTAATAGTTCCATAGAAAATGTATGGGACTAAAATTAATTTACAATCTTTTGTGACGGATTCCTTTGATATTATTTTTTTGCATAGAAGCCCGGAAAGAAAGAAAAAAAGTGGCATATGAAATGTGTAAATAATCTTTTTCACAAATAGTCCGGAATTATCTACATGAGTATGGCCAAGGATAACAAGGAACATGCATATGGTCTTTGCCCAATCTATCCAATTAATTCTTTTTTCCATTGTATCGAACGGTTTGAAATTTTAATTTCAATGTATTTTTAATATGTTTATATAATAGTGTACTCATGTAATATATATACAAAGGTAAATATGATGTTCTAATGTATTTAATAATTTTTTTTATTGGGAATTTTTTTAATCCTTCTTTGCTTATAAATCTTGCAATCGATTTAGATTGAAATAGAATCAATGTGTACGGAACGGGAAAACATAATTGTTTGTGAAATAGATACCATTCTTTGAGCTCAGCAATTAATTGTTTTACGTGGTCTCTTGATGTACTTATGCCTTTGCCTGTGCGTCTGTATACAGACATACAATCATCCATGATGTAGGCTTTTCCTATTGATGTTGATATATATGATAATAACATGTCTCCATTTGCTTGAATAGAATCGCTCCAATTGTCAATGACTATATGTCTTACACATACAGATCCAATTGGGAATAACATTCCTCCTAATACCTCTTCTTTGGAAACATACCTAGCTGGTTCTGAAGATCGTTTTTCTTGTATAGGTGTGAGTGTTTCGTCCCTTACAATTATATTGCCATATACGGCTGTACATTCGGGGTGAGATTCCAGAAAGTCTACTTCTTTTTGTAGTTTCATCGAGTCAGTCCAATAGTCATCTCCTTCACAAAATGCGACATATTTTGTATGAATTCTTGGAAACTGATATGTTTTCCATATCCCAATTCCTTTGGAATGTTGGTTCTCTTTCTGAAATAGAGGCATGAATAAGTGTGGATACTTATTTACATATTCGTTAATGATTTTGGGTGAACTATCAGTTGAGGCATCGTCATGAATGAGTATAATATAATCAAAGTTGGTTCTTTGCTTTACAAGTCCTTCAAGACAGTCCCTAAGATAGTCTTCGTGATTAAATACATCACAGACGATACTAACTAGGTGCTTATTATGTTCGTTATTGTTATACATATTTCCTTTAGATACAAATATAATATATATGATGCAACTATTGTGAAAAACTCAGAAATGTAAGTGGAGTCCTGTCTGGTTTCTTGAAAACACGAGATAGTTTATTCAAATTGTAACCTCAGTGTATTTTTTGATGATAATACCTTTCTTTATTTGGGGTTTTGAATCAATGTCTTTATCGATAAAGCAATTTAGATGATTTTTAATCATATCATAACCTGATATAACAGAGAAGGCAATGCCGGCAGAAAATCGTGGGTTTATGTCAATAAGATAATATTTTTTATTATTATAGATAAACTCCATATTTACACATCCATTAATGTTCAATTCATTTCCTATACGTGAAGCGATTTGTTCTAATTTCTTGTCTGAAACTATTTCTATTGTTAATCCTGCTCCATTTTTTGTCCTTAAAAGTTCACGTCTTGGAATAGCAACGTCTTTTTGAGAAATGGAGGAACGACAATAATCAACTGTATAAATATAACCATCTTTATACTCTTGAATGATGTAGTTTTCTGGGTGTTCGATAGATGATATTTGTAGTTCGTTTTTTATCAACATTAAACCCTCGCTACTTCTGCCGTTATATGGTTTTACAATTGCAGGGAATGTGAATTGGGTATCATTTTCGCTTAGTAGGTGGGTTTTTAATGATGGAATTAATGGATCATTAAGAAAAAAAGAATGTAGGCGGAATTTGTTCCTTACAATGTTAAGAACTTCTGGACGTTGCATACATAATATGATTCTTTTTTCTTCAAAAATTGTGCGATTCTTGTTAATGATGTCAATTTCGAGGTCTGTAAGTGGAATTATGTATTCAATGTTATACTTTAGGCATGTTTTTAAAAGAAAACTGATATAATCCTTTTCGTTTTTTGCAAAAGGTGCTTGTGAAAAAATGTCGCAGATACTTGTTTCATAATGCCACTTCTTAGGATATATATCAATTCCGACAACAAAATGTTGCATTTCTTTTAGCTTCGAAAGCACACATTCTGCAGACATCGAACCAATGGCGGTAACTAATATGTTCATATATCTTCGGGTTATAAATTATTTATTAACGATACAATCTATGACTCTGTTTATATCTTCTTGCCCGAGTAAATGATGTATGGGCAGACATATGACTTCGTTAGCAAGTTTTGTTGCAATGGGGAGATTCTCCTTTGTTGCGCTAGGTAATCCTCGATATGTAGAAAATGTACTTATTAATGGATAGAAATACCTTCTTCCATATATGTTGTTTCTTTTCATTTTAGTATACAAATCGTCACGACTCATTCCATATTCTTCTGTGTCAACGAAAATTGGAAAATAAGAGTAATTATGTCTCACACCTTGAATATCATTCCAGTAGGTGATTCCTTTCGTATTACGTAGTGCTTCACGATATTTTGTTGCAACGATCTGGCGTTTGTTTATACTATCATCAACTTCTTTTAAATTCAATAAACCAAATGCGCTTCTAACTTCGTCCATTTTGGAATTTATGCCCGGAGCTACAACTTCTATTTCATTTGCAAATCCAAAGTTCTTAAGGTAGTCAATTCTTTGTTTTGTCTTTTCATCGTGCATAATCATAGCTCCACCTTCTATGGTGTTGAAAACTTTTGTGGCATGAAAACTAAGCGTAGATAAATCTCCGGCATTAAGAATACTTTCTCCATTGAATTCAACTCCAAAGGCATGTGCTGCATCATATATAACTTTAAGACCATATTTGTCGGCAATATTTTGAATTGCCTTGGTGTCGCATGGAGTGCCGTATACATGAACTGGCATAATTGCCGTTGTTCTGGGCGTAATTGCTGCTTCTATCTTATTTGGGTCAATACATCCATTATGGGGATCAATATCAACAAAAACAGGTTTTATACCATTCCACCAAAGTGAATGTGTAGTTGCAACAAAACTAAATGGAGTTGTTATGACTTCACCTGTAATTCTTAATGCTTGCAATGCCGTTATTAACGGTAGAGTTCCATTCGTGAATAGGCTTACATATGGAACCTTAAGATATTTAGATAGTGCCAATTCTAATTGCTTATGGAATGAGCCATTGTTCGTAATCCATTTGCTTTCCCAAATCTCTTCTAACAAGTCCTTGAAACTCTCTAGATTAGGTAAAAGAGGGGATGTCACTGTGATAATGTCTTTTCTCATAATTCATTCATTTTTACTTTCTAATCCCATTAAGCCCCATTGTTTTTGATTAATTGCGCTACCAAATCCTTCTTGGTATCCATCGCATTCTAATATGCAACAATTTGGTATTTGTAGTTGCCATTCTACCATTGGATGATGCATCATTAGATCGCAGTATATTTTTCCCTTGGTCAGAAAATGGGGCAATCTTATATGTTTGTCAATCACGAAATTCCCACTTGGTATACATTGAAGTTGACCTTTATAATGCCCTTCCGCAAAGGAAGCCAAGGGGGTTCCTTCTTTATTCTTAAGAATCAACATGACATCAGTTTTTATATCTTCTTTAGTAGCTCCTTCTATGTGAATAGACAAAGTGTCCTGGTTTCCTTTAATATTACTATATCGATATTCAGATTCATTTATTGTAATTTTTTTTAATTCAATAGTTGCTTTCTTATATTTAATATTATCAAGAATGAAGCCATCTTCAGAATCGTTTTCATAAGAAAGATAATAATTCAAACACTTGTCAATATTGTCGTTAAATGCAACTCTTCCTGCCTGTAATACAATTCCTTTAGTGCAAAGACTCTTCACCGCAGCCATGTTATGACTTACGAAAAGAACTGTACGTCCTTCGCCTTTACTAACGTCTTGCATTTTGCCAATGGCTTTCTTCTGGAACTCAGCATCACCAACAGCTAATACCTCGTCTACAACTAAAATCTCGGGTTCCAAATGCGCTGCTATAGCAAAGCCTAGACGAACCATCATACCTGAGGAATAGCGCTTTACAGGAGTGTCTACGTATTTGGCTACGCCAGCAAAATCAACAATTTCGTCGAATTTGCTCTTGATTTCTGTTTTGGTCATACCCATGATAGAACCATTCATAAAAATATTCTCACGGCCTGTCATTTCGGGATGGAAGCCTGTACCAACCTCGAGTAAAGAGGCAATTCGACCTTTGATTTTGATATCTCCTGTTGTGGGTGAGGTAACACGGGAGAGAATTTTTAAAAGTGTGGATTTGCCAGCCCCATTTTTACCAATAATACCAACCACATCTCCTTGTTCTACTCTGAAATTGATGTCATTTAGCGCCCATACAAATCTGCTATTTCCTTTTTTTGTTCGGTCGTTCATTTCACCAATTTTAAGATATGGGTCTTCCTTACCTCTAATATGGGCCCATAATCTGTTAAGATCCTGGCTGAGTGTACCAGTACCAATTGTCCCGAGTATATATTGTTTTCCAACATGATTAAATTCTATAACCGTATTTTTCATTTTCGTATTTTATTTATTGTTTTATAATAGATTTTTTGAACATAGCTGAAAATGGTAGCAACTATAATTGTCCAGATTATAGTAATTAATATATGTATATAGATGTTGTTAAATATATTGAGCATAAAAAAGTTTGTTACAGGGAAAATGTGCGCTAAGTATATCTCGTACGAGTGACGTCCAAGAAGACTAAAAAAATGATATAAGGGACGAACAACGTCAGTTAAGGACAAAGCCAAAAATGCAATAGGTATTGAGGTAGATGATAAAAACCAATGTTGGTTACTAAATAAACCTCCAATAAAAGCCAGAAGGTAAATAGAGATTAGTCTGTTATATTTCTGATCAGATAGGTGGATATATGTAAAAATCCCCAACATAATTATGGGTAAACGATATATAAGTGATTTTATTGGTAGTTGAATCTCTCTTAATGATAATAGGCTCAAAATGATTACGGCAATTAGTGAAAAAAATTCAATTATTTCAGATTCCTTTGATATCTTATTCAAAGTGATAGATAAAAGAGGAAATGATATGTAAAATACAATTAATGCAGGTGTAAACCAGTCGAATTCAAAATTGGTTGAGAAAAACGAATTGACTTGTATAAGTGAAAAACCTGTTAGTTGACCCAAACATTGTATTAGTATCGAGTATAATGGCGTGTTTGGATAAAAGCAAAAAACGACTGCAAGGAATAAAAAATAAACAGGAAATAACCGTTTTATTCTGTTTTTATAAAAGCACATGATTCTGTTTTTTCTTAATGATGCTTCAAGACCGTATGCACTGAGGAATAAGAATATATCAACACCGGTTTGTCCTTCGCTAAAAAAATAAATCCACCATGGTAGGTTTCCTTTGAACCAGCAATAGAAATGGTAAAAAAAGATCCAGAAAATAGCAACTCCCATAAGGTAGAACCTATTTTCTTTGCCAAATACTCGGTCTTGGCAGACTTTTACATAATCTTGTGGTGCTTTCATGTCATTATACTATATTACATCCATAAAGTTTCGTTGTACTCTGTTGAAGATGACTATGCCTAGTAAGAGAATCACAATAGTGAATATAAAACTATAGTTTAAATAATACCAGTTGAATTCGCCAACTCCTGTAAATGCGTATTTAAAACTCTCTAAGATAGCTGTCAATGGGTTTACTACCAATACCCATATATATTGGGGGTATGTCTCTTTCATTACAGAAAGAGGATAGATGACAGGAGTTGCATACATCCATAGCTGAACACCGAAAGTAATGAGAAATCTCAAATCACGGTATTTGGTAGTCATAGATGATATAATCATACCGAAACCGAGCCCGAGGCCTCCTAACATGATAATGAGCAATGGTACTAATAGTATGGCTGCATTTATATGGAAGACAATGCCTGACGCAAAATAATAGATGTAAACAACCAGAAACAGTACAAATTGTATACCCATTTTGATAAGATTGGATATGACAATAGAGAGGGGAACTACCAATCTGGGGAAATATACCTTTCCAAAAATGGCCTGATTGGCATTGAATGTATCAGAGCATTTGCTTAGACAATCCTGGAAATAATTCCAACAAACAAGGCCTGCTAGGTAGAAAACTGCTTGAGGAATCCCATCTGTAGAGATACCCGCAATCCCACCAAATACAAACATAAACATGATGGTGGTGAATAGGGGTTGAATTACAAACCATAAAGGTCCCAATATGGTCTGTTTATAAAACGTCACGATATCGCGCTTAACATACATTGTCAAGAGGTCGCGGTAACGCCATACTTCACCTAAATCAATCTTGAATAGATTACTGTTATTAGTTATAATGATATCCCAGTCTTTTGCCATAATGCTTATTTTTTGCAAAAATAGGAAAATTAATTGAGATTACCAAATTATCTGTGTATTTTATATATATAATCGTTCTTAATTCTGCGAAATGTTGCTCTGATGTCGCTAATGTTTTGATCATTATCATATTCATCCAATGACATAATTAGTGGTATGTGTTTGATTTTAAGATGATAGTATTCGCAAAAGACATTAATAAGTCTTTCGCTCATATAGCCATATATGCGACTCTGGATGGGATCGTCTATAGGTGGGACGCGTTTCTCTACCTCGAAAAGGATATCGAATAACCATTCTGAATATGCGTCGAAGTGCTTCCAATGTGTGATAAACATGTTGTAACCAACAGATTTGTTGCAGTGATCCATTGTCCTTTCAAAAGCGGGTACGTATTGAGGAGAACGTTCTTTGATAATCTGACGAAGCATTTCCCAGTCTTTTGCAATATGATAGTCTGCATACTGTTGGGTATTGCTAACTCGCCAGTGACGAGCAACAGGAAGAATAATGTCGTATTTTGATAGAAGCTTTTCTAAATCAGGGAATTGATATGGACGTTTGAGAAAATCTTCTGTCTGAATGAAATGCTTGTCAGGAGAGAATTGAGGCCACTTCCTTGCGAAATCAAAGTAGCGGCGATAATGATTGAGCCCAACAATATCTACGTCCTTTAGATTTTTCCATGCCCAATAGTGGCATGTGAGTTCACAAAAATGTGGATTCTTATCTGAAATGTTATCTCCTTCGTTATCTGGTTGAAAACCAGTTATAGGTTCATGTAAAGCCGCTCCCGCTTGAACAGGGAGGAAATAAGGATGTTGTGGTAATTGTACTTCCTTATGGGCACAGATAAAAATCATTATGTTACTCATTTCTTTATGTTGTATGTTCGGTATGTATAAAGTCTGTATTTTTCCTATCCATATGGAGGATGTTTTTGAGCATGCGTAGTACCAGCCCAGGAATTGTAAATACCTTAGAGAATGAACGGAAACGGATTTCCTTGGGGATGGCTACAAATAAAGACAGACCTAATATCGCCAATGTAATCCACCATTTTTCGCACCATTCTGGGATGGTTAGCGTTACAAATATGGATATACCAGTTAATAGAACAATCAGAATTGAACGTGGTATTAAAGCCTGTTGGATAGTCTTGTCAACAAAGTTGATTTTACCATGTATTAAAGCACCTGGAATCTTTGGCAGGTTACTCATGAGGCTCTGAACCTGAGCAGTCATCCAGCGCATGCGCTGCTTTTGGAAGTTGTCCTGGTTGCTAACCTTTTCATCGAACACGTGAATCTCTGGGGCATATTTGATAAATACTTCCTGATGGAGTAGCAAGGCCTCCATCTCACGGTCCTCACCTGCTGTTGAAAGCTGGAAAACGTTCTTTCTAAATAGTTCGTAATTAAAGCACATACCAGATCCAATTAAAGCAGAAGACAACCCCAGACGGTTATGGGCCTTTCGGAAGATGGTGTTGTTAATCTCCTCGCTTGCGCCATCAAGTACAGCAACATCGTTATTTGCATTCTTGGCACAGCGATGGCACTGGATAGCGTCATAAACAGAACATAAGACGTTTAGTTGTGACAGAAATTCTGGACGTACTACATTATCGGCATCAAGTACAACTACATTGTCGAATGTTTCTTGAATCTCATCAATTGCATACTGCATAGCCTTGGCTTTTGAACTTTTCTCGAATGTCGGGGTAAGAAGCTTAATGGGGAGTGTGCTTAAATACTCATTAGTCTCTGGCTTCATATGGTCAGAAATAACTGCTACAGTGTATAAGTCATCTGGATAATCCTGCTCTAAGAAATGCTCCACAGCATTGATGATGACGCGATCCTCATTATAGGCCGGATAGAGTATAAGGAATTTTGTCATCCTATTGGTTAGTGCTGCAGCATGAATAGCAACGCGATCTTCTTTCTCATAAAATAACGAGATAATTGCAAAAAATGCTACATAGGCAACTGAACCTAAGATAATAACCCAGAGGGTAACGTCGATAATGTGTAATATCTGCCAAATCATAATTTATTGTTTATTTAGTTGGTTTTCTTTTTCTTATTAAAAAAATTAGTACTGATGATTCCCCATAATGTTACAAATGGAGAACGTAAGAATGTGCGGTCCCACATCTCATCCACCAGATAATCTGGTGTTGCTAAAGCAAAAAAGAAAAGAACAGCAGAGCTGACAACCCACCATTTGACTGCCATTGATAAATAGATAAACGGGAGTAGGATGCTCATAAACATCATGATGCCTATCATGCTAGTACGAGGCATCAACATCCATTGAATAAGCTTATCGGCCCAATCATATTGCTTACGTAGGAGTGCTCCAGGTAAATATCGAATATTTTTAAGCAGGTTCTGGAACTGTTGCAAAGTCCATCGGCTATGTTGCTCGTTCATCTTGCTGGTGGTTCTCTTCTTCTCACCATATAATAAGATATTATCGAAGTAATCGATAAAATAACCTTGTTTCAATAAAAGTGCTTCCAGCTCTTTGTCTTCGCCAGCTGTTTTGGCCTTCATCACATTGGCCTTGAACCAGGTAAAGTCGTATGCCGTTCCTGATCCAGCCAATGCTGCAGAAATTCCTAAGTTGATATGGCCTTTACGGAAGATGTTGTTGTTGATTTCCTCAAAGATGGAGCCCATGCGTGCAGCTGCTGTATCTCTATTTCGAGAGATACGATGCATTTGGATGGCCTTTGTGGCTGCCGTTTCAAACGCATCGTTTACTTTGGTGAGGAAGTCTTGTTCAACAATGTTATCTGCATCCAATACAAGGGCAATATCGTAAATTTTAAATTCCGGTAATTTGAGAATTGCGTATTGAAGGGATTTTGCTTTGGTACTTTCAGCAAAATCGGGAGTCAATAATGTGATTGGGTATTGAGCCAATCGCATATTTGTTATTTCTGTTTGATGGTCGGATACAACAACCACGTCGAATAGACGCTGTGGGTAATCCTGGCTTAAGATGGAAACAACTGCTTGTTCAATGACGTTGTCTTGTTTATGTGATGGAATGATAACAGCAATGCGGTTTTGGATTTTAGCTTTATTTTGAACAGTGTTTCGAGTGAAAAGAGAGGCTACAGAAAAGACTCCGAGATAGAGTACTGTTCCTGCAACAGGGATAAATAGTATCCAATCGATGATATATAGTATAATCCAGAAATCCATAATTCTTCAGTTGACAGTTGAGAGTTGAGAGTTGAAAGTTTTTATTCCTCTATAGACAGCTTTGACTAGGTTTAATCTGCCTTGGAGGGTATATTTGATTATGTCGCGAGGGGCGACGATACCTATAAGGTATATATATGATAGGTATTTGTTGATACCTTTATAATTACGCTTGACGAGGAGCAACCTGTTACGGGTGATGTAATAGGTGCGGAGGGGGCTGTTTTGGCCTGTTGCTTGGCTTTCTTTGTGGTATACAGTGCAAGCAGGGTCGTACCATATCTCATAGCCAGCTCGGGTAAACATCATTGACCAATCGAGTTCTTCGTAATAGAGGAAGAAACACTCTGGCATAAGTCCAACCTTGCTTATGGCCTCACGTTTTATCAGCATGGCTGCTCCATGAGCATATGGAGTAGGGTGCGCTGTATCGTATTGGCCATTATCTTCTTCGCCAAAGCCAATGGCTTGATTCCTGACTGTTATTGGGGACAATGGGGTGTAGCCTGCAAATTGTATAGGGTTGTTTCCCCATGCAAAACGAAGCTTGGGACATGCAATAGCTATCTTGTCTGATGATTCAAGTCGCTCAATGAGCGGATCTATCTTGAACTCTTTGATATAGGTATCGTTATTAATAAGTAGTATATACTTCCCCTGAGCTTCCTTAATACCTAAGTTGTTGCCACCGGCAAAACCTAAGTTTAGGTTGCTTCGTATGACTTTGACATGCGGATACTTCTCTGAAATTGTGCTTGCTTCATCTTCTTTTGAGGCATTATCAACCACTATCACCTCCATATTGCTATTGAAGGGGATGGACTCAATCAATTCGCAGGTATCTTTCAGACCATTGTAATTGATGGTGATGATGGACAATTTACACTCGTTTTGCAAGTTTCTTCTCTATTTTTAATCTTTTCTTTTCTTCTTGCTCCTTTAGGCGTTGTTGCTCGTATTCAATCCATGCAGGCTCTATATATGGTAAAATGTGAACAATTGCAAGTCCTCCAAAAAAAGTTAATCCGTTGGGGTACTGGAATAATACTTGGTTAGCATATGCACTTAGTTGAATAGAAAGAAAAGCACAACATAAGGCGCCTCCTATGCCAATTAATGAAGGGCTTCGGAGTTTAAACATAACAATCCAACATGCTCCCAACCACATAATGAGCATGCATATTAAAAAGAATGTTATTCCAATAATTCCTGTATGAACCCATATGTAGACATATTCTGAGTCGGGTGGAATATCTGATACCTTTCGATATTTATTATTGACAGGGATGTTTGCTTGAGTTGAACTTATGCCTAATCCCCATGGTGCATCACTTAAATATTTTTTTATGGCCTCTTGGTTTATATCTCTAACGCTTGCTGATGCATCTTTCTTATCAAAGGCAGATCTCATTCTTCTTATTTGTTGATTTCCGTTTCCTATATTTGTAAATACAAGGATTATCATACAAAATGCAAGAAAAATACCGAATGGAATAGCTATTTTAATAGATTTTGATAAAATTACATAAGCAAATAATCCTGCTCCTAAAGAAAATATTGCGGTACGTGTTCCTGATTGGAACATCCCCCAGATGACAGCCCCTCCCACTATTAGAAAGAATATTTTTTCCCACTTAATTTTACTTGTAATGGCTATGATGAAAAATGTAACAGAAGAAGCTGCTGCATTACATCCGTAGTTAGCAGCATCACTAAAAGTTGAGAAATACCTTACGAGCGTTCGCGCGTTTAAGAGGTGCGTTGTTTGTCCTGGGCCATAATATAGCCAAGCATACTCTGTATCGGTAAATCCAATTATTTTTTGTTTCCATGTCCAAAATGCTGAGAAAAGAGCTAATATTGCCCAAAGTCTGAGATAGTTGAGAAGTCTTTTGGGAGTCGTAATATAAATACAGAATACAATCAGAATCCATAAAAGTTGAAGGGCTATAAGACGAAAACTTGTAAACCATGCTGCTACATCCATACCAAGGTCACAGGTGTTGTTGAATAATTGTAAAATGCAAAATCCAAGCCATGAAAGAACCCCCATCATCATTAGATTTAGACATCTTCCAAAGTGAGTTTCTTTTCTTATATCTAAGATTGCTAATAAAATTAGCATCAATTCTAAGATCTCATCCCATAATGACATTGGAACTCCGCCAGGTAGTGGGCTGTCTTTCATCTGGAGTATGTAATTGATAATTATTAATGCCCAAAACGCACTCATTTTCCATTTGAAAGAAGTATATGCAGCGAAAATCAGTAAAGGTGATAAACAAATGATGGTAAAAATGGTATATCCGCTATGGAGAAATTCGTATATTACAAGCAAAAATAGGAGAAAGAGAATGATTACTCTTCCTCCGTTTTCATGGGCATATTCGGATAGTCTATTTGAATAAACTTTATTTACCATTTATTATTTTGCATGACTATTTTCAACTGCGGTCAGACCCATCTGTGACATACGATAGATGAAGTTGTTGAATGATGTGTATGGTGGTAACTGGCCTACAAACTCTTCAACAGCATAACGCTGGCATTCTGTTAAGTACATAAACAGAGAATTCTTGTTCTCCAATCTTTCGTTTAATTCCTTTAATGCTTTTTGGTCTACATCTTTCCACGTGCGATTGGCACGAGTAACCATCAGGTTGATAGTTCCCATGTTGAGTAATGCGGGAGGAATGGAGTTGTCGTCTAAGTTTGGATATTCGACAATGGCAATCTCATTTGGCAATAAATCAGGACAGATATCTTTGATATCTTTAGCCATGATGAAACGGCTATCTTCAGCCAGGTAATCTTCATCATATGTTATTCGTCGTACCTGAAGGCCAATTGAAATCCAATAATTCTCTAATTCCTGAGCAATATAACTCTTACCATTGGCAGCATCGGTAGAAATCAGGTTAAGTACATTCTGCTTGCCTTCTTCGAAGTGGGGAAGAAGTGCCTTACTGAGTTGGCGAAGAGCCATATCTGCAATCGTTTTGTTGAAGCGACGATAACGCAAATTGCTTTCTTTGGGGAAGCAACCCATAACAGGAATCTGAGTAATGCGTTCAGAACGCATACGATCGCGAAGCGTACGATCCAACAACTCTATGATGAAGAAATATAATGCGACAAAGATGAATGATAACACAAATGCTCCTAACAATGTCATCATTCTGTTAGTAGGCTGAGCATTCATGGGAAACATGGGAGGATTGAGCACACGCAATGTGGCTGTCGACATCTGAAGGTTTTTTTGACGAAGTCTGGCCGAGTTGAGCGCTCTAAGCATTTCCATGTAGTTGCCTTCAATGAAACTAATATGACGATCTTTTCTTGATAATGTTGCGCCGATAGGTGCGTAATACAGAATCTCATTATCTAACTTTTCGCGCATAATGTCTTGGGCTGATTCTTGGGCCTTGGCTTTTTCTAATAGCAGAACCTGATCTAGCCATTTATTTACCATATCACTTGCTTTAACACCAGATTCGGTGTTGTAATTGCCAGACTCGATGTCTTTTACTAAACTTCTGACATTATTGGACGCATTTTGAAGCATCTTTTCGGCTTTTGCAAGCTCAATCTGGGACTCGACTTCGTTGCCACCTCCTTCGCTATTCATCAGTTTTAAATTTGATATACGTGATTGAATACGAGAAATATCAGTGACCTGGTCAGTGAAGTCTCTGTTTGCTTTAATGATTTTTGCTCGATCGCCCAACTGACGCTCTAAATAGTTCATCAGAGCACGAGTGGTGGTTTTATCAATAATTAAGTTGTTATCTGATGCTTTCTGGCTTGCGTCAAGTGCCGTCAATTGACTGGTCTGTTCTTGGTAGTTAATAATCCTTTTTTCAATATTATAGCGAATAAGATCGTCTTCCGCATTTGACAAAATTCTATATAATCTGGCAACCTCTCTTTCAAAGAATTTGATAACATTATTAGTTTCTCCATAGCGTAATATTGCATATTGGCGAGCAAATACTTCATTCAATATGTCTAAGGTGTTATATGCAATACCAGCATCATTGCAAGAATAGCCAATGTCGATGATATCACTTCTTTGCAGTTGAACCACTTTAATGCGGCTAACAATACTATTGATGCCGAAATATTGGTGATAATTAGTTAAACCAAATACATAGTTATCTGCTGATGGGCGTTCATAAGCCTTGAGGTTGGCATAAGTCGCATTTTCGCTATTATGATTGATAAGGGCTTTTACTTCAGTTGGTACACTATTATATAAAGCACGGAAATGTTCTGCAGAGATATAGTTATTGTCTTTATTGGGATTTCCGTACATCATGCAGCGTGCAAATAAACGCAAAGAAACCTCATGAATTGTAGCATCGGTTGTAATTAAAAGAATGAGGTTAGTAATGTTTGTTTGTGAATTACCTCCAGCGGTTCCTGATCCTCCTTCAAGATTATATCCGGTAATCATACCGGTATATATGGTTGTGTTTGTATCGAATACACGTTCCAAGTTTCGCGTGGAAAACCAGGCCACTACCAATGCTATCATTGGTAGGATGATGAGATACCATCTTATTTTGAATAGAAATCTTACAATATATCTAAATAGATCCATAGTCGCAAATATGTTTATTTATTTGGCTTTTTTTGCAGCCTTGGCTGCCGCTTTTGCTGCTTTTGCCTCGGCTTTGGCGGCTTTTAAATCGGCTTTTGCAGCTTGGGCTTCTGCCTTGGCTAATTTCTTTTCCAATCTTATCTCTTTTTCTTTATCTTCTCTTTCTAATTTCTTGATTCGCTTTTCCGTAGCTTTATTCTCTTTTGCAATTTCTTTGGCAGATTTGACAATACTTTTGTCAAGTGTAATTTCTGTTGTTGCATTGGTTATAATAGGAGTATGTGTCAGAATCTCCAAAGTAATAATGTCAGTTGTTATTTCTGTTTGCAAGCTTTGATAACCTGAAACTTGTCCACTTTCATGCATCTTGGTGTTTGCATATGCTGCGATGTCCATGTTTCCATTTTCAAAATCTTCCTTGTTTAATGCACCGGCTCCTTGATAGGCAGCTGCTGCTTCACCTAATGTCTTAAGGGATACTAAATTGTTCGTGATTTTGACAAATAGTGTGGCAATTTGGAGCTTTAGTTGGTCATAGGCTATGTCTTTTTGAATATTAGCTTGTTCTGCTTCAAGTCTCTTGCGTTTTACAGCTGCTGTTAAATCCAAAATGTCTTCAACGGGAATCGCAAGATTTATACCGAGATTCCAATAAGCTTGTTGAGTGCCTTGATATTGATAAAGGGTTTGAGTATATGCAGATGAACTATTACCCCACATATCTGCCATACCGTAGCTATAGCTTGCATGACCAGTAACGTAAGAAAAAATATGCCTTTTTTGTTTAGCAACTTCTGCTTCTGCTAACTGTCGTGCCTTTTCAAGCGTTAATATCTGTGGGCTTGATTTTGCGTTCTCAAACAAAACAGCCAATGGAGGCAAACGGAATTCAGAAAAGTTGATGTCTTTTTCGTTGCTGGAATCGAAGAAACCTGCACTGATACCGCTCTCGTTGAATTGAGCGAGGGCTGTAGTGCTGGTTATAGCTGCTGCAAAAATGAATATCAATCGTCTGAATCTGTTCATTTTAATAGGGATTTAGTTATACATTTTCCTTCTGTACGAAGGCAAAGAAAGTACGGAACAGGATCTTCATATCCAACCAGAAATTATATGTCTGGCCGTACTTGATGTCGAGTTGCTTGCGCTCCTCGGCTGACATCATGCCACCCTTTCCGCGCTCCTCAACCTGCCAAAGACCGGTGAGACCTGCTGGGGCCATGAAACGGTCGATACTAGTATCGATGGTGAGCTTCTCGGCTTCATAGAGTGGGAGAGGACGGTTGCCAACCACTGACATATCTCCCTTGAGGATATTGAAAAGCTGAGGCAGCTCGTCGATGCTGAATTTACGGATGAACTTGCCCACCTTGGTAACGCGGGGATCGTTCTCAATTTTAACGAATGCGTTATCAATTTCCTCTTTTTTCTCCTTGCTATAGTCGGTCTCGGAAATCACGAAGTCGTCGCCTACCAGCATTACCTCATCGTCGGCAATCATCATGTCGGTATCATCGCTAATCATCATGTTGCCACCCATGCCGAAATCGGGCATTGGCATAGGCGTTATTTCAGCCTTTTTGCTCATTTCTGCATATTGGTTGCCAGCTTCCTTGGCAACCTCCTTCAGACGCTCTTCGGCATCCTGATACATAGAGCGGAACTTCAAGAAGTTAAAGATGGTATAGTTGGCACCTACACGTTTTGACTTGAAGATAACCGGACCTTTACTCTCCAAACGGATGGCGATAGCCGTGAGTATGAAGATGGGAGAGGTAAGAATGAGTGCGATGATAGCGAATAGTACATCGAAGACTCTCTTCCAAAGAGGAATCTTGAAACGTAACATCCTGTATTTAGGCTGCTGATCATCGAACAGCATATTCTCACGGTCGGAAATAAACTGAATCTTCTTATTAAGTTCTGTAATAGAAGCGTTACAATCAAGGGTATCGTTGATACCACTCTTCTGGTAAACCGAACGGTTCTCTGCAGTAAGCTCCTTGGTGAGCAGAATAATATAGATGTGCTTATTCTTTTTCTTTAAATAGTTGATGGCGTTAATATCTGCGTCTTGCTCGCCCTGTTCGTAAAACACAATAAAATGCTCGTTACGGACATGCGTTGAACACGCTGATGCCGCATCCTTGTAATTTCTTGTGTACTGCACCAATCGACCGGGGATGTACCTTAATCGTTCCTCGGTCTTGGGATTGCTGCCAAGATATACAACACCTATCATATTATTTATTTAGGGAATAATCTTTTTTACTCGTATTTTTAACTCCATGGGGTTGAAGGGCTTGACGATATAGTCCTCGGCACCAATCTCTAGTAGGCGGATACGCTCACTGGTGGAGTCTTCGCTAGAAAGCATGATGACAGGAATCTGCTTGAACAGTTCGTTCTGCTTGATCCACTCCAAAAAGTCATCGCCACGCATTCCTGGCATACGAATATCTGAGATGATGAGGTCGGGGGTGTTGCCTGCCTGCAGCCACTTTACACCCTGCAAACCATCGGGCAACCACTGTACATCGTAGTCGCTCATCAGATAAATAGAGAGAACCTTTGCAATGGTCTCTTTGTCGTCAAGTATTAGTATTTTCTTCTTCATATATGAATTATATTAATACGCAATTTTTAATCATTCTATGTGCAAAGGTAAACAAAAAAATTAAATTGAACTCAAAAATACGTAAAAAAATCATTTTTTTATGGAAAAAAGTCGTTTTTATTAAATTATTTAGGGAAATTTGCATTTGAAACGTACTATAAATAAAGATTCATTATTAAATTGTTATGGCAAATAGATATCTATTAGGTTTTGATGTCGGTAGCTCGTCAGTGAAGGCATCGTTGGTTAACGCCGATAGCGGCAAGTGTGTGGCAACAGCTTTTTATCCTGAAAAGGAGGCTCCTATTATGGCTGTAAAGGCTGGATGGGCAGAGCAGGATCCACAGATGTGGTGGAATAATGCCAAATTGAGTCTGCAGAAGATTATGAAAGAGAGTGGTGCTACAGCTGAGGAGATTAAGGCTGTGGGTATCTCGTATCAGATGCACGGTTTGGTTTGTGTAGATAAGGATCTGAAGGCATTGCGTCCTGCAATCATCTGGTGCGATTCACGTGCTGTACCTTATGGTGAGAAGGCTTTCAAGGATCTCGGTGCTGACAAGTGCTTGAGTCATCTGTTGAATTCACCAGGAAACTTTACCGCTGCCAAGTTGGCTTGGGTAAAAGAAAATGAACCAGAACTCTATAGTAAAATATATAAGGTAATGCTGCCTGGTGATTATATCGCTATGCGACTGAGTGGTGTGGCTAATACCACTGTCAGCGGTCTGTCAGAGGGTATGTTCTGGGATTTCAAGAATAATCAGGTGGCTGATTTCCTGATGGATTACTATGGATTCGATCATTCACTGATTGCAGATATCGTTCCAACCTTTGCTGAGCAGAGCGTAGTAAGTGCTGAAGCTGCTACAGAAATGGGACTGAAAGCTGGTACTCCTATCACCTATAGAGGTGGTGACCAGCCAAACAATGCGCTCTCTCTGAATGTATTGAATCCTGGTGAGATTGCTGCAACTGCAGGTACATCGGGTGTGGTTTATGGTGTACTTGGTGATGTGAACTACGATCCACAGAGCCGTGTAAATACTTTTGCACATGTGAATCATACCGCAGACCAGACTCGTCTGGGTGTGCTGCTTTGTATTAATGGTACTGGTATTTTGAATGCTTGGACTCATCGTAATATCACACCTGAGATTGGTTATGCCGAGATGAACGATCTGGCTGCCAGCGTGCCCATTGGTAGCGAGGGCGTGACAGTGATTCCATTCGGAAATGGTGCTGAGCGTGTATTGGAGAACAAGGAGATTGGTTGCTCAATCAACGGTTTGAACTTTAATAAGCATAACAAGGCTCACTTGGTTCGTGCTGCTCAGGAGGGTATCGTATTCTCATTCTGCTATGGTATGGAGATTATGCAGCAGATGGGTATGGATATTAAGAAGATTCACGCTGGTAAGGCTAACATGTTCTTGAGTCCATTGTTCCGTAATACATTGGCTGGTGTGAGCGGTGCAACCATCGAACTGTATGATACAGATGGCTCGGTAGGTGCTGCCAAGGGTGCTGGCTTAGGTGCTGGCATCTATGCTAATGCTTCTGAGGCTTTTGCTTCGCTGGATAAGTTGGAGGTGATTGAGCCAGATGCTCAGAACCGTGCTGCTTACCGTGCAGCTTACGAGGCTTGGAAAGAAACCTTGAAAAAGAATATGTAATAAATAATAACCCTCGCCGATTGGCGAGGGTTAATTATTTTAATCTAAACTTGAACGATACCATTCGAAAAGTTTCTTTACACCATCTTCAATCTCTACCTTGTGTGTCCAACCGAGAGAATGAAGTTTTGAAACGTCAATCAATTTACGCATAGTGCCATCGGGCTTGGTTGTGTCGAACTCTACAGTTCCTTCGAAACCAACAGCTTTTACAACCAATTCGGAAAGCTCGCGGATAGTTAGCTCTTTACCTGTACCCACATTGATATGGCAATTGCGGATTTCGCCTAACTTGGGGATAGCTCCACCGCGACCTGCAGAATGGTTGCGATCGACAGCACCATCGGTAGAGGCACCATAGTGAACTGAAGAATACTTCTCGATGCCGATAATGTCACTGAAGTTTACATTGAGCAGTACGTGAACTGATGCATCAGCCATATCCTCACTCCAAAGGAACTCGCGAAGTGGTGTGCCTGTACCCCAGAGTGTAACCTTGTTGTTCTCAATACCATACTTGGCCAAAACTGTCAAGATTTCTTGCTGAGAAGCATCGCCGTTGACACCTTCAACCGGACGCTTGTTCAGGTCGATGGCAATCTTATCCCATGCATTATCGTGGATAAGCTTGGCTAGGTAAACCTTACGCATCATGGCTGGCATCACATGACTGTTTTCCAGATGGAAGTTGTCGTTAGGACCATAAAGGTTGGTAGGCATTACTGCGATATAGTTGGTGCCATACTGCAGATTGTAGGATTCACACATCTTCAAGCCTGCAATCTTGGCGATAGCATACTCCTCGTTGGTATATTCCAATGGTGAAGTGAGCAGGCAATCCTCCTTCATTGGTTGTGGTGCGTTCTTTGGATAAATGCAAGTAGAGCCTAAGAAGAGCAGCTTTTTGACACCGTGAGCATAGGCTTCGCTAATGACATTGCACTGAATCTTCATGTTCATCATGATGAAGTCGGCGCGATACAGTGAGTTGGCCATGATGCCACCTACAAAAGCTGCTGCCAGCACAACGGCGTCAGGGTGTTCTTCATCAAAGAACTGCTTAACGGCTACCTGGTCGGTAAGGTCGAGCTCTTTGTGAGTGCGGCCCACCAGATTGGTATAGCCTCGCTGAAGCAGATTATTCCAAATAGCGGAACCCACAAGTCCGTGGTGTCCCGCTACATATATTTTACTTTCTTTACTGAGCATCGTCCATGTGAGCTTTTAAGAAGAGTTTCTTAACGAACTTCATATCGTGCTGAACCATGATCTTTACCAGATCCTCGAACGAGGTCTTCTGTGGGTTCCAGCCTAACTTGGCCTTAGCCTTGGCAGGATTACCTAACAGCTGATCAACCTCGGCAGGACGGAAGTACTTAGGATCGACTTCAACCAGTGCTTTGCCAGTTGCCTTGTCGTAACCCTTCTCGTCAACACCGTCGCCACTCCATTCGAGCTCGATGCCAACCTCCTTGAAGGCGAGGGTTGCGAACTCACGAACGGTATGATATTCGCCAGTGGCAATTACGAAGTCGTCTGGCTCGGGTTGCTGCAGGATGAGCCACATGCACTCGATGTAATCCTTGGCATATCCCCAGTCGCGCAGTGAGTTAAGGTTACCCAGATAAAGCTTGTCCTGATAACCCTGAGCTATACGAGCGGCTGCCAATGTGATCTTACGGGTAACGAAAGTCTCACCACGGCGCTCACTCTCATGGTTAAAGAGGATACCATTGCAGCAGAACATATTATATGATTCGCGATAGTTCTTCATAATCCAGAAACCATATAGCTTAGCTACGGCATATGGAGAGCGGGGATAGAATGGGGTAGTCTCGCTCTGTGGAACTTCCTGTACCTTACCGTAGAGCTCTGATGTAGAGGCCTGGTAAATGCGGCAGGTATCAGCCAAACCTGCAATGCGTACGGCTTCCAGCAAGCGGAGCACACCGTTAGCATCGGTATCGGCTGTGTATTCGGGAACGTCAAAAGATACCTTCACATGACTCTGGGCTGCGAGGTTATAGATCTCGGTTGGGCGAATCTTTGAGATGACACGGATCAGAGATGATGAATCGGTCATATCTGCCCAGTGGAGATTAACAAGGCGAGCCTTTTTCATATCACGAACCCACTCGTCGAGATAAAGATGTTCGATACGGGCTGTGTTGAATGAAGATGAACGACGCATGAGACCGTGAACCTCATAACCTTTTTCAATAAGGAACTCGGCCAGATATGAGCCGTCCTGACCGGTAATACCGGTGATTAGAGCAACTTTTTTTTCCATTATAGTTTATGTTAATTATTTCCTGAGAATTGTTTGATACGCTGTTCCTCCGACAGTTTGCAGATGAGCAGTGTGTCGTTGTTTTCGGCTACGATATAACCATCGAGGCCCTGAATAACTACTTTCTTTTCTTGCATGGTGTGAACAATGCAGTTGTGACTCTCTATCAGGTTTACATCGGGACCGATGCTGGCATTGCCATAGAGGTCTTTCTTGCTTTGCTCGTGAAGTGAGCCCCAGGTGCCCAGATCGCTCCAACCGAAGTCGGATGGACAAACGAAAATCTCTTCGGCCTTTTCCATGATGGCATAGTCGACAGAAATATTTTCGCATTCGGGGAACAGACGGTTGATTTCTTCCTGTTCCTTGTCGGTACCATAAATAGGTAACAGCGACTCGAATATCTTGGCCATTGAGGGCTGATAGATGCGGAAAGCATTTACAATGGTATTTACATTCCAGATGAAGATACCTGCATTCCAGAAATAATAGTTCTTCTTGATATATTCCTGAGCCGTTTCGAGATTGGGTTTCTCGCGGAAAGAGTCGACTCTGAAAATCTCTTTGTTTCGGAGCGAGCTGGTACTCAGGTCGGCCTGGATGTAGCCATAGCCTGTTTCTGGGCGGTTGGGCTTCATGCCTAGGGTAACGATAGCGTCGGTCTCGCTGGTAAACTGCATGCACTCCTTGATGACACGCTGAAATTCAGCCTTATCTGTCACAATGTGATCGCTTGGTGTTACAATGATGTTAGCTTTTGGGTCTTTCGACTTGATGCGCCAACTAACGTAAGCAATACATGGTGCTGTGTTTCTGCGACAAGGTTCGCATAGAATGTTTCCTGCTGGCATATCAGGCAACTGTTTCTTTACAATTTCCTGATAACTCTGGTTGGTTACTACCCAGATGTTCTCGGGCTTAACCAGATTGCCGAATCTTTCTACCGTTAACTGTAGTAATGTTTTGCCAACGCCGAGAACGTCGATGAACTGCTTAGGGTTCTCGGTAGTACTCATGGGCCAAAAACGGCTACCAACGCCGCCTGCCATGATGACCAAATGGTTGTTTGTTCTTGCCATAATCGTTGTTTGCTGATAATATTGCGCAAAAATACGAAAAATAATAGAAAAGAAAGCATAAAAAAGCAAAAAAATGCTTATTACGCTGACTTTTCTTGTTTATGATTAAGTTTTCGTTTGATGACGAAATAAACGACAGCTACTACAATCAGACCCAGAATGGCGAACTTGATATATTCGGCGTATTCGCTAATTTTGTCGTTCAACTGATTCTCGGGTACAATGGCATGCAGATACCAGCCAAGAAGAGCCAGTACACTATGCCAGCCTCCAGCACCAATGGTAGTAAACAGCAGGAATTTGCCGTAATGCATACGTGCCAAGCCGGCAGGGATGGAAATCAGGTGGCGGATGACGGGGACAAAACGACCGGTGAGTGTGGCTGCAATTCCATGGTCGTCAAAGTATTTCTCGCTTTTTTCAACTTTCTCCTGATTAAGCAGACACATCTTACCCCATTTGCTGTTGGCAAACTTGTAGATGACAGGACGACCAACGTACAAGGCTACAAAGTAGTTGATGCTGGCACCTATGTCGGCACCCAGTGTGGCAAATAGGATGACTAAGAATACATTTAATGAGCCGCTGGCTGCATGGTAAGCAGCAGGCGTTACTACAAACTCTGACGGTACCGGCACTACTGTGCTTTCTAATAACATCAGAAAGAAAATGGTTGGATACCAACCGAGCGTGTTGAGAATGTTTGTAATAAAATTCATATTAATCGTCTGTATGTTCTAATGCGTACTGGTAATAATCTTTTGGATCCATATGAGCAGGGAAGAACTCGCCTAATATGGCTCTGGCTTCCTCCGGATTGCAATCACAGGCTTTCTTCAGGTAGTATAAGAATTCATCATTCTTCATCAGCTCGTTGCAACATAAGGCCAGATAGGCATAGCCTTCCTTATAGTCCTCGCCAACAGTCTTGAAGAAATCCAAATAGGCATTGTAGGCAAAATGTAAAAACTTGTTGTCGTGATAAGAGATGATGATTCTGAGTCTTACTTTGGGATTGTTACCCGAATCTTGTAATACCTTTGCGAATGCAGCTTCTGCCTCTGTCTCTTTCTGGTTGGCTAAGAGAATATGTCCCTTGATAACACCCATGTGGAAATGGTCGCAATCCAATTTTTCGGTCATGTCTATGCACCATAGGGCTTTTTCCATCTGTCCTAAGGTGTTATAGGTAAAGGCCATCTCCTGATAGATCTCTGGTAGGTGAATAGAGTCGATGGCGGAAACGCTGACTGCTTTTTTCAACTTTTCAAGTCCGTCCTTAAACAAGCCTTTGTTGATCAGACAAATGGCCTGATGCAAATAACCGAACTCGTCATCGGGTACCTTCTCGGAATATTTCTGGAAGAATTTGAGAGCTTCGTTGTGGTTACCCATTGCGTACAGGGTATTGGCTTTCGACAGCAGACCATTGGCGTCGTTGGGATCGATGGCAATGGCATATTCGCTACTGGTAAGAGCACCCGAATAGTCCTCTTTCATATACTGTACACCTGCCAATGCATTCCAATAATTGGCAGAGTAGGGGTCTTTGTCGAGTAACTCGTTGAAGAGTCGCTCGCTGTCTTTGTATTTGCCCAATCCGAACAGCGTGCGAGCCATCAGTTCCTTGAATCCTACCGAATCGTTGTTGGTAGTGCGGGCTATCCATTCGAAGGCCTTGGCAAACTGGTCGTAATCAAGATACAGACCTACAACGCCTTTCACAAAGTCGGCATATTCATCCTCAGGTAAGTCTTTGATGTATCCTGACAGCAATTCGTCGGCACTGTCCAACTCTCCTTTCGTGATAAGTATCTCGGCACGTAGGTAGATGCCCTCGATACTATCTAAAGGTTCTACTTTATCGGCATATTGCTCGGCTGTCTTGAAGTCTTTCTTCTCCAAAGCTTCGCGGGCTCTGTAGAGCATCGGACCAACGGCTTCAGGATTGTATTCTATAGCTAAGGAAATGGCATCCTCGGCCTCGGCTAGTCGGTTGTTGTAGTGGTAATAATCGGCAATGTCAGTCAAGTCGTCGGCATCCATATAGATGCGTTCGCCCGACTTGACTGACTCCTCGTATTGCCGTAGGATTTCCTTAAAATCCTCGCTTTCGAAATAATCTAAATCTTCTGGCACTTCTTCTTAAATTACTTTTTCCAAGTGTCCTTGAGTCCAACAGTCTTGTTGAAGATTGGCTTCTCAGCTGTTGAATCTGTATCAGGTGTGAAGTAACCAATACGCTGGAACTGCAGATAGGTGAGTGGCTTCATATCGGCAGCGTATGGCTCAATATAGCACTTCTTGATGATGTGCAGTGAGTCGGGGTTGATAATCTCCTTCATCGCTGTAACAGCATCGCAGTTCTTGGCTTCACGGATGGCAGCCATGTCATCGCGAGGATTCTCTACCTTCCACAGACGGTCGTAAAGACGAACCTCGGCCTCGACAGCGTGCTTGCAACTTACCCAGTGGAGGGTCTTACCCTTAATCTTGCGGTTAGAACCAGGCATACCGCTGCGTGAATCTGGATCGTAGGTACAGTAAATAGTAGTTACGTTTCCATTCTCGTCCTCATCGCAGGGGTGATCCTCGTTACATTTAATAATGTAGGCGTTCTTCAGACGAACCTCCTTGCCAGGGGCCAATCGCATAAACTTCTTCTCGGCTTCCTTCATAAAGTCATCGCGCTCAATCCAAAGTTCGCGGGTAAACTCAACAGTGTGAGTGCCATCGGCCTCGTTCTCTGGGTTGTTGATAGCGGTGAGCTGTTCAATCTGGTCCTCTGGGTAGTTGGTGATAACCACCTTAACAGGATCGAGCACAGCGCTGACACGGATAGCACGGCTGTTCAGATCGTCGCGAACTGCACTCTCCAGGAGGGCCATGTCGTTAAGGGCATCAATCTTGGTGTAGCCAATCTTATCGATGAACTTGATGATACTCTCAGGGCTGTAACCACGGCGACGGAATCCGCAGATAGTTGGCATACGGGGGTCGTCCCAACCGCTTACCATGTTATTCTGTACCAATGCCAGCAGATTACGCTTTGACATCAGTGTGTAGTTGAGGTTCAGCTTATTGAACTCGGTCTGACGTGGACGGTTGTCCTCGATGTTGTCGGTCTCGCCCTTCCACTCCTTCATCCATGTAACGAACAGATCGTAAAGGGGTCGATGCTCTACAAACTCGAGTGTACACCAAGAGTGGGTTACACCCTCGAGGTAGTCGCTCTGGCCGTGAGTGAAATCGTACATAGGGTATGCATTCCACTTATTGCCTGTACGGATATGAGGAATATTGAGTACACGATAGATAAGGGGATCGCGGAACAACATGTTGGGATGAGCCATGTCGATCTTGGCGCGCAGAACCAGTGTGCCTGGCTCGCACTTGCCGCTGTTCATGAACTCGAACAACTTCAGGTTCTCCTCAATGGGGCGGTCGCGATAGGGACTGTTTGTACCTGGGCTTGTGGTGGTTCCCTTCTGCTGGGCAATCACCTCGGCACTCTGCTCATCAACGTATGCGCGTCCCTGCTGGATGAGCCATACAGCAAAGTCCCAGAGCTCCTGGAAGTAGTCGCTGGCATAGTAGACGTTAGCCCACTTGAAACCGAGCCACTTAATATCGTTCTCGATGCTCTCAATGTATTCAGTATCTTCTTTAATGGGGTTGGTGTCGTCGAAGCGCAGGTTGCACTGACCGCCGTATTTCTTGGCCAGTCCGAAGTCGATGGCAATGGCTTTGGCGTGTCCGATATGCAGGTAGCCGTTTGGCTCTGGTGGGAAACGGGTCTGCATTCTGCCACCGTTCTTACCCTCTGCCAGGTCATTGATAACTTTCTGTTCAATGAAGCTGACAGACTTTTTCTCCATTCCCTCGCTACACTCGCCTACCCGTAGCCTTTCGCTTTCGTTCTTAATAATCTCTTCCATATCTTATATCTCTAAATTCTCAATTGTTAATTCTCGATTTATTTAATGCCTCTTTCATTTAAAGCCTTTGAATATTTTGCTGCATTCTTCAGGTGTTCCTGATAGGTTCTGGCAAAATTATGTGTGCCAGAGAAGTCCTCCTTGGCGCACATGTACAGATAGTCGTGGGCTGTGCGATTCAGTACAGCGTCGATACCTGCCACCGATGCAATCTTGATGGGGCCGGGAGGCAGACCGGTATTCTTATAGGTGTTATAAGGACTGTCGAATTGCAGCATGTTGTGGTAAATACGCTTGATGGCGAAATCTTTCAAGGCAAACTTGATGGTAGGGTCAGCCTGAAGTGGCATGTCTGCTTTCAGTCGGTTCAGATACATACCTGCAATCATTGGCTTCTCGGCATTGTTGGCAGTCTCCTCGTCGATGATGCTGGCCAATGTGCAAACCTCATTTTTGCTCAGCTTCAGAGCCTCGGCCTTCAACGTACGCTGTACATTCCAAAAATTCTCGTTCTCCTTCTGCATGCGCTTCATCAGATTCTCTATAGAGATATTCCAATATACCTCGTAGGTGTTGGGGACGAACAAGCAGGCGATAGTGGCAGTGTCGTAACCCTGCTGCGCACAGAACGACGAATCGCTGAGCAGGATGGCTACGGCAACGCTGTCCATCATCAGTTTGCGTGACAGATAGCCGGCCAGTCTGTCCATGGTACGACTTTCGGGAATGGTGAGTTTTACAGGCTCCTGATGTCCATTCTTCAGATTGCGGAATACTTTTATCGTACTCTGGTCGGGGGTAATGGCGTATCTACCGCTACGAATATGCTCCATATATCCACCATGGCGAGCGAGCATTCTAAAAGCTGAAAGGCCATGATCGGATGCAATCGGCTCCAATTTGACGCATACTGAATCAAGATTGTCGTTGTCGTCAATATACACGTATTCGGTGGCGCTGAGTTTAGAAAAACTCCCCACAAAATAGTAATATGCGATGCCTAAGATTCCTAATGCGCATACAATAATAGGAACCAGATAGCTTGACTTTTTTATCCAATTCATCTTCATATCCTTGAAAAAACGCTGCAAAGTTACAAAAATCTCTCCACTATTATCGCTAATTTATCATTTTTTTGTATCTTTGCCCTAAAATATAGCTTATGAAACTTAAGTTTTCTATACAATATGGCACTCAATGGGGACAAAATCTCTATGTGGTGCTGACCTATCTCAGCATCGACCAGACCAAAAAGACGGAACGGTTGATGATGACTACCTCTGACGGCATGGAGTGGCAGTTGGAAACCACCGTGCTTGAATCGCGAAAACATCCGATAGCCTCGTTTTCTTATTATTATCAGGTAGAGGATACTGATGGTAATGTGCTTAGAAAAGAGTGGCATGCTATTCCTCGAACCTATTATTTTGATTCGGCAAAAGACTATGTGATGGCTGATTTGTGGCGCGATGTGCCTCTGCAGTATCATCTTTATAGCATGGCTTATCATACAACGATGGGACTATCTGTTGACCAACAGGTTGAGCCGCTTCGTGTGCCTTTGTATCGTAAAACAATCCTGTTCAGGGTGTCGGCACCTCAGTTACAAAAAGGACAGTCGGTTGCTATTATTGGCGACCATCCAGCTTTAGGCAGTTGGAACGTTTCTCGCTATCTGCGTATGGAGCCAATTGGCAGATTCGAGTGGCTGCTGTCGGTGAATGTGGATGCTGTGCTGCTGCCTATAGAATATAAATATGTGATTATTGATGACACTTCCCATGCACTCGTGGCTTGGGAGGAAGGTGATAATCGCACAACTGTGGGTTTGCTGCCTGCTGACCAGACGATGGTGCCTGATGGTACAGTATTGGTGGCTTATGGTGAGAACCTGAGAGTAAAAGAGCATACCTGGCGAGCTGCAGGCGTGGTGATACCGGTATTCTCGCTTCGTAGTAAACAATCGTATGGTGTGGGCGATTTTGGTGATCTGTACCGATTGGTTGATTGGTGTGCGACAACGGGTATGAAGGCCATCCAATTACTGCCGGTTAACGATACTACGTGCTCGAAAAACTGGAATGATTCGTATCCATATAATATTGTTTCGGCTTTTGCTTTGCATCCTCATTATCTGGATGTAGAGGCTATTGGAGTGCTGAAAAATAAAACCAAGATGAATACGTATCATCGTCAACGCCAGGAACTTAACGCACTCGGCTATAGTGATTATGAGGCGGTGGATCGAGTGAAGCGGGCTTATGTTCAGGAACTGTTTGATGAGAAAGGTCAACAGACTCTTGAGTCCAAGGAGTTTAAAGCTTGGTTTGCTCAGAACCAGGATTGGTTGGTGCCTTACGCCAAGTGGTTGGATTCGTCTGTGGGCTTGATTTACTTTACGCAATACCATCTTCACTTGCAGTTGAAAGCCGCAGCTGACTATGCTCGTTCAAAGGGCATCTTCCTGAAAGGCGATGTGCCTATCGGCATAAATGGTGATAGTGTGGAAACGGCTATCCATCCGGATTATTTCCATCTTGATGCACAAACAGGTGCACCACCAGATATGTTCTCGCCCAACGGACAGAATTGGGGATTCCCAACTTACAATTGGGGTACTGGTGTTGTAGAGTGGTTCCGTAGACGTTTAAAGTGGATGGAACAGTATTTCGATGCTATCCGAATCGACCATATCCTGGGTTTCTTCCGGATATGGGAGATACCAGGCGATGCTGTCTTTGGATTGCTGGGGCATTTCTCGCCTTCGTTGCCAATGACAGTGGGTGAGATAGAATACTTTGGTTTGCCTTTCCGTAAGGACTTGTTTACCAGACCTTTTATTAACGATAGGGTGTTAGATAAGCTGTTTGGTATGCATGCACCGTATGTTCGCGAACATTTTCTGATGCCCAAGAGTTACGGTTTGTATGATTTGAAATCAGATTACAACACGCAGAAAAAAGTGCAACAGGCTTTTGAGGGGCGGACAGATGAAAATAGTTTATGGATTCGGGATGGACTTTATCGCCTGGTTAGTAGTGTGCTCTTCCTGGAGGATCCAAAACAGTCTGGTATGTATCATCCGCGAATCGGTGTGATAGGGGAGCCCGTGTTTGAGGCGTTGAATGCTGAAGAAAAAGACGCATTTATGCGACTTTACAATAATTATTACTATCAGCGTCATAACTTTTTCTGGGGGGCTGAGGCTATCCGTAAGTTGATCGATGTGTTTGGCTCTACCCGTATGCTATGCTGTGGCGAGGATCTGGGCATGTTGCCAGATTGTGTGGCGCCGGTACTCGATCAGTTGCGTATCCTGTCGCTCGAAATCCAGTCGATGCCCAAACAGAGTGGTTATGAGTTTGCTCATCTTGATGGCAATCCATACCGTTCTGTTGCTACAATTTCAACGCACGATATGTCGCCCTTGCGCCTTTGGTGGAGCGAAAGTCCTGAGCGTACCCAGCGTTTCTATGTGTCGATGTTACAGAAACAAGGTCGAGCCCCCGAACAGTTACCGGCCCATTTGGCTGAGGAGATTATCGGGCGTCATCTTTATTGTCCGTCTATGCTCTGTATGTTGTCGTTGCAGGACTGGTTGGCTATGGATGGCGAACTGCGCTCAAAGAATGTTCGTGACGAGCGCATCAATGTGCCCAGCGATCCTTATAACCGTTGGAAATATCGTATGCATATTACCATCGAGGATTTGCTGAAGGCAGATAAATATAATAATAAGGTGAAAACCATGATTCAGCGTTCAAAGCGCTAATGTTTAATCTTTAATGTTTAATCTTCAATGTATAACACTTATATATTTGATCTTGACGGAACTTTACTTGATACAATAACAGATTTAGCGGCTTCGTGTAACTATGCCCTCCGCACACATGGCATGCCAGAACATTCGGTTGATGATGTTCGTAGGTTCGTTGGTAATGGTGTACGGAAATTGATGGAGCGGGCTATTCCTCATGGAGCAGAAAACCCTGATTTTGAGGCAACGTTTGCAACTTTCCGCGAACATTATATGCATCATTCGCTTGATACAACACAACCATATCCCGGTATTCCTGAGGTATTGGCTGATTTGAAAGCTCGTGGTTGCCGACTGGCTGTTGTCAGCAATAAGATGATGGCAGCTACCGTGGAATTGTGTCGTCATTTCTTCCCGGATACCATCGAAGTGGCTATAGGTGAGCATGAAGCAGAGGGAATCCGTAAGAAGCCTGCTCCAGATACGGTATTTGCTGCTTTGCGAGAGCTTGGTGTTGAAAAAGACAGGGCTGTTTATGTTGGTGATAGTGATGTGGATGTTCAAACAGCAGCGAACTCTGGGCTACCTTGTATATCCGTGTTGTGGGGATTTCGTGATCGTGACTTTCTGATACAACATGGAGCGAAGACATTCATCTCCGCTCCATCAGAATTGTTATTGTAAAGGTGGATTAAATCTGCTGCAGTCTGGCGATATATTTGCCAAGAATGTCAAACTCGATGTTGACTACCGAACCTACACGGATGTCGCAGAAGTTAGTGTGCTCGAAAGTGTAGGGGATGATGGCTACTTGGAAGGTGTTAGCTGTTGGATTGCAAACCGTGAGGCTTACGCCATTAACGGTAACACTGCCTTTGTCGACAGTGAAATAGCCTTTCAATGCCATCTCATGGTTCTCTGGATATTCGAATGTGAAATAGGTTGAACCGTCAGCATCCTCAACAGCAATGCAGCGTGCAGTCTCATCTACATGACCCTGAACGATATGACCATCTAATCGGCCGTTCATCAGCATAGAGCGCTCAACGTTTACTTTATCACCAACTTTGAGCAAGCCCAGATTGGTGCGGTCGAGTGTTTCCTTCATGGCAGTAACCGTGTAGGTGCCATTCTCAATGGCAACAACAGTCAAGCAAACGCCATTATGTGCAACACTCTGGTCGATCTTTAACTCGTCGACAAACGAACACTTTAATGTAAAATCGATATTTTCGCGATCCTTGCGGATAGCTGTTACGGTAGCAAATTCTTCGATGATTCCAGAAAACATAACAAAATATATAATGTTTAATGTTTAAACTTTAATGTTTAATATAAAAAAGAAAGGGTACGTGCCGATGATTTGGTGAAAACTCCTGTTTCACACGATGTGGGGGCTCCCTGCTGTTGTAATCCACCGGCATTGCTGCTCTCCTCGTGGAGGATAATCGTGGCCCGCCATTGGCAAGGGAAACGATCCCGATTTGTTTTGTTAATGTAGAGTATCCCGATCTATCAGGCACGACCCACTGTTTCTGCTGCAAAGATACAACTATTTTGGGACTTATCCAAACCTTTTGCCATTTTTCTTGGTAAATAGAAACTTTTTCTATATCTTTGCACTCAAAAATAGAAAGAAATGGGAAAGACTGTATGTATCATAGCGGGTGCTCGCCCAAATTTCGTTAAGGTGTCACCTTTGGTAAGAGCCATCAATAAAAATTCTGAAGCAACATGTTTGTTGGTTTATGCAGGTAGTGAGAATGATCCAACGCTTGAGGCATCGCTGTTTGATGATTTGCAGATGCCACGTCCACAATATTACTTAGGTGTAGATTCAACGAGTCTGAACGAGATTACCAGTCAGGTCATGGCCCGTTTTGATGCTTTCCTCGATGCGCATCAGATTGATGTGGTGATCGTGGTGGATGATCTGGCCTCGACTATGGCTGCTGCCATAGTTACCAAGAAACGTGGTATTCGCTTGGCGCATCTGGTAGCTGGTACACGCTCGTTTAATATCAATATGCCTAAGGAAATCAACCGTTTGGTGATAGATGCCTTGTCTGACTATCTGTTCACGGCTGGTGTGAAGAGTACGGGCATTGCTACTCGTGAGCAGTCGGAGAGTTCGCAGACCTATATGGTGGGTAATATCCTGATGGATACTTTGCGATATAACTACGACCGTATGAAGAAGCCAGCTTCGATCCCATCACTTGAAGAGAAACAGTATCTGGTATTTACACTGAACCGTAAAGCGCTGATTGCTGATATTGATAATTTGGAGAAGATGCTCAAGGCTATGGTGGCTTCGGCTAATGGCATGCGAATTGTCGCACCTTTGCGCGGCGAAGCCCGTAAGGTGGTTGAGCGCATGGGCTTGGCTATTGATATTGTTGATCCTTTGAGCTATTTGGAGTTTGGTTGGTTAACTGCTCATGCACTTGGTATTATTACCGATTCGGGCAATGTGTCGGAAGAGGCTACCTTTAATAGTGTACCTTGTATCACTCTGAATAATTATACCGAGCATCAGGAAACGGTGAATGTAGGTTCGAATGTGCTGGTTGGTGAGGATGCAGACAAACTAAGTGAAGCTGTTAAGAAAATGGTGAGCGGCGAATGGAAGAAATGCGCCCTGCCTGACCGTTGGGATGGTCGAACAGCAGAGCGCATTGTTCAGATTATACTTGCCTAAACAGGCTTGTTTTTGAAAAGTACTTAGAGAGCGATTGCAATCTAAGTACTTTTTTGTTGCAAAGTACTTAGAAATAAATTCTTTAATAGTTCTCTGCTTTTACCTGGAAGTAAGCCTGTGGATGATCGCAGACAGGACATACCTGTGGAGCCTTCTTGCCGATAACAATGTGACCGCAGTTGCTGCACTGCCAGATAACATCATTGTCCTTAGAGAATACACGCTCCTTCTTAACGTTGTCGAGCAGTTTGCGGTAGCGTGCCTCGTGCTCAGCCTCTACTTTGGCTACGAGTTCGAATTTGGCGGCAATCTCGTTGAATCCTTCCTCGCGTGCTTCCTGGGCCATACGTGCATACATGTCGGTCCACTCGTAGTTCTCGCCTGCAGCAGCTGCTTCCAGATTCTCTGGTGTGCTCTTGATTGCACCACCTTCCAAAAGCTTGAACCACATCTTGGCGTGCTCCTTCTCGTTGTTAGCAGTCTCCTCGAAAATGGCGGCTATCTGTACAAAGCCGTCCTTCTTGGCCTTTGATGCCCAGTAACTGTACTTGTTGCGTGCCATCGACTCACCTGCAAATGCTTCCTGCAGATTCTTCTCGGTTTTTGTTCCTTTAAGATCCTTCATAATTGTACTTGTTTAATTTAATTGTTTAAATGATATTTTTGGCAAAGATACAATAATAAATTGATATCTGCAAGTTTTAGGCTTTCTTTTTGTGTTATTTTAGTATTCTCTATTATATATAATAAGGTACGCGTGGGAAGAAAAATGGATTGTTGTAAAATGTTAAAACGGGAAACTTTTCTGATTTTTAAAAACGAAAAGTTTTCCAAAAAGAAAATCTTGGTGTATGTGGTGGTGTTCCAAAAAGAATACTGACTGCAAATTGGAGATTTTCTGTTGTGAAAGCTTTAATTTAAAAGACGATGCTGTCGTGAAAATGCAGAAGTGTCTATGAATCAGTATGTTATACATTGTTATTGTAGCGTATTATTTCAATATTAACTTTATTTTAGAGAAATTTTTAGCTTGTCGAGAATGCTTTTTCTGGCATATTTTGTATCTTTGCAACCGTATTCGGTTTTACTTTTTGGAAAACTTTTCCGAATTCAAAAACAAAAAAGTTTCCAAAAAAGAAAACTTTGGGAGAGAATTAAATAACAAAACATAAATAAAAACAGAGACAATAACATGGAAATTAAAAACTTTACCATCACCAAGCGAGACGGATCGAAGGATTTGTTCTCACTCGACAAAATTATGAATGCTATCGTAAAGGCTTTCGAGAGCGTTCAGGAACCTGCTGACCTAGCCATCGTATCTAAAATCTTGAATCACCTTGACATGCATGACAACATTACTGTGGAGGATATTCAGAACCAGGTGGAAGAAGCACTTATGCGTGAAGGCTATTATAAGGTTGCCAAATCGTTTATTCTCTATCGTCAGTTGCACTCTGAGGATCGTGAGACACTCGAGAAAATGGTGTTCCTTTCAGAATACTGCGAATCGGTGAATGCTGCTACAGGATCAAAGTACGATGCAAATGCCAATGTAGAGCATAAGAATATTGCTACACTGATTGGTGAGCTGCCAAAGTCGAACTTTATCCGTCTGAACCGTCGACTCCTCACTGATCGTATTAAGAAAATGTATGGTAAGCAGTTGGCCGATGAATATATCGACAAGCTGACACACCACTTTATATATAAGAACGACGAGACTTCGTTGGCCAACTATTGTGCTTCTATCACCATGTATCCTTGGTTGATTGGTGGTACTGTGGCTATTGGTGGTAACTCTACTGCTCCTACCAACATGAAGTCGTTTGCTGGTGGCTTTGTGAATATGGTGTTTATGGTAAGTTCAATGCTGAGTGGTGCCTGTGCTACACCTGAGTTTCTGATGTATATGAACTATTTCCTTGGTAAGGAATACGGACTGGATTACTATAAGCGCTCACAGGACCAGGCTGACCTGAGTTTGAAGAAGCGTACCATTGATAAGATTATAACTGATTACTTTGAGCAGATTGTTTATACCTTGAACCAGCCAACAGGTGCTCGTAACTATCAGGCAGTATTCTGGAATATTGCCTACTACGATCGTTACTATTTCGAGAGTATCTTTGGTGAGTTTTACTTCCCCGATGGCTCTAAGCCCGATTGGGAGGGACTTTCATGGTTGCAGAAGCGCTTCATGAAGTGGTTTAACCATGAGCGTACCAAGACTTTGCTGACTTTCCCTGTTGAGACTATGGCTCTTTTGGTAGATGAGAATGGTAACTGCAAGGATAAGGAGTGGGGCGAGTTTACAGCCGAAATGTATGCTGAGGGACACTCGTTCTTTACCTATATGAGCGATAATGCCGACTCATTGTCGAGTTGCTGCCGTTTGCGTAACGAGATTACTGATAATGGTTTCAGCTATACGCTTGGTGCAGGCGGTGTAAGTACTGGTTCTAAGAGTGTGCTCACTATCAACCTGAACCGTTGTATCCAGTATGCCGTCAACCACAAGTTGGATTATCTGGAGTATCTGAGTGGTGTGATTGATCTGTGCCATAAAGTACAGTTGGCTTACAACGAGAATTTGAAGGATCTGCAGCAGCAGGGTATGTTACCACTGTTCGATGCTGGTTATATCAATATTGCCCGTCAGTACCTCACAATCGGTATCAATGGTTTGGTTGAGGCTGCTGAATTCATGGGTCTGAAGATTACTCCTAACGACGAGTATCTGCACTTTGTTCAGGGTATTCTTGGACTGATTGAGAAGTACAATAAGCAGTACCGCTCTAAGGAGGTGATGTTCAACTGTGAGATGATTCCTGCAGAGAACGTAGGTGTAAAGCATGCTAAATGGGATCGTGAGGATGGTTACTTTGTGCCACGCGATTGCTATAACAGCTACTTCTATGTAGTAGAGGATGACTCGCTGACCATTATCGATAAGTTCAAGCTGCATGGTGCACCTTATATTGAACATCTTACTGGTGGTTCGGCTCTGCATATGAATCTCGACGAGCATCTGTCGAAAGAGCAGTATCTGCACCTGCTGAAGGTGGCTGCTAAGGAAGGATGTAACTACTTTACATTCAATATTCCTAATACTGTATGTAATGATTGTGGTCATATCGACAAGCGCTATCTGAAGGAGTGCCCGCATTGTCATTCTAAGAATGTTGACTACATGACCCGTATTATCGGCTACTTGAAGCGTGTTAGCAACTTCTCACAGGCTCGTCAGGAAGAGGCTTCACGTCGCTACTATGCAGGACAGAAACAATTATGCTAAAATACGTAAATACCGGCATAGTTTTTCAAGAGATACCCGACGAAGTGACACTGGCAATTAACATTAGTAATTGCCCGTGTCGCTGTCCTGGGTGTCATAGCTATTACCTTTGGGAAGATATTGGATTGCCCCTTGATACTGAAGCTATTGATGCGTTTGTAGAGAAGTTCGGTACTGATATTACCTGTATCTCGTTTATGGGTGGTGATGCCGAACCCAAGGCCGTTAACCAGCTGGCATTATATATCCGAGAGGTACACCCTGAGTTCAAAGTAGCTTGGTATAGTGGTAAAACGGTCATATCATCGGCTATCAACAAGCGCGATTTCGACTATATCAAGATAGGACCGTTTATCAAGCACTTAGGTCCTTTGAAGGATCCGAAGACGAATCAAAGGTTGTATAAGATCAAAGAAGACGGCGAGATGGAGGATGTGACCTCGTGGTTCTGGAAAAAATAAGAGGAGAGATATCACTAAAACGATATCTCTCCTCTTATACTTTGTTGCATGTATTTGCGAACCGTTTCTGGATCGTCGGGGTAGTGTGCCTGCAGGAACATCAGTTTGGTAACTGCAGCTTCAACGGTAGAATCGCGACCACTGATAACACCAGCCTCTTGCAGATGGTATCCGTTGTCGTAGCGGCCCATCTCAACGGCACCCTGCATACATTGACTGATGTTCACGATTACCTTACCGTTGCGGGTTCCCTCACGTAAAGCATTCAGCAACCATGGGCGTTGGGGCGCGTTGCCACTACCAAAGGTACGCATCACAATGGCTTTCAGATTGGGGGTATGAATAATGTGACGGATCAGATCCTCGCGGATGCCTGGGAAGAGCGAGAAGATAATTACATTGTTGTCCATGCGAAAGTGGGGAGCCATCGGCTTGCTCCAATCAGGCTTCAGCATGCGATCGTGGTAATAGGTGATGTTTACACCAGCTTCAACCAGATGGGGGTAGTTGAATGATTCGAAGGCATTAAACTCCTCGGCGCTCTGTTTGGTAGTACGATTACCACGAAGCAGATGACCACCGAAATAAATGCCCACCTCGGGTACCAAAGCATGTCCTTCTCTATCTTTGGCTGCAGCAATCTCTATGGCTGTGATAAGATTTTCCTTACCATCTGTTCTCAGCTGTCCGATAGGTAACTGCGAACCAGTGAAAATCACGGGTTTGGTGAGGTTCTCAAGCATATACGACAGGGCTGAGGCGGTAAAGGCCATCGTGTCGGTGCCATGTAGTACTACAAATCCATCGTACTGATTGTAGTGGTCGGCGATACAATGCGACAGATCTGTCCACATGGCAGGCGACATGTCACTCGAATCAATAGGTGGATCGAACTGGTATGTTTCGATGGTGATATCAAACTGCTTCAGTTCGGGTACATTATATAATAGGTGTTCAAAATCAAACGGCTCCAGAGCCCCAGTGCGAGGGTTCCGGTTCATGCCAATGGTGCCTCCGGTGTATATGAGAAGGACTTTACTGCGGTACGTCATCGTTTACGTTTTATTTTTCTGCAAAGATAGTGCTTTTCTCCGAGATTTTAATTATCTTTGCAGTAAAATTTTAAGAAGGACCTATAAATAAACAGTTTTATGAAGCAATTCAATGATGAGAACTTTGTTCTGGAGACCCAGGTGGCTCAGGACTTGTATCACAATCATGCGGCTAAGATGCCCATTATCGACTATCATTGTCATTTGATTCCTGAGATGGTGGCCAAAGACCACAAGTTTAAGAGTATTACTGAGTTATGGTTGGGTGGCGACCACTATAAGTGGCGTGCTATGCGTACCAATGGTATCGACGAGAAGTATTGCACCGGTAAGGATACCTCTGATTGGGAGAAATTCGAGAAGTGGGCTGAGACCGTTCCTTATACATTCCGTAACCCTCTTTATCATTGGACTCATCTGGAGTTGAAGACTGCTTTTGGTATTACGAAGCAGCTCTCGCCAAAGACAGCACGCGAGATTTTTGATGAGTGTAATGAGAAACTTCAGCAGCCAGAGTTCTCTGCTCGTGGCCTGATGAAGCATTACAACGTGGAGTGTGTATGTACTACCGATGATCCTGTTGATGATTTGCATAACCACATTGAGTACGCCAAGACCAAGGCTAAGGACGATCCTATGATGATTCCTGCATGGCGTCCTGACAAGGCTATGAACATTGAGAAGGCTGAGTTCTCTAAGTATGTAGAACAGCTGGGTGAGGTTAGCGATGTGAACATCGTGAAGTTTGCAGATATGGTTGATGCTCTGCAGAAGCGCCACGATTTCTTTGCCGAGAATGGTTGTAAGCTTTCTGACCATGGTATCGAGGAGTTCTACGACGAGGAATACACCGATTCTGAAATCGAAACCATCTTCGAGAAGGCTATGCGTGGACAGTCGCTTTCTAAGCTCGAAGTTCGTCAGTTCAAGAACTGCTTCCTGACAGTAATGGCTGAGATGGATGCCGATGCCGACTGGACTCAGCAGTTCCACTATGGCGCTATCCGCGACAACAATACTAAGATGTTTAATCAGCTCGGCCCTGATACAGGTTTCGATTCTATTGGCGAGTTCAATACCGCTAAGGCTATGTCAACGTTCCTGAATAAGCTGAATATGAAAGACAAGTTGACACGTACCATCTTATATACTCTTAATCCTTGTGCCAACGAGGTGATTGCTACTATGCTGGGTAATTTCCAGGGTGGCGAGCCTGGCAAGATTCAGTTCGGTTCTGGTTGGTGGTTCAACGACCAGATGGACGGTATGGTTCGTCAGATGAACGCTCTTTCGGTACTTGGCTTGCTGAGTCGCTTTGTTGGTATGCTTACTGATAGCCGCTCGTTCCTGAGCTATCCACGTCATGAGTATTTCCGTCGCATTCTGTGTAATATGCTCGGAAACGACGTTGAGAAGGGCCTTCTGCCCTGCGATATGGAGATTCTCAGTCGCATGGTTGAGGACATCAGTTATAACAACGCCCGACGCTACTTTAAATTCTACTAATAAAAAAAAGACCGCAGGTTTTCGAATCTGCGGTTTTTTTTGTATCTTTGCACCCAATATGAGATATAACGCAGGCTATAACCGAGAGGGTGACTATGAGCACCTGGTGGTCAACGAGTCGATGCCATTGTTGGAATGGTTGTTGGCTAATGTTCAGCAAAGTCGTTCAAAGATAAAGGCGACTCTGCAGGGTAGAGGTATCAAAGTAAATGGCAAGACTGTGAGTCAGTTTGATTTTCAGTTGGAGCCAGGTATGAAGGTGGCTGTTAGCAAAACCAAACGCAATCAGCAGTCGTTCAAGAGTCGTTACGTGAAAATCGTTTACGAGGATAAATGGCTGATTGTGATTGAGAAGGCTGAGGGCATTCTCTCGATGGCGGCTGGTCACTCATCACTGAACGTAAAAACAGTGCTGGATGATTATTTCAAGAAATCGCGTCAGAAATGTACGGCACATGTGGTACACCGACTGGATCGTGATACCAGTGGACTGATGGTTTATGCCAAGGATATAGAAACCGAACAGATTCTGGAGCATAACTGGCATGATATCGTGTACGATCGCCGATATGTAGCTGTTTGTTCAGGCGAAATGGAGAACGATGAGGGTACTATTGCCAACTGGCTGAAGGATAATAAGGCGTATGTAACTTATTCGTCGCCAACCGATAATGGTGGTAAATATGCCGTTACGCATTATCATGTGTTAGACCGCACTACCGATCACTCTTTGGTAGAGTTTAAGCTCGAAACAGGTCGTAAGAATCAGATTCGTGTGCATTCAGCCGATATGGGACACCCTGTTTGTGGCGACACCAAGTACGGTAATGGCGATGATCCTATCCACCGCCTTTGTCTGCATGCCTGGCTGCTGTGCTTCCATCACCCAGTAACCGGTGAGCCTATGGAGTTCGAAACACCTGTTCCAACTGCATTCAAAAAACTGTTTAAGTAAAATGGGAAACGTAAGTTATTACATATTTGTGCTGGTAGCCATCGTGGTAGCCTTCTTGGTGATTAAGAAAGTTGCTTCTTGTCTCATCAAGTCGGCCATTCTGATAGCGATGGTTGTAGCTCTTGCAGCTATTTACTTTCTGTATCTGAGATAGCTGTCTCTTCAGGGAAAATTCGGTCGAAAGCCTCACGAAGTTGTTGTGGCTGTTCGATAATGGTTCTCAATTCGTTGAGTCGTTTAGCGTTCGGCGAATTGGGAATCCATAGTTTTATGTAACCGTCTTTTGAGTACTTGCTGGCCATGTGCTCTTTGAAGCGGGCCCAATGCTCCTCAACTGATTTCTCGGGATAGTTAGCCAAGCCGAACTGGATGCAGCGACGAATAATACGGTCGGCATCGATGTCTCTATCAGCTTCGGCCACAATCTTGCCGTATATAGAACGGGGACTGCGACTGGCTGATGCACGATGATCCTCCACTGCCTCTTTCATAATCTTGATCTGTTCGATCGAGAACCATTTTTTCAGGCGGGCATCGGCTGCCAGAATCTTACCGCCACGCATATGGTGATCGGCGCGATGGCCGCACATGCCCAGATCGTGGTAGGCAGCAATGGTATAAACCATGTTGACGTCAGCTCCCGTAGCCCTAACCAGCTCGAGAGAATTGCGTATAACTCTTGTGACGTGCTCCATGTTATGTGCACGGTCAAACTCAGCGTATTTTGGGAGAATCTGTGTCTCGATAAACTCCACTAAATCCAGACTCGGGGTATTGCTTGTCATAAAAAGTTTTGATTTTCTTTGCAAATTTACAAAAAAGTAGTTACTTTTGCAAGAAATTTTAAGAAAATTATGGCAGAAGAACAAAAAATAGTGACGGATTCGGCTAAAGCATGGTTGTTGGCCGCCCGTCCAAAAACATTATCAGGAGCTGCGGTTCCTGTGATGATAGGTATGGCTTTGGCATATTCTGACGCAGCGCAGTATGGTGAAGGAACGTTTAGCTGGGTAGCGGCATTGCTGTGCTTGCTGTTCGCCTTTGCCATGCAGATTGATGCCAACTTTATCAACGATTTTTTTGATTTTGTGAATGGTACCGACGATGCTGAAACACGCTTAGGTCCGCGTAGAGCCTGTGCCCAAGGCTGGGTAAAACTCGATTCGATGAAGAAAGCGATTGCCTTGACAACCTGCATTGCTTGTGTGATAGGTTTGCCGTTGGTGTATTATGGCGGTTTCGAGATGGTGCTGGTTGGAATGATATGTGTGTTATTTGCATTCCTTTATACCACGTGGTTCTCGTATCAAGGCTTAGGCGATTTGCTGGTACTTGTGTTTTTTGGTTTGGTTCCTGTCTGCTGTACCTATTATATACAGCTTCATGAGTTTACTTGGGAGTTGGTACTTGCTTCGATAGCTTGCGGACTGGTTATCGATGCGCTTTTGATAGTGAATAATTTCCGCGACAGAGATAACGATCGTCAGGCTGGTAAGAATACCATTATTGTGCGTTTGGGTGCTAAAGCCGGTTTGCAGTTATATATAGGTGTAGGTGTTGGCGCTATGATTCTGGGTGGTACATTCCTGTTGAATGGTCATCTGCTTGCTTTTGTATTCCCATTCATCTATCTCGTGCTGCACTTTATCACTTATCTGAAGATTAAGCGCATATACCAAGGAAAAGCGCTGAATCTCTGCTTAGGAGAAACAGCGCGTAATATCTTTATCTATGGTGTTTGTGTGAGTCTTGGACTTCTGCTTGTTTAGTTGAAGAAAGGCCACGAAACACCAAAGTGTATTACCGATCCGTTAGTGGGATAGTGTGGTGTGAGGAACTTCATGTGGTTTGCACCATTGTTTACCACATTGGTCATTACCAGGAAGAATCTTACACCCTTCAGTGTCATGTTTGCATAAACGTCAATAAAGGGGAACTCACCTAATTCAATACGGCTGGCCTCGTTCTTCTGAACTGCAAACTGATTGATGGCAGGGCAGAAATCGGGAGCGTAATACTTGGTAAAGTAGGTGGCATCAGCACCCAGTTCTACACCCAGCACCTTGGCAATCTTAAACTTCAGGTAAAGATTGGTGAAGATATTCAGGTCGGGCAAGGGTAAAACTTCCTTGTTGCTGGATTTCTGATAGGTGATAACGTTCTCCCAGTTCAGTGGGCCCAAGCGGAAGTTCTGATGCAGCTGAGCTGTAAGTATCTGGATATTCTCGCCTTCCTGATATACACCTGCGGTCATATTCTTACGTCCTCCATTATCGGTCAGGTCGTAACTCATACCGTAGTAGGTGTAGTTCTTGATATTTTCGGCAGCTATGCGCAGTTTGGTATTGGTCTTCTGATAACTGAACATACCCTCAATGCGACTGCGTTTTTCTCTGTCGAAATTGTTATCCCACCAGATATGCTTAGAGTGATAGGTGGCTTGCAGGAATACAGGGTTGCACTGCTGATAGAAAGCTGATGCTGCCAGCTGGACGGTATCGCCTAATAATGGGAAGTTCAGATCGGTACTGAAGTCGATAGTCATGTCGCCTGCATCAGCTCCCGAAAGCCATCGCTCGGCAGTCAGGTTGAAATGCAGTGTCTTGCCTTGTGTCTTACTCAGCTGGGCACCGAATGTCAGGTTATACTCTTTCCACTTATTCCAAAGCAGCAAACCATTCTCCAATTCAGGCATCTGATAGGTGTTGTGCTCGTACGAAACAAATGCCTTCAGGCCGGCTTTTACGTATTTATTGAAGCCTTCGAGCAGGGCCAATGCCAACGTGTTTTTGATATGCTGGTGCTTAACCTGATCGTAAATCGAGTCGTTGCCATATACCAGACCCTGTTTATAATAGGTGTTCTGGTAATAATTTGTTGGCGTGCTATAGGCCTGATAGATGTGGTTGTAATTGCTGATATCGAGTGTGTGGATGAAACTGGTTACAGGTACGTATTCGCGTTTCATCGTGGCGTCGATAGAATCTTGAATAGCCTGCAGTCGATTCAAACTATCGATGGCAGCCTGACCGTCAATTTTTATGCGGGTGGTGTCGGCAGCTATATCGAGCGCGTCTCTTTGTGGCTCTTTGCCTACCACCTTGGCTCCTTCGGGGCGACCGGTTGGCTTCTTGGTATCTTTTTCTTTGCGTAGCTCTTTCTTGTCGGCATCCTGCTGCTCCTTTTCTGCCTCGTGCTCCTTCATCGATTCCTTGGCAAACTGGCGGGCCTTGATTTCTTCGTCGGTCATCTTAACCATGCGATAGAAACCAATGTTGTAACGATGACTCAGGAACAGGTGCTGGTGGTCGTTACGGTTCCAGTTCTTTGAGAGCACGGTAGGAATTTCACTCTCAGTATAATTGTCGGTGAATGATTCGGGATGGGTTACATAATCATCGGTAGTGATACCACCATTCTCTGAAGCTTTCTGGTGAGCGGCATTAAAGAAGAAATGCATCTGATAGCGGTCGCCTAAATACGAACCAAACAAGGTTCCGTTAAAATGCGAAACGTTCTGATTGCTGTAATAGCCGCGGGCATAAGCATAATCCAGATCGAATCCAAAGTTGAGTCGCTTGTTGGCGTTTACTGCGAATTTCGCATCGATATGGTCCTCGCCGTTGGTCTTATCGCCGCAGTTGTCGTAAAGTACGCTGGTATAGGGCGACAAGGTGTTCATGTACAGCAATTCGTCTGGCTTCTTATTCACAAAACTGTAGGGCTCGGTGAATATGAAGTAATCGCCATAAGGACGGTCGATAAAGATACGACTCAGTCGGGCGGTATAGTTGCTTCCCGTGGTGTTATAGTCGCCATACATGCCACTATTGAAAGTGGTATTCATAAACAAGTGCGACAGGGTGTCGGGCTCTGTAGGAATTACATCACCAAACCTTCTGTCGATAGTCCACGTGTAGAGTCCCTTTGGAATCTCCTTGTGCTGAGTGGTATCCTTGCTATGCTTGTTGAAGTTCTCGCTTCGACGGCTTACATTTCCGTTCTCGTCAATCTGATTGAAATCACGATCAGTCTGAGCGCTGACATGAGCCAGCGCCAATAGTGCTACGATAAGTGTGGATAGTCTTCTGTACATAGATTATTTGATCATTCGCATAGACGTTTCGGCTATCTTGAAGCACATCGAGAATAAGATGATGTACAAACCGAGGGTATGTCGTTCTTCGTTCTTAGAGAAAAAGAAAATCAGCCCTACGATTGCGCCAATCATAAAGATTAAATTCAGAATATTGCGTATCTGGTCTTTGCTCATGTTATTTATTTATCGTTTAACAACGTATTGAACTTGTTGAAGATAAAGTCCTTACGGTCAATTGTTTTGCGGCGGAACTTAGCCGAGAGTGGATACAGCTTGGTATGCTTCTTGTTAACGGCATACTTGTCGGTAATCCATTCTTCAGCATTATAGCGTACGGGCTTGCGGTCGATGTCGTAGTTATACGAAATGTGGGCGATTTTTACATCGGCCTGCTCGTCGCTGCATTTTACAATCAGCTGGAAGTTAAACTGAGTGCGGTCGAGCGACAGGGTGGTGTTCTTGAATACCAGCCACTCGTGGAATACGGCGCCCAGCTCATGCTTGTCGGCATCCTTAATGGCAACGGCGCTATTGGCAATCTGGTTGGGCTCGTTAACCATCTTTTCCATCTGCTTAAGCAGAATGTCGTAAATCTGCTGAGCCGATTTGCCTGGCGCTTTGATGGTGGTCTGCCAGCAAACCTTGCCGTCAACCTCTGGTACTGCACCTTCTGCCAGATATTTGGCATCTGGGTTAACAGTTGCAACAGGTTCCTGTTCGATACGCTCCCAAGTATTGTCCTGAGCCGAAGCTATTACAGGCATTGCCATCAGTATGGCTATCAAAAACTTTTTCATATAACCTTTTTTATTTTAATAAAACCGTGCAAAAGTACTAAGATTTTTTTATAATCAGGCACGGATTACACGGATTAACACGGATTTTATTATCTTTTCACTTTTTATTTAAGTTCCAATTCCTTTTGTAAACGAACGATTTCATCGCGATATTGTGCAGCTTGCAGGAAGTCGAGCTGTTTGGCAGCTTCTTTCATCTTGCGTGTTGTCTCTTCTATCAGCTTTTCCATCTGCGGTCGGGTCATGCGTTCCTCTATCGGGTCGGCAGCCACTCTCACACCAGCATCGCCGTTTTCGGCAGCCATCGAGAAGTTACGCATAAGCTCCTTCGTGTCGGCACGGTTCTCCTTCTGTAAAGCGTTGAAACTCAGGTTCTTCACGATCTGCTTTGGAGTGATGTGATGCTCCTCGTTGTATTTCATCTGTTTCAGGCGGCGGCGCAGGGTTTCGTCGATGGTTAGCTGCATCGATGCCGTGATGGTATCGGCATACATAATCACCTTGCCGTTTACGTTACGGGCAGCTCTACCGGCTGTCTGTGTTAAACTGCGGTGGCTGCGTAAGAATCCCTCTTTGTCGGCATCGAGGATGGCAACGAGTGATACTTCGGGCAGGTCGAGACCTTCACGAAGCAGGTTTACACCTACCAGTACGTCGTAAACACCTTGGCGCAAATCGCTCAGAATCTTTACGCGGTCCAGTGTGGCTACATCGCTATGGATGTAGGCGGTTTTTACGCTGTGGTTCAGCAGATATTCTGTGAGTTCCTCGGCCATGCGCTTGGTCAGTGTGGTGATGAGTACACGCTCACCACGATGACTACGAGTCAGGATCTCGTCCATCAAGTCGTCAATCTGATTCTCGCTGGGGCGTACCTCAATCTCTGGGTCGAGCAGTCCTGTAGGACGGATAACCTGTTCAACCACTACGCCCTCGGCCTCATTCAATTCGTAATCGGCTGGGGTAGCGCTCACGTAGATCACCTGATTCACTTCCTGCTGGAATTCCTCGAACTTCAGCGGTCGGTTGTCGAAGGCGGCAGGCAAACGGAAACCGTATTCTACCAGGTTCTGCTTGCGGCTGCGGTCGCCGCCATACATGGCGCTGATTTGCGGTACACTTACGTGACTCTCGTCGATAATGAGCAGATAGTCGTCGGGGAAGAAATCCAGCAGACAGTAAGGACGTTCGCCAGCTTGGCGACCATCAAAATAGCGGCTATAGTTCTCGATACCCGAGCAATGGCCCAGTTCCTTAATCATTTCCATGTCGTACTCTACGCGTTCCTTAATGCGTTGAGCCTTGATGTTATCGCCAATCTCCTCGAAATAGAGCACCTGTTTCATCAGGTCGTCCTGAATCTGGTGGATGGCTATGTTGGTTTGCTCTTGCGAGGTCATGAAAAGGTTGGCTGGGTACAGGCGGTATTCGTCGAAACTGGCCAGTCGGTCAAAGGTAACGGCATCCATCTCTTCGATGGCGTCGATCTCATCGTCCCAGAATGTAATGCGGAGTACCACCTCGCTATAGGCCATCGCAATATCTACGGTATCGCCCTTTACGCGGAAGTTACCTCGCTGCAAATCCAAGTCGTTTCGTACATATAATGCGGCTACCAACTTTCTTAACAAAGCATTGCGGTCAAGAATCTGACCTTTCTTCAGCTCGATTACATTCTCCTGAAGCGCTACCGGGCTTCCCATACCATAAATGCATGATACGGATGATACCACAACTACATCGTTACGACCTGAAAGTAGGTTGGATACGGCGGATAGACGCAAGCGGTCGATCTCGTCGTTGATGGCCAGATCCTTTTCGATGTAAGTATCGGTGGTGGGTAGGTATGCTTCTGGTTGATAGTAGTCATAATAGCTTACATAATACTCTACGGCGTTCTGCGGAAAGAAACCTTTCATTTCTTCGTAAAGCTGTGCTGCCAATGTCTTGTTATGACTCAGAATCAGGGTAGGGCGATTGTGTTGCGCAATCACGTTTGCCATCGTAAATGTCTTACCCGATCCCGTTACTCCAAGCAGTACCTGAGCACGGTCTCCGCGATCCAATCCCTCAGTTAACTGACGTATCGCCTCGGGCTGATCGCCAGTGGGTTTATATTCCGATGTTAGTATAAATTTGCTCATTGAGTGTGCAAAGATACGAATAAGTTATTAAAAAAACATCAAAAAACGCCAAAAACCTTACATAAAACTTTGTTATTTGACCGAAAAGTGCTAATTTTGCACCCCGAATATGAATAAAGGTATCATTACATTGGCATGTGCGGCATTACTGCTTAGCAGTTGCGCCTCAGAGTTTAACAGTGTCTACAAGTATGGTGACACTGATTATAAGTATGAGTATGCTAAAGAAGCATTCGCATGTGGAAAATTCCAGCAGGCTACTTCGCTGTTGGAAGAACTGGTGACTATCAAGAAAGGCTCCGACGAAGCTCAGGAGTGTCTGTATATGTTGGGTATGGCTCAGTACGGCAATCTGGATTACGATGCTGCTTCGGAAACTTTCAAGAAATATACTACAAGCTATCCTCGTGGAACCTATGCCGAGTTGGCTTACTTCTATGTAGGTCAGTCGTTGTATCAGAGTGCCCCCGAGCCTCGACTGGATCAGTCGCCTACTAATGGCGCCATTACTGCCTACCAGCAGTTTATGGATCTCTATCCCGAGTCATCGCTTCGTCCTCAGGCTCAGTCACGTTTGTACGAGCTCCACGAGAAGCTGATTCAGAAGGAGTATCTCTCAGCCGAGTTGTATTATAATCTGGGTGGCTACTTCGGTAACATCAACTCAAACGAGGAGAGTAACTACAATGCTTGTATCATTACGGCTCAGAACTGCCTGAAGAACTATCCTTACTGCAGTATCCGCGAGGATTTGATGCTGCTCATTATGAAGGCTAAGTTCGAGTTGGCCGAGAACAGTTCGGAGGAGAAGCGTATGGATCGTTATCGCGATGCCGAGGACGAGTGCTACGGATTCCTGAACGAGTTCCCTGAGTCGAAGAATGCCGCTATGGCCGAGAAGTTTATCAATAAGTGCAAAAAAGTTATTAAAGATTAAGATATGGATTATAAGAAGTCAAAAGCACCGGTTAACACCGTAACACGTAACATTATGGATCTGTGTGAGGACACAGGTAACATCTACGAGAGTGTAGCTATCATTGGCAAGCGCGCCAATCAGATCAGTCTGCAGATTAAGGACGATCTCTCTAAGAAGCTGGCTGAGTTCGCTTCATATAACGATTCGCTCGAGGAGGTATTCGAGAATCGTGAGCAGATCGAGATTTCTCGTTACTACGAAAAGCTGCCAAAACCAAGTCTTCTGGCTACTCAGGAGTTTATTGAGGATAAGGTTTACTGGCGTGATCCTTCTCGCGAGAACCAGAATCAGGAAGATTAATATGATACAGCGTAAGCAGACATTATATCTTTTGGCGGCCATTATTATGACCGTCATTTGTCTTTGTATGCAGATAGGCTCATTCAAGTTGGGTGGTATCTCTGTGGCAAAGGTGTATAACCTTTGGTACACCGACCCCATTGGCAAGCATCATTTTGATACCTGGCCCTTGATGGCTGTTCTGCTGCCTACAGCGGTAATCGCTACCTATACCATATTTATATATAACAACCGTAAGATGCAGGCTTTGTTCTGTCTCTTCAATGTGTTGTTTATCATTGGTTGGTATGTCGTATTTTTCGTTGTTGGTCAGATGGTAGGCGATAAGTCGTGGGGTGCTGTAAGTTTCCGTCCCTCATGGCCTGCAGTGTTCCCTGCAATTGCCCTGATACTTTACCTGATGGCTCGCCGAGCTATCCTGGCAGATGAAAAGCTGGTTCGCTCGATGGATAGAATCCGATAAAAAACGATAAGTTTTAGGTGTAATTTGCACTCTAGGTACTTTTCAATTGCAAAGTACTTAGAGTGCATTTTTTCTTTAGGTACTTTTTTTTAGAGTAAAAATTTGCATTTTAGGAAGAATATATTTATATTTGCAACTGATAAGAATGTAGTAATACTAATATCAAACACTTACGAATATGAAAAAACTACTGATTGCAAGTTTTGCGTTGTTGATGGGAATAACTACTGCATCGGCACAAGAGTATTATGAGCGTGGGGTTTTTAACCACGTAGGTTTGAATGTATCGGCAAGCACCGAGGGTATCGGCGTGGGTGTAGCTGCACCTATCACCGACTATCTGGAACTGAGTGCTGGTGTGAACTTTATGCCAGGCGTCAAGATTAAGGGTGATGTTAACGTAGATTACAATCTTGGATCGCTTCCTGCACAGGTTACTATTCCTAACCACGACAAAGTTAAGATTACTGGCAATTTGAAGCGTACCACAATGGATGTAAAGTTGAACATCTACCCATTCGGAGGCAATTCTACTTTCTTCGTGGCTGGTGGTTTCTCGTTTGGTGGTGAGAAACTTGGCAAACTGACAGGTCATAGCGATGCTATACAGAGTGCTATTACTACTTTTCCAACTTTCAAGGATGTGATTCTGAATAGCATCTCTGCCGAACTTGACAAATATAATGTAAAGTTCGACGAGAATGGTGATATCAACGGCGATATCCGCGTAAAGAATTTCCGTCCGTACGTCGGACTGGGTGTGGGACGCCTGGTACCCAAGCATCGCGTAGGTTTCCGTTTCGAGGCTGGTTGCCAGTTTATGGGAAAGCTTAAAGTATATCAGGACAATAAGGAGGTTAAGATAAACGAGTTGAATGATAGCGATGATGACTTATCAAAGATCATTGATAAATGGACCGTTTATCCTGTACTGAAACTTACGATTACTGGTCGCATATTCTAAGCGAAAACAATAATCCCCACTCAAACGAGTGGGGATTGCTATTTCTGATAAAATAAGATTACTGCTTATCAAGCTCGGCCAGGTTTTTGGCAATCATCTCATCAGTAACGGTGTAGTTCTGCAGGTCGCCCTTGATGAATGAGTCGTAGCTTGGCATATCAATCAGACCATGACCTGAGAGGTTGAAGAGAATCACCTTCTCCTCGCCAGTTTCCTTGCACTTCTTAGCCTCGCGGATGGTGGCGGCAATAGCGTGACAGCTCTCAGGAGCAGGGATGATACCCTCGGTGCGTGCAAACAGCATACCAGCCTCGAAGGTCTCAAGCTGTGGGATATCAACACCACGCATCAGTCCGTCCTTCAACAGCTGACTTACAATCATACCAGCACCATGATAACGCAGACCACCAGCGTGGATGTTGCTTGGCTTGAAGTTATGACCCAGTGTGAACATGGGTAGCAATGGGGTGTAACCAGCCTCGTCGCCAAAGTCGTAGCGGAACTGACCACGTGTGAGCTTAGGACAGCTGTCGGGCTCGGCAGCGATAAACTCGGTCTTCTTGCCATCGCACAGGTTGTGGCGCATGAATGGGAAGGCGATACCACCGAAGTTAGAACCTCCACCAAAGCAAGCAATCACGATATCAGGATACTCGCCAGCCATCTCCATCTGCTTCTCGGCCTCAAGACCGATGATGGTCTGATGCAAACCTACGTGGTTTAATACCGAACCTAAGGTGTACTTACAGTTAGGAGTGGTAGTAGCCAGCTCAACAGCCTCAGAGATGGCTGTACCTAATGAACCTGAATGGGTAGGATCCTTAGTCAGGATATCCTTACCAGCGCGGGTTGACATCGAAGGTGAACCCTCGACCACAGCACCAAAGGTACGCATAATGCTTGAGCGGTATGGCTTCTGCTGCATGGTAATCTTTACCTGATAAACAGCGCAGTCGAGACCGTAGATTTTGGCAGCGTATGAAAGAGCTGCTCCCCACTGTCCGGCACCGGTTTCGGTGGTTACGTTAGTGGTGCCTTCCTGCTTGGCGTAGTAGCACTGAGGAATGGCAGAGTTGATTTTATGTGAACCCAATGGGTTGGTACTCTCGTTTTTAAAGTAGATATGGGCAGGTGTTCCCAAAGCCTCCTCGAGCGCATAGGCACGAACCAATGGAGTTGAACGATAGAACTTGTACTTCTCGAGCACCTCTTCTGGGATATCAATCCAGCGATGCTCAGTATCAAGCTCCTGTACACAGCACTCACGAGGGAAGATGTGTGCCAGATCGTCTACACCCAGAGGCTGCTTGGTGGCAGGATGGATGGGAGGCATTGGTTTGGTTGGCATGTCAGCCTGAATGTTGTACCACTGTGTGGGAATCTCACTCTCTTGGAGGATGAATTTTTTTTGTTTAGACATAATATAATACGTTTTAGAATTTGGAATTCTGACTGCAAAGATAACATTTTTAGTTGATAATTGAGAGTTGATAATTGATAATTTTGAAAAAAAGTGTAACTTTGCACACGATTATGTGGATGATTGCAATAATATTAGGCTATTTTGCAGTTTTGTTTGCTATCAGCCGACTGACTGCGCGCCGTGCTACTAACGATACCTTCTTTCGTGGTAATCGTCAGTCGCCATGGTATATGGTGGCGTTTGGTATGGTTGGTGCGTCGATATCTGGTGTAACCTTTGTATCGGTGCCTGGTATGGTAACCAGTATCGATATGACTTATATGCAAACCTGTCTGGGCTTTATTCTGGGTTATTTTGCAGTTGCATTCATCCTGCTTCCGCTCTACTATCGCTTGAATCTCACAACCATTTATTCCTATCTGGGAAAGCGATTAGGCCCTCGTGCCTATAAAACAGGCGCCTCGTTTTTCCTGTTGTCGAAGATGACGGGCGCAGTGGTGCGTTTCTATGTGGTTTGTATGATTCTGCAGCAGTTTGTGTTCGATGAGATGGGTATTCCGTTTGTGGTAACCGTATCGGCGATGGTGGCCCTTATCTGGCTTTATACAAGGGGTGGAGGTATCAAGACATTGGTGTGGACCGATACTTTCCAAACCATCTGTCTGTTCTCAGCCCTTCTCCTTATTATATATAAGGTGGTGGGCGAACTGGGAATGACGATACCTGAGGCTGTTAGTGCGATAGCTGCCGATGAGCATAGCAGGATGTTTGTGATGGACGACTGGGTTTCGAAGCAGAACTTCTGGAAACAGTTTCTGAGCGGTGTGTTTATTGTGATTGTGATGACCGGACTTGATCAGGACATGATGCAGAAGAACCTGACATGTAAAACGCTGAAAGAGGCTCAGAAGGATATGTGTACCTATGGTGTGGCTTTTGTGCCTGCTAATCTGCTGTTCTTGTCGTTGGGTGTTCTGCTGGTGATGCTGGGCGAAACGGGCGTATCAGATACTTTGCTGCCTGGATTTGTTCAGCGTAGCGGATTGTCGGTACTGATTCCTTTTACAATAGGTATTGTGGCAGCCTCGTTCTCGAGTGCCGATTCGGCTTTAACATCGCTTACCACCAGTTATTGCGTAGATATCAGGGGTAGGGCAGGCGACGAGCAGTTGCGTAAGCGTGCCCATCTGGGTATCAGCATCTTGTTTGTGGTGATGATTCTGCTGTTCAGACTGCTGAACTCAACAAGTGTGATTGATGCCATCTATACGATTTGTGGCTATACATACGGTCCGCTGTTGGGACTCTTTGCCTTTGGCATGCTTACCAAACGTATGCCACGCGATCGGTATGTGCCTTATATCTGCATCGCATCGCCTTTGCTATGCTATGCCATTGATGCGATAACCTGGCATTTGGCTGGTTATCGGTTTGGTTATGAGTTGCTGATGATGAATGGTGCGCTTACCTTCCTGGCCCTTTTTGTTTTGAGTTCAGCAAACTCTCCAAGAACTCTTTCGGCTGAATGCCAAACTGTTTCTTAAAGCAAGTAGCAAAGTAGCGTGGATCATGGAATCCAACGCTATAAGCCAGATCGCTGACACGCAGGTTGGGGTTCTCCATGCCCAGGCGTCGGGCCTCTTTCATTCTTACATCACGAATAAAAGCCGATACATTCATGCCAGTGATAGAGCGTAACTTATTATATAAGGTGGAAGCGCTGGTGCCCATGTCGGCAGCTAATGCATCGCGATCATAAGATTCGTCGTCGATGTGTTTATGGATGTTTGCCAGAACCTGATTAACAAAAGCTTCGTCGGGACTTGGGGCTTTGGCAATGTGTTTTACTTCTTCCTCAGCACTGAACTGACTGAATTCTGTCTGCATGCGTTTGCGATTCTCGATGATGTTATCGATGCGTAGTTTCAGATCGCCTAAGCGGAATGGTTTTCTCAGATATTCGTCGGCTCCGCTTTGTAATGCTTCCTTCTCGTCTTCCTCCTGTGTCTTGGCTGTCAGCAGGATGATGGGCAGGTGATTATAGTTAGGGTCGGCTTTAACGGCTTTGGTCAGTTCGATACCATCCATCTCGGGCATCATCACATCTGATATAATCAGATCGAGCTCTTTTTCATGTATCACTTTTATAGCCTCGGCACCATTGCGGGCTATGTAAACATGATAGGTGGTCTTTAGCAGTTGCTGCATCAGCATCAGTAATTCCAGATTGTCCTCTACTACCAATAATTTATAGCCATCCTCAATAGGATCCTCTGGATCAGCATTTATATCTGGTACGATGGTATTGATATCTACGATGGTGTTCTTAGGAATATTGAAATCAATCTTATGCTTTTCGTCAATCTGATCAGGTGCAAAGGCTTCTTTCTTGATAGGGAGTCTGACGATAAACTCTGTGCCCTTTCCCTCTTCGCTGTGGCAGGTGATGGTTCCTCTGTTCAGATAAACCAGATCCTGCGTTAACGACAGACCTAACCCAGTTCCATTTGTCTGATGCTGTCGGTAATCGCCATCATGAAAGCGTTTAAACAGGTGTTTCATCTGTTTGGCAGAGATACCATCGCCATCGTCGCTCACCTTGATTTCTACCTCGTCGTATTTATCGTTGGTGATGGCGCTGATCGACACGGTGCCACCTTCTTTGCCATATTTGGCTGCGTTAGATAATAAGTTATAGATAATCTTATCCAACTTGTCGGTATCAATCCAGCCCATCATGCTTTCTGGCTGACAGTTGATACTGAACTTCATGTCTTTCTTGCCAATAAGTGGCTCCAAGCATTCGGCGGTTTGGCGTATATACTTCATTACATCGCCCTGAGCAACCAGCAACCGTAGCTGGCCCGCATCAGATTTGCTGGTTTCCAGAATCTGCTGTAACAGTCTCACCATGCGCTGAATGTTGAATTGCATCAAGTCGTATTCATGACTGTACTGCGGTTCGGTGTCGCGCAATTTGTCGACAGAGGCCGAGATGACTGATAGGGGAGTTAGAAGCTCGTGCGTAATATTTGTAAATATGGCGCTGAGTCGTAATCTTCTTCGCACTTTTTGGCTTCGCAGGAATAAACGTCTTCCTACGAGGAGAATAATGGTCAGAATTACCATTATGATGAGGGCTAATAGTAAACGGTTGTCCATACTTTTATAATTATTGGTTGTGCAAAAATAGTTATTTTTTCGATACAAATCAACTTTTTTCGATAAAATTTGCCGTTTTAAGCGTTAAAATGTATAAAATTAGTGATTTTGTGTTCATTTTGCGTTAGTTCACGCATTTTCAACAACAAAAAACTTAAATTAAACATCCATTTCAAAAACTTGCCATATCTTTGCATCAGAAAAAGATTTTAATGGTTAAGGTTTATGGTTGATTAATTTAGTTTTTTAAGTAATTTTTTTGGGGAAAAGGTTCGTCGTGAGACGAGCCTTTTCTCATTTATATTACTTATTCAACAAGAATCTCTCTGCCTCGATAGCCGCCTGGCAACCTGAACCTGCAGCAGAGATAGCCTGACGATATACAGGGTCGGCGCAGTCGCCAGCTACGAATACACCAGGAACCTTGGTCTTAGGTGTTCCGTCAATCTTCTTCAGATAGCCTGTTTCGTCCATATCCAGCCACTCCTTAAAGATATCGGTATTGGGCTTATGGCCAATAGCCAGGAAGAAGCCGTCGATAGCAATGTCAACCAGTTCCTCATCGGCTTCGCCCTTACGCTTAACCAGATGGGCACCTTCGACACCATTCTCGCCATAAAGACCAAGGGTGTTATGTTCGAACAGAATCTCGATGTTCTCGTTCTCCTTCACACGCTGCTGCATCACCTGTGAGGCGCGAAGGAATGGCTTGCGTACAATCAGATACACCTTCTTGGCCAATCCTGCCAGGTAAAGGGCATCCTCGCAAGCTGTATCGCCACCACCAACTACGGCAACTGTCTTCTTGCGATAGAAGAATCCGTCGCAGGTAGCGCAGGCTGATACGCCCTGTCCGTTATACTTGCGCTCATCGTCGAGACCTAAGTACTTGGCTGAGGCGCCTGTAGCGATAATCACGGTGTCGGCCTCAATCTCTGTGCCGTCATCGGCTGTGCAAACGTAGGGAGCCTTTGAGAAGTCGACCTTCACAATCTCGCCGTTACGGATATCGGTACCAAAACGCTGAGCCTGCTCCAGTAGGTCCATCATCATCTGGTTGCCGTCAACACCCTGAGGATAGCCAGGGAAATTCTCAACCTCAGTGGTCTGAGTGAGCTGTCCGCCAGGCTGCATGCCGCTGTACTCGATAGGATTCAAGTTGGCACGCGAGGCGTAAATGGCAGCTGTATATCCAGCAGGGCCACTACCGATAATTAAACACTTAGTATGTTCCATATGATATCTGTTTATTTATATGTTGGCTATTACTTAAGCAGCTCTTCAATTTGCTTGGCAATATTCTCGATATTCTCAGTGGGCTCGAAACGAGCAACAACCTGTCCCTTCTTGTTAATCAGAAACTTTGTGAAATTCCACTTAATATCAGCTTTCTGCTTGTAGTCAGGATCCTCTTTCGAGAGCATGTCGTCGAGAATAGGGGCAATCTTGTGGCTCATATCCCAACCGGCAAAGCCCTTCTGCTCCTGAAGGAACTTATACAGAGGATCGGCGTCGTCGCCATTTACCTTAATCTTCTTAAAGCGTGGGAACTCAGTACCAAAGTTCAGCTTGCAGAACTCGTGGATACTCTCATCGGTACCAGGTGCCTGCTGTCCGAACTGGTTGCAGGGGAAGTCGAGAATCTCGAAACCCTGACTATGATACTGCTCATAGAGTTTCTCCAGTTCATCGTATTGTGGAGTGAATCCACACTTAGTTGCTGTGTTTACAATCAGCAGCACCTCGTTGGCGTATTCTTTCAGAGATACGTCCTTTCCTTTTCTGTCCTTGACAGTGAAGTCATAAACTGTTTTCATATCGTGTTGTAATAATATTCGGGTTGTTGTAATAAAAAAAAAGATGCGGCCTTGGCATATGCAACTACCATGGACGCATCTTTTAATGTTCTTTGCGGTTTTATCTTACTTCTTCGCAGCCTTACCGTAGCGGCTCATGAACTTATCAACACGTCCTGCAGTGTCAACGAGCTTGCTCTTACCTGTGTAGAATGGGTGAGAGGTGCTTGAAATTTCGACTTTTACCACTGGGTAAGTTTCGCCTTCGAACTCTACAGTGTCATTTGTCTTTGCAGTAGACTTCGTAAGGAACATATCGCCGTTGGACATATCCTTGAATACGACGGGGCGATAGTTTTCTGGATGAATACCTTTTTTCATTTTGAGTTTAAATATTAATGTTATAAATACTAATTTCGCATAAAGCGGGTGCAAAGTTACGAAGATTTTTCCGAATTTACAAACTTTTTGTGCTTTTTTCTTTGTTTACTCAATTTTTTGTGCTATTTTTGCAAGCATAAACAGTACTAATATGCGTAAATTTCAGTTTTTAACGTTTTTATTACTCCTTGTTTTGGTGGGATGCCAAGCCAAGAATAAAAAGGAGCAACAAGTATATGGCATAGGTTTTTATAATCTTGAGAATCTTTTTGATACCACTCACGATGAGGGTAAGAACGATTATGAGTTCATGCCTGAAGGCACATTTAAGTGGGATGCCGAGAAATATAAGTGCAAGCTGCATAACATGGCTCGCGTGCTGGCCGACATGGGTACCGATAAGTTGCCCGAGGTTGGTTGTGCTGCCATTGGTGTGGCAGAGGTTGAGAATGCCAAGTGCTTGACCGATCTATGCAATCAGCCTGCTTTGAAGGCTCGCAACTTTAAGTTCGTGCATATCGAAGGTCCCGATCAGCGTGGTATTGATTGTGCTTTGCTTTACAATCCCCAGCTTTTTAAGGTTAATCATGTAAAGCTTGTACCTTATATATATAATAGACCAGAGGATGCCGGTCGTGCTACTCGTGGTTTCCTGGTGGTTAGTGGTACGATGGCCAAAGAGCATGTTACTATTATCGTTAATCATCTGCCATCGCGTGGTGCACCATCGTATGCCCGTGAGGATGGTGGTTCGCAGTTGCGTGTAGTAAAAGACTCGTTGCAGAAGGATGATCCCAAGGTAAAGCTGTTTATCATGGGTGATATGAACGATGACCCCAACGATGCATCGATGGCAAAATGCCTGGGTGCCAGACGCGAAATAAGTGAAGTAGAGGAGGGAGGACTTTATAATCCTTGGTGGAATATGTTGGCCTCTGGTCAGGGTACACTTCAGTTCCAGGGCTCATGGAACCTGTTCGATCAGATTATCCTCTCGTCGAATCTGCTCAATAAGTCAGGTAAGGAGGATTACTCTACATTGAAACTCTTTGATTATCAGGTGTTCCGTCGCGATTACCTGATTCAGCAGGAAGGCGCATATCGTGGCAATACACTACGTACCACCGCTGGTGGCAAATGGCTGAACGGCTATAGCGATCACTTACCCACTTTGGTTTATTTGAAGAAGAACTGATGAGCGAAATAATAGAATCACATCCCTTCGAGCCTTTTCTGCCTGGGCATGCTAAGCTATTGATGCTCGGCACTTTCCCTCCTGCTGAAAAGCGATGGTGTATGCGTTTCTATTACCCCAACTTCATCAACGACATGTGGCGTATCTTTGGCATCTGTTTCTTTGATAACAAGCAGCATTTTGTATTGGAGCAGGAGAAACGCTTTGATTTGGAACGGATTATCCCTTTCCTGAATGAAAAAGGAATTGCCATGTATGATACGGCCACCCGTATTCGCAGAACAAAGGATAATGCTTCGGATAAGGACTTGGAAATTGTAGAAGAGACCGATCTTGATGCCATGCTCAGAAGCTTGCCTTGCTGCGAGGCTGTGATAACAGCAGGCCAGTTGGCCACCGACGTATTTTGTAACCATTATGGTATTAAAGGCCCTAAAGTTGGCGAGTATGCAGAGTTTACACTTGACGACAGGGTGATACGACTCTATCGCATGCCAAGCAGTTCGAGGGCTTACCCCATGAAAACAGAGCGTAAAGCAGAATTTTATAACATCGTATTTAAATACTTAAGATTATGACAATCATTGGAATTGCAGGCGGTACCGGTTCGGGTAAGACTACCGTAGTTAAGAGAATATCCAAGGCTCTGCCTCCTCATTGTGCAGCAGTTGTTCCCCTCGACTCGTATTATAACGATACAACGGGTATGACTCCTGAGGAGCGTAAGGCTATCAACTTCGACCATCCAGACGCTTTCGACTGGAAGTTGCTCACCGAGCATATCAAGAAGTTGAAGAATGGCGAGGCTATTGAGCAGCCCACCTATTCGTATATCGAGAGTAACCGACAGAAGGAGACTATCCACGTAGAGCCAAAGCCTGTGATTATTATCGAGGGCATTATGGCCTTGCATCACAAGAAACTACGTGATATGATGGACTTGAAGATATTTGTAGATACTGATAGTGATGTACGTTTGATTCGTAACATCCGTCGCGATGTGGTAGAGCGTGGACGAACAGTAGAAATGGTACTGGATCGCTACGAAAAGGTGCTGAAGCCCATGCACGAACAATTCATCGAGCCAACAAAGAAGTTTGCCGACCTGATTGTTCCCTGGGGTGGAGATAACCGCACGGGTATCCACATCCTTAAGACATATATCGAAGGAATCGTTACGGGAGTGTAGTCACTTCCGTAACTTTTTTATCGTCATCTTTCACTTCCTCGGCTACAGGTATCTCCTGAGCCTTCTCGGCTTTACGCTTGTTAGAGTGAATCTTCAGCGAGTTGATAATCTCGGTAACACCATAGAGCAGCGAGCACCAACCTAATATTGTCATAGCCATGCTGGCTGGACTCATGGGTTTAATCATCACATAAAGACCTGTGAGGAGAATGAACGATGGGAATATCCAATAACCAAAGCCGATACCGCCCAGTCGGCGTGCTCTTACCAATGCCATATACTGATTGATAGCACCCAGAACCAATATGGCACCGATGATGTACATCAGGGCAGTAATAAATACAGTTGGGGTGAGGGCCAACATCAGTCCTAGGATAATACTACCCAAACCAACAAGTGGGAAAGCCGGTTTGTCACCAGCTATCACCTGTCCGTTTTCGTCCATAATCTTATATTCGGCAACATGCTTGGTGGCATTGTAATAAACCACCATCGAGATAACACCCGACAGCAGGAATAATATACCTATAGCAACTGTAATCCAGTTTACAGTATTATCAGGATACTTAATCAGCATGATACCAATGGCTATGGCGCAAATGGCACGGAAAATGGAACTTTGTAATATCTTCATATATAATAATTCTAAGTTTTACGCTGCAAAAATAATAAAATAAGGTGGAAAAAGCAAATTATTCTGTAATTTTGCAGCAAAATTTAATAGATGATGACAACTTTATACTTAGTACGACATGGCGAGACGGTAGATAACGCCAACCAGATTATGCAGGGACAAACTCAGGGCGAGTTGAACGAAAATGGTGTTCAGCAGGCTCGTGAGTTCAGCGAGCAGTGGAAGAATAAGGAGATTGATATTATATTGGCCAGCGACTTGAAACGCTCTATTGATACCGCCCGTATCATTGCCGAACCACATCAGTTAGAGGTGCTTACTACGCCTTTGCTGCGTGAACGCGACTGGGGAAGCTTTACCGGGCGCTTTATTCCTGATTTGAAAGGCGAGGTTTGGCCTGATGATATCGAGACATTAGAAAACCTTCTTTCCAGGGCGGGCGAATTCATCGCGTATGTCAAGCAGACATTCCCCGGAAAGAAGGTATTGGCCGTAGGCCATGGCATCATCAACAAAGCTATACAATCATATTACTATCAAAAGCCAATGAACGAAATTCAAAGGATGCAGAACGCCGAGGTCCGCATCCTTGAGTTGTAAGTTTTATCGGCGTCCTCCCATGCGGCTGTCGCCACCAGCGCTGCGAGTTCCGTGTGATGTACTGTGCGATGCACCGCCGCCCATACTTCTGGTGTGTGAGTTGCTACCACCGCGATGACCACTGAACGAACCATTATTACGATTGGTATCGTTATGGCGATTGATATCGTTGTGGTGACGGTTCATGCTATTATCTCGATTCTCGATGCGGCGGTTGTCATGACGGCCTTCGATACGACGAGAATTGTCGTGGCGACCATCGATACGATGACTATCGTGACGACCAGTTACACGGGTTGAACTGTGACGAGGGTTGCGGAAGTCGCCACGATTCCAGCGATCGTGCATTCCGAAGTGCTCTCTGTGAGTAGGACGGAAGTGCTCTCTGCGTCCATAGTAGTAGCCATGAGTGCCATGAATGTGCCAGGCATGTCCACCACGATAGGTTGCATAGAAGTGCGGACGACCAAAGTAGAAGAAATCGCGATGCGGATAGCGACGATAGATTCCAAAGTGCCAGTAACCAGCCTCCCAGTAAAGTGGACGGTAGAAGTAGCTGGCTGCAATGTACGACTTCCACTGCCAGTCGAACAGGATATAGCTCAAATCAAGATTTCTGCGCTCCCAGTAAGTGCCAAAAACATCATCGCGTCCGGCTACGCCCATCAGATAATCCAGATTTATCTCGTATGCAGCCTCATACTGCTCGTCGGTGAGGTTCAGCTCGTACGCCATCTTATCGGTGAGGAACAGGGCTTCGTTGCGGGCCTGCTCGTAGCTCATTGCACTCGCTGCCATTGTCGAGGTCAGCATCACCATCAGTGCGAAAAACATCTTCTTCATAATCGTATCATTTAAATGGTTTCACATTCTGTTTTGTTAATCACAGTGCAAAGAAACAACATTTTGGGTTTATACGCAAAGGATTTTCCCTAATTAGGTAGAGGAAATTCCCTAAAAGTATTTTTAAGAAAGAAAAAATTCGTATCTTTGCCCCCAGTATGAAGAAATTCTGGTCTATATTATTAATAATGTGTAGCCCTTTGGCTATAAGCGCTCAGCAGCATTCGCTTACCGATAGTGTTCAGTATCGGGTTGAGATGCAGGCTACCTTGTCGTCGGGCGATCATGCACCCTTGTGGTTGAATGCCAACAAGTATGGACTTAGTTCGCTGAAAACCACTAATGGCTATGTGCGTGGCGCAATAGAACGAAAGCTCAGTGCTGATGATGGGCGCAAGTGGGGGATTGGATATGGGGCCGATGTGGCTGTGGCAGCCGGTTTCACCAGTACGTTGGTGGTTCAGCAGGCTTATGTCGAAGGTCGCTGGCTGAAGGGAACACTAACTGTCGGTGCCAAGGAATATCCGATGGAACTGAAGAACCAGGCTCTGAGTTCAGGTTCTCAAACCTTGGGTATCAATGCCCGTCCTGTGCCTCAGGTACGATTGGCGTTGCCTGAATACTGGACTATCCCAGGTACAAATAACTGGTTGGCGCTGAAGGGACATATCGCTTACGGCAAAACCACCGACGATGGTTGGCAAAAGGATTTTGTGGCTCCGCAGAACCGATATACCGAAGGCACGCTCTACCATAGTAAGGCAGGATATCTGAAGATTGGTCCAGGCAACTTTACTGCCGAGTTAGGCTTAGAAATGGCCTGCCAGTTTGGTGGTACCTCGCATCTGTTTGAGAATGGCGTAGAAAAGGTGTATGACAATGATGGCGGTTTAAAAGCCTTTAAGAATGCTTTTATTCCAGGCGGAACTGATGCTACCGATGGCAATTTTAAGAATGCCGAAGGTAACCAGTTGGGTTCGTGGGTAGCACGTTTTAGTTACGATCAGCCCACCTGGAATCTGGCTGTATATGCCGATCAGTTTTTCGAGGATAACTCTATGATGTTTCATGTAAACAAGAGTGGCAACAAGTACTTCTGGTACGACTTTAAGGATTGGCTGTTAGGTGCCGAACTGAAACTGAAGGATAATGCTTGGCTCAACATTATTGTTGTAGAGTATCTGTACACCAAGTATCAGGCTGGCCCGGTTTATCATGATAAGACCAGTCATGTAGGCTATCAGATAAGTGGGCGCGACAATTACTACAATCACCATCTCTATACCGGTTGGCAGCATTGGGGACAGGTGATGGGTAATCCGCTTTATGTATCTCCGCTGTATAATGCCGATGGACATATTGAGGTAGAGCATAACCGCTTTGTGGCTTGGCATTTAGGTTTTAGCGGTTCGCCCTTGCAGCAGTTGAACTATCGCGTGCTGGCTTCATGGCAAAAGAGTTATGGCTCGTATTATTACTTGCCAGTCAACCCCATGGAGAATGTAAGTTGTATGGCTGAGGCTGATTATATGCTAAAGGATGGTTGGAGCATAAAAGGTGCTGTAGCTGCCGACTTCGGTAAATTGCGAGGCGACAACTTCGGCTTCCAACTGTCTGTCGTAAAAACAGGATTGATTAAATAACAGTTTGTAAAGATGAAGCGTTTATTATATATTATAATAGGTGTAACCTTGTTGCTGACCAGCTGTGATAAAGAAGATTCGGCCAACGGACATCTTGATGGCTTTTGGCAGATGAGTTCTTCGCCAGGCATCACTTGGGCTTTTCAGGGACACATTCTGGAACTGCGTGATGTGAAAAAAGTGCATCAGGATATTGTGATGAGTTTTACTCGCGAAGGTGATAAACTGAAGCTGTCGGATCCTTACAGAGTGGATCGCGACTCCGACGATGTTGCCCTCAAGGATGCTGATATGCTCATACCTTATGGCATTAGCAATACCAGTACCGAGTTTCGCATCTCAGAGTTGACCAGTAGCAGAATGGTGCTTGATAATAACACCACACATCTGGAGTTCAGAAAGTTTTAGAACTTCTTGCCAAAGGCTATCTTGAGGAAGGTAAGACACAGGATCTTGCCATCGAGCCACCATGAGCGATGCTTCAGGTAGTCGAGGTCCATCTCTAATCGTTTCAGCATTTTCTCCATCGTATCGGTGTAGCCGTTATAGAGTGTGGCCATCGATGTGATGCCTGGACGTATCTGATAAAGATAGGTGTAGCGTGGATCGTGCTGGATAATCTGGTCGATATAGAATTTTCGTTCAGGACGCGGACCGATAAAGGCCATATCGCCTATGAAGATATTCCATAGCTGAGGCAGTTCGTCGAGATGATGCTCGCGCAGAAACTTGCCTGTTTTAGTAAGGCGCTTGTCTCTGTGCTCACTACACAGTTGTGGCCCCTTGGATTCGGCGTTAACCGTCATGCTGCGAAACTTATAGATAGTAAACGGTCGTCCGAATCGGCCTATACGTTCTTGTTTGAAAATCACTGGACCATCGTGGTCGCGCTTGATAGCAATATAACAAGCTAAAAACAATGGTGAGAATACAATCAGACATATACCTGCGAAAAAGAAATCAATCCATCGCTTGACTTCTTTCTCAAAGGCGTTCATTCCATCATATATGTACGAGTAGTGTTGCTCCATCCAATATTATTTAGTTCCTTAATCTTAATATATAACGTAAAATCTCTCAATTTATTATTTCCGCAGCAAGAAAAGATAGCTTTTTTGTCGCCATTTGTTGGGTATCATTCTTAATAGGGTACGCATCATGATGTTCTGTATCATGGTGACATAGCCGATATGTCCCATTTGGTGTAGCGACTGCTGGAATCTGATTTCCTGACGGATATAAGCCCAGCCTCCACGACGTTTGAAGAAGTCGTTCGACACTCGGAAATAGAGTAGCGACTCTTGCAGATTGTGGAAGTGTGCACCTTGGCTCATCATTCTTACCCAAAGGTCGTAATCCTCAAAAAGCAGACAGTGTCTGTAGTTGCCGGCAGCTTCAACTGCTTGTTTGCGGAACATCACAGTAGGGTGGTTCATAGGATTGCGGCGCTTGCTAAAAGCCACCAGTTGCTGGTGAGTCTCGGGCACCTTACGGATGGTGCACGATTCGTTAATGCTACCGCAGAATTCCTCTGTCCACGAACCCACGATAGCTGTCTCGGGGTGCTGCTCAAGATAGGCAGCTTGCTTAGCCAGACGCTCAGGTTTCATGATGTCATCCGAGTCCATACGTGCCACCAGATGGTTATGGCAATGCTTCAATCCCTCGTTGAGTGCAAGGCCTAAGCCTACATTCGTGGGTAGTTTTACGATGTGGAGTTCCTGATGCTGTTGGGCGAATGATGCTATCACCGCCAAGAGTGGCTCTGTCAGTGGTCCGTCTTCTACCAGCACCACCTCATCAGGCGGCATCGTCTGGGCGAAGATGCTGTCAAGGCTTTGCTGCAGATACGCAGGCTGTTCCTTGCTATATACTGATATGAGAACAGATATCCTATTCATATTTTAATCCAATTATCAGGCACAGGCGAACATACATTCTCTAAATTCATCCAGTTGGCTGGTGCGATGGTTATGCCATCCTGTTGGCTGAGCCATGCGGCCCACCACGAAAAGGATGAGTTGGCGATTATATGATGCCTGCAAAGCGCCATCAGGTGCATATCGTGAATGCTGTTAGCGCCTGTGTTCCAATCTATATAGATGGTGTTTGTGGCGTCGAGTGTTGAGGCCAGATGCTGTTGGCACCAGGCGATGTCGTCAGAAAACACCAGCCATTTTTCGGGCTTAACCTCTTGCTGCATTTTTTTGATGGCGGCAATCACGTAGTTACCATCGGTAGTGCCTTTACGTAAAGGGTCTGTCAGATAGTCGCCACGTCTGATGTGTATGCTACAGCTGTTAGTGTTTGCTGCCAGCTGTGCGGTTGTTTTATTGCGCTCGTCGTCGAATGCGGGGAAAGCGTATGTGCTAAGTATTTCCTCGCGGATATGCTTGAAATACTCCTCGTGCTGCCAGTAACCATCGTAATAAGTACTATCAGGTAGGCTGAGTGCTGAGGGCTCTAACGTAAAGTTGGGCTCCTCCTTCAGCATGGTTTTGCGTACAGGAAGTATTCTGCTACCTATCCGCCAGCATTGGTAGTTAGGGTAGGGATAGGCCAGACTGGCTACTTCTTTCAAAGTGGCCTTTTCATAGGTAACACCAAACACGCTGTCTATCTCAAAACCGCGATGTTTGTGATAGCCGTTAAAGCAATGCAGGTCTAACAGCATGCGCTCCTCTGGGTACTGCTTTTGCAGCGCCTTGTAAAGAGCAAACTGAAACATCTGATTGCCCAGACCGCCTAACACTTTTACTATCCTCATATCCGTCGTAATAATCGTTTGGTTCCTAATATCAAGTGTTCATATAGCCACAGCATCAGGCGTACATCATTGCCATGAGTCTGACAGATGATGGCTTTGTCTTGACTGAATGCCTGCATAATATCCAGTTGCTGGCTAATCTGTCCTGCATGTCCGTGGGTAGATTGTATCTTGCAACGCTTGCAGATAGATACACGCTTACCTTTTAGTAGGTGATAGTACCACTCTAAATCTACTAGCCATTTCAAATCCGGATTAAATGACTGAAGCTGATCGCGCTTAAAAGCGATACAGGCAGTAGGTCCGATGGCATTCTGTAGGAATAGCCATTCGGGATGCTTGCAACATAATTTTCTGGTAAGGTGGGAGAGCCATCTGCTACTTTGCTTGCCACCATTCATCACCTCTATGTCGGCAATCGCCACATCGGCATCAGTCAAAGCCTGGGCCATCAGGCTTAAGTGATTACTGCTTGCCATTGCTTCGTCGTGGTGCATTACTATCACATACTGCCCCTCAGCCTTCGATAAACCGAAGTTCCAATTGTCGGCAGCTCTTCCAGTAGATTTGTGATGAAAGTATTTAATTAATTGATTATCAGTGGATTGGATGTATGTTGGAATATTTTCGTTATCCGAATCATCAGTTACAATCACCTCATAGTCTGCACCCTGTTGATGCAGAACCGACTCAAGTGCCCGCTTCAGCAAAGGCAACTGATTATAGGTTGGTATGATGATGCTGAACTTTTTCATCGTGATTGATTTGATACATACATAAGAGGAATATTGAGAGCGACATGCAATTGTCGAGGCTGCCTCCCCAGAAGAGATCTAAGCTTAATCCTAAGAATAATCCAAGAAATAATTTGTACTCGCTATAGTTTGAGAATTGTCTAAGGGTTTTATAAAGGGCATAAAGGAATATGACCATGATGGGGATTCCAAAACACCACGCAAATAGTAGAATTGTTGATTCGGTAACTCCAGCCACAGCTAAGTTTTGGAAGGTGAATATTGTATGTTCTCTTAGGTTCTGGAAATAGAAACCTATGCCCCAGATCGGACTATCGCTGATATGATCGATTGTGTGTAACCATAATTTCCACCTTAGCATGTTACTCTGACTAATATCTTTTGTAAGATAAGTAAACAGAACAACGAATACAATAAAACAGATATAGAAGCTAATCAGTAATTTGGGCTTTCTGTATAGTTTTAATACGTATAATCCGATAACAGCAGCAAGTATAATGTAATACCTGAATGAGCCTGCCAGAAGCAGGTTTATACACATCATGAACTCAATAAAAAACTTCAACCATTTTGGCTTGATAGGTTCTTGGATGATGCAGCAAAGTGCTAGGAAAGAAATACTGCCAGAGAACAGAGAACTACTCTTTACACCAGGGAATCTGGGTAATATTTCGCCTGGACGTATGGGCGGGAAGTGAGTCCAAGGTAATGAATATCCAGCAGCAAGCAGTATGTTTGAGGTGATATCTGCAAGAAAAATAGCGTAGATAACGTATTTGATGATGGTAATAACCTTTTGTTTGTTGCTTGCACAGGCTAGGATAATGGCGAGAAAATATAGTTGGCCCCACATCATTAGCGACTTGGCGGTTGTATCTCTGAAAATTAAGTGCACTAGACCTACGATAAATGCTGTAACTAAGAATAGTGAGAATGGAGCGCTTTCCTCTACTTGCGTCTGTAGTGATTTAAAAGAGAACATCAGCACAGCCGATAATGCCAAGAATGGCAAGGTTAGTACTGAGTAACCAGCAAACTGGAGTAATACCAAACTTACTCCAAGTAAACCATATTCTATGTGATTACTTATCTTCATGCTGATTGATATGTTTAAGATACAGAGAGAATAGTAAACACTTGATGGCGTACGAAATAAGTACGGCAAGTGCTAAACCAGTAGCTCCTTTATTAATATTCATTTGTGCGCAAACTATCATTATAGTGGCCCATACGAGATTCAATGCAAAGTTCTGCCACATTTTTTCTTTGCTGCAAACGGCCATTTCAATGACGTTGGCAATAGAAGAAAAAACAGTTGATGCGGCTAATAGCATAAGTGGCGTTTGATTGTCAAAGCTGCTTCCGTATAATGGCATAATGTATGGACTGAGTATACTGATGATAACAGCTACAACTACCGATACAATACCTATCAATGCTATATTGGCCAGTAGTGCTTTGCTGAATTTTTTACCATCTGTAGTACTCGAGAGGATAGGAAGCACTATCTGACTAACAGCTGTAGGGATGAACAGAATGATAACTTTCCATTGGTCGGCCGCTTCGAAAATGGCCAATTCGCCGTAGCTTGTTGCTCTAACCACCATAGCCCTGATTATAAAAAATGCAGGGGCTACGGTAAGGGCCGATAGTGTGGCTGGAATGCAATATGAATAAATAAGACGATAGTCTTTTCTTTCAATATGGCTTGTTGACGTAATGCCGTATTTCTTGAAGTCTTTACGAATAGCAATGTGATTGGCTATATACTGCGCTGCTATGCCCAGTCCAAAGCCGATAATAGCACCATGTAAACCATAATACCATGCTCCAAGCACCATCAGTATTGATTCGATGCTACTGCCAATAAGTGTATTGATGGCTATCGATTTAAAGTCCTCCAGCCCTGTAAGCACACCATTCAATGTTGCATTAAGAATTGATGCAAACAAAATGAGTGCTGCTATTTGTATGGCAGTTGAAAGATGTGGTGAATGAAGTACCACTTCTGAAATGGTTTTGGCCATCGGCATTAAGCAAACAGTGAGCACTATGCCGGAACAAAATGCAAAAAGCAGCGACAGACGATAGATGCTATACGAATGGCTCTGGTCAGTTGTTCTATATAAAGAGATGAAGCGTGTGGCGGTAATGCCAATGCCTGCAGAACCTAATACAATAAAGATGCCTACAGTAGATCTGACCATACCGAACTCGCCAAAAATCTCTTTGCCAAGAATTCGTGCGCAAATAATGCCAGCTACTAATACCAGAAATTTACCCAAGGCAGTACCTGTCATCGACCAAAAAGCGCCATAGGCAATACGTTTACCTATGTCGCTGGTTAATACTTGTTGGGACAATTTCTGTATAGTATTCTGCATTATTCTTTTTTACGTTGCCTCATGTAAATAATGCATGCTGGTATGCACAAACCTAGCAGGAATGCTGCAGCCAGTGTGCGGCCTTTCTTTGGGAATACAGGCTTAAGTTTTCCCATTGGGGGCGATACGATGCGCAGATTCTGCGAGTTGTACACCTGGGTAAGACTGTTCTCCTCGCGCTTCTCTAGGAGGTAGATGTAAAGGGCCTCGATGATTTTATGCTGGCGCTCGGCTGGCAGAACTTTTGTTACAGCCGATGGGGCTGCTGATATCTGCTGTTTCAGTTTCTGATCTTCACGATTCACAGCCTTCTGACTTGCACGTAACTGGGCCACACCATGATCCAACGAGTTTACAATAGCCTTGCGCATACTGCCAAGCTGTACATCCAGATCCTTTACCAGTGGGTTGTTATCGCTACTGTTCTCGGCCATCTGGTTGCGTTGCAGTTGCAGCTTGTTGTATTCGTTAATCTGCTTGGCTACATTCTCGTTGTCGGGTAGCAGATTGGCTGGCAATACCTGGTTCGTTCCTTCGGTGTGGTTAACCTGATTGCGCATCTGCTCCATCATATACAACTGGTTGTTAACCTTTACCTGCTGTTCGTAGGTCAAGCTGGCATTGGTCATAAACATCTTGGCAGCCTCCTCGTAGTCGGGCATCAGGTTGCTACCTCTGAACTGAGCGATGTCCTTATCCAGTCCGCTCAACTCCTGCTCAATGTCCTTGATGCGTTCGTTAATAAACTGGGTAGAGATGTCGGCAGCATTCTTCTTGTCGTTCATCCAAGCCTCCTGATACACGTTTATCAGTGTGCTGATAATCAGTTCGGCGCGCTCGGCTATCTGGTCGCGATAGCCTATGTGGATGATGCTGGTCTGATCGTCGGTCAGGTCGATATCCAACTGCTCCATGCAGCGCTCCACCTGATCGTATTTCCTTTCTTTGGTAATGCGAATGGTCATTTCGCCCTTCTCGTCCATCACCTGTTTAAAGTATTTGGTGGCAATCACGCTAACAGGTCCGATAGGCGTTTGGCATACGGTGTTTACCTTGCCTTCTACCTCGCCGCTCAGTTTTTCCTTGTTCTTACGCATCTTGTAGAGCGTAAATGTGCCGTCCTTTCGCAGGTCCATCTTCAGGTAGGCGCCGTCTTTGTCTGTCAGCTTTGGGAAGGTGAGCTTTACTGGCAGCGTTTCCTCCCAAAGGTCGCATTTCATCAGCCCGTCGTAAGCGGCATAGCGTGTGTCCAGACCTAAGCGGTTGATTACTTCCATCAGTAGGGCAGGCGACGACATGATTTCCATCTCATTGCTGACGTTCGATGCGATGTTGATGCCTGCCATTCCGGCCAGCATACCCATGCTGGCTGACATCGATGACAACAAGCCGCCACCACCGTTCTCGTCCTTGATTAGCACAGTGGCGCTACGCTCATATCGTGGGGCGAACATCAGCAGAAACAGGATAGCAGCCACCAATGTGGTTGCCAGCGTGGCAGCAAACCATCGCCAGTGTTTCTTACATTCGTTTATGTATGTTTTTAAGTCCATATCAGCTTGATTATTTAAATAGGAATACGGCTACAGTGGTGAGCACCGATACAATCGACAGCCAGAACGATGCGTTACGTGTCTCGTTGCCGTTGGCAGTCGACTGGCGTGCTCTTACGTTGTTGGCCTTTACGTAGATAATGTCGTTCTGGTGGATATTGAATGCCTCTGAGTTTAACAGCTTCTGTCCGTCGGTAAGGCTCAATACGTAGGTTTTACGTTTGCCGCCATCGGTTCTGATTACCATCACCGAGTCGCGCTTACCATACTGCGACAGGTCGCCAGCCTTGCCCAGCGCCTCCAGCAGCGTTATCTGGTCTTTCTCAATCTTGTAAACACCAGGTTCCTTTACTTCGCCAGTTACTGTGTAGGTCATGTTCTGCAGCTCCACAGTTACGTTGGCATCCTTCAGCTGCTCCTTCTGCAGCTCGCGTTTGATGGTCTGTTCGGCCTCATATCTGGTCAATCCACCCACATGTATCTCGCCAATGACTGGGAAATCAATCGTGCCTTGCGGACTTACGGTATAGGGGGCAATATAGGGATTGCCTGCAGCGTTACCTTGGGTAATCTGGGTGGCCATACTCTTGTTAAACAGGTTGCTCATCAGCGGGTCCTTGCTCTTTACAATCACCGTTAGCTGATCGTTAGGTTGCAGTTTAATGGTTCCGTCGATGGTGATATCCGTCTGCTGACCGTTCTGTAGGTCTTGCAGATAGTTGAAATTGCGTGGCGTCGAGCAGCTTGCCATCACCATAGCCGCGCAAATGGCTATATAAAAACGGGTCTTCATATATCTTATAAAACGTTTCTTACACCTTATTATTATAGAAATCGGCTACAAAAATACTAATTTTTTGCTTAAAAACATGGTTTGTACCAGAAAAAGTGCTATCTTTGCAGCCGAATAGCTAGTGAGCGATTCGAAATTACGACATTTACGTCTTGGGGTTGACTGGATTTGACGGCGAGATGAAATGGTACGTAAGCACGCGGAGGCTTCTTTGGTTCCCTCCATAATCTGAGTCAAGGAAAATTTAATTGGCAACAATGAGTATGCTCTCGCTGCCTAATCGAAGTATAGTAGATTACTGGCTTTATTCCTTTACAAGGTAGAGGAACGAGACGTCGCTCCGAGGATGTTGTTCCGAATCCAAAGATCAAGCGGCGCAGGTTAAATCGGAAATAGTCGTTGCAGGCTCCGATGTAGCGGTGAAATTTTAGGAGATAAGGTTGCGGTTGGTGGCTTGGGTCTTGCCGCAGCTCGAAAATGAAGGCCAAGATAAGCGTGTAGAAAGCGTATGGTTTCCTTGTGCGGACGAGGGTTCGACTCCCTCCAGCTCCACTATGTTACGCCAGAGGGGCCTCACCCTCGTGAGGGTTCTTCGCAAGCGAAGCGACTACGTCGATTACGACTCCCTCCAGCTCCACTATGTTACGCCCTCGCGAGGTCTTACCCTCGTGAGGGCTCTTTATTTTTTTCCTTTAACTAGTAGAACTAATTGCGCGTTAATAATTATTAACAATCGAATTGGTCCAAATTCAGATATTTCTTTTTATATTTGCAGCATCTATTAACTGAAAGATTGAAAACTTGTGATTATAAACGGTTTATGTGCTGATTATGGCAGCCGTTTCTGCCCATGTATTTTGGCGGTGACGGGTGGTTGTGTAGTTTGCAGTCAGGTCAATGGCAAGGCCTTTTGCGACTGTAAGGCCAGTGGTGGTATCTGCATCAAGCAGGAACTGCTCAGAAATGGTGGGAAGGCAAAACCCGGTAGGTTAACGTATGAATGCGAGGTGATATCGGTGATTCATTACGACGGCTTGGTATTTTTAAGGGTGAAGGTTCCTATATCATTAGAGAGGGAGGTGAAACGTCCGGGCGGCTTTGTGTTTGTACGCCGTAAAGATGCGGCTTCCTGGTACGATGTCCCCATCTCCGTACAATTTGAGGAGATGATGGTGGGCAGCATCGGAATGACGCTTCTTTTTCGTGGTGTCAAGACGAACCAGTTCAAGGACTTGGCCGAGGGTGACACGCTACTGCTACGCGGCCCGTTCAACAACGGCCTGTTAGGATTGCAGCATCTGGAAGCGCAACAATCGAGTCGCTGCCTGATACTGACCAAGGGCATTGGTTTATTGCCATCGGTATCCGCAGTCAGATATCTTCAATCCAGGCACAACGAAACAGAATTGTATGTTGACGAAGGAAATTTCTCACCTTCTATCCTGAAGTTCCAGCTCGATCTGTTTGAACTCCCATTTAAGCCTTTGACTCTGCTTGATGACGATGGTGAGCTCAGCACACCTGCCAAGCACGTTATCAGACGGTTCGTGGCCGATGGCGGCAGCCTGATTCATGTCGGTGCTTCGGAATATGTGATACACCAGGTGGCCGCCTATCTGCATTATATCGGCAACCGTCATGTAAAGCTTTCGGCCTGTAACAATGCCAGGATGTGTTGCGGCGAAGGTGTGTGCGGCGCATGCACAGAAACAACTGCCGACAGACGGGTGATTCATCATTGTAAAGAACAAGTAAAAATAAAATAAACGTTATATGAGAGTTATTATCATAGGAGGCGGATGGGCTGGTACAGCCGCTGCGATAGCTGCAAGAAAAGCTGGCGCCGAGGTTTGTCTGATAGAGAAAACAGATATGTTGCTGGGATGTGGCAATGCAGGTGGAATCATGCGTAACAACGGTAGGTTCACGGCTGCCGAAGAGATGATTGCACTGGGAGGTGGCGAACTGTTCCAGTTGATTGACCGTATTGCGTTGCACCGCAACGTGGAGTTCCCAGGTCATCATCACGCCACACTCTATCCCGTCAACACCATCGAGGCGCATGTTCGTAGACTGGTTCTGGAAATGGGTATTGATGTTCACTGTTCTACACACATCTGCGATGTAGTGTGTGATAACAATCAGTTGAAAGGTGTCTATGCCGACTCTGGCGACCTTTTCGAAGGTGATGTCTTCATTGAAACTACAGGCAGTGCCGGACCAATGGGTAACTGCTTGAAATATGGCAATGGTTGCTGCATGTGCGTGCTGCGCTGCCCAGCCTTTGGTCCGCGCATCAGTATCACTGAGCGCTGTGGAGGCCAGGATTATCAGGGCGAACGCCAGCCCGACATGTTCGGCGTGTTCTCTGGATCGTGCAAGGTTTCGAAAGAGAGTCTGTCGGCAGCGCTGCAGGAAGAATTGAACAGCAAAGGTGTAGCCTTGATACCACTTCCTAAGGAGGAGATCAATTACGACAAACTGAAGATAAAGGCCTGTAAACAATATGCCATCAAGGATTTCTCTGAGAATATGATCCTACTCGATACTGGCGACGCCAAGCTCATGACCAGCTACTATCCCGTCGAGAAGTTGAGGCGGCTGCCCGGCATGGAAAATGCCCGTTACGTAGATCCATGTGCTGGCAGCAAGGGCAACTCCATACGTTACCTCTCAGTAGCCTACCGCTCAAATGCTATGACAGTGGATGGTATCAGCAACCTGCTTTGCGCTGGCGAGAAAAGTGGTCTGTTTATTGGTCACACAGAGGCCATTACCACAGGAACCTTGGCTGGTCACAATGCTGCACGACTGGCTGCCGCCAAGCCCTTGCTGACACTGCCGCAGACTCTTGCCGTAGGCGACCTCATTGCGGCGGCTAACAGTGCTATCAAGGAAAGACACGACACCATGGAGCGCTTTACCTTCTCGGGTGGAAACTACTTCAACCGCATGAAGGAAAAGCAGCTATATACCACCGACATCGAAGCCATCAGGCAGCGGGTGGAACAGGCTGGACTGCTGGGAGTGTATAATGAACATGTATAGCTATCAGAATGCGCTCCTATAAGGTTGACATAGAAGTCTTTGAGCGAATGCCTGTTGCAAGGGCTGTACTAGCTCAGAGTATCCCAGCCATTGTGGCTCAACTGATAGTGCTTCTTTACAACTGGGCCGACACTTTTTTCCTGGCACGTCTGAACAAGCCGGAACTGGTGGCGGCGGCTACTATTGTACTGCCCCTCTATCTGATGCTGACCGCCATCGGTAACCTGCCTGGAGTTGGCGGCGGAAGCCAGTTTGCAAATCATCTGGGCAAGCACGATTATACAGGGGCGCAACGTGTGGCATCGATCACCTTCTGGATGGGTATGATACTGGCATTGGTATGCTGTTTGTCCTTTCCGTTGTATAGCGACATACTGCTGAGCCTCATCGGTGCCAACGAACGAACTCTTGCCCCCGCCAAGGAGTATGCGTTCTGGGTGATTACCATCGGCGGCATACCGGTCATCATGAATCTCGTGCTTGCCAATCTGGTCAGAGCAGAGGGCATGGCACTCCAGGCTTCCATCGGCATCTCGGCAGGAGGTATATTAAATTGCTTGCTCGATCCTCTGCTCATGCTGCCGAGCATGGGTAATATGGGTATTGTTGGTGCAGGTATCGCCACGGCAGTATCAAACATGGTTTCGGTATTGTGGCTGCTTGTCGTCATCTGGCGTCGCCGAGAGACTGGCGTGTTGACCTTTGCACCACAGCTTCTGCGCTATACCAGACATTATATAAGCAGCATTTCCAAGGTTGGTTTCCCATCATCTATACAGTATATGCTGACGGTGGTTGCCGTAGCAGCCCTGACGCACTTTGTTGCCCAATATAACACTGAGGCAACAGCAGCCCTTGGCATTGTGAAACGGCTCGACTATCTGCCGCTCTACTTTACCATCGGACTTTCTCAAGGCATCTTGCCACTACTTGCCTACAACCACTCGTCGGGTAACGTTGTCCGGCGCAATCACGTGTTCAAGTGTGGCTGTATCATTTCGTTCGGATTTGCCATGCTGTGCTTCGCTGTCTTTGAAATTTGGGCATACCAATTGGCCATGCTGTTCACACAGGAATCGCTCACGGTATCATACATCGTACCTTTTCTCCGGATACAGGTAGTAGCCATGCCATTCATGGCGGTGTGCTATCCCTCCATCACGCTCTTTCAAGCTATGGAGCGTTCACGAGAGGCCCTTATCTGCAGTATCCTGCGAAAAGGTGTTGTCGATATTCCCCTGCTCATTGTCATGAATGCGCTATGGCCTTTGTTTGGCTGCATGTGGGTACAGCCGATAGTTGATTTCACTTCAATGTTGGTTGCCTTTTACTTTGCCTCTCAGATTCGGGCTCAGATTCATGACTACTAATCAGCATTTCATTGCACCATTACAGCATGTGTTTTATTTCTCAATCAACCAGTATTCCATGTGGTTGGTTTTGCGTTTGCTCTTAAAATTGAACTGTACATCGTTCAGGGCGTTGCCTATCTTCTGGAATGGCGTTTCTGGGTCGAAGTTGGCATAGCGCGTGGCCAGCACCTGACTGATATCGCCCAGGCTCCACCACTTGCCTTGCTCTGCTTCCTTGGGGCGGCGGAAGGTTTCGCCAATCATCTCAACCAAGTCGTTCAGTTTCTGGAACGGCTCGTTCTCGGCCATCAGCTGCTTGATTTCATCATCGTTCAGCCAAAAGCGCTCACCTTTGTTAAATAGGTATAGGGCCTGGGCGAATAGCTGCTCGTGGTTCAGCGTGTCGCTGAAGTTGATGTTGCCCTCTACACCTACGCATACAAAACGGCGGCTTCCTGTTGGGTCAACCAGTGGTTTCATCTGATTGGTAGTGCCGATGAACGAGGTGTAGCGACGATACAACTTGATGGTTTTGCCGTATGGTGGACGGAACTTTACGTCGCTCGACGACAATAGGTACTTCAGTACAATCTGCTGCGACGAGGTGGTCTTATCAAACTCATCAATGTTGATGAGGGCAAAGCTGGTAAGGGCTATGTTCAGGTCGAACTCGTTCTTGAAGTTCAGCTTGTCGTTGTAGTAATCGCGCAGTTCGGGTGGCAGGATAATCTTGCAGAATCGCGTTTTACCGCATCCCTGGCGACCAATCAATAGTGGCGTTAGTGCATTGCCTGTCAACTGCTTGTCGCTCTCGCGCCATTGTCCCACCATGCCCATCAGCCAATATCTCAGGTACTTGGGCCAATGTGGCTGCTTGGTGGGCACGCGGGCTGCCAGCTCGGCTATATAATCGTGCCCATCCCATTTGGGTAACTGGTCGAGCCAGGTGTTGATGGGGTCGAACTGCTCGATGCGAGTCGAGTCGATAAATCGGTTCACGTTTCTGTCCCAGGCTTTCAGTCCTAACTCGGTGGCTCTCAGCGTCATATCATTGCGAACCTCCTCGGTTAGTGGCTTGAATCGCTGGTCGTCGCTGAACTTCTCGCGATACTCGGCCACACCTGTTAGCAGGTTCTTACGCATATCGAAGTTCGAATTCAGGAATATCTCAGTCTTCATCGCCTGGATAGTATCTTCGGGCACACTCTTCAAGGGCTTAATCTTATGCTTTTCGCGATAATCCTCCTGTTCGGTCACGCTATAAACGGTCTGAAAAATCTTCTCAACCAGCATCTTGTCGCGATTCAGTACAGGGTGCAGCATCGTCAAGCCCTTGGCATGCGCCTGAGGGATGCCCTCGTCAAGGCATCTGGCTGCTATCTGCATCAGCAGTTCTGCCTCTTTATTCTCATCGGGCAAATCAAAATAGCGGCCCATGATGGTCTCGACGATAAAAGTCCAATTCAGATGATAGGTTCGCGTCACGGTGCGACCAGGCATCAGATGGTCTTCGTCCTTGCTGATGGTTACGGGCTGGGGTAGGGTGTGCTCATTGGTGTCGGCGTAAAACGGACGGGCATTAGCATTATAGCCCATCTCTGGGTCGGCACTCATGTAAACGGTGCGATCCAATCGTGGCTCCAAAAACTGGATGTCGAATCCAAACTGGTTCTGATAGGCTTGTCTGGCTGTGTTATACAGATTAAGATGGAACTGACGGATGTCCTTCTCACCCTTAGGCAATCCACCTTCAAACAGCTCGCCACGACACACAATCTTCACACTTCGGCCCGATCCGCCCAGAAAACACATCAGCGTTTCAGGCATTTTCTTGGCCAACTCTCTTATTTCTACAGCCTCTTCGTAGGTCTGCAGGTCGTTCACCTCCAGTACTACCAATCCATTATAGGCCAGCATGCGCCAATCGCCTTTGCGATTCTGGTAGTCGGCCACAAAACAGATGCGTGGCAGTTTGATGCCACCCTCTATTTGTGTGGTAATCTGTCCGTCGCCCAGTCTGTGTGGATTCATCAAATGATATACCTCGCGTGTTTGGCGCACAGTATTCTCAATCATACCATTCTTGATGGCTGAGGCCATCTCTGCTAACTCTACGCGGTTGATAACCTCTTTACGGCCTTCTTTTTTAAGTAATGTAATCTTCATATTTATGTTTATTAGTTATTTGTTTATGATAAAATCGCCCACAAAGGTACTACAAATATTCGAGAATTAATTACATTTTTAGAAAAAATTTTGCTATATAGCCTACATGCCTACATAAAAACGCTCGAAAACCGCATGTACAGATGGTTTTGTGCGTTTTCAAGCCTACATAAAGTACCACAAAAGCCTACATAAAGCCTACATAAATTCGACCGAAAAGTAGCTTTTCGACATCCCAAAAGTAACTTTTTAAGGCACAAAAAGCTACTTCCTGCCTAGCGAAAACATACTTATTAATGTATTTGCAATATTTCTCTCTAAAGGATGCTGCGAAATTCTCTAGAGAATTTTCGGCTAAGTGCCTTACTAAACATTACTGAGTACCTGGCTTGCTGCAAAATTCTCTAGAGAATTTTGTAACGAGTATTAAGGAAAAAAACTGCTAACCAGGCAAACAATATCTGTTAGTACGTGGGTAAACGGCAAAAACATGTAGGCTGCATGTAGGCTTTATGTAGGCTTTTGTGGGGCTTTATGTAGGCTGTAATCTTTGTAACATATTGTATAATAGGTGTTTAAGGCAAAAATATGTAGGCATGTAGGCTTATTGCATATTTTTTTTATTGCAATCTCTCTGCCGCATTCAACAAAAAATAATATTTTCATTAATTATTTTGTTTATTCTCTAGAAAATGTGTATATTTGCAGCACTAAAAACGTATTACTTATGAAATATAGATTAAAGAAAGAAACCAAACCAACGTTGCCCACTTTTGGCAAGTACAAGGCAGTAGCTGTGCATTACCATACTGTCGAGAGTCGCCAACTTATTAAAGAGGTAGCCCAGCGTATGGGTACGCATACTTCTAATGTATTGGCAGTCATGTCGAGTGTAGCCGAGGTTGTAAACAATCATTTACGTGAGGGCGATCGTGTGCGCTTAGAGGACTGGGGCATGATGAAACTCGAAATCGAAAGCGACAAGGTTGACAATCTCAAGGATTTTAAAGCCAAGAAGCACATCCGTGGTGTCCGCCTCCACTTCCTCCCTCAAAGTTACGAAGGCCACCAAGAACTCTACGAAGGCATCACCTTCGAGAAAGACAAGCTTTACAATGAGGAATAATAATAAAATTTGCTTAAAAGTTTGGAGTTTTCGATTATTCTCCTTATCTTTGCGGTGATAAACATTAATTGAGGCAGTAAAAATGAAAACGTCGCAAGAGTACATAGCTCTGTTACGAGAGCATCAGTCTGAGTTGCAGCAGCAGTTCGGAATAGTAAGCATGCGACTTTTTGGTTCAGTGGCTCGTGGTGATCATCGCGATGGTAGCGATATTGACTTATTCGTGGTTATGCCAGCCAAATTTTTCAATTACATTTTGGCCGCCCAGTATTTGGAGGAGCTCTTAGGATGCAAGGTCGATTTGATTCAGGATCATGATAATCTGCGTCCATTCTTCCGCGAACAAATAGAACGTGATGGCATCGATATCTTTACTGTAGCTTAAAATCGTCGAGGATATTGCAGCAGTAACATGGCCAAAGGTTGTGGTTGGGAATAACTAAATAATAACTTCTACCTGCTCAACAAATTCCTTGGATAGTGGTTGCATTTCAAGAAGAGGCTTATATAAGTTTTATGCCATCACGTACCACGTTATCGTAGAATGGGGTAATGCTGCTGGCATCCCATTCGGCTTTGGTGTACATAACGGGGTTGATTTAAATATCCTATTTGATGACGGTGCCGCAGGTGAAGGGGTGTAATTGGGTGGGCATGATGGTTTGCATGAGTTCGAATACATGGTTGCCTGTGCAATGGCTGGTATAGAACTGCGTTTGGGGATAATCGGTTTTCAGTCTTTGAGCCAAAGCTACAATCTCTTCGTCCGATTGCAGACCATCGAGCAGATGGAAACCACCTACAACTGTATGAACGGGCCAAGGACATGCGGCCAGAATGTTCTCCAAACCATTATGGGCACAGCCTGTAAACAGGAGTCCATCTACATATAGAGCTATCTCATGACTGAAATCGTCGTGTACAAAACCTCCGTTAGCATCCTGAACATAGAGATTCAAATTACCTTTAGGCATCGGATGCGTTTGAGATATATGTGCAGTTACTTGTATGCCACCAGCTATCTCGCAGGTGTGATCTATCAAGATAAGTCTGTCGTTGCTTATCTCAGGCCATTCTGTGGTGATGCTATGAAGATTGCCTCGCTTTGAAAAGAATTTGCCGCTCATAGCATCGGGAGAGACAATGATTCTGGCCTGCTGATTATGCTCTAACAGGTAACGTAAGCCTCCTGCATGGTCGCTATGTCCATGAGAAATAAAAACATAGTCAACATCGCTTAGGTTTATACCCATCTGCTCTGCATTTCTCATAAACACGTCGCTTGCTCCAGTATCAAGCAGTATCTTGTATCGCTCTGTTTGTAGAAGGATTGACAATCCATGCTCAGTTTCAAGCTCTGGATTGTTCGAACGGTTATCTGAAATTACAGTCCACGTCATGTTAGTCGTTTTCTTCCAACCACTTGGTGAGTACCTGACAATACTCCTGGTGAGCATCGATAAAGCAAGTGTGGCGCGAGTGGCGGAACAGATGCCATTGGCTGTGGGGGATATGCTCGTAGAGTGAGGCTGCTACTACGGGGGTACAGATGTCGCGTGTGCCACTACAGATAAGTGTAGGCTGAGAAATCTGGTCTAACTTATCGGTGTATTCGAAGTCCTTCAGACTGCCGAGTGGCTGATACTCGTTGGGGCCCCAACCATAGAGGTAGGCTTCGGCACCAGCACGCTTGGGACGACGGAGACACTCGGGTGAGTGCTCATCAACGCTAATAACAAACTGCTCAAAGTAATGATTGTTTGCCTGCAGATAGGCTTCATCATCCCATTGGCCTGTAGCTTCGGCATGACGGATGGCTTCCTGATCTTCGTCCGACAGGTATTTGATAAGACGGTGCTGCTCGCTGGCCCATAAACTGCTGGAGGCATGGCCTGATGACAGAATGAGTGACTTGATGCCTTGGGGCTGATGGTCGATGACATAGGCGATGGCCTGCATAGCTCCCCACGACTGGCCAAGTATATGCACGGCATCGAGCTGAAGATACTCGCGGATGGCGATAAGTTCGTCAATCCACGTCTTCTGTGTCCAAAGTTCTGGGTGTCCGTCGAGATAAGAATTGCCGCAACCTATCTGGTCGTACGAGATAACCTGTCGTCCTGTTTCGGCGATGCAGTCGAGCACCTCGAAATAGTTATGCGTACTACCAGGACCGCCATGCAGCAACAGTAGCGGTGCTTTCTCCGATGCCTCGCCTACTATGCGGTAGTAGGTTTGGTAGCCCATAAACGGCATGTAGCCTTCGGTAATCATATTTTTTATTCTTCGTCGTTGGATGTGCGAAGGATGATAGAGGTGGCACCAAGGGTGAAGAGGGTGCCATCGCTGATAACGCGACGCTCTTTTGGGGTGAGCTCTACGTTATCGATAAAGGTGCCAGTGTTGCTGTTGTTGTCTTTCAGCGTATAACGCAAGCCACCTTTCTTATCACGACTAACGGTGATGGTGCAATGATTGAGATCGACGCTGGGATCTACTGTCTCGAAAGCGGTATTGGCGGGATTGCCTTTCTGATAACGACCAATGATGTTGTCGCCCATACGAAGAGGGATAACCTGCTTGTAATGGAATACGTTTTCGATAACAACGATTGATCCGCAACCCTGTTCGTTGGCCTGCTCGTCGGGGTTTTCATCTTTCTGACGCTCACGAAGCTTGCTCACGCCGATACGGATACCAAACTCCTTGCCGCAGTCGGGGCATTTGAAAACCAACGACTGACCAGCCTCGTACTTGGTCTCATCGAAGGTGATGTACTGGTCGCACTTAGGGCAGCGTACTCTCTTCATTGATTATTTTTTCTCGTTATATTTGTAAACCCACGATTCGGCCAAATCCTTTTCTTTGGCTATCTTCTGTAACTGGGTATAAGCATCGGCTTGATTCTCGTAGTGACCGTAAACGATACGGGTAATGTTGTTGTGCACATAAATCTCGGCACCTTTGTAACCACGCTCTGCCAAGTTGTTGATGAAAATCTCAGCATTCTGCTTGTTAACATGGCTGGCCAGCACAATGCAGTAGCCTTTGCGAGCGCTGTCGGTCTTGATGGCAACGGGCTTGGTAGCCTCGGCTGGCTTAGCGGGCTTGATGGTATCGAGTATAGCCTCGGCAGTTTTAACTGCGGCAGGCTTGTGTGTATCCTTGCGCTTAAAATCGATGGCGCTGGTGTTAGTGTCCTTCGAGGTCATCATGCCAAACAAAATCTGATTGTTCAGATTGTTGATGGTGCTCTTCATCAGCTCGGTCTTGCCAGTAGGCATAGCTACAAAGAACACAGCCAACAGGATGGCGGCAACAGCAACGGCATTGCGAATCCACGAGAACTTGATGCGAACCACATCGGTATCGTCGTCGTTGATATCAACCAGGTTCTGCTGCAGCACGCTGTTAACCTCGGGTTCGGGCTTGGGCTCGGGCTTCATCTCTACAACCTTAGCTGCAGGAGTCTCCTCAACCTCTGGCAGAGTTACAGCCTTAATCAGGCTCATCTCGAACGAGTTGAGTCCATACAAACTTGGGGTAAGAATACCTGCCTCGCAAGGGGTGAACACGTAGTTACCATCCTCGTTAAGCTCTATTATACCTATATTATTAAGCTCGTAGCGACCTTCGTTCTGCAGGATTTGCGTCAGTTCGTTCACTTCGTCCTCAATACGCTGAAGGGCCTCTGGGTAGCTGATGTCGTAAGCCTCGATGTACGACTGGGCCAGAAGTGAATCGTTAATCTTAAGTTGTGGGTTAAAACCTAATGTACGGAGTGGGGGAAGGAAGGCCTGTTCGTCTTCCTCGTATCTTGCCTCGACATGATGCGCCATGAATCCGCCCAAACCGGGCACAATCACGCAGTCGTTGTCGAGCAGCAGTATCTCAATATGTCTTTCTAATTCAATCACGGGTGCAAAATTACTGTATTTTTTCGACATAAACAAATAAAAGAAACTTAAAATGCTTGTGATATTAAAAATTTAGTGTACCTTTGCACAAAATTTAGTTGTTAACAGTATGAATATTGCTATTGTAGGAACCGGATATGTAGGTTTGGTATCGGGAACATGCTTTGCCGATACAGGAGCAAATGTTACGTGTGTAGACGTTGATGAAAATAAGATAGAACGCCTGAAAAACGGTGAAATCCCCATCTATGAGCCTGGCTTGGACGAGTTGGTAAAGAAGAATGTGGCCGCTGGTCGCTTAAAGTTCACTACCGACTTGGCTTCTGTACTCGATGATGTGGAGATTGTTTTCTCAGCTGTAGGTACACCTCCCGATGAGGATGGCTCGGCCGACTTGAAATATGTGCTGCAGGTGGCTAAGACCATCGGTCAGAACCTGAAAAAGTACGTGGTTGTTGTAACCAAGAGTACTGTACCGGTAGGTACTGCCAAAAAGGTGCGTAAGGCTATCGAGGACGAGTTGGCTAAGCGTGGCGTAGATATCGAGTTCGACGTGGCTTCGAACCCAGAGTTTCTGAAAGAGGGTAACGCCATCAAGGACTTTATGAGTCCCGACCGTGTGGTAGTAGGTGTTGAGAGCGAGAAGGCCAAGAAAACGCTGACCAAGCTTTACAAGCCTTTCCTGATTAATAATTTCCGTGTGATTTTCATGGATATCCCATCGGCCGAGATGACTAAATATGCTGCCAACTCGATGCTGGCTACCCGTATCTCGTTCATGAATGATATTGCCAACCTTTGCGAGCGTGTTGGTGCCGATGTTAACATGGTGCGCGCTGGTATCGGTAGCGATACGCGTATCGGTCGTAAGTTCCTGTATGCAGGTTGCGGTTATGGTGGCTCTTGCTTCCCCAAGGATGTAAAGGCGCTGATTAAGACTGCCGATCAGAATGGCTACTCGATGGAGGTGCTGAAGGCCGTTGAGCGTGTGAACGAAAAGCAGAAGAGCGTGCTGTTTGAGAAGCTGGTTAAGGCATTTGGCAGCGTTGAGGCTCTGAAAGGTAAGACCATCGCCATGTGGGGACTCTCGTTCAAACCAGAGACCGACGATATGCGCGAATCAACTGCCCTCGTGATGATTGCCAAACTGCTTGAGGCTGGTTGTAACGTACGTGTTTACGACCCCATTGCTATGGATGAGTGTAAGCGCAGAATCGGTGAAACGGTAACCTATTGTCGTGATATGTATGATGTGGTGCTGGATGCCGATGCCCTGTTGCTGCTCACCGAGTGGAAGGAGTTCCGTCTGCCAGGATGGGGTGTGATTAAAAAGGCTATGAAGCGTCCGCTGGTTATCGATGGTAGAAACATCTTCGATAGCGAGGAGCTCGACGAGAATGGCTTTGAGTATCATTGCATAGGTAAGTAAATGAAGAAGATTTTAACGATATCAATGCTGATGGTTGTTCTGGTGGCTTGTAACCAGAACAATTCATCATCGTTGCCCGACGATAAGGCGGCAAAGGAGATGCTTCAGGGAGTTTGGGTAGATGAGGAGAGTGGCGATGTGTCGTTCCGTGTAAGCGGTGATACGCTCTACTTTGCCGATGCTACCAGTATGCCTACCTACTTCCGCATCTACAAGGATTCGCTTTATCTGGCATCGGGCACATCGTATAGTATCGTTAAACATACCGAACATCTCTTCTGGTTTAATAATCAGAATGGTGATTTGTTGAAACTGCAGAAGAGCGACGACGCTGATGATGCTGATATCGAGACTGCTGCTCCGAGTGTGCTAACCTATACCCATCAGGTTAAGATCGACTCGGTGGCTGCCTATAACGGCAATCGCTACCATTGGTATATTGCCATTAATCCTACCAAGTATAAAGTCACAAAGCGTACTTTTAACGAGGATGGATTGGAAGTAGAGAATGTGTACTACGATAACATCATGCACATTAGTGTTTTCCAAGGTGCGCGACAGATCTATTCGAGTGATTTCCATAAGCAGCAGTACCAAGGTCTGGTACCTGCCGAATTCTTAAACGATGCCATTCTGGCCAATATGGCCTTTAGTCATATTGATGCCGCTGGCTTGCATTTTAACGCCACACTATGTATCCCTGATGGCGCTACCTGTTATATGGTAGAATCAACCATCAGTTATACGGGTGTGTTATCGATGCAGTTAGTAGAGTATTAATCTTTCTCGGCTAACCACGCATCGAGCAGCATACGTGCTATAGATAATTTTTCGGGGATAGTAGGCAGGGTGTCTTTACGGAACCAGCCACCTTTAGCTATCTCGCTGGCCTGCAGGTGGATGTCGCCTGATACATAGTCGGCATTAAAGCCTACCATCAGTCCGCAAGGGTAGGGCCAAGGCTGCGAACCAAAATAGCGGATGTTGGTGATCTTTACGCCAGTTTCCTCGAATGCCTCACGGGCTACCGCTTCTTCGAGTGTTTCGCCTGTCTCAACAAATCCTGCTACCAATCCGTAGAAATCGGTACGGAAGTTCTTGGCGCGAACCAGCAGAACCTCGTCGCCTTTGTGTATCAGTACAATGACTGCTGTAGCTAATTGTGGCCATATCTCTTTGCCGCACTCAGTACATTTCTTCGAGATGTCGGTATCCATTCGCATTGGGGCACCACACACGCCACAATACTTGGTGTTGGCATCCCAATACAGCAGTTCCTGACATTTGCCTGCCTTCTGGTACAGGGCTTTATCAAGTTTGTAAAAGCTCTGTCGCAGGCCGCACATCTCGTAGCGTGGGTCGTCGCAAACCGGACTGTCTATCTTATATGTTTTTACCTCAACGCCATCCAGCGGGGTAACGGTCATTACGTTGGTCCAAGGTTTTACCTCGGTGGGTGGTTCTTCCTGAAAGGGGATGGTATATCCGCCATCTGCGGTTTTTTCTAACAATAAGTCTTCTTTACAGAATACGAAATAATGTTGTTTCATTTTCCAAACAGTTGTTTACGGTCTCTCTCGAGGGCTGGTTTTACCCATGCCTCGGGCACAAACTTCCAGTTGTTATTCTTCTGTGGGTCGATAGTACCCAAACGTTTGATCTCTTCTGTCAGATAGTGGCGCTGATCCAGTTCGGTGTGGAAGAGCACACGACTCTCGAGCGAATCCTGTGGGATACCTGCACCACGAGTCAGCAGTTCGCCACCGCCATTGGCGCGATAGCTGTTCATCACTACCTTATACCACTTCTTCTCGTCGAATGGTTCTCCGTTCGACATGCGCAGAATCCTTAACTTCTGTCCGTCGGGCTTGGTAAGATCAACCTCGTAGTCGATACCGCAAGCCGAGTCGAAATTAAAGGTGTAGTATTGGAATCCTGTACGCTGCTGGTCTTCCTTTGAATCATCGTTTAAACGCAATGCGTGGTCGTTGGGCGATGTCATAGTGCTACACCACATATCGTACGAGAACTCCAGGTGTTTTCTGATTTCCTCGCCAGTCATCTTGAGTACAAACAGCAGGTTCTCAAAGCGATACAGCTTAAACATATCGGCCTGTGTAACCTCGCCGGCATCGATGGTGGTATCGAATGCCAAGGGGGCGTTGAACGATATGTCGGCTTTCGAGATGCTCATCTGCAGATTGTGAATCAAATCTGTAAATGCCGAGTTGCCAAAGAAACTCTCGCGGGTGTAGATAGGATTCTTAAAGTATCCAATCCTCTGACTTACGTATTCCTTAACTTTATCGATGGTAGGCTGGAAGTAGGTAATCATCTGCTTGTCGATCTTCTCGTCGCGCACATTTACAATGTTACCGATAATGCTTTTCTTGCTAAGCTTGCCATCCTTGTATGTCAGCGTAATCTCTGCTTCAGCCACGTTGTTTACATAGCACGAGGGATCTACACAAAGCACCTTTTCGCCAGCTTTGTTGGTAATCAGCATGTTGTGTACCTGGTGGTCGTGACCAAAAAAGATAATGTCGAAACCAGGAACCTCACGGGCTACTGATTCTGTTGCATCTTCCTCGTATTCAGCAGTTTTGATACCACCGTTCAGACCAGAGTGGAACAAACCGAAAATCAAATCGGGTTTCTCGTTCTCCTTTACATACTTAATCCATTTCTTGGCGCATGCGGTCATCTCCTCGAACTCCAGACCTTTCCAGATGGATTTGTTCAGCCAGTTGGGGATGGCTGGTGTAAGCATGCCGATAACTACAATCTTAACACCATCTTTGTAATGTACAGAGTAGGGCTTCAATCCTGTATAGATATGCTCAGGACGGGCCTCTGCGTTCTTGTATTCCTCTTTAACGATGTTGGCGCCCAGCAATGGACAGCGAACCTCGCGGATCCACTTGTCGTAAACTTTGTGACCAGGCTCGATGTCGTGATTACCTACGGTTTCGGCATCGTATTTCATGTAGTTGATAACCGAAGCTGCGATGTTCTCGTCCTCGGGCATCACATAGTTCGACCAATATACGCAAGGCTGACCTTGCAGGATGTCGCCATTATCTATCAGCAGGAAATGATCCTCGCCATACTTTTTACGCTGCTTTTTGATATAGGTGTTTGCACGCGAAAGTGTACCCTTGATGGGGGTTTGCTCCATAAAGTCGTAGGGGAAAAAATGTCCATGCACATCGCTGGTTTCAATCACCTTAATTTTTACGGTCTTATTGTCTTTTGCCTCGATGGGCGCCACTGATAACAGTGTGGAAATCAGTATGATAGCAAGCTTTTTCATCAATATTCTTCTTTTTGTTTGCAAAATTACATAAATAAGTTGATATGCCCAAATATTTATTCGATTATTTTGTATTTTGTTTGGCACATTTTTTGCTGGAAAAGTTGAAAAAATAGGAGGATAAGATTATGGCATTTATTGATTATTACAAGATTTTAGGCGTAGATAAAACAATTGCGCAGAAGGATGTAAAGAAGGCCTATCTGAAACGTGCTAAGCAGTTTCATCCCGATTTGCATCCTGATGACCCCAAGGCTCAGGCTAAGTTCCAGGCCTTGCAGGAGGCTTATGATGTGATTGGTGATCCTGAGAAACGTAAGAAGTACGACCAGTATGGTGAGAAGTGGCGCGAGGCCGAACAGTTCCAAGGATTTGGAGGTGGCGGTCAGGGCGGCGGCAATCCATTTGGTGGTTTTGACTTTAGCGGCTTCCAAGGTGGAGGTGGCTTCTCGTCGTTCTTCGAGGATCTGTTTGGTCGCAAAGGTCAGCAAGGCGGAGGCTTTGGTGGGTTCCAAGGTTTTGGCGGCGGTCGCCAGGCCCGAACACATAGTGGCGAAATGAATGCTAACGTTACAATAGATCTTTACACTGCCATGTTAGGTGGCGAGGTGATTGTTACCCTGTCGAACGGTCAGAAATTGAAGCTGAAGATTAAACCAGAAACGCAGCCAGGCACTAAGGTCCGACTGCGTGGTAAAGGGTATGATAGGGGCGATGGCACCTTTGGTGACCTTATCATTACCTATCAGGTAAAACTTCCAACTAATCTTACAGAACGTCAGAAGGATCTTTTACGCCAGATGCTTCAGTAAGAACTCTTCGGCACGGGTCAGATCCTCAGGGGTGTCGATACCAACAGTTTCGATATCGGTCATGCCCACACGGATGCGGTAGCCGTTCTGTAACCAACGTAATTGCTCCAGGCTCTCTGCTTTTTCCAGACTGCTTTGGGGCAATTTTGTTACTTCGGCCAAAACCTCACGGCGATAAGCGTAGATTCCCAAGTGTTTCAGGAATGGGTATTCGCCAAACCACTCGTTACGCTCCTTGCCTCGGATATAAGGTATCACACTACGACTAAAGTAGAGTGCAAATCCGCGATTATCTGTAACAATCTTGGGAGAATTAGGATTCTCGATAGCCTCGATCGATTCGAACAACTTTCCCAATGTACCAATCTGAGTCTCTGGTGCATCAAAAAGGTGCATCAAGGTTTCAATCTGCGAGGGCTGGATAAATGGTTCGTCGCCCTGTACATTGATAATCACGTCGGCATCCGAGCCGATTTTCTCGGCAGCCTCTTCAATACGGTCGGTACCACTCTTATGATCGGCACGGGTCATCACTGCTTGGCCACCAAATGCTGTTACAGCGTCGAAAATACGCTGGTCGTCGGTAGCTACATATACTTCGTCGAGCACGCTCTTCACCTGCTCATACACTCTCTGAATCACTGATTTTCCGCCCAGTATTGCAAGCGGTTTGCCCGGATATCTTGTAGAAGCATAACGGGCAGGAATAATAGCCATAAACTTCATAACGGGTGCAAAATTACGAATAAGTGAGAAGAAAACCAAATTTTAAAAGTGAAAAATTATATTAATATATGGCTGTGTAATTTGCGCACATCAATTATTTTATTTAAATTTGCACACTAAAACAAGGATAGTATTACAAATGAATATAAACAAACTTTCGATAATTGCACTCACAATGTTTCTGCCTTTTACTGCAGATGCACAGAAGATAACACTCGGCTCGGCCACAACAAAGGATGGTGGCGAATATCAGGGCGAAATGGTAATGGGTAAGCCAAACGGTAAGGGTAAGGCTGTATATAAGAATGGCAACCTTTACGAAGGCGAATACGTTAAAGGCAAGCGCCAGGGTTTTGGTATTTTTACTTTTTTTGATGGCGAGAAATACGAGGGCGAGTGGTTTCAGGATCAGCAGCATGGTAAGGGAACATATTACTTTGCAAATAACAATCGTTACGATGGCTTGTGGTTTCGCGATTATCAGCAGGGCCATGGTGTAATGTACTACTATAACGGCGATAAGTATGACGGCGAATGGCGACAGGACAAGCGTTCGGGCTTTGGAACCTATACTTTTGCTAGTGGCGCTTTCTACAAAGGCGATTGGTTGAACGATAAAAAGAACGGCAAAGGCATCTACGACTGGGGCGATGGCTCTGTTTATGATGGCGATTGGAAAGAGAATATGCGCTCGGGTAAAGGTACTTTCAAGTATGCTGGCGGCGATGTGTATATTGGTCCTTGGACTGATGACGAGATGAACGGTCGTGGCATCTATAAGTTCCAGAACGGCGACGTTTACGAGGGCGACTACGTAAAAGGTGAACGTACAGGTCAGGGCATTTTTAAGTATGCCAATGGCGATGTATATACTGGTCAGTTCTTTAAGGGTGACAAGCAAGGTCAAGGCACGCTGGTATGGCAGAATGGCGATTCCTACGTAGGTCAGTGGAAGGCTGATAAGCAGGATGGTCGTGGTAAACTTACCAAGAAGTGCGGCGATACCGTTGAGGGCACTTTCAAGGCTGGTCAGCCCAATGGCGAGTGCATTGCACGTTTTGCCGATGGCTCTAAATTCAAAGGTATTTTCAAGAACGGTCGACGTAACGGTGCGGCTATCGAGGAGGATAAAGATGGCAATCGTTTCGAAGGTACTTATCTCGACGATGTGCGTGATGGCAACTTTGTTGAGAAAGACCGTAATGGTAAGGTAACGGCTCAAGGTACCTATACCCGTGGACACAGAAAATTAAAGTAACAAACAACTTAAATATTTTACTGATTATGATTATTGATACAATTGAGAATCTGGGCAAATACGTAACACTTAATCCGTTGTTTGCCGATGTGGTTGAGTTCCTGAAAAACAACGATCTTCAGACTATAGAAGAGGGTAAGCACTTCATCAAGGATAAGGATCTGTTTGTAAATATTCAGGTGGCTAAGGGCAAAACCCAAGAGGCTGCTGTTCTCGAAACACATATCGAGATGATTGATATCCAGATTCCTATCACCTGTGAAGAAACATTCGGCTATACCCCTCTGTGCGATCTGCCCGATTTTGAGTATAATGCCGAAAAGGATATTACCAAGTATGGCGACACCAAGGCTCAGACCTATGTAACGGTTAAACCTGGCCAGTTCGTCATCTTCTTCCCGCAAGATGGTCATGCCCCTTGCATCATCAACCAGCCTGAAATCAAGAAAGCCATTTTCAAGGTTAAGGCATAAAACATTAAAAGCAAAACAATAAAAATACAATAACTATGGAAACAAAGAAACAATCTGTCAAGAAACCGGCAGCCAAAAAGACCTCGGCCAAGAAAGCTGCTCCTACACAGCCTGAACATATCGGCTTGGTACGTAACGATTCGTGGTTGGAACCTTTCGAGGGAGCTATCCGTGGACGTCACGACCATGCTGTTTGGAAGATGAACCAGCTCACACAGAATGGCAAGAAAACGCTGAGTCAGTTTGCTTCTGGTCATCTTTATTTTGGTCTGCATAAGTTGTCAAAGGGTTGGGTGTTCCGTGAGTGGGCTCCTAACGCTACCGATATCTATCTGATTGGCGACTTTAATAACTGGCAGGAGAACGAGAAGTACCGTTGCAAGCGTATCGAGGGTACGGGCAACTGGGAGTTGAAACTCAGCGAAAAGGCCCTGAAACACGGTCAGCTTTACAAGATGAAAGTAAAGTGGAATGGGGGAGAAGGCGAGCGTATTCCCGCTTGGTGCCGTCGTGTGGTTCAGGACGAGAATACAAAGATTTTCTCAGCTCAGGTTTGGAATCCTGAGGAGAAATACGAGTTCAAGAAAAAGAACTTTAAACCCAAGAAGAACCCCTTGCTCATTTACGAGTGCCATGTAGGTATGGGACAGGATGCCGAGAAGGTTGGTACCTATAAGGAGTTTAAGGATAATGTGTTGCCACGCGTTATCAAGGATGGTTATAACTGCATTCAGGTGATGGCCATTCAGGAGCATCCTTATTACGGTTCATTCGGCTATCACGTATCATCATTCTTTGCACCAAGTAGTCGTTTTGGTACTCCAGAGGAGTTGAAGGAGCTTATTGATACTGCTCATAAGAATGGTGTGGCAGTTATTATGGATATCGTGCATTCGCATGCTGTTAAGAACGAGGTTGAGGGACTTGGCAATCTGGCTGGCGATCCTAATCAGTTCTTCTACCCAGGCGATCGTCACGAGCATCCGGCATGGGATTCGCTCTGTTTCGATTATGGTAAGGACGAGGTGCTGCATTTCCTGCTCTCTAACTGCAAATACTGGCTCGAGGAGTTTAAGTTCGATGGTTTCCGCTTTGATGGCGTTACCTCTATGCTTTACTACTCGCATGGTTTGGGTGAGGCCTTTGGTGGTTATGGTGATTACTTTAATGGTCACGAGGATGATAACGCCATCTGTTATCTCACCTTGGCCAACAAGCTGATACACGAGGTAAATCCTGCCGCTATCACCATCGCCGAAGAGGTATCAGGTATGCCCGGCCTCGCAGCTAAGTTCGAGGATGGTGGATATGGATTCGACTATCGTATGGCCATGAACATCCCCGATTACTGGATTAAGACGATTAAAGAGGTGCGCGATGAGGATATCAATGTGTGCTCAATCTTCTGGGAGGTTAAGAATCGTCGTCCTGATGAGAAGACTATCTCGTACTGCGAGAGTCACGACCAGGCACTTGTTGGCGATAAGACCATTATCTTCCGTTTGATTGATGCCGATATGTATTGGCACTTTGCTAAGAAGGATGTGAACGATATTGCCCAGCGCGGTATTGCCCTGCATAAGATGATCCGCTTGGTTACCGCTGCTGCCATTAATGGTGGCTACCTGAACTTTATGGGTAATGAGTTCGGACATCCAGAGTGGATCGACTTCCCACGCGAGGGTAATGGTTGGAGTTATAAGTACGCACGCCGTCAGTGGAATCTGGTAGATAACAAGGAACTTTGCTACCATTGGCTGGGCGACTTTGATCGCGAGATGCTGAAGGTGATTAAGAGCGTACGTAACTTCCAGGCTACACCTGTTACTGAGATATGGCACGATGATGGTGACCAGGTGCTCTGCTTTATGCGTGGCGACTTGGTATTTGTGTTCAACTTCTCGCCCACACGTAGCTATACCGATTATGGCTTCCTAGTTCCCACCGGTTCGTATAAGGTGGTTCTGAATACCGATTCGAAAGACTTTGGTGGAAACGGCTTTGCCGACGACACCGTTACCCACTTCACGAACTATGACCCGCTTTATGTGGCCGATCATAAGGAGTGGCTCAAACTCTATATCCCGGCTCGTTCAGCCGTTGTGTTGAAGAAAATTTAAAATATGAATTATCGTAAAAAGAAACAAGAAGGTAGCGCCATAACCATACGCGTTGTGTGCGCTATCGTTTTTATTCTCTTCTCTTGGTGCTGGTTGTATTATTTCCAGAACGATCTGCTGATGATGGCGCAGCATGTGCTCAGTCATGGTATTACGCATTATAATCGTTTGGTGGGTGCTGTAGGCATCACCTTTGTGCTTTATCTGCTCCAGCACCTTATTCATAAGGTAACACACCTTAATAAGAGCTTTTATGCGCTTACTTATTTCCCATCTATGTTGGCTTTGGGCATGCTTACTGATATTGTGCCCGATCCAGCTGGTGGTATCACGCACATGTTCTCGTGGTGGCTTATCATTGTTTATCTCTTACTTTGGGGTGGATGCACCTATTTCTTTACCAAACTGCAGGAGCTCGACGATGATCCAAATCCCCACATCCTGTCGCGTTCCATGTGGATGAACTTGCTTATCATGGTACTTCTTATGGTTCTGACGGTTAGTGTCGGCAATACCAATGCTGTGTTCCATTATCGTATGCGAGCAGAACGTTGTTTGCTCGAGGGCGATGTGGATGGCGCGTTGGCCGCAGGTAAAAAGTCGTTAGAGTGCGATGAGCATCTGGTGATGTTACGTATGCAGGCGTTGGCTCGTAAGGACGCCATAGGCGATAAACTCTTCGAGTATAAGGTGTGTGGTAACAGTAAGAGCATTCTGCCTACCGATGGACATTCTACCTTATTATTATATCCTGTCGACAGCGTGTATAAGTTCATGGGTGCAGCTCCTGCCTATCAGATGGAACCCATGCATTATCTCGAGTTGGTGCAGCACCATGTGTTGTGTAAGAATACTGTACCCAGTAAGGTGGTAGCCGATTATCAGTTGTCGGGGTATCTTATCGATAAGCAGATTGATAAATTTGCTGGTGAGGTAGGTAAGTATTACGCCCTGAACGATAGTCTGCCTAAGCACTATCGCGAGGCCTTGGTGCTCTATGGTCATCTGCGTTCCAAGCCTGTGGCTGTTTATCGTAACACCGTGTTAGACGAGGATTACGAAAACTTCCGCGAACTGCGCCGCCAGTATCCTAACAAAATGGAACAGAAGGGTAAGGTAGAAGACCAGTACTTTGGTACTTATTGGTATTACTATTGGTATGAATAATATTTGGCACGGATTTACACAGCTCTTTATATAAAGAAACACGGCTTTAGTATTTGCAACTAAGCCGTGTTTTTAATTTATTAAAGCCGTGTAATCTGTGCCTAATTATTTATAGAGGTAGCGTTTGATACTTCTCTTTGGTGTCTTCTCGAATTCCTCTTCGTGGATTTCGATTTCAGAGATCTTCTCGTAAGCAGGAATCATTTCGTTCAAACCGTTGCGGTTCTGTTCCATGATGTTCTTCAGATCCTCCTCTGAGAAGCCCATATTCTTAGCCTCGTCCATATCAGGGTGAACCAAAGCTACCAGCTTGTTATCACGCTGTACTACCACACTCTCAAGCACCATGGTCATCGAGTTCAACTTGTCCTCGATTTCCTCTGGATAGATGTTCTGTCCATTAGGACCCAACAGCATGTTCTTTGAGCGTCCGTTGATAAACACATTTCCATCGGCGTCCATTGTACCAAGGTCGCCAGTGTGGTACCATCCATCGCGGTCGATAGTCTCGGCTGTGGCCTCAGGGTTCTTATAGTATCCCAACATCACGTTTGGACCCTTGGTGAGAATCTCACCAGGAATACGCTGTGGGTCGGGTGATACAATTTTTACCTCCTGATGCAGGGCTGCACGTCCGCACGAACCTGGGGCAAAAGTATGCCAGTCGCGATAGCAGATGATAGGTGCACACTCGGTAGCGCCATAACCTACGGTGTAGGGGAAGTCGATACGCTTCAGGAATCGTTCTACCTCCTGGTTCAGGGCAGCACCACCAATGATTACCTCGTACATGTTGCCACCAAAGGCCTTCAGCACTTCCTGACAGATCATCTCGCGAACCTTCTTTGAGATTACAGGCATCTGCAGTAGCAGTCGCATACGGTTGTTCTGTATCTTTGGGAATACCTTCTTGCGGATAATCTTCTCGATGATGAGAGGTACGGCGATAACGATACGTGGACGAATCTCAGCCAGAGCCTGTGCGATGATAGCGGGCGAAGGTACACGGTTCAGATAGTACACATGACAACCGTACAGGAACTCGAATATGAATTCGAATGCCATACCATACATGTGTGCCATTGGTAACATCGAGATAACCTTATCGCCAGCCTTGATGGTATTGCCCAATACGCTCACGGCAAAGTCGAAGTTCGACCAGAGTGCGCGATAGGGCAGCATAACGCCTTTCGAGAAACCTGTTGTGCCGCTGGTATAGTTAATAACGGCCATTTCCTCTGGACTCTCCTCCATATAATAATGTACATGCTCCTTGCGGAAGTACTTGGGGAATTTCTTTCCATAGAGTTCATTAAGATGTTCGCGCGCGTAGGTTAATTTGTCGGTACGCGAAATCATGAGTGAGTAATCGGGGTTGTTGATGATACCCTCGAGTGTTGGCATGGCTTGGGGATCGATGATGGTAGCCACATGGTCGCCCACAAACAGCAGGCGGGCTTCAGAGTGGTTCACGATGTTGTGTACCTGCTCGGCATTAAACTCGTGCAGAATGGGCACAGCAATAGCACCGTAGGTAAGTGTGGCTAAGAAGGCCACAGCCCATTGTGATGAATTGCGACCGCAGAGGGCAATCTTATCGCCCTTCTGAATGCCGCTGTTTTCGAAAAGGATATGCAACTTTTCGATTTTTCTGGCTACGTCATGAAACTGCAGTGTCTGACCCTTAAAATCGGTCAGCGCGTCGCGATCCCAATTATCAATGATGCTCTTTTGAATCAGAGCGTTAAAACTAGGTATATGTTCCATAAGCTGTTAGTTATTCTTATATAGGTAGCGTTTTATACTCTTCTTTGGTGTCTTGGCGAACTCCTCTTCATGCAGTTCGATAGCCGAGATACGGCTGTAAGCAGGCAGCATGTTGTTAAGCTCCTGACGGTTCTGCTCCATGATGTGTTCCAACTCCTCCTGACTGAAGCTTACCACCTCGTCCTGATCAGGGTGAACCAAAGCCACCAGTTTTTCTCCACGCTGAATCACGATGCTCTCTGAAACCATAGCCATCGTGTTCAACTTGTCCTCAATCTCTTCTGGATATACGTTCTGTCCGTTGGCGCCCAACAGCATGTTCTTCGAGCGTCCGCGAATAAAGATGTGTCCGCTTGGCAGCATAGTGCCTAAGTCGCCAGTATGATACCAACCCTCTTCGTCGATAGCCTCGCGTGTGGCCTCATCGTTCAGGTAGTAACCTAACATCATGTTGGTACCCTTGGTAACAATCTCGCCAGCCACGTTCTGTGGGTCAGAACTCAGAATCTTCACCTCCATACGGTCGACAGGTTGTCCAACCGATCCGCCTATAAAGTCGTGGTAGTCTGAGAACGAAATCAGTGGGGCGCACTCGGTAGTGCCATAACCCACGGTGATGGGGAATCCGATTGAGAGCAGGAACTCCTCAACCTCCTTAGAGAGTGGGGCTCCACCTACAATCACCTCGTACAGGTTGCCGCCAAAGGCGTTATATACCTCGTTGCAAATGCGGCTCTTAACCTTCTTGCTCACTACTGGCATGTTCAGCAGCAGTCGCATACGGTTGTTCTGTATCTTGGGGAATACATTTTTACGGATTATCTTCTCGATAATCAGCGGAACGGTAATGATACATGCGGGTTTAACGGTAGTAAACGCCTCGGCAATGATAGCTGGACTCGGCAGGCGAGTAAGGAAGAACAGATGGCAACCGTTGCAGAATCCGAACAGGAACTCAACGGCCATACCATACATGTGTGCCATAGGCAGAATACTCAGCATGTTGTCGCCGGCCTTTACGTTGCGACCAAGTATTCGCAAACAAAACTCTACGTTACCCCAAATAGCGCGGTAGGGCAGCATCACGCCTTTCGAAAAGCCCGTTGTACCGCTGGTGTAGTTAATCATCGACAACTCCTCGGCCGTATCCTCATGGTATTTTACATGTTCGGCACGGAATGCTTTGGGGAACTTGCTACCAAACATCATATTAAGATGTTCGCGTGCGTATGTGATCTTCTCAGATCGCGATACGTGAAGCGAGAAATCGGGCAAGTTAAAGATAGCCTCCAAAGCAGGCATGGCTTCAGCGTCGATAGTCTTAACCGCAAAATCGCCTACAAACAGCAGACGAGCGCCTGAGTGGTTCACAATATTCTGAATCTGCTCGCCGTTAAACTCATGCAGGATGGGTACGGCAACTGCACCATAGGTGAGTGTAGCTAAGAACGCAACAGCCCAATGGGCAGAGTTGCGACCGCAAATGGCAATCTTGTCGCCCTTTACTACATCGCTGTTCTCGAATAATATGTGGAGTTTCTCAATTTTGCGTGCAACGTCGTGATACTGAAGCGTGATGCCCTGATAATCAGTAAGGGCATCTTGATTCCAGTTGTCTACAATCGCTTTCTGTATTAAAGCATTAAAACTGCTAAATTCTTTCATTAAAACTGCACAATTTTTGAAATTTTGTGCAAAGGTAATTCATTTTTTGCACACTACCAAATGTTTTTGTGCAATTTTTTAAAAATTTACTCGTATCTCATAGATTTCGCTGGATGAATGTGCGAAATCAAGTAACTTGGTGCTATCAGCACAAACACACAGATCAACAAAGTGGCTATGTTGATGAGTGCTACCAATGGCAGATTCAGCTCCATGGGAGCCTCGCTCACATAGTAGGTTTGTGGGTCGAGGGTGATAAAACCTGTGTATTTTTGGAGCAGAACGATGCCGATACCCACAATGTTACCCCAGAACAATCCCTGACCGATGATGAATACCGAGAACCACAGGAACGTGTGGCGAACAGTCTTGTTGCGGGCGCCTAAGGCCTTCAGGATACCAATCATCTGTGTGCGCTCCAGAATGATGATGAGCAAACCGCTAATCATTGTGAAGCCTGCCACGCAAACCATCAGTGCCAGGATAATCCATACGTTGATATCAAGCAGCTCCAACCACGAGAATACCTGTGGATACAACTCGTAAATGGTCTCGGATGTGAGCGAGTTGCCCTGCTCGTCGCTGGTGCGGTTAATGTTGTCGATAAACTGGTTGGCTGTTTCGTTCACCTTCTCGAAATCCTTCACCAGCACCTCAATACCAGTAGCCTGATTATCGGTCCAGCCGTTCAGTTTGTTGGCGGTATGCAGGTCGGTAAAACATAGCGTCTCATCAAAGCGCGTCATGTTTGTCTGGTAAATGCCGCTGATGGTGAACTTACGCGTGCGAACATCCTGATTATCGATGAAATAGCCAAATACCTTGTCGCCAACCTTAAGGCGTATCTTGTCTGCTATCATCTTGGAAACCAGCAACTTATACTTGCTTGTTTTATCACTGAATGAAGTGATGTTTCCTGCTATAAGGTGCTGACTCAGAAAGGTGGTATCGTATTCTTCGGCGATACCTTTGATGGCTATTCCCAAGAAATCCTCGTCGGTTTTCAGGATACCCTGCGTCATGCTGAAGCGTTCGGCTTTGGCCACACCTGGCAACTTGCCAACAGCCTTCATCAAGCTGTCGTTGGCGCAGATAGGGTGAGGATCAGAACCGTTGTAGTTCATGATATTATGTACCTGGATATGACTACCAAAGCCCACCACCTTGTCGCGGATGGTATGCTTAAAACCAAGTACCACGCTTACCGTTACTATCATCACAGCCAGTCCGATAGCCACGCCGATGGTGGCTATACGAATAGCTGGGCGACTCACTTTTCGTTTGTCGCCCTGATCGCTATATATTCTTTTGGCTATGTATAGAGGAAAATTCAAAACTTCAATCCTTCAATTTTTAGTCCTCATCCACTCGTCCAGGGTAAGCTTCGAGTGCCTTGCGCAGTACGATAAGTGCGCGCTCAAGGTCTTTCTTCTGTAATACGTAGGCGATACGTACCTGATTGATACCTGCACCTGGGGTGGTGTAGAATCCGGCTGCTGGGGCCATCATCACGGTCTCGCCCTCGTACTCAAACTCCGACAGGCACCAACGGCAGAACTTCTCGGCATCATCTACAGGCAACTTAGCTACGGTGTAGAAAGCACCCATAGGGATAGGTGAGTAAACACCAGGAATGCGGTTCAGTCCGTCGATCAGGCACTTACGGCGCTCAACGTACTCGTCGTACACGTCGCGATAGTATTCCTCAGGGGCATCCAGCGAAGCCTCGGCCACAATCTGTCCGATGAGTGGGGGAGAGAGGCGAGCCTGACAGAACTTCATCACGGCCTTACGTACCTCAGCGTTCTTGGTAATCAGGGCGCCGATACGGATACCACACTCTGAGTAACGCTTAGATACTGAGTCGATCAGGATCACGTTCTGTTCGATACCCTCCAGATGGCAAGCCGAAATATAAGGCGAGCCAGTGTAGATGTACTCACGATACACCTCGTCGGAGAAGAGATACAGATCGTACTTCTTCACCAGGTCGCGAATCTGGTTCATTTCGCGGCGTGTGTACAGATAACCCGTTGGGTTGTTGGGGTTACATATCATAATAGCGCGTGTGCGCTCATTAATCAGCTCCTCGAATTTCTCTACCTTGGGGAGCGAGAAACCCTCCTCGATGGTAGTGGCAATAGTGCGGATTTTGGCTCCTGCCGAAATGGCAAAGGCCATATAGTTGGCGTAAGCAGGCTCTGGTACGATAATCTCATCGCCAGGATTCAGGCAGCTCAGGAATGCAAACAGCACCGCCTCGCTACCACCACTGGTAATGATGATATCATCAGCTGTTACGTTGATATTGTACTTAGCATAATAGTCTACCAACTTTTCGCGATAGCTCTGATAACCCTGCGAGGGTGAATACTCCAGGATACTGCGATCTATCTGCTTCAGGGCGTCGAGTCCTACTTGCGGTGTTGGCAGGTCAGGCTGACCGATGTTCAGATGGTACACCTTGGTACCTCTTTTCTTAGCGGCTACAGCGAGAGGGGCGAGTTTTCTGATAGGCGACTCGGGCATCTCTAGTCCGCGAACTGATATCTCAGGCATCTTTCTATTTTACGATTTGACAATTTACTATTTCATTATTTTGCGGTGCAAAGTTACTAAAATATTTTTAAATCGTGCTTTTTTTCGATTTATTTGTTTACTTTTGCAGCAAAATTGTGAGCTTACGATGAATTTCGAGGAATTATTAGAAACGCGTGACGTTAGAAAAACCACGAAAGTCCGTCTTCCCTACGGTTACTTCTACAAGCGGTTGATCGATGGAAAGTACTCTAACTTCGTGGAGTTCCACGACGAGGTGGCCGATCATGTCGCCTTTAGTAATTGTGTGCGTACCGAGGCTGCCGATATGGATAAGGTAAAGGATAAGCACCAGTTGCACTTTGTGCCCAACGAGGGCGACGGCGGTGTTTATGCCATAGCGGTTGAGGTGGGTAACTTTGTTACTTTCGAGCAGCTGCTGAACGAGAATCCGGCTGTTTTGGCGCGCGAGGATTTTGCCAACAACACGTTGCGCGATCTGGTAGAACTCACCCATCAGCTTAACGAGCAGGGCGTGTACCATGTATGTTTTGCCCCCTGTAATGTGCTGGCTCGCAAAAACGATGCTACCATCCGCCTGCTTTGTCATGGTTCGTTCTATGCCAAGTTGGATCAGGAGATACTGTACGACGGACTTGAGGATTACGTAGCGCCCGAGGTTTTGGCTGGTGGCGAGATTGATGCCCGTGCCGATGTGTACTCGATGGCCAAGTTTGTGGTGTGGCTGTATCACTCAGCCGGTCTGCCTTTCGAGTGGCGCCAGATTATCACTAAGGCCACAGCCGAGGACCCCGACCGCCGTTATCAGTCGGTTCACGATTTCTACCATGCGCTCATCAGTCGCAAGCAGATGCGCCGCACAGCCTTGGTGGGTTTTGCTGCAGTTGCTATTGCGCTGGCCATTGTGGGTAGCTATTTCTATATGTTGCCCCAGCCCGAGGACGTAGAATACGTAAAGGCCGTTGAGGAGCCTATCCCCGATGATATGCTCGACGAGGAGAACCTGCTTTACGGCTTGGGTGCCGATGCCGATTCGGCTACCATCGCCAATATCGTGGCCAGGCAGATGCGTATGAAGGATTCGCTCACTATCGACGAGAAGGAGATGAAGGAGTATCAGGCCAAGGCCGAGCAGATATTCCGCAAGCAGTTTACCAAAGAGGCCGACCGCATCCTATCGAAGGTTTATAACAACAAGCAGATGAACCTTTCGGAAAAGGATTTTATGGCGCGCAGCCGTAGTATGACTCAGGAGTTGGCCAAGGCCGAACAGGATCTTGCCAAGCAAAGCAACCTGGGTAACGAGCGCTCGCAGCGCATTGCCAGTGAGATTATCGACCAGCTTACCACCAAGAAAATGGAGGCGCTGGACAAAGATTATATGGGAATAAAAAAGAATAAAACAGAAAAGAAATGAGAAGTAGAACAGCAACGTGGTTTGAATGCAAGATCCGTTATGAGAAGGTAACCGAGGACGGCTTGCAGAAGAAAGTAAACGAAAATTATGTAGTCGACGCCCTGAGTTTCAGCGAGGCCGAGACTCGCATCACCGAGGAGATGTCGTCGTATATCAGCGGCGAGTTCGAGGTGGCCGATATAAAGAAAGCAGCTTACAAAGAGGTATTCTTTACCGATGATAACATTGCCGATAAGTGGTACAAGGCTAAGCTCCAGTTCATCACTATCGATGAGAAGACTGAGAAGGAGAAGCGTTCAACCGTTAACTACCTGGTTCAGGCAGGTTCGATGAACGGTGCCATGAAGAATATCGACGAGGTGATGGGCGGTACCATGATTGATTATGTGGTTGCGTCGGTAGCCGAGACAACGTTGATGGACGTTTACGAGTACGGCAAAAAGAACGATAAGCCCGAATACGAGCAGCAGTAAGAAACGCAAACGATACGATGATGGATTACGACGTTAAATCCCATCTGCACGAGGTGCTCGATACATTGCCACAAGGTGTTCGCCTTGTGGCTATCTCTAAATATCACCCTAACGAGTATATCGAGGCAGCCTACGAGGAGGGTCAGCGTGTGTTTGGCGAGAGTCACGAACAGGAGTTGCGCCAGAAGCATCAGTCGCTGCCTCAGGATATCGAATGGCACTTTATCGGCCATTTGCAGACCAACAAGGTAAAGTACATTGCACCTTATGTAACGATGATCGAGGCTGTTGACTCGCTCAAGTTGTTGCGCGAGATTAACAAGCAGGCCGAAAAGTGTGGTCGCCGTATCAAGGTGCTGCTCGAGCTGCATATTGCCGAGGAGGCTACCAAGTACGGTCTTACACTCGATGCCTGTCGCGAGCTGTTGGCAGCTGGCGAGTGGCGCGAGCTGCAGCATGTGCAGATTTGTGGCTTGATGATGATGGCATCGTTTGTAGATGACAAAGCGCAGATTCGCCAGGAGATGCAGACTGCTCGCGATTTCTTCGACGAGGTGAAGGCTCAGTATTTTGCCGACGACGATGCGTTTTGTGAGCGTTCGTGGGGTATGAGCGATGATTATCCCATCGCCCTGCAGACAGGCTCAACCATGATACGTGTGGGCACTAAGATTTTTGGTCCCCGCGTTTATTAAAGTAGTACTGATCGCGCTTACGTGTAATCTTGCCAAAGTTGATGGCATGCACGGGGCAATAATGATAACAGGCTAAACAAGAGGTACACCGTCCGTTGTGAATCCACTCGGGCGGTGTTCCTTGTATATTATCTACAGGGCACACTTTTATGCATTTGCCACATTTGATACACGCATCCTCATCAACCGTAAACTTCTTGTCGTTTACCATGCGGGCATTAAAGTAAGCACCAATCACGTACGAGTAGAGTCGGGGAGTGCCGCCTTTTACTAACTCCTCAACACCCGTCGTGCGTTCGCGTATAACCGATATGATATGTGGCAGCATCTTTCGTGCCTGGTTTATCTTGGCGTGCTCTTTCTCCTCAGTATCCGTGTACATAAACGGCAGGCAGACATAGCTCTCGGGCATCACAACGGCAAACTGCGTGGTGGCCTGCAAGCCGATAGTGGCTAAATCCTTGTTCAGTATCGTCATCGTTTCGCCCATGTTGTCGCCACAGGTCGTCAGCGCCCAGCAGTAACAGTTGACAGTTCTTGCCTTGCAAGCCAGCGGAGCTGGAGCGGACAATTGATAATTGATAATTAATTTTTTGATAAACTCGCGTACGATTCTGGGTGGTTGCCAGCCATGGGTGGGGAAGCAGAAGCCGATGGTTTCGTTCTGCTTTAACTCAAACTGGTACTGTCCCTTACGTATCAAGTCGGGGATGTAATAAAGCTCTTCACCGATGGCCTCGCTAATCTGCTTGGCCACCCATTTGGTGTTTCCTGTGCCTGTAAAATAGAATATCATGGTGCAAAAATACATTTTTTTGTTGATATTCTGATTAAAGTTTCGTGTTTTTCGCAAAAACAATATACCTTTGCAGGGTCGAAACCTAAAAAAACGACGAATTAAATATTATTAACGGTTAGTGATGCAAGATTTTGGGTTGTAGTGCATTTAGAGTGTGTACAATTCAAATCACAAAACAAAAACAATAAGTAAAAAAATGAAAGCATTAAAAATTTTCTCTGTTGCATGCTGCATGGCAGCTGTTTGTTTAACATCGTGTATTGGTGATGATAGCAGTGAGGTTAAGAACCTTACTCAAGGCGAGATTGCTACCTGTTTGAATGCCGTTCGTGGCACTCATCTTGGTAAGGTGTATTATTCGGCTCCCACCCAGAAGGATGTGAATAACGTAGATTCAGTGGAGCTCAGCTGGACTATCTCTACCGATAGCACCATGACCATTCACGATTTCCCCGCCCGTTTGCTGGCTCACAATATCGATAGCGTAAGTACTCAGGGTAAGGAGTTGCGTGCTGCCCTTCAGGCTTGTCCCGATCAGGACATCGATTGCTACATTGGCTTTATGAAGATTTCGCCTATCTACTGGCTCATTAACCCCAAGGCTCCAAAATATACTGTTAAGCTCAACGATGGCGAGCACAAGGTACAGGTGGCTTTCTATTCTACCAACACCTATTCAAGCGGTATCTATAACACCAGCACTAAGGAGTTCTCGATGGAGATTATCGAGGGTGCCATCTATATGGACGATAAGCTTACCTCATATCTTAGCAAGGACACACCATTTGTTTTTTATCGCAACAAATAATAAGTGGTGATGAGCGATAATAGTGAGGAACTATTCCCTGTGGTGGCCGACGACGGCAGCGTTATCGGCTCAGCCACACGAGGCGAGTGCCATAGTGGCTCTCGTCTTTTGCATCCTGTGGTGCATCTGCATGTGTTTAACAGTAAGGGCGAGGTGTATCTGCAGCGCCGCCCTGAGTGGAAGGATATTCAGCCAGGCAAGTGGGATACCAGCGTGGGCGGTCATATAGATTATGGCGAGAACCCAGAGCAGGCCTTGGTGCGCGAGGTGCGCGAGGAACTTGGTATGACCGACTTTAAGCCCGAGCGGGTAGGAATGTACGTATTTGAGAGTGCACGCGAGCGCGAATTGGTATATGTACATCGCACCGTTTACGATGGTCCTGTTACCCCTTCGGCCTCTGAGCTTGATGGTGGTAGGTTCTGGAGCATCCAGGAGATACGTCTGGCGATGGGGCGCGGATTCCTGACGCCTAATTTCGAGAGCGAGTTTCGCAAGTTTTTCTTGGCGCGATAACCCTCTGTAATACTATATTTTAAGTCCTGCAACCTGTGTTGTGGGACTTATTTTTATACAGCTCATATCCATAAAACCAAAACTCCAAAAATGGTTTCCTTAAAATTAATTAACAGGCGCTTGTAGTACCAAATATAATGCTTACCTTTGCGCCACAAAAATGAATTGTTTTCAGTAACACCAACACCAAAAAGGGAATTTTATTCACCAACACCAAACAAAAATTTATGAGATTAAAATGTATGATGGCCGCAGTGGCCTTATTGTTTTCAGGAGTTCTGCTATTCTTTACATCATGTGACAACCAACACGATTATCAGATTCAGGACGATGTTCTTTACACATTGCTTGCTCCCTACAACGTGGAGGGCATGGAACAACGTGGTGATAGCTTGTACGAGGCTGGACAGATTACCGACCTTTGCCGCAAGTTCTATCACGCTTACCCTCTTTGCAGTAAACATCACCAGTTTAACGCGGCCGTTCCCATTTTCCGTGAGATGCTGAAGGATGGTACTGAGGATTCGCTGGAGCGTTTGTTCCAGATTTATGCTGCTTCGGAGCTGACGATGATTCTGCGCTATCAGGGTCATATCGAGACTTCGATGCTTACAGCCATTGATGCCATGCAGCGATTCTCGCTCGACGAGGCGCTGCAGGACCAGATTGCCCTCGAGAGCTATATCCGCTTAGGAACCTTTGTGGGCGACGGTATGGTGTCGACAGGCGACTATGACGAGGCTGAAAAGCAGTTCCGGAAGTACTTCGATCTCTCTAACGAGATGAAGGATGGTGTGCTGCGACTGGCCGAGTGGTATCCACGCCATTTCGAGCTGTTCGAGATTATCATCCGTGCCTACACCACCAGCGGTCAGTACGATCGTGTGCTGCCTTGGGTGGAGCGTTGCGAGGAGTCGGTTGATGAGTATTACAAGTCGCCCGAGTTTAAGGATATGCCTCACACCACAACACAGTTTGTTGAGGGCTATCTTGCTGGTGCTCAGATATGTAAGGCTGTTGCGCTCGAGCATTTGGGTAGACCTGATGAAGCTGCTGAGGCTTACAATAAATACCTGAAGAGCGATATGGCTCACACCGTTATCGGTCGCCTTAATCGCGCCTTCTATCTCTCGGCCAGCCACCACTACCGCGAGGCTGCTATCATCTTCCAGAGTCTGGATAAGGCGCTGGCTGTTTATAGCCCCAGCATCTCGCTCGACTGGATTCACGAGTACTATCTGCCTAAGTTCGAAGCCAACCTGAATGCAGGTATGCGCGACTCGGCTTACGTGCAGGCTGCTATGATTTGCGAGCGCCTTGATACCACCCTGACTAAGTACATGCACGACGAGGGTAGTCAGCTGGGTCATATCTATGCCTCGCTGAAGAAAGAGGAGAAGATTATCGAGCAGGAAGAGCACATTATCCAGCAGCGCACCTGGGGCCTGTCGGGTTTCATTGTGCTGATGGTAGGCTTCTTCTCTAGCTATACCGTTCGTAACCGTCGTCACAGTCGCCGTTTGGCCGAGGTGAAGGCTGCTCAGGAGCGTATCGAGAGCGAGTTGCGGATTGCGCGCGATATCCAGATGAGTATGGTGCCTCACGAGTTCCCCAAGCACCACGGGCTTGATATGTTTGCCTATATGGAGCCTGCCAAGGAGGTTGGTGGCGACCTGTATGGTTACGTGTTCGACCATAACAAGTTGTATTTTGCTGTTGGCGACGTGAGTGGTAAGGGTATTCCTGCCTCGCTGTTTATGGCTCAGGTAACCCGCCTGTTCCATACCTTGGCCGATGAGCACCTGCAGCCCGCCCAGATTTGTAATATCATGAATAAGGAACTGTCGGGCGACGATAATATCAATGGTATGTTCGTAACCCTGTTTGTCGGTCTGCTTGATCTCGATAATGGTCACCTCAGTTTCTGTAATGCCGGTCATAATCCTCCTATCATTGATTGTGGCATCAAGGCTGCCGATTTCCTTACCATCGAGCCTAACGCACCTATTGGCTTGTGGCCCGAGGTAGAGTATATTGGCGAGGAGATTGAGAGTATCAAGGGCCGCACCCTGCTGGTTTACTCGGATGGTTTGAACGAGTCCGAGAACCTGGAGCAGAAGCAGCTGGGCGATGAGCGCTTGCTCGAAATCCTGCGCTATACTCCATTTGTATCGGCCCGCCAGATGATTAACCGTTTGCAGACCGAGGTTAACACCCATCGTAACGGAGCCGATCCAAACGACGATTTAACCATGCTCTGTTTGCGTGTAAGCTGATAATACCCAGCACAATATTTCATATATAGAGTCCATTGTCGGGAGCTCGCAGTGATGCGGGCTTCCGATCTTTTTTTGTAAAAATATGGTAAAAAGTTTGGTTGTATTAATTTTTTTTGTATCTTTGTACCCAAACAATCTTCTATTAATTTTGGAACAATGAAACCGAACTTTCTATATACCATCATAAAATCACTATCTGCAAAGCTCAGTTTGTGGGTGGTATTGTTCGTGTCAATATTGTTTGCCGCCACTTTCTCCTTGATGTTCTATTATGCCCGCCAGGCGGTTCACGACGAATCGCTGGGTAAGGCCGAGGATATACTTGATCAGTTTGAGATAGCGGTGGGGCAGAAGTTGCACGAGATTGAGGTGATAACCCGCCAGACGCATTGGTGGGTAGAGCAGAACATGACCGACACGCTCGAGATTGGGAAGTACACCCAGCAGATACTGGCCAACGAACCCACGATTATAGGTATTGCCACCGCCTTTGTGCCTGGCACCTTCCCCGATCGTGGCGAAAAGGATTATATGATTTACTATCACCGATGGAAGGGAAAGGTAGTCAGGAGCTCGCAGTTTGCTCACGACTCGTATCTGCACCAGCAGTGGTACGAGGAGCCAATGACCCACGATAAGAATATGTGGACAGAGCCCCGCGAGGATTACCGAACCGACGATGAGCCTATTATCACCTACGCCATGCCTATACACAAGGATGGTAAGGTAGTAGGTGTGTATGGTGTAGATATCTCTATCTATTGGTTGACGAAAATCATTTACGAGCAGCGCCCGTTACCTTATGTAACAGGTTCGCTCATGACCCATACGGGAGCTTTTGTCATCCATCCCGATACCTCGTTGTTGCGCCCACGCGCCATGTTTACGCTGATGGAGCAGTATCCTGAGGAGAAGTACAACTTAACAGCCTATAAGATGATGAACGGCCAGAGTGGTACCGAGCAGCTCAGCCTGAACGGTACGCCCCGTGTGTTAGCTTATAAGCCTTTCGAGAAAACCAAATGGGAGATTACGGTGGCATGCCCCGAGGACGAGATTATGGGTAACTACAACACGATGATTCCGCTGATGTTTGCTGTAGTACTGCTATCTCTGGTTGCTATCGTGGTGTTCTGCTCAGTATTTATCCATCGCGAGCTGCACCCGTTGCGCGCTCTCGAGAAGTCGGCCCGTTTGATTAAGAGCGGTCATTACGATGTGCCTATCAAGACCAGTAACCGCCAGGACGAGGTGGGTGTTCTGGCCAACAGTTTTATTACCATGCAACAATCCATCAGGCATCACCTCGACGAGATCGACCACAAGAATCTGATGCTGGTTGAGCAGAACTGGCTGCTTACCGAGGCTCAGAAGCATAAGACCGAGGCTGATAGGGTGAAGATGGTATTCCTGCAGAACATGACCGACCAGATGGACGAGCCCGTTAACGAGATATCGCGACTGGTAACCGAGGTGCGCCAGCATCATCATGAGATGCCGCACGAGCAGATTGTAGAGCTGGCCAATCAGGTTGATGCCCATACGTTTACTGTTACTCAGTTGCTGGACAAACTGCTCGAAGTTGCAACTAAAAATCAAGAAGAGGAGGGAGAGGCATGAGTATATTATTGAATCGCATCAAACGCAAGCTGTCGCTCAAACTCAGTTTGGGCATCCTCTTGTTCCTGGTAGTGGTGTTCACACTCTCTATCGGCACCCTGTTCCTCTATTCGCGCCAGCTGGTAAAGCAGCAGGCTATGGAGCGCGCCAACCTTGAGCTCAAGAATTGTACCGAGCGTGTAAACGAGCTGATGAACGAGGTGGAGACTGCCACCCGTACTGCCGTATGGCATCTGGGCGACGACATACGCCCCGACTCGCTGCTTAATTACATCCGATTGGTAGTAGGGCAGAATCCTAACTTCGATGGTTGTTCGGTGGCTATGTCGCCCGATTTCTTCCCCGATCGTGGCCGCTATTTCTCAGTTTATGCCTATAATCCTGAAAATGCCGATACGGTAGTGGCTAAGATCGAGGATCCTTACAACTATTTCGACAAACCTTGGTATCGCACAGCCGCCACCTTAGGCAAACCCTGCTGGGTTGAGGCTTATGCCGAGGATTTGCAGGGTGTAGAGTCGACTGATTTCAACGATATGATTGTGTCATACTGCGTGCCGATGTACGATCGCCACAAGCGTCTGATGAGTGTCATCTCAACCGACTTGGCCATCGACTGGCTGTCGGAGGTGATATCGTCGTATAAGCCGTATCCTAAATCGTATGTCATGTTGCTGGGTGCCGATGGCCAGTATATTGTGCATCCTGATACCACGAAGCTTAAGAGTCGTACCATCTTCAACGATGCCGACCCCACCAAGCAGCAGGATCTGATTTCGCTTGGTCACCAGATGATAGCCGGCAAGAAGGGTATGCTCAACGTAAAGGTGAACGGCGAGCCTTGCGTGGTGCTTTATCAGTCGCTCACCAAAACCCCGTGGAGCATGGCGCTGATTTGTTATGAGAGCGATATCTTTGTGAGCTACAACAAACTGCTCTACATTCTGATACCTGTGCTTACGTTTGGTTTGCTGCTCATTCTGGTATTCTGCCTCAATGTGGTGTCGATGATGGTGCAGCCGCTTAACGACCTGACCCGCCAGATCAGCTACATTACCGACGGCCACTTCCACGAGGCCATCAGCTTCAGTAGGCGTAAGGATGTGATAGGTCGCCTGCAGAATAATTTTGCTGAGATGCAACAGGCCCTGAGTAGTCATATCCTGGACCTGAAGCAAACCAACGAGGAGGCCGAGCGGATGAACCAGGATTTGGCCGAGGCTAACGAACAGGCGCATAAGGCCGCCGAGAAGAAGAACGAGTTCTTGCAGGATATAACCCACCAGATACGTACGCCGCTCAACATTATCAACGGCTTTACCCAGGTGCTGCGCGACGATTACGAGAGCATCCCTCAGGAGGAGCTCGGCAATATTACAGAAACTATGCAAACCAACGCCATTCTCATCAGTCGTATGGTGGGTATGCTTATTGTAGCCTCGAATGCCGGTAAGGATGTAAAGGTGGATACCCGTGAGCGTGTTTGTATTAAGGAGTTGATTCAGCATGTGGCCGATATCTATGCCTCGCGCCCGCCACATACCATCGATTTAACTACCGATGTGCAGGTGGATGATACACGTACGGTTAAAACCAATCGCGACTATCTTACCAAGGCCTTGAACGAGTTGCTGTTTAACGCCAAGAAGTTTACTACCGAGGGCCATGTAAAGCTGTCGGTAAAGACCGATGGACTCAAGGTGATGTTCTTTGTCGAGGATACAGGTCCTGGTATTAGTGAGAGTGTTCGCAAGAATCTTTTCGATACGTTCGAGAAGGGTGATATCTTTAGCGAGGGCTTAGGCTTGGGCTTGCCAGTATGCCGCCAGTTGGTGCGCCTGATTGGAGGCGAGCTGAAGCTGGATGCCACCTATACCAACGGCTCACGATTTGTGATTGTGATACCCGACGAAGAGGCATGGGTTGACCTGCACGACGACTTACGTTAACGTTTGAGTAAAAAAAACGTTCGCTTTCTCGTGTTGTTCGGCAAAAATGTGTATCTTTGCACCAAAAATCGACTAAAAACAATGGAACAAGTATTCAGTTACATTATCAGTCTTGGTGCATCGGTCATGATGCCCATACTGTTTACTATTATTGGACTTTGTATTGGATTAAAATTCGGAAAGTCCTTGAAGTCAGGACTTTACGTAGGTGTAGGATTTGTTGGACTGGGCATTGTTACCGCCTTGCTGACAAACAATTTTGGCGATCCGCTTTCTGAGATTTCGCGTTTGTACAACCTCCAGCTCGGCGTGTTCGATATGGGTTGGCCGGCAGCAGCTGCTGTGGCTTACAACACGGCTGTAGGCGCACTCATTATCCCCATCTGTCTGGGTGTAAACTTCCTCATGCTCATCACCAAAACCACCCGCACCGTTAATATCGACCTGTGGAACTACTGGCACTTTGCCTTTATTGGTGCCGTAGCCTATTTCGTGATGGATCAGAGTCTGGCATGGGGCTATTTCGCCGCTATCGTATGCTATATCAACACGCTGGTAATGGCCGACCTTACAGCGCCTAAGTTCCAGGGCTATTACGAGGGTATGGAGGGCATCTCTATCCCGCAGCCTTTTGTGCAGAGTTTCACCCCGTTTGCCATGCTCGTTAATAAGGGCTTGGATATGATTCCTGGTTTCTCAAAGCTGGATATCGATGCCGAGGGATTGAAAAAGAAGTTTGGTGTACTGGGCGAGCCCCTGGTATTGGGTGTTATCGTAGGTGCGCTGATTGGTGCTTTGGCTCAGTTGGATATTAAGAAAATCCTGTTCCTGGGTGTTACCATGGGTGCTGTGATGGAGCTCATCCCACGTATCACCAAGCTGTTTATCGATGGCTTGATGCCTATCTCAGAGAAGACACAGGAGGTGGTTAAGAAGAAGTTCAATGGTAAGAAGGTATATATCGGCATGTCGCCAGCATTGGTCATCGGTCATCCCACCACGCTGGTAGTATCGCTGCTGCTCATCCCTGTAACTCTGGGCTTGGCCGTTATCCTGCCAGGCAACCAGTTCCTGCCATTGGCCTCGTTGGCTGGCATGTTCTATGTGTTTGTGATGGTGCTGCCTTACACTAAGGGTAACGTGGTTAAGACGTTTATCGTAGGTTTGGTGGCGCTGGCCATCGGCCTGTGGTTTGTAACCGATATGGCCCCCGCCTTTACGCAGGCCGCCCATACTGTGTTTGAGCAGACGGGCGATAACGCCGCCAAGATTCCTGAGGGCTTCGAGGCTGGTGCGCTCGACTTTGCTTCGAGCCTGTTTGGCTGGACTATCTACAAGTGCGTTAACAACCTGCAGTGGGTAGGTCTGGGCGTGCTTACTGTCTTTACTGCCGCTATGATGTGGTTCAACCGCAAGCGCATTATTGAGGACGAAAAAAAGAATCATGAAGTCCTGTAGTCCGTTGCAAAATTATTAATTAATAACAATATGAAGAAATCTATTTTTACTTTGATGCTTATGGGAAATCTGATGACGGCCTTTGGCCAGCAGAACATGACGTTCCAGACGGCTTGTCACCCCGCCGACGTGAAGCATTACGACACGCAGACCCTGCGCGACCGTTTTGTGATGGAGAAGGTGATGGCGCCCGATGAGATTAACCTCACTTATTCGTACTACGATCGTTTTATCTACGGAGGCGCTATGCCAGTTAACAAGGATCTGAAACTGGAGACTCATCCCCAGCTGCGTGCTGATTATTTTATGCGCAACCGCGAGTTGGGTATCATTAATACTGGTGGTCCTGGCGTGGTTATCGTCGATGGTCAGGAGTATCCACTTGGCTATAGCGAGGCCCTTTACGTGGGTCGCGGCTGGCTGGGTAAGGACAAGAAGGGTAACGATATCGACACCAACAAGGAGGTTATCTTCCGTTCAAAGGATGCCAGCAACCCAGCTAAGTTCTATCTTAACTCGGCTACAGCCCACAAGCACTATAAAACACAGTGGGTTACACTCGATGGTCGTAAGAATGGTAAGGTACAGAGCCTGAAGGCTGTGATTGTTGGTACCAAGGAGAAGCCTCTGGGCAGCAAGGCCGAGAGTAATCTGCGCACCATCAACCAGCTGATTGTAAATACCGCCCTTGAGGAGGGCCCCTGCCAGTTGCAGATGGGTTTGACCCAGTTGCAGGAGGGTAGCGTATGGAACACCATGCCACCTCACACCCATGGTCGCCGTATCGAGGCTTATTACTATTTCAATCTGCCCGAGGGTCATCAGATCAGTCATGTGATGGGCGAGCCCCAGGAAACCCGTGTGGTATGGCTCAAGAACGAGCAGGCCATCATGAGCCCTGAGTGGAGCATCCACTGCGCTTCGGCCACTTATTACTATACCTTTATCTGGGGTATGGCAGGCGAGAACTTGAACTATAACGATAAAGATAACATCGAGGTTAAAGATTTGAGATAATATGACACCAGTACAGACTACAAAAATGTCCAACTTCCGTTGGGTTATCTGTGCGCTGCTGTTCCTGGCAACCACAGTAAACTATATGGACCGTCAGGTTCTCTCTTTAACTTGGAAGGATTTTATCGCCGTTGATTTCCATTGGACCGATGCCGACTATGGTAAGATTACGGGTTTGTTCTCGTTGTTCTATGCCATCGCCAACCTGTTCTCGGGTAAGTTCATCGATTGGATGGGAACTAAAAAAGGTTATCTCATCGCCATCTTTGTATGGAGCACAGGTGCTGTGATGCATGCAGGCTGCGGATGGGTAGCTATGAATATCGAGGGTTACGACAGCATCGAGGCTTTGCGTATGGTGCAGGCTGGTAGCGATGCCGCTGTGGCCATTGCCACCATCTCAGTATGGTTGTTCCTCTCATGCCGTATGATTCTGGCTGTGGGCGAGGCAGGTAACTTCCCCGCTGCCATCAAGGCCACTGCCGAGTACTTCCCAAAGAAGGACCGTGCTTTCTCTACCTCTATCTTTAATAGTGGTGCATCGGTAGGTGCGCTGGCTGCTCCTGCCACTATTCCCCTGTTGGCCCGTGCCTGGGGATGGGAGATGGCATTCGTCATCATCGGTGTGCTGGGTTATGTTTGGATGGGCTTGTGGATGTGGCTGTACGAAAAGCCACGCAGCAACAAGTTTGTGAACCAGGCCGAGCTGAACTACATTGAGCAGGACAACGACCTTGAAGAGGTGAAGGATCGCGGCGAGGTGAAGGAGGAGAAGGCTATCCCATTCCTCAAGTGCTTTACCTATCGTCAGACTTGGGCATTCCTCGTAGGTAAGCTCATGACCGATGGTGTTTGGTGGTTCTTCCTGTTCTGGGCACCTGCTTACTTCAGCGACCAGTACGGCTATACCTCTGACTCGGCTATGGGTATTGCGCTCATCTTTACGCTCTACCTCATTGTAACCGTTCTCAGTATCGGTGGTGGTTATCTGCCTACCTATTTTGTTGATAAGAAGGGCATGAATCCCTATCTGGGTCGTATGCGTGCCATGTTGATATTTGCTTGTTTCCCAGTATTAGGTCTGTTGGCTCAGCCTCTTGGTGCTTATAGCGCTTGGTGGCCAGCTATCCTGATTGGTTTGCTGGGTGCAGGTCATCAGGCATGGAGTGCCAACCTGTTCTCAACCATCGGCGACATGTTCCCCAAGAGCACCATCGGTACCATCGTTGGTCTGGGTACCATGACTGGTGGTTTCGGCTCAATGGCCATCAACATGGGTTCGGGTGAGTTCTTTACCTGGGCAGCCAATCAGGGTGCCGCCTTCCAGTTCTTCGGCTTCGAAGGCAAGCCTGCTGCTTACATGGTAGTATTCTGTATCTGTGCTGTAGCCTACCTGATTGGTTGGTGCATCATGAAGGCACTCGTACCAAAGTACAAGCCCATCACACTCGAGTAAGAGATTGTAATTTTGCTATATATTTAGGCACGGATTAACACGGCTTTTTTTATAAAAAAAGACACGGCTTAGTTTACAATGCTAAAGCCGTGTCTTTAATTTATTAAAGCCGTGTTAATCCGTGCCAAAATTAAAATCGCGAGGACGGAAAAAATCCGTGTTAATCCGTGTAATCCGTGCCTAAATTTTCTGCAGCAGGATAGTGTGGGGAAGGAAACCTTGGCGTACTAAGGTTTGGAGGAGTGTGGTTGACATCGCCTCGTTGTCCTTGCGCGTGTAGCGGATATCCGTAAATATCTGCGCCAGCGTTTCTTTGTTGTTGATCTTAACAAAGTTCTTATTCTCCTCCAGGTTCTCCTTATAATTATAATAGGTGTCGATATCAGCACCCAGATAATCCTGATATGTCTCCTGATGCACAAAACTCTCAAGTGGCAATCGGTCGCTCAGGGCGGGTTCCTCATCAGGCCAACCCACGGTAAGCGTAGCCACAGGCATCACCAGCTTTGGCAACTGCAGCACGTCGATAATCTGCTGGGGCTGATACACGGTGGTACCCAGGTAGCAGTAGCCCAAGCCTTCCTCGTCCATCAGGTTGCACAGCGTCTGGGTGTAGAGTAGGGCATCGGTAGCCGCATTGATAAACGACAGGAAGTTGTCGTAACCAGGCTCGGCCTTGCGACATTTTGCCCAGAAACTGGTGCGGTTAAAATCGGCACAGATGGTAAGCACCACAGGCGCCTGTTTCACCATGGGCTGGTTGAAATGTGCAGGTGCCAGCTTGGCTTTCATGTCGTCGCTTCGTGTCACCACCACGCTGTAAAGCTGCAGGTTTCCCATGGTCTGGGTGCGTGCGGCCTCGTTCATCAGGCGGTTCAGCAACTCGTCGCTCACTGGCTCCTGGGCGTATTTTCTGATGGTTCGTCGTGTCAATAAATGTTTCATATCTCTTAATTTTGCTTATAAAAATCTTCTTTTTTGTATTATTTGGTTGCAAAAATACAAATAATTCGGCAAATTTATCTAACTTTGCAGGCAAAAATAGTTTGATATGGAAGAAAACTTGCGTAGTGAACTCGTTGAGCGTATTGCTCACGAACTCACAGCCATAGGTCAGCACAGCGATGCTACTCTGTCCGAGGAGCGTGTGGCCAGCATCCTTAACCAGTGCCTCAAATCGGTTAAGGCCGATGATGCCGAATTGCTGCTTACGTTGGCCAATCAGGCATTCGATATCTTCTTGTTGGGCACCCGACCGGAGGTAACCGAGGTGCGTCCTGAGGTGTTGGAGTGCGACGTGGTACGTTTCCAGAATAACCGCGAAAAATGGGTGGCATTGGTAGGCTTGCTGAATGGCTACCCTTACGAGATATTTACAGGCTTGGCCGACGACGAGGATGGCATTGTGCTGCCCAAAACCGTTACCACGGGTAAAATCATTAAGCAGGTTAACCCCGATGGCACCAAGCGTTACGATTTCCAGTTCGAGAACCGTCGTGGCTATAAAACCACCGTCGAGGGCCTCTCTGAGAAGTTCAACCCCGAGTACTGGAACTACGCTAAACTGATATCAGGTGTGCTGCGTTATCGCATGCCTATCGAACATGTCATCAAGCTGGTGGCTTCGCTTTCGCTCAAGGATGAGAGTATCAATACCTGGAAAACAGGTGTTGAGCGCGCACTGAAGAAGTACGCTCCTGGCTGCCACGATGAGGAGGAACTCCAGATGGAGGATTAAACATGAAACATTAAAGATTAAACATTAAAGATTAAACATTATACATTGGAGATAGAAAGTTACATATATCTGGACGAGGTTCGCTTTTATGCCTTTCATGGGGTGATGCCCCAGGAGTCACAGGTTGGAGGCGAGTTTTTGGTTAGCTTGCGTGTGGGTTATCCCATCCAGGGGGCTATGGAAACCGACGATGTGGCCGACACGCTGAACTATGCCGAACTGTTCCAGTTGGTAAAACAGCAGATGGACATCCCCTCAAAACTGCTCGAACATGTGGCAGGTCGCATCGTAAAGGCCATCCATGAGCAGTTTCCGCAGGTGTCGAGCATCCATCTACGTATCACCAAGAAGAATCCGCCGATGGGGGCCGATAGCAAAGGCGCAGGGGTGGAATTATACATTAAACATTAAAGATTAAACATTAAAGATTAAAAATTAAAAAATTGAAGATTGGTTAGGAACGTGATTAGGTTAAGATATATATTATGTGTGTTGCTGCTGGGAGGGGCTATGATGGCCCAGGCAGCTGGTAAAAATGGTTTTACGTTGGTGATCGATGCCGGTCATGGCGGTCACGATACGGGTGCCGTGGGTGCAGTCTCTAAGGAGAAGAACCTCACGCTGAAGTTTGCGCTGGCCTTCGGACGTATGGTTGAGCAGAACTGTCCCGATGTAAAAGTGGTTTATACCCGCAAAACCGATAAGTTTGTAGAGTTGTACCGTCGTGCCGAGATTGCTAATCAGGCCAAGGCCGATTTGTTTATCTCTGTCCACATCAATGCCTTGCCAAAGGGTAGGGTGGCACGTGGTTTCCAAACCTACACCTTAGGTAGCAGCAAGCGTACAGGCAAGCAGACTGGTGTGCTGCAGAACCTGGAGGTGGCCAAGCGCGAGAACTCGGTTATCTTTATGGAGAAGGACTACCAGCAAACCTATCATGGCTACGATCCTAACTCGCCCGAAAGCGATATCATGTTTGAGTTTATCCAGGATAAGAATATGGAGAACAGCGTTGAGCTGGCCAAGTACATGCAGCGTTACGTGTGCCAGGCCACTGGCCGCCAGGATATGGGTGCCCAGCAGGACAACCTGGCTGTGCTGCGACTCTCGTCGATGCCTGGTGCGCTGCTGGAGTTGGGCTTTATCTCAACCCGCGACGAGGAGGAGTTTATGAACTCGGCCCGTGCCGAAACCCTGTATGCCACAGGTATGTTCAATGCCTTCCTGAACTATCGTAAGCGTCATGGTGGTAACATCACCATCCCTTATAAGAAGATTGAAGAGGCTGAGCCAGAGCGCCGTTTGGCCCCACTGCCCGATGCGCAGGTTGAGGAGCCGCAGGAGCCGGTAGCCGAGGCCAGGGTTGAACCCGTAGAGGTGCGCCAGGTTAACGAGCCAAAGCCCGTAGTAGAGGCAAAGGTACCTGCAAAGGCCGAGCCCAAGCCTGCTGCAGCAGCTGCCAGCAACGATGCCCCTGTGTTTAAGGTGCAGATACTCTCAAGCTCCAGCAAGCTCAAGGCTGGCGATGCCCGCTTTAAGGGTCTTACCGATGTTGATTCGTATCGCGATGGCGGTATGTACAAGTACACCGTTGGCGCATCAACCGATTACAACGAGATCTACCGCTTGCGCAAGCAGGTGGCTGCCACCATCCCCGAGGCGTTTATCATTGCCTTCAAGGGCGGTCAGCGTGTAGATGTGAATGCGGCTATCCGCGAGTTTAAATCAAAGAAATAAATTATAAGTTATAAGATATGAAAAAGTTTTCGAAAGAAATTCAGATTGCCCTGGTGGCCATTGCTGCTCTGTTGGTGCTCTATTTTGGTTTGCACTTTCTAAAGGGAATGACGCTGTTTTCTGGCGACAACAAATATTACGTTAAGTTCAAGGATGTAAGCGGCCTCTCGGTGGCCAGTCCTATCTTTGCCAACGGCTACCGTGTAGGTGTGGTCGAGGAAATCATGTTCGACTATCAGAACACAGGCGAGATTGTGGCTGCTATCGATGTAGATACCGAACTGAGTGTGCCCAAGGGCAGTTGTGCCGAGATTGCTACCGACCTGATGGGCAATGTAAAAGTGCTGCTGGTGCTGGGTAATGCTGCCGACGGTATGGTGGCCCCTGGCGATACCATCACAGGCAGTCAGCAGGTAGGTGCTATGGGTAAGGCTGCCGATATGATTCCAGCCGTACAGCAGATGCTGCCTAAGCTCGACTCTATCCTGGCCAGCGTAAATACCCTGTTGGCCGATCCTGCCATCGCCAACTCGCTGCATAATGTCGATCAGATTACTGCCGACCTGACGCGCACCTCGCACGATCTGAGCCTGCTCACAGCACAGCTCAACCGTCAGATGCCACAGATGCTGCAGAATGCCGATGGCGTGCTGGCTAACACCAACCAGATTACCAAGGATATCAGCAACATGGATTTTGCCGCTACTATGACCAGCGTTAATACCACGCTGAAGAATGTAGAGCAGATGATTGCCGCCCTGAACAGCCGCGAGGGTACCCTCGGACTGCTGATGCGCGACCCCAGTCTGTATTACAACCTGAACAGCACCATGATGCATGCCGACTCGCTGATGCTTGATCTAAAGCAACATCCAAAACGCTATGTTCACTTCTCAGTTTTCGGCAAGAAAGATAAGTAAAATAGATTTTGTCTAAATAACAAATTTTGGCCATAGGTACGTTTTTTGTACCTTGGCCATTATTATTTGTGTGTTCGCACACGCGTAAGTGCCTGATTTTCAGGGTTTGGTACGTTTACAAGTGCGCTAAATTGGTACTACTTCTGTGAAACACCGTAACTACCACGTTTTTAAGCAGTTACAAATTGTGTACACACATTGAGGAAAATCGGACATTTGCAAGTTTCAAAAATTTGTTTTACCTTTGCACTCGGAAACAACAATAAACTCTACAAGCCTAAGTCTTGTAATAAGTTTGATAAAATTTAAAAAATATAACATTCGCCAAATGAATAATAATCATCAGGCGCTCTGGGCCGACTGCCTTCGTCTCATCCAGGCTAACGTTACAGAGCAGCAGTACAAAACGTGGTTTGCACCAATCGTGTTCGAGTCGTTCGACGAAGCGAACCGTTCGGTTCTGGTGCAGGTTCCAAGCCGATACGTATTCGAGTTCTTGGAGCAGTACTACGTTGGATTATTAAGTAAGGTATTAGAGCGAGTGTTTGGTACCAATGTAAAACTCAATTACAGAATCGTTGAGGTTAAGGCCGCTACTGCTAAGGGTCACGACGTTACAACCGATGTTGAGAGCGAGGGTCCCAGCTTGGAGACCGTACCCGCCCGCCAGCATCTTAACAAGGCGCCCAATGTGCTCGATGCACCCCGTCAGCAGCAGCTCAACCCCCAGCTCGACACCAAGAAGGGTTTCCACAACTATATCGAGGGTAACTCTAACAAGCTGCCTCGTACCGTTGGTCTCTCTATCGCCGAGCACCCGGGTAAAACCACCTTCAACCCCTTCTTTATCTATGGCCCTTCAGGTTGCGGTAAAACCCACCTCATCAACGCCATCGGACTGAAGTGCTGCGAGCTTTATCCTAACAAGCGCGTGCTGTACGTAAGTGCCCGTCTGTTCCAGGTACAGTTCACCGATTCTGTACGTCAGAATACCACGAACGATTTCATCAACTTCTATCAGAGTATCGACGTACTGATTGTCGACGATATTCAGGAGTGGGTAAATTCGCCAAAAACACTCGATACTTTCTTCCATATCTTCGATCACCTGTTCCGTATCGGCAAGCAGATTATTCTGGCCAGCGACCGTCCCCCAGTAGATCTTACTGGTGTTAAGGACCGCCTGCTTACCCGTTTTGCCTGCGGACTGATTGCCGAGCTCGAGAAGCCCAACGTGCAGTTGTGTGTAGATATCCTGAACGCTAAGTGTAAGCGCGACGGACTGAAGATTCCTGCAGATGTGATCGAGTATATCGCCCAGACTGCTAATGGCAGCGTACGCGACTTGGAGGGTGTGGTAAACTCGCTGATGGCTTACTCGATTGTTTACAACTCTAACATCGATATGAAGTTGGCCGAGCGTGTGATTAAGCGTTCAGTTAAGGTCGACAACCATCCGCTTACTATCGACGATATCCTTGATAAGGTTTGTAACCACTATGGCGTAAGTCAGCAGAGTGTGTTCAGCAAGAGTCGCAAGCGCGATTTTGTGCAGGCCCGTCAGATTTCTATGTATCTGGCTCAGAAGCACACCAAGATGCCTTCGTCGCGTATTGGTCAGCTCATCGGCGGTCGCGATCACTCTACCGTTATCCACAGCTGCAATGCCGTCGAGCAGCGCCTTAAGATTGATAAGGCCTTTGTAGCCGAGCTCAGCAGCATCGAAAATTCGTTTAAGCTTAAAGGTTGATGCGTTTTAGCATGAAAACAATATTTAGTTTATGCCTGTTGTTGACAATATCCCTGCAGGGCGTTGCTCAGAACATGGCACAGCAATTACAGGAGGGCGACCTCCTGTTTTGCATTTCTGCTCAGGGTAATCATATCACGCAAGTTACCCAGGGCGTTGATGATTTGGCTATCGATCATGTTGGCATGGTGCATTTTTGTAAGGATAGTGTTTTTGTGCTCGAGGCTATCCACCAGGGCGTAGTGCTAACGCCTATCGATAGCTTTCTGGTGCGTCGCGATTCGCTGGTCATCGCCACTCGGTTAAAAGATACCATTGGCGTGGCAAGTTCCGTTCAGCGTGCCCTGCAGTATTTAGGTCGCCCTTACGACTTTATGTTCATGCCTAGCGACGACGAATTCTATTGTAGCGAGTTGGTGCAGAAGAATTATCTTGATGCCGATGGCCAGCTGATATTCGAGCCCATCCCCATGTCGTTCCATGATAAAACGGGCAAAGTAACCCAGTTTTGGAAGGATTACTATGCCCGTAAGGGTTTTCAGGTTCCTGAGGGCTGTCCGGGTAGCAATCCTGGCGATTTGTCGCGCAGCCCCAAGCTCAGGTTCCTGTTCAGTTTCCGTTAACTACAGTTGGATGTTAAATCCAGCCATCCACCATCTGCCTGGTTGTGGTATGTGGCCAAAGTCAACGTACGTTTTGTTCAGCAGATTGTTAGCCTCTACATACATCGTGTAGTTATCGGCATTCCAACTCAGTCGTGCGTCAACTATGCCGTAAGGCTTGTATTCGGTTATCTCGCCGTCGGCGTTGGTGTAGGTGCCCGTGCGGTCCTGCATGCGGTAGCTTATATTTGCATGCAAGCGCTTCCAGAGGTTGGCCTGTAACTGTGCCACCAGTTTGTGTCGCAGATACTCCAGCGTGTACTGGCTCTGTATGCCGTCGGTCTCCACCTTATCCTGGTTAATGTAGCTGTAATCTACCTGCAAGCGTTTCAGTATGTGTTGTGCAGGCATCATCTCCTGTAGGTTCAGGGCCAGTGTGGCCTCTATACCAGTGGCGTTCACCTTGGTAAAGTTTACCGATTCCCATGGTGCATCCACATCATCGCTGCGCCTGATCCAGTCAATCAGGTTCTTGCAGTGGTTACGATACACGCTCAGCTTGGCGTCAACCAGGTACGAGTTGTATTGCAGTCCGCCCTCTACGGCCGCCAGTTCCTCAGGTTTCAGGTGCTTGTCGGCCTTATGCCCGCCCACCGAGTAGTACAGCTCGGTAACCGATGGCATGCGTAGCGATGTGTTGTACGATGCATACACCTTCCAGTTGCTGCCAATACGGTAGCTGGCATCAATGCCTGGATACAGACGCATGTTCATCTCGTTCCACGAGTTTTTTACGGCCACCACGCCTGCCGAAAGGGTAAAGCGCTCAAGCAGTATGTTATGTTCCAGCACAAAGCTCATGTTGGTGCGGTTCAGACCGTACTCGTAGTTACGGTCGGTACCATGAATATGGTGTGTGCGCGATAGTGGCTCGCCCAGATTGCCGCTCACAAGGTCTTCGTTGCGCAGTTCGGCGCCTATGGCTGTGCGCCCTGCAACCCAGTCAAAGTGGCTGTTCAGATTCACGCCGTACACATCCGTGCGATGGTAGTTAAATGGGTAGATATCGGGTGCATCTCTAAACAGCTCAAAGCGGTCTTGCGATCTGTTCCAGTATATGGTTGGTTTCAAGTGCAGGCGCCCTTGTTTGTTCTCGGCTGTTACGGCAGTGTAGGTTTTCAGTGTGTGCTCAAACTGGTCGTCCCATTTGGCGCCATAAAAGGTGTTCGAGCCAAAATCCCTTACGCTTATACCTGCATGCCAGTTCACGCGTATGTCGTTGTCGTCGTACTGTCCCTGGTAAAAAGCCTTTCCGCTTTTGTAGTCGGCATTCAGTTTGCCAGCCTTATTGCGGCTGTAGCCGTCACTTCGGGTATAGCTGCCTGACAGGCTGTGGCTGGTTTTGCCGCCAAAAGCCACACGTCCGCCCACATTGGCATAGCCATACGATCCTGCTTCGGCATGCACGGCAGAGGGTAGGGTAGGCTTCGTCACAATGTTGATTGCTCCTACCAGACTCGACGTTCCATACACACGCCCTGCAGGTCCCTCAAGCACCTCTATGCGCACTATGTCGCTGATGTCTACAGGAAAGTCGAAGGCGTTGTGCCCTGTTTGCGGGTCGCAGATGTTGATTCCATTCAGCAGGATGGTAATCTGCTCGTAGTTGCCGCCACGAATCGACACGTCGGTCTGGGCACCGATGGGTCCTCGTTGCCTAACATCCACGCCTACAGCGTACTTTAAAAGGTCGTTTACACTTTGTACTGGCGCCTGCGCAATAGCCTTGCGGTCCAGTACAGTTACCATTCTCGCAGCCTGACTCTTGGTCAGTGGCGCCCTCGATCCGGTTACGCTAACCTCGTCGAGCATCATCTCGCGTGCAGTTGTCGTAGCGGTTGAGTCGCTCACCACAGGGTGTGTGCTCACGCTCTCGGCCGATGCGTAGGTAAGGGTGCTAACCGATAGCACGCTGCAAACCACCTCGCGGCCCAGACAACTAAAGAGCGAGTAGCCCTTGTTTCCGAAACGACGGAAAACCAGGCGCTGGCGCTTCATGTTGAATGCTTGTTTGTACATAAATAATATTTGTTACCTAAAAAAATCGGGTGCAAAATTAATGTATTTTTCTGTAACAAAACACTTAAAAGCTGTAAAACTTTGCAAAAATTTTAAGTTTTCTTTGCTTGTTTCAATTTATTTGTGCACCTTTGCAGCGCACTAAACATAGATATGTTTATCAACCAAATAAAGTAAGAAATGACACAAAACAAAGTAACCCCCGCCCAAGGTAAGCTGGGCATCCTGGTAGTTGGCTGTGGCGCCGTATCTACCACTTTTATTACGGGTGTGCTCATGGCTCGCAAGGGCTTAACCAAACCCGTAGGTTCAATGACTCAGTACGATAAGATACGCGTTGGTCGTGGTGCCGATGCCCGTTATCTGCACTATGCCGACATCGTGCCCCTGGCTAAGCTTGATGATATCGTGTTTGGCTGTTGGGATGTGTATCCGCAGAACGCCTATCAGGCAGCCATGTATGCCGAGGTGCTGAAAGAGAAGGATATCGAGCCCGTTCGCGATGAGCTCGAGAAGATAGTGCCCATGCCTGCCGCCTTCGATAAGAACTACGCCAAGCGCCTGGATGGCGATAATGTGAAATGTTCAATGGTCCGCTCCAGCTCTGCTGGCTTGCAAGGCAAGAATGGTCAATGTTCAATGCCCACTCGTTGGGAAATGGTGGAGATGCTGCGTAAGGACATCCAGCAGTTCAAGGCCGCTAACGATTGCGCCCGTGTGGTAGTGCTCTGGGCAGCCTCTACCGAAATCTACGTGCCCGTGTGCGAGTCGGTTCACTATCAGCTCTCCGATCTCGAAGCCGCCATGAAGGCCGACGACCGCGAGCATATCGCCCCATCCATGTGCTATGCCTATGCCGCCTTGAGCGAAGGTGCCCCATTCATTATGGGAGCTCCTAACACCACCGTCGATATCCCCGCCATGTGGCAGCTGGCCGAGCAGACAAAAATGCCTATCGCTGGTAAGGATTTCAAGACCGGTCAAACCCTCGTCAAGTCAGGTTTTGCCCCCATCATCGGCACCCGCTGTCTGGGTCTTAACGGCTGGTTCTCAACCAATATCCTGGGCAACCGCGACGGACTGGTGCTCGACGAGCCTGCCAACTTCCGTACCAAGGAGGTATCAAAGCTCTCAACCCTCGAAACCATCCTGAAACCCGATGTGCAGCCCGACCTCTACGGTCATGGTAACGACGAGGACACCCAGTATTACCATAAGGTTCGCATCAACTATTATCCCCCACGCAACGATAATAAGGAGGGTTGGGACAACATCGATATCTTTGGTTGGATGGGCTATCCCATGCAGATTAAGATCAACTTCCTGTGCCGCGATTCAATCTTGGCTGCACCCCTATGTCTCGACCTCTGTCTGCTTAGCGACCTGGCCGCCCGTGCTGGTCGTTATGGCATCCAGCGCTTCCTCTCGTTCTTCCTCAAGTCGCCTATGCACGACTACACCCAAGGCGAGGAGGCCGTTAATCATCTCTATCAGCAGTACACCATGCTCAAAAACGCCATCCGCGAAATGGGAGGTTACGAGCCCGACGAAGAGATCGATTAAACTTTAAACATTAAATTAAGCACTAAGAGAGGTCTGTGAACTGGTTTGCGGGTCTCTTTTTGTTGTGGGGTATTTGTGCTTGTTAATATTTTTGTTTAGTTTTAATCTGCTGCTATTCTGAAGGCGTTTTTGCGCCCACACGTGGCAGATTTTTCTCGTGCACGTAGAAGATTGTTTTCCCTCGCGTGGGAGTATCATCTCTATCTGTATTTTGATGATGCAAAGGTAAGGAATTTTCGTTATACTATGAAATGTCAACTGTTAATGAATTGTTAAATTCACCAAGGTGCTGTAAGTGTTACAGTAGTGACAGTTACAGTTTCTTTAATGAGCCCTAAAAACTAACAACTAAATTTTTACTATATATAATATATATTATATATAGTAATTTATTTTGTAAAAAATTCTTTCTTTTTGCATATTTGCTCGCCTAAAAAACTGTAACTGTAACAATTGTCACAGTGAGTCCATTAGATAGATTAATTTAATCAATTTTTGCAATTATATTTTTGGTGCTTTCATTTATTCTTAGTATCTTTGCATTGTGAACTAAAACGTGATTGTGCACTATTGATAACATGATATGATGATGAAGAAATTAATAATCTTTTTACTGATGATGTGTGGCTGCTGTGGGGTTAAGGCGGCCGGACTGGATGGAAAATACCTGTCGCAGAGTGGCGAACTGATGTTCGTGTTTAAGGGCGACAGTCTGTACGTGGATATTGCGCAGAGCATGCGTAACCTGTCGGCCTTTAAGCTGGTGAAGAACAGCCAGAATAAGGCTACCACGAGCTTTAATGCGTACGAAACGTACCTGAAAAACGGTGCAGTAACCTATCGCGAAGTGCTGATACGTGTAACCAAACTGGAGGAGGAAAAGACGTATCTGCTGGAGTACTTTGGTAAGGATAAGGATAGGGAGTATAACTCGAACGAGCGATACCATATTAAAAAAGTTGATGGCGAGTAACCATCAACTTTTTCTAATATAATCTACGAAGGCGTAGCGGTGGGCGTGGCGATCGTCGATGTCGTGTGATTCGCGGGCGGCCTCTTTCCACTCATCTTTGTAGGGAGGGAAGAAGGTGTCGGCCTCGGCTGGGGTATCGTCGATTTCTGTCAAGCAGAGGCGATCGGCCAGGGGCAGGGCCTGCTGGTAAACGCTGGCACCACCGATGATATACACATCCTCGTCAGGGGCGCAATGAGCCAGGGCCTCGTCTAACGATGGATACACATCGCAACCAGGAAAAGCACTCACACTACGGCTAAGCACGATGTTACGACGATTGGGCAGGGCGCCCTTGGGCAGCGACAGGAAGGTGTTGCGACCCATAATAATGGTATGCCCAGTAGTGAGCGCCTTGAAACGCTTCAAATCGTTTGGCAACCAATATATTAACTTGTTCTGAAAACCAATGGCTCTATCCTGAGCCACCGCTGCAATTATACTAATCATTAAAGATTAAACATTAAACATTAAAGATTAAACATTAAACATTATAACATTATAACATTAGACCGAAACTTCGGCTTTGATGTGGGGGTGGGGATCGTAACCTTCGAGCTGGAAATCCTCGAACGTAAAGTCGAACAGATTCTTAACATCGGGGTTGATAATCATCTTAGGCAGGGGGCGAGGCTCGCGGGTGAGCTGCAGCTTGGCCTGCTCGATGTGGTTGAGATACAGGTGGGTATCGCCCGTGGTATGGATAAAGTCGCCTGCCTTAAAGCCTGTTACCTGTGCCATCATCTGCAGCAGCAGGGCATAACTGGCAATATTAAAAGGTACGCCAAGGAAGGTGTCGGCCGAACGCTGATAGAGTTGCAGCGACAGACGATCATCGGCCACATAGAACTGGAAGATGGTGTGACAAGGGGGCAGGGCCATCTTGTTGACCTCGGCCACATTCCATGCCGACACAATCATTCGACGCGAGTTGGGATTGTTTTTCAACTGATCGAGCACATACTGTATCTGGTCGATGGTACCACCATTATAATCGGGCCACGAACGCCACTGGTGACCATAAACTGGACCAAGCTCGCCATTCTCGTCGGCCCACTCGTTCCAGATGCGAACGCCATGGTCCTGCAGGTATTTTACGTTGGTGTCGCCCTTAAGAAACCACAACAGCTCGTAGATGATACTTTTAAGGTGGAGCTTCTTGGTGGTGAGCAAGGGGAAACCATCGTCGAGATTATAGCGACTCTGGGTACCAAAGATGCTGATGGTGCCTGTACCGGTGCGGTCGCCCTTCTGGGTGCCTTCGGTAAGGATGCGGTTCAGGATGTCTAAATACTGTTTCATTTATGTAGATTAAACATTAAAGATTAAACATTAAATTCTTACATTCTTAAATTTTTAAATTTTTACATTTTTCAGCACTTCGGGTGGTTCGGAGGGCAGGTGGGTGCTCTTGATGCGCCAGGCCTTGGGGTAGAGGTTGTTGGCACGGTTGCCGATGTTTTTGGCAGGACCAAGCGGTTGCCCCTGATAGGTGATGGTGACGATGCCGCGAGGGGTATCGGCAGGCAGCACGAGTGCCTCGCCACGCAGATACTTGAGTGCTGTGGCGTAATCGACATCGACGCAAACGTCGCTTTTCTCGAATTCGGCATCAAGTACTTTTAATGCCAACTTTTTGGCATTGAAAGGCTTGGGCTCTAATGAACCAGCCTTGCGCAAAGCGCAGACAAACAGACCCTCGCCACGGGTGATGCCGGGGATGAAACGATAAACGGGCTCATTAAATCCCTGGAGCAGCGAACCTGTGATATTCCACGAGGGATCTACAGGGATATCGAGCACCTGGGCATCGTAGGTATCCAGTATCCAACGGATATTCTCCTCGTTCTCCTTAGTATTATATGTACACGTACTATATATAAGCAGGCCGCCAGGGTTTAAGCATTCCCAGGCATCGGCCACAATCTCGCGCTGCAGTTGCCAGCATTTCTCCACATTCTGCGCACTCCACTCGCTGATGGCATTGGGATCCTTACGGAACATGCCTTCGCCTGAACAGGGCACATCGCACAGAATGAGATCGAAACCGGCTGTGCCGCTTCGCTTGTCGAAGAACTTAAGCTTGGCCTTACGGAAATCGCGAGGGTAGTTGTTGGTGACGATGTGGTTAGGACCGCCCCATTTGGTAACGTTCTCCAATAGAATCTGGGCGCGATTGCCCATGGGCTCGTTGCTGATGAGCACACAATCATCGGGCAGCACACTACGCAGGGCAGTAGATTTGCCGCCAGGAGCAGCGCAGAGATCGAGTGCACATTGACCATTGACCATTGACCATTGACCATTGACCATTGAACATTGACCATTGACCATTGAACATTGACCATTCTTGCCTTGCAAGCCAGCAGAGCTGGAGCGGACCATTGACCATTGAACATTACGCAGGATGTGGGTGACGAACATAGAGGAGGCCTCTTGTACGTAGTAGCAGCCGGCATGGAGTAGGGGATCGAAGGTGAACTGAGGGCGATTGTTGAGATAATAGCCCTCGGCACACCAAGGAACCTTGTTTAATTGACAATTGGCAATTGATAATTGACAATTTATATATCTCTTTGTATTGACACGGATACTCACGGGTGCCTCTTCGTCGAAGGCTCCTACAAAGCGATTATATCTCTCATCGCCCATGATACGGCGTGTTTCTGCTACGAAATCAGCGGGTAAATTCACCATTATATCCGAAATTTGTGGCAAAATTAAAAAAAATCTGAGAAAAAACACTATCTTTGCAACTAAATTTAGTTTTGAAACGTCAAACAGATGTAGAATTTAAAAACAAAGGAGATATGAAACAGTATTTAATCGCAATCGCCATGGTGCTCGCACTTAGCACAAACGCTAATGCAACAGCACAGAAGCATCGCCACACGCCTCGCACTGAGCAGGTGAGCGATACAGTAAAGCACAACCAAGATGCCATCGAGGCATACTCGGACACTACTGCTACTAACAACGCCAACGCTGACGACAACGACAACCACAGCGGCTACCGCCACCACGTGGTTTACGAGGGCGAAGACACTGAGCGTGTGGTTAGTGGGATTTTTGGAGATATGGACGGCGCTGCCTTTATGGGCATGCTGATACCTATCCTGGCTATCGTATGTGTAGGATTCCTGTTGCCTGTTATCCTTGTACTGCTGGTGTTCTACTTTATTAATCGCAACCGCAAAGAGAAGTACCGTCTGGCCGAAATGGCTATCAAGAACGGACAGCCTATACCCGATGCGCTGCTGAAAGAAAGTAAGAACGACGACTGGGACAGCACAAGCTATAATGCCGGCATCCGACAGATGTTTACAGGCGTGGGACTGGCCATCTTCCTGGGTATCGTAGCTGGCGAGGTGGGTTTTGGTATCGGCGCACTGGTATTCTTTATCGGACTGGGTAAGTGGTATATAGCCCGACAGGACCGTAACAACCGCGATAATAATCAGACATTTAATAACAACAATAATATACAGAATTATGAATAAGCGACTGATGAGATCGAACGATAGAGTGTTTGCTGGCGTATGCGGCGGATTGGCTGAGTACTTCGATTTCGACCCAACAATGGTACGTTTGGCTTACGCATTCCTGACACTCTTTACCGCTTTTAGCGGACTGATATTCTACTTTGTACTTTGGCTGGTAATGCCGGAGAAAAACTACCTTCAAAATTGATAATTGACAATTGAGAATTGAAAATTAGATGGCAAGCATCAGCGACATAGCATTAGTGACACAGGTGGCGGTGTTCCACAACAAGCAGGCCTTCGACCAGCTTGTGAGGAAGTACCAGTCGCCTGTGCGCAGGTTCTTCTTGAACCAGACGCTGGGCGATGAGCAGCTGAGCGACGACTTGGCACAGGAGACCTTTATCAAGGCCTATGTGAACATTACCAAGTTTCGTGGCATGAGCAGTTTCTCGACCTGGCTGATGCGTATTGCCTACAACGTGTTCTACGATCAGGTGCGCTCGAAACGCCAGACCGATGATATCGAGGAATCGCCAACCGTTATGCGACAGACTGCACAGACTGGCGACTCGAACATCAAGATGGACGTACACGCCGCGATGGCGCTACTGAAACCTGACGAACGCACGTGCATTACCTTGCAGCTGATAGATGGCTATCCCATCGACGAGATCAGCAAAATAACCGGCATTGCCGAAAATACTGTTAAATCGCATTTGAAACGAGGGAAAGATAAAATGGCTAACTATTTAAGAGAGAATGGATATGGAGGATAAGAATGATATATTACTGAAACAGTTGTTTGAGCAGGCTGCACAGCAGCAGATAGAAGACAACGGATTTACCGAGCGGGTGATGATGAACCTGCCTGAGGTAAAAGAGAGCCGCGTGCGTTGCTATACACGACTCTGGACGATGTTCTGTGTGGTGATGGCCATACTGATATTCTGGCTGATAAGCGGATGGGATATGATAGAAAGCATGATGACTGGCGGCAAGCACATGCTGATAAACACCATCGAGGTGTTTATGCTGACGGCACCTACTACCGAGATTGAAATTAATCCTTGGACGGTGGTACTGCTGTTGGGCTTTGTATTAGTTTTCCTGCCTTATCAAACATTCCGTAAGTTGTCCGCAACACTTTGAACTCGGTGCGTCGGTTCATCTGATGGCACTGTTCGTGCTGTTCCTCAGGGAGCGCGTTAATCATCTCTTCGGTGAGTACGTCGCCCTCCTTGAGGAACTGATATTTTTCGGCCACACGGGCTTTTATACGCTTGGGCATGCTCTCGCCATAACCTTTTGGCGTAAGGCGATCAGCAGCGATACCATGGGCAATGAGATAGGCCACCACACTCTCGGCGCGCTGCTGCGACAGGCGCTGGTTGTAAGCCTCGGAACCACGACAATCGGTATGGGCCGACAACTCGATGGTTACGTTGGGATTCTGATTGAGCAGCACCACCAGCTGGTTGAGAGCCGTTTTTGACTCTGGGCGCAGCGTGGCCTTGTTGAAATCATAGAAAATATTCTCGATGAGCACAGGGGCTGAGATATTTGCCAGGGGGAACTGTAGCACGTACTCGTGCGAGGCTTTAACGGGATGCACGCGTATCTGCTCCTGATGGTTGAGATAGCCCTTGCAAGTGCCCAGCAGCACGTAATCTACGTCGGGCTTAATCTCCTGCACAAACGAGCCATCGCTACGCACGCTGAGCTTGAGGTTGGTGCCATCGTTGCCCACCATATACACCTGGGCAGCGGGCAGTTCGTAGCCGTCCTGCTCGTACACCCAACCCTTGATGGTTTGCACAATCTCGGGATTATAGAAGCTGTAGATGTGGTCGAACCCACGCAGATCGCCGCGATTGGAGCAGAAGAAACCCTGGTTAAGCTTGCCCTCGAAGGTCATGCCGAAATCGTCGGCCTGGGAGTTCAACGGCCAACCAGGATGGTTTAATTGACAATTGACAATTGACAATTGAAAATTGGGGATGTAATAGATATCGAGCCCTCCGAGGCCGGGGTGACCGTTGCTGGAGAAATAAAAATCGCCATTAGGGCGGAAGGTGGGGAACATCTCGTCGCCTGGGGTGTTGATGGGCGCACCCAGATTCTCCATCACACCTGCCTCGGTAGCACTCAGCAGTCGGCAGCGCCAAATGTCAAGTCCGCCCATGCCACCACTCATATCGCTGACGAAATACAGCCACTGTCCATCGGGACTCACAGCGGGGTGGGCGAAACTGCAGGTGGTATCGTTGGAGATGATAAGCTCTTGAGGTTTGCTCCAGGCGGCATCGCTACGACGTGACACCATGATACGGGCGTAACGCGGGTAGTTTGGGTCGGTTTGGCACTGGGTCAGGTACATGGCTTTGCCATCAGGCGAGAAGCAGCAGGCACCCTCGTCGAAGGCCGAATTAAGTTCTGAAGCAATAACCTGTGGCTTGCCCCATTTGCCCTTCTCATCCTTCTGGGCATAGAAGATGTCGGCACTCTTGGTGCCTGTAATGCCATTGAGTTCATCGCCCTGCGCCTGATTGCGGGTAGAGGTAAAGTAAAGCTGGTCGTCGGCATCGCCTGCCAGCATAGGTGAGTAGTCGTCGCGTCGCGAGTTAAACAGGTCCATGCGCTTAACGGTATAGGCCGAGCCCTCTTTTTTCCACGCAGGTGCCTTGAGCGCCGATTCCAATCCCACTTTAGCGAGTTGCAGAAGCAAGCTATCACCCAACACCCTCAGGCTATCACCCGCTACAGCAAAAGCTTTTGCAGCTTCTTTGTAGTTTCCGTTGCGCATATACAGCTGACCCAGATACAGATGGGTGAGCGAGTCGGCTTTCTTATAGCGTACCACATTCTTATAGGCGGTGATGGCCTTGTTGGTCTGGTTCAGGCGACGATAGCACTCGGCCAGTTTCTGGGCCCGTTCGCCACGGGTGGCGCGCTCCTTGCTGGGTGTTTGGGCATAGGCCTTGCGATACTGGGCAGCGGCATCGTAGTATTCGCCCACAGCCCAGAACTTATCGCCCTTTTTCACAGCTTGATCGGCCCCACAGCCACCAAGCAGCAGGGTACACATTATTATATATATATAAGCAACGAAATTTCTCATACTATCATATAAACGAAAAAGCAGGCGTTTTATTGCCTGCCTTTTATCATTTATCGCCAAGTGGAGCCCTGAACGTGCAACCCTCTTTCCAGCGGGAGCAACCATAGGCTGTTTTGCCTTTGATGATGTGACCCTGACCGCACGCAGGACAAACATCGCCCTCTTTTATGCCGTCAGCCTGGGCTTGGGGTGCTGCCTCCTGTTGCTTGGCAGCTTTGGTTTTGCGGGTGGCCTTGGGCTTGGGTGCCGCTTCGGCCTTAGGCGATTTCACCTTCTTCAGGTCGGCATCCGACAGTACGGTTACACGACGGTTGGTTGAGTCGGTCATCACCTCGTTAACAATCTCGGTTACCTGCTGTTTCAGTTCCTCGATAAACTGCTGGGCATCGTACTTCTGGTGCTCGATGTCGCGCAGCTTCTTCTCCCAGATACCTGTGAGCTCGCAGCTCTTGAGCAGTTCCTCGCGAATCAGGTCGATCAGCTCGATACCTGTGGGTGTGGCAATCAGGCGTTTGCGTTCGCGCTTGATATAGTGGCGCTTAAAGAGTGTTTCGATAATGCCGGCACGACTTGATGGGCGGCCGATACCATTCTCCTTCATGGCAGCGCGCAGGGTCTCGTCCTCCACAAACTTACCTGCTGTTTCCATCGCGCGCAGCAGCGAGGCCTCGTTATAGTAAGCGGGTGGGGTTGTCCACTTTTCTGTCAGCGTTGGCTTGTGGTCGCCACTTTCGCCCTTCACGAAGGTAGGCAGGGTTCTTTCTTCATCGGTATTCCCCGCCTCCTCTTCCTCTTTCTGCACTTTACCCTGAACCACGCGCCAGCCTGGATCCAGAATCTCCTTACCTGTAACCTTGAACTCAACCGTTTCGTCGCCCTTAACCTCACCAAGAACGGTGGTGGTTGAGAACTTACAATCGGGCAGGAACACAGCGATAAAGCGGCGTGCTACCAGGTCGAATACCTTGCGCTCGAGATCGGTGAGGTTCTGTGGCACCACGCCTGTTGGGATGATGGCATGGTGGTCGGTTACCTTCGAGGTGTCGAACACGCGCTTGGTCTTATTCAGCGTTTTGCCACCAATGGGCTTGATGAACTCAGCGTAAGGCTGAACGCCGTCGAACTTAGTTTGATACAACCCGTTGAGCGTTTGCGGGCACTTGGGGTAGATATCGTCTGAGAGGTACTGCGTATCAACACGGGGGTAGGTGGTATATTTCTTCTCGTACAGACTCTGAATGAGGTTGAGCGTCATCTCGGCCGAATAGCCGAACTTGCGGTTACAATCCACCTGCAGCGAGGTAAGGTCGTACAGCTGTGGGGGCTGCTCCTTGCCCTCTTTCTTCTCAACCTTAGTTACCTCGAAAGGCTTGCCCTCGATGGTGGCAAAGGCTTTTTCGCCCTCTTCCTGCGAGGTGAACTTTCCCTTGGTAGCCGTAAAAGTGGTATCGCGATAAACGGTGGCCAGTACCCAGTAGGGCTCGGGCTTAAAGTTCTCGATCTCCTTCTGACGGTTCACGATGAGCGCCAGGGTAGGCGTTTGCACACGACCGATGGACAGCACCTGACGGTTCTGACCGTACTTAAGTGTGTACAAACGGGTGGCGTTCATACCCAGCAGCCAGTCGCCAATGGCACGGCTCAAGCCTGCCAGGTACAAGGGCTGGTAATCGCCCTGATCCTTCAGACTGGCAAAACCCTCCTTGATGGCTTCGTCGGTCATCGACGAAATCCACAATCGCTTAACGGGGCAGGTGGCCTTGGCCTTCTGCATCACCCATCGCTGGATAAGCTCTCCCTCCTGACCGGCGTCGCCACAGTTCACGATACCATCGGCCTTCTGCATCAGGCCCTCGATAATCTTAAACTGCTTCTCGATACCCTTATCGTTTATCAGCTTAATGCCAAAACGCTGGGGTATCATGGGTAGTTGGGTAAGCGCCCAGGGTTTCCAGGCTTGTGTATAATCGCCGGGCTCCTTCAGCGTGCACAGGTGTCCGAAGGTCCACGTTACCTGGTATCCGTTGCCCTCCATATATCCGTCGTGCGAGCTGTTGGCTCCCAAGATTCTTGCTATATCACGAGCTACACTCGGTTTCTCTGCTATACAAACAATCATATTCCTTTATTTGTAATTTTGGATGCAAAGATAGTGTAAATCGGCCGAAATACCAAATTTATCACTTGATATTAAACTTTTGGCGCGTATTTTCGTCATTTAGTATAGAAATTAATCACATTATGATATTTATATGAGAAAACTATTTATTATCACTATCCTAATGGCTGCCACTACCGTAGTGCATGCCAAGTGCCGTAACGTGTTTGTTGAGATGGGCTACCAGCCTGCTCAGGTGGATGCAAAGCTGAAAGAGGTGTTTTACGATGTGTTTCGTGGTCCCAACAAGGTGTATTTTGAGGTGGGCGACTCGATGGGTTATGTATCCGACATTAAGAACCACGATGCCCGTACCGAGGGTATGTCGTACGGTATGATGATAGCCGTGCAGTTTGGCGAGAAAGATATATTCGACCGCTTGTGGCGCTGGAGCAAGAAGTACATGCAGCACCAGAGTGGCAACCGCGAGGGCTATTTTGCCTGGAGCTGTAAGACCGATGGCACCCGTAATGCCGAAGGTGCTGCCAGCGATGGCGAGCTGTACTTTATTACAGCCCTGATATTTGCCTCGAACCGTTGGGGCGATAACACAGGTATTAACTACAAGGCCGAGGCGCAGCATATTCTGAACTGCATTCAGCCTAAGGAGTACACCCCAGAGCCACGCAAGGGCGGTTTCCCAGGTTTTGGCGGTTTTGGTGCCCAGCAGCAGGGTCCTCAGAAGATGTATCTTATCGACCCAGAGACCAAGCTCATCACCTTTACCCCTGATGGCTTTGGTAACCGCTATACCGACCCTTCGTACCACATCCCCGCCTTCTACGAGGTATGGGCCAAGTGGGCCGACGATGGCAGAGCCGACCTGTGGAAGGAGTGCGCCCAGAAGAGTCGCGAGTTCCTGCATAAGGCCACACACCCTGTTACAGGACTGAATGCCGATATGTGCCAGTATGATGGTAGCGAGATGCAGATGCCCCGCTGGCCTGGTATGCCTCAGCCCAAGCCAGGCGAGAAGCCCCGCCGTAATGGTAGCAACAACTTCCGCTACGACTCGTGGCGTGTGCCCATGAACATTACACTCGACTACGAGTGGAGTGGGGCCGATGCTGAGTGGCAGCGTGGTTATGGTGAGCGAATCCAGAACTTCTTCTATTCGCAGGGCGTTGACAAGTTCGTGGATCAGTATCGCCCGGATGGCTCGCTGCCCGAGGAGAACGAGATACTGCAAGCTGGCGGTTTCCGCAAGCTGCGCCATAGCATCGGACTGGTTAGTACAGTAGCCGCTGCCTCTATCATGTGTAAGCATGCCAAGAGTAAGGAGTTTGTTGATGCCCTTTGGAATGCTAAGCACGAACCCTTTGAAGATGGTTATTTTGATGCATATTATGATGGCTTATTAAGGTTGTTTGCATTTATGCACTTAAGTGGTAATTACAGAGAGATTATTCCACAGAAGTGATGATGGGCCCCGCCGCGATGGCGGGGCTTTTCATTATTTTTAGGTATTGTGGGTATTCCTGAATTGTTGTACCTTTGCACCCGCTTTCAAGAAGGAAAAAATACTAAGGTAAAAAAGATTAATTTAGGAATAAAAAATGCGCAAAATCAACACAACAAAAATGCTGTGCGCAGTAGCTGGACTTGCTTTTTGCTCTCAGACTATGGCACAGACCGATCTTCATGATTCTATCGATTTACACGAGGTGCAGATTGTGGGCAAGACCAAGGCGCGCAAGATGCACGAGCAGGCTTATGCCATATCGGTAGTTGATCTGGCTACTAAGTATCAGAGTGCATCGGCACTTAACCAGGTGCTGAACACCGTTACATCTATTAAAATACGCGAGGATGGCGGACTGGGTTCGAACTACAGCTTTGCCATGAACGGTTTCTCGGGTAATCAGGTAAAGTTCTTTATCGATGGTATCCCTATGGATAACTTCGGCTCGTCGTTCAATCTGGCTAATATCTCAGCCAACATGGCCGACCGCATCGAGGTGTACAAGGGTGTGCTGCCCGTTTACCTGGGTAGCGACGCGCTGGGTGGTGCCGTTAACATCGTATCGCGCACCAATGCCAACTATCTGGATGCAACCTATTCAGTTGGCTCGTTCAACACCCATCGTGCTGCCCTGAATGGCGTTTACACATCTAAGGGTGGCTTTACGCTGCGCGCCAATGCGTTTGCTAACTATTCAGATAACGATTATAAAGTGTTTGCACCTATCGTGAACCTTTCTACCAACAAGCAGGAGGGCGAAGAGTGGGTGCGACGATTCAATGATGGCTACCAGTCGTACGGCTTGAAGCTCGAAGCAGGTGTGGTTCGCAAATCGTGGGCCGACTATCTATTGTTTGGTGTTATAGCTTCGGCCGATAAGCGCAACGTACAGACTGGTGCCACAATGGATGCTGTGTATGGTGGTGTGAAGAATCGCAGCTGGAGCCTGATTCCCAGCGTGCGTTATAAGAAGAACGACCTGCTGCTGCCAGGCCTCTCGCTCTCGCTTTATGGCACCTACAGCATGGTGAACACCTATAACGTGGATACCCTGGCACGCCGCTATAACTGGTATGGCGACTATGTGGCCAGCACCAGCGCAGGCGAGGCTTACCTGACTGATGCTACCATCCGTGAGCGCCAGTGGCAGGCTGATGCCAACCTGAGCTACATTATCAGCGATCACCACTCGCTGGTACTCAACAATGTGTTCTCGGCCAACCGCCGCAAGAGCAACGACGAGATGTATCCCGACGACGAGATGAACAACGTGCCCCAGCAGCTGACGAAGAATATCACAGGTCTGGGCTACCAGATACGCTATAACCGTTGGAATGCCAACGTGTTTGGAAAGATGTACCGCTTGTACAGCTCGACCAATAAGCTGATGGACCAGTTTACTGAGAACCAGCGCTGGGAGAAGCTGAGCGACCGCAAGCAGCGTTACGGCTATGGTGCCGCCGCTACCTATTATATACTGCCATCGCTGCAGGCTAAGGTGAGCTTTGAGCGCGCCTACCGTATGCCCGAGGCCGTTGAGATGTTTGGCGACGGACTGGTACAGAAGGCTAACCCCGACCTGAAGCCTGAGAGCAGTAACAACCTGAATGCCGGTTTGCTGTACGATCAGGCCTTTGGTGCCCATCGCGTGCAGGCCGAGGTGAACTACATCTATCGCGACACCAAGGACTTTATCCTGAAAGGGGTAAGCCTGTCGAGCAATCCTACTACCAGCTACGATAACATCGGCAAGGTGCAGACACGTGGCATCGAGGCTTCGCTGGGTTATGCCTACAAGCGCAACTTCCACATCAATGGCAATCTCACCTATCAGAATATCAAGGACAAGATGAAGTATCAGGAGTCGCAGAACACCTTCGTGGGCGATGGCATCAGCGAGAACATCACCTACGGTCAGCGTCTGCCTAACATCCCTTATTTCTTTATGAACGGCCATGCCGATTACCAGTTCTTTAATCTGGGTGCCAAGGGTAATAGTCTCACCTTGAACTACGACATTCAGTACATTCACGACTACTATCTCTCGTTCACAGGTCTGGGTGCTAAGGCAACCAAGAAGGTGATTCCAGAGCAGCTGAGTCATAACATCTCGGTAGGCTACAGTCTGTGCGATGGACGCTACAGCGTGGTGGCCGAGTGCAACAATCTGACCGATGCCAAGCTGTACGATAACTACCGCCTGCAGAAGCCCGGTCGCTCATTTAATGTAAAGTTCCGTTATTATTTAAGTAAGTAAAACTCAGTAAGTTATGAAAAAATACTTTAGAAATTCTATCATATTGGCCGCTATGGCCGTAGGTGTCCTGACATCGTGCGAAGACGACCTGGCAGCCGAGCAGGAAACACCTAACGCCCCCTATGTTCTGAGTCTGGGCGTAACAGCGAATGGTAACACCACTTACTATGTGGTTAGTACCGATAACCTGATGGAGGGTACCATTAATGCCGTGGGTAAGGGCATTGAGCAGAATGGCTATCACGACTACCAGAAGGGTGGTAACAGCATCTTCTGTATTGGTGGTATGGGCGTTACCAGCGCCACAGCCGTAGTACGTGGTGCCGACGGCTTGCTGAAGGAGCAGGGCGAGTTTGTGTTCGATAATTCGCTGAGCGGATTCTGCCAGGTAGATGCCAACACGATGGTGGGACTGGAGTTGCCTACCAACAAGGAGAGCGGTTCGCAGCTTACTTTCTATACCGTTGATGCCAACACCGCTGCCATCCTTGCGAAGAATACTGATACTGCCGTTGATCCTATCGACCGCTTGGACTGGCCCTCGATTACAGGTATGATGTATAGTGGTGGCAATCTTTATGTAACTTATACCCCAATGAACAGCATGACCTTTGAGACGGCTTATACCGATACCTGCTTTGTGGCTGTTTACAGCTATCCCGACATGCAGTTTGTTAAGCTGATGAAGGATACCCGCGTGGGACCTGGTGGCTCGTGGGGTGCGTTTAACGGTTTGATGAAGGACGAGAACGATAACCTGTACGTGATGTCGAATTCGGCTATCTCTAACGGTTACTCGCAGAGTACCAAGCACGCAGGTTTTCTGCGTATCAACAAAGGCGAGACTGAGTTTGATGCCGATTACTTCTTCGACTTCGAGGAACTTACTGGTGGCTTGAAGCCAGCCCACGTGGCTTATGTAGGCAATGGGTTGGTGTTTGCCGAAGTGAGCACCCTGAACCCACAGACAGCTAACGATCGCTGGGGCGATAAGAGCCTGAAGTGCTGCATCATCGATCTGGTGAACCAGACGGTAACCGATGTAGAGGGCATACCCGTACATAATGGCAACGGCGGCCGACGTTTTGCATATTTAACCGAGGGAAATAATGTATACCTGCCAGTATCCACTTCTGATGGGGTTTATATCTATCGAACCGACGTTACTACAGCTCGAGCTGAGCGTGGTGCGAGGGTCTCAACTACATTCGTTGGTGGGTTCTTTCAACTGTAAGTAGACGACGAAATGGGTGAAAATACTGTTGTTTTTGGCGTATTTTATGTCTAAAAAGCGTTAAAAGTCACTTTATAAACAAAATTTAACGGTAATTTTCTTGTTTGTTTCAAAAACTTGTCGTATATTTGCAGCAGAAAAAGATTTTAATGGTTAAGGTTTATGGTTGATTAATTTAGTTTTTTAAGTAATTTTTTGAGAAAGTGGTTCGTTGTGAAACGAGCCACTTTTGATTTGTATAGGTACTACAACTGGTAGTAAAATGATGCATAAATATAAAATTCTATAAGAAATTTGCGAATATTTTTGGCAAATTGAAAGAAAAGTAGTACTTTTGCTGCCGCAAGGAACTAAATAATCAGAAAAAGATGACTAAATGAAACGTAAAACTTGCAAATTGAGAACGCTTGCTATTCTGGCAGCAATGGGATTGTGCACCATGGCTAACGCACAGCAGAAAGACAGCGACATCGACTGGATGAAGGATTTTACCAGTCGTATTACTCTGAATGGTTATGCTCAGGGTGGATGGAGTTATCAAGATCCTAATGGGCAGAAAACCAATGCTTACAACCTAAAACGTACGTTGCTTTGGGCTAAGGCCCGAATCACCGACAGATGGTCGTTTATGTTTATGCACGACTTCTCGAGTGTGGTTCAAGAGTTCTACACCGATTATCGTTTATCAAAAGGTAACGAGTTGACGGTGCGTTTAGGACAGTTTAAACACTCGTACACGATGGAGAACCCCATGAGTCCTACGCAGCTGGAGCTGGTGGATGTGTACTCGCAGGCAGTATTGTATCTGGCAGGCGAGGGACCCGACCCGCTGAATGGCGTAAACTACGGTCGTGATATGGGATTGGAGGTTTATGGCGATCTGGCTAAAGGCGTGCTGCACTACGAACTGGCGCTGATGAGTGGTCAGGGTATCAATCGTAAGGACCTGAACAATCAGAAAGACTTTATTGCCAAGTTGGAACTTCGCCCTGTAGATGGCTTCCGCGTGGTGGCATCAGGTTATCTGGGTACAGGTTGTGCCGTGGGTACAGCCAAGTGGAACCCTGATATACAGGTGGGCGATAACTATAAGCGTAATCGCTACAGCATAGGTGCTGAGTACAAAACACAGGCCTATGCGGGTGGTAAATATAAAGAGGCGCGCCCAGCATCGATACGTGCCGAGTGGTTAGGTGGACAGGATGGAAAGGTGGGTAGCCGAGGTGGTTACGTGACAACCTGCATACCTGTGGTTGATGCCCTCGATATCGTGGCTAGTGGCGAGACCTATGATCGTAACACCAAGGTAGAGGGATGGGATCAGACGAATCTCACCATCGGTCTGCAGTACTGGTTCTATAAAAAGTGCCGTATGCAGCTGCAGTACACCCGTTGCCTGTGTGGCGAGAATATCAGCAGTAAGGACTACAACTGGGTGCAGGCTCAGATGCAGGTGGCCTTCTGACATTAAACATTAAACATGAAACATTAAACATGAAACATTAAAGATTGAGAATTAATTATGATTATCAAGATACTTTTTACAGTTATATTTCTGGCCGTGATGATTGGGGTAGGACTTTATACCCGTAAGCAGGCCAGTAGTGTCGAAGGTTTTGTGTTGGGCGGTCGTGCCGTGGGTCCTTGGCTCACAGCCTTTGCCTTCGGAACCAGTTATTTCTCGGCTGTTGTGTTCGTAGGTTATGCCGGTCAGTTTGGCTGGAAATACGGATTGTCGTCGGCATGGATTGGTATTGGTAACGCTATCATCGGTTCGCTGTTGGCGTGGCTTATCTTAGGTCGCCGTACCAAACTGATGACGCAACATATCGAGAGTCGCACGATGCCTGATTTCTTTGGCACCCGCTTTAACGATCAGGGCTTGCGTGTGGCAGCATCAATCATCGCCTTTGTATTCCTTATTCCCTATACCGCTGGTGTATATAGCGGCATTTCGCGCTTGTTCGAGATGGGATTCAGTATTCCTTACGAGTATTGCGTGGTGATTATGTCGATACTCACAGCTGTATATGTGATTCTGGGTGGATACAAAGCCACAGCCATGAACGACTTTATTCAGGGTATTATCATGCTGTTTGGTATTGTGGCTGTGATTGTGGCTGTGCTTAACGTGCAGGGCGGTTTGGTGGCTGCTGTCGACAAGCTGGCTGCTATGCCATCAGATGCCGACCCAACGATGAATGGTGGTTTTGCTACGCTGTTCGGTCCCGATCCCTGGGGCTTGTTGGGGGTAGTTATCCTAACATCACTTGGTACGATGGGACTGCCACAGATGGTGGGTAAGTTCTATTCGATTACCGATGAGAGCGCTATCAAGCGTGGTACCGTTATCTCAACCGTATTTGCCTTTATTGTGGCTGGTGGCTGCTACTTCTTAGGTGGTTTTGGTCGCCTGTTTGGTACACCACCCATGCTGCCTAATGGCAAGCTGGCTTTCGACTCGATTGTGCCTTCGATGCTGGTAACATTGCCCGATATTCTGATTGCCCTCGTTGTATTGCTGGTACTGAGTGCTTCGATGTCAACCTTGGCTTCGTTGGTGCTCACCTCATCAAGCACCATGACACTCGACCTGATTTATCGCGATAAGAAAGCGTTGCCAGGCGAGGTAGAGGATGGCGAGATTAACGATATCGTATCCGAGAAGGTTGAGCGTCGTAAGGTAATCGTGATGCGTGTGCTCATCATGTTCTTTATCGCCATCTCGCTGCTCATCGCCCTTAACCCACCAACGTTTATTGCCCAGCTGATGGGTATTTCGTGGGGTGCTTTGGCAGGTGCATTCCTGGCACCATTTATGCTGGGTTTGTATTCACGTCGCATCACCACCATGAGCGTGTGGGCTTGCTTCGTGTGGGGTGTTGGACTTACTGTAGTAAATATGCTGGCTGGTAACCCCATCAACCCCATTAACTGTGGTGCCATTGCCATGGTAGGCGGTTTCCCTGTGGTTTGGTTGGTAAGTATGTTTACCCATCAGATGTCGAAGGCCCGTGTGGATGCTATTTTCGAGTGCTACAAGAAACATTAAACATTATACATTAAATATTAAACATTAAACATTAAAGATTAACAATTAGACTTTATGAAGAAATCCGTTTTAACCGTTACTTTTCTGGGGGTGGCTATCACATTGATGGCTGCCTCGTGTGCCAACAAACCAAAGGCTGCAGCTGCCCCTGCCGCAGAGGCTACCGAGGTGGCTGTGGATGGCGAACTGGCACCCGACTTTGAATTGCCTAATCTGCAGGGATCTACTACCAAACTGTCGTCGCTGCGTGGCAAATATGTAGTACTCGACTTCTGGGGTTCATGGTGCGTTTGGTGCATTCGTGGTATTCCCAAAATGAAAGAGGCTTATACAAAGTATAAGGACAAGATGGAGATATTAGGTGTTGACTGCCGCGATACTGAGGAAAAGTGGCGAGCTGCCGTTGATGAGTACCAGTTGCCTTGGTTGCAGGTGCGTTGTCCTGATGAGCAGCTGCAGACTATCGCTTCGCAGTATAGCATCGAAGGTTTCCCCACAAAGGTTATCATCGATCCTGATGGTAAACTTGTAAGAACGGTAGTAGGCGAGGATCCCGCTTTCTACACGTTTCTCGATGAGTTGTTCAAGTAGTTTTTTAGGCACGGATTTACACGGCTTAAATAAATTTAAAACACGGCCTTAGTTACAATGCTAAAGCCGTGTTTCTTTATAAAAGAGCCGTGTAATCCGTGCCTAATAATTAGTAAGCGTGGTCGTCACCTTGGAGTTCTTCCTTGGTGATTTTTTTCTTGTCGATAGCGCGCCAGGCGTAGATGATGTAGGCCAGTACAAATGGTACTAACAGCGATACATAGAACATGGTGCGCAAGGTGAACTCGCTTGAGCAGGAGTTAACCAAGGTGAGCGAACTCTGCAAGTCGGCTGTCGAAGGATAATAAGCAGTATGGTTCCAGGCACAGCTGAGCAAGAGTGCCAGAACGGTTAGCACAGTACCTATGCCTGCAGGCCAGATGCCACCATTATACCCCTTACTGAAGATGGTCTTACCAATACCAAACAGCACCAATACTACACCTATTAATAATAATACCAACAGGTACCACATCTCCAGGAAATTGTTCAGATATTTGTATGGTTCCATGTAGATGATTCCCTCGTCGTTATAAGCAAAACCGTCCTTCAGCAGTACGTGTACCAGATAGGCTACAAACAGCAGCAGGAAAGGTACAGCTGCACCCGCCAATCGTACGCTGCCACGCGAGCGGATATCCTCGTCGGCTACGTTGTTCATTACGTAGAGTATGCCTAAAACACGTGCCAAGAACACCACCGCAAAGCCTAGTACCAGCACCCAAGGATTCAGCAGGGCATCCAGTCCGTGCGAAGCGTTGGCCCAACGACTGATGATAGGAGTGATGGCTCCAGCATCAACCAGATTGTCCTTAGCGATGATAAAGTTAGAACCCTCGAAGAAGGTGGCAACAGCACCACCTAACAGTAGCGGACCAATGATACCATTTAGTGTAAGGAAGAATTGGAAAGTCTTGGGCCCCAAGAAGTTACCAATCTTATTCTGGAACTCGTAGCTCACGGCTTGCAGCACAAAAGTAAACAGGATAATCATCCACAACCAATAGGCACCGCCGAAGCTGGTAGAGTAGAATAATGGGAACGAGGCAAAGAACGCACCACCAAAGGTAACAAGTGTGGTGAATGTGAACTCCCACTTGCGACCAGTAGAGTTATACACCAGTCGGCGTCCCTCCTCCGTACGACCCAACGAGCGGGCTACAGAGTTGGCTCCCTGAACAAAAAGCAAAAATACCAGTATCGCTCCTAACAGCGAAACGATAAAACACCAATAATGTTGTAAGAAATCGTATGTCATAACTCTGGTCCTTTCTTAATTTGTTTTAGTAAAATATTTATCTCAACCGCCAGCATGGTGGTGAAGAGTACGAGGAACAGGAAGAACGTAATGATGACGCTCGACGACTGCAGATCGCTCACCGATGCCCATGTGGGCAGCATATCCTGGATGGTCCAAGGCTGGCGTCCGAACTCGGCTACCAACCAGCCGCACTCTGAACCGATATAGGCTAGCGGGATAAGCAGGATGGCTACCCAATAATGCCAGGCGGGTAGGGCGGTAATGTCGTACTTCTTGAACAGAGCCTTGGGGAACTTGTAGGTTACAGCCAAGATAACGGCAAAGAACAGGATGAACAAGCAACCCACACCAACCATCACTCTAAATGCCCAGAAGTTTACCAGAACAGGTGGTACCAGGTCGGCCTTATCCTTTACATAGCCGTAGCCGAAGTACTTCATGTTTGAATTGATAATTGACAATTGATAGTTGATAGTTGAGTCGGGAGCTCCTTCGGCTTTGGCTTTGCGATAGGCGGCGAGTGCCTCGATGGCCTTCTTGCCTCGTGCTATCTTCTCGTCGGCACTTGGCTCGGTCTTGCCATCGGGAGTGGTATAGCCGTTCAGCAAGTCGTTAATGCCTGGCACATATCCTTTAGGATCGTTGGTAGCCATGATGCTCAGTCCGTAAGGCACCTCGATGCCCTCAATCAGCTTCAGGCCTTGTTCGGTTCCACCATCGTAAAGTGCCTCCATCGCAGCCAGCTTCATGGGCTGCACCTCGGCCACATCCATACCCGACTTATGACCAGTAGCACCTGCCAACAGAGCGGCCACCAAACCTACGCCTGCACCAATCTTCATACTCTCTACAGCCAGACGTGTGTGACGTTTCTTCATCAGATACCAGCAGCAAACGCCTACACAGAAGATGCCGCCGATAATCCACGATGAGGTAACGGTGTGGCAGAACTTAGAGATGGCGAAGGGCGAGAGGGCCACTTCGGCAAACGATACCATCTCGTTACGCATGGTGTCGGGGTTGAACTCGCAACCTACGGGGTACTGCATCCACGCGTTGGCCACCAAAATCCACCAAGCCGATATCGTAGCACCTAAGCCAGTAAGCCACGTTGATGCCAAGTGGAAGCCTGGCGAAACCTTTTTCCATCCAAAGTACATCACGGCCACAAAGGTGCTCTCCATAAAGAAAGCCACAATACCCTCAACGGCCAGCGGGGCACCAAAAATGTCGCCTACAAACCACGAGTAGTTACTCCAGTTGGTACCAAACTCAAACTCGAGGATGATACCTGTGGCCACACCCATGGCGAAGTTGATACCGAAAAGCTTCTGCCAGAACTTTGCAGCCTCTTTCCAGAACTCATCTTTTGTTTGGTAATACTTGGTCTCAACAATACCCATGATAACCGCCAAACCCAGCGTCAGAGGCACGAAGAGCCAGTGGTAGATTGCCGTCAGCGCAAATTGTGCTCTCGACCAGTCGATCGTTCCGGCATCAATGTTTAGTAATAGGTTTTGTAGCATAACTATAATGTTTAATATTTAATGTTTAATTTTTAATGTTTAATCTTTCATGTCCAACAGCTGCCCCGCTACGTACTCCGCCTCATGCCCATCGGCATGCGTCTTCAGGAAATCGGGGAAGAAAAACACTTTGAGTACCGCAAATATTATAAACAATTTGATGAGGATGATGGCCCAAAGCGTTTTGCCGAGCGTCATCGAGCGGAACCCATCGTAATACAGACGGAACACCTTGCTGAAAAAGTTGTTCTTACTCATACAGATTGTTGTAAAATGATGTGGCAAATATACATTTTTTATTGTTACGTTCCAAATAATTAAGGTGTAAACTTCAAAAATTGGTCTAAATCACGCTATTTTTCTAATTTTTAATGTTGCTTAAATGTTTGAAACATAAAATTTTTTGTTATTTCAATGAAATAACCTAAATTTGCACCCGAAAATATAAAGAAAGTTATGAATAAGAAAGTTTTAATACCCCTGATTGTTGTAATTTTGGCACTCTGTGGTGCTGCTACATGGTTGTTTTTGAGTCTGCAGGAACAGAAACAGGTTGTGCAGGATATGGAGGAACTGGCCGAACTCGACAAGCAGGAAATGGAGAATGAATATGAGCGTTTCACCATGCAGTATAGCGAGATGAAAACGCAGATTAACAACGACTCGATTATCGCCCAGCTGACCGAGGAGCAGATGAAGACTCAGAAGTTGCTGGAAGAGCTGAAGCAGGTAAAGGCCAGCGACGCACGTGAGATTGCCCGATTGAAGAAGGAACTGGCAACCGTTCGTGAGGTGCTGCGCGATTATGTGTATCAGATTGACTCGCTGAACCGTTTGAACGAGAATCTGAAGGCCGAGAACAGTCGTGTAAACGCTGAGTTGAACGAGCGTAATGCCCAGGTGGCAGGCTTGAACAGCGAGAAGGCATCGCTCTCGGAGAAGGTGGCTATTGCTGCCCAGCTTGATGCTACCAATATCCAGATGCAGATTCTGGGTAAGAATGGTAAGGCCGCCAAGAAACTGAAGGATTGCAAGCAGATGCGCGTAAACTTCACCATCACCAAGAACGTAACCGCATCGAATGGTAACCGTACCGTTTATGTACGTATCCAGAACCCTGGCGGTAACACCCTGAGCGGTGGCGGCAGCTTTGCTTACGAGAACCGTAACATCGAGTGCTCGGCTAAGAAGGTGATTGAGTACACAGGCGAGGAGACCCCTGTAACCGTTTATTGGAACATGACACAGATGCTGGAGGCAGGCGACTACCGTGTAAGCATCTTTGTGGATGGCAATATGATAGGAACGAAGACATTTAGTTTTAAATAAGAGATATGATGAAAAAAACTTTTGGAATTATACTGCTTTCGGCAGTCATCACGCCTGTTGGGGCTCAAAGAATATTGAGCTTGGACAGTTGCCGACAGATGGCGCTGAGAAACAATAAGCAGTTAGGTATTTCCAAACTTAAACAGGATGTGGCCGAGAATGCTCGTAAGTCGGCGCGCACCAAGTACCTGCCCCACGTGAGTGCTATAGGTACCTATGAGTTTACGAGCGAGGAGATATCTATTCTTAATGATGGTCAGAAGGCTGCCTTGGGTGGTCTTGGTACTCTTGTCGGTGGTACCCTGCAAAACACTTTAGGTTCGTTGGTAGCCACGTTGCCACCAGCAGCCCAGATGCAGATGGCGCAGGATATGGCTAATGTAACAGCTGGTTTGAACCAGAAGGGCCAGAACATCGTAGATGCTTTCCGTACCGATACCCGTAACATCTTTGCTGGTTCGGTTGTGGTTACCCAACCCGTGTTTATGGGTGGTGCTATCGTAGCTCTCAATAAGATGGCCGACATCACCAACGAGATGGCCAAGAACTCGATGGATGCCCGTCGTCATGCCACGCTGTATCAGATTGATCAGGCCTACTGGCAGGTGGTATCGCTCCATCATAAAAAGGCATTAGCCGAGAGCTATCTCGAACTCGTTAAGAAGTTTGATAGCGATGTACATAAGATGATTGACGAGGGCGTGGCTACACGTAGCGACGGACTGAGTGTTGACGTGAAGGTGAACGAGGCCGAGATGACCCTGACTAAGGTGAACGACGGCTTGGTACTTTCGCGTATGCTGCTCAATCAGTTGTGCGGACTGCCCTTGAACGAGCCTGTGATTCTTCAGGACGAGCAGGCCGATAATATTGCTGTAGTAGAGCTCACCCCACAGTTGGATGTGGAGAATGCTGTGGCCCATCGCCCAGAGTTGAAGATGCTGCAGAATACCGTCGACCTGAGTAAGCAGGCCACCAACGTGCTCAAGGCTGCAAACCTGCCGCAGGTAGCGCTCATGGGTGGTTACGCTGTTAGCAATCCTAACGTGCTGAATGGTTTCGAAAAGAAGTTCGCTGGTTACTGGCATCTGGGTGTTATCGTTCGTGTGCCCATCTGGAACTGGGGCGACGTGATGTATAAGGTCCGTGCCTCGAAGGGCGCTACTGCCATCGCAACCCTCGAACTCGACGAGGCCCGCGAAAAGATTGAGCTTCAGGTTAACCAGACCACCTTTAAGGTTGACGAGGCTAACAAGAAGCTGACCATGGCGCAGAAGAATATCCAGCGCGCCGACGAGAACCTGCGTACCGCTAACCTGGGATTCCAGGAGGGTGTTATCAGTCCTACCGTTGTGATGGAGGCTCAGACGGCTTGGCTGCAGGCTCAGTCTCAGAAAATTGATGCGGAAATTGATGTTAAACTTAGTCAGGTTGACCTGCAGAAGGCCCTTGGCACATTAGAATAAAAGATATTATGACAGAACAAGCTAAACGCCAGCATAACAACATACTGCTTGCTATTTTAGGTTTTGCTACAGTTGTGGTTATCGTGGCATTGATTGGATTCTTTGCGCTGGATCGTGATCCAGACATTATCCAGGGACAGGTAGAGGTTACAGAGTACCGTGTATCTAGCAAGGTGCCAGGTCGTATTCTTGAACTTCGCGTAAAAGAGGGCGACTATGTAAAGGTGGGTGATACACTTGCTATACTTGATGCCCCTGAGGTGCGTGCCAAGATGGAACAAGCCCAAAGCGCCGAGAGCGCCGCTGCGGCTTTGGAGTTGAAGGCTCAGAATGGTGCTCGCAAAGAGCAGATTCAGGGTGCTTTCTCTGTTCTTCAGCAGGCTAAGGCAGGACTTGAGATTGCAGAGAAATCTTACAATCGTGTGCAGCGCCTGTTCGACGAGGGTGTGATGAGTGCCCAGAAACGCGACGAGGCTTTTGCCAATTATAAGGCCATGGAGGCTCAGGTAAAAGCTGCTCAGAGTCAATATGATATGGCTGTGAATGGTGCACGTCGCGAGGATAAGATGGCTGCTGCTGCTCAGGTGGGGCGTGCCCGTGGTGCCGTGCAGGAGGTTAACTCTTATATTCACGAGACGGTTCAGGTGGCCCAGATGGAAGGCGAGGTTTCTGATGTTTATCCAAAGGTAGGTGAGTTGGTTGGTACTGGTTCGCCCATCATGTCGATAGCTGTGATGCAGGATCTCTGGGGTACATTCAATGTTCGCGAGGATCAGCTGAAAGGTATGCAGATGGGTAGTGAGGTTAATGTCTATGTGCCTGCGTTCGATAAAATCATCAAGATGAAGGTTTACTACCTGAAAGATCAGGGTTCATATGCCGTGTGGAAGGCCACCAAGGCTAATGGTCAGTACGACCTGAAAACCTTTGAGGTTAAAGCCCGTCCGGTTGAGAAGATGGAAGGCTTGCGCCCTGGCATGTCACTTATTATTAAGGATTAAACATTAAACATTAAAGATTAAGCATTAATTGATGAAATGTTTTAATCAAATCTGGGAGATAGCTTTGCGTGAGATGAAGATTCTGAAAAAGAATCCCATGTATGGCTTCTGTATGGTGGTTTTCCCGCTGTTGACGATGGTGTTTTTTACATCGCTGCTCGACGATGGCCTGCCGCAGGACTTGCCTGTGGGTGTGGTTGATCTCGACAATACCTCGACTACCCGTGCGCTTACTCGTAAGCTCGATGGCTTTCAGAATTCGCGGGTAGTGGCTCATTTCCAGTCGGTTGCCGAGGCGCGTCATGCTATGCAGGAAAACGAGATCTACGGATTCCTGTATTTCCCCAAGGGCACTACCAGTAATCTGATATCGGCTCGTCGGCCCAAGGTGTCGTTCTATTATAGTAATGTGTCATTATCGGGCGGCTCGATGGTGATGAAGGATTTGAAAACCGTTTCAACCCTTGGTTCAGCAGCTGTAGGTATGGCCACGTTGCGTGCTAAAGGCGCTACCGACAAGCAGATTCAGGCTTTTTTGCAACCCATCCGTATCGACCTGCATCAGGTGGCCAATCCTTGGAGCAATTACAATGTGTATCTCTCAACGGTATTTGTGCCAGGTATCATGATGCTCTTTATGTTCCTGATATCAGCTTATTCGTTGGGCATGGAACTGAAGTTTAATCGTGGTAAGGAGTGGATCGAAAAGGCCGATGGTAAGATAGTTGTAGCCATCATTGGTAAGTATCTGCCACATATATTGGTATTCTTGCTGCTGATGTTTTTCTATCAGTTCTACATCTATCATGTGCTCCATTTCCCACACGTAGGCGGTTGGATGATGGTAGTCCTCCTGTCTTTACTTGGCGTGTTTGGGTCTATCGGATTCGGTATCTTTGCCTTTGGCCTGATGCCTTCGTTGCGCATGTCCATGAGTATCTGTTCGTTGTGGGGCGTTCTTAGTTTCTCGCTGGCGGGTTCTGCTTTCCCGGCTATGGGTATGGATGCTCCTCTGCAGGCGCTCACGTGGCTATTCCCGTTGCGCCATTATTATATGCTATTCCAGATAACGGTATTTAATGGCTATCCGCTTATTGATGCCTGGTTCCATCTGGTAGCGCTGATAGGTTTCACGCTGATGCCTTGGTTTGTTATCAGTAAGGTTAAAAATGCTATGCTTACTTATGTCTATATTCCATAAAATCATACAGGCTTTAAATGATGCCGCTTATATCTGGCGACAGGAGTTCAAGCAGGTGCTTCGCGACGAGGGCGTGCTGATTTTCTGTGTCATTGTGCCTTTGGTTTATCCGCTGCTTTACTCGTGGGTTTATAATAATGAGACCGTTCGCGAGGTGCCTGTAGTAGTGGTCGATATGTCGCATTCGCATCAGTCGCGCCAGTTTATCCGCATGTGCGATGCTTCGCCCGATGTGAAGGTGATTAGTCATGCATTAGATTTAGACGAAGCAAAAAGCTTAGTGAGTCGGCAGGTAGCAAAGGGTATCTATTATATTCCCGAGGATTTTGCCACGAAGCTGAATCGCATGGAGCAATCCACCATTAGCGTGTATTGTGATATGGCGCTGATGCTTACCTATAAAGCTATTTATCAGACGGCGATGGCTGTGAGCACCAAGATGGGTGCGCAGATGCAGGTGGCGCTGGCTGGCAACTATACTGCGCGCGAGGATGTGATAACCGTTAGTCCGCTCGAAGTAGAGGAGGTGCCGATGTTTAATCCTCAAGGTGGTTATGGTACATCGGTTTTGCCTGCCGTGCTGATGCTGATTATCCAGCAGACGTTGGCGCTTGGCATCGGACTGGCTGCCGGTACGGCTCGCGAGTCAAATCCTGATGGCGATCTGGTACCTGCTCATCCCGCTTATTCGGGCATCTATCGTATCGTAGGTGGTAAAGCGCTTTGCTATCTGATGGTGTATGCTGTTATGGGCACTTATCTGGTAGCGGTGGTGCCAAAGCTATTTGGTTTTATGCAGTTGGCTCCTTGGCAGAATCTGATGGCTCTCATGGTGCCTTATCTGTTGGCCTGTGTCTTCTTTGGCATGACGGTTTCGTGCATGGTGCGCTATCGCGAGAATGTGATTCTGCTGATGGTGTTCATCTCGTTGCCGTTGTTGTTCCTGACGGGTGTTTCGTGGCCGCAAAGCAATATTCCTGGTGCATGGCAGGGCGTGTCGTGGATTTTCCCCAGTACTTTTGGTGTCAGAGCCTATCTGCGATTAAACAGTATGGGCGCCAGTATTGGTGATGTGGCCTTCGAGTTGCGCTGTCTTTGGGTTCAGGTGGCTTTCTATTTTGGTATGGCGTGCCTGGTATATGGTCATCAGCTGCGTGAGACGCGCCGGCATTTACACATAACGGATTAGATATGAGAAAGTGGTTGGTCATCGCATTAGTTTGTTTCGCCACCTGCCTCAAGGCGCAGGAGGCAGAGCGTGGTGTGTTGCTACAGCCCGATACCACCTTCTCGTTACCCCCGCTAACGTATCGTGGCACCATAGCCACCTATCCGTATATAGGACCGATGTACACCAGTTTGGGTAACTGGGAGCTGCATCCCGGACTGAATGCGTCGTTTTCGGCTTCGGCCATCTTTGGGGTGGGCAAACATGCCAGCAGCGGCTTTGCCAATAGTGCGGCTGTCATGTATGCTGGGCAGTTGATGCCTAAACTCTCGTTCTCGATAGGCGGCTATAGCTCGTTCCTGGACTATGGGCGCCATCAGATGAAGGATGCCGGACTGACGGCTATGCTGAATTATCGCTTTGATGAGCATTGGGAGGCAGGCATTTTTGCACAGAAGTCGATGATGCAACCTCGCATGCCGCTACAGAACATGTGGTGGCTTGGTGATGGTTTTGGCGACAAGATTGGCGCTATGGTGAAATATAACGTGAATCCTAACTTCAGTTTTCAGCTGAGTGTGTGGAATCAGCGAAATGGTTTTGATAACAGATGGTAAAAAGATATTTTATTTGGTTGAGTTACGATGGCACCAACTATCACGGTTGGCAGGTGCAGCCTAACGGTATCTCCGTACAGGGCGAGTTGCAACGCGTACTCTCAACCTTACTCCGACAGGAAATTAGTATTACAGGCGCAGGCCGAACGGATGCAGGTGTGCATGCCCGTGTGATGGCGGCGCATTTTGAAGCCTCCCCCGACCCCTCCAAAGGGAGGGGAGATATTGATTGTCAGCAACTCGCCTATAAGATGAACAGGATGCTGCCTCAGGATATCGTGGTTGATAGGATTGAGGAGGTTTCGCTCGATATGCATGCCCGTTTCTCGGCTACTGAGCGTACGTACCATTATTATATACACACGCGTAAGAGTCCGTTCGAGCGCCATTACTCGTGCGAGATTCACTATCCGCTCGATTTCGAGAAGATGAACGAGGCTGGCCGTATTCTCTGTACCTACGAGGATTTTGGTGCTTTCTGCAAGGCGCATAGCGATGTGAAGACCACCCTTTGTAATGTAACCCGTGCCGAGTGGATACAAACGGGCGATACTACCTGGTACTTTGTGATTACGGCCAACCGTTTTTTGCGTAATATGGTCCGAGCCGTGGTGGGTACGCTGGTAGATGTGGGTCGTGGTAGACTCTCGCTTGATGAGTTCCGAAGTGTGATTGAGGGCAAGCGCCGCAGCGATGCAGGCGAGTCGATGCCTGGTAATGCCTTGTTCCTTGAGAATGTGAAATATTGAAAATTGAAGATTGAAGAATTGAAAAATTGAAGTTTTTTGGATAACAGATTATGTGGTTATTATTGGCGTTTATGTCGGCAGCTTTGTTGGGCTGCTATGATTCATTAAAGAAACAGGCCCTGAAGGGTAATGCGGTTATTCCCGTGCTGTTTCTCAATACGTTGTTTTCAAGTTTGTTTTTCCTGCCGTTCATAGTGCTGAGTGGTACTACTCAGGTGCTTGATGGCAGTATATTCCATGTGTCGGCAGGCGGTTGGGATATGCACAAGTATATCCTGCTCAAGTCGCTCATCGTGCTGTCGAGCTGGATTCTGGGCTATTTCGGCATGAAGCATCTTCCACTTACGATTGTGGGTCCTATCAACGCCACACGTCCGGTGATGGTGCTGGTGGGTGCGCTGTTGGTGTTTGGCGAGCGCCTGAACCATTGGCAATGGATAGGTGTGCTGCTGGCCATTGCCTCGTTCCTGCTGCTGAGTCGTAGCGGCAAGAAGGAGGGCATCGACTTTAAGCACAACAACTGGATATTTATGATTGTAGGTGCTGCCATACTGGGTGCCGTGAGCGGTTTGTACGACAAGTTCCTGATGGCGCCAGTAGAGAATGGTGGCGTGGGCTTGGACCGCATGATGGTGCAGTCGTGGTATAACATCTACCAGTGTTTAATGATGGGTGCTATGCTGTGGTTGCTGTGGTGGCCTAAGCACGAGCAGACAACGCCGTTCCATTGGTCGTGGTCGATTGTGGGTGTGAGTCTGTTCCTGAGCATCGCCGACTTCATGTACTTTTATTCACTCTCGTTGCCCGAGGCCATGATTTCTATCGTATCGATGATTCGTCGTGGTAGTGTGATTGTAAGCTTTACGTTTGGTGCGATGTTCTTCCACGAGAAGAATCTCAAGGCCAAAGCCTTCGACTTGGCGCTTGTGCTCCTTGGAATGGTATTCCTTTACATCGGTAGCAAGTAGTTTTTTTTAGGCACGGATTAACACGGCTTTTTTATAAAAAGACACGGCCTTAGTTGCAATGCTAAAGCCGTGTTTTAATTTTATTAAGCCGTGTAATCCGTGCCTAAAATCTCTATTTCTTTTCTTTGCGTTTACGTTTCTTCGACGAGAATAAATCTCTAATGCCGTTGAAGTCTTTTTTCATAATCAGACCGATGCCTTGGGTGTTAAGGCTTGACTTGGTGAAGTAGCGATCGTTAGTCTGGTTGTAAACTTTCAGGGCTAAGTTGCCGTTGGGGTAGAGGAGATACTGCACGTCGAAGTCGCCAATGAATGATGGGTTGGCTTGCGTGGCGTTGTCGCGATAGCCAAACTGTCCGTTAATCAGCAGTCGGTTGTTTAGCATGCGACCGTTGATGATACCCTCGTACTCGGCATTATGCCAGCCCTCGTTACCTGTAGATATGTTGGCACCAAAGTTCCAGTTGTCGTTCTTGATAAACTGGTTGATAAGCGTATTGATTTGCGACGACAGCGTACCCGACAGGAAACTCTGCATGGCCAGCGATGTCTGGTCGGTTCGCTCGCCTGTGGCGCTGGTGCTGTTGTTGGCACCCTGATTGTAGAATCGACCGATAGCCAACAGATATACCACCTGCTGGTTCATCTCCTGCTGTCCGTTGATAACCGAGCGTACCATCTGCTGCTCGTCGGCATTTACCGTTGGCATCTCCAGGTCGAAGTCAACCTGTGGTGCTGCGGGCTGTCCGCCAATGTTCATCAAGCAGTTTACACGAATGGTGTTGCTGCTGAACGAGTTTCCGATGTTCAGGTCGGAAAGACTCACGCCGCTAACCGTATAAACGGCCTGCAGGTTGAGTGCAGCCTGATAGGGATCGCCACCAAACACGATGGTACCACCGCGGTTAAACGTAAAGTTCTTCTTGATGATATTCTGGATGGTGATGCCGTACGTGCCGTGATCAACGGTGTAGGTTCCAAACATATTAAACGAGCCCTTGTTGTGGAACGATGCGCGTATCGAACCGTTACCATAAAGGGTGATGTAATCCTTGGTGCCTTCGTCCATCAGCAGCTTCAGGGCGGCGTTGGGCGTGGCGTTAATCTGGAAGTTGATGTAGATATCCGTATCGTCGGCACGCGTGTTGGCAGGCGTGGTGGCACCCAGCTTAGCCGTTGTGCCAACTGTGGTGGTATCGGGGTGCTCCCAGGTAATAAACTCCTGATTGCTGATAGCATCTGGACTGGCGGCGTTATACACAAACACGCTACCGGGCTGGGGCGTTACGTTACAATCGATAATCACATCGTTGCCATGACCGCTGATAGATACGTTACCACCTGCATAAACGGTGCCGTAGAAGGTTGATTCGCTACCATCGGGATTGGTAAAATCTTTAAAGTCGTAAGCCAACAGGTTGTCGGTTTCTACAAACAGATCGAAACTCAGGTTGGTCAGGCTCTGGTGGTGTATGCCACCCGAGAGTATGGCCTTGTTGCCTAAGGCATCGTAGATAGGCATGTGGCGCAGTTCTATCTCGTTGGGCACCATCACTACGGTGTCGCGTACCAGCTTATACGTGGTGTTCAGCGGCGTAACGGTAGCCTCGCCATCCACAATCAGCTTACCTGTCAGGTTGATATCGTCGAGAGTGCCAGCCACACGGGCCAAGCCCTTACCATGACCGGTAATGCTCGAGAGGAAGCTCTTGGTAAAGTTGTGCATGAACTCGATGCTGGTGCCATCGGCCTCGATACCAAGATCGATGGTGTTATGTACGGGTGATACGTAGCCGTTGATACGCGTCTGAGCATCGGGACCGTCGTCGGCCACCGCATGTATGTCAATCTGCTGGGCCTCGTGGTTCCAGTTGGCAAGGGCATGCAGCACACCCATGCGTCCGCGTTCAAACTTAAACTCATCTACGGTCAGGTCGGCATTAGCCTTAAACTCGTCGAAGAGCGACCAGGCGCGTGCTTTTCCTGTGGCCTTACCGCTGAACTCCACGCTGTGGAAATTCACCAGGTCGAGGATATAACCCACCTCAACCTCACGCAGATCCACGGTGAGCGAGTCGGTTGCGTTCTTCGAGGCGATACCATCCACGATGATATGCTGACGTCCGTGCTGAACCGAGAAGTGGTCTACCAGCAGGAACTTATCGCTATACAGCACATCCGAAGGCTCTACATCCCAACCCTCGCCACGCAAAATGATGTGCGACGGCATGAATCGCAGGTGTGCCTCTTGCTTGCCTGCCACGTTGTGGTACAGCTGCATGATGGTGTTCAGCTCGCCACTCATACGCTCGCCCTCGTTGTGGTTGTCCCAGTAGAGCGATGTGGTGAGGTTATTATTAGCGGCATGGGCCGAGAGTCCCAGATCCAGATGCTGGCCGTCGTCCATCTGCTTACGTATGTTCAGGTTACAACGCATGGTGTCGGCTGGCGACGAGATGTTGATGTAGCCATCGCTATACCACGAGCCGTTGTAGGCAAACGATGGGATGTCGCCGTTCAAGTATAGCTCGTTGGTAAAGTCGTTAACGCGGGCTTGTAGGGTTACGGGCTGGCGCAGTTGCAGGTCGACGTTAAACACACGTCGCAGCCAGTCGCTCTTGCTTACCATCAGGCGTACCACAAAGTTGTTGTGGGTCTTGGTGGTGGTAGCAGGCAGAATGGGCAGGGTGGGCAGCTTGCTCTTCAGCAGGTTTACGAACGATCCTGCCAGCGTGTTAAAGTCGAACTGTCCCTTCAACTCAGCATCGGCAAAGTCGCTCTTTACGGTAAGGAAGTGGATGCCATCCGTATGACCTGTTGTGATGTTCAGGTTATCCAGACGGTAGGCAGGATGTTGCTCGGTAGCCGAGATGTTGAAGTTACTCAGTCGGATGTTACCTTGCGCATCGTTCAGGTTGCGTGCAGCCAGATTAGCCTCCAGCTGTCCACTCAGCGTGGCACCGCCCCATTGGTCGGTCAGATGCAGGGCGTGCGGGTTGTATCGCTCTATGTTTGCCTGCAGCTTAATGCTGTTAAGCGGCTTGTCGTTCAGATGCTGGTCGGCCAGCTCAGCTGTAATCTGCGCCTCCAGGTTAAGGTCGTTTATATCAAAGTTACCGGTTATCACACCTTGGTTGTAGCCGCCGTTAAGCGCCAGGTTATGATAGGTATAGCCCTTGTAGTCGAAATCGCTGATAATGCCATCCACATTCACGTCGGGTTTCTGCCCCTCGTGCAGCTGACCCTTCAGGGCGAGGGTAGTGGTTAGCTTGCCCAGGTCGTTGCTGGCCAGCAGCTGCTGCAGGTTCAAGGCTGCAACTTCAACCGTACCGGCAAACGATTGGTCGGCTGCCAGGTTCATATCCACCTTGGCATCGCCGGCGCCTGTATGCACATCGGCCTGCAGGTTGCCCGCCCCTTGCTGGTTGCGCTCGCTTTCGGCCGATAGCTGTACGCCACCCATACGTGTCAGCTCCTCAGGTATCTGAGGGAAGGCGTTGGCAAGCGTGGCCAGATAGCCCTCCGAAACCGCCAGGCGGTTCAGCTGTACGTTCCACGATGGACGCTTCTGCCAGTCGGCCACCCAACCATGGGCGTTGATGTCCAATTCGTGTCCTGCCGATGCTATCAGCAGGCTGGGTATGGTTACTTTTGTATCGGTACCATTAAAGCTGGTTGCGATGGATAAGCGGTTTGATAATCCCTTTAGTTGTGGAACGAAACAGACTAGCTCTGAGGGAGTTATGCTGGTGTTAGAAATCTTTCCGTAATAGTCTAACGAGCCCTTCTGCAAGCCGCTGTCGGTCATCAGATAGGTGGCGTTCAGCGTGTCTATCTGCAAACGCGACTGGGGAAGTTCTACCAGCAGATTCTCTAATTGCGACTGCTTGCGACCGGCTGCCAAATGGAACTTTAAGCGCTTCACCACCAGTCCGCAACGCTCCTTCAACTCCAGTCGTTTTACGTTCACGTTCAGCGAGTCGTCGGTCAGCGCCTTCAGGTTGATGTGCGCACTCAGGTCGCTTATCTTCAGGTGCGAGGGATTGAACACGCCGATGGTAACGGGCTTGTATTTCTCGTCGTAGGTTACGCTGGTGCGACGTACGATGAGCGAGTTGATACGCAGGTCGAGTGGGGTATGACTGGTGGTATCTTTTGATGCCAGCGAGTCGAGTACGAACTGAAAATTGGTCTTGCTGCGCTCGTTTTCCTTATATAATATAAGATGTGCTCCAAACAGCTGGGCCGACGAGATGGAAATCTTGCCATCCAGCAGCGGCAGCAGTTCCAGGCGTACTGACAGGCGGCCTACACGCAACATGTCCTGCTGCTGTTGGTCCTTAATTCGCACATCATCAATAATCACACGGTTAAACAGTCCCAGATCAACGCGACCGATGCTTACCTGGGTGCCTAATTTATCGGCAATAGCATCGGCTACCTTGCTGCCAAGGTAGTTCTGAGCCTGGGGTATATATGAGACGGTCATGAGTGCCACATTAAGTAGAATGACACCCCAAATTGTCCAGCTAACGAATCTTTTGAGTAACTTCACGAGGCAAAATTACGACTTTTTGTTGTGATTTGGGCTTTTTTTTCTCATTATTTGTTATTATGTGGCTTTTTTTATGTAATTTTGCACTCGCAACGACACTATTCAATAAAATTTCTGATATAAATGGCAAATGTGATTAAGTTACGCAAAGGCTTAGACATTACCCTTGAGGGCAAGGCCGAGGAGAAGAAAATCCAGCTGAAATCGAACGGCAAGTTTGCGCTTGTACCCGACGATTTTGAGGGTGTAACTCCAAAGGTTGTTGTCAAGGAGGGCGATCATGTCAAGGCCGGGGATGCCTTGTTTGTTAACAAGCAGTATCCTGAGGTAAAGTTTGCCTCGCCTGTTAGCGGAACCGTCCGCGAGGTGGTGCGTGGTGAACGAAGAAAAGTGCTCTGCGTGAGAGTTGATGCCGACGAGCAGCAGGAGTTTACCGACTTCGGCAAAAAGGACGTCAGCAAGCTTGTAGACGAGCAGGTTATTAATGCGCTGTTAGAGGCAGGTATCTTCGGATACATTAATCAGTTGCCCTACGCTGTTTCCACCAATCCTAGTGTGAAGCCGAGGGCAATTTTTGTTTCTGCTCTGCGCGATAAGCCCCTGGCTTGCGATTTTGAGTACGAGGTAGAGGGACAGATTGACGATTTCCAGACTGGTATCGACGCCCTGTCGCGTATCGCTACCGTATATCTGGGTGTAGGAGTTGGTTCTAAACTCGAGAACACCAAGAATGCCGAGGTTACCGTATTTGATGGTAAGTGCCCTGCAGGTAACGTAGGCGTACAGGTTAACAACATCGCTCCTGTAAACAAGGGCGAGGTGGTATGGACCATCGGCGACCCTTCGGTAGTACTGTTCATCGGTCGCTTGTTTAATACAGGTAAGGTTGATTTGCATCGTACCGTAGCCCTGTGTGGTAGCGAGGTTAAGAACCCTGCCCACGTGGATATGCTGGTAGGCGAGGAGCTCTCAACCCTGTTGAGCAACAGCTACGATGCCCAGAAGAGCGTTCGTATTATTAATGGTAACGTGCTTACTGGCCGTCCAACAACCAAGGAAGGTTTCCTGGGTGCTCACACCAGCGAGATTACCGTTATCCCCGAGGGTAACGATGCTGACGAGATGCTGGGTTGGATTCTGCCACGCTTTAAGCAGTTCTCGGTTAACCGCAGCTATTTCTCTTGGCTTTGTGGTAAGAAGAAGTACGCTCTCGATGCCCGCGTAAAGGGTGGCGAGCGCCACATGATTATGAGTGGCGAGTACGACAAGGTGCTGCCTATGGACATCTACGGCGAATACCTGATTAAGGCTATCATCGCTGGCGATATCGACCGTCAGGAGGCCCTTGGCATCTACGAGGTTGCTCCCGAGGACTTTGCTCTTGCCGAGTTCGTAGATTCTTCTAAATTGGAGTTGCAGCGCATCGTGCGTGAAGGCCTCAATATCCTTCGTAAGGAAAATGCTTAATGTTTAATCTTTAATGTATAATTTTACATGAGCTTTTTAAGAAATTATCTCAATAAGATCAAGCCGAACTTTGAGGAGGGTGGCAAACTTCATGCCTTCCGCTCGGTGTTCGACGGCTTTGAGACCTTCCTTTATGTGCCTAACGACACAGCGAAGGCTGGTGGCGTGAATATTCACGACTCTATCGACTCGAAGCGCATTATGAGTATGGTGGTTATCGCCCTGATGCCTGCCATGCTGTTTGGTATGTATAACATCGGCTACCAGAACTATGCTGCTGCCGGCACATTGGCAAGCGCAAGTTTCTGCGAGATTTTTGCTTACGGTTTCCTGGCCGTTCTGCCAAAAATCCTGGTTAGCTATATCGTAGGTCTGGGCATCGAGTTTGCCTGGGCACAGTGGAAGGGTGAGGAAATCCAGGAGGGTTACCTCGTATCAGGTATCATCATTCCATTGATTATTCCTATCGGTTGCCCATTGTGGATGCTGGCTCTGGCCTGTGCATTCTCAGTAATCTTCTGTAAGGAGATCTTCGGTGGTACAGGTATGAACATCTTCAACCCTGCTGTTGCAGCACGTATGTTCCTGTTCTTCGCTTATCCTTCGAAGATGACTGGTGATACCGTTTGGGTGGCTCAGAATTCTATCTTCGGTTTGGGTAACGACCTGCCCGATGGCTTTACAGCAGCTACACCACTCGGTCAGCTGGCACAGAACATCACTCCCGATTCGTCGATTCTCGATATGGCCCTCGGTTTCATCCCAGGTTCAATCGGTGAGACATCGCTCGTGGCTATTGCTATCGGTGCTGCTATCCTGCTGTGGACAGGCATCGCCTCTTGGCGCACCATGCTCAGCGTATTCGTGGGTGGTATCGCACTCGCCGTACTGTTCGAGCAGACTGGTCAGGGCATGACATGGTGGCATCACCTGGTAATGGGTGGTTTTGCATTCGGTGCCGTGTTTATGGCTACCGACCCTGTTACATCATGCCGCACAACCACAGGTCAGTACATTTACGGATTCCTGATTGGTGCTATGGCCATCATCATCCGTGTGCTGAATGCCGGTTATCCTGAGGGTATGATGCTCGCCATCTTCTTTGGTAACATGTTTGCTCCTACTATCGACCACTTCGTTGTGGAGCGCAATATCTCTAACCGTTTAAAGAGAGGAGGTCGCAAATGAAACTGAATACAAACTCTAACGCGTACATTATTATATATAGCGCGGTAATGGTGGTTATCGTAGCCTTCCTGCTGGCATTTGTCTATCAGGCCTTGAAGCCTATGCAGGATGCTAACGTAGCACTTGATGTGAAGAAGCAGATTCTCTACTCGCTCAATATCCGCAATCTGGATGGTGCCGAGGCCGAGGCTAAGTATGCCGAGGTGGTGAAGACCGAGAAGGAGGACGAGAATAATGGTCAGAAGGCCTATGAGTGCCAGATTGATGGTAAGAACATTACTGTAGTTAGCCTGAAGGGTATGGGCCTTTGGGGTGGCATCAGCGGTTATCTTGCTATCGACGAAGAGGGCAAGGTTTACGGCGCCTACTTCAACCACGAAGGTGAGACCGCTGGTCTGGGTGCCGAAATCAAGGACTCTCAGGCTTGGCAGGAGAAGTTCATCGGCAAGAAGATCTGGGACGAGAACGGCAACGTAGTACTCTCAGTTGTTAAGAAGGTTGAGGATCCCGCTACTCAGGTCGACTGTGTAACTGGTGCAACCCTTACTTCGAATGGTGTTGACGCCATGCTGAAGGACGGATTGAAAGGTTTCCAGACCTATGCTATCGGCCGAATGCTCGAGACTGTTGCAAATACTGATTCAACTAAAGTAGTGGAGGAGTAAGATTATGGCATTATTCAGTAAACAAAATAAGGAGGTTTTTACAAACCCATTAAACGTCGACCATCCTATCCTTGGACAGGTGCTGGGTATCTGCTCGGCATTGGCTGTTACATCGCAGCTTAAGCCTGCCATCGTAATGGGACTCGCCGTTACTGTGATTACCGCATTCTCAAACGTAATTATCTCAATCATCCGCAACACTATCCCTAACCGCATTCGTATTGTGGTTCAGCTGGTGGTTGTGGCTGCGCTGGTAACTATCGTTAGCCAGATTCTGAAGGCTTTCGCTTACGATGTGAGCGTTCAGCTGTCGGTATATGTAGGATTGATCATTACCAACTGTATCCTGATGGGTCGCCTCGAGGCGTTCGCCATGCAGAACAAGCCTTGGCCTTCGTTCCTCGATGGTGTAGGTAACGGTCTGGGCTACGCTATGATTCTGGTGATTGTTGGTGCCGTTCGTGAGTTGCTGGGCCGCGGCAGTCTGCTGGGCTTCCAGATTGTACCCGATGCCTGCTACGACTTCGGTTACGTTAACAACGGTATGATGACGATGCCTGCTATGGCGCTGATTCTCGTGGGATGTGTGATTTGGGTTCATCGTGCTTACTTTTATAAGGAGAAATAAGATATGGAACACGCAATATCATTACTATTCAGGTCGATCTTTGTCGACAATATGATCTTCGCTTTCTTCCTCGGCATGTGCTCTTATCTGGCTGTGTCGAAGACTGTGAAGACTTCGTTAGGACTCGGTCTCGCTGTAACCTTCGTGCTTACCGTTACCGTTCCTGTTAACTATCTGTTGCAGACCAAGGTGCTGGGTCCCGACTGTCTTGTCGAGGGTGTTGACCTCAGCTACCTGTCGTTCATCCTCTTCATCGCCGTTATCGCCGGTATGGTGCAGTTGGTTGAGATGACTGTTGAGAAGTACTCTCCATCGCTCTATGCAGCGCTGGGTATCTTCTTGCCTCTGATTGCCGTAAACTGCGCTATCATGGGTGCTTCGCTGTTCATGCAGCAGCGCATCCTGATGGACCCCTCTAACTCGCAGGCCATTACCAGCGTATGGGATGCCATCGTTTATGGCTTCGGCTCTGGTCTCGGTTGGGCGCTGGCCATCGTGGCTATGGGTGCCATCCGCGAGAAGATGCAGTATAGCGATGTGCCCAAGCCTCTGCAGGGCCTCGGCATCGTGTTTATCACCGTGGGCCTCATGGCTATGGCTATGATGTGTTTCTCAGGCCTTAACATTTAATGTTTAATGATTAATGTTTAATGTAGATTATGGCTCAGTTTATAGCATATAGTATAGGGGTTTTCCTCGCGGTAATCATCCTCTTGGTGATTATCCTGTTGGTGGCTAAGAAGTATCTCAGCCCCAGCGGTAATGTGAATATTACAGTTAACGGAGATAAGGTGCTGAACGTACCACAGGGCAACAACCTGATGGCTACCCTCAACGAGAATGGCATTTTCCTGCCTTCGGCTTGTGGTGGTAAGGCCAGTTGCGGCCAGTGTAAGGTTCAGGTGCTCGAGGGTGGTGGCGAGATTCTCGACTCTGAGAAGCCTCACTTTACTCGTAAGCAGATTAAGGACCATTGGCGCCTGGGTTGCCAGTGTAAGGTTAAGGGCGACCTGAAGATTCACGTAGATGAGTCGATCCTGGGTGTTAAGGAGTACGAGTGTACCGTTATCTCTAACAAGAACGTGGCTACTTTCATCAAGGAGTTCAAGGTACAGCTGCCTGCTGGCGCTCACATGGACTTCCTGCCTGGTTCTTACGCTCAGATCCGTATTCCTAAGTTTGATTGCATCGACTATGATAAGGACTTCGACAAGAGTCTGATTGGCGACGAGTATCTGCCCGCATGGGAGAAGTTCGGTTTGTTCCCACTTAAGTGTAAGAACCCCGAGGACACCATCCGTGCTTACTCAATGGCTAACTATCCTGCCGAGGGTGATGTATTCATGCTTACCGTACGTATCGCTACACCTCCATTCAAGGCCGACCGTTCGGGCTTCATGGATGTAAATCCTGGTATCGCTTCAAGTTACATCTTCTCGCTGAAACCTGGCGACAAGGTAATCATGAGTGGCCCTTATGGCGACTTCCACCCACACTTCGACTCGAAGAAGGAGATGATTTGGGTTGGTGGTGGTGCCGGTATGGCTCCTCTGCGTGCTCAGATCATGCACATGACCAAGACGCTGCACACTACCGATCGCGAGATGCACTACTTCTATGGTGCACGTGCGCTGAACGAGGTGTTCTATCTCGACGACTTCCTGGGACTGGAGAAGGAGTTCCCCAACTTCCACTTCCACCTGGCCCTCGACCGTCCAGACCCTGCAGCCGATGCAGCTGGCGTAAAGTACACTCCAGGTTTTGTACACCAGGTAATGCTGAACACCTATCTGAAGGACCACGAGGCTCCCGAGGATATCGAGTACTACATGTGCGGTCCTGGCCCCATGTCGAAGGCCGTGGTTTCTATGCTCGACTCGCTCGGCGTAGATCCCGAAAGCATTATGTACGATAACTTTGGCGGATAATCGCTTTTGTGAATATAAAAAAAGTGAGGATGTACCTTTCGGCGCATCCTCATTTTTTTTATTTGATTAAAATCTCTCTTGCTTTTGCTATTTGCTCGGCCGTGGGCGGGGCCACATCCTTCAGCGTATAATCTATGCCCAGCTGTTCCCATTTAAAGGTGCCCAGGGTGTGATAGGGCAGCACCTCTACCTTCTGAATGTTCTGCAATGTGTCGATGGTATGGCGCAGTTGGATGAGTTGCTCCTCATCGGTAGTGATTCCAGGCACCAGTACGTGGCGAATCCACACGGGTTTGTTGATGTCCGACAGATAGCGGGCGCAATCCAGAATATGCTCGTTGCCGTGACCTGTCAACCAGCGATGCTTCTCGCTGTCGATATGCTTGATATCGAGCAGCACCAGGTCGGTACTCTGCATCAGGCGCTCAAACTTACCAAAGAAAGGCTCCTCGCGGGTAAAAGGCTGGGCAGCGGTGTCCAGACAGGTGTTGATGCCGCGTCGATGTGCCTCCTCAAACAGCTCTATCAGGAAATCAATCTGCAGCAGCGCCTCGCCACCACTCACGGTTATGCCGCCATCGGGGCCCCAGTAGCTGCGGTAGCGCTCGGCCTTGTTCAGCAGCTCATCTACGGTAGCTGTGGTGCCACAGGCATCCGAGCCCAATTTCCATGTGTCAGGATTGTGGCAGTAGCGACAGCGCATGCGGCAACCCTGCATGAAAATCAGAAACCGAATCCCTGGCCCATCAACAGAGCCAAAGGATTCGGTAGAGTGTATATAGCCTGTACTACTCATTACAGACTCTCGTGAGATTGACGTGCAATTACATCCTCCTGCTGCTCGCGAGTCAGGTCGATGAACTTCACAGCGTAACCCGATACACGGATGGTGAAGTTAGCGTACTCGGGCTTCTCAGGATGCTCCATAGCATCGCGCAGCTTCTCAACACCAAACACGTTCACATTCAGGTGGTGAGCACCACGGCTGAAGTAACCGTCCATTACGCGAACCAGCGTGTTAGCACGCTCCTCGTCGTTCTGGCCCAGAGTGTTGGGGCTGATGGTCTGAGTGTTCGAGATTCCGTCGAGGGCATACTCGTAAGGCAGCTTAGCTACTGAGTTGAGCGATGCCAACAGACCGTTCTTCTCGGCACCATAGCTTGGGTTAGCACCTGGCGACAGAGGAGTACCAGCACGACGGCCATCGGGCAGGTTACCTGTGTACTTACCATATACCACGTTTGATGTGATGGTAAGGATAGAGCAGGTTGGGGTAGCGTTACGATAGGTAGCGTGCTTGCGAATCTTCTTAACGAAGGTCTTCAGCAGCCATACAGCAATCTCGTCGGCGCGGTCGTCGTCGTTTCCGTAGCGTGGGAAGTCGCCCTCGGCTACATAGTCTACGTTGAATCCCTCCTCGTCGCGAATCATCTTTACCTTTGCATACTTAACAGCAGAGATAGAATCTACTACGTGTGAGAAACCTGCGATACCGGTAGCGAATGTACGACGTACGTTGGTATCAATCAGGGCCATCTCGGCAGCCTCGTAGAAGTACTTATCGTGCATGTAGTGAATCAGGTTCAGGGTGTTTACATATACACCAGCCAGCCAGTCCATAGCCTGGTCGAAGCGTGGAGCCAGCTCCTCCCATGTCAGGTACTCGTCCTTGATGGGGCGGAAACCTGGAGCAACCTGCTCGCGGGTCTTGGCGTCGACACCACCGTTACATGCATACAGGAAACACTTAGCCAGGTTGGCGCGTGCTCCAAAGAACTGCATCTCCTTACCAGTCTGTGTAGCACTTACACAGCAGCAGATGCTATAATCGTCGCCCCATACAGGACGCATCACCTCGTCGTTCTCGTACTGGATCGAGCTGGTCTTAACCGAGATCATGGCAGCGTACTTCTTGAAGTTCTCGGTCAGTCGTGGCGAGTAAAGTACGGTGAGGTTTGGCTCGGGTGAAGGACCCATGTTCTCCAGAGTGTGCAGGAAACGGTAGTCGTTCTTGGTCACCATGTGGCGTCCGTCCATACCCATACCACCTACCTCGAGAGTAGCCCAAACGGGGTCGCCCGAGAACAGCTCGTTGTATGATGGGATACGTGCGAACTTAACCATTCGGAACTTCATTACCAGGTGGTCGATCAGCTCCTGTGCCTCGCTCTCGGTCAGGGTACCCTCTTCCATATCACGCTGGATGTAGATATCCAGGAATGTAGATACACGACCTACCGACATGGCAGCACCGTTCTGAGTCTTGATGGCAGCCAGGTAGCCGAAGTACAGCCACTGTACAGCCTCGCGAGCGTTGTTAGCAGGCTGCGAGATGTCGAAGCCGTAGATCTGAGCCATAGCCTTCATCTCCTTCAGGGCCTTAATCTGCATTGAGATTTCCTCACGCTGACGGATGATATCGTCGCTCATTACACCGGCACCGCAGTTGCGCTTGTCGGCCTCCTTCTCGGCAATGATAAAGTCGATACCATACAGGGCCACACGACGGTAGTCGCCTACGATACGGCCACGGCCATAAGTATCGGGCAGACCAGTCAGGATGTGGTTGTGACGTACGTGCTTCATCTCCTCGGTGTAAGCATCAAATACGCCGTCGTTGTGGGTTTTGCAATACTTTGTAAAAATCTCGTGCAGCTTCTCTGATGGCTTGTAACCGTAGTTGGTGCAAGCCTGCTCAGCCATCTTAATACCGCCAAAAGGCATGAAGGCGCGCTTCAAGGGTTTATCAGTCTGCAGACCAACTACCTTCTCCAGGTCCTTCTTACTCTCGTCGATGTAGCCAGGGCCATAAGCTGTCATGCTCGATACGATCTCTGTCTCCATGTCGAGCACACCGCCCTTGGCACGCTCTTCCTTCTGCAGCTCCTGCAGACGGCCCCACAATACGTTTGTGGCATCTGTAGGCTCAGCCAGGAAGGTCTCGTCGCCCTCGTAAGCTGTGTAGTTGTTCTGAATAAAGTCTCTGAGATTGACCTCCTCGGTCCACTTGGTTCCTTTAAAACCACGCCATTCTTTACGCATAAATCAATTAGTGTTTTATATAAAAAAATAATACCTATTGCAAAATCGGGTGCAAAGGTACTATTTTTTTTTGGACTACGCAAATATTTACGTAGCAATAATTGATTATTTTGATTTGGCGCAATTGATTTAGCGTACCAACTTCTTGCCATCTACAATGTAGATGCCGTGTGGTAACTTGTCGACGCTGGTGGCCTGTACGCGGGTGCCGTTCAGCGTGTAGATGCCTTTTTGCGCGTTGATGGTCTTGCTGGCCTCTACCTGTTTGATGCCGCTGGTTGCCTGTCCACCCAGTCCGCGAACAAAGCCTGCATACACGTGCTTGCGATAGTAGCTCAGATCCCAGATGCCCACGGGCTCGCCTCTACGCCACATGTATTGCGCGTCGGGTACATCGGTAGGGCACCACTGGCAGATGCCCCATTGCTGTTCGGCTGGTATCACGCGCAGGTACTCCTTGATAATCCACTCGTAAAAGTCGGCCATCTTCTGGTGTTCGGCCTCGGTAAGCTGTACAGTTTTAATTTTGTCGCCCCATCGGTTGTTGGTGCCGCGCACATAGCCCATGTCCATCTCGCTGATGCGGCACAGCTTGCCGCTGGCTGCCATCACCTCGAACATGGTGGTGATGTGCTGCTTAATGCTGTTCATGGTGTTGTCGTCCTCAAAGCAGCAGATGTGCATCTGGGTGCCTATGCCATCTATGTGGGTTTCGCCGTCGGCCTCCCATTTCTTAATCCAGTTTACCAGGCTCTTCACCTTCTTGTTATCGTCCCAGTCGCTCTCCAGGTTGTAGTCGTTAATAAACAGCTTCACGTCCTCGGGGCCGTACTTGCGGGCCAGTCGGCAGGCTTGGCGCACGTAGTCGAGATCGCCCAGATGGTCTTGCCAGAAGAAGGCATCGCCACCCACATCCCAGGTACCTTTCTTATAGGCGTCGGAGTGCTGCAGCGTGTAGTTGCCCTGACCGTCGTTGCCATCGCCAGCGATAGCCTCGTTCACCAGGTCCCAAGCCTTTACCTTGCCGTCGCAAGCCTCCATCATACCCTTAATCCACTTGTCCATGGCGTATATCAGGGTGTCGTGGCGCACCTGCTGACTCTGCCCGCTGATCAGACTGCGCAACCAGGCGTTGGGCTGCTGCGAGTGCCAGGCCAGGGTGTGGCCGTAAACGTTCAGTCCGGCCTCGGTGGCAGCTTGCACGTAGCGCTTCACGTTGGCAAAGTTCATATTGCCGTTGGCATCCACGCAACTGCCCATCTTCATGGCGTTGCCAGCCACGGTTTCGGTAAAGTTCTTGTTCACCAGGTTTCTGAATGTCTGATTGGTAAAGTAATCGTTCACGGTGGTGCCGATGCCCAGTTTAAAGTTGGGGTACTTTTCGTAGTTGATATAATCTTTCAGGGCCTGATAATTGTCGAGATAGCGATAGTTGCTATTGTTAGGTTTACCCTGTTCAAATTTCTCTTGAGCTGCCATGGTTGTGGTTAGGCTGGCAGCAAGTACACACATAAGTAATTGTTTCATTGTGATATTTACGTTGATAATTATTAGCTATTGTAATATTGCGGCTACAAAGGTACACGTTTTTTTCGAGAAACCATCAACAAAACACAATAAAAGAGACAAAACTTTTTTTGTTTTGCCTCTCCAGTTAGTTACAGCCAATGTTTGGCTATTCTCTACAGCCCCATGCAACTGGTAGTCCCCAGCGCCGTTACTATCGCCGTAGCGATACTTGCAATCATCTGTACGATAAACTTGATGGTTTCTCTCTTACTCATAATGTTTAATGTTTAATGTTTCATGTTTAATGTTAGGGTGGGGCTTTCGCCCCAACCCTTAATCTCCGATTGGTTCGTGGTTGCTACCACCGCCCTGGTTACCACCGCCACCGGTATTGCCGCCGTTGCCACCGGTATTGCCGCCGTTGCTGGGCTGTGGGTTGTCGGGATCTTCCACATCGCCGCTGTCACTCGAGGTAACACGCTTAACCTCCTTGCCGGTGCGGTCGAAGCAGGTAATCTGCACAGCTGTCTTCGAGAGCTCCTCCTTCAGGTCAACATCTGGGGTGAAGATGATGCGGCGACTCGAAATCAGTCCGGCCTTTACCTTGTTCACATCGTCAACACTCTTGGCGCGCAGGCCGAATCGCATCGTACCCAGTCCGGGCAGCGCCACGCTGTGACCCTCGGTGGCCCATGCCTTAATTACTTCGCCAGCTGCATCCCAGCAAGCCTGCATCACACCTTTGCTAACTCCGCTACGCAGGGCAGCCTCCTTAATCACTTTGTCCTGATTCAGGGCGGTGTACAACTCAGGCAACATCACGTAGCGGTACGTGCCAGCGTAAGTGCCAATCTTAATCAACTGTTCGGTTGCTTTAACTTTAAGTGCCATAATAAAATTACGTTTTAAAGGGTTTAACAATAAATTTTTTCTGCCTAACTAGGGAGATCTTTTTCTCTAACTAGCGAGATATTTTTCTCCTTTGTTTCGACATTACAAAGGTACAACATTCGCCGCCACCGTTTAGGCGATGGCAGGCGATGCCGTGCGATAGGCGAACTTTTTTTTCCTACTTTTTTTTAGGGTTCGCCAAGGTGTTCTACTATGGCTTTTACCTGTCGTGGGGTAAATGCCTTGCAGGTGGGCTGATAGCCGGTGGCTTGCAGTTGTTCCAATAGCTGGGTGCAGCGGTTAATCCAGGCCATCAGGTGGTTAACGGCTGTGCGTGGCATGCTCTCAGGAAAATACATCAACGCCAGCTCCTTCTTGGTATAAGCCCTAATGGTAAATGTATCCATATCAATAATGTTTAATGTTTCGCTCGACATCCCGAAGGGTGGCGCTTGCTACCGAAGGGACGCAAGAATCTTTAATCCTTAATGTAAAAAACTCACTAAAGTCCTTACACCCTTTGGGCAACTGATGGTGCTGCAGATTGGGTAACACCTGCTGTAACTGTAGGAACAATCGCTCGCCTGGCTCATCTTGGTCGGGATACATGTGGAAGGTAGTTGACAATTGATTATTGATAATTGACAATTGTTCTACATCCTTTTTGGTGAGCAGGGTGGCCGAGGGGATGGCGATGGCTTTATGACCAGCCGATAGCATGGACCAGCAGTCGGATGCACCCTCGGTAATAAACAGCGGTTCGCCTGGCTTCAGCAGGTTGAGTACGGGCAGGTTGTAAATGCCGCACTCGGCGCCTGGTGGAAAGCGGAAACGGGGTAGGGCACCTTTCACCAAGTTGCGGTTCTGCACACCCACCAGCTGCCCCTCTTTATTATAATAAGGTATCTGCAACCAGGGTACACCCTTGCGGTCGGTCCACGAGGTTAACCGGCACCACCACACCACGCGGGGATCAATCAGTCGCTCGTAGAACAGGAACTTGCGTGCAGCCTCGTTCAGCCACGGGTGCTCAAAGTATGGCTCGTAGCGACTGGCATCGAATGGCTGTGGCGCATCGTCCTTTTGGACTGGTTGCCACTCGTCTATGATTACATTGTGCTGATCGGCCAACCATCGGCATGCATCTTTAAACTCCATGTGCAGGTGGCGCATCACCAGATCGATAGTGCCGCCCGTAGCCCCACACACAAAGCAGCGGTAGGTGTTGGTCTTTACACGGAACGACAGACTGGGGTGGCTATCGGCATGAAACGGACAAAGACTTTTGTGATGCTTTACGCGAAGTCCAAGTCGCTCGGCGACCCCCTCAATAGGCAGGTCGCGGAGCTTTTGCAGTTGTATCTTATCCATAATTACATTTTTTCATTTTTACATTCTCTCATTTTTGCATTTTGCAAGTACAACTCCGTCTTGGTATAAATCCCCGTTTGGGCGCTGTACTCGATAAACTTACGATGCAGCCATTTGCGCAGCTGATTGCTGGCACCCTCAATGGGCTTGTTCTGACTTTCGCGTAGAGCCTCTAACTGGGCCTTGTTAAACTGGGTGGGCAGGTCGTCGAGCATATTTCTGGGGCCTCGGCGCTGGCTGTCGTTCGCACTCTCTTCGCCGTTGCTTAGCATAGTGGCAAATAGCTGCATCTTGCTCCAAAGGTCGTGATACACTAGCCATTCTACCAGTTCGGCCATCGCCTTTGTCCACGTCTGGTTGTTCAGTATCCACAGCACGCATCCAGCCTTCCAGGCCGATACCAAGCTACGGTGTGATATCTCGAACAGCACGTCGTCGTCGGTCAGGTCGGCCAGCGTGGCCATATCCTCAGCCAATCGATCGATAAGCTTGTTGAGTGGACGGATAATGTATCGGCCCTTGCTGTTACCAAGACGCTCCAGGTACTCATCCAACTTCTGGTAAAACTCATCGGGATAGTTACCCTGACGGGGGATGCGACCACTACGCTCACCACGGGGCTTGAACGAGAACACCATGCGACCGAAGGTTCCGTTAAACAGCTCGTACTTATAGAAACGGCGCGTGGCGCCAGGGGTGCTTGAGAAGGTGAGGTTGGCGCGCAGGATAGGGTTGCCGCTTACACCATCGGCTGTGGCACGCAAGGCACCTGCACGGGCACGATCGTAAACATTTCGCAGCAACTGCGACAGTTTTTTATGACTACCACACAGCTGGTCGGCCATCTCAACCTCAGGCATATTAAAGTACTGTGTGCGACCGCCCTGTGCCTCGAGTGCCATCGCGTTCTGTATGAATGCCGGGTTGGTGGTGTCGGTTGGCGGGAAATAGATGGCCACCTCGGGACGTACTTTATCCTTGTTGTTGCCTTTGCCCTTGGGTAGCTTTGCCCATTCTACCAATTTGTTCATCTCTACCAGGTCGTGCTCGGTAAAGTCGCGACAGATGGCATTAATAAGGTTCGGAAACTGCCCCTTGTTATCGCCACTATTGGCCACCAGGTTGGCCATCATGCCGCATGGTTCCTTCCAACTGTTGTCGGGGTACATAAATTCCGTGCCGCTGATGTGTGCGCCAAGTACGGGGAAGAACATCGGAACCAGGGGCGCGTGCATATCTTTTGATGCCTGCGAGAGTAGGAGTTTTATACTTTCTGTGCCTTTACCAAGGTTTGGCATCGCAGGCGCTGTGTTATTTGAAATCTCGTATTTCATTGATAATCTGCTTTTTAGGTGAATTAATACTACTAATGATATAACCCTCGCGTTCCAGTTCCAGTTGTTCCAATTATTATTCTGGTAGTCCCAATTACCCTTTTTTACTTATATAACTATCTATATATCAATTAGTTATAAATGATTAAAAGGGTTATTTGCTCCGCAAAATAAAACTGGAACATTTGGAACTGTCACACGTTTCAGGGCCATTTGCTGTTGGGTTAGCCTTCCTCTATAAGGCCACTCAATCCCTCGCAAAGTTCTATGTAAACCTCGTGCGTATACCGTGCCAGATTGAGCACATCTTCCTCACGCATAGGTTTGAAGTTTGGTCGGTACGTTCCATCATCGCGCATGGTAATTGTAATGTGCTTACCGTCGAAAACCCGTGGATTGTGCTTAACTGGCGACTTGGGTGGCAGCTCAACAAAAGTGTAGTGAGGATCGCGACAGAGGAACTCATCAACGATGTTTTCCGAATCGCATTGCAGCACCCCGTTATACACCTTACCAGGTTTCATTCGCTGGCTGCTGTGAAGAATCGTCTTCAAGTTGCAGCCAAGTTCTGTGTTGGTGTGCCAACCACGGTCTTCGGCTTCTCCGTTCTCCTTCGAAGCGATGTACTGTCGATAACCAACAGCAAGAGGTGAATCACTATGAAGCATTTCTGATAGGATGCTTCCGAGAAGGCGAGGTTCATTTGATTTCTGAGAACCTGCCTCTTCCTTAAAATGAAAATCTTTTGCCATAGAGCTTAAAAAGATTTGTGGCGGTACGACCATCTGCTTTGCCACAACCACAGACGGCCAAGAACTGAACTGTTCAATTCTCGGCTGCAAAGGAAGTATGGGATTAGAAGGGAGTCAATATGGGATTTTTACATCATAAAATCCCATTCACGAATTGTTGTAATCCCATTCGGTAGAAAAACATAACTATCTGATGCACAAGTGAAAAAATGGAGATTAGAAACACGATAAATTTCTAATCTCCATTAATTATTTTTTTTATGGGATTCCGAAAATCCCATTATCCCCATTTACTTTTTTCTATTCTTTGGATTGAAATAGTTGGTATAGTCATTTGGTTTATCAGAAAAGTGGTTGTAAAGCGAGTCTTTATTATTTTGCATTTGAGCGAATGTCTCACTAAGGAATTCCAACCACTTATCGCGGCCAATACCTTTTCCTTCGTTCGAGAAAACTAAATAAAATGTATAACGTAAATGCGATATCTTTAGATTGGTATGGAGCTTTGATTCCTGCTTTTTCACAATGTCGTTTTCTATAAGGTATTCTACCGCCTCTATCATCGTGTTGAAATTCGAGGAAGTCATAATCAGAGTTTCACTATTTGGCAAACAACCTTTCATGAACTCAATACGTTTCTTTACACCATTTTTTATCTTTATCCTTTCTTGGGGTGTGTATATGGGATTAATAGGGTCAGTATAGCATTTGGGACTATTCAAACTATCGCTGATATATTTTTCCATGCTGATGTACTTTTGTATATACGACACAAAGTTGTTCTCGATATTTCTGATGAAAAGCAGACTGATAGTAGGGAGGTCTGATTGCATGCTAATTTGCGCCAAAAGAAGGTCTGTATATTTTATCATCTCCATATCACCGCTTGCCAGTATGCATGAAATGATAGAATAAACAATGCAGGATGTAGCCGTTTTAAGTTCATCCTCTTCATATTCTCGTGAAGTTTCTTTGGCATCATCTCTCAATTCGCAGAAGATATCGTGCCACATACGAAATGTTACGTCGCCGATGTCGTTACGGTTTTTTAGAATCAGATCAAATCCAATGAAGCTGTTGACAAAAATCTCCTCTGGCGAAAACCTAAGAGTTGTCATCTGAGTCTCTTGTTCCTTGTAAGCCGCATTGATAGTACGGAATACTGGATTGATTTTGAAAGCTTCCTTAATATTACGTTTACTCTCCGTCGTCAACAATCTTTTCATAATCATAGTCTGCTATTTGTTTTCTAATTTCGTCAAGTTTCTCTATTAATTCAAATGTAACTCCTTCGCCTTTATTTATGAGCTGACCAGACTCAAAGTCTCTTATCAGTTTATCGTTAATAGTACAGAAAGCGTCTGCAACATCTTTAAAATTCACTACTGGCGAATTATGGAAATAGTATGACAACTTATAATTGTTTTGTGCACTTAAGGCAATAATCTGTGCCCAGTCTTCAATCTTATCGTCATCTACATCTATAGGATTACTCTTTGAACCGGTTAGCGTAAGTTTTCCTCTTAATGCATTCGAAGCCTGTGTAAATATCATAAGACCATATAATCGGTCTTTCAATTGTTGTGTTGCATCAATACCCTTTACCCTGTCGGGATTGGGGAATTCCCATACAACTTTTTTTACTGAATCTTTTTGTTTGATAATTCTGTCGCGTATAATATCCTTAAAATTACTTGCCTGCCATTTCCTCTTGATGACCATCTTCAGACCATATTCGGACAAATGAGCTTTAAATGCTCGTTTGAGATACTTAACCACCTTGTCGGTATCAGGGCCAAAGGCACTATTTTTCTCTATAGCTATTTGGCACACATCTGGCCTATTGTCGACAATAACGTAACTACCAGGATGCTCTTCATAGGGGATTTTATCATGACCTTCAAGTAGAGACTTGTCTTTTACATTACATAATTCCCATGCAAATACGCCTTCTCTTCCAATGAAATGGCGATTCTTCAACGGTAGGTCCTCATTCCTTTTTTTACCAATAACGGTTAATCCATCTTTCAGCAGATTGCTGATAATTTCGTTTGCCATATCAATGGCTTTCTTTTCCGTTTTTTTATAAAAGAGGCTTCTGTCGCCTTCTTGAATTTCGTATGAGTATATAGCGTATACAGTCATGAATAATTACTTAATAAATTACTAATTAGAATTTGGTTTTATATTGTGTGCAAAGATAGTGAAAAATCGCCAAAAAAGTGAGAGCTACGCTATTAATTTGAAAAATAATTGTAAATTTCCGTGTTTTATTCCAGATTTTTCATATATTTGCACTCAAACCTATAGCTTTAGTTCGATATGGGACGTAATATTAACCGCATTAAAGTCGTTTTGGTCGACAAACGTAAGACCAATAAATGGCTATCCGAACAATTAAATGTAGCACCATCTACAGTTAGTAAATGGTGCACCAACGATTCCCAACCCTCGCTCGAAACCCTTATGCAGATATCCCGCCTCCTGGAAGTAAAGGTTGACGACCTATTAAGATTTGATGAATTGCCAGCCACATAGTTGAAATGATTATCATAATCTGATATTTGACTCTGAAATTTAAAAAAATAAATATTTTCTTGGATATTTATTGGAAAGTGTGTATATTTGCAAACGAATTCTAAATAGGATGCATATGTCTACGCAAGAGATAAAACGAGTAATAGCTGACTATTTCAAGACGCAACCCGTGTTGAAAGCATGGCTTTTTGGTTCCTACTCTCGTGGCGAACAATGTGAAGATTCTGATGTCGACATACTTATTTTGGTTGACAGATCACAACCTGTTGGCTTGTTTAAACTAAGTGGCATGCACCTTGATTTGCAAGATTTGCTCGGTTTGCCTGTCGACCTTGTTACAGTTAAGGGGTTGATGGACTTTGCTAGAGATAGTGTAGAGCGCGATAAAATATTGATTTATGAGAGAGCTGCGTAAAGACAAACTCCGCATTGAACATATAATAGACGCCATTGAACGCCTTGAAACACATGCGGGAAATCTTTCGCGTGATGAACTCGAGACCGACGTAATGCGTTATTATGGTATCGTAAAGAACATTGAAATTATTGGAGAAGCGGCCAATATGCTCTCTTCGAATTTCAAGGATGCTCATCCAGAAGTACCTTGGCGTGTTATAGCTGGGATGCGTAATTTTCTGGTTCATGAGTATTTCCGAGTTGACAACGATACCGTATGGGATGTTATTCATAGCGATATTGTAGAATTAAAAAAGTATGTTACCAGCTACATATCTGATGTAGATTGGGATGCATGGGAGAAATAAATGAAATGTTAAACTTTAAAATATATATGCCTATGTGCTGAAGTAGTTAATTAACAGACATATTGTGAAGCGTCCGCTTTGATTCTTGTCATTCGAAATTCGCCAAATTTCAAAAAGATCAATCAAGAACAATAGTAGATGGTTCACGCCGAATGGCGTGAGCACTTACTCGTTTAAGATTGATAGGTGTTTGGCGATACCTCGAATGACGTAAGCGAAGTAAATTGCTCACGTTTTTTTATATTCATACAAACAATAGTAATAATTCAAAATCAAAACAATTATGAAGAAATTAAATTCAATTAGTCTGGCATTGATGACTGTCGTATGTTGGTGTCTTTTTTCATGCAGTAGCAGTTCTGAGGACGATAGTATTGACACAACGCCTATCACTATGTATGCTGGTAGTGACAAAACTATTGAGGGGGCAGATACTATAAGTTCGTTAAACAAGTTTGTTGCATATGGCAGCAAAAACAAAATTCATGGTTGGCATGTAGGTGAAACAACAGTTACAGTTAATGGAAAGAAAAACATCCAAGTAACAATAGCCCCCAAGTACAATCTCTATGCAGATCCTATTTGCGAATGGGGATGCTCTATGGATCATGTCAAGAAGAATCAAAAGCAAGGTTCTTTAAATCCTAAATCAACAGATGCGATATTAGCTTATAATGATGCTGGTGGAGCTTCATTGTTGGCATATTACTTTAAAAATGGTACTTTAGCTTCAGTTATGGCAATTGTTAGTTCTAACCATACTTCTGTTCTTGCAGATTATCTCTCTGAAAGATATTTGATACTTCCCTATTACCAAGGAAAAGAAACGTATTTCGCTGGAATTGATGGTTTAGATGAAAATCATGCAAAAACAATGGTGCTGATGCAGTTGCGTAATGTGAACGAATGGGATGTTTATTATGCACCATATACGAATAATTCTACGCGTTCAATCGAGAATAATAAGGAAAAGGAGAAATGTATAGAAGCATTACGTTCGTTCTTGATTGATTAAGCTTTCTGAGTATTGCTGCGTCAGCAATTGGAAAAAAGAATTTATCCCCTCGCCATGCGGCGGGGGGATAATTGTATAATAATAATTTGTTCGTTATTTCTCGTTTTTGTTGCGTTATAGTAAGGTGGCGAAAATGCCAAATAACATCAACTTTTCGACATTTATATAATTGCTACATCGGAGCAATTGGTCGATAAACTAGCCGCCGAGGCTGAAAATGGTCGATAAAACCATTTTTGGCCGAGAAACTGGTCGATATTTTAGAATATGCGGCTGATAGGGATGAAATCACCACAGAACAGATTGTTAACAACTTCGGTTTCAACGCAACAACTGCTAAACGCTATTTGCGTCAACTTACCGAGTATTTGAGTGTTATGCCATCTCCAGTTCTTCTTGGAGGATAGGGATTTTCAAGCAATCCTCTATTTTTGACATGGTTTCGAGAGATAGATTCTCTTGACCTTTCAGAACTTTTGAAACGTACTGCTGGCTACATCCCATCTGTTCGGCCAGCTGTTTCTGGGTTAAGCCTAGTTCATCCATCTTCTCAAGCATCTTCACAGCGATACGCTGAGAGTGACGCAACCACGACTTGTTCTGTTGCCTCCACTCTGCACGTTCCCTCCATTTTGAAGGTGTTGTTGACTGATGTTCCTTCAGTCGTGCAATTACATCTTTCATACTTTACCTCCTTTTGGGCACAAAGATAAGAATATATTTAGAATATAACAACTTTTAGGTTGTATTTTTATAAGAAAATGGTCGATAAAAGAGGCGATGAGGCTGTAAATGGTCGATAAAACCATCTTTAGCCAAGAAAATGGTCGATATTTTAGAATATGCGGCAGATAGGGACGAAATAATACTCCGTTAAGTAATGCTATCGAGATTAAAGGGCAGGGAACGGCAGCTTGCCCGGATTGGATTGTGTATCTTCGTGATGTATTAATCATTAACGAAGTATTACAATGAAAGAGAATCTAAACAACATTCGCTTATCGGCCCATTTTATGCTGGGCGAGTTTATTAATCTGCAGAAATATGCAGATAACATGCCTACTATGCAGGCGGTGGTTAACTTGACTTATGGTTGCCACATACTACTGGAGCCTGCCAGGCAGGTGCTTGGGCCTATCATCATTAACTCTGGGTTCCGTTGTAGGCGGGTGAACACTTTGGTTGGTGGGGTGAGTAACTCGCAGCACCTCGTAGGTCAGGCTGCGGATATCCGTCCTAAGGACGCACAGCAGTTCCAGCGGCTAATCGAATTCCTAAAGGCACACGACCAAACCGATCAGCTATTAACAGGTAACGGCTGGCTGCACATCTCATGGAATCCCATCGCCACACCAAGGCATGATGTTAGAGTAGGGTACTATAAGTAACCCTACTTTTCCATGGCCTTATAACTCTAACTCTATCCCTCGAACACATAGCCAAGGCCCTGGCGGCTGACGATGTTCTGGGCGTAGAGGCCTAGCTTTTTGCGGAGGCGGGTGACGTGTACATTTACCGTACGTTCGGTTACGATGACATCGGCCCATACCGTGTCCATGAGTTGCTGGCGGCTGAGCACATGGTTGCGGTGGGCGAGCAGCTGGTACAGCAGGTCGAACTCGGTACGGGTAAGACTGATGGGCTGACCATCAATAGTTACGGTTCGGCGATCTACATTCATCTTCAAACCGTTATAGTTCTGATAGCGTTTACCCAAACGTGCCTCTACCACATTCATCACGTAATCGCCCAGCTTTTCGCAGTCGGTCACAATGTCGGTATATATTGTACCCAGCGTGTAACTATAGGCATGGCTGTTGACATCGCTAAGGGTTTGGGCCTTGATGTTGTCGCGCATGGTGTTTATGTCGGTCTCGATATCCCGCGAGGCATCGATGGTGAGGTTTTCGCGACGACCATTCAATACAACCATCATCTGTGTAAGGGCCTCGTTTACCAGATGCTGCATATCGCGCAAACGCGCATACTGTCCAGGTGTGAAATCCTCGCGGTTTTCGCGCAGATTCTTGATGGTCCGGGCCATCTTAAAACAGGCATCGCCTATTGATTCGAGCTCGCCTATCTGGCGGAACATCATACGTATCTTATCCTTGGTGGCATCGGAAAGGTGATCGTTACTTACCTGCTCAAGATAGGTGGCAATCTCTATCTCCATATTATCGGCAATGGTTTCGTAGCGTTCGATACGCTCGTACTGGCGCTCAAACTCTTTCTTATTCTTCTCGTCGGTAAGCGTGCGCGTCATGCCAAACATGCGTTGCATGCGCTCGGCAAAATGGATAATCTCTTTTTGTGCCTGCATGACGGATATTTCGGGCGTTGCCATTACGCCGCCATCGATAAAGTGCAGGGTGGCGTTGGGTTTGGTAAGCTGGCGGTCGGGCAGCAAACGGCACACGATGCGCTCCATCTGCGGGATGAAACCGATGAGCAGAGCGGTATTAAGCACATTGAAACATGTATGGAACATGGCCAGTACCACCGGCAGAAGCGCTGTTTGTGAGCCTATAGCAGGATTGTAGCCAACGATGCTGCACACCAGATCTACGAACGGGTAGAAAACTATCAGCACCCACACCACACCGAACATATTAAACAGCAGGTGGGCTAATGCTGCGCGTCGGGCTTCGATGCCTGCTCCGAGTGCTGCCAGGTTGGCCGTAGCCGTGGTGCCGATGTTTTCGCCCATCACCAGGGCTATACCCATATAGATAGGCAGTACGCCCGTAGAGCAGAGTAGGATGGTGATGGCCATGACGGCTGCCGACGACTGTACGATGCAGGTGATGAGTGTGCCTGCAATCAGGAAGATAAAAATGGTGAGATAGCTGCTGGTATCGAACGATGAAAAGAAGCTTACCACCTGGGCATTGTGCTGCAGGTCCATAGCCTTACCAGCGCCGCTCAGCATAACGAGCGACCAGAACAGAAATGCCAATCCGAAAAGGAATTCGCCTGCATAGCGATGGCGCTTTTTATAGATGAGCACCATGCCCACCAGGAAGGCGGGGAACACCACTACGCTTAGGTTAAGATTGTAACCCAGCGACATAATCCATGCTGTAAGCGTGGTACCGATATTGGCACCCATGATAACCGAGATGGCTTGTGCCAGCGTGAGCAGTCCGGCGCTAACGAACGATACCGTCATAACCGTAGTGGCCGACGACGACTGCACGGCGCAGGTAACGAATGTGCCTGTAAGCATGCCGGTAAACCGGTTTGTGGTCATTCGGCCAAGAATATGTCGTAATCCTGATCCTGCCATTTTCTGTAGGGCGTCGCTCATAGTTTTCATGCCATAAATAAGTAATGCGAGCGAGCCTAAAAGTTGTAAAACAATCTCTAATGTCATAGTTTTGCATTTTAATGATTTCGGTGGCAAAGATACGCAAAAAGTAATTAGCCTGCAAATATTACAGGCTACGTTTTGGTTACGATTACTTAAATAACTATATTATACCTTTATTTCGCCGCAATCATCCTTCGGAAGAAGATGTTGGGGATGGCAACACCGAGGGCGATGAACAGGATGGTGAGCGAGGCCTGGATGGCATTGTTCATAGCTACTGTTACCTCGCCCTCGATGCCGTGCATGTTGATAAAGGCAAACAGGGCCCGATACATGAGCACACCGGGAATCATGGGGATGACGCTGGGGATGCTGAGCAGCTGGTGAGGGGTGTGCAGCTGGCGAACGAGCGCACAGCAGATGATGCTGACTACTGCCGAACCTGCAAACGAACCTACTACCAGGCCTTGGTCCAGTCCGATGTTACCGCTGGACGGACCGAGATTGACGAAGTTTCTCGTGCACACGCTGATGATGCCTCCAAGGGCCACCACCCACATCAACTGGCGCGGGGTGTTGAAAATCATCGAGAAACCGATGGCCGAAATGGCTGCAGCCAGCATATATTCGTGGTAATTGTGATGGGGCGTCATCGGCAGATCCTTGGCAAAGTTGTCGATGCCGCACACCTGGATGGCAAAGGCGATGCCAAAAGCCATGGCCAGCAGCATCATCAGGGTGTTAACAGCCCGCGTCATGCCCACCTGGGTGAACCCCGAGAGCATGTCGCTTACGAAATTGATGAGCGGTACGCCGGGCACGATAAACAGGGCGCAGGCCAACAACGGGTGCCAGGGGGTAGAGGATACGAGTACCGACGGCAGCCAGCTGCTGGCTTGGGCATAAACCGACAGCAGACTGCACACCCAGGCCAGAAGCGTGGATACAAAGGCGGCTATGCTGATATTGACATAGGTATTGCTGCCTTTCTCGTTCAGATACATGCGCAGGCGCAAACCCATGATGGCAGCCAGGGCAGCATAGAAAAAAGCGGTCCAGTCGCAGCCGAACTGGATGCAGAAACCACCGCAGGCCAGTCCGCCACCAACGGCTACCTGCCAGGGCGAGTAGTTGCGTTTTTGGCGGGCTATGTAATCAAGCTCCTGCCGGTAGCGATCCAGCTGATAATGCAGGCGCAGCGCCTCGCACGACAGGTGACTCACCTGGCGCAGGGTGTCGAGATTAACGCCATGCCGCTCAACACGCTGGAACTTGGTGAACGAGCGCTGGCCGTCACTCAGGTTTACCATCAGCATGTTATAAACAATGTAGATATGTAACCTGTCGAGTGGCAGCCCTAAATAAGCCGCCACTCGTTTCATGGTTCTCATGGTACGACTGGTATCTGCCGCGCTCTCCATCAACAAACATCCAGTACGGAGCAGCAGGTCCAGCCTCATTTGCAAATTATCCAGAATCATCATTTAGTGGTGTTTTCGCGTTGTCCCAGAAAGGCGATTATTGGCTCTATCTCGTGCGGACGCGCTTGTATCAGCAAATGGTCGCCGTGGTGCAGCACTGTGTCGTCGTCGGGGTGCACGATACAATTCGATGAGTCAGCCAATCGAATCTCGCGCACCACAAAACGGCGACTTATCAGCTCTTCTACCTTACCCAGCGTCAGCCCCTCGATGCTGTCGTGCTCGATGACTACAGCAAACTTGCGCTCGTGGTTGTGTTGCAGGTACCAGTAGAGGCAGATGAATAACACAGATAGTTCTCCTAAAACAATAAACCAACTTGAAGACATAATACCTAATTAATTATATTAAAACAGTTACTTTTCTTTTTCCGGGTGCAAAGGTACGGCTTTTCTGGCACCTGGCACCCAATTGGCTATGATTTGTGCCGAACGTGGCAATTTATGTCAAGACGAATGCGGCTATCGGTAAAAACGATAGCCGAACGTGTTGGCAAATGCATATTTTTTGTAACTTTGCACGCGCAAATATTAATATAATAAGGTATATATCATGGAAATCCGTCAGCTTAGATACTTTCTACGTGTGGCCGAAACGCTTAATTTCTCGCAGGCAGCCCGCGAGCTGTTTATCACTCAGAGTACGCTGTCGCAGCAGATACTGCACCTGGAGCAGGAGCTTAACCAGCAGCTGTTTGTGCGCAACAGTCATGAGGTGATGCTTACCGAGGCCGGCGAGATACTGCTGCCCATGGCCCGTGAGAGCATACACATGGTTGACAACTGTGTGCTGCGACTGCAGGAGCTGAAACAGTTGCTTACCGGTGAACTGAACATCGGCGTAACGTTCTCGTTCAGCAGCATCATGGCCGAGACGATGACCGACTTTATGCGACAGCACCCTAAGGTAAAGCTGTCGGTATGCTACTCGTCGATGGAGGACTTGATTGAGCGCCTGTTGCGCCATGAACTCGACCTGGTGCTGGCTTTCAAACCCAACGAGGCCGACCCGCGCATAGAGAGCCGACTGCTATTTAACACCCGTCTGGCAGCTGTAGTGAACCATGAGCACCCCTTGGCTGGCGAAAAGAGTATGACGCTTGAGGACCTGCAGCGCTATCCGCTGGTGCTGCCCACTAAGGGCTTGCAGGCACGTAATGCATTCGACCGTATGACGGCCCATAGTGGACTGGAGTATAATCTGAAGGCCGAGATAAACAACGTAAACCTGATATTTAAATTCATGTACAAGACCAAGTATGTAACCGTACTCTCCGAAGCGTCGGTTATCGACGAGGACGGGCTTACCGCTATACCCATCATAGCCGAAGGTAATGTTATGGAAGGCTGCATACATACACTAAAGAACGGCTACCAGAAGGCAGCCGCTCGAGAGTTTATCAGAATGGTGAATGAGAGTATTGCCATCTGGAAAACGATGGCCTTATAACTCTTATTACTTGATTTTTACCGTAATTCCGGCGGGGAACATGTAAGCCGGATCGTTGCGCTGGTAAAGGGTGCGGCGCAGGGTGCCGGGCTGGGTTTTTACCTTGCCCTTGAACAGCTTGCGGCCCTGATACATAACGGTAACGGGCTTTTTAAGATCTACCATCTCCTGGCACAGCGAGAGTGTGAGCTGCGAATAGTCGCAACGGGTGATGGTTATGGTGTTGCCATCTATTTGGGCGCGTACCTCCTTTTCGCGCGATAGCTCGTTAACGGGGGCTGTGAGCCAGTAGAAGTATGGGGTAACCACATCGGCCTGATGCCAAACCACGCGCTTAGGGTAGGGGTTACGCTGATACTTGGCCATCCAGCTAACAGCCACGGTATCAACACGATCCATCCAATGGCCCTTGCCTTCAACGATATGTCCTTCGTGAATGTAGCCCTCGGGATCGGCTGCGTGCAGCGAGTCCATCTCTACGATACGATCCTGGCAACGGTACACACGATCGTAGGCATCATCAAGCTGTCCGCACCAGATCATGAATGGAGTGTTACGCAGATTCAGGAGCGACACATCGCCTGGGTGGCCAGCCATCATCGAGGCGGCTGCCCAATGGTCGGCCATGCGGGGACCAAGGCGCCACACGCCATCGCCACCGGCCGAGTAACCCATGATGTAAACCTTGTTGGGATTTACATCGCAGTAGGCTTGCATCATCATGATAATCTGACGGTAGAAGGTGTCGTCCTCGGGACGGAAATGAAGGTCCCATGTGTTGGTGATGGCTCGCGGACTGAGATAAACGGCACCCTGTGGGCGATACAGTCGCTTCTGGTTCTCCCATTGCTGATCGTTCAGTTCGGCAGGGGCGCCGCCACCGCCATGCAGCGAGATGTACAGAGCGTAGCCATCGGCTGGCTTGGGGCCATAGATGCTCCAATGCAGTTTCATGGTGAGGCTGTCGATTACCAGCACCTTATTGCGGTAGGCATCGGCAAACACGGTACGTACTGAGTCCTTCCACTCGTTGATGAGTGTTTGCTCGTCGGTTGTAGCTGCACTCGCGCCGAATGCAGTAGTGAGCCACATTAGTAAGATAGTTAGTTGCTTTGCTTTCATTGTCATTTAGTGTTTTTGTGAAAAGAGGTGGAACTCTTTGAGCCCCACCTCTCTTAATATACTATTCAGGAAAAATTAGTCCTCCCAATTCTCCTGGCTCTTACGGATGTAAGACTTGTAACGGAGCTGAGCCATGCGCTGAGCCTCAGCGAAGAGCTCCTCTGCCTCGTTAGGATAAGCCTTCTTAACACTCAGGTAGCGAACCTCGCCAAGCAGGAAGTCGTGGAAATTCTCCCAGTTAGGCTCCTTAGAGTCGAGAGAGAATGGGTTCTTGCCTTCCTCAGCCAGAGCTGGGTTGAAACGCCACAGGTGCCAGTAACCGCACTCAACAGCCTTCTTCTCCTCGGCCTGGCTCTTACCCATACCGCCCTTGGCCTTCAGACCGTGGTTGATACATGGAGCGTAGGCGATGATGATTGAAGGTCCGTGCCAAGCCTCAGCCTCGCGGATAGCCTTGAGGGTCTGTGCGTGGTCGGCGCCCATAGCAATCTGAGCTACATATACATAACCATAAGTGGTAGCAATCATACCCAGATCCTTCTTGCGGATGCGCTTACCCTGTGCAGCGAACTGTGCGATAGCACCAAGAGGAGTAGCCTTAGAAGCCTGACCACCGGTGTTAGAGTAAACCTCGGTATCGAGTACCAGGATGTTAACATCCTCGCCAGAAGCAATCACGTGGTCGAGACCGCCGTAACCGATGTCGTAAGAGGCACCGTCACCACCGATGATCCACTGTGAACGCTTAACCAGGTAGTGATCCAGAGTCTGGAGCTCCTTGCAAACTGGGCAGCCCTTAGCAGCGCTCTCGGCGATGCAAGCACGAAGCTTTGGAGCAATCTCCTTGGTCTTCTCAGCGTCGTCCTGATTAGCAATCCACTCCTGAGCAAGTGCCTTGTACTCGTCGCTGGCGTTGCCGTCGATCATCTCCTGCAGCAGCTTAGCTACGCGCTCCTTCATCTTCTTGTTACCAAGAGCCATACCCAGACCGAACTCGCAGAAGTCCTCGAACAGAGAGTTGTTGAATACAGGACCCTGACCCTTCTCGTTCTTGGTGTAAGGTGTAGAAGGAATAGAAGCAGAGTAGATTGAAGAACATCCAGTAGCGTTGGCAATCATCTGACGATCACCGAACAGCTGAGAAATCAGCTTAACGTATGGAGTCTCACCGCAACCAGAGCAAGCGCCAGAGAACTCGAACAGAGGCTGAGCGAACTGTGAGTTCTTAACATTGCTCTTGATGTCAACCAGGTTCTGCTTGCTCTTAACGTTCTTAACCAGGTACTCCCAGTTCTTAGCCTCCTGAACCATATCGGCAGCATCAGGATTGAATGGAGCCATGGTAAGAGCCTTACCTGTCTTAGGATTGCCTGGGCAGATATCAGCACAGTTACCGCAACCCAGACAGTCGAGTACTGAAGTCTCGATGCGGAAGTGCATGCCCTTCATAGCGGCAGGAGCCTTCATCTCGAGAGTATCAGCAGCAGCTGCGAAGCCCTTCAGCTCCTCGTCGTCGAGAACGAATGGACGGATAGCAGCGTGAGGACAGATGTAAGCACACTGGTTACACTGGATACAGTTGTCCTTGTTCCAAACAGGAACGAAGGCCTCAACACCACGCTTCTCGTAAGCGGCTGTACCAACTTCCCAAGAACCGTCGACGGTGTTGTGCTTAACGAAGTCAGAAACCTTCAGCAGGTCACCGGCCTGAGCGTTGATAGGACGAACCAGCTCCTTAACGAATGCGGGTGCATCGTCCTGCTTCTCAGCGTCGTCAGCCAGGTTTGCCCACTCAGGCTTAACTGTGAGCTGAACATACTCACCACCACGATCGATAGCGGCATAGTTCTTATCTACAACATCCTGACCCTTAGCTCCGTAAGACTTCAAGGCAGCAGCCTTCATCTTCTCAACAGCCAGCTCTACGGGGATTACGCCTGTAATACGGAAGAAGGCACTCTGCAGGATAGTGTTGGTACGGTTACCCAGACCAATCTCCTGAGCAATCTTAGTAGCGTTGATGGTATAAACAGTAATGTTGTTCTGTGCGAAGTAACGCTTTACCTTGTTAGGCATGAACTTCTCGAGCTCGTCGGCGTCGAAGATAGTGTTCAGCAGGAACTGACCGTTCTTCTGCAAACCACGTGTAACATCGTACATGTGCAGGTAAGCCTGAACGTGGCAAGCTACGAAGTTAGGTGTAGTTACCAGATAGGTAGAGCGGATAGGTGTATCACCGAAACGCAGGTGAGAGCAGGTGAAACCTCCCGACTTCTTAGAGTCGTAAGAGAAGTAAGCCTGGCAGTACTTGTCGGTGTTGTCACCAATAATCTTAACTGAGTTCTTGTTAGCACCTACGGTACCATCGGCACCCAGACCGTAGAACTTAGCCTGGAACATGCCAGCACCACCGAGGGCGATCTCCTCAACCTCAGGCAGAGAGGTGAAGGTAACATCGTCTACGATACCAACTGTGAAGTGGTTCTTTGGCTCGGGCATAGCGAGGTTGTTGAACACGCTGATGATCTGAGCAGGTGTGGTGTCGCGGCTACCAAGACCGTAGCGACCGCCAACGATAACTGGACGATCCTGAACATCGTAGAAGGCATCCTTAACATCGAGGTACAGAGGCTCGCCGTTAGCGCCTGGCTCCTTAGTACGATCCAGAACGGCAATCTTCTTAACTGTCTTAGGAACAGCAGCCAACAGGTGCTTAACTGAGAATGGACGATACAGGTGAACTGAGATCATACCAACCTTCTGACCGTTTGCGTTCAGGTAGTCGATAGCCTCGCGAGCTGCATCGGTAGCCGAACCCATCAGGATGATGATACGATCGGCATCCTCGGCTCCGTAGTATGAGAACAGGTGGTACTCACGGCCGGTGATCTTAGAGATCTCGCCCAGGTACTTCTCTACTACCTCGGGTACTGCATCGTAGTAAGGATTGCTAGCCTCGCGGTGTGTGAAGAAGGTCTCGGGGTTCTCGGCGGTACCGCGTGTTACAGGGCGCTCAGGGCTCATAGCACGATCGCGGAAACGCTTGATGTACTCTTCCTTAACCAGAGGACGGATATCCTCCATGTCCATCATCTCAATCTTGTGATACTCGTGAGAGGTACGGAAACCATCGAAGAAGTTTACGAATGGAACCATAGTCTCGAGGGTAGCCAGGTGAGGAACAGCGGTAAGGTCCATAACCTCCTGAACTGAACCTGAGCAGAACATAGCAAAACCGGTCTGACGGCAAGCCATTACGTCCTGGTGGTCGCCAAAGATACACAGAGAGTGTGAAGCCAGCGTACGGGCAGATACGTCGAATACGCAAGGAATCAACTCACCAGCAATCTTGTACATGTTAGGGATCATCAGGAGCAAGCCCTGAGATGCGGTGAATGTAGTGGTGAGAGCACCAGCCTGCAGCGAACCGTGAACGGCACCGGCAGCACCAGCCTCTGACTGCATTTCCTGAACTGAGACGTTCTGGCCCCACAGGTTCTTACGACCACGTGCAGCCCACTCGTCAACATGCTCCGCCATTGGCGAAGACGGGGTGATGGGGTAGATAGCAGCTACCTCCGAGAACATATAGCTCACATGAGCTGCAGCCTCGTTACCATCACAGGTGATAAACTTCTTTTCTTTAGCCATTGTCTTTGATAACTATAAAAAAATGAATAACTATATGTGTAACTTTTACTTAATAGACACGTACATTATTAATATAGGAATCCCAGTAGCCACAGGGGTATCTGGTTGTCCTTTCCAATCTCGGTATTGTAACGCGCATAGATGATGTCGGGCGACGTGCGCTGCTTGCCGGTGGCCTTGGCATCTATCACGCGGAACTTAAGCTTCTCATCTACCACGTAGTTGGCATCGCGTGTGCTGCAGCTGTTAACCTTGTGATCCTTCCACAGCGAGTTAACAAAGAAGGTCTCCATAGCCTCCTGCTTATCTACCTGGATAGGATAGATGGCGTACATCAGGTTTGAGTTGTGCAGCATAATCTTGGTAGGTTTCTTGGGGAACTCCTGACCAACGGGGTAAATCAGGTTCAGCAGTCGGGCATCGGTAAGATACTTGATGTAGTTCATCACCGTGGCGCGGCTGGTTTCGATATCCTGTGCCAGCTTACTTACGTTGGGAGCCTTCGAGGCACCCTCTTCGGCAATCTGGTAGAAAAGTTTCTTAATCTTTGTAAGGTACTTCAGCTCAATCTGCTTAACCAGCAGAATATCTACCTCGGTCATCATGTTCATGGTCTTCAGCAGGTTCTCGCTGTAGTTGCGATGCTCCTGGAAGAAGGGGTAGAAGCCGTGGTGGATGTAATCCTGGAAATACTTGTTGGGCGAAGCCTTGGGCAGAATCTGCTTGATGATATGCTCGTGATCCTGCAGAATCTCCTCGAGTGTGTAGGGCTTGAAGTTGTTGCCCGTCATCAGATTGATGAACTCGCGGAACGAGAAACCGCGCAGGTTGTAGCTCTTTACGATACCGTTAAGTTCGGGGTTCTCGTCCTTCAGGCGCATCACGCTCGAACCGGTGAACACAATCTTCAGGTTGGGGTACAGGTCGTAGCACTTACGGAGCTCGCTACTCCAGTCGGGCTGCTTAAACACCTGGTCGATCAGAAGTACGCGACCGCCCTGCTTGTAGAACTTACCAGCAAAGCTGGCAATGCCCTGACCCTGAAAGTAGAAGTTGTTCATGTTGATATACAGACATTGCTTGTCGAGTAAATCAAAATTCTCCTTAGCGTACTGAAGTAGAAAAGTGGTTTTGCCGACACCTCGTGTGCCTTTAATTCCAATCATGCGGTCGTTCCAGTTTATCTCATCCATAAGAATGCGACGAACCGGTGCATTTGCATGCTCTACGAGATATCTGTGCGTCCTGAAAAAAGCTTCCATTCCTGCTTGATTTGTTTCTTTGTACTTTTAAAAGTGGTGCAAAGATACACATTTTATATTAAAATGCAAAGTCTAATTAGCAAAATCTCAAAAAAAAATAGTAATTTTGCGCCAAAATTGATGAAAATGGCAAAATTATACGTATTTAATCCAGAACACGACCTTGCTTTGGCAGCAAACCTCTCAAATTTTACTGCGCCACATGCCGGACGACAGTTGCGACATGACTTGGGATACCTGCCCGCACTTTGGGCTGGCGACGACGATCTGATTCTGGTGGATGATGTGGAAACAGCCGTGAGGGCTTATGGCCGATTAAGGGCAAAAGTGGGTGGAACACCCAAAAAGTTTATTAATGCATCGCAGTTGGCTAACGAGGATATTACAGATGTGGAGCCTTGGGGCTGGGATCTGGCCTTGCGTGCTTTCCTGAAGCGTAAGGGCGTGGATGCCGTACCTACCGAGCAGCAGATTGAGGTGATTCGCGACTTGTCGCATCGTAAGCATGCGATAGATTTGCTGCGCCAGTTGCAGCTGCCTGGGACTATTGGCGATTCATGTTGTGCTGATACCATCTTTGAGATTCGTGATGAGTTGAAACGTCACGGTAAGGTGGTGGTAAAGGCCCCCTGGAGCAGTAGTGGGCGAGGGGTGCGTTTCTTAACTGTGGCTTTCGACGAGTATCAGGAACGCTGGATTAAGAACATTGTCAAGAGTCAGGGATGCGTGGTGGTTGAGCCTTATTATAATAAGGTGAAAGATTTTGGTATGGAGTTTATGAGCGATGGTAACGGCCAGGTTACGTATCTGGGATTATCGCTGTTTCATACTAAGAACGGCGCCTATACGGGCAACCTGATTGCTACCGAAGAAGATAAGCAGGAGTTGATAAGTAACTATATACCAGCGGGTTTGCTGGCAGATGTTAGAGAAAAGATATGCCAGTATATGGGCGAGAAACTCAAGGATAAGTATCGCGGACCGTTCGGCGTGGATATGATGCTGGTATCTACAGCCGATAAGGATGGGTTCCTGTTGCACCCATGTGTTGAGATAAATCTGCGTCGCACCATGGGCCATGTGGCGCTGGCCATACGGCCCTTTGCCGATGGCTTTACACGCGTGATGCGCATAGAATATACCGATAAATATAAGATGCACGTGGTAAAACGATAACATCGATACAGAAGAAAAAAGTAATCCCTGCCAAACTACATTGGCAGGGATTTCTCTTTATTATTAATAAGGTGTAATCTTACTCGATAACTATCAGAGCATCGTCCTCCATTACACTCTCACCAACTTTTACGCAAATAGCAGTAACCTTACCATCCTTCTCGGCAGCCAGGTTGTTGGCCATCTTCATAGCCTCGAGAACTACTACTGTATCGCCAGCCTTTACCTCGTCGCCCTCGGCAACCAGAATGTCGGTAATAACACCTGGCAGAGGAGCCTTTACGGCATTGGCCTTGTTTACAGCGCCCTTGTTGGCTGCAGGAGCGTCGTCGGCAGCAGCTGTTGCAGCAGCCTTAACTACTGGCTTCTTCTTCTCAGGTTCAGCCTGCTTCTCCATTTCAACGGTATACTGTTCGCCGTTAACGGTCAGGGTAGCGATGTTATCAGTAATATCGCCTACCACAACCTCGTACTTGTTTCCATTAATGGTATACTTGTATTCTTTCATTTTTAGGGATGTTGAGTGAATGTTTGCGCATAGCCGTTCCACTGGGTTGGGCGTGCGTTAATTGTTATAATGCCTGTTTCAACGTCGTGAACGTTGTTTCCCATATGCTCGTGCAGGGCCAGGGCAATTGCAGCATATACTTCGTTATTATTCATGTTAATCAATTGTCAATTATCAATTGTTAATTACCAATTACATTGGTATGTTACCGTGCTTCTTAGCGGGCAGTGAGTCGCGCTTGGTAGCGAGCTGGGCCAGACCGCGGCAGATGCGGAAACGAGTGTTGCGTGGCTCGATAACATCATCGATGTAGCCATACTTGGCTGCCTGATAAGGATTAGCGAACAGCTCGTTGTACTCGTCCTCCTTCTCGGCGATGAATGCCTTAACGTCCTCGCCAGCCTCTTTCTTAGCCTTAGCCTCCTTAGCGTACAGTACGGCAGCAGCACCTGATGCTCCCATAACGGCGATCTCGGCTGATGGCCATGCGTAGTTAAGGTCGGTATGCAGCTGCTTAGAGCCCATAACGATGTGTGAACCACCGTACGACTTACGCAGGGTAACGGTAATCTTGGGCACAGTAGCCTCGCCGTAAGCGTAGAGCAACTGAGCACCGTGCAGGATAACAGCGTTGTACTCCTGACCTGTACCAGGCAGGAATCCTGGAACGTCAACGAGTGATACGATAGGAATATTGAAGGCGTCGCAGAAACGAACGAAACGGGCACCCTTACGGCTGGCGTTAACGTCGAGTACACCAGCGTAGCAAGCAGGCTGGTTAGCTACGATACCTACGCTCTGACCGTTGAAGCGAGCGAAACCTACGATGATATTCTTAGCGAACTTAGGCTGTACCTCGAAGAATTCGCCGTTATCGGTGATAGCAGCGATAACCTTGTACATATCGTATGCCTCGTTGGGGTTCTCAGGGATAATCTCGTTCAGAGTGTCCTCCATACGGTTGATAGGATCGGTGCAAGGCTTCGAAGGAGCGGTCTCCATGTTGTTAGATGGGATGTAGCTCAGCAGAGTCTTAATCATCTGCAGGCCCTCTTCCTCGGTCTTAGCTGTGAAATGGGTAACACCCGACTTGGTAGCGTGAACCGATGCACCACCCAGGTGCTCCTGGTCGATATCCTCGCCGGTAACGGTCTTTACAACCTTTGGACCTGTGAGGAACATGTATGATGTACCCTCCATCATCAGAGTAAAGTCGGTAAGAGCGGGGCTGTAAACAGAACCACCGGCGCAAGGACCGAAGATACCTGAAATCTGAGGAATAACACCTGAAGCCAGGATGTTACGCTCGAAAATCTCGGCGAAACCAGCCAGAGAGTTGATACCCTCCTGAATACGTGCACCACCCGAATCGTTGATACCGATAACAGGAGCGCCCATCTTCATGGCCATATCCATAATCTTACAAATCTTCTGACTCATAGTCTCCGACAGAGAACCTGCGTGTACAGTAAAGTCCTGTGCGAAGACGAATACCAGACGACCATCGATAGTACCTGAACCGGCTACTACACCATCACCAAGGAACTGCTTCTTCTCCATACCGAAGTTATGGCAGCGATGCTCCTTAAACATATCGTACTCTTCGAACGAACCCTCGTCGAGCAGCATGTCAATACGCTCACGAGCGGTATACTTACCACGGTCGTGCTGTTTCTGAATAGCTTTCTCACCACCACCGAGACGGGCCTGTTCGCGCTTCTCGATGAGTTGCTTGATTTTTTCTAATTGTTTGCTCATTTCTTTTTGTAATTCAATATTTTAAATCTTCAATTTTCAATTTTATTCCGGGTGCTCACAGAGCTCTGTCAGGATACCGCAGGTTGATTTGGGGTGCAGGAAAGCGATGTTCAATCCCTCGGCGCCCTTGCGTGGTTTCTCGTCGATCAGGCGAACGCCCTTCTCCGAAACCTCGGCCAGACCTTTGGCTACACCGTCCTCAACACAGAAGGCTACATGATGTACGCCCTTGTTACCTTTGTCGAGCCACTTCTGGATGGTGCTCTCAGGTGATGTGGGCTCCAGCAACTCAAGCTTTACCTCGCCGCAACGCAGAAAGGCTGTCTTCACTTTCTGGTCCTCAACTACTTCTGTTGCATAACACTCCAGACCCAGCACGTCGGTAAAATACGGCAGGCTTTCTTCAATGCTCTGGACGGCAATACCCAGATGCTCAATGTGCGAAATCTTCATAACCTTAAAAATTAGAATTAATATTTTCGAATTGCAAAGGTACAAAACTTATTGGATAATCCAACCTTATTTTGCTTTTTTTATTAAAAAAAAGAGATTGCAGCCCGTTTCCGGCTACAATCTCTTGCATATTGTGTATATTTACTCAACTTATTCTCTGTTGTAGGGGTTGGTGTAAATCTTGTCCTTGTCGTAGTACTCAGGCCAGTTGCCGAAGTTGTTGGTGTTGATAGCCCATTCGCTAAAGAGACGGTAGGCGGTAGCTATACTAATTCTTTCCTGAGGATAGTCAAAATCGCCTGGCATAATAATGGCGAAAGGAGGTTCGCCGGTTGGTGGTAAACCGATTGTTCTGCCGGTAACGGTGTTTGTGATGTAAATGTTGCTCAAGAACTGCTTGATAGTTGTGTTTGCATCTACCTCGTATATGCATGATACGGCAGTTCTAACATTGTCAGCTATCTGAGTGTTTACAAATGTAGAGGTTTCTACGCCAAACAGACTGTGTACTTCCTGGTTATTCAGCTCTGTTCCGCTAACATATTTGCCTTCAATACCGCTGATAAGTACGGGGTCGTTAGCACCTGTAGCTATGAGCGATAGTTGTAACTCGGTTGCCGATTTGCGGATACAGCGCAATACTACGTCGTTCATATCGTAGTCGGCTGTATTGGGGCGGTCCTCAAAGCACATGGTGTAAGCATACTCGCTAACCTCTTGTTCTTCGTCGAACATGTCAACGCCAGTCTCACCTGAAGAACCCATCTCAACAATAATATCACTAAACTGTGCGTCGGTACCTTCCTCGAAAGTGAGATATACTTTATTGTTGGCGGTAAACGTTGCCATACGGGGGGAATCAAGGGACATGCCGAAGTTGGTGACAGATCTGTTAAAATTGCCGTAGTTGTTTATTTCTGTATTCAATGTGCCATAACCATACACACAGCCTTGTTGGTTACTGTTGCCTTTACCATTGTTTTTGCCTGCTTCTGCACCACCATCTTTTCTGACCATGAATCCAATACGGTAGCCTGCAGGGATAATAGTAGAAGGCGTTGTGCTTGGTGGAGCTATGCTTCCTGCTGGGAAAAGGCTAAGAGGTAATTCGATATCAGAGATTGATGCTGAACTGGAATCTGCATATGCCACAAATGTCCATTCTCGAGCTTCATTCTTGTTTTTGGCACCATTAAACATTAATCTACGACCGGTTTCAAGAAGAACTTTAATACAGTTGTTCTTGTTATTGCTGTAGATATACACTTTTTGATCTTGATTGGTTATGTTCCCATAAGCAATCGTGTTTCTGTCTCCATCGGTAAGATTGAAAGAGTAGTTCTTTAAACTCTTTTCTTCAATATCCTTAAACTCAATGTAATTTCCATTATCCCACCACAGGAACTTTTGGCTTCCTACATTATAAAGCAAAACAGTTCCATCTGTGTTGGTGTAAATCTGAAATAACTGATATTTGATATCCGAAGAATTTTTATCGTATTCATCCTTCAAACTCTTGTCGTGACTCGCATCGTATGTGATGTAATGATATGCATAAGGGATTTTCTTGTCTGAATTTTGAGAATAATTGTAGATACGATAGAATTTTCCATCAGTAGTATAGCCATACGTACTTAGTGAAGATGGCTTTGGGGTGAACTCTGAAGCATTTCCATAGAAAGGCAGCAGATATTCGTACTGTCGGAGGAATTTTGTGTCTGATTTATCTTTGCCTTTTTTGGTGACAGCTTTGATTCCCTCTCTCACGTCATTCACGTCGATGGCCTTGAACTTTGGTAATGTCTTGATATAGTCGGCCTCTGTTGTTCCAGAAGGAATGTCTTCTGTTCTGTAATAATAGTAATAGATGTCGCACCAATAGGCCTCGGTCGAAGCTGCCTGAACGGGGCTTAGTGTGATAGCTGCATCGCCGGTGCTTATCAGGTGGTTGCCGTATAAACGAACACGACTGCTCTCTTTGATGAGCTGCAAATTGTTTTTAGGATTGTTTATGGAGTCATATCTGCCGAGTGCAGCATCGAATATGTCCGTAAGAGTAGCTTCTTCAGCTTCGGATAAAGCTGTAGCGTTTCTGTAAATGGTAGAATTAGATATGGTCCAGCCGTTGGAACTTCCCGATCCGGTAGGCTGCCACAAACGGTCGTTTTCCCAATTCTTGTCTTTCCAATTGCTGTTGCCGCTTAAGGTGCGTTCAGCATTGTATGAAAGGAATGAGTTCTTGAAATCAAGCGATACGTTTGAAAGTTCGGCTCCAGCTCTTGTAAAAGCTGCAGCGCGGGTGGCAGCAGTAGAATTCCTGAAGCTAACAGTCTTGTCGCCAATATTAAAGCCCTGAATATAGTACTTTCCGTTGTTGTCTGTACAGGCAGCAATCACTCGGGTGCTAGTTCTTGGGGCATCGTAGCTTAAAGTCACGGTCTGTCCGGCTGTAGCTTCTGTCTCAGCCAGAATCTTTGCATTCTTGTTAAAGAACGGAGATCCTGTCAAGATCTGCACCTTGGAAATGTTAGCTAGGTCGGCGTCAGCAGTTACGGTAACCGTACCAGATGTTGTGGTGCGCCAATCCTGGTTAGGATCAATCAAACCAAATATCTGTTCGGCATTTTCCTTAATGTCGTTAGCATCGTTATAAACAAACTCCTTGGTACAACTGCCTAACGATAAAATGCTTAGTAGTGCATAAATCGATATCTTTCTCATCGCAAAAATTCTTTTAGTTACGTTATTATACTTCAAACAAACTGTAATTTCTGCAAAGATAACGTTTTTATTTATAATTGTACCCGCGAAGCTTCGAAAAACCCTCGAAAATTAACAAATATTATAAATTTATAGTAATTTTCCCGTTAATTTGGCGATTCGTCAGGAAATTAGGTACAGCCCACTGGGTGTTGGTTACATCAGTTACCCAATAGTAGCTGTTGACGTTTGAAATACCAAACAGGTTCAGGCAGTCGATTCCTAACCAGATGCCCTTGATGCCTTTGGTGTTTTTCAAAGCGCAATAGCTCATACCGATATCGGCACGTTTGTAGGCGGGGGCGCGGAATTGCTGCTGTTCCAGTCCTCTGTGTGGTGCGCCAAAGGGCAGACCGTCGGCAAATGCCAATCGTAGCGTCATTTTCCATCGCTCGGTACCTGGGAAATAATCGGTAAAATGCAGGTTCATAGCCCAACGCTGGTCGGTGGGTAATGGTATCCATTGGTTGCTGAACTTCTGGCGGGTGCTCATCAGCGAGAGGGTAAGCCATGAGTCGGTACCTGGTACAAATTCGCCGTACAGTTTCAGATCGATACCTGTGGCGTAACCCTTGGTAAGATTCTCGCCGTAATAGGTTATCTTCATGTTCTGTACATTATACGGGATCAGGTTGCTAAGCGCTTTGTAATAGGCTTCGGCTGTAAACTTGAACGGACGGTTCAGCATTCTGAATCGGTAGTCGGCTGCAGCTATGAAGTGGATAGATTGCTGACTCTTGATATGGTTATTCAGCGCAGCTGTTGTGATGCCGTTAACCGTTGTGGTGTCGCGCATCTCTTTGTAGAATGGCGCCTGATAATACAAGCCTGTTGCGAATCTGAAGGTGAGATCGCTATCGAATGCCGGCACGATGGCTAACGAAGCTCTGGGCGATACGGTTGTTTCCTTGTTATAACTCCAGTTGGCGATTCTTACGCCGTAATTCAGCGTAAAGTAATTGTCGCCTTTTGCCCAGCGGTAAACATCTTGTATGTAAGCTTCAATCCTGTTGCTGCGGATATCGTTCTTGGCATTCAGTGTGTATATCAGGTTCAGCTTATCGGCAGAGTGGGGGATAGAGTAGCCACTCGAGTCGCGCATCTCGTATTCGCGTGATTGTTCCTTGATGTGTTCTGTCTTGTAGCTGATGCCTGCCTCGATGTCGTGACGACGTGTTTGATGGCGGACTATCAGCTTGAAATTAATCACATCGGCTGAAAGATAATTGCGGGCGTGCTCCATATAGGTACCCACGCCTAAACTCTCCTGAGTCTGCGTGTCGTTGAGCCAATACTGTCCTGCGATGTCGTACGTTTCGCGTTCCTTGGTGTGAAATGCTGATGTAATAAACTTTATACTGGTTGAATCACTAATTCTACGTGTAATTCCGAGTGCGCCGAAAAGGGTGTTGAAACGGTCCTTTTCCTGTCCGTCGAAATATACTTTAAACTGTTTGGCATCGGCTAAAGTACCAAAGCTTGTTTCTCTGTCTTTGGGCGTAAAGTTGTAATGATTATCAGCTATATTACCTATAAAATCTATGTTCCACCTTTTGTTTGGTGTATAGCTTATATATGTCTGATAATCAAGAAAGTTTGGTTTGTATTCTCCTGTAGTTTCTAATGTGTTCAGCAGGTAACGGTTGGTCTTGTATCTGATGCCGTGACTCATCGAGAAGCGGCTGTTACCGTAACCGATAAATCCACTCGCTCCTAACAACGAGGCTGTGGCGTTGGCCTCAAAGCCTTTTATGTGTCGGTATGTGATGTCTAATACCGACGACATTTTGTCGCCGTATTTCGCTTCGTATCCACCCGTTGAAAAACCGATTTTCTCAACCATATTCGGGTTGATAACCGAGAGGCCTTCCTGTTGTCCGCTACTTATTAATAAAGGTCGGTAAACCTCAATCTGGTTAATGTAAACCGAGTTCTCGTCGAACGATCCGCCGCGTACATTATATTGTGACGACAGCTCGTTATGGCTCGATACACCCGCCTGCTGCTGTATCATCTCCTCGACCGCATTTCCCGTGGTTGAAGGTGTTTGTTTCAGGTGTTTGGTGTCCAGTTGTTCTGTCTGTGATGTCTGTCGGCGGCGTTGCGTTACCGTTACCTCACTCAGCGTGGCTGCAGGATGCATCACAATCTGTACAGTCATCTTGCCTTTGGGACGTTTAAACACGCGCTTTCTTACACCATAGCCCACCATCGTGAATTTTACCACAACCGAGTCGGCTGTGCTCAGACCGATGCTGAACTCGCCTTTCAGATTAGTCATGGTTAGCTTTCCTTGGGCGGCGCACGATATGGTTACAAGTTCCAATGCATGCCCATCTTCGTCGATCACTTTTCCCTTCAGGGTGAAGTCATCGGCGGCTGCAGTCAGGGTACTCATCAATAGTACCAATATGATGATGAATTTGTTTAATTTGCGTATCATTATAACATAATAACGGAAAAATCGCGCTTTTATTTGCTAATAATTTGTTTTTTCTTTGCTATTTCGACAAAAATGTCTATTTTTGCACTATAAAACCATCAAATTGTTACAATTATGAAGAAATATCTACTCTCAACCTACCTGGTGCTATTCAGTTTCTTGCTGACGATGGCAGCACCTGTTGACGAGCAATCGGCCCGTAGAATCGCAAGTGATTTCTTGCGTAGTAAAATGCCGCAAGTTACCCGTGCTGCTAGTGGAGAGTTAACCCGTGCTGTAACAGGCGTAGCTGATGGAGACAGCGCTGGTATATATGTGTTTAATTGTGATGGCGGTTTTGTGGTTATTAGTGCAGATGACGAACTGCCGTCGGTACTGGCATATGGCTTGAAGAATAGCTATGATGCCCAGACAGCTCCTCCTGCTATGCAGGCTATGCTCGAGGCTTATAATCATGCAGTAAACAGTAGCGTTAAAACACGTGCTACCGTACCTACGCATGCAGATATTTCTTCTCTGATTAAGACCCAATGGAATCAGAATACTCCCTATAATAAGAATTGCCCTGTTGAGTCGGGCGTGAACTGTCCTACTGGTTGTGTGGCTACTGCGACGGCTCAGATTATGTATTATCACAGATGGCCTGAAACATTTAATTGGGATGCCATGAAGACCACCTATTCGTCAGACGATACTGGTGAGGCTGTTGATGCTGTAGCCAAACTGATGGCAGATGTAGGCGAGAAAGTGTACATGCAATATGGCTCAGAAAGCTCAAGTGCCTATGATTATGATGCCTGTGAAGCGCTTCGTATCCAATACGGCTATGCCGAAACAACGAATTATATCGAGCGTACATGCTATACCGCCAAGGGTTGGGACGAAGTTATTTATAATGAGTTAGCAGCTAATCGTCCAGTTCTCTATAGTGGAAATTCAGCCTCTTCTGGTCAAGGAATAGTTGGGCATGCCTTTATCCTTGATGGTTATCAGGCAAAAGATGGTGTGGGCTATTTCCATGTAAACTGGGGTTGGGGAGGTTCAAGCGATGATTACTTCCTGATTTCTGTTTTGAATCCTGAAATGCAATATACGGGTGGTAATGCTGGTTCAAGTGGCTATTCTTTCAGTCAGTCGGCACTTGTAGGTGTTGAGAAAGGTGCGTCGGTTGCAGGAAAGTCTATGCGTTTGTTTGTAAATAGCTGTACCATAAAAAGCGATAAAGGTACCTATACTCGTAACTCTGCTTCGGAAAACTTCCCTGGCATACAGTTGATGATGTATATATATAATGTTGTCCAACCTAAAGAAGTACGCCACTATGATCTGGGCTATGCATTATACCAGAATGATAAACTGGTGGCAATGATTGATTCGACATCAGTAAATTACAATTTTGATTATTTTAAAGGCACTTCATATATTACCTCTTCGTTGGCATTTGGTAAGGGACTTGATGATGGTACTTATCAGCTGCGAGCCATGAGCCGTGAAACGGGAAAGAGTTTGTGGCAACAGGCTTTGAACGCTACTTGTCGTTATATTGAGCTAACCATCAATGGTAATCAGATGACAACCAAGGCTTACGGATCATTTGAAGATCCTTCTGTTTCAAGTTTTACTATCAATTCGGTAACCGTAAGCGAGAATTGTGAGGTGGGTAAGCCAATAACAATTACCGTAAACGTAACAGATAAGAACAAGACAAACAATGCCCCATTGTTCCTGTATGGTAATGCCAGCTTAGAGCAGGGTACTGATAAGTTCCAGCTCCTGACAGGTGGTGGTACCAACCTTGAGGCAGGTGAAACAGGCGATGTTATACTGGAATACACCCCTCAGCGTGCAGGTGATTTTGTGTTCTACCTGAGTGGAAATTATAGCGAACTCACAGATTCGCTCTATCGTTTCGAGGCCAGTGTTACGGGCGTGGCATTAGTCTTGGATCTGGAGATTGAAGGTGCTAAATTTACATCTTCGGGTTGGAATGAGGCATCTACTGGAACTACTTTGAAGGGTGTCGCACACATTTCAAATTACGGTTCTGAAACTTATAATGACAATATTAATATCTTGTTGTATGGCGGTACGTCACCGACTGATATTGAGAACATCACTATTTTGAAAAACCCGGTAAATATCGCTTTTGGCAAGACTATTGATATTCCATTCAGTTTCCAGAATCTTACCGTCGGAAATTATTATCTGCCGCTGGTCTATGGATTTAATGGCGATGATATATTACCTCTTAATTTCGAACTTTTTGAGCAGGATGGTAATCAGTATATCCAATACGCGTATAGTGCAATTTATCTGTTGTTAGAGGATACTGCCATCAAGGATATCCAGCTTGATTCACCTGATGCCGATGTATACGACATGCGTGGTGTTCGCCTGGGTAAGGCTTCAGAACTGAAGAGTCTGCCAAAGGGTGTATACATTATTAATAAAAAGAAAGTGGTAAACAAATAAACGATTATGATTGATTATATCATGCAACATCTCTGGCAGTTATGGGCTGCAGTAGCACTCATCTGTCTGATACTCGAACTCACAGCGGGCGATTTCTTCATTATCTGCTTCGCTATCGGCGCTGTACCTGCTGCTATCGTGGCAGCTATTGGTGCGGGCACTTATTATCAGATTGTGGTGTTTGCGGTTGTAACACTCGTTAGCTTGTTTTATGTGCGCCCCTTTGCCAAGCGCTATCTGCATAAAGGCGAAGACAAACGCATTAGTAATGCCGATGCGTTGCTGGGCCGACAGGGCAGGGTGGTAGAGCCTATCCAAGCTGGCGGTTTTGGACGTGTGCAGATAGATGGCGACATCTGGAAAGCCGTAACCAAGAGCGATACCGACATCCCAGAGGGTGCCAACGTGGTAGTGGTAGATCGTGCGTCAACCATCATTACGGTGGAGAGAATGTAAAAATTTAAAAATTAAAGAATTGAAAAATTAAAGTATTAAAACATGGATATAATGTCTTACATCTTGATAGCCATTGTGGTATGCGTGGTTATCTTTGCCAAAATGGCACTTGTGATTATTCCTCAGTCAGAAACCAAGATCATCGAACGTCTGGGTCGTTACTATGCTACGCTCCAGCCAGGTATCAACATCATCATTCCGTTCATCGATCGTGCCAAGTCGATAGTTGTTCTGCATCACGGACGCTATATGTACTCTACCACCATCGATCTGCGTGAACAGGTGTACGATTTCCCAAAGCAGAATGTGATTACAAAAGATAACGTACAGACAGAGATTAATGCGCTGCTGTATTTCCAGATTGTTGATCCGTTTAAGGCTACATACGAGATTAACAACCTGCCCAATGCTATCGAGAAGCTTACTCAGACTACGCTTCGTAACATCATCGGTGAACTGGAACTCGACGAGACGCTGACATCTCGCGACACCATCAATAAAAAGCTCTCTGCCGTACTCGACGACGCTACCGATAAGTGGGGCGTTAAGGTTAACCGCGTAGAGCTGCAGGATATCACACCTCCAGATTCTGTACTTACTGCGATGGAGAAGCAGATGCAGGCTGAGCGTAATAAGCGTGCGCAGATTCTGACATCGGAGGGACAGAAGGCTGCTGAGATTCTGGCTTCTGAAGGTGAAAAGACCGCTATCGTTAACAAGGCCGAAGCTGCTAAGCAGCAGGCTATCTTGCAGGCCGAGGGTGAGGCACAGGCTCGTATCCGTAAAGCCGAGGCCGAAGCTAAGGCTATCGAACTGATTACTCAGGCTGTAGGTAAGAGCACCAACCCTGCCAACTACCTGCTGGCTCAGAAGTATATTCAGATGATGCAGGAACTGGCAGAGGGTGATAAGACAAAGACCGTTTACTTGCCGTATGAGGCCACTAACCTCCTCGGCTCTATTGGCGGCATCAAGGATTTATTTAAAGCAGAATAATAGCAACACAATTATACATGGTACATAACATTTTTAAAGGTCTGGGCATTGCGCTCATTACCCCATTCAAGGAAGACGGTTCGGTTGACTACGATGCGCTGATACGTCTGGTTGACTATCAGCTTAACAACGGTGCTGACTTCTTTTGCATCCTCGCTACAACAGGTGAAACACCTACATTGACACGTGAGGAGAAACAGAAAATTAAGGATTTAGTAGTAGACTACGTGCAGGCGCGCGTACCTATATTAATAGGGTGTGGCGGAAACAACACCGCTGCTGTCGTAGAAGAGTTACAAACAGCCGACTTCAAGGGCATCGACGGCATACTTAGCGTTTGTCCTTATTACAACAAGCCTTCGCAGGAAGGTTTGTACCAGCACTTTAAGGCCATTGCTGCAGCTACACAACTGCCTGTTGTGCTTTATAATGTGCCTGGTCGTACAGGCGTAAACCTTCAGGCTGCAACTACTGTTCGCCTGGCTCGCGACTGTCAGAATATCGTGGCTATCAAGGAGGCCAGTGGTAATCTGGAGCAGGTAGATGAGATTATCAAGAACAAACCTGCCGATTTTGATGTAATCTCTGGCGACGATTCGCTCACATTCCCTATGGTTAGCTGTGGCGCCGTAGGTGTCATCTCTGTTATTGGTAATGCGTTGCCAAAGGAGTTCTCGCGTATGATCCGTTTGCAGATGCGAGGCGAGTACGATCCTGCACGCACTATCCATCATCGTTTTACCGATCTCTTCTCTCTGCTGTTTGTTGATGGCAACCCTGCAGGTGTAAAGGCCATGCTTTCGGAGATGGGCTTTATCCAGAATGTGCTCCGTTTGCCATTGGTGCCCATGCGAATCAATAACATGCAGCGTATGTCTGAGATTCTCAAAGAACTGAAAATTTAAGATATGGTAGAAAGCAAGGTTATCCATGAGATTACCCAGTTGACGGGAAAGGATGTGCTCTATATTGCCGAACGACATAAAAAAGAGTTCACCTATCCCATTCATAACCATAAGGTTTTCGAACTTAACTTCGTAGAGCATGCCCCAGGCGTTCGTCGCATTGTGGGCGACTCTAGCGAGGTGATTGGCGATTACGACTTGGTGCTGATAACTAGTCCTGATCTGGAGCATGTATGGGAGCAAGGAGATTGCAACAGCGATGATATCCACGAGGTAACGATTCACTTCGAGTTCGACTTTTCCGATAATAGTATCTTTTCGCGAAATCCCTTCATCTCTATCCAGCAGATGATGCAGGAGGCACGCAAGGGACTTAGTTTCCCGATGGACGCTATCATGCGTGTGTATCAGCAACTCAATACGCTATGTAGCGTAAAGGATGGTTTTTATGCTTTCCAGCAGTTCCTTACCATCCTGTACGAGCTGTCGAAGTGTGATGGTGCCCATACATTGGCTTCAAGTAGCTTTGCTAAGATCGAGGTAACAAGCGATAGCCGACGCGTTACGAAGGTAAAGAACTATATCGAGCAGAACTACACCAAGGAAATCCGATTGACTACACTTGCCGACCTGGCAGGTATGAGTCCTTCGGCTTTCAGTCGTTTCTTTAAGTTGCATACCGGTCGTAATCTAAGTGAGTATATTATCGACCAGCGATTGGGTTATGCCAGCCGTATGTTGGTGGATAGTACCAATTCGGTATCCGAAATCAGCTATGCTTGTGGGTTCAATAACTTGAGCAACTTTAATCGTATTTTCAAGAAACGTAAGGGTTGTAGCCCCTCTGAGTTCCGCGAAAACTACCATAAAACGCGAATTATCGTGTAAAACTGCACTTTTTTCGAAAAAAGTCCTCCAAAAGTTTGGTGGTTCCAAAAAAAGTCAGTACCTTTGCACCCGCAAATCGGAAATGGTTCCGTAGCTCAACTGAATAGAGCATCTGACTACGGATCAGAAGGTTGTGGGTTTGAATCCCGCCGGAATCACAAAAACGGTTGCAAAAATAAAGGAACAATGGTTCCGTAGCTCAACTGAATAGAGCATCTGACTACGGATCAGAAGGTTGTGGGTTTGAATCCCGCCGGAATCACCAAGAGGAGAGAAAATCGAAAGGTTTTCTCTCCTTTTTTTGTGTATATCGAAATACTTTCGTATCTTTGCAAACAAAAAGAGATTGATATGGAAGATTCAGCATTAAACAGATATTTGGATGAGATTGGACGTGAGCAGTTGCTAACCAATGAAGAGGAGCGCGAATTGGCCGAACGTATTGCTAAAGGCGACGAACGTGCGCTGTCGAAGTTGATCGAGGCTAATCTTAAGTTTGTGGTATCTGTTGCTCGCCAGTACAAAGGTAAAGGTGTAGATATGGAAGACCTGGTGAGCGAGGGCAATCTCGGATTGATGAAAGCTGCTGCCAAGTTTGATGCTAGCAAAGGTGTGCGTTTTGTTAACTTTGCTGTTGTTTACATCCGTCAGTCTATCGAGAAGGCTATCGACCGGCAGGGGGGACTTTATCAGGTGCCAAAGGACGTAAAGCAAGAGGTGGCTCGCCAGCAGGCACAAGCCGTATCTGTTGATGCACCTCTGGGGCATCGTACCAACATGAGTCTGCTGTCGGTATTGGTTAATAAGGATGCGCCCTTGGCTGATGAGCGAGTACACTCTGAAGCTATCGAGGATGCCATAGAATTTGCTTTAGGCACACTTGATGCGCGCGAACGCCGTGTGATAAATGCTTTCTACGGAATTAATCAGGAGCACGAAACGATGGCCGAGATAGCCGAGGATATGGATGTCAAGCGCGAGCGTGTACGCCAGATACGCGAAAAAGCTGTTCGTAAACTGCGTAAGGCCTATCGCAACAAGCTTAAATCGCTATAGGCGTCAATTAATATATGTTAATTTATTAATATTTCTTTGAATACATCGGAAAATTATCTATCTTTGCAGAAATATTACGTTCTAACTAATTGAATATAAGACCGTGGAACTGTATTCTGTGAAGAAAGATATGAATAAGAAATGGTATGTATTGATTGCAGCATCAGTAGTTATACTGGTGGTTGTAGGTGTAACGTATTGGGCATTTAGCGCGGCTATGCGCGCAGAGACTAATGTACGTTATGCAGGCTTGCAAAGTGTAATAGCTGCACAGCTTAATAAAACCATCAGGGGTATGGAGATGAGTGCAATCAATGTGTTTAATGAGGTTGAGAAACACATGGATAGCCCCGAGTCGGTAGTACAAGCCCTCGAAGAGGAGTCGAACCTGAATCCCGATGTGCGTGGTTATTTTGCTGCATTCGAACCAAATTTCTTCCCCAGTAAGGGTCAATGGTTCGAGCCCTATATACACCATTCTGATAGCTCGGATTTCGAAATTAGTATGGTAGGTTCGGCCCGTCATGACTACACCCAGTCGGGCTGGTACAAGCATGCCAAGGATATCAAGACCAGTTTCTGGTCGGAGCCTTATTATTACTATGATGGAACCTATATTAGTGGTCATTATTGTACTTTCGTAAAGCCCGTTTATACAGCCGATGGTAAACTGGCTTGTGTGTGCGGAGCCGATATCACTTTCGAGTGGCTTACTAAGGCCTTGCAGCGTATCGACGATGCTTGTCGTAACGACCAGCAGGTAAACAAATTCCTTTTGATGCGCGATTTCACTTTTTTCTCGATGGTTGTTGATCATGATGGCTCTTGCATTGTGCATCCCGAGGGTAAGAAAACGGTGTTTAAAGATCCTGAGATGTTGAAGAATCTTGAGCAGCTGCAATCTGGTATGATTGAGATGGAAGTGGATGGTGAGCCTTCGTTGGTTTACTACGGCCCGATTGATGGTATTGACTGGTCGGTGGCTGTTGTAGCTCCTATATCTGATGTATCGAAACCCTTCAGATGTATGCGATGGACACTCTTATTTTTGTGCATTATAGGCATTGTGGCTGTAGGTTTTATTTGTAAGCGTATGTAGTTATGCAGAAAAAGTATAAGCTTAATATACTGATAGCAGGCCAAACGTTGCTGTTGTTAGCGGTATCGCTGGGCGTATTGTTCTACTTCTCCCATAAGGTGTTGAAGAACGAGGCTATGCGCGATGCCGAGCTGACACTTGAGAGTACTGTGCAGAATATCGACAATATCCTGTTGAGCGTAGAGCAGAGTACAGGTAATATGTATTACGATCTGCTGGAGCATGTTGATGAGCCTGAACGCATGTATGTGTATTGTCGCGAACTGGTTGAGAGTAATCCTAATATTGTAGGTTGTGCCATCGCTTTCAAACCAGGCTATTTCCCTGGTAAGGATCTGTTTATGGCCTATGTGCATCGCCGTGCCTTTACTACCGATATCAAGAGCGATTTGGTTACTACCGATACTTTTACCGATCGTCCTTATACCGAGCAGACTTGGTATAAGGATCCTATGAACAAAGGATGGATGGGCTGGACCGACCCATTGAAAGGTGAGGATACCGAGAATGAGCCGCTGGTTAATTTCTGTCTGCCATTCAGCGATAAGAGTGGCCAGCGTGTGGGTGTGATTGCTGTCGATGTTTCTATCAGTCAGCTGTCGAAGATTGTATTGGCAGCAAAACCCTCAGAGCGAGGCTATAGTTTGCTGTTGGCCAAGAGTGGATCGCTGATAGTGCATCCTGATATGGATATGCTGAAATCCGAAAGTATATTGACCAAAATGGTGGAAGGTGCCGACCATACTTATCATGATGCCATCGAAGCCATGCTGTCGGGACACAGCGGTATGAAGAAATTCTATATGAATGGCGAATCGTGGAGCGTGTTCTATAAGCCATTTAAACGTGTAGAGTGGGAGGGGCGCTCTGATTGGCAGTTAGACTGGAGTGTAGGTGTGGTTTATCCTGATGCCGATATACATAGTGTGCACAACAAACTGCTTTATCTGGTGGTTGCTATCACCATTGTAGGCTTGTTGTTATTCTTCCTGCTTTGTGGCTGGCTTGTTCGTCACGAACTCAAGCCTCTCAGTCTGCTTACTCAATTAACCCAGCGTATAGCCGCTGGAAACTACGATGAATCGGTACCTGCCACCAATCGCGAAGATGAGGTAGGACATTTGCAGAACCGTTTACGTAAGATGCAGGACAGATTGAAGGAGCAGACAGCTGATTTGGAGAACGAAACGATGCAGTTGCATGAACATAGCGATGAGTTACGTGCTGCTTATGGTAGGATAGAAGAGAACGATAGGATGAAAACTTCGTTCCTGCACTATATCACAAACCAGATGGCTGTACCAGCCGAGAGTATCGACCGTAGCGTCACAACGTTGTGTAACAACTATCATGATATTAGTAAAGACGAAATAGATAAGCAGGTAGATAATATCGAGCGTAAAAGCGATATGCTGGTCGAACTGTTGAATCATATGGCTCATTTTACTGATGCCGAAACAGGAAAGGAGGCCAACCATGATTAAGGTACGTCGTAGTTTGTCGAGAGAGCTTAGTCTGGGCATCATGCTGCTGGCTATCCCAATCTTTGTAGTGGCGTTAGGCATCCTTTTCCTGCAGTCGCGTTATCTCATACATCATGAGGCTATGGAGAGTTCGCAGAGTTTACTGAACACCACCTTGCAGCGCGTTCAGAACTATATGCAAACCATTGAAACGGCAGCTGATGCTAATGTATGGATGCTCGAGGAAAACTTTGAGCCTCAAGCTATTCAGACTGTGTCTAACCGTATTGTGCGCCTGAATGGCAATGTGATGAGTTGTTCCGTATATGCTTTGCCGAACATGTTTCCGCAGTATGGCGAAAAATTCTCGGTTTACACCAAAAGAACGGGTGACACTTTGGCTACTTACTGCGAACCGGAATACGACTATCTGGAAAAACTTAGCTATACCAAACCGGTAGAAACAGGTAAATCATGCTGGGTTGATCCGTTTATTGAACATACCGAAAGTACGATCGACTATCGCCAGGCAATCGCTACCTATTGCAAACCCCTGCGCCAGAATAATGGTCGTATGATAGGTGTTGTTACCGTCGACTTCTCATTCAGCAGATTGGCTAAGCTCATTAACGAAGATGAGAATACTTACGATCATTCGTATTATATGCTGATAGGTGGTGATGGACGTTATCTGATTCATCCCGACACCACCCGTTTGTTCCGTAAAACGCTTTATACGGATGTCGACCCCAATGCGAATCAGGATTTGATATCATTAAGTTATGAGATGACGGCTGGAAAGCGCGGCTCTATGCATGTGCATATAGGTAACCAGCTCTATCATGTGTGTTACGAGCCTGTCGAAGGTACCAACTGGAGTATGGCTTTGGTTTGTCCCGATAACCAGCTGATGCGTAGTTACCACAGAATGGGATACGTTATCATAGCCTTGATTGTGATAGGATTGCTGGCCATTATGTGGTTAAGTAATCGTATCGTAAAACAAACCGTCAGTCCATTGAACGATTTGCTTGATATGACGAAGGATATCTCTGATGGGCGATATGACGAGCAGATTCCTGTCAACTTGGGTAAAGGTGTGATAGCGCGACTACAGAATAGTTTTGCTCAGATGCAGATGGCTTTGAACAACAAGATGGGCCGTTTGCGTCAGAGTGTTGACGAGGCGCGACTGCGTAACGAAGCGCTGCAGCAGGATGTCCTGCAGGCTCAGGAGAACGTGAAGAAAAAGAACCAGTTCATGCAGCAGGTGGCCCAACACATGCGTTCGCCATTAAATGTGATTACTGGTTTTGCCAGCATGCTACGCGAGAGCAGCAACAATAAGGATATGATAGGCGAGGAGGAACTGGCCAATATCTCAAGTATGATGAAGAGCAACGCCATAAATCTTAACAGTATGGTGCTGATGCTGTTCGATGCTTCGGAGAGCGATGCCAACGAGGCCTTGAAGTGTAAGAAACAGGACGAGGAGTCGGTTAATGCGTTGGCCCACGAGTGTATCCTTTATACGCACGCCCACTTCCCCGATGCCAATATCGAGCTCTCTTCAACCGTATCCGATACGCTTTGCATCGTTACTAATCATATTTACCTGATGCGTACGCTGCGTGAGTTGCTTTATAATGCTGCGAAATATTCAGATGGTCAGCATATCAAGTTGAGTATTACCGATACCGATAATACCGTTAGCTATACGGTAGAGGATGTAGGTCCTGGATTGCCCGACGACAAGAAAGAACTTCTGTTCGAGCCATTTACCCGCGAAGGCGATTTGTCCGAAGGTCTCGGCTTAGGTCTCCCATTGGCCAAACGCCATGCTAAGAGCTTGGGTGGAAATCTGGTTTTCGATGCCGATTATCATCAAGGTTGTCGTGTAACGCTCGAATTACCTAAATAAAAAAAAAGCTCCCAACTTCAAAATTGGGAGCTTTCTTTATGCTTGATTCTTTTATTTAATCAAATCAACTGAGCGCTTCAGGAATGCATCCAGGGCTTCGCCTTTAAGCATACCGTTCTGCAGCAGAGCCAGGTCAATCAGCTGATGAACAACCGAGTTGCCCTTGGCATATTCGGCAATTACAGCCTGCTTCTTGTCCTTCTGCTCCTGTACGGCTTTCTCAGCCTCGGCCTTCTGGTCCTTATCCTCCTGTGTAAGCTCGTCGTACTTCTTCTTATCCTGCTGGGCACGGATGGCAGCCAAACGGGCTTCCTGACCCTTCAGTTCGGCTACGATTGGCTTCAGGGCCTCCTCGGTAGCTGCGCTGCTCTCATCAAGCACCTTCTTTACCAGAGGATGGTCTGAGTTCAGAACAAGGTTGAACGAGTCGGGCATCTGACCATAGAAGCTCATACCTGGCTGGAATCGGCTCATCTCCTTCATACGGCGCATGTACTCGTTCTGAGTAATAACTACAGGACGGGCCTCGGCACCAAGGGCATCTACCTGAACCATAAACTCTGTATGCTCAATCTTTGGCAGCTGAGTGCGGAATACGGCTGACAAATTGTCACTTTGATCCTCGCTCAGGTTGTTCTTAGGTGCATCGCTCTTTACAATCAGTCGGTCGATGATATCGCTGTCTACACGTGTGAAGCGGCTCTTCTCAAACTTCTGCTCCAGAGTCTGGATGGTTGGTACGTCGAGCTGTCCGTCAAGCAGCAGCACGCTGTAACCCTTATCCTGGGCACCCTTGATGTAGCTGTACTGCTCCTCCTTGTCGGTAGCGTACAGATATACCAGCTGGTCGTCCTTATCCTTCTGGTTGGCCTCAATCAGAGTCTTGTACTCGTCGAAGGTAAAGTACTTACCCTCAGTATCCTTGAAGAGTGCAAACTCCTTGGCGCGATCGTAGAAACCGTCCTCGCTCAGGATACCGTAGTTGATAAACAGCTTCAGGTCGTCCCACTTCTCCTCGTACTCCTTGCGGTTCTCGCCAAAGATGGCCTTCAAGCGGTCGGCTACCTTCTTAGTGATATAGGTAGAAATCTTCTTAACCTCGCGGTCGCTCTGCAGGTACGAACGTGATACGTTCAGAGGGATGTCTGGTGAGTCGATCACACCATGAAGCAGGGTCAGGAACTCTGGTACGATGCCCTCTACCTGGTCGGTCACGAATACCTGGTTGCAGTACAACTGAATCTTGTTCTTCTGCAGCTCGATGTTGTTCTTGATTTTTGGGAAGTAGAGGATACCTGTGAGATTGAATGGGTAATCCACGTTCAGGTGAATCCAGAACAGAGGCTCGTCGCTCATGGGGTAGAGTGTGCGGTAGAAACTCTTGTAGTCCTCGTCCTTCAGTGTGCTTGGTGTCTTGGTCCACAGGGGCTCTACGCTGTTGATGATGTTGTCCTCGTCGGTATCAACCTGCTTGCCGTCTTTCCATTCGGTCTTCTTACCAAAGGCCACGGGTACAGCCATGAACTTGCAGTACTTGTTGAGCAGGCCCTCGAGCTTGAACTTATCGAGGAACTCCTTGCAGTCATCATCTACGTACAGGATGATGTCCGATCCGTGCTGCTCGCGCTCAGCATCGTCAATCTCGTAGGCAGGACTTCCGTCGCAGCTCCACTTAACAGCCTTCGAGCCTTCCTTCCAGCTCTTGGTAATAATCTCAACCTTCTTGGCTACCATGAAGCTTGAGTAGAAACCAAGTCCGAAGTGACCGATGATATTGTTGGCATTATCCTTATACTTCTCAAGGAAGTCGGTAACGCCCGAGAAAGCAATCTGGTTGATATACTTGTCAATCTCCTCCTCGGTCATGCCGATACCGTGGTCGCTGATGGTGATGGTACCCTTGTCGGTATCCAGGTTTACACGTACGGACAGGTCGCCAAGCTCCTGCTTGTATTCGCCCTGAGCAGCCAGTGTCTTCAACTTCTGTGTAGCGTCAACGGCGTTCGACACCATTTCGCGGAGGAATATCTCGTGATCAGAATAGAGAAACTTTTTGATGACGGGGAAAATGTTCTCGGTTGTAACCCCGATGTTACCTTTTTGCATAATCTTATGTATTTATGTTCTTATTATCAAAATGATATTTGTTCTTATTGTCTAATCCACGATTATGCAAATAGCGTGCCAACAATTGCAGGGGCCCCCTGCAGGGTCACAACCACCCAACCCTCCTTCATCCTAAGGAGGGCTTCAAACCACTCCCCAAACCCCTCGCCAATCTTTGGCAAGGGACTTAAATCCTGGATTTGGGAAAACCCAAATCCATGCTATGTTTTGGCAGGCCGGGACTTCGGCCTTTATTGCTTAATGGGGGGCCAGCCCCCAAGCCCTCGATAATCCATGCCATGCTTAAAAAACGAGGGTTATAGGGGCGAGTAGCCCCCATTAAGCAAAGAATGGCGAACCCCGAAGGGGCAAAGGCTGGAGAGCCATACCAAGATTTTTATGGAGAGGGTTTTCCCTCGGAATAAATTAAAGCCCCTTGCCCTGGGATAGGGAAAGGGGTTTGGGGATAAGGTCGAGACCCCTTCTTACGGTAAGAAGGGGCTAGGGGATGATGAGATTCTCCTTAAATAAGGGGAAGGGGACTATAAACGAAAAATCCCCCCGATGGAAATCGGAGGGATTGGTTTTTATAGGGTAGGGGTGAGAATTACTTCTCAGCCTTCTCCATCTTAGCCTTCAACTCAGCCAGAGCGTCGATATCACCGAGAGTTGTGCTAGCGGCGATATTCTCGATCTTTGGAGTGTCGTTCTTGCGACCGCCCTTCTTAGCAGCTGCCTTCTTCTCCTCGCGAGCGGGATCCTCGAATGTGCGGCTGTGTGACAGGATGATGCGCTTAGAGTCCTTGTTGAACTCGATAACCTTGAACTGGAGAGTCTCACCAGCCTGAGCCTGTGAACCATCCTCCTTAACGAGGTGCTTAGGAGTAGCAAAGCCCTCTACGTTCTCCTCGAGAGCTACAACGGCACCCTTCTCGAGCATCTCGCTGATCTTACCCTCGTGGATTGAACCTACAGCGTACTTACCCTCGAATACATCCCAAGGATTCTCCTCGAGCTGCTTGTGACCGAGAGAAAGACGACGGTTCTCCTTATCGATATCCAGAACTACAACCTCAATCTGCTCACCTACCTGTGTGAACTCTGAAGGATGCTTAACCTTCTTAGTCCAGCTCAGGTCGCTGATGTGAATCAGACCGTCAACACCCTCCTCGAGCTCAACAAATACACCGAAGTTGGTGAAGTTGCGAACCTTAGCGGTGTGCTTGCTGCCTACAGGATACTTAGTCTCGATAGCCTCCCATGGATCCTCGCGGAGCTGCTTGATACCCAGAGACATCTTGCGCTCGTCGCGGTCCAGAGTCAGGATTACAGCCTCTACATCGTCGCCAACCTTCAGGAACTCCTGAGCAGAACGGAGGTGCTGGCTCCATGACATCTCTGAAACGTGGATCAGACCCTCAACACCAGGCTGGATCTCAACGAATGCACCGTAGTCGGCAATAACAACTACCTTACCCTTAACGTGGTCGCCCACCTTGAGGTCAGCATCCAGAGCATCCCAAGGATGTGGAGTGAGCTGCTTCAGACCGAGAGCGATACGACGCTTCTCATCGTCGAAGTCGAGAATTACAACGTTGATCTTCTGATCGAGCTCAACAACCTTGTGAGGATCGTCTACGCGGCCCCAAGAAAGGTCTGTGATGTGGATCAGTCCGTCAACACCACCGAGGTCAACGAATACACCGTAAGAAGTGATGTTCTTAACGGTACCCTCGAGGATCTGACCCTTTTCGAGCTTACCGATAATCTCCTTCTTCTGTGCCTCGAGCTCAGCCTCGATGAGAGCCTTGTGAGATACAACTACGTTGCGGAACTCCTGGTTGATCTTAACAACCTTGAACTCCATAGTCTTGCCTACGAACTGGTCGTAGTCGCGTATTGGGTGAACGTCAATCTGTGATCCGGGGAGGAAGGCCTCGATACCGAATACGTCAACGATCATACCGCCCTTAGTGCGGCACTTGATGTAACCCTGGATGATAGCGTCTGCCTCGAGAGCCTCGTTAACCTTCTCCCAAGACTGGCTCAGACGTGCCTTCTTGTGAGAGAGGATCAGCTGACCTTTCTTGTCCTCTGCACTCTCAACGTAAACCTCTACCTTGTCGCCGATCTTCAGATCAGGGTTGTAGCGGAATTCAGAAGCGGGGATGATACCGTCGCTCTTGTAGCCGATGTTGACAACTACTTCCTTCTTGTCAATAGAGATTACTGTGCCCTCTACTACCTGATGGTCGGCAACCTTGTTCAGGGTTTCGTCGTAAGCCTTGTCGAGCTCTTCCTTGCTAACATTAGCAACTGTTCCATTCTCGAACTCGTCCCAATTAAAATCGTCGAGTGGCTTAACGTTCTTTGTTAATTCTGACATAATTAAATAAATTTGTGCTCCTCGTTTGTGTGTCGGAGCGAGATCTGTACAGACGTTTAACAGACCATATTTTAAAGGGTTAATATTGATAGGAGCGGGCGCCTGTTCCTACACCTATTGCCCCTATGGGGCGAAAATCGGGTGCAAAGGTACTGATTTTTAGCGAGATAGCTCGTTTTAGACGGTTGATAATTTGAAGATTTATGAATTATTAACAAAAAGAAGAGCCAACTCTCACGAGCTGGCCCCTCCCATTCCAGTTTTAACCTTTTATACTTTACTTTTACTAACTATTTACAAGTTAATGGCGATTTATATTGAAATTTAAACAATTCCCTGTGCCATCATGGCGTTAGCAACCTTCATGAATCCGGCTACGTTAGCACCCTTTACATAGTTGATGTAACCATCAGCCTGTGTACCGTACTTCACGCAGTTCTCGTGAATGTCGTTCATGATGCGCTTCAGATAGTCGTCAACCTCCTTAGCAGTCCAGCTCAGACGCTCAGAGTTCTGACTCATCTCAAGACCTGATACTGATACACCACCAGCGTTCGAAGCCTTACCAGGAGCATACAACAGCTTGTTATCCTGGAAGATCTTGATAGCCTCGGGGAGTGAAGGCATGTTAGCACCCTCAGCAACAGCGATAACACCATTGTCTACGAGAGCCTGAGCCTGCTCGCCGTTGATCTCGTTCTGTGTAGCGCAAGGCAGAGCGATATCAGCCTTCTCGTGCCAAGGACGCTCACCAGCGTGATATACAGCGTTAGGATACTCCTCAGCATATTCCTTAATACGTCCGCGCTCAACGTTCTTCAGCTCCTTAACATAAGCCAGCTTGTCGAAGTCGATTCCGTCTGGATCGTAGATGTAACCGTCTGAGTCAGAGAGGGTCATGGGGATAGCGCCAAGCTGCAGGCACTTCTCAGCAGCATACTGAGCAACGTTACCCGAACCAGAAATCAGCACCTTCTTACCCTTCAGCTCGATACCGCGAGTAGCCAGCATTGAGGTCAGGAAGTAAACTGTACCGTAACCAGTAGCCTCAGGACGGATGAGTGAACCACCGAATGAGAGACCCTTACCGGTCAATACACCCTGGAACTGGTGTGTGAGCTTCTTGTACTGTCCGAACAGGTAACCAACCTCACGACCACCTACGCCGATATCACCAGCGGGTACGTCCTCGTCAGGACCGATAACGCGGTAAAGCTCGTTCATGAATGCCTGGCAGAAACGCATAACCTCAGCGTCGCTCTTGCCACGTGGTGAGAAGTCTGAACCTCCCTTAGCACCTCCCATAGGCAGGGTTGTGAGTGAGTTCTTGAAAGTCTGCTCGAAAGCAAGGAACTTCAGAATACCCAGGTTTACACTCTTGTGATAACGCAGACCGCCTTTGTAAGGGCCAATAGCGTTGTTATGCTGGATACGGTAACCCATGTTTGTCTGAACCTTACCCTGGTCGTCAACCCATGTGATACGGAACTCACATACGCGATCGGGGATACACAGACGCTCGATGAGGTTAGCCTTCTCGAACTCGGGGTGCTTGTTGTACTCTTCCTCGATAGTGGGGAGTACCTGACTTACTGCCTGAATGTACTCAGGCTCATTGGGAAATCTCTGCTTCAGATCTTCTACAACTTTTGCTGCATTCATAATCTTAATACCTTTTTTTAGTTGTTGTTTGTTTGTGATTTAATTTTTTAATTCTGGTTGCAAAATTACAGCTTTTTTCTGAAATAACAAACTTTTTATCACTTTTTTCTCAAAAATACTTTCATTTTGAAAGATTATTGATTTAAGTCAATTCAAAATGGCAAAAAATAGCCTCTTTTTTGTGTTCGAGCACAAAAAAGAGGCCTATATAATATAATAATGTGTAAGCGATTATTTGCCTATTGCTGACAATTTGCTCTTAATTTTGTCAACATACGCATCAATTGTCGCTACAGCCACGATATTTACGACATCTCGTACACTGGCACCAAAGTCGATAAAGTGGATAGGTTTGTTCAGTCCCATCTGGATTGGGCCGATGATTTCGGCGTCGCTGCCAAGCATCTGCAGCATCTTGTACGATGAGCGTGCCGATGTCAGGTTGGGGAATACCAGCGTGTTAACCTTCTGTCCCTTCAGCTTGGTGAATGGATACTCCTGGTCGCGCAGCTCGTTGTCGAGTGCAAAGCTCAGCAGCATCTCACCGTCGATAGGCAGATCGGGATACAGCTCGTGCATCTTAGCTACGGTGTCCTTCACCTTCAGGGCGCCATCGCTGGTGCTGCTACCAAAGTTAGAGTGCGATACCATGGCGATCACAGGCTTCTCGTTAAAGAAGCGTACGGCAGTCGAAATCAGCTTCGAGATATCCAGCAATGCCTCGCGGTCGGGGTTCTCGTTCACCATCGTGTCGGCAATATAGTAAGTACCCTTTGGCGAGTTGATGATGTGCATGGTACCGAAGTGCTTGTACTCGGGACGGATACCAATCACCTCTTTTACCACCTTAACAGTATTCGAGTACTTGGTGTACAAACCGGTGATAAAGGCATCAGCCTCGCCAGTCTCAACCATCATCATGCCAAAGTAGTTGCGCTCAAACATCTTGTCGTTAGCCTCCTGGAAGGTGTAACCCTCGCGCTGGCGCTTCTCGGCCAGTATGCGGGCATAGCGCTCGCGGCGCTCCTGCTCGTTGGGGTGGCGCAGGTTCACAATTTCAATACCATCCAGGTTCAGGTCCAGCGATGCAGCCAGTTTGGTAATCACCTCGTCGTTACCCAGCAGGATGGGGTAGCAGATACCCTCAGCCTTAGCCTGTACAGCCGCCTTCAGCATAGTGGGGTGAACAGCCTCGGCAAATACCACGCGCTGTGGGTGTGCAGCAGCAGTAGCGTAAAGCTTCTGGGTAAGCTTGGTCTCCTGTCCCAGCAGTACCGAGAGCGAACGCTTGTACTCGTCCCAGTCCTTAATCTCCTTGCGGGCCACGCCACTCTCGATGGCAGCCTTGGCTACAGCCGACGATACCTCGGTAATCAGTCGTGGGTCAACAGGCTTTGGGATAAAGTAGTTGCGTCCGAAAGTCAGGTTGTTTACCTTATATACATCGTTTACTACATCGGGTACAGGCTGCTTGGCCAGGTCGGCAATAGCATGTACGGCAGCCAGCTTCATCTCCTCGTTGATAGCCTTGGCATGAACGTCAAGTGCACCACGGAAAATGTAGGGGAAACCGATTACGTTGTTAATCTGGTTAGGATAGTCGGTACGTCCGGTCGACATCAGTACGTCGGGACGTGCCTCCATGGCATCCTCGTAGCTGATCTCGGGCACAGGGTTAGCCAGCGCAAAAATCACTGGATCCTTAGCCATCGACTTCACCATATCCTTCGAGAGCACATTACCCTTCGACAGTCCTACAAAAACGTCGGCATCCTTAACAGCCTCGGCCAGGGTGTGAATATCGGTACGGTCGGTAGCAAAGAATTTCTTCTGCTCGTTCAGGTCGGTACGCTCCTTCGAGATCACGCCCTTCGAGTCCAGCATCACGATGTTCTCCTTCTTGGCACCGATAGCCATATACAGCTTGGTACAGCTGATGGCAGCAGCGCCGGCACCGTTAACCACAATCTTAACCTTGGTAATATCCTTGCCGATTACCTCCATGGCGTTCTTCAGTCCGGCAGCGCTGATAATGGCAGTACCGTGCTGGTCGTCGTGCATCACGGGGATATCCAGAGACTTCTTCAGGCGGTCCTCGATATAGAAACACTCAGGGGCTTTGATATCTTCCAGATTGATACCGCCAAAGGTGGGGGCGATACGCTCTACAGCCTCGCAGAACTTCTCAGGATCCTTCTCGGCTACCTCGATATCGAAAACGTCGATACCACCATAAATCTTAAACAGCAGTCCCTTACCTTCCATTACAGGCTTGCCGCTCAGGGCACCAATGTCGCCCAGTCCCAGCACAGCTGTACCGTTCGAGATAACTGCTACCAGATTACCCTTGTCGGTGTACTTGTAAGCATCGTCGGGGTTCTCCTGAATTTCCAGACAAGGATATGCTACTCCTGGAGAGTAGGCTAAGCTTAAGTCTGTTTGTGTACGATAAGCCTTTGTAGGCTTTACTTCGATTTTGCCTGGTCGTCCGCTCTCGTGGTATATGAGTGCGGCTTCTTTAGATATCTTTACCATAAAGTGTATTATTAATAATGTTATTATTCTGAAATACGACCGCAAAAATACAAAAAACTATTGAAAAACATTTGGGTTTTTAGATTTTTTTGTAACTTTGCCACCAAATTGGAAGATTATGCAAGAAATAAAAGACATTTCGGACTACAAATTAAATTTAAAGGAGCGAATTCCCGATGTTGCTTTGCAACTTTTTACCGAGCGAGGCATCAATTCCGTGAGGATGGATGATGTGGCGCAAACCATGGGTATTTCAAAACGTACTATCTACGAATTATACGACAAAAAAGAGGATTTGCTCTTCGAGGTGGTTGTAAAGCACTTCAAGCAGCGTATGGATCGCATGGAGCAGGCTGTGAGCCATTGCTCTAATGTGATGGAGATACTGCTCGAGGTATATCACATGAAGGTGAGCAACTTTAAGGAAACCAATCCCCTGTTCTTTACCGAGATGATTCGCTATCCTCAGGTAAAGAAGTTCCTCGACGAGCAGAACAATCTTATGCGCGATAGCAGTTATGGTTTTATTCAGCGTGGTGTCGAAGAGGGTTACTTCCGTGCCGACCTGAACTATCAGATGGCTGTGTTGCAGTTCGATGCCATGGGCGAGTATATCATGCAGAAAGAGCTCTACCGCCAATATTCCATCGAGGACATCTTCCGCAATCTCGTGTTTGTATCCCTCCGAGGGCTCTGTACCGACAAGGGCATCAAGGCCATCGACGAGATGCTGTTCCAGTAAAGTAAAACAAGAAATCATCCCCGTTTATTTTTAGTGGGGATGAATTTTTTTACTCTCAACCCATGAAAAACTTGCTGGTTAACTAGGAAAATTTTTTTGCATAACTAGGGCGTAAAAAAACGATGCTTTTGTTCTGTTGGTATATTTTGTAAGAATGTACAGTTTTTTGAGCAAGTATGACTATGTTCTTCTTGAAGTATAAAACAATAATCCCCGTTCACTTGAATGAGAACGGGGATTTGTTATTATGTTTAACGATATTGTTTACTGATGCTGTTCGCGCAGCAGGTCGTTAACGGTCTTAACAGGATTGAAGGTGCCCAGGGGAACCTCGACAAATACGGTGCTCCAGTTGCTCATAGCACCATTCCACAAACCTGGCAACTCGAGAGCCTTGAGCTCTTTACCAGCCTTTGACTTTGATGAGATGAAGCCTGTGGTTTTATCAACAAACTCGGGCAGGTTGAATGGACGGCCCTGATAGTCCTTCACAGCGCAAACCAGATCAACTGGGTTGAAGTGGGTGCCCTGGGTGAACATCTTCATGTAGGCCTCGTTGTTGGTATCAATCTGGCTGCTCTCCAAAATCTGCAGGCTAACGGTGCCATCCTGGTTGTAGGTAAGGAATGGGCCGCCACCAGGCTCGCCTACATTCTTAACTACACCGCACACACGCATGGGGCGATTGAGCTTGCCACGCAGATAAGCGGCATCTACCTTATTATTCTTGGCATCGGTACACAGGTTGTTGGCTACAAACTGGGCAATCTCCTGCAGCTGGGCCTCGCTGGCACCTGCATCCAGCACCTTGAGGTACTCGAAGGCCTGCTTCTGCAGGGTTACCAATACGCCTGCCAGTACCTGCTTCCACTCTACAGTCTCGGGTTTCAAACGGTCGGGTACTACGTTGTCGATATTCTTAATGAAGATCACATCGGCCTCGATCTCGTTGAGATTCTCGATGAGGGCTCCGTGACCGCCTGGACGGAACAGCAGCGAGCCATCCTCGTTGCGGAATGGGGTGTTATCGGGGTTAGCGGCTACGGTATCGGTTGATGGCTTCTGCTCTGAGAAGCTGATATCGTACTTGATGCCGTATTTCTGAGCAAAGAAGTCGGCCTTCTCGGCTACCTTTGCCTTGAACAGCTCCATGTGCTCGTGACTGACGGTGAAGTGTACGTGAGCCTCGCCGTTGGAAGCAGCATAAAGGGCACCCTCTACCAGATGCTCCTCCATAGGTGTGCGTGCACCCTCAGGGTACTTGTGGAACAGCAGCAAGCCCTTTGGCAGCTGACCGTAGTTCAGTCCCTCGGCCTTCAGCATGTTGGCTGCTACAGCCTTATAGTTGCCCTCGGCCATCAGGGCCTTGATGCCTTTACCCTCGTTCTTCAGGCAAACAGCGTCGAGTGCCTCGTAGAAGGCAAAGTTCTCTATCTGGTCGAAGTATTTCTTCTCAAAGTCGGTAGTGGGCACATCGTAATCGGCATCAACAAATGCAAACATGTTTTTGAACATACGACTGGCGGCACCACTGGCGGGCACAAACTTTACCACGCGCTTGCCTGCTGCCTTGTACTCGTTCCATGCGGCAACCAGCTTCTGGCGCTCGGCTGCGTCGGGAGCAATAATACCGTTACCGATACCTGCTGCTGCCTCCAGCTTCAGGAATGGGAAACCTGTCTTAAACTCGTTCAATTGATTTTCGATCTGCTCCTTGGTGATACCTTTTTGAGCAATCTGCTTCAAGTCTTTCTCCTCTAACATAATAAAAATGGTATTTAGTCAATAAACTACGGCAAAAGTAACCATTTTTTTCGAAAAATGCTAATTAATCGAAAGAAAAATGTATCTTTGTGGCAAAATTTGGAAATTATGGCGGAAAAATTCGCATTTACATACGAGGAAAGAAAACGAATGGCATCGCAGACGGCCGAGATCCTGACTGAGGAAATCGGTTTGAAAGGCGATGCGATAGAGGCTGTGCAGCTGATACCTGAGATAGAGGAGGGCAACATTGCGCTGGATGAGGTAGAGCAGAAATACGGCGCATCGGTGGCGCGCATATTGCATGGTTTGAACCGTATACAGCAGTTGTATGATAAAAACCCGGCGGTTGAGAGCGAGAACTTCAGAAATCTGCTGCTCTCGTTTGCCGAGGATATGCGTGTGATACTGATAATGATTGCCAATCGCGTGAACCTGATGCGACAGATTCGTGATACGGAGAACGTAGAGGCCAAGCTGGAGGTATCGCAAGAGGCTGCTTATCTGTATGCCCCGTTGGCGCATAAGCTGGGACTCTATAAGCTGAAGAGCGAACTGGAGGACCTGTCGCTGAAGTATATGGAGCATGATGCCTATTACCATATTCGCGAAAAACTGAGTGCTACCAAGGCGGCACGCGACGCTTATATAGATAGGTTTATTAAGCCTGTTGAACAGAAGATGATGGAGGCGGGTATCCGTTGCCATATCAAGGGGCGTACCAAATCGATCCACTCTATCTGGCAGAAGATGCAGAAGCAGAAGTGCCCGTTTGAGGGTGTGTATGATCTGTTTGCCATCCGTATCATTATCGATTGTCCGCTGGAGCAGGAGAAAATGCAGTGCTGGCAGGCTTACTCGATTATTACCGATATGTATCAGCCTAACCCAAAACGACTGCGCGACTGGCTGTCGGTACCCAAATCGAATGGCTACGAGAGTCTGCACATCACGGTGCTGGGCCCAGAGCAGAAGTGGGTTGAGGTACAGATACGTACCGAACGTATGGACGAGATTGCCGAACGCGGTGTGGCTGCCCACTGGCGCTATAAAGGCGTGAAGGGCGAGACGGGGCTGGACGAGTGGCTGACGAATATACGTACGATGCTGGAGCATGCCGACGGACTGGATGCTATGGACCAGTTTAAGATGGAACTGTACGAAGACGAGGTGTTTGTGTTTACACCTGCTGGCGATTTGTGGAAGTTTCCCGCAGGTGCTACGGTGCTTGATTTTGCCTATCATATCCACTCGAAACTGGGCAACCAGTGTACGGGCGGTCGCATTAGCGGAAAAGTGGTGCCGATACGCTACGAACTGAAGAGTGGTGACCAGGTTGAAATCCTGACATCGGCTAACCAGAAACCCCGACAGGAGTGGCTGAATATTGTGAAGACTTCGCGTGCCAAATCCAAGATACGTTTGGCGCTGAAGGAAACCCAGGTTAAGGACGGACTGTTTGCCAAGGAGATGCTGGAGCGTAAGTTCCGCAACCGTAAGATTGAACAGGACGACAGTATCATGTTCAACGTGATCCGTAAGATGGGTTACAAGGAGGTAAGCGACTTTTATAAAGCTATTGCCGATGGTGTGCTGGATACAAACGATGTGCTTGATAAGTTCTTGGAACTCAGAGGAAAAGAAGCTGTTGTTACAGGAGATAATCAAGCGCGTTCGGCTTCGGAATTCGAACTTGATGAGTCGAAGATTGCGGGTTTGAACCAGCAGGTGAACGATGACGTGCTGGTGATAGACCGTAACCTGAAGGGCTTGGATTACCAGCTGGCAAAATGCTGTTCGCCTATCTATGGCGACGATGTGTTTGGCTTTGTTACCGTTAATGGCGGTATCAAGATTCACCGTTGCGATTGTCCGAATGCCCCCGAGTTGCGCCGCCGATTCGGGTATCGTATTGTTAAGGCCAAGTGGAGTGGTAAGGGATCGTCGCAATATAGCATCGCCCTGCGTGTGATTGGTAACGACGATATCGGTATTGTGAATAATCTTACCAGTATTATCTCGAAGGAAGAGAAACTGGTGCTGCGTAGTATCAATATTGATAGTCACGACGGTTTGTTTAGCGGTAATATCGTGGTGATGCTTGAAGATACTTCGCGCCTGGAGGCGCTGATTAAGAAACTGCGTACCGTTAAGGGCGTTAAACAGGTAGATAGAATATAATGATTATAGATGCAAGTATGAGTAAAAAACTATTGTATGTTGCGGTTGGTATTTTGCTGCTGTCGGCTTGTCGTGGTCGATCTCAGTCGCAGAAGTATGTTGAGGAGGAAGTTGAATATCATCCATTGGTGACTGATTCGGCAGCAATCGACTCGATTAACAGTGCTGGTATGGTTGATGTGGATGCCGCTATGGAGTATCCCGAAATGCCGTCCGACCAAAAAGTCAACATGAAAGCCAACGATGATGAGATTAAGGATATAATCGATGGTACTGGTGATGGTGATATGACAAAAGAAGGTGGCGATTATTGATTACTCGCGATAGATCCAAGCCAAAAGTTTATTCACCCATCTGATGGAGAAACGGAACCATCGGTAGGTGCTTTGCTCCTTGCCGCCGAAACGTAATATGAATTCGCGGTAAGGATTTTTGTGGAAAGGCAGTCCCACATCCATGAATCGCATATGTTGATAGCCCTCGTTGTAGGCGTGCTTCATCACATCCCACACCACAATGGTGTCGGGGTGTAGGGCATGGAATGTTTTGCGCCTGAAGGCCGAATACCATAGGTAGGCATCGCCCTGACTATATACGCAGGCGGCACAGGCTATCACTTTCTCGTGGTATTTGGTAATAAACAGATTGCCGTTCTGGCCCTCCATCAGCTCACGGAAGAAAATGTCATCGGGGATATAGCGTTTGGGCTTCAGGATATGGTGCTTGCGTAGTAGTTTCGAGAAAGCCTTAAAGTCGTGCTCGTTGCTGACTATCTCGGTTTTTGCACCTCGTTCGTGGGCGTGGTCGATGCGTTTCTGCAGTTTGGGAGTGATTCGTTCTTCGGGTGCGTGGCGATGCAACGAGTTGTGTATCGACATCCAGTTTACAGGGTAGTAGCCGTTCTCGCGCAAAACCTTATAGCCAAACATCTTGGTGCTCAGGTTACTCATCTCCATAAACAGTACGCGTTTGTTAAGTTTGTGGGTGAGTGCACTTAGCATCCGGTCGAACAGCTCGTCTTTTTTGTAGCCGCAGTCTTCATCATACACACCTTCGCCTAATATCCGACAATGTATCAGCAGGAATGGCGGCAGTATCAGAGTGCGGTATCTCACAATGCCCAACATGTGGCACAGTTCGCGACCTGTTTCATCGTGAATGACTACCATATAAGGGCGCTGGCGTGGGGCGGCCTCGCATACTTCCATCAGTTCCTGACTGTGGAAATAGCTACCCTGGCGCAATGTTGGCATGCCTTTGGATTTGGTGTATATGGTAGTAATCAGTTGGCTCATACTGCAAAGATAGATATTTTTAGGCACGAATTGCACGAATTTCACGAATTTTTTAGTTTTAAAATCTTTTTTCGCGTTAATTCGCGTAATTCGTGCCAAAATATCACTATCTTTGCACAAAAATTAGGTAGGATATGACAAGTTTTAAAGATTTGGCGCAGTTGCGCCGCAGCCATCGCAAGTTCTCTGATAAGGAGGTTGACCCCGAACATTTGAAGCTTATTCTGCGTGCAGCGTTGATGTCGCCCACGTCAAAGAGTCAGCGTGCCTGGCAGTTTGTGGTTGTAGATGATAAGATGGATCTCGAGAAGTTGGCCGATGCCAAGAATATGGGTTCGCAGTTCCTGAAGGATGCCCCTGTGGCTATTGCCGTATTAGGCGATCCTATGCAGAACGACTGTTGGGTAGAGGATGGCTCGATAGCCACTATCTCTATGCAGTATCAGGCCGAAGAGTTAGGCTTGGGATCTTGTTGGATTCAGATGCGAGGTCGCGGACTGAGCGACGGTACCACAGCCGACGAGGTGATTCGTGGTGTGCTGGGTATTCCCGATAACTACAATTGCTTGTGCATTCTTGCCATTGGTCATTGGACCGATGAGCGCAAGCCTCAGGACGAAGAGAAACTGAAGTGGGAAAACGTTCACTTGAACAAATTCTAATGTTTCGCTCGAACTTGTTCGCTTTGCTTGCAAAGAATGTTTAATGTTTAATTTTTAATGTTTCGCTCGAGCTTGCTCGCTTTTACAAAGCTTAAGCGACTAAAAGAATCTTTAACGTGATTAATTACGATTTAAATAAAATCAAGGCCATCATCTTTGATATTGATGGCGTGCTGAGTGCCGAGACGATTAATCTGAGTGCTGATGGTACACCGCTGCGTACGGTGAATATCAAGGATGGTTATGCCATCCAGTTGGCCATGAAGTTAGGTTTGCGTATTGCCATTCTTTCGGGTGCAAGGGTAGATAGTCTGCGTGTACGCTACGAGGGTCTTGGTGTTGAAGATATTTACCTGGGTTGTGCCGTTAAGATTGCCACCTATGATGAGTTCCTGGCTATTTATGGCTATACCGACGAGGAGGTGATGTACATGGGTGATGATATCCCCGACTTGGAGATAATGCGTAGGGTAGGTTGCCCCGTATGCCCCAAAGATGCATGTGCTGAGATTCGTGAGGTAAGCGTGTATGTTTCTGATCGTGATGGTGGCTATGGTTGTGGTCGCGATGTGATCGAACAGGTACTACGTGCCCAGGGCAAATGGGTGATGAATGCCAAAGCCTTCGGGTGGTGATGAAACATTAAACATTAAACATTAAACATTAATGATTAAACATTAAATATTGGCAATGGATAAATACAAATATATTCTTGCGAGTAATTCGCCTCGTAGAAAAGAATTGTTGGCGGGGTTGGGACTGGATTTCGAGGTGCGTGTGATTGATGGTATCGACGAGTCGTATCCCGAAACTTTGCCTGCAGCCCAGGTGGCACAGTATATTGCTGAAAAGAAGGCTGCTGCTTACAAACCAACACTCCAAAAAGACGAGCTGATTATTACTGCCGACACGGTGGTGATAGTAGGTGACGATATCTTGGGTAAACCTCACGATGCGGCCGATGCCGTACGTATGCTCCGCGAAATTAGTGGTCGTACCCATCAGGTTACTACAGGTGTTTCGCTGCTCACCGCTACCAGTCAGCGTTCGTTTTCGGTTACTACCGATGTAACCTTTAAACAGCTTACCGACAGCGAGATACAGCATTACGTTAAATGTTTTCGTCCGTTTGATAAGGCTGGTGCCTACGGCATTCAGGAGTGGATTGGCTACATAGGTGTTACAGGACTTAACGGCAGTTATTATAATGTGATGGGCCTGCCCGTTCAGCGCATTTATACCGAACTGCAAAATATGTAAAATAATATGGCTGCAGGAAAATGGATTGGCGGATTTGCCGGCTGGATGGCCGGTGGACCTCTTGGTGCGCTGGCTGGCTATCTGCTTGGCTCGCTATTTGATACTATGCTGAATGGGGTGAATACCCCCGAAAACTCAGGTACCTGGCAATCGTATAACGAGAGCTACCAGCAGGCTTACCAACGGCAACAGCAGCAAGGGCAGCGTAACAGTTTTATGTTCTCGCTCCTGGTGCTGTCGTCGTATATCATCAAGGCCGATGGTAAGGCTATGCATTCCGAGATGGAACTGGTTCGACAGATGTTGCGCCAGAACTTTGGTAACGCTGCCGTACAGCAGGGTAACGAGATACTGAACCGACTTTTTGAGGAACAGAAACGCGAAGGCTGGCAGCAGTTCAAGCAAACGGTATGCGACTGCTGTGCACAGATAAGCCGACAGATGGACTACTCGCAGCGTTTGCAGCTGCTTAACTATCTGGTGATGGTGGCTAAGGCCGATGGCAGTGTGCCCCAGAGTGAGATTACAGCCCTGAAAGAGTGTGCCCAGTGGATGGGATTGCATGCTAACGAGGTCGACTCGATGCTGCATCTGGAGGGTGGTAGTCTTGAAGATGCCTATAAGGTGCTGGGTGTGAGTCCGGATGCCAGCGACGACGAGGTGAAGAAGGCCTATCGCAAGCAGGCTTTGCAGCACCATCCTGACAAGGTGGCTGCTCTGGGCGAGGATGTACGAAAGGCTGCCGAGAAGAAATTCCAGGAGATAAATGCCGCCAAAGACCGCATTTGGAAGGCACGTAGACTTTAATTTGCCGCATTTCTACCTCTAATTTGCTACTTTTTCAAGAAAAAGTTTGGAGGTTTAAAGTTTTTTTTCTACTTTTGTACCCATCAAGCATAAAGCTTGAGGTTGATAATTTATGGAGCTGAGACTGATTAACATTCTACTAATAATAACGTTTGCCCTCAAGGTAAATGCTAACAATCTCGGCTATTCTGATTCTAAACCATTGGTTATCGGAATCGATCAGGACTATCCGCCATTAGAGTATGTGGATGAAAAAGGAAAACCTAGTGGCGCCGATGTGGAATTCTCGAAGATTCTGATGAAGCGAATGAACATCCCGTTTAAGTTTGCACCTAACACATGGGGAGCTATTGCTAACGATATCTTAGGTGGCAAGGTTGATCTGGGTATGATGGTTTATTCGCCTTATCGCAAGGATGTTACCAATTACTCGCGTGCCGTGATCAGACTGTACTACCAGTTGGTAACTCGTAAGGGTACCAAGAGGAACTACGGACTGCGCGACATGCACAATGTGGAGGTGGCGCTGATGGCCAGTAGGCCCGTACGCGACACGCTGCAGAAGATTGGTGCACGACTGGTGATAGTAGATGACCTGACCAAGGCGATGAAGGAACTGTCGGCAGGCAAATACGATGCGGTGGTGTGCTATCGTTATCAGGCAAAGTATCTGATTGGCAAGTATAAACTGCGGAATCTGGAGCAGGAAGAACTGACGCTGACACCACGCGAATACTGCTACGCAAGCAGCAACAAAAAGCTGATAGATGCCATCGACAAGGAATTGGATAAGATGGAGGAAGAGGGCCTGATGGACGATGTGTATGGCCACGTGGCTTCGACATTCAATGGCATCATCATACCGCGATGGGTATATATGGCCATTGTGGCGTTTGTGATTGTGGCGCTGCTGGCTGTGATATTAAACCAGATGCACAACACGCGACAGCTGAAGAAGGCGCTGGATACAGCCCGCGAAAACGAGGAGAAAGCTAAAGCCAGCGAGGAAAAGGCACGCCAGAGTGAGGAGGTGGCACGTGCCAATGCCGAGAAGGCTAGGGAGAACGAGGCTATTGCTAATGCTAATGCCGAAAAGGCCAGGGCCAGCGAGGCTGAGGCACAGCGTATTGCCGATGTGGCAAGGCGCAACGCCAAGGAGGCTGAACATAATGCGATGGTAGCCAGTCAGAACGAGGCAAAAGCCCGCGAAGCTGCCGAAGCTGCCCGAAAGAGCGAAGAACTGAAGGATATCTTCCTGGGTAATATGAGTCACTCGCTCCGTACACCGCTGAATGCCATCATCGGATTCTCGGATCTGCTGATGACGATGGATGATAGTGCTTTGCCACCCGAGGAGCGTGCCAATCTGTTGCAGCTGATTAATAAGAACGGACTGGAACTGCTGCACCTGATTAACGAACTGTTATCGTTAAGCGAGGTTGAGGGTGATAATCAGCTGTTTAAGCGCGAGGTTACCGATGTGGATTACGAAATGGGGCAGTATGCCTCAGAGATTCGTATGCAGCTGAAAGATGGTGTAACCCTTGAGGTTGTTGAACCTATCGACGGCTTGCGTGCGCTGGTTGACAAGAAGCTGATGCGAATTGTAACCATGCACCTGCTTGAGAATGCCATGCAGCATACTACTGAGGGTAAGATCACCCTGTCTTACTACCTGAAAGAAGGCGGTATGTATGTAGAGGTGAAGGATACGGGTAAGGGACTGCCCGAGAAACTGAAACAGAATATATTCGGACTGTTGGCCGACAAGAATACATATACCCACGACGAGAATCAGGATAATCCAGGACTGGGACTGAGTGTTTGTAAGGCCATTATCGACCGATGCAATGGAAAAATAGGTGCGCGCGATAACACAGAAGACGGCAGAGGCACTATCTTCTGGTATTGGACGCCAACTGAGATATTAAACTAGGAGGCATAGGGAAATGACACTAATCATCGTCATATTACTTTTGTTAGGGTACGTTGTGATTGCCACTGGTCACACAACGGGAGTAAACAAATCGGCTATTGCCATCTTTATCGGCACCGTGGGGTGGGTGGTATACATCTGCTACGGCACCGATTTCGTGATGCAGCGCCATGCCCAGGATTACTGGGAGTTCTTAGCGGGAAGCTTGCCATCGAGCGAGGCCGTTAAGTACTATATATATAATAATGTATTTCTTTATTATGTGGGTCGGGCTGCCAGCATTGTGATGTTCCTGCTGGCTACCATGAGTATTGTAGAGATTCTGCATAACAACGGTTGCTTCGACTTTGTTACCAAGTGGATCAGGACCCGTAACTCAAAGCGCCTGTTGTGGACCATCACACTGGCCACTTTCATCCTGTCGGCTAATCTCGACAACCTTACTACAGCTACCATGATGCTGGTTATCATGCATAGCATTGTGCAGAACCGTCGCCAGCGTATGCTGATTGGTGCTGCCATTGTGATAGCTGCCAACTGTGGTGGATGCCTGACGGTGATTGGCGATCCTACCACGCTGGTGCTGTGGGGCGACGAGGCTATCACAGCCACCAACTATTCGTCGTATCTGGCTCTGCCAGCCCTTTTGGCTTGGATAGTACCTACCATACTGATTAACCGCGAACTGCCTGAACGCCTGGATACCCAGTGGGCGCCAATGCCGTTCCGTGGCGACGATACCAATCTGTTGCCTTGGCAGCGTGTGGTGATGCTGTTTGTAGGTATCGGTGGTTTGTGGTTTATCCCAACATTCCATACCATCACCAAACTGTCGCCATTCCTTGGCGCCTTGTGTGTACTCAGCATACTGTGGGTAGTAAACGAGGTGATGAACCGCAAGCTGAATAGTGCCGACCAGATGATGCAGCGCCTGACACCACGTTCGGTGCAGTACGGCTCGTTACAGCAGATACTGTTTGTAATGGGTATCATGTTGGCGATGGGTGTAGTAACCGAAACAGGCGTGTTTGGCGATGTGGCTGAGTGGATTGATGATACCGTTCACAGCGTATGGGTACTCGGTATCGTATCTGGTTTCCTCAGCGGTATCGTTGATTCTTTCACCATCGCCATGAGCGATATCTCACTTTATCAGATAGCCGATGCTGCACTTGTTGGTTCGTACGACGAGAATTTTGTTATCAATGGTGCCTACTGGAAGATTATCGCTTTCTGTACCGCCGTGGGTGGCTGTCTGCTCAGCGTTGGTTCGGTTAGCGGACTGGCCCTGATGAAGATGGAGCACATGCGTTTAGGCTGGTATATTAAGAACCTGACGCTGAAGGTGCTGGCAGGTATGCTGGTAGGCTTGGCTGTGCTTTGGATTGAGTTGAATTATGTATAACTAAACAATTATAGTAGTAATATGACAAAGATTAAGACAATTGGTATCCTGACGTCGGGAGGCGATGCACCAGGAATGAATGCCGCTATACGTGCTGTGACACGTGCCGGTATCTACAACGGTTTTAAGATTAAAGGTATATATCGTGGTTACGAGGGACTGATTCATGATGAGGTTCAGGAGTTTACCACCGAAAATGTAAGTGGCATTGTTACCCGTGGTGGTACTATCCTGAAAACAGCCCGCTCAAAGGAGTTCCCAACTCCCGAGGGAATGCAGAAGGCTTACGAGACTTGTGTTAAGGAAGAGATTGATGCGCTGGTAGTTATCGGTGGTAACGGTTCGTTGACTGGTGCCCGTAACTTCGGTATGGAGTTCGATTTCCCCGTAATCGGTCTGCCTGGTACGATTGATAACGATTTGTATGGCACCGATTCTACTATCGGTTATGATACAACCATGAATACCATCATGGAGTGTGTCGATCGTATCCGTGATACTGCTAACTCGCACGAACGTATTTTCTTTGTCGAGGTAATGGGACGTGATGCCGGATTCCTGGCACAGAACTCGGCCATTGCATGTGGTGCTGAGGCTGCTATCGTACCTGAGGAGAGTACCGATGTCGACCAGCTGGCACAGTTCATGAGTCGTGGTATCCGTAAATCAAAGAAGTCGTGTATCGTGATTGTGTCGGAGAGTCCTAAGTGTGGCGCTCTGTACTATGCCGACCGTGTAAAAAAGGAGTTCCCTGAGTTTGATGTACGTGTGTCTATCCTGGGCCATCTGCAGCGTGGTGGTACACCATCAGCGCGCGACCGCATTCTGGCTGCTACCACAGGTGTTGGTGCTATAGAAGCCATCAAACAGGGACAGCGCAACGTGATGGTTGGTATCCGCAATAACGAGGTGGTTTATGTACCTTTCAGCGAGTGCATCCGTACTGATAAGCGTTTCGACAAGCGACTGATTAAGGTACTCGACGAGCTCAGCATTTGATATTAAACATTCTTGGCGATGCCAAGCGTACTAAAGAAACGATTAAAAGATTAAACATTAAATGCCAGATATAAAGAAAATAGTTCTGACAGGAGGACCTTGTGCTGGTAAGACTACCGCGTTGGTAAAGATTACCGAGTATTTCTCAGGGTTTGGTTACAAGGTGTTTAACGTACCCGAGGTGCCTACTATCTATAGCACCGCAGGCTGGAACTACCTGACGCCTAACCGTAAGTTGTACTATCAAGGCGAACGTGCCATTCTGGAAACCCAGTTGGCACTCGAAAACCAGTTTATGAAGTTGGCCGAGGTTTGTGAAGATCCCGTGCTGGTGGTGTGCGATAGAGGTGCGATGGATATTTCGGCCTATATCAAACCCGAGGAGTGGGAGGAGATTACCCACATGGCTGGTACCAATTCAGAGGCTTTGCGCGAAAGCTACGATGCCGTGCTGCACCTGGTGAGTGCAGCCGATGGCGCCGAGCAGTATTATACTACTGCCACCAACGCCACGCGTTACGAGCAGGCCAACGAAGAAGGATTGCGTATTGCCCGCGAGCTGGATAAGAAGGTGATCGAGGCTTGGACCGGTCATCCCCATCTGCGTGTAATTAACAATCACGACGATTTCGATAATAAGATTAAGCGTGTGCTTACCGAGATTTCAAAGGTTGTAGGCTTGCCACAGCCTGTGCAGGAGGAGCGTATCTTCCGCGTAGAGATTATCGGTGAGATTCCCGAGTGCTCCGAGAGCTTGATTACCCAGACCTATCTGGTAGCTGAGCCCGGTAGCGAGGTGCGCCTGCGCCGCCGCGAGTGGAGTGGGGGTAAGGTGGTGAATGTTCACCGCTCGAAGAAACGCATCAGCGAAACCGAAGTGATTGAGACCGAGCGTCAGGTAGATAACAACCTGTACGAGCAGATGCTGCAGCAGGCCGATCCTTACCGTGTAACCATCCACAAAAAGCGTCAGAGCTTTATCTGGAAAGGTCAGTTCTTCCAGATCGACACCTTCCAGGACCCTGTCAGCAATCTGGTGATGATGGAAACCAAAGGTATTTCGGAACAGGAAACCGTTAACTTCCCCCCGTTCGTAAAAGTGCTCGAGGATGTGACCGGAAATCCTAAATATCTGAACTATAACATCGCTTTGCGACATTGAAAAGTCGCCAAAAATGGTGAATTTGGGAATTTTGTCGTGTAAAAGTTCGTTTGTTCGGATAATAATACTTACCTTTGCAAGCATTATAACGAAAATATAAATCTATAGTAACTTAAAAAATAAAACAGCGTATGTCACAAATTACTGGACACATTTCGCAGATTATCGGCCCTGTTATCGACGTATATTTCGATACCGAGGGCCAGGATGCCGAAAAGGTGTTGCCAAAGATTTACGATGCTCTGAAGATTGATCGTGGCGACGGGCGCGACCTGATTGTCGAGGTGCAGCAGCACATCGGCGAGGATACGGTGCGCTGCGTGGCTATGGACAATACCGACGGATTGCATCGTGGACTTGAGGCTATCCCCCTGGGCTCACCTATCGTGATGCCTGCAGGCGATCAGATCAAGGGTCGAATGCTGAACGTTATCGGTCAGCCTATCGACGGTATGAAACAGCTCGATATGGAAGGCGCTTATCCTATCCACCGCGAGGCTCCAACATTCGAAGAATTATCAACCAAGAAAGAGATTCTGGCTACAGGTATTAAGGTTATCGACCTGCTGGAGCCTTACATGAAGGGTGGTAAGATCGGACTGTTTGGTGGTGCCGGTGTAGGTAAAACGGTACTGATTATGGAGTTGATTAACAACATTGCCAAAGGTCACAACGGATTCTCGGTATTCGCTGGTGTAGGTGAGCGTACCCGTGAGGGTAACGACCTGATCCGCGAGATGATTGAGAGTGGTGTAATCCGCTACGGCGAGAAGTTCCGCGAGGCTATGGATCAGGGTAAGTGGGATTTGAGTCTTGTTGACCCTGAGGAGTTGAAGAAATCGCAGGCCACACTGGTTTACGGACAGATGAACGAGCCCCCTGGCGCACGTGCTTCGGTAGCCCTCTCTGGTCTGACTGTTGCCGAGGGATTCCGCGATGGTGGCGGTAAGGATGGCGGTGCTGCCGATATCCTGTTCTTCATCGATAATATCTTCCGTTTCACCCAGGCAGGTTCTGAGGTATCAGCTCTGCTGGGACGTATGCCATCAGCTGTAGGTTATCAGCCCACACTGGCTTCTGAGATGGGATCGATGCAGGAGCGAATCACTTCTACCAAGACTGGTTCTATCACCTCAGTACAGGCTGTATATGTACCTGCCGACGACTTGACCGACCCTGCACCTGCAACCACGTTTACACACTTGGATGCTACTACCGTGTTGGATCGTAAGATTGCCGAGCTGGGTATCTATCCCGCTGTTGATCCTCTGGGTTCTACATCACGTATCCTCGATCCACTGATTGTGGGTAAGGCTCACTACGATTGTGCCCAGCGTGTAAAGGAGATTCTGCAGCGCTATAAGGAACTTCAGGATATTATTGCTATTCTGGGTATGGATGAACTTTCCGACGAGGATAAGCTGACTGTGAACCGTGCACGTCGTGTACAGCGCTTCCTGTCGCAGCCATTCTCGGTAGCATCACAGTTCACCGGTCTGCCTGGTGTAATGGTACCTATCGAAGAGACTATCAAGGGCTTCAATGCTATTCTCGATGGCGAGGTCGACGATCTGCCTGAGCAGGCATTCCTGAATGTTGGTACTATCGAGGATGCCAAGGAGAAAGCCAAGAAACTGCTGGAAGCTGCTAAAGCGTAACATTAAACATTAAAGATTAAACATTAAAGTTTATGTTGCAGCTTAAGATTGTTTCTCCCGAAAAGATAGAGTTCTGCGGTGCGGTTGAGAGCGTTCTCGTGCCTGGCACAATGGGCCAGTTCGAGATACTGCAGGATCATGCGCCAATCATCTCTACCCTCCAGTGCGGCACCGTGGAGTACACCACAGCCGAGGGTAAAGCCCAGCTGGAGATACAAGGTGGTTTCGTGGAGGTGCAGAAGAATGTGGTAAGTCTTTGTGTAGAACTGAAGTAATTTTGAGTTAATCGTATGACAATGGATATCCAGAAGTTGAGCGTAGCCTACATCCGACAGGGACTGATGGTAACAGTAGCTCTGGCACTCATCGCTTTCCTGGTGATGCAGGTAAAGTATCTCGACTTGCTTACACCCGTCATCGTTAGCGTGGCATTCTCGCTTGTAGTATGCGTGAGTATCGCCCTGATATGGCGCCGTGTGGCCCTGCGTTCAGCCGATAGCCTGCCTACCTTCTTTACGGCGGTGTCAGGCTTCCGTATGCTGTTTGCGCTGGCGGTTATGTTTGTCTATTATCTGGTTGATACTCAGGATTCTATGCTTCGTTTCTTCATGGTGTTTATAGCATTCTATTTTGCTATGCTTGCACACCATTCCATCTTCTTCGCCAGAATTAATAATAGATAAGTAGTAATGAAAACAATTAGAACGATAATCCTCCTGATGATGGTAGCCCTGCTGCCTGTGCCTGCCCTGGCTAACGAGGGTGGAGAAGGTGAGGAGCTCGACATCCCCGAGATTGTACTCGAGCACCTGGCCGACTCTTACGAATGGCATATCGCCAGCTATCAGGGTAGTCATATCAGCATTCCGCTGCCAATCATCCTTCGTAGTGCGAGCGATAATCCAGGACAAAAGTGGTTCTTCTGCACCGCTCACAGTCTGCCCGATCAGTTCTTCTTCAGCGAGGAACATCACGGCAAGATATATGAGCGTGTGGGAGGCGAAGAGGTACGCCCCCTCGACCTGAGCATCACCAAGAGTGTGCTGCAGATATGGATTGTGGTGGTAGTGCTGATTACTGTTTTCCTGAGTTGTGCCCGCTGGTATAAGAACCACGATGCGAAGAGCGAGGCTCCGAAGGGATTTGTAGGAGCCATGGAGATGATCGTGATGACGATTCATGACGACCTCATCAAGTCGTCGATAGGTGAGAAGCACTACAAGCCGTATGCCCCTTACCTGCTCACGGTGTTCTTCTTTATCCTTACCTGTAATCTCATCGGATTGATACCTGTATTCCCAGGCGGCGCCAATGTTACTGGCAACATTAACATCACCTTCTTCCTGGCGGTGTGCACCATGTTGGCCATTAACCTGTTTGCCAATAAGGAGTACTGGAAGGAGATTTTCTGGCCCGAGGTACCTCTGTTCCTCAAGGCCTATCCCGCTCCGGTAATGCCACTCATCGAGTTGTTCGGCGTGTTCACCAAGCCTTTTGCGCTGATGATCCGTCTTTTTGCCAACATGATGGCAGGTCACGCTGTGATACTCTCGTTCACCTGTGTGATTTTCCTCGGTTGGTCGATGGGTGTAGGATTCGGTCTCGGACTGAATGCTTTCAGCATCATAATGCTTCTGTTTATGAATGCACTCGAGTTGCTGGTAGCATTTGTTCAGGCGTATGTATTTACCATGCTTAGTGCGGTGTTTATCGGGCTTGCCCACAAAGAGCACCACGCAGAGTAAAATGTAAGAATTGCAAAATTCAAAAATTGAAATAGAAACAACATTATTAATAATTAAAAATTAAAAGTATTATGATTTCAGCTTTATTTTTAGCCGAGGGTCTGGCTCAGCTGGGCTGCGGTATCGGTGCAGGTATTGCAACAATTGGTGCAGGTTTGGGTATTGGTAAGATTGGTGGTAGCGCTATGGACGCTATTGCTCGCCAGCCAGAGGCTACTGGTAAGATTCAGACCAACATGATTCTGACATCTGCTTTCGTTGAGGGTTGTGCCCTTTTCGCTATCGCAGCTTGTGCATTCCTTATCAAGTAAGGATTGAAGAATTCAAGAATTGAAGTATTCAAGAACTGAAAAATTTTAAATAATATGGATTTCAGTAAACTGCCAGCAATCCTCACCCCCGATCTGGGACTCTTGTTCTGGATGCTTCTGGCGTTTGCCGTCGTCTTCTTCGTACTTGCCAAGTATGGTTTCCCTGCCATCGTTGGTATGGTTGAGGAGCGAAACCGCTACATTGAAGACAGCCTCAAGAAGGCCCACGAGGCCCAGGAGCGTTTGGCTAACATCGAGAAGGAGGGAGAATCCATCTTGCAGGAGGCACGTGCCAAGCAGGCTCAGATACTGAAGGAGGCTGCCGAAACACGCGACGCTATTGTGGAGCAGGCTCAGGAGAAGGCTAGGGCCGAAGGTGCCCGACTTTTGGAAGATGCCCGTGTGGCTATCGACCAGGAGAAGAAAGCCGCCATTGCCGATATCCGTCAGCAGGTTGCCGCTCTCAGTGTTGGCATCGCCGAGAAGGTTCTCAAGCAGAGCCTGAAGGACGACAAGGCACAGATGGATTTGATTGACCGTATGCTGGATGATGTTTCTACTGATAAATAAGCATTAAACGTATGGATATAGGAGTCATATCGGTAAGATACGCGCGAGCACTCCTCAAGAGTGCCACCGACGCTAAGATAGAGCAGCAGGTGTATGCCGAGATGCAGCAGATAGCAAAGAGCTACATCGAGGTGCCACAGTTGCGCTCTACGATTGACAATCCGATGCTCTCGAAGGATAAGAAGGAGGCGCTGCTGCTCACAGCAGCAGGCAAGGAACCTTCGCCCCTGATGAAGGCCTTCGTACAGCTTGTGCTGAAGGAAGACCGCGAGAGTGTGATGCAGTTCATCGCCAATTCGTACGTCACGCTTTACCGCCAGCAGAAGAATGTCATCCGCGGACGACTCATCACCGCTGCAGCCGTATCGCCTGAAACAGAACAGAAGATGCGCCGCATGGTGGAGAGTAAGACTAATGGAACAGTAGAGTTTGAGTCGCAGGTTAACCCCGATATCATCGGTGGCTTTATCCTCGAATACGACACCTACCGGATGGACGCCAGTGTCAAAACCAAACTCAACAGTATTCTCAATACATTAAAAAAGTAAACAACAATGTCAGATAAGATTAAACCAAGCGAAGTTTCCCAGGTGCTGATCGATCAGCTCAAGGGAATCTCGGATGCCGAGAAGTTCGACGAGGTAGGTACCGTACTCACCGTCAGCGATGGTGTGGCACGTATCTACGGACTGCGCAACGCCGAGGCTAACGAGCTGCTGGAGTTTGAGAACGGTACCATGGCTATCGTGATGAACCTTGAGGAGGACAACGTAGGTTGTGTGCTCTTGGGCTCTACCTCAGGCATCAAGGAAGGCATGGTAGTGAAGCGTACCAAGCGTATCGCTTCTATCCGTGTAAACGACAACATGCTCGGTCGCGTTATCAATCCGCTGGGTCAGGCTATCGACGGTAAGGGTGATATCGATCTCACCGAGGCATTCGAGATGCCTCTGGATCGTAAGGCCCCTGGTGTTATCTACCGCCAGCCCGTTAAGGAGCCTCTGCAGACTGGATTGAAGGCCATCGACTCGATGATTCCTATCGGTCGTGGACAGCGTGAGTTGATCATTGGCGACCGTCAGACAGGTAAGACTGCCATCGCCGTTGATACCATCATCAATCAGAAGAGTTTCTACGAGGCTGGTAAGCCCGTGTATTGTATTTATGTAGCTATCGGTCAGAAGGCCAGTACCGTTGCAGCCCTCGTTTCTACACTGCAGGAGCACGGCGCTATGCCTTATACCATCGTGGTAGCCGCTACAGCTGCCGATCCTGCCGCTATGCAGTACTATGCACCATTTGCAGGTGCCGCTATCGGTGAGTACTTCCGCGATCGTGGTCTGCCTGCCCTGGTAGTTTACGACGATCTGTCGAAGCAGGCTGTGGCCTATCGTGAGGTATCGCTGATTCTGCGTCGTCCTTCAGGACGTGAGGCTTATCCCGGTGACGTGTTCTATCTGCACTCACGCCTTTTGGAGCGTGCTGCTAAGATGAACGAACAGCAGGAGGTAGCCGAGCAGATGAACGACCTGCCAGAGTGCATGAAGGGTCACGTTAAGGGTGGTGGTTCGCTTACCGCTCTGCCTATCATCGAGACTCAGGCCGGCGACGTATCGGCTTACATCCCAACTAACGTAATTTCGATTACCGACGGACAGATCTTCCTCGAGAGCGACCTCTTTAACCAAGGTTTCCGTCCTGCCATCAACGTAGGTATCTCGGTATCTCGTGTGGGTGGTTCGGCTCAGATCAAGAGTATGAAGAAGGTGGCTGGTACCTTGAAGATCGACCAGGCTCAGTATCGTGAGCTCGAGGCCTTCTCAAAGTTCTCAAGCGATATGGATGCTGTAACTGCTATGACGCTGGACCGTGGACGTAAGAACAACCAGTTGTTGATTCAGCCACAGTACAGCCCAATGCCAGTAGGCGAGCAGATTGCCATCCTGTATTGCGGTGTACACGGCCTGATGCGCGAAGTGCCCATCGCTAAGGTACGCGAGTGCCAGACATCGTTCCTTGATAAGCTGCGCTCAGCTCATCCCGAGGTTATCGAGACACTGGCCAGTGGTAAGATCGACGATGCTACCACCGCAACTATCGAGGCTGTAATGGCCGACATTGCTGGAACGTATAAAGCCTGATAGCCTATGCCTAGCCTGAAAGAAATTAAAGGCCGCATAGCCTCAGTCAATTCTACGCGAAAGATCACGTCGGCTATGAAGATGGTTGCCTCCAGCAAACTGCACCACGCACAGGTGGCTATTCAGAATATGCTGCCTTACGAGGAGTTGTTGGAGCACATCCTCAAGTCGTTCTTAGCTGCCGAAGCCGAGGCTCAGACTATCTACGATCAGGAGCGCCCCGTAAAAAGGGCTGCGCTGGTGGTGTTCTCAAGTAACTCGTCGCTTTGCGGCGGTTTCAATGCCAACATCATCAAGCAGATGACACATGCTGTGAATGAGTACGCCGAAACCATCGGTCGCGATAATGTGGAGATTTATCCCATTGGTCGCAAGGTGTACGAGAAGGCACGTAAGATGGGCTTGAATGTGCAGGGCGAGTATTCGGCCCTTGCCGATCATCCCAATGTACACGACTGCATCGAGATAGCCATGGAGCTGGGTCGTAAGTTTGCTCAGGGCGAGATTGATAAGGTAGAACTCATCTATCACCACTTTAAGAGTGCAGGCTCGCAGGTGCTTACCCGCAAAACCTTCCTGCCTATCGATGTGGAGAGTGAGTTGCAGGCCGATCATGAGCGCGATCTTGAGAGTGTGATTGCCACCAAGCAGAGTCAGGAGTACCTTAAGAATAGGGGAGAGCGTAAGGACGAGGGTGCTAAGAGCGAAGAGGTTAAGCCACTTAACGATAACTTTATCGTTGAGCCCGACATGAACTGTGTGCTCTCGCTGCTCATGCCAAAACTGGCTCACCTGATGCTCTACACAGCCCTGTTGGATAGCAATGCCTCCGAGCATGCAGCCCGAATGGTAGCTATGCAAACGGCCACTGATAATGCCGATGAATTGCTGCGCCAGCTCAACTTGCAATACAACAAGAGCCGCCAGCAAGCCATTACATCCGAATTGCTCGATATTGTGGGTGGTTCGGTTAATAACTAACATGTAAAAGAAGTTTGCGCAACCAAAAACGCAAACTTCTTTTCTTTTTATTCTAAATTATGTTAAACACCAAACTCAATTTTTGAGTTTTTGCAAGATTTTTTATAATTTTGCAGTCGCTTAAAAAAAGGATGTTGATTAAAATTATTTAAAAAATTAAAGTGCGACAAGTAAACTACTGTCTACTACGACACTTGTGGTGTGTGTTATTCGTGCTTTTAGTCCAAGCAAGCGCTTTGGCTCAGAAGCCTGATGCGCGGTTGTATAAACAACTGCCCGATTACCCTTTTGTGTTTGTTTCCGACTCGCTGGTGTCAGAACCGTTGGTTGTCAGCGATTCGCTGTTCGATATGATTGCGCGAGGTGTGCGATTCAAGGTAAACAGAACCGAGCTCCCTACTAACGATCCCTTTATCTCGTTGTATAACGACAGCTTGGTGCCTTGGCTCAAGAATCACAATCTTATTCTGCGCCAGGTATTTGTTAAGGGAGCCGCTTCGCCCGAAGGTCCTTACAATAACAACCTGCGTTTGAGCCGGGAGCGTACCAATCGCCTGATTGAGTTCCTCAGTAGTAACATCAATCAGCCCATCGCTCATCGTCCCATCAACTCCATGTTTGTTACCGAGGATTATGCCTATCTGGTAAAACTGATGGAGCTGGCTGGCGATGCCGAATATCAGCAGGTAAAAGCCATATGGGATGCCTGCAACGGCGATGAACGCCTGTGCAAGAGCAAACTCATGGCGCTGAATGGCGGCACCACCTGGAAACGCCTGCTGCAGGTGTATTTCCCCACATTGCGTCAGAGTCGTATGGTGCTGTGGTATATGATCAATCCCGAGTACATGCCTATCCCCAAATGCAATTCCGTGCTTAGAGCCGATATGCTGGCTGTGCCTGGCCTTGCTGCCTATTTGCCGCTATCATCCGATAGTATGTCAGCTCCCGCATTCAAGCGTCGCCACTTGATAGCTATCCGTACCAATCTGCTGCACGATTTCCTGTATGTGCCCCAGTTCGGTTTCGCACCTGGTGGCAATATCCAGTTAGAGTACTACCCGCTGTCGGGTCACTATACTTTCAATGCTGGTTTCACTTTTACCAACCATCGCCATTGGGAAACGCATAAGTTCATGCAGATTCGCGATGCACAGTTAGAGCTTCGCCGCTATTTCAAGGGCCAGGGCCAGTTCATCGGTACCTATCTCTCAGCCTATGCCGAAGGTATGGTTTATGGCATCGGCTTTAGCGAAACCAAAGGCTGGGAAGGCGAGGGTGGAGGCGCAGGCCTGGGCTTGGGTCACACCTTCAAACTCAACAAACGCGGCAGTCTGCGTATGGAGCTGAGTGCCAACTTCGGTTTCTTCCTTACCCGTTACGATCCTTATGTGTGGGGTAATGGCAACGTTATCGATGGCAAGTACTACTACGATTATCACGGTAGCATCAGCGACTTTAAGCGTCGTAACCACCAGTTCCTGTGGTTCGGACCTACCAACGCAGGTATCCATCTTACTTACGACATCATTTACAGAAAGAAGAAGGAGGTCACACGATGAAACGTATACATCTTATATATATCATGGCAGCCATGCTGGGCTTCGTATCATGTATCGAGCCCCCATTGCATCTGCCCGGACAGGATCTGGCTGTCGACGTACAGGTAGCCCAGACCGAGCTGAATCTGGTTTGGGATAACGAGGTGCAGATTGAGCACGAGTGGTATTACGGCTGGGATTTGAAAGACGATTCTATCTGGGGCGGCTTGGCCTATCCACATCCCTCAAGCTACGAGGTTTACCGCTATTATAAAGGCGATGATCCGCTGGCCAAGCACTCTGGTGTCGATGTGTTTACCATCGATAACAACCGCTTCCGCCGTTACTTCCAGTTCGGTTATTACGATATGCTGTTCTATAGCAATATCGACTCTCAGGATGGCACCCAGGTGCTGGTTATCAAGGAGAGTGCCGACTCGGTTATCGCTACTACTACCGGTACACGTGGCCTGTCACGAAGCATTCTGAATGCCAGTCGTGCCGACGAAAGCGATGCCCCGCTTGGTGTACTCAATCAACCTGAGATATTCTATGCCTGCTATTCCGAAAACGTGTATATCTCACCCGATCTCAAGGATTACGAGTACGACCCCGTCGAGAATGTCTATATCAAGCATCTCCAGGCCGAGCTCCGTCCGCTGGTATATATCTATCTGGTGCAGTTCATCCTGCTTAATAACGACGATGGACGTATCAAAGGTATCAATGGTAACGCCGCTATCTCGTCGATGGCTGCCAGCACCAACCTCTATACCGGACATACCAGCAACCAGCCTACGTTGGTTTACTTCAACACCCGTATGAAAGAGAATAGGGAGGTAGATGGTAAGATGTGCGATGTGTTTGGTGGCAAACTAACCACCTTCGGACTGTGCGACAACGAGCCCTACACCCGTTCTGGAGCCCCTTACGCAGGTACACGTAGCAATCTCAGCAATATCGTGTATTACGATCTGGTGTGGAACAACGATCAGGTTAAGACCTATCAGGCCGACGTCACCTCGCAGATGCAGGCCAACTCGCATGGCGGCATCATCACCATCTGGATCGACTGCTCTAAGCTCACCCCTCCCGATAGTAGCGGCTCCGAAGGCGGTGGTAGCCTCTTCATCCCAACCCTCGAGGATTACGATGAGGTAGAGTGGAATATTGATATTTGATTATTGACAAAACTTATTTAATTATATTAAAACAAAAAACAAAAATGAGAAAAATTCTAACTTATGCAGTTTCTGCTCTGGCCCTGGCCAGCTGTAGTAGCGATTCGCTGGTAAGCGATTCACCAGTAAACAACGAGGCCCCCATCGCCTTCAACGTGGGCCAAAAGAACATCACACGTACAACAAATCTTGAGGATGCTGGTTACAACGATTTCGGTGTTTGGGCTTACAAGGTGAAGAATGGTGAACCTTCATTTTCGGCTTTGGTGATGGGTAACTACAAAGTTGCTCATACAGCTGCAGCAGGAGAGACTCCAGCTAGTTGGGATTATGTAGGTAAAGTTGATGGTCAGGTTACACGTTATTGGGATTATTCTACTGATAGCACAAACTTCTATGCTTATGCACCTTATGCTTCTGCAACAGAGTTTAATGCAACAAACAAAACTATCACCGTTTCTTCAACTGCTGGTTACGATGCTAAAAATGATGTAATCTATGCTGGTAAATCAGTAGATAAGGAAAATGGTTATGGTAAAAATGTGCCCCTTCAGTTCAAGCACATTGGTGCAAAGGTAAACATTGCTTTCCGTGAGAACGTTGCGGGTTATAAGGTTCAGCTTATTGATGTTAAGGATAATACTGAAGCCGGTAAGGGTATCCAGTTGACACCAGCAGTTAATGATGATACTAAAACTGCTCTTGACGAGAAGTACACTAAGGGTGAGTATAATGAAAAGTCTAATGTAACCATCAGTTATACTAAACCTGATGCACCTACTACAAATGCAACAGCAAAAAAGACTTCTAATGTAAACCTGATTTTCGCTCTTCCAACAAAAACCGAACTTTCTGAATCTGATTATGAAGTTTCAACAACTACATACTATGCTGTTGTTCAGTCAGATAATAATCCAGGTTTCACTCTCCACGTATCTTACAAGCTGATTGCTGAGGATAATAATGAGGAGATTATCGTTCGCGATGCTCGTGTATTTATTCCTGCAAACATGGTTAAGTGGGAGTCTAACAAGGCTTACACTTATAACTTTACCATTACTACAACTGGTACTGGTAATACAGATGGTACAGTTGATGTAGATAGTCCTATTGTTCCAACAGATAAGGCTCTTAATCCTATCGTATTTGATAATCCTACAATCTCGGATTACGAAGCTGCAAATCCATATAATGAAGATATTTAATCGTTTAAACTCTATATCATGCTGGTGGGTTGGCGCACTTTTGTGTGCCAGCCTTTCGGCATGTTCTTCTGATACAACAATTCATGATGTTGAGGAACAGCATGATGATGTTCCTATGCAGTTCAGTCAGGCTGCAATTAATTCACCTGCAACCCGTGCCGGGGCGGATAATACTTTAACAACAGGTTTCTTGGTAAGCTGTTGGAAAGCTTTCGGCAACGATAAGCAGCAGGTGGTGATGAATAATTATCAGGTAAAGATCTATCAGGATAATTGGAATTTTAACACGAAGTGGGATTACGTAACATCCTCAGGTCGAACTTTTTACAAAGAACAGTATTTGCGATACTGGGACTTCTCAAATATGCCTTATCGCTTCCATGCTATCTCGCCTTGTCCTGCTGATAATGAGATTGGCAACTTTAGGTTATCTATCGATAATCTTACAATGCCAACGTCAGTTATCTATCAGTCAGAGACTATGGTCGATGGTTCGATTGTAGGAGGTGCTGAGCCCTATTATGTTGCTCAGGTAAGCTGTACCCAGGAGAGTGACGATTTTGACTACGACTTGCTGAACAATAATGCACAGATTAATAAAAGCAACGATGGTCACACTACTGGGCTTTCTCGTTATGTAGCCCTGCCATTCCATCATATCACCTCAAAGGTTCGCTTTGCTATCTATAGCAGCAATGGCGCATCCTTTAAACTCAGCAACATCAAGATTAAGGTCCAGCGTGCTAAAGGGTTCATTACCGAAGCAAATGGTTATACAGCAGATTTAACTACTACAACTAATATGCTTTCAGGACATTTTACGAACACAACTGCTGAACAGACTGAATGTGTGTTACTTACCGATGGTAGTGGCACCGATGATATTTCCCAATTTAACGCATCTTCTGCCCCTTATTGGTTCCATTGCAAAGATGGTCTGCTGCAGATACCACAGCAGGATGTTAAGTTGTTGATTTCTTTCGATATCAACGGCACCCCTTATAGCGATATTCCTATCGCTGTAAAAAGTGGCGAAACTACTATCGATTCCTTCACATGGGAGTCGAACAAGATATATACCTATTATATTAATATCAGCGATTTAAAACCGCTCACCATCGAGTTTAGTGCTGAGTTGGCCCCATGGACCGAAGTCACAGGTTCTATCAGCACCGATCTAGAGAAATAACAGAATAATAACATAATAAAGAATACAAACAAAATGAAAAATCTTTTCTACCCCTTGCTCATGGCCACCGCTTTCGTGGCAACAGCATGTACAAACAATCTCGAGGACGACGTAACCCCCGTCGACCCCAACGGCAAAACCCCCATTTCGTTCGTAGGCGAAACTAGCAATACTGCAATCACCCGTGCAGGATTTGAAAAGAATACGCTGATAGCAATGCATATCCGCAGTACAGATGCAAAGGATGATACTGATAATACTAATTGTGAGACACGAACTTATGCTAATGGCAAAGCTGCAGGTGAGGCATCGTTTTCTAAAATAGAAGCTATAGCCGATGAAAATGTTCGCTATTGGGACGATGCCTATGGTCGTGATGCTCAGCTGTCGGTTTTTGCTGTAGCGATTCCCAAAACGTTGCTCCCAAAGAATAACGGGGAAAATCTTGTAAATCTTCTCTCTGGTACTAGTGCATGGAGCACAAGTAAACTTAGTGAGACGATAGCTTGGAAATTGTCTGAAGATCAGAGTGGAACATCTGCTGACATTGAAAATTTTTCTACCATTGATGCCGAAGACCTTACTTATAGTAATAATGTTAGCAAGAATGGTGAAGGTGGTGTGGTATCATCCAATACAACAGATAAGAATGGTTACCTTAAGTTCCGTTTGAATAGTGGTAGCTCAACTGATGGTCCTGGTACTTTTGATCAGGGTAAACTTGAGTTTCATCATGCCCTGAGCCGCATTACTGTTAACCTTGTAAAGGGTACTGGTTTTGCTTCAACTGGTTCGTTCAATTTTACAGCTGACGCAGATGGTAAAGTAGGTAATGTGAAATTCTTAAATGCACCCATTTCAGGTTCTCTGGACATAGAAGTAGGTGCATGGGAAAGTAATCCTACTACTACAGACATCAAAAAGATGACTACTCTAACTATACCTGATAATGCTACATATAACCATTCTTTGATGGCTCAGGTATTGCCTGGTTATACTTTTACCAAAGGTAGTAATACAGACGTATTGGAGTTCTATATTGATAACAACAAGTATACTGTTTCACAGGATATGATGCTTACTGCACTTAATAATGGGCAGAAAACATCTGAGGAATCTATTACTATGAAACAGGGTAATAATTATATATTTACCATTACTGTTAATAAGAAACAGATAGAAGTGATTAGCGCCAGCGTGGTTGATTTTGAAAAAATTAATGGAGAACTTGCACTCGATAACCACCATTATAGTTTTGATTTATTTAATGGAGGAGTTGAAATAACTGATAATCTGTTTACATTCTATCGCTACCAGGATCCTACCATAACAAGCATCCAGACAACTGCAAGTAAAAGTACTGATTGGAATGGTAAATATACTGCTTCTACCAATTTTGCTTACGACTCAAATAATAAAAAGTGGGGCACAGAATGGTACTACGAGGATAACACCAAGTTCTATCACTTCCGTACTACTTCATCTGAGAATGTAACTTCAAATAATTATCATGTTGCAACTTCTGGTAGTGATTACTTTACAATGACATCAGGTGCAATATCTAACGATCTTGCTAAGGGTACTGATTATATCTGGGGTGCACCTATTAAAGCAATTGATGGTCTTACAACACCATTGCCTTACGATGTTGCGAATGGATATAGCACTTACATCAATCCAGCTATCGGAGCTACTGATGCTGATATCAGAATGACTCAGATGCACATGATGGCCAACATCAAGATTGTGCTGATAACTCCTGCACAGCCCGCAGCTACAAACAATTCTATTGTACTTTATGACGAGAAAAATAAAAAAGGTTGTACCATTGCTCTTACCAATTTCTATGCACGAGGTGATGTAAGCATGGGTAATGGTTTGGTTACTCCCATCAAAGAGAGTTTGAATACTGACGCAGCTGGTCAGACTATTACTGCTCCTTCTACTGCAAGTGCCGGTGTTTATTACAATACAGCGTATACTAAAACCAATGAGTTCTCGTACAGCGTAATACCACAGGCATTGGTTGATGGTACACGTAAGGTTGGCTTGATTATTACAACTCCCGATAATAACCAGTATTATGTGATTAACGATTTAAGTACCATTAAGATAAATGGTACTGACAACGCTATTACTCGTTGGAATCCTGGTTATGAGTATACCTATACAATTAAACTAACAAAGACTGGTATTACCAATATTACATGCTCGGTTGTAGGATGGGAAACAGTTGAGGCTGAACCAACTAATATTTCTCTCGAAAGCTAATTCGTTGTAATGAATAGAAAAGATTTTATATATACTCTTGCGGCCTCGCTTGTACTGGGACTTTGTTCCTGTACAAGTGAGGACTTCTGGGATACCTTCGACCGCACCGTCGATGGACCTATCGAGTTTACTGTTGGGGTAGAGGCTTCTCCAGCCCAGCGTGCCTTAACCCGTGCTGAAGAGTCGCCAGCAACAACTGGTTATTATGCCATGCAGCCAAACACCCAGGTTCGCCTTAGGGTGGATGGTACGTGGAATAGAAAACCAACCCCAGCTATTAGTAAGCCAACCACATGCACTACTGTAGCTGCCACAGAAACAGACAAAACCATCAACGCATTATCGTTTACCGAAAGCGAAAAGCTGTATTGGGACGACTATGGCATTGGCGATCCAGAAAACGAAGAAAATACAAATAAAGGCTTACAAGTGCTGGGTGTAGCTATAGATGGAATGAATAAGGCTCCTGCTATTGATGATAAATCAAAGTGGGAGAGTCTGCCATGGCCTGTAGCTACCGATGGCAAAAACGTATTGAATAGCGACATTATTGTTTCTAACAATCTTTACGTTAATCGATATAAGTTCGAAAAGCCTACAAAGGAGCATCCTGGCAACTTGGTGTTTACCCATCCCTTAAGTAAGATTACTATTAATATTAAGGCTGGTGTTGGTTTTACAAAGGGCACAATCGGTAAAACAACTTATAAGTTTGAGGAAGACCCTGTAGTAACGCTGACTCATGCCAAATCTTTGGATGGTATCACCAATTCTGCGAATGACTATTGCCTAACAAATGGTACAATTAATATTGCCACTGCTACAGCGACAGCTGCGAGTGAAGGCAAATATAAAGCTGCTGTCATCGCTGGAACTACCAGTACTACTGATAAAACCTATACCGTTATCAAGCAGGCGATAGTTTACCCTGATACACAGTTTGGAGATAATGATGATGATGTGATTGCTGTGGTACAGGCTGATGGTAATGTATATTATGTTACGGCAAAACAAATTCGTGCCAAGATTACAGAAGTTGGTGGTCATACAAACTTTAAAACAAAAGCTGGCTACAACTACATTATTAATGTAACTGTAAATAAAACAGGTCTCTTAACTACCGCTACCGTAACGGCTTGGAACGAAGTTGTTTCGGACGAGGCATACCCTAAAATCAATGTAACTGGTTCAGAAACTCAAACAGTATCATTACCTTCTAGTGTCTGTGGAAAATTTGATTTTTGGTATAGTGAGACAATTGATGGCGGCTATGTTTGTGGAGCTACACCTTCAATTATTTCCGATGGTACAATGGATTGGAAAGAAACTAATTTGCTGTATTGGCCAGACCACAATACCCATTATCATTTCCGTGGATTATTCCCATATCGTGATGAGGATGCAAAAACAGGTCCTCTTGTCGTAGAGGATAAAGGTATACAGGTTGTTAAGGTGGCAAATGGCGCTTATAATGCCAGTACCTCACCAAGTAATTTTATGATTGGTATGCCTGAGTTTGATGATGAAACATTATGTGGGAACAAGGAAACTGGGCATACGCAGGTAGATATGCGTACCGGTGGTATCTGCGCACGCGAAGGCTATATCAACCTGAACTTCCGCTATATGATGAGTCAGGTGGAGGTGAAACTAACATCACAAACTGATGATAATAACACCGCCAAGTTGGTTAAATTGGATTATGTAAAGGTTGAATTAGTGAATGTTGGTACCGGGGGTAATATTCTGCTGAGCGATCGTTCGGCTGTAGTTCCAATCGAGAGCGATAATAAGTTATATGCACTCCACATGGTAAATGGTGATAATAAGCACTATCATGATATAATCATACCACAAACGCTGATTGATAATGATAAAAATAAGGTAAAGTTCAAGATTACGGTATATAGTGAAGACCCTGCTCTGAATGCATCTGCCGCCAAAGATGTGTACTACGCCGATGTGGCACCTATTAAGGTGGCTGCCAATGGTGGTACAGCTAAAGCAACAAACGTTTGGGAGGCAGGTGTACATTACGTATATAACCTGAACATTACCAAGACGCAGATTAATGCTGCTGCCACGCTTACCGATTGGACTACCGTAGCGGCAAGCGAAGACGTTTGGTTCTAAAAAGATTAATGGATAATAAGGATATGATTATTAGGAGATATTTCATACTTTCACTATCAGCTCTGATGTTGGCAGGATGCGCGGGTGATGAGGTGGTAAACAACAGCTCATCTACCGATGAACGTCTGCCTTTACGCCTCGAAGCAACCCTCTCAGGCAATCGTCCTGTAACACGTGCCGAGGGCAGCAAGTTTGAGACTGGCGATGTGCTTTATAGTTATGTACGTCACGTATATAGTACTACCGATTTAGCAAGCGCTACATCATACGAATTGGCTTCACAAGCTAGTCTTGTAGAATTTGAAAAAGGTAGCGATGCTATGGTCGTTGTTAATACATCTACAAATTCGACTTCGGATTTGACTCCAGGCAAAGCGCTGTATTGGGATGATTTCAGCAACGCAAGCGTATCCACCGAGAACCTGCGTCAAGATAATCACGGCTTGCAGTCGTACTATGGTTATTGTTATAATGGTGGCACGCCAACCGAGGCTCTTAATACAACAACTACGCCTACAGGTGTTCTTGTTTGGACAACTACTCCAGATCAGTCGGCTAAAGATGCTATGAAGCATAACGACCTTCTGTGGTCACCAGCGCAGACTCCAGTGGTATATGATCATGGCAGTTCTAAAGAGAGTGATCATGGCACTATTACTGTTCCTTATACCCACGCTATGAGTATGTTTACCATTGTTGTTGAGGCTAAGGATGGGTATAAAGATGGTGATTTGAAAAATACGATAGTTACCTTGAAGGGGGTAAGTGAGGTTGGTACATTTGATGCTCCTAAAGGTGAGGTTACTGCTTCTGGCTCTATCGATGTGACAATGTGTCCTGATGGCAATACTAATAAGACTACTCGTACTTATCAGGCTGTTACAGTACCCCATACAAAACTTGAGAAAGATAAAGTACTTGCAACTATTACCGATGCTGGTGGTAATAACTATGAGATTATAATTACCGAAAAGATTCTCGAAGCTGCTAACTGGGGGAATGGCCTTACTTCTGACGAAACCAAGAGCGGTGTTAACTATCTGCTCAACGTTAAGCTTAATAAGCAGACCATCAGCGTGTCGGCAACGCTGGCAGATTGGATACCTGTCACAGCTACAGGTGAAGGCCAAATCCAGTTCTCGGCTGATATTAAAGATAAAGGTAACAACGATACGAGTCTGAATAAAGACGATTCGTTCACATTGTGGAGAGCAAAGAAAGATGGCGATAAAATACTTGTAGACGCTGACTTTGGAAGCATTGCAGCTACCTATTCTTACGATGGTGGGGCTTTTTCAGTATCATCTACATCCGCCCCAATTTATTGGCCCAATAAAGATGATAGCTATTTCTTCCGAGCTTTGGCATATCAAACCTCTGAGCATACCCTCCTGGAAGTAACAAGCACAGAGGTTAAACAGGGTACCGATTTGCTATGGGCTACTACGCCTGCGCATGAAACTTACGAGGCAGGCGCTGCCATTGCACCTCGTACTGGTACTGTGCCTTTGTCGTTCGAGCATGCCATGAGTAAAATAATTATTACTTTGGCTACAAAAGAAAATCCAAACGATCCTGCGTATGTTAATCTCAGCAAAGCAACAATCAAATTAACTAATCTGTCGACATCGGGTATTATTGCCTTGATTGATGGTGAGATTAATGCTGCTGATGCAGTTGCTTCGGCTTTTGATGATGGAAATAGTGGCGATATTAAGATGATGATCCCGCAGAAACTAGATAACGCTAAGTTGGTTATCAACCTGCACGATGGTGCCACTGATGCTACATCTACAACATACTCATTGTCTCTCAAAGACTGTATAGACGATAAAACAAAAGTAAAAATAGGCGAGTGGCTTCGTGGTAATCAGTACAGCTATACTATCACCATTACCAAAGAGGAGGTAAAATTCCGTGCTATGATTCAGAAATGGACAGAAAATTATGGTAGCGGTGAAGCAAAACTTGATTGGGATTAACAAAATGAAGATAGAAAAGAATTTATATATGATTACGGCGGCCTTGGCGATGGCGATAGCCCTTACTTTGGGGGCATGTTCGGAGGCTGAGGTTGAAAACGGCGGTAAGCAGCAGGGCCTGATGCCTGTGCTGTTTTCGGCAGGTAATATGGATGTTGCCGTTACCCGTGCTTCGGCTGCGTATATGCCGCAGAACAGTAAGTTTGTATGTAAGATGTTCTTCCATGCTGGCCCTAATGACACCGACAGTACAGAATTCTACTCGGCAACCAATCCGCTTACAGTTGATGTGAACATGATGACAGACCAGTTGAAGATTGAAAACGAGTATGGTAATGCCGTCTTCTTGAATAATACTTTCTATTGGCAGAATCGTAAGGACCATGTATTCCTGGCATTAACCGATAATAACCAGCTAAAAGCAGATTCTACATTTACAGGCGACTCAATTGAGTTCGATTTGACTCGTGGTGATAAGGATACGATTGCTCAGCAACCTGATCCTATCCTGGCTTATGAAATAGCCAAACCTTTAGGTGCCACCTCCGAGGCTAATCGTGTAAAGCTGTTCTTTGAGCACCAGTTTGCGCAGGTACAGGTAAACATTATGAATTCGCAGGAAGGTTCGGTTGATATTAAAGATGCTTCTGAGGTAATTTCTGTTGAGTTGTTGGGTGTGGCTCAAAAAGCATATGTTCCCTTTAGTATTCAGCCCAATGGTAAGATTCAAAAGCCACAAGCCGAAGAGGTTGATATCAATACCGGTAATGATAGCGAATACGGCTCGTCGTTTAGCCTGATTGCTCGAAAGGTGACTATCCCTGGTTATCTGAAAACATTCGAGGGTATTGCTTTTGGTACGTTGCAGCGTATTCGTGTAACATGGACCGAACCTGGTGGTACTGTTACACATAAAGCCATTGTAAATAGTGTAACAAAAACTACGCTCGAAAGCGGAAAGAAATATATCTATAATATCGAGTTGCGTCGCAGTACCATAGCGCAGGTAATCCCTCAGATTGTTGATTGGAATACAGGTAAAACATATAACACCGAGGGTACTATTAATGATTGATGATGATGAAAAGTAAGATAAATAAGATTATACAACTGTTGCTGATGGCAATCCTCGCGGTGGTTACCACGAGTTGCCGTGAAACCTTCGAACATATATTCTCGGATGATATCGAGGTGGGCGAGGAGGTGATGTTTACCACCTCAATGGCTAATGCTGTTGTAACCCGTTCTGCCCAATCCGATTACGACGAAGCGATGAAGAACTATAAGGTTGTAGATAAAGCTTATGAGTTTAGTATTACGATGCGCTCGAAAGATGGTAATTACGAAAAAACAGGCGAATATACCATTGATGATAATTATGATAATGGTACCTTAAAAGGTACAACAACCCAGCTTTATTGGCCAAGTACTGTGGTAGAATACGGTTTTAAGGCTATTGCTGGAAGTGAGGAATTGTCAGAAACGCAGTCAAATGTAACCGATTGGCTTAAACAAGACCTTTTAGAAGGATTTGGTTACATTAAAAAATGGCAGGGCGACGAGAATACAGGTTCGCCTATCGATAATATTGATGACTTTAACTATCGAACAGCAAAGGATTGGAAGGATCTGAATAGTACAGTTAAGCTGTTTTCAGATGATACTGATTATAAAAAGATTCCACTTTTCCTTAAGCATAAGCGTGCTCGCATTAGTGTAATACTGAAGGCTGGCGAGGGTGTTAGTCGCGAGGCATTACAGGTTGAAAATGCCAAGAAAGATATTTCGGCAACCATTTATTCGTATGGTGATGCTAAACTGGAAATTGCACCGCTAATTTGCAAGGATTCAATTATTTACGATGGTGAAACAAAGTACACTTACACCACTCGTTACGATGCAATTGTAAAACCATACAATTATTATACGAATCCATCATCCGACCTGATAACCAAGATAAACCTTTCGGGTCAGAACTATTCGTTCTACCGAGCCAACGACGAAACAAGTGATGATGGTAATTATAAACTTGAGCCAGGCAAGCATCTGATTCTTACCGTTACGTTAGGTCGTGGCAGTCGTCAGAACAAAATGTCGGCATATATCCGTGATTGGACTGAAGAGATAAAAACCATTGTCAGCGATGATTATGGTAATGCTGGCGACCCCATCATGATTGATAGTCGCGATAGGTTGATTGCTTTTCTTAAGAATTCAGAGCAGAATAAGGCAGGTAACGTAGCGACTTTAGAGAAAAATATCAATCTTGATGGTTATGACGAGAATTCTACTTATCAAGGTTCATGGGATCAGTATAAGAATTGCAAACTAAATTGTACTTTAGATCTTGGTAACTTTGCATTAACCAGTAACTCATGTTTCCTTGATGAACTAGGTGAGGCTGCCAGCTTGCTTAATGGTACCATCCAGATAGGTGGTACGGTAGATGCTGCTATTGCTAACAAGAATAGTGGTTCTATCAGTAACATCAATATTACGGTTAAGGATAATTCGGGAGCTTCTGCCAAGGTGGCTGGTGCTGTGATTACTAATAACGGCACCATCTCTAAGTGCCGCTCTGCGCTTAAAGTGGTTAGTACCGATGCTAATTATGTAGGTGGTATTGCAGCCACATCTACTTCCAACGGCACTAAGGCTGCTGTTATAGATGGCTGTACGGTAACAAATCGTGTTTCAAGTAGTAATTCTGAAGCCTGGGTAGGTGGTATTGTGGGCCGTGCCGATGGTTATGTTACCAACAATACTTTCGAGTATGGTATAACCTTACTGCAAAAAGATAACCATAGAAATATTGTTGGTGAGCTGATATCTTCTTATAAGTCAATCGATGGTAATGCTTGGCCCACTATTGCTACATATTCGGGTATGAATAATACGTATTCAAATCCCTATACCGGTGTTATCGATAATGAGAAAGAGCTTAATTATGCCTCTGGTAAAGGTCGTTATCGCTTAGCCGACGATATTACTGTAGATTCTCCCACAGGAAAAGATGTTGAATATGAATTGGATGGCAATGGTAAGCAGATTACTACAAAATCCATGATCTTTAATTCGATAACTAGCCATGTGCATGATTTTACCCTTATGTTGAGCGATAACTTGAAATCAGAATTGAAAGATGATGGTACCGATGTAATGGCTCCCTTGGCTTTATTTCTTCATGGTACCGACGCCAAGATTAGTAATGTAAAGGTAAAGATGGCCGATCCCGATTTTAAAATCACATCATCTAACCCGGCCGGTTTGGTGGTATGGGTTTATGGTGGTGCTACCGTTAGTGGTTGCGAGGCAAAGGTAAACATTGTATCACAGGCTCCAACCAATAATACTCAAGGTCATAAACTGGCTGGTGGTATTGTGTCGGCAGTTTCGAATGGAACCGTAACCCAGTGTGTGCTGCATAGAGGCAGTACGCTTACTGGCTCAACATCCCAGCAGGCCTATTATGGCGGTATTGTGGGTGGTATTATGTATAAACAGGATTCTGACGATAAAGTTGAACTTACCATTACCGACTGCAGTAGTTTTGTAAAACTTGATAACGACGAACACCATGGCAGTATCTTAGGATATGCCAAGAATGGTTCTGCAAATGGTACAGCTAAGGGGTGTCAGGGTAACTGGTGGCCTACAGATGCTGATTGCCGTGGTGTGGGAACCTATTTCGAAAGTGTTGAAGCTGCCATCGGTAAACGTAATGCCATTGCACCAACTTCTGATTCAAATTATTAATTACGATGAAATTAAAATATAGATATATCAATATGGCATTAGCCTTGATATTATTATCAGGCTGCGGTTCGCACGATGATGTGCTGAACCCCGCTGATGACGAGGCTTTGACCATACATGTAGGCTCTGTTACTACAGCCGACATGACTACGGCTGTTACCACCCGTGCCGAAGCGTCAACCGTTCCAGGCTGGCTAAACGAAGGTTTGAATACAGATGGTATGAATATGGTGTACGATTTGGGTACCTGTGAGCAGTATGCCCTTTTAAAATATGATAAAAGTAGCTATAGTATGAATCTGTATGGTACCGATGGCAAAGTTACCGATACACCAGCTAAGTGGCTGGGCAACGGTGCGCATGTGTTCCGTGGGGCTTATGTGCCTGTGAACTTGCGTAATGAGGGTACTACCAAAGCGTACGACGATCTTTGGCAGTACACTTCGCTGCCCCCGAAAAAGGAGATTTATGCCACTATCGATAAGATTACCATCCCTACGCAGCATCGCCTGGCTCGTGTGGTAGCATACGTTCTGATAGATGATAAAATTAAGAACGTGAATGGCACGAAAACCAAGCTGAAAGGGTATGCCACCGATCCCAAAGATGCAAAACTGCGCTTTTGCAATGTGGAGGTGCTGGATTATGTTGATACAGATGGTCGCCCGCATTGGACTACTGCTACCAAAGTAACCCCTCATTATCTGAACCACGAGGATATTACCATCTATCAGGAAACTGGAACCAACAATTTCGTATTCCCTACCGATGATAATTATAAGGAGGCTAGCGAAAACAGTAGTAAATACACAGCTGTCTCATACGGCGATTCACCATACTACGATATCATTGTGCGCCCCACCTATACCAAAACTTCTAATAAAGCAATGGTAATGGGCGACGAGTTGCCAGCGAACGACACCGATACCTGTTCCAACAAAATTGATTTTGAACTGACACTCGAAAACGATCTGGAGTACGAGAAGACGTTTAAGTTCGACCTGAATGCCAACGACGAAACGGTGGTTTATCTGCGTGTCAGTCCCGAGAAAATCGACTATAACAGCACTGGTTCACGCCTTTGGAATTTAAATACTTACCATGATAAGTATTATGGCGTTGATAACCCCGATCACGAACTCTCGATGGCAGGCAGCAGTTGGCAGCGTGCCTATACCTATCGCGATTATAACGCTACAGTTGCCGATGGTAAAGAGTATAAATATCAGTATATCTCAGATGGTGCAGAGTTTATTGCCAAGTTAAAGCAAGCTACCGAAAAGGGCGACTGTAAAGGCAAATATTTTGTTTTGCTAAAGGATATCACCATATCTCTGGCTGATTTCCCCACCGCGTTGGTTGGGCATCTCGATGGCATGGGGCATACCATAACAGTTGTGCCTGATGGCACTCGTAACTGGTTGTACAGTAGTTTAAATGCAGGATGGAATTCTGAGATATTCAATGTAACCATCACGGGCGGTGTACTCTTCGAAACGCAACCCACTAACGCACATGTAAAGAATTGCTGGAATGATGGTAGTTCTGTAGGTGATGTTACTCCCGACCTTGTTCCATATAAAAACTAAGTATATATGAAGATAAGAAACACGATATATCTGATAACAGCCGCTGTGTTTGCGGCCTGTACAGCCGAAGATATCAGCTGGCAGCTTACTCCCCGGCAGGAGAGCTTGATAGGGCAGGGTATTAGCTTTAGTGCCACCATGGCCGACCCGTTTGTTACCCGCACCACCTATCATCATGATGGCTCGTTTAACGAGGGCGACCAGATGCGTATTTTCCGTCAGTATGCTAATACCGATGGTATAACGTTTGATGAGGCCGGCGAGATATTCCGTACCTATTATTACAAAATGAACTACGCCACAGGTACTGCCTTGTCGCTTAATAACGACTGGTTGCCGGCTTATGATAAATTAAATACACAGAAATCCGATGTGCCTGGCACTACATCGCTTCAGACTTCAGCCGATTCGCTGACATGGGAGGATGGACGTGTTGTGCGTTTCCGTGCGTGGGGGCGTAGTAATCTGTCGGGTGCCCTTTCGGCATCAACAAATACCGCAGCCCGTGATGTTTATTATCCCGATTATACCGTTAGCGATTGGGTTACCGTATCGGGTCCAACCGAAAACATCCCTCTTACCATGCGCCATATCGCCTGTCGTATAGCTCTTACCCCCAAGTCGGGTAATGAGTTGAGCTCTGTACAGTTGTGTTTAGACGATGCTGATTACGATAATAATACTGCAGTTGCTACTGAAGTGAGGAATGCTTACTACAGGATGTGTATGCCAGCCGGTGTGGATGATGAAACATTCCTGCTTACGGCAATGACTAAGAAACTTTATGAGGATGATAAAACCGATTTTAATCATCTTGAGAAATATACCTCCGAGGATAATATTGTAAAGATTAATACTTTGGAAGCCGACGACATTGCTGCTAATGTGCAGCATCCGGAGTTTAAAAACAATGATGGTAATCAGTATCTGCTGTCGATCCCGTTCGACATGAGTAAAACTAATGCTGGCGAAACCATCACACTGCCTGCCTGTACCCGTGTTAAGGTTTGGTTGTATAAGGTAGGCGAAAATGGTAAGAGTAGTCGCGAAACCGAATGCCATATATTTGAGTTGGGTAAGATTCTGAAAGATGATGGTAAAACTAAAGCCTTCCCAGATGGCCTTACGCTTAAGGCGGGCTATAGTTACTCGTTTAGTGTGGGCTATCAGTACAATCAGTTCTCTGTAATAAGTACCGGCAGTTTCTCTTGGACCGATGGCCCTGAGATTGCCGACTATGCCACCCTCGAAAACCATACTCTGGGCAATCTCGACTTTAGTTGGTGGACAGAAGCTATAGCATCGGCAGCCAACGATGCCATTAACGGTAATAAGGATTTTGTGCCCTCGTTTACTATTTCCAGCCCCCAGCAGTTCTACACCTTTATCCGTTTGGTTAACGGCACGGCTGCTACCAAAACGAGTGGACTTGAACGTGGCGAGGTTCGTGCTGAAAATGGACCCGAGGGATTCCCTACCTACTATTGGATAAAGGATGATGGCAATGGCAATACGGTACAGATGACACGTGAACAGGCCGAGTCTGATGGCTATGTGTTCTATCCCCACTACCATGCATCAGATGTAAACCAGAGCGCGTATGTCATCGAGGATTATGTTACCGGACCAGTTGATTTCTACGATACCGATTTTGATCTCCGTTACAAGGTAGAACTTGCCAATGATCTTGATTTTTATGATATAAAGATTCCTGGCATTGGCGATGCTGCGGCAGGCAAGGCTTTCCGTGGTTACTTTAATGGTTGTGGCAACTCGCTTAAAAACCTGTATATGGATGGTGGCTATCTGTTTGATTATGTAAAGGATGGTGCCATTACTAATCTTAAGATTGAGAGCACCCACAATACCTGTTTGTTGAATAAGGCCGAATTTAGCGATAAGACATTAGGATGGGGCTGTTATATTGCCGGTATCTCGATGTTGTGCCCCAGTAGTGGCAGTTCTATTGCCACCTCGCTAAAAGGTACAAGCTATGTGGTAGGTTGTATTCATATCGGTACAGCTGGGGCAGCGTTGGTAGGAGTAGCTGATGCAGGCTATCCACTTTCCATGTTCGGGTGTATGCAGGCTGCTGACAATCTTGATGAAACTACTGGTGCCTTGGTTGGTAATAAGAGTGTTAAATGGGGTACACAAATGTATAACTATTACGATACAAGCCTGTCGCCGAAAGCTACAGCCGTTGCAGGAGTTGCCGATGCCTACGATTACGATGATTACGTTCGTGGTAGCAAGTCGTATGTGCTTAAGGCAAAGTTCGATTATATGCTCGGTAATGATGTTGATAAGGCAAAACTTGCTAAAGAAAAGCCAAATGTACTTAATACCATCTACGGTATGGCGCCTTGGAATGCAATGAACCAAGGTATTAGCGAGTATAACAAAACTACTGTTGGTAAGAAATATCCCTGCATTATGAAGTACAGCATGGTTGGCGATGCCTACACCAACAGTTACCCTACATTAGATAAGTAAGAAAAATAGTAACAATGAAGATATATAAGATACCCTTTTTCTCTATTGCCCTGCTGTTAGTGGGCTGCCAGGCCGACGAGCCGCAGCCCACACAGCAACAGGCAGGCACGCTTTCGTTTACCACATCGGTACAGCAGTTTGATGGCGAGGCTTCTACTCGTGTCAATCTGTCGGGTAATGGCTTTGAGCCAGGCGATAAATTCAAAATAAAGATTGTGTGCCCATTCTCTGAACATACCGAGTTGGGTGAAAGTACCTATGGTGGCAGTTTCGATGCCTTTTATCTGCTTAAGTGGCATGCCGATTCACTGGCTACACTTACCAGCGATGATCATTGCGATATCGATGGCGATTACACCGATTCCAATTCTCCTGATATCTATAGCCGTTTTCTGGCTCAGCCCACACCTTACGTGTTTACAGCACAAACCTGGAGCCAAGAGCAGGTATTTGTTGATTCCAAGAGTACACGTGTTGAGCAATATAGTAACGTGTTCCATGCCAATCAGAGCAAGGAAGCTGATTATAAGGCCAGCGATCTGTTATGGGCGCAAACCATCATGCAAACAGGTACTTATCGTGTGCACTTTAATTTCAAACACGTTATGTCGGCGTTGCTCATCAAGGTTGTAGGCGATATATCTTCCAATGCTGTGCTTACTATCGATAATATGCTTGATATCAACCAGGCCGAGGTGATTGTAGGCGATTACTATGCTGCCAAGAGTAAAATTAATACGGCGGTTGATAAACAATACGACTATAGCTATAAAACCAAGAGCAGCTGCGATATAGGCGATAACGGCAAGGCGCTGGGCATAACTGTGATAAATGATGAAAAGCGAACGGCTACTTGTAAGCTCTTCAAGGACATTACACAGAAAACCACTTATACGGCGTATAAAGATGTAAATAATACCTATCGACTCATTATTCCGCCTTATGCCATTAACAATGCCACTATCATGTTGCGTGATGGCGACAAACGCTATAACATGGCTCTTAATATCGACGATGTTCAGCCCGGTACACTTTATCAAATTACAATGACTCTTAAATAATGAAACGCAATAAAATAATATACTTTTCAGGTTTGTTGGCACTCCTTACGGCATGCCAAGCTAATGATGAGACTGTTACCCCCGATACAGCACTCGAGATTAGTAGTATCACACCTACTATAGCTGTCGATAACCAGTCGCTTACACGTGCTGCTGAGTCAAAAATGCTTGGGGTAGGGCGTACGGCGTTCCAAGCTGGCAATGAGGTGGTGCTTACCACCATCCGTCGTAGCCAGGATGCGTTGGAACCCTTTACATACAGCAACATCCCGTATGCCTATAACGACACTTGGAAACGTACCACCACCGATCCTGAGAAGATATATTGGACCGATGTTACGTCTTACCATACTTTTGCAGGTTATAGTCTGCCTTCTGAAAATTATTATTGGGTTTTACCCACAGCCAATACCACCGAACCTTATCAAGGCGAGCTGGGATATGGATTGGATAGTGATAAAACCGTCGATTTCTCATCAGATAACGATGCGATTATTGCCGAAGATCTGCTGATAAGTTATAGCGATTCGGTTAAGGCGGTGGCTGGTAGCACTACAACCGCTGTTAGTTTTACCCATGCACTCAGCAATGTGTGTATAGTGGTTAATATCAAGGATTTTGCTACTGGTGACAATGTACTCGATGCCGATATAGATGTTACAGATATGACCATTCTTAATCAGCCCTGCAAGTTTAAGTGGAGCGGTTATAGCAAGGAACTCTCTACGCTTAATTGCGATGATAGTAATGGTCAGACCAAACGCAACATAAAACTATGGCGTAAAAGTACTTCAGGCTCAGGCGCTGGTAAAACATTTACATTCTATGGACTCACCACACCACAGGACGCTGCTTACTTAGCTTATGATGCCAACAATAGTTCTTTTGAGTTTGATTTTAAAGTAAGGTATCGCGATGTCGACGATGGTGGCAATTATGTTACCCATAACTATCATGGTATTAAAAGTGGCGTATTGTTTAACTCTGGCAAAACCACCACTATTAATGTAGCATTGAGTCATAGTGGCGAGAAAATGCACATAGATGTGACCTATAACGACTGGAATCTTGTGCCAACACCCGACTTAGGTGTGCTGCGTAAAAAGTCTACCTATATGACTATGAATGTAGATAATACCGCCATTAAAACGCATAGTCAGGTAGATAATATCGACGATGCTATCTGGCTGTATGAATCCAACAATGTCGTGAAGGATGTCTATGGCAACGATGGTACTAGTGCTGCTACTGCGTTCCGTATCACGTCCGCCTTGCAGATGTTGGCGTTTGCTAAGGAGGTGAATAGTGATTACGATTTCACAGGTAAATATGTGCGACTCGATGCCGATATCACCATGCAAAGCAGCGCTACTGCCAGCGATTATGTGTGGAAAGGAATAGGCGAGGATGGTAACGAGTTCAACGGCACCTTCCTGGGTGGCGATCGTTATATCAACCGCTTGAGTGGGAGCTCGCTGTTTGTTAAGCTGGGGGAGGATGCTTGTGTTGAGCAGTTGCATATCACCGCCATTGGCAATGTTACTAATGGCACCTTGGCTGGCACAAATGCAGGTATCATCGGTGGCTGTAAGGTTATCGACGATGTAACCCTTTCTGGCGATGGCGCTGGCGCCCTGGTAGGTACCAACACCGGTACTATCCATGCCAGCTACTACACAGGCGCAGGCAATCTGGTAGGCACCAACTACGATGGAGATAAAACCGGCAACATCGTAGGCTGCTACCAAGCCAGCGATATCACCTCGTTTACAAACTCAACATTGACTACCTTTGTAAGCAACTTGAATTCAAGTCTAAACAAATGGTATAAGGACAATTCTTTTAAAGGTAGCCAATTTAACTACACCTTCACCCCCGGCAATTACCCCACGGTTATTATAAGATAACGTGGGGTAATATTCCTTTTTTGAACTGTCAAGTATTCCTTTCAAGTTCATCTTCTTCAATTTGAACCTGTGCAATTTTGACACAGGTTGGGAAATTTTTGGATGGGGGCAAAAAAATCAACCGAGGGGTAGGGTACCTCGGCTGATTTCTTTGATTATAGGCCCATGCAGCTGGTGGCGCCTAGGGCGGTTACTATCGCTGTGGCGATACTCGCTATCATCTGTACGATGAACTTTACTGTTTCTCTCTTACTCATAATGTTTAATCTTTACTGTTTAATGTTTAATGTTTCATGTTTAATGGGAAGGCTGGGGCCTAAGCCCCAAGCCCTTAGTCTCCAATCGGCTCGTGGTTACCGCTGCCACCGCCTGTGTTACCACCCTGGTTACCGCCGGTGTTGTTGCCGTTGCCGCCAGTGTTACCACCAGTTGATGGCTGGGTGTTCTCAGGATCCTCCACGTCGCCGCTGTCGCTACTGGTTACACGCTTCACCTCCTTGCCGTTACGGTCGATACAGGTAATCTGGATAGCTGTGTTAGCCAGCTCGTCCTTCAGCTTAACCGTTGGTGTAAAGATGATACGACGGGTGGTGATCAGTCCGGCCTTAACCTCGTTCACGTTCTCAACCGCCTTACCACGTAGGCCGAAACGCATGGTGCCCAGTCCGGGAATGGCAACCGAGTGTCCTTCGGTGGCCCAGGCCTTGATTACCTCGCCAGCAGCATTCCAGCAGGCCTGCATTACGCCTTCCATCACACCGCTGCGACTGGCAGCCTCCTTGATTACCTTGTCCTGATCCAGACTAGAGTACAGGTCGGGGCTCAGTACATAACGATACTTACCTTCTTTCTCTTTGTCAAACTTAAGCAGTCGCTCAACTGCCTTTACTTTAAGTGCCATAATTTTGTTTTAAATTAAAGGGTTTGTTATAATCTTTCCTTTTCCTTAAAACCTCTTCCTTAGTCGTGTTTGAGCGGGTGTAGTCATCTAAAATTTTCTGGTAGGCCTACAAAAAATTTTTCTATGGCTTGAACGCTCTTTTTTGTTGCCTTTCAACAACATTGCAAAGGTACAAAAAATATTTGAATTGTGCAAATATTTTGGTAGTTATTTTA